>CAVTDB010000012.1:0-22551 GCA_963733375.1 Nitrospirota bacterium | reverse complement strand
TCAGGATGTTGGACAAATTTCACCTATTTATAATTTAATTACTTGTGAAAAATCCATTTTTTTCCTCCCGCCGGAAGCTCGATTACGAACTTCGCGCCGTGCGGGCTATTGCCTTCCACGCGGATGTAGCCGCCGTGGTCGGCGACGATGCGGCTCACTATCGCAAGGCCAAGGCCGGTGCCGGATTTCTTCTTGGAGAAATAGGGCTGAAACAACTTCTCCCTGTCCTCCGGCAGAATCCCCGGGCCACTCTGCGACCGTAATCCGCGCTATCCGGGCTCGCCTGTCGTAGGCCGTCGCCACGCTGACTTTGCCGCTTCCGTCCATCGCGGTAACGGCATTGTCGAACAGGTTAAGGAATACCCGTTTCAGCTGCTCTTTGTCCACTTTTATCGCGGGCATATTGATGTCGAACTCGCGCCATATCTCGATGTCCTTGTGCGCCCCGCCGAAGAGCGTAGCCACCTCGTCGATGATGCCGTGCAGGTCGTTCGGCACGGGCGAGCATTCGGCATCCGGGCGAAACGGGAGAACTCGTCGACGAGGTTCTTCATCCCCTCCACCTGATTTATTATCATGGAGGTACACTCGTCGACTATGTTGCCGTAGTCCCCCGTCCCTTCAAGGTACCGCTTCCGTAACCTCTGCGCGGAGAGCTGTATCGGCGTGAGCGGGTTCTTCACCTCGTGGGCTATCCTTCTCGCTACTTCCTTCCAGGCCGCCGCGCGCTGCGCCCTTATCAGTTCCGTCATGTCGTCGAACACCACGAGCGTACCCAGGTATCCGCCCTGCGCGTCCTTCAGGGGCGAGACGAAAAGCCTTAAGTTAAGGGCCCTGCGGCCGACGGTCAGCTGGATTTCTTTCTCCATGCTTGAGCCGTCTTCCGCCATGGGACCTATCTGTTCGCGTATCTCCTCAAGCTGGTGGAACTCGAAAATATCACGGTAGTTCTTGCCGACCCCCTCATCCGCGCCCATCTCCAGGATGCGCTGGGCCGCGCCGTTGAACGTGCTTATCCTGCCCCCCCGGTCGATGGTCAGCACTCCGGTATTTACGTTCTCTAACACGGTCTCTATGAACTGCCGCCGCTGCTCCAGGAGTTCGTTTGCGCGGCTTAAGGTTTCGTTGGCCTGGTTCAGCCTGTGGCGGGAGAACTTCAAATCCCGCGTCATCCTTTTAAAGGAATCGACCAGCACCCCGATCTCGTCGCTGGCGACCACGTCTATCTTCACGTCGTAATCGCCCTTGGAGATTGTATCCGTGGCCTCGGCAAGGGAGGTGATGGGCACGGTAATGATGCGCGAGAGGTACAGCCCGAACCAGAGCGCGGCGAAGAGGATGACCAGGGTTATCAGCATGAAGGAGAGCAGGTAGCTTTCCTTCAGGGGGTTCTTGAACGTGCGCAGGTTCCAGTATTCCTTATAGAACCTGGAGACGTCCGCAAGGTTCGCGGATATCACGGGCGAGATGAAATAGCTCGCCACGACGACACCGCCTGGCCGTCCGGAGCGGTCTTTGAATACAGCCGCGCCGCTTATGACCTCTCCCATGCGCCTTGTCTCGGACGCCGAAACCGGCTTGCCTTTATCCAGGGCCTCACTGAGGATGTTTTCGCCCGAGGAGGGCGCCCTGACATACTTCCCCCGCCCAGCCGCGGCCAGAATTTTCTTATTCCTTGAATAGACCTCGACCAAGTCTATCCGGTATTCGTCCCGCGCGCTCCGTGAGAAGGTTTTCATGTCGGCCGGCTTTTTATTTTCAGATAGCCGCTGGGCCATCACCTGGGCGTAGTGCAGGGCGTCTCTGGTTTTTTCCGCCCTGTACTCCCGCGCAATGGAGATGGAGTCCAGCACCGCGCCCTCGATGCGCGGGCCGAACCAGTATTTTACACCGCCGGTCAACAGTCCGGATGCGACGATAAACAAAAGGCCCGCCGGGACGATCGACAGGGCGATGAAGGCGGTGACTAATTTAGTCTTGAAACCCGCGCCGAAGGGGCTTTTCTTCTTCTCGAAATATATCTTGGCCAGCTGGCGGCCCAGCAGGAGCAGGAGGACGACGAGCAGGATGACGTTGATATTTAAAAGGCCGAGCGCCATCACGTTGCCGATTAGAGGCCTCTGCTGATGGGATTTTGCGAGGATCTCCACCACGGTCGCCGCGATGGTCAAGAATAAAAAACCGGCGATAAGCAAGAGCGTCCTGCGGCTCCTGGATGGTCCGGAACGGGGTGGGCGGGGGGATGCGTCCTTCTCGGGCATTAAAATTCTCTTTGGGGTGAGTAAAAAGTGTGTCTAAAATACCACACTCGTAATATAAAATCAAGGTAAAGGCGGGTAAAGGGCCAGGCTGGCAAACAAAACAAGGTTCAGGCCAGGCGGCGGAAAAGCTCGGCTATCTCTTCATCGGGACTGATGAACCGTTCCACCGGGCATATTAAGGCGGTCCGGTTATGTTCCCGGATGGCCGTCTCAAGCTCCGGAGTCAGGCCGGACGCCCGTCGAGAGCTGGACCGGCGGAGAGTTTAAGGCGACAACGTCGCATTTTTTAAGGTTTTCCAGCGCCCCCGGCTTCATCTCCTTGAGGCTCTCTCCCGCGACGAAAAACGCCAGGTCCGGCTTTAGAATCCTTGCCGCGGCATTCCCCTCGATGATTACGCCCGGAGCGCCCGATTTATAGACCATATCAAAGGCAATCGAGAGGGCGTCGGAGAGGTCGCGCTCCCCGGCGCGTATCCATATCACTTCCTTAGCCCCGGCCTGTCTCATCAGGGCGGTGTCCTTGCCGGGACGCATAATCTCGGCCTCGTCGTCCGTAACGAAAACGAGGAGGTCGTCATGCGTCACCTTTATCGCGGCGAAACCGGGGAGGCTCCTTATAAGGAGTGTGGCCAGGTACGTCTTTCCGACGCCGCTATGAGAGCCGGATATGGTGATTACGCGGGGATGAGGCATAGGCTACCTATTTCACCCTGTACCCCGCCTCGTTTATGTGCTCGCCGTAGAGCACCGCGAGCGCCAGGGCGTTTATCTTCTCAGCCGGCGGGTCGGAGCGCGATGTGAGGATTATCGGGCAACCCGCGCCGACTACTATCCCCGCGCCCTCCGCATTCGCGAAATGCCTGAGCGCCTTGTATATCACGTTACCCATCTCTATATTCGGCGAGACCAGCACGTCGGCCAACCCCGCGACGGCCCCGGTTATCCCCTTCCTCATAGCCGCGTCCACGGAGACCGCAATGTCGAGCGCGAGCGGCCCTTCCACGTCTGCCTCCGGTATCGCCTCCTTCGCCCATACAGCTAAATCATGCGCGTCTACCGTTGACTGAATTTTCGGATGCACCTTCTCGGTCGCGGATAAAAGCGCGACTTTCGGCCTTTCTATCCTCAAAAGCTTCCGGGCTACGAAGACCGCGTTCGCGATTATCCCCTTTTTCATCTCGAGGTCCGGGGCGATATTAATCCCGCCGTCCGTCTGGATGATAAGCCTGTCGAACCCCGGTACCTGCAAGACCCCGCAGTGGCTTATGAAGAACCCCGTGGAAAGGCCGTTCTCCTTCCTGAATATCGGGCTCAGGAACGTGGAAGTCGGCACCATGCCCTTCATCAAAATATCCGCTTCCTTCGTGCGGATAAGCTTCACGCCCAACTCCACCTTCTCGTCCTCGCCGCTTATGTCTATCAGCTCGAAAAGCCCCGGGTCGAAGCCGTTCTCTTTTATTACCTCAAGGATCCGCGCCCGCTCGCCGATAAGGATGGGCCTTGCCAGCCCGAGGCGGGCGGCGGTGTCCATCGCGGTGACCGTGCTTTTGTCCTCCGCCGCGCATACCGCCACCCTGTAAGGCGTGAGACACTCCCTCGCCTGTTTCGCCGCGGCCATCAGTTCGCTGAAGTTCCTAATCCTGTCCATAATGAAGTACCCGTTCCTCTCCTGATAGCGCCGCCTGTGCATGCCAGGCCAGCGCCTCCATCTCCGCCTGCCCCGGATATACGAGCACCTTTGCTATAAACTCCACCCGCCCGGAAACCTCTTTTGCAACCCTTGCCGAGAACGCCACGCCGCCGGTCAGGATAATAGCGGAAACCTTGCCTTCGAGCGCCGCGGCCATCGCGCCTATTTCCTTAGACACCTGGTACGCCATAGCCGACAGCACCAGCTCCGCCGCCTTATCCCCGGCCTCGATACGCCTCTCGATTTCCCGCACGTCGCCCGTGCCCAGGTATCCTTTCAGGCCGCTTTCAAAAACTAATTTGCGCTTGAGCGACGGCTTCAGTATATTCGCCTGAATACGCCATTTCCAGCAGGTCGCCCGTCGGGAGCGCGCCGGCCCGGAGAGGCGAGAAAGGGCCCATGCCGAGTAGCGCGTTATTCACGTCGACTATCCTTCCGCGCCTGATTGCCGCGACGGTCGTCCCCCCGCCCATGTGTACGGCTATGAAATTGGCCTCATCTACTTTAAGCCCCAGGTCGCGCGACGCGCGGCGGATGCGCTCCTTGATATTCAGCGCGTGCAGGAGGCTTTGCCTCTTTATCTCAGGCACTCCCGAAACGCGTGCTATATCGTCCAGCTCGTCAACCGTGACCGGGTCCGCCGTGAATGCAGGGATGCCGTATTCCTCAGCCAGTTGCAGCCCCATCATAGCCCCGAGGTTCGAGGCGTGCTCCCGGCCCCAGAGGGTCTTCGAGTCCCTTAAGTCCTCCGCCATCTCCTTTGTCACCCGGTAAACTCCGCTTTTGACGGGCCGCATCAGTCCGCCGCGCACCGCCACGGCGTCCAGTTTCGAGATATCCACCGCCCTTAGCCGCAGGGCGTCCATCAGCGTCTCCATGCGGAAGGCAAGCTGCGAGGGGATGTCCTTGAATTTTCTTAATACCTCTTCCGGGTGGACGACGTCTTCCTGGAATACCTTTTCATCGCCGGTAAAGAGCGCGATTTTCGTGGAGGTGGAGCCGGGGTTGATGACGAGGATGGTTGAGGGGGCCATAGCACTCTATCATAACAGAGGGAGGGGCTATGTTCAAGGAAAGGGTTCAGATAACACGAGGGGGCGGGTTTTCCCCGCCCCCTTGACTCCGTGGCCCCTATGGCCTTTTAGAAGAAATACGTCAGCGAGGTGAACACCGAATGGACCTCGTATGGCTGGTACAGGGTGCCCATGTTCAGGAGATCGACAGCTCCCGGCGGCGTTGGTCTGGACGTTCATGAGGCCGTCGCGCTGGTAGTCCTTTACGTTCCATCTCTCGTACTGGTATCCGAGCGTCGCCTGAATGTTCTTTGAAAGCCGTACCTTGAGCTCAACCAGCGCCCTCCAGAACTCATTGGAGTCGAGGTTATTGAAGTTTTGCGGGATGAAGGCGTTCAGGTCTGGGTCAGGCCGGTCGTGGGCCGACGGGCTTGAGAAGAAGGCCTTGCCTTGTACCTTGGACCAGGTCCCTTCAGCTTTTAGACTGATGAACTCCGGCACGACCTGCATGTCCGTCCCCAGGCCGACGGTCTGGATATTCGACCTTGTGCGCAGGTTCCAGTTGCTGGGGCTGACTGGTGACGGGCAGTTCTGTCGCGGATGCGGCGTCGACTGCCTGTCCTCCTGGCCCTGGCTGTTGTATTCATAGGTATAGAAGGCATTCAGCGACACCCACTTCGCGACGCTGCAGGTCCACGTCCGCGGTCGCCGTCTGGAACTTGCTCAGTTGCAGGCCGAAGTCGACTCGTCGTAGCGGTCCCTGCCGTAGTTGTACTCAAGCGAGAACGAGAGCGGGTCGATGGGCATCACCGTCACGATGGCGTCCGCCATGTAGCGGTCCCTGTCCGCCATGTCGAACTTCCTCAGCAGCGGGGGCTGACCCCCGGCGATGTCCTCGTCGCCATAGTTCGATTCCCTGTCCGAATGCTGGAAGCTCAGTTTCGCGGTAAGCCAGTCCAGGTTCCGGGTGTCGATGAAGTACTTTTCGGTATTTTCCACCTCCGTCATCCTCCCGGTGATCTCGTAGAAGTAGGTCTGGTCGAGGTATGTGTAGTCTACGCCGATGTTGGTCTTGGGCAGGATCTCATACGCCACCTCGCCTTCCGCGGAGCGCGAGACCCAGCTGTTGTATTCAGGAGTCGAAAGCGAAGCGGTCGCGGAATCATACTGAAAGGCGGTGAAGGTCTCCACCGGGGTGTTGTTTATATGGTCGAAGTACTTGAAATCCCCTTTCACGGAAAGCTTCTCTACCGGCGATGAAGTAATCCGGAGCTCGAACTGCTTCGACTCCACCTCGCATTCCGCCTTCGCCCTGGGCAGGGGCCGAATACCGCCGCCGGGTTTACCGACGGGGCCTGCAGGTTCTCGTTCTGGTTTTCCCAGGCGTAGCTCCCTATGAAGAGCACGCGGGTGCGCATGGGCAGGTTCACGCCAAGAGCGCCGTTTATGTCATCGTATTCGTTGCTGGGGGGCAGGGAGGTCCTTTCCAGGCCAGCCACGGCAAGGGATTCTGCCCACGTTAAGGACTGGATATGGTTGTCGAAGGTGGAGTGGTAGTAGTTGGCGCGCGCGAACAAGAGTCTTGTCGGCATATTCCAGCCCCGCCTTCCCGATGTAGGTGTCGTAGTTTATAGGCTCGGCTATCTCCACCGGGGCCCCGAAGCCCAATGATCCTCCGAATGGCCGGTCTCCTTTGCGGTTCTCCCAGGTGAAGCCGAGGTTTAAGTCCACGGGCCAGAACATGTCCAGGTCGAGGTCCGCGCCGAGCTTGTCTCGCCGGAGGAGCAGGTCCACGGAATTCGCCTGAGCATCCGCTGACTGGAGCGCCGACAGGTTCGCCGCCGGGATCGGGAGACCCAAGCCCGGTTTCAGGGTAAGGTTCCCTGTGCCGACCCCGTCAAAGACGGATTTCACGCCGTAGGCGAAAACATGCCCCATCCTCTGGAAGCCGAAGTCGAACTTGTACAACCCGAAGGTCTGGCTCGTCAAGTCGACATCGATGTCCTCCGGGCTCCTGTAGTCGATGGAAAGGTCCATCCTGTGCGACCCGTCCGGGGATATGACGTAAGCGTTCAGTCCGCCGAACCCGCCCCAGGGCTCGGACTGTTTGTAGCGGTACTCGTTAAACTTCGCGTTGCCGCTGTCTTCCCAGAAGTATTCGCCTCCACCCGTTATACTCCCGTGCGCTATCCATCCGGGGGCCTCTCCTTCGGGGGCAGGCGGCGGAGCGGGGGCGGGAGCCTCTGCGGTGGCTGGAGGGGCGATTGCTGGAGGGGCGGTGGCTTCCTGGGCCATAACCGGGAGCGCGGTCGTGCCGGCCAGAAGCAGCAGGCATGACGTTATCAACATGAATTTTTTCATAGTAGACCCCTCCTCCTATCTTAAGAAAAATTCGCCAGACGGGCTGTTGGACCCGTGGATGTCTGAGTGACAGTTCAGGCAGTCTCTGTAAATTGCCTGTACGGCCAGGCTCCTGGAGGGATTGTTCGGCACGTTCGTCGACGCGCCCATGGCGTACAGTGTTCCGGGATGCCTTGAGCCGGAATGGCACGACTGGCAGAGGTAGATACTCTTGCGGGCCAGGAGCTTGGTATGGTTCGAGCCGTGCGGCGTATGGCAATTCATGCAATCCTCTACCACCGGCTTGTGCTCGAACAGAAACGGCCCGCGCTTCTCCGCGTGGCACTCGAAGCACTTGTCGTTTATCGTGAGGGCGTCAACTAACTTCGGGCCTATCGTCCCGTGCGGGTTATGGCAGTTCGTGCAGGTCAGCTTGCCCTCCCGGACCGGATGGTGGCTGGAGCGCCATAACTCGGCCCGGACGTCGCCGTGGCAGCGCGCGCAGACATCTATCTCGTTGTCCATCACTAAAAGATGCTTGTAGCCGTGGTGCACGGAATGGCAGTTCGTGCAGGCGAGGCTCCTGGTCTCGTGCGTGCTGCCTTTCCAGAGGGCAAGCTTCCCCCTTAAATGGCAGCCCAGGCATATCTCGTTCATGGCCGGGGAGTCCAGTTTCTTCGGGTTCCGGATCTTGGTGGGGTCGCCCTCTTTCGCGTGGTTTGCGCCGGGGCCGTGGCAGGTCTCGCATCCCTGGAACGTCGTGAAGAATTTCCCGGCCTGCATATGGATGTTCGTCTGGAAATTCGCCGCCTCGTCCGGATGGCACCCGGCGCAGACGTTGTTGCCTACGTAACCGTTGTCGTCCGGAGCTGCCGGCAGCGCCATCGGCCGCATAGGCCGAAAGGCTGGTGATAACCAGCAGGAATAAAGCAGCGGCTGCCGCCTTAAAAAAGTTCATCTTACCGTACATTGACCCCTCCTTCCGGGGGATGAGCTATCCTCCCCGTCTGATTTGCGCCGCCCGCGGAATGGCGCGGCAAGTGAAGGGTTGCTCTTTACTTCTGGATTGCTTTATACTTTGGAAAAGAAGAAATTTACGGCTTGCTTAAGGCTGGGAAAAGATACGCACTATTTCTTAACTCTTAACAAAATAACCAAATTTTGTCAATCATCCCCCGGAAATAAACGGGTTTGGCCGGCTTTTGCTTAACTAACGATTCCAGCTTCGATCAAATCCATAATAGTTTATGCTTGCCAACGGTTTGCAGGGTGATGTAATATCGCCTGATGGAAATAATTACCTTAATCGCTTCGATAGCGACGCTTTTCCTTGCGGCCGTCATCCTTCTGCGCAAAAGCGGGGCCGACCGGGAGGCGCAAAAGGTTCAAGACCTTTTTAACCAAGGCCGATCCGAGACTGCCGACACGTTAAGGAAGGTATCCTCCGAGCTCTCCGAGAGGATTGCCGCGTCTTCCGCCGGGGTGCGCGAGGGGGTCTCGGACAGGTTAGCTGACGCCCTGACCGTGATGCAGGACAGGCTCTCCCTGAACCTGGGCGAGATACGGGACAAGGTGGATGCGGAACTCAAGGCGGGGCGCCTTGAATCCGCCAAGGCGGGGACGGCGGCCACCGAAGCCATTATTAAAAGGCTTGGCGAGTTCGGGCAGAATACCGCTTTATCCCTTGACACCATACGGGAGAAGGTGGACCTCCGGCTGATGGAGATCGGAAACCAGGTGCAGGCGAAGCTGGACGAGAACATCAAGGAAGGGTTCGCTCATTTCGAGAAAGTCCAGGAGCACCTGAAGAAGGCGGAGATACAGCTTGCCGGCCTGTCCGCGGTCGGAGTGTCCGTGAACGAGCTGAACAGCCTGCTGAAGCTCCCGCACCTCCGGGGCGGCTTCGGGGAGGCGGCGCTGGAGCTTTTGCTGTCGGAGTTTTTGCCGTCGGACCTGTACGAGCTTCAGGCCCAGATAGGCGCCAACCGGGTAGACGTCCTGGTGAAACTCCCCGGCGCGTCGCTCCCCATAGACAGCAAGTTCCCGCGCGAGCAGGTCCTGCCGCTGTTCGACAGCTGCGACCAGGGAAAAATCGCCGAGGCCAGAAAGGCGCTGTGCGCTGTCGTGAAGGCCCAGGCGAAGGACATATCGGAGAAGTACGTCCGCCCGGAGCTGGGCACGACTAACATGGGCCTTATGTTCCTGCCGTCCGAGATGCTTTATTTCGAGATCGTCCGGGATACGGAGCTATGGGCCGCGCTTACGAAGCTGAAAGTATTTCCGGTATCTCCCAATACCCTGGCCGTGACGTTAAACGGCGTCCGCATCTCGTATGACTACTACCAGATGGCCAAGGGCGTGGAGCAGACGGTGGAGAATATAAGGAAGGCGCGGAAGCATTTCGGCGATTTCGAGAGGAAGTTCGAAGACGTCGGGAAGTCCATTACCAAAGCGCAGGACGCCTACCACACCGCCTCCACCCACATCGGCAGGTACAGCACTTCCGTCAACCGCTTGACCGGCGAGAGCTGCCCCATCGAAGAGATACCAGAATAGCAAACCTTTTCCACCTTTTTGGGAAAAAGGTGGAGCCAAAAACTTTTAAACTGTCCAGCTTTCTTTTGTGTTACTTTTCTTTCTCGAAAGAAAAGTAACGACTTTACCCGCATTTCTCTTCGGAACATTTTTCGAGTATCTGCGCGAGCAGCGCCGCCGCCGCCTCGTGCGGCCCCTCTGTCTCGCATCCAGCAATGCCCAGTCGCGTCCGCAGCTGGCCCACGAAAACGCCGCTCTTAAATGCCGCATCGAAAACCTTCTCCGCTATCGTGTCATGCAGCTCCCGGTACTGCGGCGCGCCGAACGGGTTCGCGAAATAGTGGTGCGTGAGGCCGGTCGCCTGGGTCGTGCCCTTGGACATCGCGGCGCCTTCCCGGAAAACCCGAAGCGCGCTCCCGGCTGAATCGAACCTCTCGATTATCGGGTGGTCCGCGTCCGTCTCCTCAAAGTTGTTCGCATATAAAATAAAGTCCACGTTATGCCCGTGCAGTACCTCGCCCAGAGTAGTCACCGGCAAAACGACCCGGGCGTTTGTCTTCTGCGGGCTCATGATGATAGAGCGGTCAATCTTACCGAAGGCGTACCCGGCCTGGAGGTCGTCAAGCCGCACGAACGCCCCCGTCTCCGTCCCGTATCCCTTAAGCCGGCCGTCCTCCGCAATCTCAAGAGAGCCCATATCGTCCGCGATTATAATAAGCTCTGCAATCTTATCTTTGCCCAGGAGCCGGAAGGCCTCCAGAGACTCCGATTTCCCGGTCGCGGTGTCCCCGATGATGAGGACGTCGGCGGCGCTCCCGTCTTTCAGTATAATCCTGCTCATCGAGCCGTGATAAGGCAGACGCCCCCGCTTCATCATCGCCACGTTGTGCAGTGTCAGCGCCATCTTCTTGAGATAGCCGAAGTAGCCGAAACGGTCCTCCCTGGGCACCGCGCCTACAAGGATATTATTTTCCGTGTCGTCGTGAAACACGGTAGGCAGGTCGCCGAATTTCTTCATCGCCTCCGGGTCCGCGCCGTAGATGAATATAGCATCAGGCCCGGTTGCTATTTTCTCGTCGGCCGCGATATCGAAGAGGTTGGCTAAAGACGAGCCCAGGCCGATGAAGCACTGATGGAAGTAGATGAACACCACGAGCGGGCCGACCTGCGCGGGGTAGCAGAGCCATTTCCCACTCTCGAACTGCAACCCGTCCAGAAGGTCGTCCGGCACCTGCTTGAAAAGCCCCGTCCTCTTGTTCATCGGGGGGTCTATGATGAGCGGCGGGTTTATCAACACCTGCCTGATTATGGGGATTTCACCAAGCTTGTCCGTATAACGCGGCGGAAGGCTATCCCCGCTCGGCACGGCGATTATCCCGACGCTGCAGCCCGCGGATACCTGGCGATAGACGCGGGGTTTTTGCCCCAGGATGTTCTCGTTTATCTCCCGGTAGACGCTCCGGACGAGATGCGTCAGTACTTCTATGGTGGCGCTGAAGGTTTGATAAGGGCGCCGGTCCATGCTGTTCGGGCCGGCCTCGGAGTGGAGCACCATGTAGCGGTTGAACACGCGCCAGAAGTCGTAGAGCCGCTCCAGGAAGTCGTGCAGTTCGCGCCGCTTCTCGATAAGGCCTTCCGCTCCCGGCACGGCCTTCACCGCCCGCTCCAGGGGATCATATGCTAATGCCCGAAGCAGCTCGATCATAAGGCGGCTGCCGCCGCTTTCTTTAAGCCTGGGGTCGATGGAGTCCAGGAACTGCGGGTCGTCGAAGGCGAGCGTACGGATGAAATCATCCACCACCTGCACGAATATATCGCTTTGAAGGAGGTCTCTCGCGGTGGAGCAGACCATGCCGTCCGTATGGAATATGAGCTGGCCGGCTTCCCTGTCCAACTTCTTTAACATCGACACCTCCGTTAAAAACAAAACCGCTACTTTTTTGGTAAAAAAGTAGCGCAAAAAACTTTTAGGATTAGTATAGCTTAAATTAAAGAAAAAATAGCGGGTTTTTCGGTCCGGTTTTCTTTTGCTACTTTTCTTTTTTCCAAAAGAAAAGTAGAAATCACTATTTCTGTATTATCCCCCCGCCAAGCACCGTGTCGCCGTGATAGAATACCGCCGACTGGCCCGGCACGGCTCCCGCCGTGGGCGCATCGAACACTACGCGTGCGCCGCCCTCTTCCGGGTATACCATGCAACCGGCGGGGGCGAAACGGTGGCGGAGCTTGACGTCGCAGGGCATGGGGCCATAGATGCCGGAAAATGAAATCCAGTTGGTCTCTTTTACGAAAAACTCACTCTTTTGCAGGTCCTCGGGAGCGCCCAGCGTAATCCGGTTCGTCTCCGGGTCCCGGTTCGTTACGTAGCTCCGGCCGCCGGGCGACGAGAAATTAAGGCCGCGCCTCTGGCCCTCGGTATAGAAAGCGACTCCCCGATGCCGCCCGATGACGTTCCCCTCCCTGTCCACGAACTCGCCCTCTTTCACTGCCTCCGGCCTCTCTGATTCGATGAGGCCGCGGTAATCGTTGTCCGGGATGAAGCAGACCTCCTGGCTCTCCTCGCGCTCGGCTGAGGGAAGACCCATTTGTCTCGCCGTCTCGATTACCTCGCTCTTTTGCATTTCGCCCAGGGGGAACATGGCGTGCGCGAGCTGGCTCTGACTTAAACGATAAAGAAAGTAACTCTGGTCCTTTCGCATATCCGCACCCTGAAGCAGGAGGTGCCTGCCCGAAATCCTGTCCAGACCGATCCGCGCGTAATGTCCGGTGGCCAGCCTCTCCGCGTTGACAAGGTCAACGAGCTTCATCAGCGTGCCGAACTTTATCTTCTGGTTGCACCTGACGCAGGGGTTCGGGGTGTATGCCTGCACGTAGCTGTCCAGGAAGTAATCGATTATCTCCTGTTTGAATATCTCACGGAGGTCCAGGACCTTGTGTTCGATACCTATTATCCTGCATACCTCTCGCGCGGACTCCACGGCGCTCGCCGAGTCGGACTCCTCGCCCCAAAGACGCATGGTTACGCCTGTTACGTCCTCGCCGGACTGCTTCAGAAGAGCCGCGGTAACCGAGCTGTCCACGCCGCCGCTCATGGCGACGGCAATCTTTCTTATCATTATTTTTAAACCCCTTGTCACCTTTTTGTAAAAAGGTAACGCCAAAAACTTTTAAACTTGTTTTTATGTCCGGTTTTCTTTTGTGTTACTTTTCTTTTACCCAAAAGAAAAGTAACGGTCTTACACGCTTAGCGATTCTTTTACCGCGCCCAGGACGGCGCTGGCCTTTGCGTCCGACATCTCGCACCTGCCGTTAAACGAGAAGCCTTCCTCCACTTTGAGCGACGGCGTATCGACGTTCCCGTCCAGCCTGCCCGGCATCATGAGGTGCGCCGCGCGGGCCGCCTTCACGTTGCCGGTAATCCTGCCCGACGAGATAAGCGTGCCGACGTTTATCTCTCCCATCACCTCGGCCGGCCTCGCCGATTATCAGGGTGTCCTTGGTATATATCTCGCCCTCCAGCCTGCCGTCGATCCGGATGGTGCCCTCGAAATGGAGCGTCCCCTTGAAGTCCGTCCCCTTCCCCAGGAATGCGACCATCTCCTCCACTTCCGGATGTCCTTTCGCTTTTCTTAACATGGTGCCTCCTTAATTGTTACTTTTCTTTCAGGTGAAAGAAAAGTAACCAAAAGAAAGCCGGACATTTTCGCTTTTCTTTGGTTACTTTCTTTTCTCGAAAAGAAAGTAACGGTTTACCTCATCCCCTTAAAAATTCCAGAAGCCTGTCCAGTTCGGCGTCGGAATAAAATTCGATGTTGATGGAGCCGCGCTTCCCCTTGCGCTTTATCTTCACCTTCGTGCCGAGCTTCTTCTTCAGCTCGTCCTCCAGCATCGCCATCTGCGCGGAGGGCTCCTTCTTCTTTATCACATGGCCGGGGGCTTTCAGCCTCTTCGCCGCGCCTTCCGCCTCGCGCACGGATAAGCCCCGCGAGATTATTTCACGCCTGAGCGCCATCTGCTTCGACGCCGCATCAAGCGACAATATCGCCTTTGCGTGCCCCATCGAAAGATCGCCCTCGGCCAGGTCGCGTTTCACTTCCGAAGGAAGGGTCAGGAGCCTTAAAAAATTGGCCACGGTGGAGCGTTCCTTCCCCACCTTCGCGGATAGCTCCTCCTGCGTCAGCTTGAACTCGCCGACCAGCCGCTCATAGGCTTCGGCGGTCTCTATGGGGTTTAAGTCCTCCCGCTGTATATTCTCCACCAGCGCCATCTCCAGGACCTCGGCGGGTGATACGTCCTTCACTATCGCCGGAATTCTTGTAAGCCCGGCGAGGGCGGCCGCCCGGAACCTGCGCTCACCGGCGATAAGCTGATATCCGCCTTCGTCCCGCCTCCTTAGTATCACCGGCTGGATTACGCCGACGCTCTTTATGGATTCGGCCAGCGATGCGATGGCGTCGTCCTTGAAATTTTTCCGGGGCTGGTATTCGCTTGCGATTATCCGGTGAAGCTCCACTTCGGTCGCGCCCCCCCCTGTCCCTTTCAGGAGCATGCCCGGCGAGCCGGCCGGGATGAGCGCGCCAAGCCCTTTGCCGAGAGAGGTCTTGGACATGGTTTTAGACATGGCTCATAACCTCCCTTGCAAGCGAGAGGTAGCTCTGTGCACCTTTCGAGCGGATGTCGTACAGTATGATAGGCTTTCCGAAGCTCGGGGCCTCGGACAGGCTTACGTTCCTTGGGATCATGGTCTGGTACACCTTTTCATGGAAATGCTCCCGGACTTCGTTTTCCACCTGCCGGGAGAGATTGTTTCGGGAGTCGTGCATTGTCAGGAGTATCCCCTCGACCTCCAGGCCGGGGTTCAAGTCCTCCCGCACGAGCTGGAGCGTCTTTATAAGCTGGGAAAGGCCCTCAAGCGCGTAATACTCGCACTGCACGGGGATAAGCACCGAGTCCGCCGCGGTGAGCGCGTTTACCGTGAGAAGGCCCAGGGCGGGCGGGCAGTCTATGATTACGTAATCGTAATCGGAGAGTACGGGCAGTAGCGCGTCCTTCAGGACCGTCTCCCTTCCGTCCCTTCCGGCAAGCTCCACCTCCGAGCCGAACAGGTCCACGCTGGACGGCGCCAGGGAAAGGTACGGAAGCGGCGTAGGGATTATAATCTCGCTTAAGGGCAGGCTGTCCGCGAAAAGACCGTAGAGGCTTCTTTCCACGGCGTCCCTGTCCACGCCGACGCCGGACGTGGAATTGCCCTGCGGGTCCGTGTCCACCAGGAGCACCCTTTTTTCCGCCGCGGCCAGGGATGCGGACATGTTGACGGCGGTGGTGGTTTTTCCGACCCCGCCTTTCTGGTTTGCGATGGCGATTACCTTAGCTCTGCCCATACTACCTCTTAACTTATTGATTATTAAAGTAAATACTTACTTGCAACCCCGTCTCTCGGCCGGTGGACTGGAGGCATTCTAACGGTGAAATGAGCCGATGTCAAGGCTTTTGAGGCAGGGAATGTTCCACGTGGAACAAAAACCACCCCCTACTTTCTTTTCGGGCGAAAAGAAAGTAGCAAAGAAAAGCCGGACTTAAGCTTCCCGCTTTCTTTTGCTACTTTTCTTTCCCGCGAAAGAAAAGTAGAGATGTTAGCTTTTCTTCAGGAGGATTAATCTTCTTCGGATATCCGAGAACGGCAGGGTTATCTCTTCTTCGCGCTCCACGGTCCATCCGGGGCTTGGCTCGCATTCCATACCCGGCCCCAGGGAAAGCGCGACCAGGCCGCCGTCTTTCAGCACGGGGAATGCCAGGGGAAGGAGCTCGGCCGGGGCCTTGAACGCGCGGGAGAAGACAATATCGAAAGGCGTGGAGACCTTGCCCGGCAGATCCTCGGCCCTGGCCTCTAAAGCCGTTACAGGGGAAAGGTTCAGAGTCCTGATTACCTGCCGCAGGAATACCGCCTTTTTATGTACCGGCTCCACCAGAGTAAGAGCCATGCCCGGCAGGACGACCTTCAGGGCCAGGCCGGGAAAGCCCGCGCCGCTCCCGATGTCGCAGGCGGAGAAATTTTGGGAAAGCGCCGGGCGGGACCGCCGGCGGAATTGGGCGGCTTTCCGCCCCGGCCTGGGCGGTAGCGCCGCTGTGCGCCGCAGAGCGCCCCCTCTGAAAGCCCCGCCTTCGGGAGGGCCCACGTCTCCGGCGATACGCGCTGGCTTAAAGCCGCTGCTATGCTTACCGGAGTCTTCTCGCTGTCAATCGGCAATATCAGCCGAAGCGCCAGGGAGTCCAGGAAGTGCTTTACGATGATCTCTTCCGGCTCCGTGATGGCGGTCAAGTTCACCTTCTTGTTCCACTTCCGGATCTCGCCAAGATAAAGCCCGAACAGCCGGAGTTCCCCGGTAGTGACGGGAAAGCCTAAGACTTCGCAACCTTTTGAAAGTAAATTCAAATCCACGTCAATCCCGCCATTTTTCTTCCCTCCAGCGCTGTTACCGCTTTGCTCAACCGCCGCTCGGCTGTACCATACGCCCGCCAGGAAAAACACCCCGATCAGGACAAGCCCGGCCGCATGGGCCAGATTTCCGATTTGCTGGTCCTGGTTCAGCATGTGAAGCTCCGAGAGCATGTAGTTCCAGTCGTGTATGCGGTCGCCGTTGCCGACAAGCGGCAGTTCCATTGCGACCGCGTCCTTTGCGTAGACTGAGATAGGGAAGAAGTTCTCCGAGAACCAGAGGCCCGCCACGGCGGAGGAATAACGCTGGCCCGTGAGAGAGAAGTAAACCACTATAACGAGCGGCATGATCAGCTGGCCGAGCGTGCCGCCCATCACCATTAGGAAATCGTTACCGAAAAGGCCGAATATCGGATGCCCCGCCTCGTGAAAAAGCAGGTTAACCCCGTCAATGAAATGATATTCATACGGGTGCAGCCCGCAGTCAAGGAAGTATGCGGCGATTAAAACGAGGAATATGATTTTCGCGTAAGTCATTTAAATGATGGACTTTCAGGCAGGAACGCCGGCCATTGTTCCACGTGGAACTTTTGCCTTTCCGTCTAGGCTCCGGCCCCCTCGCGCCGGCCCTTCTCAAGCGCCACAAGGACTATCGCCACCGCCGCCGGAGTAATCCCCGGTATGCGCCCGGCCTGGCCGACACTCCTGGGCTCCACCTTGGCAAGCTTCTCCCGCACCTCGCGCGACAGACCCGGAAGCGAATAATCGAACCCGTGCGGGATCAGCTTCTCGTCGTATCGCTTCAGCCGGTCCACCTCGCCCGCCTGCCGCTTTATATAGCCCTCGTATTTCACTAAAATCTCCACCTGCTCGGCGGCGGCAGGGGCGAGAGCCTCGCCGGGCGGGACGAGAGCCTCGTCGGGCGGATAACTCAGAGAGCACCTGCGCGTAACTTATTTCCGGCCTTTTCAGCATCTCTTTAAGCGTAACGCTCTCGCCGTCTCGCTCGACCGCGCGTAATCGAAAGACGCGCAAGTTCGCGCTCCACCTGCTCACGCTTTTTTAAAAATTTCCGGTAAGTTTCATCATCCACAAGACCAAGCGAGTAGCCCTTGCCCATCAGCCGGAGGTCCGCATTGTCCTCCCGAAGAAGGAGCCGGTACTCCGCGCGCGAAGTGAACATCCGAAACGGCTCATCTATCCCCTTCGTCACCAGGTCGTCAATCATTACACCGATATAAGCCTCATCCCGGCCAAGGACAAGGGGGTCATCCCCCCGGACGTACTTCACCGCGTTTATCCCGGCGATAAGCCCCTGGCCGGCGGCCTCCTCATACCCGGAGGTCCCGTTTATCTGCCCGGCGTGGAAAAGCCCCGGTATGCGCTTTGTCATAAGGCTCGGGAGCAGCTCGGTCGGCGGGACAAAGTCATACTCGATAGCATATCCCGGCCGCATAAGCTCCGCCGACTCCAGGCCCACAACCGTCCGGACGAGGGCTAACTGGACGTCCGCCGGAAGGCTCGTGGATATCCCGTTCGCGTAATATTCCGAGGTGTTATATCCTTCCGGCTCCAGGAAAATCTGGTGGCGCTCCTTATCGGCGAACCGGACTACCTTGTCCTCGATGGACGGGCAGTAGCGCGGGCCGACGCCCTTTATGGTGCCGGAATAAAGCGGAGAGCGGTCCAAGCTTCCCAGGATAATCTCGTGCGTCCGGGCATTGGTATAAGTCATGTAGCAGGGCAGCTGCAGTTCGTTATCCGCTCAGTGGAGAACGAGAACGGCGGGGGCGGGTCGTCTCCCGGCTGGGGCTTAAGTCCTTGAAAATCAATGGATTTTGCATCTATGCGCGGCGGCGTGCCGGTCTTGAGGCGTCCTATCGGGAACCCAAGCTCGGCAAGCGATTCGCTTAAGCCCTGAGAGGGGAACTCGCCCGCCCTGCCAGCCGGGAAATGGCTCTCGCCGATATGGATCAGGCCGTTTAAGAACGTCCCGGTGGTAAGCACCACGGCGGATGCCCGGTACTCTGTCCCAAGCTGGTCGACTATCCCGGCGGCGCGGCCGTTCTCCACCAGTATCCGGACCGCCATCCCCTGCTTCAGGTCCAAATTTACCTGGGCCTCCACGGTCTCCTTCATCGCCCGCCGATACCAGGACTTATCGGCCTGCGCCCTGGTCGCCCGGACCGCCGGACCCTTGCTCATATTGAGACGCCGGAACTGGATTCCCGTCTTGTCGATGACCTTGGCCATCTCCCCGCCTAACGCGTCGATTTCCTTGACGATATGCCCCTTGGCCAGGCCGCCGATGGCCGGGTTGCAGGACATCTGGGCGACCGAGTCCAGGTTCATGGTAAGAAGCAGGGTGGACGTCCCCATCCGCGCCGCCGCAAGAGCGGCCTCGCAGCCCGCATGCCCCGCGCCGACGACTATTACGTCATATTTTTTGGAATAGCGATACATGAAAACCTTCTGTTACTTTCTTTTGGAAAAAAGAAATGTTTACCTGTCCAGAGCGTTGCGAAGACAGAAAGTAACCAAAGAAAACCGGGTGAAAAAACCGTAATTCTTGCTAAACAGAAAACCCTAAAACTCTATTTCCCTATGCAGAACTTGCTGAATATCAGGTTCAGCACGTCCTCCGGGGCGGTACGGCCGACCACCTCGCCTACCGCGTCCAGCGCCTCCCGAAGCTCCAGCGCAAGGAATTCCGGCGAAAGATTTTTATCGCAGCCGTCAATGAACCTGACCAGCGCCTCGTCCGCCATTTCAAGAGCCTGCTTGTGCCGGAGGTTAATCGCGGCCTCCGGGGCCCTTTCTCTGCCCGGACCTAAAATCAACTCCCGGATACGGGAGGTCAAAATCTCTAAACCCTGGCCGGTCTTGGCGGAGAGACTAACTTCGCTACCTTTTTGGAAAAAGGTAGCGCCAAAAACTTCTAAATTTATTTGCTGGGGCAGGTCAGCCTTATTTATTACGACCATAACACGGTTTTTAGCCTCGTTTTCTTTGTCCACTTTCTTTTCCGCAAAAGAAAGTGGGAACTTCATGTCATCGCCGTTGACTTCCCTGCTACCGTCCAGGACCAGGAGGATTAAATCCGCCTCCTCCATCGCCGCCTTCGAACGTTTTATCCCTTCTCTCTCCACCGGGCACTGGCTCTCGCGTATCCCCGCCGTGTCAATTACCCGGACCAGCACCCCGCCCAGGTTTATCAGCTCCTCCACGGTGTCGCGTGTCGTGCCCGGTATCTCTGTCACTATCGCGCGTTCGCTCTTTGTCAGCAGGTTTAAAAGGCTCGATTTCCCGACGTTCGGAGCGCCCACGATGGCAAGTTTTGCCCCCTCCCTGAGAAGCCGGCCCTCGTCGTATGTCGATAGAAGCGCGCCCAGCTTCTCCCGGACCATGGCCCCATTTTTCTTAAGGCCCAAAGCCGGGACATAATCCACTTCCTCCTCCGGGAAGTCGATCGAAAGCTCCGTAAGCGCCAGGAGTTCCGCCAGCGCCGCGCGGACGTCGTCGATTTTCTCCCTCAGGCCCCCGGACAACTGCTTGACCGCCGCCTGGAGACTCAGCTCCGTGGAGGCGGATATGATGTCCATGACCGCCTCGGCCTGGGTAAGGTCAATCCTGCCGTTTAAGAACGCCCGCTTTGTGAACTCGCCCGGCCCGGCCAGACGCGCCCCGGCCCGGAGGGCAATTTCCAAAGTCTTCTTTACCGCCGCCGGTCCGCCGTGGCAGTTTATTTCGGCCACGTCCTCCCGGGTATAGGTTTTAGGGCCCCTCATAAGGACTGCCAGCGCCTCGTCAACCTTCTCCCCTGTATCTGGATTTACCACATTGCCATAATATAAGCGGTGGGATTGAAAATTACTCACCACTTCACCATATTTTGGCAAAAAATACTCCGCTCAATATCCCCACCGCATCGCGTTCCGGATATGCGGACGATTCCGATTCCGCCGAAACCGGGCGGGGTGGAAATGGCGCAGATGGTGTCTTTATCGTTTAACATATTTTAACTCTTTGAAATATTTAGTTTTATTTTACATGAAATAAATATGGCGGAAAGTACGTTTTTTTCAGAATGGAGGCCTGCCCGGGTGTGAGATATGGAAATGCCATGCGCCTCTTGCCGACGTCGCCGTACCGGCATACCTCTTCCATGCGGGGCGTGTAAAGCGGGGGTGACGGGTTTGTAAAGCGGCTGGCAGGGAGATTTCCCGTGCCGGTCAAAGATAAGGTTATTACCGCTTCCCCAGCCTCCCCGCAGGCTTTTGGCAGCAGGTTTATCCCGTCCACCCAAACCACCTTCAGGATTCGGTTAAGTTTCGACCGAATATTTGTTTATATAGAACTGCTGCGCCATCGAGAGCAGGTTGCTCACGGTGAAATACAGCACCAGGCCCGAGGGCAGGCTGATGAACATAAAGACCATGATGACCGGCATGAGCATCATCATCATGTTCTGCTTGGGGTCCATTGTCGTGGGGGTCATCTTCTGCATGACGAGCATGGAGACGCCCATCAGTATCGGGAGCACGTAGTAAGGGTCCTTCGCCGAGAGGTCGTGCAGCCAGAACATAAACGGCGCGTGCCGAAGCTCGATCGAGTTGCCCAGGACCCTGTAAAGCGCGATGAACACCGGAATCTGGATCAGCATCGGGAGGCACCCGCCCATCGGGTTTACCTTGTGCTTTTTGTAAAGCTCCATCATCTCTTTGTTGAGCTTGGCCGGATCGCCTTTATATTTTTCCTTCAGTTCAGCGAATAGCGGCTGGAGCTTCTGCATGCGCTTCATGGACTTCTGGCTCTTGTGCGTAAGCGGCGCGAACAGGACCTTTATTATTACCGTGAGAATGATAATCGCCCAGCCCCAGTTGCCGACCAACTTATAGAAGTACTTCAGCGCGACAAAGAGCGGCTTGGCGATTACGGTGAACCAGCCGAAATCCACCGCCCTTTCCAGTTCGTGGCCCGCCGCCTTCAGACGGTCGTACTCCTTGGGTCCTACATACAGCGAGAATTTTTCGGCAGGCCCGGTGAGACTGTATTGCCACGATGCCGGTGCCGGTTGATCCACTCCCGACGATTGCCTTGAACGGCCCGGACGGCACGACCGCGGCTATGAAATATTTATCCGTTACTCCCGTATATCCCGACCGGCCCGAATAGTTTTTCATCACCGCGAGCTTGGCCGGGTTGTCCTCTTACTTCTCCCGTCCACCAATGTGAAAGGCCCGACGAAGCCATACCTGCCCTTCTCTTTTAAGCTGGTCAAGCTCCCGAAGCCGTCCCCCATGTACAAAACCGCCGACGGATAACCCTTGGCCTCGAATGAGCCGTCTATTACATAGCTTCCGTCTTTAAACGTCAGATTCTTTACCAGCGTCTTACCGTCCGGCCCCTGGGCAGAAAGCGTCAACGTCCCCTCGCCGCCCTTGTCCAGCGTCAGGGCGTCCTTGTCGGCGGTATAAACCACCTCCTCGGCCTGGGACGGGGAAGTCCCCACGGGCGCCAGTGTGAGCGGCATCACCGTCGATTCGGGCTGGACCATCTCAACCGGCTTGCCCTCGGCGTCCTGGTACTTTTTCAATTTAAAACTTTTGAGCGTCCCGCCGCGTGTGGTTATCACCGCGGAGTAAAGCGAAGTCTCTATCGGAATTTCCTTCGCGGGCGCACTAGCCGCCTGAGGGAGCGTGGAAACCGGCGACGGGGCTGAAGCGGCCGAAGTCTGCGCCGCCGGGGCCTGGTTCCCCCCCTTCGCCCCCTGCTGAGGCTGAACGGGCGCCTGAACCGGGGCCGGGGCCTTGACCGGCATGGGCTTGGGAGGCGGGAATAAGTAGTTATAACCTACAAGTATGGCCACCGAGAGGGCTATTGCCAGAATTAAGTTCTTTTCCATTTAAACCTTTCAAGGCTAAGACCGTACTTTTCTTTCGCGTGAAAGAAAAGTACCAAAAGAAAGCGGAACTTTAGTACGGCTTTTCTTTGTGTTACTTTCTTTTCACCCGAAAAGAAAGTAAGGGTTTTACGGTACTGGATCGAACCCGCCCGGATGAAACGGGTGGCATTTTAATATCCTCTTGGCGGTAAGGAAGAAGCCCTTAAAGAAACCATATTTCGTGAATGCACAAAGGGAGTATTCCGAACAGGATGGATAGAAACGGCAGCGCGAAGGCAGAAGCGGCGATATGACCGCCCTGTATAGCTTAATAATGCCAATAAACAGCCATTTCAAGGCTTATCCATCTCCCTGTCTTTAATCCCGGCGGG
>CAVTDB010000011.1:0-41494 GCA_963733375.1 Nitrospirota bacterium | reverse complement strand
CTTGAGGGAGCAAAATCACTGCGTCGCTTTCGCGTCCGGCCAGGCGGCGTCCATGGCCGTGCTCTCCGTGCTGCAGCCGGGTGAGAAGGCGCTGGTCTCGGAAGACCTCTACGGCGGGACCTACGGGATATTCGACAGGCTCCTTGCAAGGAACGGGGTCACCGCGGCCTATGCCGGCTCGTCCGACGCGGACTCTTTCGTCTCGAAGATTGACAAAACGGTGAAGATGGTATGGCTTGAGTCTCCGGCCAACCCGTTACTTGGGATTTCGGATATACGCGCTATCGCCCTGAGATGCAAGGCCCTCGCCATCCCTTTAGTAGTGGACAACACGTTTGCCACGCCTTACTTCCAGAACCCGCTGGAACTGGGTGCGGACGTGGTGGTACATTCCACGACCAAGTACATCGGGGGACACTGGGCCCTTAATCGGCGGCGCGGTAATAACTTCGAACCAGGAGATATTTCAGAAGGTCCAGCTATATCTTCGGCTTGCCGGGGCGGTGCCCGGGCCTTTCGACTGCTGGCTTGCACTAAGGGGATCAAGACGCTCGCCGTGCGGATGCGCCAGCACGAAGCCAATGCGCTTGCCGTTGCGCGCTTCCTGACGGCGCACCCCCTGGCGGAGGAAGTGTATTATCCGGGGTTAGAGGTCCATCCCGGCCATGTGGTGGCAAAATCCCAGATGCGGGGTTTCGGGGGCATGGTGACGGTGCGGCTTAAGGGCGGTCTCCCGGCGACCAAGGCGTTTCTGGACGCTCGAAGTGTTTTTTCTTGCCGAAGCCTCGGAGGAGTGGAGTCCCTGGCCGGGCATCCGTGGACCATGAGTCACGGGCCACTGCCCGCCGCGGAGAAGCTCTCCCGCGGGATCACCGAGGGCACCGTCCGGCTTTCCGTGGGTATCGAGGACGCAGATGACCTGATAGAGGGACCTTGAACGGGCGTTAAAATTAGCCGTAAAGCCGCGTTGAACACTACTGCGCCATAGCCGCTCTATAAAAAAATCCTTCCAAATTCACCACTTAAGCGCCCCACGCTGTTTGACAGCCCATTAGGATACGTTAGACTTTTTCCTGCAGGACAGTTTTTCCGAAATCCTTGAAGTTAAGGCGGGAATCATGGAGGAGAGCTAAATATACTTGGCGGTGGCCGCGGTCCTGGTGGTCCTGGCGGCGTTATCGGATGCGCGTCTCAGAGCGACAATCGCGGTCGTCCGGCGTGTATCTGGACGACAAGACCATCTCCGCGAAGATCAGCGCGGACCTTATCGGCGACCCGATGACGAAGGCGCACGAGATTGACGTGAATACCTATAATGGCGTCGTCCAGTTGAGCGGGTTCGTGGACACGAAAGAGGCGATCAAGAGGGCAGGCGAGATCGCCCGAGCACAAAGGGCGTCGTGAGCGTACAAACAACCTGCAACTGCGAACCAAGACTTATGAGCACCAGTAAAGCAGCTTTCAACTGAAAAAACCCCGCCGAAATCCGGCGGGTCGGCCCCTACAATTAAGATTTTTCGCTCGCTGAGAATTGACATTCCCTCTTTTACGCCGCCTTTTTGATCTCCTCCGCGCCCACCTGCCCGTTGTACGTATAGGTATTCACCAGCCGGCAGAGCTGTCTTAGCATCCCGTCGGTGTCCTTCCTTATCACGCACTGCTCAAGCAGGTGCCCGAATTTCGCTATAGCGGCCCGGTCCGGAAGGTCCTTCGATATGGCCATGAATACCTTGCTGGCCTTAGTCAGGGAGACGTCCTCACTTTTATCGAAGAGCTCCTCGTAGAGCTTTTCGCCCGGCCTGAGACCGACATATTCCAGCTTGATGTCTTTATCGGGTTCATAGCCTTCCAGGACGATCAAGTTCCTGGCAAGGTCCGCAATCTTCATCGGCTCGCCCATGTCCAGCACGAATATCTCGCCGCCGTCCCCGATGCTTGCCGCCTGGAGCACGAGCTGTACCGCCTCCGGAATCAGCATCAGGAAGCGCACGATGTCCGGGTGGGTTATCGTCACGGGGCCGCCGCGCTTTATCTGGTCCCTGAATAGCGGCACGACGCTCCCCGACGAGCCCAGGACGTTGCCGAACCGGACGGTGATGTACTTGGTGGAGGAGCCTTCGTTAAACGCGTGGACTACAAGCTCGCAGGCACGTTTCGAGGCGCCCATCACGGAGCTTGGATTGACCGCCTTGTCGGTGGAGATAAGGACGAACCGCTCCACCCCGTGCTCTCCGGCAAGAAGCGCGCATTTGCGGGTGCCCAGGATATTATTGTATATCGCCTCGCGCGGGTTCACCTCCATCATCGGGACGTGCTTGTGCGCCGCGGCGTGGAAGACGGTATCGGGCGCGTAGCAGGTAAAGATTTCGTCCAGCCTGTGCCTGTCGTTTACGTCGCCGATTACCGGGTACAGGGGCGCATTTTTGTCCTTGCTCCGGACTTCCATCTCCAGGTTGTAAAGGCTGTTCTCGTGCCGCTCGTACGCGACGACCGCCTTCGCGCCAAGGGCCAGCGCCTGCCTGCAAATCTCGGAGCCTATAGAACCCCCGGCCCCGGTGACCATCACCGTCCTCCCCTTTATGAATTCGCCCAGCAGCTCCCTGTCCGCCTGCACGGGAGGCCGCGCCATCAAGTCTTCCAGTTCCAGCGGTTTTATCTGGTTAATGCTCACGTGCCCGCTTATGATGTCGCTGATTGAGGGCAGGGTCTTTATCGGAAGCTTATCTCAACTAACTTTTCATCAAGGCAATCATGGTCTCGGGCTTCGCGGAGGGTATCGCGATAAGCACCTCTTCCGGCCTGTATTCGCTTATTATGGCGAACAGGTCTTCGGTAGTCCCGAGTATGGGCACGCCGTGGATGGACAGGCCCTTCTTGCGCCGGTCGTCGTCCACGAAGCCGACCGGTTTGTGCAGGTGCAGGTTCTTGCGCATGTCCCTGACGATCATTTCGCCGGCGTTGCCCGCGCCGATTATAAGGACCTTTTTCCCCTTCTTGTCGGAAACGACGTAGTCCTCGTAAACCCTCAGCAGGAGCCTTATGCTGTTGATGAACGCCATCGTCAGGAGCCAGTCCATGACGACGACCGATAGCGGAATGTCCAGGGCCCCGAAGAGCCAGATGCGATCGAGCGTCATATATACAAGCGTCCCGACGGTGACGGAAAAGACTATCCTGATTACGTCGCTGATGCCGGTGTATTTCCAGAGTCCCTTGTACAGGCCGAAGGCCTTGAAGAGCGGAAGGCGGACCGCCAGGACGAGCAGTATGGAGTACGGCATGATCCTGGCGAGCCTTGCGGGTATCGCTCCCTCGAACAGGATCAAAAATGCGATATAATTCGCGACTACTACGGCGGAGGCGTGAAAGAAGAAGACGAAGAAGCCCCTGTAGGTGATTATAAATTCCCTGACGGTGTAGAACCGTTTGCCCGTGTGCCGCACAGCTCGCAGGCCGTGGTGCGGAACATCCCGCAGCACCGCGAGAACCGGCCTGGAAAAGGGCGGCAAACGTCCGCATGATTATGTCCACGTCGCGGACTAAACTCATCTCCCGCACGTATTGTTTGTTCAGCGCGATCTTCGCCGGGAGTATCGTCTTGAGATAAAAATTCTCCGGGTCGTCCGAGCCTCCTTAGCACTTCCTCCTCGTCATGATAGACAATGGAGGCGTAGTCGGTGATGCCGGGGCGTACTTTCAGCACCTCCCGGAAATCGGATATGAAATGGTTTACGTATTTCCATACCTCCGGGCGCGGCCCGACCAGGCTCATATCCCCCTTCAGGACGTTTATAAGCTGGGGCAGTTCGTCCACCTTCATCTTCCTTAAGGCCCTGCCGAGCTTCGTCACCCTCGCGTCGCCTTCTACCGTGATGGAAGGGCCCGTCCCGGACGTTTCAGGGGTCATCGAGCGGAACTTGTACATCTTGAAGGGCCGAAGGCCCTTCCCTATCCTCTCCTGCCTGAAAAATACCGGCCCGCCGTCCTGCATCTTTATCGCAAGCGCCGAAAGGCACAAAAACGGGGAGAGAAAGACAAGCCCCAGCAATGAGAACACAATATCGAATAACCTTTTTAGGATTCCCATCGTGTATTGCTCCGTTACGCGGCTAAGCCGCTGCCCGTCTCGGCAATTTGTTTAACATAGTTCCTTTCAAGGACCTCCCTGACAGTTTCTATGACGTAATCCAACTCCTCGTCGCTCATTTTAGGATAGAACGGCAGTGATAGCATCCTCTGGTATTGCTCATCCGCCCTCGGAAAATCGGACGGTTCATAGCCGTATTTTTCCCGGTAATACGGGTGGATGTGCAGGGGGATGAAGTGGACCGACGCGAACACGCCGCGCTCCCGAAGCTCCTCTATAAATTGCCCCCTGTCTATGCAGAGCATCTCCAGGTTCAGCTTTATGATGTACAGGTGCCATGAATGTTCCACGTCCGGAGAGATCTCCGGCAGCTCTATCCCCGGCATATCCTTAAAGGCCTGGTTATAGATTTCGGCGTGCCGCATCCGAAGCTCCAGCAGCTCCTCCGAGCGCCTGAGCTGCCCGATGCCGATAGCGGAAAGGACGTCCGGCAGGTTATACTTGAAGCCCGGCTCAAGGACCTCGTAATACCAGGAGCCTTCCTTCGAGTAGCGGTTCCACGCGCCCCTTGAGATCCCGTGCAGGCTCATCACCCGCATCCGGTCCGCATATTCATCGTCGTCCGTGGTCACCATCCCCCCTTCACCCGTGGTGATGCACTTGGTGGGATAGAAGGAGAAGCACGTTATCCCGCTAATCGTCCCCACCATCCGCCCCTTGTATCTGGCGGGCATGGTATGCGCCGCGTCCTCCACGACCTTCAGCCCGTATCTCTTTGCCGTTTCGGTTATGGGGTCCATGTCGCAGGGCTGTCCGGCCATATGCACCGGGATTATCGCCTTTACCTTCGCGCGCTCCTCCTCGGGCATGGACAGAAGCGTCTGCTCGAGGAGCACGGGCGACATGTTCAGCGTACCCGGGTCTATGTCCACGAACCTTGGCGTCGCCCCCATGTACTCGATGACTTCCGCGGTCGCGGCGAAAGTCATGGGAGTGGTCAGGACACTATCACCCTTACCCACCCCTACCGCATCCATCGCCAGATGCAAAGCCGCGGTGCATGAGTTCACGGCTATGGCGTGCTTGCAGCCTATGTACGAGGCGAAGTCCGCCTCGAACTGTTTCGTCTTGGGCCCGGTAGTTAGCCAGCCGGACCTCAGGGTATCGACCACGGAGTCGATCTCTTCTTTACCTATAAAGGGTACGGAAAAAGGGATGAACATTTTTTTCATGGCTGACTCCACTTTAAGCGTAAAATTCCTTTATCCGCTCCACGACGTAGGCTATCGCGTCCGAACTGAGTTCCGGGTATACCGGCAGCGCGAGGGTCTGTCTTGCGGCCTTCTCGCTTTCGGGGAAATCGCCTTCTTTATACCCCAGATAGCTAAAACACTCCTGAAGGTGCATCGGAAGGGGATAATACACTTCCGTACCGACTCCTTTTTCCTTCAGGAAGTTCATTAAGAGGTCCCTGTCCTTCGCCCGGATTACGTATTGATTGAATATATGCCGGCATCCTTCTTCTATATACGGCGTCTCGACCGGAAGCCCGGCCTCGGCAAGCAGCATGTTGTACAGGTCCGCGTTTTCCTGCCTCTTCTCGCTCCAGAGGTCCAGGTGCCTGAGCTTCACCGAGAGCACCGACGCCTGGAGGGCGTCCAGGCGGAAATTGCCGCCGATTATCTTATGGAAATATTTCGGACTGCTTCCATGCGCGCGGAGGATGGTCAGCTTGTCCTTCAGGTCGTCGCGGCTTGTCACCACCATCCCGCCGTCCCCTAAGCAGCCCAGGTTCTTGCTGGGGAAGAACGAGAAGCACCCGGTATCCCCGATGCTCCCGGCCGGGCGGCCGTGGCGGTCCCTTGCGCCTATCGCCTGGGCCGCGTCCTCGATTACCGCCGCGCCGTATTCACGCGCGACTTCCATGACCCCGTCCATGTCGCAGCACTGGCCGTAGAGATGCACCGGTATTATCGCCTTCAGTTTACCCTTGGGTATCTTTGCGGCCGCCTTGGCTATTTTTGCCGGGTCGATATTATATGTTTTCGGGTCGATGTCCGCGAATACGGGGATGGCGCCGACCCTTGCGGCCGCGCCGGCCGTGGCGAAAAAGGTATACGGCGTGGTGATGACATAATCACCCTGGCCTACCTCAAGACCCATCAGGGATATGATGAGGGCGTCGCTTCCGGAGGATACGCCTACTCCCCACTTGGTTTCCGAGTACTGGGCGACCTGCCTCTCCAGTTCCGTCACCTTCGGCCCGAGTATGAAATGCTGGGCCTCCAGCACCTCCATCATGGCGCCGATAACGTCTTCTTTAATGGTGCTGTATTGCGCTTTCAGGTCAAGCAACGGTACTTTCAATTTTTTGCCTCCTCTCTACTCTTCCGCTTCTCTTTTCATACGACGCGCCGCAGGCCGGGCAATCCGCTTCTTCTCCGTTAAAAGAGAGCCTGGCGCCGCACTCGCACATGTACCCGATTATCCGGCCCGGATTCCCGACCACCAGGGCGTAGTCCGGCACGTCCTTCGTAACCACCGCGCCCGCTCCGACGAATGCGAACCTCCCTATGGTATGCCCGCAGACTACGGTGCAGTTCGCGCCCAGGGTCGCGCCTTCTTTTACCAGCGTCTCTTTATATTCGTCCCGCCGGGATACGTAGCTTCTCGGGTTCATCACGTTCGTGAACACCATCGAAGGGCCGCAGAAGACGCCGTCCTCCAGCACCACGCCGGTGTAGACCGAGACGTTATTCTGTATCTTCACCTTATCCCCGACCTTCACGCCCGGCGATATGACCACGTTCTGGCCGATGTTGCATGAGCGGCCGATCCTGCAGTCCTTCATCACGTGCGTGAAGTGCCAGATGGACGTCCCCTCGCCGATATCCGCGGGCTGGTCTACGACCGCGGTCGGATGGGCGAAGAAGGTTTCCTTTTTTTCGGTCATCGATACCTTCGTCCCGGTATCCAGCGACTTCTGGCACGCCTGAAGCACCTTCAGGACCCTCAGGCCCTCCGCGCCGTCGGTCACGGGTACTTTCCGTTCCGTTACGCACGCAAGGAAATGGGACATCTCGTTTAAAAGAGGCTCCGAGCCCTGAAGGTCCACGGCTTCCGGTTCCTTCTTCTCCGGCACGGGGAAGTTCCCCTTCCAGTTGATGACGTGCGGATAAATCAGAAGCTTCCTCTCCGGGGGCTGCATGTCGTCGAAAACAGCCATCTTCCGGCTCCCCACCACCACCAGTTTCTGCTCTTTAAACGGGTTCAGCCAGCTTGTGAATATGTGCGCCCTCATCCCGGAGGGAAAGCTCATGACGGACGCAGGTGCTGTCGTGGACCCCGTCCTGCAGGAAAGCCCCGCCGTTGCAGAATACGGTTTCAGGCATCTCTCCCGCTAACCCCAATATCACGGAGACATCGTGCGGCGCGAAGCTCCATAGCGCGTTCTCCTCGCTCCTGAACTTGCCCAGGTTCAGCCGGTTCGAGTATATATAATGAATCTTCCCCATCTCCCCCTGGCTTATCATCTCTTTTAACTTCACCACCGCATCGTGGTACTGCAGGAGATGCCCCACCATCAGCACCCTCCCCAGGCTGGCCGCCAACGCCACCAAAGACGCGCCCTCGGATTCGGAAAGGCAGAGAGGCTTTTCCACATAAACGTCCTTGCCCGCCTCCAGGGCCTGCCGTATCATCTCCGCGTGTCTTGCCGCGGGTGACGCTATGGCTACGGCGGTTATTGTGGCGTCATCCAGGACCGCCTGGTAATCCGTCTCCGTGCGCACGCCCGCGTATGTCTCTCTCTGGACTTCGAGCGCCTTTTCGCTCGAATCGCAGATGCATGAGAGGGCGCCGAGCTTGTGCAGGGCCCTGATTATGTTCTTGCCCCAGTATCCCGCGCCTATTACAGCGACCGCCGGCTTTCTCATCTGATCCTCCTCTATGCCTTGAAAATCTTCTTTTTGGTGTCTTTTATCCCCGCCATCGCGTTGCGGGTATCTATTATGAGGTTCGAGTGTTCATAGATGAATTCGTAATCGAAGCCGCCGTGGTCCGTGAGTATCATCGCCACGTCATATTTCGACAGGTTCTTCTCCGTCAGCGGCACCGAGGACATGTCCAGCTTGTATTTCCTGAGCTTCGGTATCTTCGGGACGTACGGGTCCGAGTATTCCACCTTCGCCTCTTTCTCCATCAGGAGGTTGATGACCTTCAGGGACGGGGACTCCCGCATGTCGTCCACGTTCTTCTTGTATGCGACCCCCAGCACCAGCACCTTCGCCCCTTTCAGCGCCTTGCCCTGGTGGTTTAACGCCTGCGCCGTCTTATCCATCACGTAATAGGGCATGGACGTGATAATCTCGCCCGCCAGCTCGATGAAGCGCGTATTGAAGTCGTACTTGCGGGCCTTCCAGGTGAGGTAGAACGGGTCGATGGGTATGCAGTGCCCGCCGAGCCCCGGGCCGGGATAAAACGGCATGTAGCCGAAGGGCTTGGTGCTTGCCGCCGAGATGACTTCCCAGACGTCTATGTCCATCCGGTCGAACAGCACCTTCAGCTCGTTGACCAGCGCGATATTTACGCTCCTGAAGATGTTCTCGAGCAGTTTTGTCGCCTCGGCCACGCGGGTGGACGATACCGGGACGGTCCTCTTGATGATGCCGCCGTAAAGGGTATTCGCGACCTTGAGGCATTTGCCGGTGTATCCGCCGACGACCTTGGGGATGCTGGCCGTATTGAAGCTGCCGTTATTGGGGTCCTCGCGCTCCGGCGAGAAAGCGAGGAAGAAATCCTTGCCCGCCTGAAGCCCCGTCTTCTCCAGGACGGAGCGCATCTCCTCGTCCGTCGTGCCGGGATAGGTGGTGGATTCAAGTACGACCAGCTGTCCCGCCCGGAGCGTCCTTGCCACCGCCGCCGTCGAGTTCAACACGTAAGAGAGGTCCGGCTCGCGGTACTCGTTCAGCGGGGTGGGCACGCAGATGAGGATGCAGTCAGCCTCTTTGAGCCTGTCGAAATCGGCAGTCGCCTGAGAACCTGCCGGAGCCGGTCATCTCGGTGACGGAGGAATCGGTGATGTGCTTTATGTAGCTCGTCCCCGCGGAGAGATGTTCTATCTTTTCGGTGTCCTTATCAAACCCGATTACAGGGAACCCGGCCCCCGTGAACGCCTGCACCAGGGGGAGTCCGACGTATCCCAGGCCTATCACGCCGACCGTGGCCCGGCGGGTCTCGATCTTTTCCAGGAGGGCTTCAAAGATATCGGCCTTCTGTAACTTCCTGCTTTCATTTCTTTCGATAAAAGTTTCCATGGCGTCCTCCTTTTGGCTTAAGTTTTTCATCGCACGCACTATTCGACCGTTACGCTCTTGGCCAGGTTGCGCGGCTGGTCCACGTCGCTCCCCCTTAAGAGCGCTATTTTATAGGCGAGGAGCTGGAGGGGTACGGCCATCAACACAGGCGTCAGACATGGGACGGTGCCGGGCACCCGGTATATATAGTTTGCCTTCCCCTCCAGCTTCCAGTCTCCGTCCGTCACAAAGGCGATAACCTGGCCGCCCCGCGAACGGACTTCCTCGATATTTGAAGCCACTTTCTCGAAAACGTCGTCCGAAGGCGCGAGGACTACCACGGGCATGTTCTCGTCTATAAGCGCGATCGGCCCGTGTTTCATCTCTCCCGCCGGATAGCCTTCGGCATGTATATAAGAAATTTCCTTCAGCTTCAGCGCGCCCTCCAGGGCCGTCGGATAGCTGTACCCCCGCCCGAGGTAAAGGAAATCGCTGCTTTTGTAAAAAATTTTCGCTAACTTCCCCATCTCGTCTTCCATCACGGAAAGGGTGCGCCCCACCTTCTCCGGTATGGCCGTCAGCTCACCAAGTAATGCGGCGGCTTTTTCCTTGTCCAGCGTTCCGCGAAGGGTCCCCAGGCGGACCGCAAGCAGGAAGAGCGCGGTGAGCTGGGCCGTGAATGCCTTGGTGGATGCGACGCCTATCTCAGGGCCTGCGTGGGTGTATATCACGCCGTCCGCGTCCCGGCTCGCGGTGCTTCCGACCACGTTGCATATGGAAATAGTCCTGGCCCCGAGTTTTTTGGCCTCGCGCATCGCGGCCAGCGTATCCGCCGTCTCGCCGGACTGCGTTACCGCCACGAACAGGGTGTCCGCGCCGACTATGGGGCTCCTGTACCTGAACTCGGATGCGATATCCACCTCCACCGGGAGCCTGGCCAGCTCTTCCAGCATGAACTTCGCTATCAGGCACGAATGCCAGGAGGTGCCGCAGGCGATAAGCGCGGCCTTTTTTACCGTCTTCAAGGCCTCGTCCGGGATGTCTAAATCTTCAAACGAGACGCTGCCGTTTGGAGCGTCTATCCTGCCCAGGAAGGTATCGCGGATCGCCTGGGGCTGCTCGTATATCTCCTTAAGCATGAAATGCTTGTAGCCCCCTTTTTCCGCCATCGCGGGGCTCCACCTTACCTGGCTTATGTCTTTTTTCCTGGCGGAGCCGTCCAAGGCCGTCACCTTCACTCCGTCCCTGCACAGCACCGCCATCTCGTAGTCGTCCAGGAATATGATTTCTTTCGTGTATCCCAGTATCGGCGGGAGGTCCGAGGCTATGAAAAATTCGCCGGCGCCCAGGCCTATCACCAGCGGACAGCCAGCGCGGGCGGCCACCAGTACGTCCGGGCGGTCCTCCACCACCACGCCTATCGCATACGAGCCTTTCAGTTGGCTTAAGCCCCGCCTTACCGCGGCTTCCAGGTCCAGCCCTTCCGTAAGCCCATCGTCTATAAGATGTGCGATGACTTCAGTGTCTGTCTCCGATTTGAACGTATGCCCCCGTTGTACCAGCTCGGTCTTTAGCTGGGCGTAGTTCTCGATGATGCCGTTATGGACTACCGCCACCTTGCCGCAGCGGTGGGGGTGCGCGTTGGCCTCGCAGGGTTTCCCATGTGTCGCCCAGCGGGTATGCCCGATGCCTATCCCGGAGATGCAGGCCTCTCCCTCTATGGCCGACTCCAGGTTCCTAAGCTTTCCGACGCTGCGCCTGATGCCGAGACTGCCGTCCTGGAGGAAGGCGATGCCGGCGGAGTCGTACCCCCTGTACTCCAGCTTCTTAAGACCCGCCAGGAGAATGGGTACGGCGTTTTTTTCGCCTATATATCCCACAATTCCGCACATGGCTAATCCTCCTTGAAGACCATCAGTTCGAAAGCCCTCCCCCTCCCGCTCCACCCGCGATCCGCAATGCATTCTCCCCGTATATGCGCCGGGCGCAGTCCTCCGGGAGCTTGAGCGACTCTAAAAATCGCTTAAGGCCCAGGAAGAAGTTGTCGGTCCCGTACAGTATCTTGCCGGAATGCCTTATTATGAATTGCCGCGCGAACCCGGGGTCTCTCGTGAGTGCCCTGTAGCCCGAATAGCCCGACAGGTCGGCATAGAGGTTGTCGTACTCGTCCATGAGCTTAACCGTTATCCCTCCGGCTATCACCCTGCCGCGCGGCAGGACCCCCTCCGTGGCGCCTTCCAGGGATATGCCTTCCCAGAAGAGCGGCCCGTGCCCTATGAACTTGATCCTGGGGAACTGCCGAAGGCGGGTCTCCAGGGCGGCGAAATCCGTCATGTATCCCGGAAAATCGCTTCGCATCTTCTCTTTTGTTTCCCTGAGCGGCGCGTACACGTTCTCTAAAAAATTGATTACCTTCCTGGGGTAGCCCAGGTAGCGCGGGGTGTTCAGCATCTTTGCCATCAGCTTTTCAAACCCGTTATCGCCAGCCGGCGCATAACGCGGGCCCCCGCTCTCCATGTGGAATACAAGCGGCATCCCCAGGGCGTTGACCTTCTCAAGCAGCCGGTCGAGCTTCGGCGAGTCCCAGGGAAGCGAAGTCTTCAGCTCTCCGCAGCCGCATACGCCTTTGTCCACCCAGGCCATGAACTTATCCGCCGCGTCGGCAGCCGCGGGGTCCGGCGCGTACATGGGGCATATCCTCTCGGGATATTTACGGTACGCATCGAACACGTCGTCCGCCGAGAGGTGCATGTACACGGGGGCTTTCGGGGCTACCTCTTCCCAGGTCAGAAGCCAGCATTTACTTAGCCCCTCCCGGTCCAGGTAGGAGACTATCCCGCCGGCGTCCAGGCCCTTGAAGTTCACGTGCATGTGCGAGTCTATGTTCAAGGCCGTACTCCGTCCGTGTCGGTCGGGCATACCTCGCCCGCCGTGATTTAGCGCCATTTAAAAATTGCGAACCCAATGACTCTTTGGCCCGGGACCGGGCCGGGAAGACTAAGTGCTAGCTTTTGGCCTCTTGGTGCTGATGTAGTTCGAGTAGTTGTAGTGATAGTAATAGTCCACGGAGCGGGTGGTCATGTCGTTTAACACCACGCCGAGTATCTCCGCCTTTATCACGTCCATATTCTTTTTTATCTTCCAGACCGCGTCCTTTATGGTGCTCCCGCTCCTGACGACCAGGACTACCCCGTCGGAGAGCGGCGTGAGGAGCGACGCGTCCGCTATGCCCAGATATGGCGGGCAGTCGATAAGCACCCTGTCGAACTGCTCTCTTAGCCCTGCGACCAGGTTGAACATCGCGGTGGAGCCCAGCATCTCGCCGGGGTTCGAGTAAAGCGGCCCGGAAGGGATGAAGGTCAGGTTAGGTACGCCCGTCTTCTTCAGCACGTCGGCCAGCTCCGCCTTTTTCGTGATAACGCTGGAGAGGCCGCGCGAGTTGGGGACCTCGAAGACCTTGTGCAGTCTGGGCCTTCGCATATCGCCGTCGATCAGGAGTATCCTCTCGCCGGCGGCGGCCATTATGCAGGCGAGGTTTATGGAGACGGTGGATTTCCCTTCGCCGTGCAGCGCGCTGCATACCTGCATGACGCGGGGAGTGTGGTCCTTCCTGGCGAGCAGGATGTTGCTCCTTATCGTCCTGAAGGATTCCGCCATCGGCGATATCGGGTCCGTCACCGCCACTATGTTCTCGGGTTTTTTGTCGTCCTGCTGGGATGATTTCGGCACTATCCCCAGCATCGGCACGCCCAGGTGCTCTTCCAGCTCTTCCGGGGAGGTGTAGGTATTGTCCATCCGCTCGCTGACAAGGGCGAAACCCACGCCCGTAAAGAGTCCCAGGACGATTCCCAGGAGCACGTTAAGGGCCTTCTTCGGCTTGGAGGGCTTCCTTGGGGGCGTGGCCTTGTCGAACAGCTGTACGTTGCTCACGTTGATGGTGCCCATGATGGTCGTTTCCTGGGCCTTCTTGAGCACCTGCTGGTATATGGCCTTCGCGCCCTCCATGTCCTCTTTTTTAAGTTCGTACTCCGCGGCGTGCTGGTCGTAGCTCATCGCCTCCGCCTTCTGGCGGTTGAACGCGCCCTGCAGGCTCCTCTCTTCATGGAGGGATGCTTCGTAATCGTTCTTTATCCCGTTGACGATTAATTTGACTTCGCTGTTTATCTGCCTTTTTATCTGGGCCATTTCGTTGTTCAGGCCTACGATCACCGGGTGCTTATCGCCGAATTTCTTGGACTTCTCCGCCATTTCCTTGTTTATAAGCTCCTCCTGCGCCTTCAGGTCCTGTATGAGCTTATTGTTTAAAACGTCAGGGAGGCTCATTACCCCGCCGGAAACGGAAGAAAGCTTCATTACCTGCTGGTATTTTATCTCAGCCTGGTATCTCTTCGCCTCCGCGGCAAGCATCCTTGCGTTAAGGTCGTTCAAGGCCGCCAGGGTGACATTGGAATTGCGGTCCCCGCCGACGATGAGACTCCTGGAACGCTTGAAATTCTCCAGCGAATCCGAGCTCTCGTTCATCTTGCTTTTTATTTTATCGAGCTCGCCGTCCAGCCATGTCATATAGCTCTTGGCCGGAGCGGTCCGCATGTCGATGTTCTGGTCTATGAAGGTCTGCACGGTCTCATTGGCGACTGCGGCGGCAAGTTCCGGGTTCTCCGTCTCATAGCTGACGCTGACGAGGTTGCTGTTCTTCACCACCTCGACATTAAGGTGCTTCTCGAATGCGCGTATGGAGCTGTCCATCGAGGTGGGCGCCGCCGCCGCGTCCTTGCTTGCCAGGAAGGCCAGAGGAGAGCTGGAGTTTTTCTTCCCGAACTCCACCGTGTCCAGGTGGAGCTTCGCGATGACCTTCCGGGCTATGGCCTCGCTTTTCAGTATGTTCATCTGGGTCTGGAGGTAAGACGCCGTGTCCGTCTGGTTCTCCATCTGCTGCTGCTGGATGTTGAACTGCATGTTCGGCGATTCGACATAAACCTGCGCGGTCGCTTTATAGACCGGCGTCATAGTGAAAGTTACCGCGGTCACCACCAAGACGAAAATCGCGAAGATGACCGTCGCGGAGACCCTCCTCTTGCTCAGGATCATCAGGTAGTCCCTAAGGCCAAGCTCTTCTTTCATATCCGTCCCCTTCCCTTTTTGGTTAAAAGAAGCTCTCAGGCACTGAAATCACGTCGTCCTGCTTGACCGGGTACTCCATATTGACCTTCATAGACTCATCCTTGCCGTCTATCTTCCTGATCAATTTAGTCCTGCCCGGAGCGGCCTTGTCAGTGAGCCCTTGCGCCAGCGCTATCGCCTTCATTACTGTGGTCCCTTCCTCGAACTTGTATGCGCCCGGCATCTTTACCTCGCCGGTCACGTAAATGAAGCCGCTCTTGGTAACGAAGATATTGTCCCCGTCCTGCACGCTGGGGTTTTCGGCCAGATTTCCTTTTTCCATGAGCTCTTTTAAGTTCAACCTTATATAAGTCTCATCGGGGTCGGCCCGCTCGGCCGCCTGGACGGCCTCTTCTCCGCCGGTATTGTCGGAGACGGCCTTTGGCGCGCTGGAACTGGGGGCGACGGTCTTTTGCCTTTTTATGACGATGGTGTCCCCGGCCTTATCCGTAAGCCCGCCCGCCTTGGAAATTATTTCCAGTATGCTTGCGTTCGCGGTAAGTTCATATACCCCGGGCTTTGCCACCTCTCCCAGGATAGTCACCCTTTTGCTCTTATATTCCTCCACGAAAACCGTCACGTGCGGGTCTATGATGTAGCCCTGCGCAAGCTTCTGCACTATCTTCTGCTCCACGTCGCCCGGCGTCTGCCCCGCCACCTTCATCTTGCCGATCAGCGGTACGCTTATCATCCCGTTGCCGCTGACCCTCGTCTCGGTGGTAAGGTCTTCGTTCTGATACACGGTGATCTTGAGCAGGTCGCCTCCGCCCAGTATATAATCCTGGGCCAGGGCAGCTCTCCCCGTCAGCAAGGTCGCCGCCAGGGCAGTTAAGACAAACAGATACCGGATGTCCCTCATATTCCCCTCTTTTCGTATAGGAAAAACTACTCCGCGCACGTGCTTTTATGCGTACGTCACAGCCAGGTACGGCTTTAAAAAAAAGTTGGCGCAAAGGTGTGGGAAGGTAAACCGGGAGACAGTTTCGGCTTTGATTCTGATGTGAGGGTTCCGCAATGACTGGTTCTTGCCGCCTGGGCAAAACCCCTCATCTTTCTCTTCAATACCGCTGCACCCCCCGCCGTCCCGCAGGGCCATGGCACACCTCGAGTGTTCGGATAAACTATCTCGTCCGCTAAAAAGTTTTCAAATGGCTTGTGTTGATGAGGTAGTTCTCGGGGAAGTGCGCGTGCTCTAAAACCGAATTCCTGGTGGTAGGCTTCTTGCTATTAAATAATATTAACTTAATAATAACACTAAACCGGAAGTTGTCAAATGCATGGGGAGACCGTTAAATCTATCCTGGCGGACCGGCGGTTTCTTTATCTGACATGGCGTGGCTGGCTGTAACCGTTCACTGCGGCCGCCCGCGACGAGAGGGCAATGGTAAGGCCAGGCCTATTTACGCCTGCCCTTTAACTCGGCATAAATTTCCGACGGCGTGACCCCCGCCTCCGCGAGGGCGACAAGCGAGTGGAACCACAGGTCGGCAACCTCATGGACCAGCTCGTCCTTAGAGCCGTTCTTGGAAGCGATAACTACCTCCGCCGCCTCCTCGCCCACCTTCTTTAAAATTGCGTCCTTACCTTTGGCGAAAAGACCGCTGACGTACGAGCCTTCGGCGGGGTTTGCTTTCCTGTCCTTGATTACGCCGTAGAGCTTGTCTATGATATCGCTTCCGGAATAGACGTCGGACTCGTTGAATTTTTTTTCTCCGACGTTCCTGATGCCGTCCGCTTCTATCTTTGTATAAAAGCAGCTCCTGTTCCCGGTATGGCAGGCGGCGGTTTTCTGTTCGACCTTGAAGAGCAGACAGTCCGAGTCGCAGTCGTAATACGCCTCCTTCACCGCCTGGGTATGGCCGGAGGTCTCGCCTTTAAGCCAGAGCTTCTGCCGGGACCTGCTCCAGTAATGGCATAGCCCGGTCTCCAGCGTCTTCTCCAGCGACAGCTTGTTCATGAACGCCATCATCAGGACGGCGCCGTCCTCATAGTCCTGCACGATGGCGGGGATGAGGCCGTCTTTATCGTACTTGAGCTGCGTTACGTCGAACATTAAAAACCTCCGAAAACCGTTCTTTTCTTTCGCGAGAAAGAAAAGAACCAAAAGAAAGCGGGACAGTTTAAAAGTTTTTGGCGTTACCTTTTTACCAAAAAGGTAACGGTTTTACAGCTTGTATCCGATCATCCTCAAGAAATCTTTACGCTTCTTCACGTCTTCCGGCCCTTCCACGCCCTTCGGCGGGAAGCCGTCGATGACGCCCATTATCCCTCTGCCAAGCTCCGTCTGGGCGACAATCACCTCGACCGGGTTCGCCGTCGCGCAGAAGATATTCGCGACCTCGCGGCAGTCCTTTACGGCGTTTAAGACGTTCACCGGGAAAGCAGTCCCTCAGCATGATGCAGAACGAATGCCCGCAAGCTATGTTCTTCAGATTTTCCACCGCCGCCGCCTTCATTTCTTCGTCCGTGCCCTCGACCCTTATCAGGCAAGGCCCGGAAGCCTCGGAGAACGCGACTCCGAACTTCGCCCCGGCACCGAGTTCACCATCGCCTCGTATAAATCCTCGGCGGTCTTGATGAAATGGCTCTGGCCTATGATTACGTTGCAGTTCTCGGGGATGTTTATTTTTACGGATTGGAATTCCATCAGGAACCTCCCGGCAAGGGGTTGCCGTTTGATTTGTTCAACTTCTTTTCAATCTCGGCAATTTTTCCTTTAAGTTCTTCCAGCAGCTCTTCGTCCTTGCGCACGTGTCCGCCCGGAATATGCGCGGAGGTGTTCATCAGGTTGAAGGCTATAGCGTCTTCCAGGTCCTCAAGCTCGTCTTTCAGCCTCTTCAGTTCTATTTCCAGTTCGCTTTTCGTCATAAAGTTCTTTGGCGCTACCCTTTCTTTCAAGAAAGGTAGCGAAGTTATAATCTCACCGGCACGCCTTTATCGCGCAGGTATTCTTTCGCCTCCTTGATAGTATATTCCTTGTAATGGAATATGGAGGCCGCGAGAGCCGCGTCCGCGCGCCCGGCGGTCAGGCCGTCGTAGATATGCTCAAGGTTCCCAACGCCGCCGGATGCGATTACCGGGATGTTGACCGCCTCGGATACCGCGCGCGTCAGTTCGATGTCGTAGCCCGTCTTCTGCCCGTCCTGGTCCATCGACGTGAGCAGTATCTCGCCCGCGCCAAGCTCCTCCATCTTCGCCGCCCATGCGACCGCGTCGATATACTGCGGCGTCCTGCCCCCGTGGGTGAAGACCTCCCAGTGCAGGCCGTCTTTGTTGACTCCCTGGAAGAACAGGGTCTTGAAGTCCGGGTCGTTCGCCCAGTGCAGTTTCTTGCTGATTTCCTCTATCTGTTTCGCGCGCTCGGCGTCCGTCACGGGCGTGGTCCTCTTCGCGTCGATCGCCACGACTATGCACTGGCTCCCGAACCGCTCCGCCGCGGCCTTGATGAACCGGGGGTCATAGACCGCGGAGGTGTTGATGGACACTTTATCGCATCCGGCCTTGAGCAGCTCCCTGATATCCTCTATGCTCTTTATCCCGCCGCCGACGGTGAGCGGCATGAAGACCTGCTCCGAGGTCCTTCGCACCACGTCGATTATTATCCCGCGCTGCTCGTGCGAGGCGGTTATATCAAGGAACGTCAACTCGTCCGCGCCCTGCTCGTCGTACGCCTTCGCGACCTCCACCGGGTCGCCCGCGTCCCTTAAGTTCACGAAGCTCACGCCCTTTACCACGCGCCCGCCTTTTACGTCCAGACAGGGAATTATTCTTCTTGCTAACATCGACACCCCTTAAACCTTTGCTACCTTTTTGTAAAAAGGTAGCGCCAAAAACTTTTGGACGGTTTTTAACCCGGCTTTTCTTTGTGTTACTTTCTTTTCACCCGAGATGATTTACCTGTCCAGAGCGATAGCGAAGACAGAAAAGAAAGTAACGGTTTAGCTCTTCGTTATCTGAATTGCTTCTTTAAGTTCAGCTCTCCGGAATATACCGCCTTGCCGGTGATTACGCCTTCCACGCCGAGGGCCTCTATCTCCATCAACGCTTTTATGTCGCTTATATCCTTGACGCCGCCGGACGCGATAATCGGCGTCGATACCTGCCCCGCAAGGCGCTTTGTAGCCTCGATATTATGGCCGGTCATCATCCCGTCGCGGCTGATGTCCGTGTAGATTATCGCCCGCACGCCTGCGTCCTCCATCCGCTTAGCCAGCTCGTCCACCGTCACGCTCGACACCTCGCCCCAGCCGCGCACGGCCACTTTGCCGTCTTTTGCGTCTATTCCGGCGACTATCCTGCCCGGATACTTCTTGCATGCCAGAATTAAAAGCCCCGGCACCTCCAGCGCGGCCGTGCCCAGCACCACCCGGCTCACGCCAAGCCCCAGGAGAGAGTCGATCGTTTCCATGTTGCGGATGCCGCCGCCCACCTCTATGGGGACTTTAACGGCGGATAAAATTTTCTTTATGGATGAGAGGTTTTTGGATTCGCCCGCGAACGCGCCGTCCAGGTCGACTACGTGTATCAGCTCCGCGCCCAGCGACTCAAAATGCGCCGCTTGTACCTCCCGGGTCCTCCGAGTACACCGTCGCGTCCTCCATCCGCCCCTGGAGGAGCCGGACGCATTTGCCTTCCTTTAAATCTATCGCGGGTATTACTATCATTTACTCTCTCCGAATGCCTTCAGTATCTTAAGCCCCAGTTCCTGGCTCTTTTCCGGATGAAACTGGGTGGCGAATATATTGTCTTTCCAGACGCTGGATACGAACTCCACGCCGTATTCGGTGGTAGTCGCCGCGATGCCCATATCCTGCGGCACCACGTAATATGAATGGACAAAATAGAAGTACCCGCCGTCGGCGATATCCTTCAGGTATGGGGGAAGCCTTTTTATTTTTATCCTGTTCCAACCCATGTGCGGGATTTTATATAACTGCTCCGTATTGCCGGGCACTTCCGCCGGGAACCGCACCACCCTGCCCTTCAGCACCCCCAGGCCTTCGTGGATCCCGAACTCCTCGCCCTCCTCGAACAGCAGCTGGAGCCCAAGGCATATCCCCATGAACGGCCTGCCGGAGTCGATCACCTTCCTCACCGTATCGACCAGCCCAAGCTGGTCCAGGTTCCTCATGCAGTCCGCGAACGCGCCGACGCCCGGCAGGACTACTTTGTCCGCGTCCAGAATTTTTGCCTTGTCGGACGTCACCACCGCCTCGTGCCCGACACGCTCGAACCCCTTCTGCACGCTCCTGAGGTTCCCCATTCCGTAATCTATTACAGCGATCATGTTATAACCTTAACCCTTTGTTACTTTCTTTTGGAAAAAAGAAAGTAACCAAAGAAAACCGGTTTTAACCCCCGGCTTTTCTTTGGTGTTACTTTCTTTTCACCCGAAAAGAAAGTAACGGTTTCTAGATTTTGCCCTTTGTTGACGGTATTCCCTTAGTCTTCGCGTCGAGCGCCGTGGCATTATCCATCGCCCTGCCGAACGCCTTAAAAATAGCCTCGATAATATGGTGCAGGTTCATCCCGTAAGGGACGTTTATGTGCAGGGTAATCGCCGCATGGTCCGTGAGCGCCTTGAAGAAATCGTACGCCAGCTCCACGTCGAAATCCCCGACCTTGCCCTTCGGGAGCTTCACGTTATACACGAGTCCCGGCCTGCCGGAGATGTCCACCACCGCCTCCGCGAGCGTCTCGTCCATCGGCACTTTCGCCAGTCCGTAGCGCCCGATGCCCTTCATGTCGCCCAGTGCCTGCTTGAACGCCTGGCCCAGGACTATCCCCACGTCCTCCACCGTATGGTGGTAGTCCACGCGCGTGTCGCCCTTCGCCTGGACGGTCAGGTCGAAGCGCCCGTGCCGGGACATGAGCGAGAGCATGTGGTCCAGGAACGGGACCGATGCTATCGACCTTGTACTTACCTGTTCCATCAAGACTGAGGGAGAGCTTTATCTGCGTCTCCGTCGTGTTTCTCTCCACCCTTGCCCTGCGGGCCATAGAGCCTCCTTAAAGGTCACCTACTTTCTTTTCGGGTGAAAAGAAAGTAGCAAAGAAAAGCCGGACTATAAAATCTCTTTTATATTTACTAAGAATTCCGCGTTTTCTTCCGGAGTCCCGACTGTCACCCGCAGGCAGTCCTTGAGTGGACCCGGCACGTCCATATTGCGCACAAGTATTCCGCGCGCCTTTAATTCTTTATGTATCCGTGACGCTCCGGCGACTCGGAAGAGTATAAAATTCGTTTTCGACGGCCAGGCCGTGACGCCGTCGATTTCATTCAGCGCCGAGAAAAGCCGCTCCCGCTCGGCGATAATTTTTGATACCTGCAAATCTACCGCCGCGCGGTTCATGAGCAGGTACTCCCCCGCCGCCTGGGAGAGGGAGTTGATGTTGTACGGCAGGCGGACCTTGTTCATCTCGCGCACGATGTCACGGCCCGCCGCCATTACGCCAAGCCGGAGCCCGGCCATGCCGACTTTTGAGAGTGTGCGAAGTACCGCCAGGTTCGGAAGCTCGTTTATCTTACCGATAAAACTCTCGCCTGAAAAGCTGAAATATGCCTCGTCCACCACGACGATCGAAAAGCAGCCCTCTATCAGCCGCCTTATCTTGTCGGGGTCGAATAAATTACCTGTCGGGTTGTTCGGGTAGCTGATGAAGATGACCTTCGGACGGCGCTCGGAAAAGAGCTTCAGCCAGCCGTCGAAGTCAATCTGAAAATCGTCCGTCAGGGGAAGCTCCATCACCTCCTGCCCCATCGAGCGGGCGATGATGCCGTACATGGAGAAGGTGGGTACGGGATATGCGACTAAGCCGGGGGAGCCGCCGAATGTCTGGGTTATCATCGCGATAAGCTCGTCGGAGCCGTTCCCCAGGACGAGGCTCTCAGCATTCACGCCCAGGTAGCCTGCGAGCGCGCCTTTCAGCCGCTTCGCCTCGGGGTCCGGATAACGGTTCAGGGAGACTTCCGCCAGGGCATGTAGTAGGCCCTCCCGAAGCTCTTCGGGCAGCGGGTACGGGTTCTCCATCGCGTCTATCTTTATGCGCACCCCGGAGTAATCCTCCGGCTCATACGCCGAAAGCGACGCGACTTCTTTTCTGACTAAAGACTTGATGTCCATATTTAAGTTCCTACTTTCTTTTCAGGTGAAAAGAAAGTAGCAAAGAAAAGCCGGACTTTAAAGTCCCGCTTTCTTTTGGTTCTTTTCTTTCCCGCGAAAGAAAAGAACGGTTTAGGGTATTACCTTGTTCAGCGGATATTCCACTATGCCCGACGCGCCCGCGCGCTTCAGCTCCGGGATAAGGTCCCGCACCTTCTTCTCGTCGATGATTACTTCCAGGCTTACCCAGTCCGGGTCCGCGTGGTGGCTGATGGTGGGCGAGTGCATGGCGGGCAGGACTGAAGTCACCTTGTCGAGCTTATTGCAAGGCGCGTTCATTTTAAGGCCCACCTTCTCCTCCGCCGCAATCGCGCCCTGCAGGAGGATGTTCATATTTTCGAGCTTCTTCTTTATGTCCGGGTTTTTCCATGCCTCTTTATTCGCGATCAGGCGCGTGGTGGAGGTAAGCATCACCTCGACTATACGGAGCTTGTTCGCCCGGAGGGAGTTTCCCGTCTCGGTCAGGTCCACTATCGCGTCGGCAAGTCCCGCGCCCGGTTTTACCTCCGTCGCGCCCCAGGAAAACTCCACGTCCGCGGTCACGCCGTGCTTCTTCAGGAACTTCTTGGTGTATCCCAGAAGCTCGGTTGAAATCCGCTTCCCCTCGAGGTCTTTTATCTTCTTTATCGGCGAGTCCTCCTGCACCGCGATAACCCAGCGCACGGGACGGAGTCCCTCCTTCGCGTAGTTCAACTCCGCGACCTCCACCACCTTCGCGCCCTGCTCCATTATCCAGTCGTAACCGGTAAGACCCGCGTCGAGCACCCCGTCCTGGACATAGCGCGGCATCTCCTGGGCGCGCACCATCATGCACTCTATCTCCGGGTCGTCTATGGAAGGATAATACGAGCGGCTCCCGACGGTGATATTGTACCCGGCCTTCCGGAAAATCTTAAGCGTAGACTCCTGCAAACTCCCTTTCGGGATTCCAAGCGGAGGACCATTCGAGTGAAACTCCTTTCAAGAGATATTACCGGCTTTCTTTTGGAAAAAGAAAAGGACCAAAGAAAACGGGGCTAAATACTTTAATACGTTTTCTTGCTACTTTCTCTTTCACCCGAAAAAAAAGTACGGTTTACTTTCAGTCTCTTCTCAACCATGCGCGCGTGCGCGTCCAGCCCTTCCATCTTCGCTATCCGGAGCACGGCGGGGGCAAGTTCTTCCAGCGCCTCTTTCGTATACATCAGGACGCTCGACTTCTTCACGAAATCGTCCGTGGAAAGCGGGCGAGAAAAACCTGGCCGTCCCGCCCGTGGGAAGGACGTGGTTCGGACCCGCGCAATAATCTCCGACGGCCTCCGGCGTGTAATGGCCCATGAATATCGCGCCCGCGTTTTTTAGTCTCGGCAGAAGCTCCATCGGCCTGTCAACGGAAAGCTCCAGGTGCTCCGGCGCGATCCTGTTAGCTATCTCCGCCGCCTCCAGCAAATCCCGCACGACGATTATCGCCCCGAAATCGGCAAGCGACTTCTCCGCCACCTTCCGGCGCGGAAGCTCTTTAACCTGCGTATCCAGTTCCAGCTTCACGGCGTCCGCCAGCTCCGGCGAGTCCGTAACCAGCACGGCCGACGCCATCTCGTCGTGTTCCGCCTGAGAGAGCATATCGGCCGCGACGAAAACGGGGTTCGCGGTCTTGTCCGCGACCACCAATATCTCCGACGGCCCGGCGACCATGTCTATATCGACCGCGCCGAAAACTAACCTCTTCGCCGTGGCGACGTATATGTTTCCGGGGCCGACTATCTTATCGACCCTGGGGATGGTCTTTGTCCCGTACGCCATCGCCGCGACCGCCTGCGCCCCGCCGACTTTGTATATCTCGTCCACCCCCGCGAGGTCCGCGGCGACAAGCACGGCGGAGCTAAGCTTCCCGCCCGGAGCGGGCACGCACATCACCACCTTCGGCACGCCCGCGACCTTCGCCGGGACCGCGTTCATCAATACGGACGAAGGGTAAGAGGCCTTCCCGCCGGGCACGTATATCCCGACGCATTCAAGAGGCAGGACCCGCTGGCCGAGCATGGCGCCGGAATCTTCCTGCACGAACCATGACTGCGTCTTCTGCCGCTCGTGGAAATCGGCAATACGCCGGGCGGCAAGCCGGAGCGCGTCAATGTCCTCCTCCGGCACGTCCTCATACGCCTTCTCTATCTCTTTTTCGCTTACCCGGATTTTTTTTGGAACGAGCTTTACCCCGTCGAACTTCTCCGTATATGATATGAGCGCGCCGTCGCCGGATTTCCGGACGTCATTGATAATCTTCCGGACAGTCTTCTCGACTGACGCGGGCACTTCTCCCGCGCGGCCTTCGATCTTCCCGAAGAACTTCTCGAACCCGGACTGCCCGTACTTCAAAAAATTCACCAGAGCCCCGAAGACCGCTACTTTTTTTAGTAAAAAGGAAGCCCCAAAAATTAAACTGACCCGTTTAAATTCTTTGGGCTACCTTTTTTACCGCGAAAGAAAAGTAACGACTTTATCCTACCCTTTTAATGCGCGCCCCGATACCCTGGAGCTTCTGCTCCATGTTCTCGTACCCGCGGTCCAGGTGATACACGCGCGAGATTTCCGAGCTGCCTTTCGCCGCAAGGGCCGCGACTACCAGCGACGCGCTGGCCCGCAGGTCCGTCGCCATCACCGGCGCCCCGAACAGGTTCTTCACCCCCTGCACCACGGCCGCGTTCCCCTGCACCTTTATGTCCGCGCCCATCCTCCGGATCTCCGCGATGTGCATGAACCGGTTCTCGAACACCGTCTCCGTTATCACGGAAAGCCCGTCCGCAACGCACATGAGCGCCATGAACTGCGCCTGCATGTCCGTCGGAAAACCCGGGTACGGCAGGGTCTTTATGTCCACGGCGCGCGGCCTGCCGTTATTCCTTAGCCTTATCCAGTCATCGCCGCTCTCGATTTCCAGGCCGCACTCTCTAAGCTTCGTGAGCAAGGCAGCCGAGTGCGCGGGCGCACAGCCCGTTAACTTCACCTCTCCCCCGGTTATAGCTCCGGCGGCGAGATACGTCCCGGTCTCGATTCGGTCCGGCATGACGGAATACTTCGCGGGCGAAAGCCCCTCCACCCCTTCGATCTCAATCCTGTCCGTGCCCGCGCCCCTTATCTTCGCGCCCATGGACGTAAGGCAGGCGGCCAGGTCGGTGACTTCCGGCTCGCATGCCGCGTTCTCCAGCACCGTCTTGCCGTCGGCAAGCGTCGCGGCCATCATCAGGTTTTCAGTGCCGGTCACGGTCGGGGTATCCAGATAAATCCTGGCGCCTTTGAGGCGCTTGGCCCTGGCCACCACGTAACCGTGTTCTATCTCCACCTCCGCCCCCATCTCGCGGAGGCCGGCCAGGTGCAGGTTTATCGGACGGGCGCCTATCGCGCATCCGCCGGGTAGGGATACCTTCGCCTTGCCCTGCCTTGCCACCAGCGGCCCAAGCACGAGGACGGACGCCCGCATGGTCTTCACCAGGTCGTACGGCGCCTCGTCGTTTGTCAGGTTCCGGGTGTTCAGATGGAAGACGCCGTCGGCGTGTTCGACCTTCGCCCCGAGGTTCTCGAGGAGCTTACCCATCGTGGTAACGTCCCGGAGTACCGGCACGTTGGATATGACGTGCTCGCCCGGCGCGAGCAGTGTCGCGCAGAGTATGGGGAGCGCGGAGTTCTTCGCGCCGCTTATTTTAACTTCGCCGCTTAAACGCTTGCCGCCTTCTATTACTATAGACTGCATAACACCTCTGAAACCCTTTCCACCTTTTTACGGAAAAAGGTGGAGCCAAAAACGGTTAAACTGTCCGGCTTTCTTTTGCGTTACTTTTCTTTCTGTCTTCGCTATCGCTCTGGACAGATGAATCTTTTCACCCGAAAGAAAAGTAACGGTCTTTAGCGTTTGACCGCTGATATTATGCGCTCGACGCCCGCGAAATCAAGGATAAATTTCTCAAATGAAAGCATCGGCTCGCTCTCGACCAGTTTCCGGACTGCCCCGGCCTGGTCGTACCCTATCTCCATCATAAGCTTTCCGCCGCGCCGCAGATAAAAAGGCGCCTCGTGGACCAGGCGCTTTATCGCGGCAAGGCCGTCCGGGCCGCCGTCCAGCGCCGTTACCGGCTCGAACCGCACTTCCGGCTGAAGTGTTCCGATTTCATCCGTCGGGATATAGGGCGGGTTCGAGACCACGAGGTCGAGCTTCCCCATAATTCCCTTATCGGAGAGCGGCTCCAGAAGGTCGCCCCAAAGAAACTCCATACGGCCGGACGCCCCGTATTTCTCCGCGTTTTCCATCGCCGTCTCCAGGGCGCGGCATGAGCAGTCCACGGCATAAACGAATGCATCCGGGACCTCAAGCGCGAGCGTCACCGCGATGCAGCCGGAGCCGGTCCCGATGTCCGCGGCTAAAGGAGAACCTGTTTCTTTTAAAGAATCGGCGCCCGCGCGCGCCAGAAGCTCCGTCTCCGGCCTAGGTATGAGCACCGCCTGGTTCACCTCAAAAAACCTGCCCAGGAATTCCTGCCGGCCCAGGATGTACTGCGGCGGCTCGCGCCTCGCCCGGCGTGCGACAAGGCTTATGAACCTCCTCCTGGCTGCGGGGCCCGGCACTTCCCTAAGCCTCGCTAACACTCCGGCGCGGGAAGGCAGCCCCAATGCCTCGGCCATCAGGGCCTCGGCCTCCAAGTTGGCGTTGTCCACGCCCGAATGCTCAAGCGCGGCAGCGGCCTGCATTATGAGCGCCGCGACTTCACCGTGTCCGTCCGTACGTTTTTCTACCAAGATTCTTTCAGTCTTTCGGCGTTATAATAGGTGGTCAGGGAGTCGATGGTCTCATCCAAGTCGCCTTCCATGACCTGTTCCAGCTTGTAGAGCGTCAGCCCGATGCGGTGGTCGGTCAGCCGGTTCTGCGGGAAGTTGTAGGTCCTGATGCGCTCGCTCCTGTCCCCGGTGCCCACCTGCGACTTCCTGTCTTCCGCGCGTTCGGCGTCCTGCTCCTCGCGTATCTTCTCGGCGAGCCGCGCCTGCAGCACCTTCATTGCCTTGGCCTTGTTCTTCATCTGGCTCCTCTCGTCCTGGCAGGAGACCACAAGGCCCGTCGGCAGGTGGGTAATGCGGACCGCAGAATAGGTGGTATTCACGCACTGGCCGCCCGGCCCTGACGCGCAGAAGACGTCTATGCGGAGGTCTTTCTGGTCGATATGCACGTCCGCCTCCTCCGCCTCCGGGAGTATGGCGACGGTCGCGGCGGAGGTATGGATCCGTCCGGAGGATTCCGTATCCGGGACCCGCTGGACCCTGTGCACGCCGCTTTCGTACTTCAGCCTGCTGTAAACGGCCTTGCCGCTTATCATGGCGATTATCTCTTTCAGGCCGCCGCCGCCGGTTAAACTGGAGGATATCACCTCCACCTTCCAGTGCCGTTTCTCGGCGTATTTCGTGTACATTCGGTACAGGTCGGCTCCGAAAAGCGCGGCCTCGTCCCCGCCGGTGCCCGCCCGTATCTCAAGGAAGATGTTCTTTTCGTCGTTAGGGTCCTTAGGGACAAGCAGCAGTTTCAGGTCCTGCTCAAGGAAAGCCTTCTTCTCCCTCAAGTCTTCAAGTTCGGCCTGGGCAAGCTCCTTGAAATCCTGGTCGGTTTTTTTGTCGTTTATTATCTCCTCGGCCTCGGCAATGGCTTTATCGACATCCTGGTACTCGCGGTACTTCTCCACCACGCCGGATATCTCCGCCTGCTCCCTGGAGTACTTCATCATCTCCTGCTGGTTTCCGTACACCTTCGGGTCGGACAGGAGGCCCTGGAGCTTTTCGTATTTTTCTACTACAGATCTCAGCTTGCCAAACAATTTTTCGCCCCCAAACCTCTATTCTCTTCGTCCACTGCCTCTGTTAAAGCCCGGACCGCGACCTCGATCTGGTCGTCCGAGGGCTCCCTGGTCGTCAGCCTCTGAAGCCACAGCCCCGGCGTGATCGCCGCCTTTATTATGGGGTTGTCCTTCTTCTTTGACGAGAACCTTATGAACTCATATGAAAGCCCGGCGATAAGCGGTATGAGGACGAACCGCGAGAGCGCTTTCATGTAAAACGGCGCCGACCTCGGCACGAATGAAAATACAAGGATAGAGAGCACCATGACGATGAGCAGGAAGCTCGTCCCGCAGCGCGGGTGCAGCGTCGAATATTTCCTGGCGTTATCCACCGTCAGCGGCTCGCCCGACTCATAAGCGTAAATTACCTTGTGCTCCGCGCCGTGGTACTCGAACACCCGCTTTATGTCCTTCATCCTGGAGATTGCGAATATGTACAGCAGGAAGATTGAAATGCGTATCACCCCGTCCACCAGGTTGAACATCAAAGACGACGCCTGGGTTATCGGCATGAGGTCCTTCATGGCCTGCGTCAGGTAGAGCGGCAGGTAAAAGAAAAGGGCCAGCCCCAGCCCCAGGGACAAAAACATCGTCGCCCCCACCGCCAGGTCGTTCATGGGCTTTAACGTTTTCTTCAGCCTTCCCCTTTTCGCCTCCGTCCGCCGCCTTCAATTCCTCCATCGCGCAGTTGGCGGAGAAGTTAAGCGCCTTCATGCCCAGCGCGAGCGAAGAGAAAAGCGCGACGGTCCCCCGCAGGATCGGCCATTTCAGGAACTTCCATTTATCCGCTAAAAGCTTCAGCGCGTCTTTTTTCAGCACTATCTCGCCCGACGGCACCCGGACCGCCACCGTCATCGTCCTGGGCGCGCGCATCATCACGCCCTCGAGTACCGCCTGTCCGCCTACATTAATCGAAGTCTGCATAACACCTCATATTTAAAACCGTTACCTTTTTTGTAAAAAGGTAACACCAAAAACTTTTAAACTGGTTTTTTATGTCCGGCTTTTCTTTTGTGTTACTTTTTTTTCACCCGAAAAAAAAGTAACGACTTCAGGCCTGAAAAACACAATAGGAAACCAGCGTGTGCCGCGGGTTTCCTATCGTGTAATACAAGTTATGAGTACCTAAGCCTTGTTCGTCCTGTATTTCTTGTTGAACCGCTCGACCCGTCCCTCGGTGTCCATAAGCTTCTGCTTGCCCGTAAAGAACGGGTGGCAGTTCGAACAGACTTCGACGGAGACGCCCTGCCTGGTAGAGCGGGTCTCAATCACGTTCCCGCAAGCGCATTTTATCTGCACCGGCTCGTATTTCGGGTGTATTGCTTCCTTCATCGCCAAATCTCCCTTCCACAATTTTAAAATTTTACAGAAGTAGCAATTATATCAGGAATTTAGGAATTTTCAACTACTATTTTTCCTTGTAGTTAATCCTGATTTTCGCCTTCTTCCGCCTCCGCGGCTCCGCCTGCCGTTCTCTTCCTTCTCGGCTAAGCTTCGCCAGGGATACAACCTTGTCCCCGTCGCCCACGTCCAGGAACTTCACGCCCTTTGTGTTGCGGCCTATCACGGATAAGCCCGTAACCGGCATGCGAAGGGTTTTGCCGTTCGTGGTTATCATCATCACTTCGTCCGTATCCTCGACCGCCGCGATGCCTATGACGTTCCCGTTCCTGCCGCCGGTCTTGATGTTGATAAGCCCGAGGCCGCCCCTGGTCTGGGTGCGGTAATCCTTCGCCTTGGTGCGCTTGCCGAAGCCGGTCTCCGTGGCGCAGAGGATGGTCTCGTCGCCGTTCACTATCAGCTCCATCCCCACAACCTCGTCCTCAGCTTTAAGCTTTATACCGCGCACTCCCGTCGCGCCGCGGCCCATGTCGCGCACGTCCGACTCGTTAAACCGTATCGCCATGCCGTGCTTCGTCGCCAGCAGGACCTCCGCGTTTCCCGTCGTCTCCCGCACGTCGATCAAGTGGTCGTCCTCTTTTAAATTTATGGCGATAATCCCCGCCGCGCGCGGGTTGCCGTACGCGGAGAGCGCGGTCTTCTTCACCGTCCCTTTGCTTGTCGCCATCATCAGGAACGCATCGTCCGTGAACTCCTTCACCGGCAAGACGGTCGTCACCTGCTCGTCGGAGGACTTGTTTATCAGGTTCACCATCGCCTTGCCGCGCGCGGTACGCCCGGCCTCCGGCAATTGATAGACCTTCAGCCAGTATACCCGGCCCTTGTCCGTGAAGAACAGGAGGTAATCGTGCGTGGAGGCGGTGAAAAGCCGCTCGACGAAATCTTCTTCTTTCGTCTCCATGCCGATTTTGCCCTTGCCGCCCCGGCGCTGGCTGCGGTACAGGGTAAGCGGGTTCCTCTTTATGTAGCCGGTGTGCGAGATGGTTATCACCATCTCCTCCTCGGCGATCAGGTCTTCTATGGTAAGCTCCGTGGACTCGTCCGCTATCTCCGTCTTCCTGATGTCGCCGTAAGCCTCTTTTACCTTGAGCGTCTCTTCCCGGATTATCTCCATCACCATCTTATCCGACGCGAGCACCGATTTTAAGTATTCGATGAGCTTCAGTATCTCTTTGTACTCGCTTATTATCTTGTCCCGCTCAAGTCCCGTGAGGCGCTGGAGTTTCATGTCCAGGATAGCCTGGGCCTGTATCTCGGAGAGGCCGAAATTTATCTTGAGGCCGTTCTTGGCCTCCTCCGGGCTCGAGGCGGCCCTGATAAGCTTGATGACCGCATCCAGATTATCAAGCGCAATCTTGAGGCCCTCCAAGATATGCGCCCGCTCCTCCGCCTTACGAAGCTCAAACTTCGTGCGCCGGGTAACAATATCCCTGCGGTGCGCGATGAAGAGCGTCAGCACCTGCCGAAGGTCCAGCACCCGGGGCTGGTTGTTCACGAGCGCCAGCATGATGACGCCGAAGGTGGACTGCATCGCCGTGTACTTGTAGAGCTGGTTCAGTATCACCGAAGCGATCTCGCCGCGCTTAAGCTCCAGGACAATCCTCATCCCGTCACGGTCCGACTCGTCCCTGATGTCCGAGATGCCGGTGATCTTCTTGTCGCGCACCAGCTCGGCTATTTTTTCGATTAACCGCGCCTTGTTCACCTGGTACGGCAGTTCGTTCACGACTATCATTTCCCGGTCGCCCTTGTCCATCGGGACTATCTCGGCGCGCGCGCGCACCTGGATCGAGCCCCGGCCATGCATGTACGCCTCTTCGATGCCGCGCCTGCCGTAGATAATGCCGGCGGTCGGGAAATCCGGGCCCTTTATCACCTTCATCAGATCGAAAACCGTAGTCTTCGGGTTGTCGATGAGCATCAGGACCCCGTCCACCACCTCTCTTAAGTTGTGCGGCGGGATGTTGGTCGCCATGCCGACGGCGATGCCCGTGGAGCCGTTAATCAAAAGGTTCGGGATGCGCGCCGGGAGCACGGTCGGCTCGAACATCGACTCGTCGTAGTTCGGCGTGAAGTCCACCGTGTCTTTTTCCAGGTCGGCCAGCATCTCGTCTGAGATGCGCTCCATCCGGACCTCGGTGTACCTCATCGCGGCGGGCGGGTCCCCGTCCACCGAGCCGAAGTTCCCCTGGCCGTCAACGAGCGGATAGCGCATGGAGAAGTCCTGCGCCAGGCGTACGATGGTGTCATAGACCGCGGCGTCGCCGTGCGGGTGGTATTTACCTATCACGTCGCCGACCACGCGGGCGGACTTCTTGTACGGCTTGCCGCGCGTGAGCCCCAGTTCGTGCATGGCGAACAGCACGCGCCTATGCACCGGCTTCAAGCCGTCACGCACGTCCGGAAGAGCCCTCCCCACGATTACGCTCATGGCATAATCGAGGTAGGAGGTCTTCATCTCCTCTTCGATGTTTATTGTCGGGATTAAAGGCTTTGTTTCGTCGATTGGAGTCATTAAATTCCTCTATATGCTTCTTATTCTATCCGTCACTCGAACAATAAAAACACTTTTATCCTTCTCGTCTATCTGCAATTTAGAGAACTCTTCGAAAGCGGCCCTCTCTTATTGCGCCATTCGTTGAAACCGTGCCCGCGAGTTTCCTTGTCGCCTCTGGTCTGGGATTATCTTGAAGAGCGTCTATCGCCGTTGTAATTCTTCCATAAATAAACATCTATTAACTCAAGGGAAAGAATTTCTTTCTCCGCATCTGGTAAGAGAACTCTATCCGGTAAGTTCACTTCTCGACTGTTTTCTTTTATAATCGTTCTCTTCATTACCTGCTCCCAAGGCACCGCAGCGACTCATCTTTGGCTTCATCAATAAGTTTCGCATCAATAACAATCCTGCGAATTCGAGTTCAATCAGCTCTCTATTAGTCCTTATAAGGCAACGAGCACGCTCTTTAATTCCTGCCCTTTTCATCAATAACGAATTCGGGGATGAAGAGTCATTTTTACACTCTTTATATATCCAGATTCCGCACTTCCATCGCGTGGCCCTGGAGGAAGAGTTTCCGGGGCTCCACGTCCTCGCCCATCAGGGTGGAGAATATCTCGTCGGCGGTGTAGGCGTCGTCCACTTTCACCTGAAAAGAAGCCGCTTCTCCGGCATCATCGTCGTCTCCCAGAGCTGTTCCGGGTTCATCTCGCCAAGCCCTTTATACCGCTGGATGCCGAGCCCCTTCTTCCCGGCGGCGAAGACGTACTCCACCATCTCGCCGGTGTTGATGAACGCGCGCTCCTCGCCCTTCTCGACCAAGGTATACGGCGCGTCGCCGAGTCCCAGAGCTATCGGGGACAGGGTCTTCAATTCCCGGAACTCCGTCGAGCCTACGAGTTCTTCGTCCACGTAGACCTTGTGCGTGTGCCCGCCTTTCAGTATCTCCGCCTCAAGAGAGTAGCCCTCGCCGTCTCCTTCGACAGGCTTTGCAACGAGGCCAGCCAGCACCCCCGGATACGCCTTCTCCATGTACTCCTTCGCGGACTCCATTATATCTTTAAGCGCGGCCGGGTCCTTCAGCGTCTGGCGCGTGAACTCCGGATACCTCGAAAGCGCGCGGATTATCTCCGGCTCCTTCTTCTTTCGTTCTATCCGGGTAAGTATCTTCTCGTAGTGCGAGAGCTTCTTTATCAGCGCCGCGAGCGGCTTGCCCGCAATGTCGGACTCGCCCGCGCCTTTCAGCGAAAAATCCTCCACCGCCTGGTCGATCAGATATTCCTCAAGCTCCGCCTCGTTCTTTATGTAGCGCTCGGCTTTGCCCTTTTTCACCTTGAATAGCGGCGGCTGGGCGATGTAGAGGTATCCGCGCTCGATTAACGCGGGCATCTGCCGGAAGAAGAACGTGAGCAAAAGCGTCCTGATATGGGCGCCGTCCACGTCGGCGTCGGTCATGATTATTATGCGGTGGTAGCGCGCCTTGTCCGGGTTGAAGTCTTCCGGGCCGATGCCCGTGCCGATCGCGGTGATTAATATCTTCACCTCCTCGGACGTGAGCATCTTGTCGAAGCGCGCCTTCTCGACGTTAAGTATCTTGCCTTTAAGCGGCAGTATCGCCTGGTCGGCGCGGTTTCTGCCCTGTTTCGCGGAGCCGCCCGCGGACTCGCCCTCCACCAGGAACAGCTCGCTTTTCGCGGGGTCTTTCTCCGAGCAGTCGGCGAGCTTTCCGGGCAGGCCGCCGCCGTCAAGCGCCCCTTTGCGCCTTGTCAGCTCCCTGGCCCTCCTCGCCGCGTCCCTTGCGCGGGAGGCCGTGATCGCCTTCTCCGTGATGCGTTTTGCGACCGAGGGGTTCTCCTCGAAGAAAGTGGAGAGCGCGTCGTATACCGCGCCGTCAACCAGGCCCTTGACCTCGGAGTTTCCGAGTTTGGTCTTGGTCTGGCCTTCGAACTGCGGGTTCGGGAGCTTTACGGAGATGACAGCCGTCAAGCCCTCGCGTATGTCATCACCTGAGATGGACTCCTTGAGGTTCTTGGCCGCGCCGGACGCCGTGGCGTAGTTGTTCACCGCGCGGGTCAGCGCGGACTTGAACCCTATCAGGTGCGTACCGCCCTCGTGCGTGTTGATGTTGTTCGCGAACGAGTAGAGGTTCTCGACGTAGCCGTCGTTGTACTGAAGCGCGGCCTCCATTATCAGCGCGTCCTTTTCCTTGGTGATATAAATCGGCTTCGGGTGGAGGGGCGTCTTGTTCTTGCTCAGGTGCTCCACGAAAGACACGATGCCGCCCTGGTAGAGGAATACGTGCTCTTTGTCCGAACGCTCGTCCTTTATGGATATTTTTAGGCCCTTGTTTAAGAAGGCCATCTCCCGGAGCCTCTGAGAGAGCGTCTCGTAGGAAAACTCCGTGGTCTCCTCGAATATCAGGCTGTCCGGCTTGAACGTCACCTTCGTCCCGCGTTTTTTGGTATTGCCCGTAACCGTCAGAGACGTCACCGGGTTGCCCCGTTCGTAGCGCTGCTCCCAGGCCTTGCCCTCGCGCCAGATCTCAAGCTCCAGCCACTCGGAGAGCGCGTTGACTACGGATATGCCGACGCCGTGCAGGCCGCCGGATACCTTATAGGACGAGCCTTCGAACTTGCCGCCCGCGTGGAGCACGGTAAGCGCGACCTCCGCGGCGGGTCTGTTCTCCGTGGGGTGCATGCCGGTAGGGATGCCCCGGCCGTCGTCCTCCACGGTGACGGAGTCGTCGATATGGATGATGACGCTTATGTTCTCGCAATAGCCGCCCAGCGCCTCATCCACGGAGTTGTCCACAACCTCATAGACCAGGTGATGCAGGCCCAGGACCGAGGTGCTCCCGATATACATCGCCGGGCGCTTCCTTACCGCCTCCAGCCCCTCCAGAACCCTTATCTGTTCCGCCTCGTAACGTTCTTCCACCGGCGCCTTTGCCATTTATTTATCTCTCCTTGAAAATCAAATTCGTAAGACCGTTCTTTTCTTTCGCGGGAAAGAAAAGAACCAAAAGAAAGCGGGGGGTTTAAACCCCGGCTTTTCTTTGTGTTACTTTCTTTTCACCCGAAAAGAAAGTAACGACTTACTCTTGCCCCGTCCTGGTCCGCCTCGACTTTGAACTTCGCGCCCTCTCTGTTTCCGAGAAGGCCGCCGTCGGTGGACGTAATCAGGACCTGGCCCATCGTCGATACCATATCCATGAGCGCCCCAAGCCTCTTGTCGTCCAGCTCCGAGCCCGCATCGTCAAAAAGGAGCACCGGGTATTCGCCCGCGCGCTCTCTATACTGCACCGCGTCCGCCAGGACCAGGGACAAAAGCGCGAGCTTACCCTGGCCCCGCGAAGCCGTGAGCTTCATCTCCCGCCCGTCTAACAGGACTTCCAGGTCGTCCGTATGAGGCCCGACCAGGCTGTGCCGCCGCTTCATACCCTCCGGACGCCTTTTTTCGAAAAGTTTTAAATACTCTCCGGTCAGTTCCTTTAAATCCGACCCCTTCGCCGCCGACTTGTATTTAAGTTCCAGACGGCCTCCGCCCAGGGTCTTTTCAAATATCTCCCCGGCCAGCGGAGCCAGTATCTCCGCCCGCTCCCGCCGCCGCAAGGTCACTTCCGCGAACAAAGGCGCGGCCGCTTCCTCCCAGCTCTTTATATGCCCGATATCTCCCGCCGTCCCCGGCCAGTTCGCTCCGTCCCCCCGCGTCCTGCGCCCCGTCTACCCCCGCACCTGCCGCCACTGTACCCGGCGCCGGCCTTCAGCGCCGAGTTGAGCTGCTTTGACGCCGCCCGGCATTGATTGACCAGCCCAAGGTAGGAGGGCCGCAGGTGAAATACCGAGCGGTCCAGGAACCGGCGCCTGGAGGAGGGATATTCCTTCACGAGGAATAAATCCTCCGGCGAAAAACTTATTACCCGCACGCTCAGGAGGTAGTCCGCCGCGGACTCCGGACGCTTCCCGTCCAGGAGCACCTTCCGCTCGCCCCGTCCGATGGAAAGCTTTAATTTCCGCAGACGCCCGTTATGGCGCGCCGCCTCCCCCTGGATCAGGCCTTCCTGGGAATCCCAGGAGACTGCGGCGAAAGGCTTCACTCCCCGAAACGACCGAAGCGACGCCAGCAGGCACGCGGCCTCAAGCAGGTTCGTCTTCCCCTGGGCGTTTCCCCCGTAAAAGAGGTTCAGGCCCGGGGTGAGCGCAAGCTCCAGATTTTTATAGTTGCGCATGTTGCGCAGAATCAAATTCTTAAAGAACATCAAACCTCTACTTTTCTTTTACGAAAAAGAAAAGTAGCAAAAGAAAACGGTGTTTTTAAGTCCGGCTTTTCTTTGCTACTTCCACCTTACGGAGGCGAAGGCTCCGAAGATGGACAAATGCGCGGCGCCCTAGCCGCTTTTCACCCGAAAAGAAAGTAGGAATTTTTATACCCGCATCGGCATGACGACGCACTTGTACGCCTCGCCCCCGGCCTGGCTGATGATGCAGGGCGAGAGGTTGTCCTTCAGAAGCAGGCTGACCTTATCCTGGTCCATCACGGAGAGGGCGTCAAGCAGGTACTTGGCGTTGAAGCCGACCTCTATCTCGGAGCCGCCGTACTCGACCGGGATGTCCTCTTTGGCCTCGCCCATCTCCGGGTTCTGGGAGGAAAGCGCCGCCTTCTCCTTCGAGAAGGTGAACTTCACCGCGTTCGTCCGTTCCCGGGAGAGAAGGGAGACGCGCTTCAATGCGGCGGAGAGAAGGACCTTTTCCACGAAGACCGTCTTGTCGTTCGTGGTGGGGATAACCTGCTCGTAGTTGGGGTAGTTCCCCTCGATTAGGCGCGTTACCATATAAAGCGAGCCGAGGCGGAAGACGATGTGGTTCTTGGAGAGCGCCATCATCAGCTCGCCCTCGCCCTCGTCCAGAAGTTTTTTCAGCTCGTTTGCCGATTTCTTGGGTATTATAGCCGTGCCCGGCTCGGCCTTGGTTGCGATTGTCCGCTTCAGCACGGCAAGGCGGTGGCCGTCCGTGCCCACCATCTCTATCTGGGAGCCGCCATCGACGCTTGACAGGACCATATAAATGCCGTTCAGCACGTATCTTGTATCGTTGTCGCCCGCGGCGAAGATGGTCTTTCTGATAAGCTCGTGCATCAGGACAGAGTCCACCGGCACGAACTGCGCCCCCTCCATCTCGGGCAGGGTGGGGAACTCCTCCTTGGCCAGCCCCGTGAACTTGAAGGTCGCCTTCCCGCTCCTTATGGTGGCCCAGTTGTTCTCCGCGCTCTCCACCGATACGTCTTCCTCGGGCAGCTCCCTCACGATCTCGAAGAGCTTCCTGGCCGACAGTGTCACCCCGCCCGGCTCCGTCACCTCCGCCTGGTAAACGCCCCTCAGGCCGATCTCTAAATCGGTAGCGGTTATGGCAATACCCCCGTCCACGGTCTCTATCAGGGCGTTAGAGAGGATGGGCATGGTGTTCCGCCTGTCCGCCACGGACTGGACCCTTGACAACCCCTTGAGGAACTCTTCCTTCTTGATCTGGAATTTCATTCGCTCACCCTCCGATTAAATATAAAAATAAATTTATGCGTCTTCTCTTTTATGATTGGTTTTTCTACGAGGAAGGGAAATCTTTTTCACTTCCTTATCAAAATCGCTCTCAAACTCCCTGTCCTGTATCACCCTGAATTTCTCATAATGGGATTCAGCTAGTCTTTTTGCCGCTTCATGGCGTACCTTGCCCGGGTTATCCAATATTTTATATTCGTTAAATTTTAGGAAACCATCGAGTTTTTCAACACAATCCTTCATCGTCATAGGTATCATCCTTGCAGCCAGATCCTCGGCATAATCAAGGTACCTCGATACCAGTCTTTCAAGCCCCTTTATTTCTTTTTCGGTCATATAATTCTTAGCTACCGAGAACGTCGGACTTCATTATTTTCCCGTCCGGGCTGTTTTTCCAGGTCATTAGTCCCATTTTCGGCTTATCCGCGTGAGCCCTGCCAGCAATTATTTCCGCGGCAGTTTTTCCCATTACTGCCCAATGCAGCTTATTCTGAATAATTGCAAAGAAATTTTTGGTTATTTCAGCATTTTTATCATAGTCGATACTGCACTGCTGATAAATATCCGTTATCTTCTGGTAAAACCGCCTCTCGCTCGCCCGTATCTCTCGAATACGCTCAAGAAGCTCATCGAAGTAATCCCGACCGAATTTTTTCCCTTGCTTGAGCCTTTCATCGTCGAGGACAAAACCTTTTACAATAAATTCTTTAAGTGTCTTCGTGGCCCACATACGGAACTGAGTTGCTTGGTAGCTGTTTACCCGGTAACCAACGGCGATAATTGCATCCAAATTATAAAAATTTGTTAGATAATTTTTTCCATCTTCGGCAGTTATCCGGATTTTCCGGATAACTGAATTATCATCCAACTCGTTGGTATTAAATATATTTTTTAGATGCTCATTTATTGTACGAACATCCACGCCAAATAATTCCGCCATCCGTTTTTGACTCAACCAGAACGTTTCATCGCCAAAAAGCACCTCGACGCGGGTGTCGCCCTCTGGCGATGAATAAAAAATAATGTCCGAATATTTACCTGCTATCTCGTCGGTCATATCAGATTTATCCCTTTACCGCCTTTGCCAGGGACTCTACCTCTGCGTCGAACTTGATATCGCTTGAACGCTTCCCGTCCACCTGCCGGCATGCGTGCAGGACCGTGGTATGGTCTTTCCCGCCGAACGCCTTCCCGACCTCCGGAAGAGAGCTGCCGGCGACCGTCCTGCATAAATACATCGCCACCTGCCGGGGGTGCACCAGGTTCCGGGTCCGTTTCTTGGACTTTATCTCGGATATCTTTATCTGGAAGTGGTCGGCCACGAGTTTTATTATCTCGTCCAGGCCGATTACCCTCTCCTTTTCGGTTATGACGTCCCTTAACACCGTCCTGGCAAGCTCCAGGGTTATCTGGCGGCCCGTAAGCGATGCGTAGGCCCCCAAGCGTATCAGCGAGCCCTCCAGCTCCCGGACGTTGGATTTTATGTTGTTGGCCAAAAACATTGCCACGTCTTCCGGGACGGTTATGCCTTCCTGCTCCGCCTTCTTCGCCACGATGGCCGCCTTCGTCTCCATGTCCGGCGGCTGGATGTCCGCTATGAGCCCCCATTCAAAACGCGACCGGAGGCGCTCCTCCATGTCCGGCATCTCTTTGGGGAAGCGGTCGGAGGACATCACTATCTGCTTGCCGTATTCGTGCAGGGTATTGAACGTATGGAAAAATTCCTCCTGGGTGCGCTCCTTGCCCGCTATGAACTGTATGTCGTCTATAACCAGGAGGTCGGTATTCCTGTATTTGTTCCGAAACTCGGTCATCCGGTTGTAGTGGATGGACGAGATAAGCTCGTTTGTGAACTCCTCCGAAGTCAAGAAGGTTATCCGCGTCTTTGGGGAGTGCTCTTTTATGTACGCGCAGATGGCCTGGAGCAGGTGGGTCTTCCCCAGTCCGACGCCGCCGTAAACGAAGAGCGGGTTATAAGCCCTGGCCGGGTTTTCCGCGACGGCTTTGGCCGCGGCATGCGCGAACTCGTTCGACTTGCCGACCACGAAACTGCAGAAGGTGTATTTGGGGTTGAAGCCGTTGTTTTTTACCCTTATCTTCTGGGGTTCTGCGGCAACCGGGACCTGGGGTGCCGGAAGGGCCGGAGCAGGCGGCATCTCTTCCAGGCCGTGCCCTGCCGCCTGGCCCCCTTTGGATATTCTGAAAAGAAAGGGCGATTTCGTCCCTTTCCAGCACTTCCTTCAGTACCCGGGTCAGAAGCTCGAAATAATGCTCGTGCAGCCATTCTTTAAAGAACCGGTTCGGGACGCTTAACGTCACCCCCGTCCCGTCTATGGACTGGAGCCGCACTGGGCGTATCCAGGTGTCGAAGTTCTGGCGGCTCACCTCTTTCGATATAAGCTCCCGTGCCTCCGACCAGATATCCTTTACTACTTCCTGCATAATTTTTCCTGATAATCCATAAAGCCTTCACCAATAATGGTTTTAGGCGTCTATTCCCGCGCCTTAGTTACGCACATCGTTTTCCACAGGTGTTGATAAGTTAATTTTCACTTATTTTTCAATTGCTTTTTACCTTAAAACCGTGCGTTAAGCTATTATTTTTCACAGGGTTTAAGTCCGCGTTTTTCCGTTGTTTTGCTTCTTTGCGGGGAGACGCTTCAAAAAAGCTGTCTAAATTACTCAGGAACACAAGCCCCCTCCAATTTAGAGCCTGGCTCCCCATTTGAATTCCTTTGCACATCCACGCCCCTGATCTTTGTCCCGTCTATGGGCTTAAAGGGCAACGCGCGTCCTTGCCAGTTTGCCGGTCACTAAAACGACACGGCCCCGAGACATTACGCGGACACGGCGGCAACAAACCGTCCCCCTGCCCGCTTAATCCCCCTTATAGGGGAGTGTTGCATGATAACAGAAACAGGGTCGGTAATCAAGAAATTTCTATCCCTTGAATAAAGTTTAAAAACCTGTTAATTCAAGTATTTTTAAATACTAAGGCGGGTAGTTACGCAGAGTGTCAGGGCCGTTGCGGGGCCATTTTACCCACAGGATTTCCACCTCCGGTTTACGTGTCTTAACGGGGTCTTAACAGCGCCCCCCACAATTCCACAGCCACTAGCTATTAGTGTTACTATTTTCTTATCTTAAAAACACAGGGATGAACAGGGACAAGATGCCGGGCGTTTTAGTAAACTATCCTTGACTTTTCCTTCGTTTTGAATAATAATACGCTTTTTTGACCTGAAGGCATCAATTTAACGGGAGAAGACTATGAGCATCACTTTTCAGCCAAGCAACATCAAAATGAAACGCACCCACGGGTTCAGAACCAGGATGTCCACCGCGGGCGGACGGTTAGTTATCAAGCGCAGACGCGCCAAAGGCCGCAAGAGACTTACGAAATAGTACGTTTTTCCCTTTCGGGGTAGTGGCAATGCCGTTCCCGCTCGATAAATCGCGCCGCATAAGGAGACACTCCGAGTACGAGCGGGTATACAGCGGGGGGATTAAAAGCCCGGGCAGATATTTATTAGCTGTCATGAGGCCCGCAGAGGGGCCTTTAAGGGTGGGGATGACCGTGAGCCGCAAGGTCGGGTGCGCATGCGTGCGTAACCTCGTGAAGCGGAGGATACGGGAAGCCATCCGGCAGGACTGGACCCATCGTTATCAGGGTGGGAGCTGGTTTTAATCGCAAGGAAAGGGGCAGGAGACGCCCCTTTTTTTAAGATAGCCCAGGAACGTCCGGCGGATAGCCGGGAAGCTCGCCGAGATTAAGGCGGGATTACCGGACTCGCTGGCAAACCCGCCGGTTATAAGCCGTGATTTGGACGGACGTCCCGCCGTGATTAAAGACAGGGAGAGGGATAAGCCTTGAAATGGCTGTTTATCGGCATCATTAAGCTATACAGGGCGGTCATATCGCCGCTTCTGCCTTCGCGTTGCCGTTTCTATCCATCCTGTTCGGAATACTCCCTTTGTGCATTCACGAAATATGATTTCTTCAAGGGCTTCTTCCTTACCGCCAAAAGGATATTAAAATGCCACCCGTTTCATCCGGGCGGGTTCGATCCAGTACCGTAAAACCGTTACTTTCTTTTCGGGTGAAAAGAAAGTAACACAAAGAAAAGCCGTACAAAAGTTCCGCTTTCTTTTGGTACTTTTCTTTCACGCGAAAGAAAAGTACGGTCTTAACCTTGAAAGGTTTAAATGGAAAAGAACTTAATACTGGCAATAGCCCTCTCGGTGGCCATACTTGTAGGTTATAACTACTTATTCCCGCCTCCCAAGCCGATGCCGGTCAAGGCCCCGGCCCCGGTCCAGGCGCCCGTTCAGCCTCAGGGGGTTCAAGGAGTGAACCCGGCCCCGGCGGCGCAGACGTCGACCGCTTCAGCCACGTCGCCGGTTTCCGCGCTCCCACAGGCTGCTAGTGCCCCCGCGAAGGTAATTTCGATAGAGACTTCGCTTTACTCCGCGGTGATAGCAATCTTGG
>CAVTDB010000010.1:0-94716 GCA_963733375.1 Nitrospirota bacterium | reverse complement strand
ACCGCTCGGTAAAATTAAAAAAGGGCCGCCTTTCGGCTGCCCTTTTTATATGATTTAAACAGTAACCATGTTCTTAATGCGGCGATATATTAGCCGTAAAAATCGTTGAATAAATCATTTATATATGAACTGAGGCGGCTTAGCGGCGAGTTTGGGCGGCGACTGTAAAGCCGCTCGCACGCTTGGTGGAGCCGCAGGCTTGCCCGTGAAGACCACATTGGCAGGCTTACCGCTTCCTTGCATCCAGGTAATAGAGATGAACGCAATCATTATAATCAACGCCCACAACGGCAGGCTGAATAGGATGCCGAACCCCGTTCCTTTTAATAGTTTATTTTTCATTTTGCCCCTCTTTATTTCCGCGTCGAGCCTCTCAAACACCCCTATTAAAACGCTTATTCCATATGAAACAATAAACCCGAATCACGAAAGCTGAAATATTTATTGAATCCAATAATCAAATGATCTTGTATCTCTATGTCAACACTTTTTGTTGCACGAAAAAGCTCTTCAGTAATCGCTACATCTTGCGAGGAAGGGGCAGGGTCGCCGGATGGATGATTATGAGCAATTACCAAGTTGCTCGCATTATAATCTAAGGCTTTCTTAATCAATGACCTCGGATAAATAATAGCCTGATCAATAGTTCCTTCATACATGGTTTCAATTCCGCAGACTGAATTTCTGTTATCTAAAAAGATAACTTTAAAATGTTCATTCTTCAAACCTTCCATACTAAAACGACAATATGAAATAATGTCTTTCCATTGAAGGATGGCATTTTGCTTCTTTATTTTATCTTTTAAGTAAAATTGGGAGCCTTCTTTTATAAATTTGAGTAATATCGCCGAGTGTCCATCCATGCCAGGATAAGACACAAGCTCTCCCAACGGAACATCTATAATATTCTTAAAACTGTAATAATGCTCCATGAGCGATTCTGCCAACCACCTACTTTCTTTTTTCGGCCTGGAGTATGAGAAGAGTAACTTCAGAACTTCGTGATCAAAAAAATCTTCAAGTCCAACTTTAACAAATTTTTCCTTTAATAATCTTTGATATTTTGCTGGTCCAATCGCTTCTGTTTCCATTTTTCCCCTGTCACGTTTAGGTGTGGTAAAAACCTGACCGTAATCTTTTACCTCAAAATCTTCCGTCTTTATATCCCTCTTTGGGGGGATATATTAAGAAACTTTTTCAGGTTATCCTGCCAAATATAACCCTATTATTTGGAGGTGGCCATGTTAACGAAAGAAATGCTTTCTGGTATTTACAGACCGACTAAGGCAGAAGAAAACATCTCGGTTTCTCTCGAAGAAGGGCGCTATACCGCTAAGGATTTGACAAATGACCACGAGATTTACCAGTCTTTCAAATTAAGAAAGAAAGTATTCTCGGACGAGCTAGGTTGGGTGAAGCCGATTGATGACTTGGAAATCGATGAATATGATATATCCTCCGTACCCTTTGGAGTATTCGCTGACAATCGTCTTGAGGCCTATTTGCGTTTAATATCGACCGTGCATCCTTTTATGCTGGAAAAAGTTTTCCCAATGCTTGTAGGAGCGGATCATAATTTAAGGAAGGAGTCGGATACGGCGGAAATAACCAGATTATGCATAGAGCCAGACGCCAGGAGGAATTTCATAAGAAACGATTTAGGGGTCTTTGGAATGTCGATGTTTTTGTATAAGGTTGTTTATCATTGGTGTATTGCCAACAAAGTGAGGTTCCTCTACTTAGTAGTCGAATACAAAATATTCAGGCTTCTAAATGCCCAGGGCCTAATTTGTAATAAAATTGGCGAACCAGTAGTAATGCCGGACGGAGTCAAAGCCGTGGCGGCAATAATTGATTGGAGAAACTTTGAAGAGGTTAATTCGGTGAAAAGACCTGGTCTGGCTGAATGGTTTAGGGGATATCCATCAACTTCTGCTCAAAAGCCACAGCAACAGCTTGACTTTTCGAAACTACATCAAGTTTCCGCCTGATATTTTTCATATGCTGTTTAACGGTTTCAACACCGATTCCTAATATTAAGGAGGTGTCCCAGGACGTTTTTCCACAGGCAGCCCATTTCAGAATTTCCATCTCGCGTGCGGTCAATTTTTTGTACAGCTTGGGAGGAGCTATCTTTAATACTCTACTTAAGGCAAGATGCAGGTGCGGCATGATTATTTCGAGCGCTATTTGCTCTCTCTCGGAATATTCAAGATAGTCTCCTGCAAAAGAAAAGAGACTCCCCTCAGTCGTTTTATGATTTCGCACTCCATGTGTATATCCGTTCTTTAGTCCGAAATCCGAGGCAAAATGAAGTAGTTTTTTGGGAGGCGCACATAATTTATATGTCTTCTCCCAAACTTGTAATTTAAATTGAGTAAAGTTAAAAAAAACCAGAGGGTCTAATTTATTAAACCCTTTTTCAAGATACAAAGCCATCCACTCTTGTGGATAACTAACGTTTATAAGTCCAAAATTATCACTTACACCATTTGGGCCGATTAAGCCGATGCCGGAGGTCATGTAATCGAAAGGAATGATTTTCTGTGACATTCTTGCTAATTTTTTAAAATCTTCTTCGGTAGCACAGGAAAGAGATTCCGAAATAAGGCTTAAAGTCATGTCGGAATCATATTTCGAGAACAAGTTCTTAAGTAATTTTTCGGTATAGTGAGCCATAAACCCTTTTAAAAAAAGCACACTCTAGTTGAGAGTAGCTCCACTGTTTAAAATAAGAATAACGAAAGAATCCACTTTCCTTTATGAGTCAAGTATAGCTTATATCATTTGTCAAGTATAGCTTATATAATTTATCAAATATAGCTTATATCATTTGTGAAATATAGCTTATATCATTTGTCAAGGTTCCGTCAATCAAATTCGATGAGCCCTAAATCAAGCGCAATGGCGGTGGCATGAGTACGGCTGGCAGCATCCAGTTTAGCCATTAAAGTGGACACATAAAGGTTAACCGTTTTAACGCTGATGCCTAAAATCACGGATATTTCCCAGTCTGTCTTTCCATGGGAAATCCATTTCAGGACCTCTGTTTCTCTGGGAGAAAGTTTGCGGCAATAATTTTGTTTTTTATTTTGCCAGATGATTCTCTCCATCATCTGGTGAATGTGGGGTACTATATGATGTAAGATATATTCGGTGCGCGGATTACGTTCAAGGTCGTTTCCGGATATTGAAATAAGGCTCCCCTTTGTCTTATTTATATTCCGTAAGCCGAAAGTATATCCTTCGAGCAGTCCAAAATCCTGAGATAGGGAAAGAAAACTTTTAGGGGTTTTGTGTTTTTTATAGGTATCTTCCCAGTATTGCATTTCAAAAGTAGCGAAATGTTCTTTAAAGATAGGGTCAACAGTATGTAATTCTTTCTCGGCATATATCTTAGACCATTCGTCCGGGTAATTTACATTTAAATGATGGTATGGAATTTTCATGCCTTCACTGTCGATATTTCCAAAGACGCAAGTCGCGAAATTGTGAGGAAGGAACTTGGCAAGTTTGAAAATAAAATCTTTTAAAGCTGCTTCATTATCGCAGGAAAGGGAAAGATGGATGAGGTCCAGAAGCGTTTCGAAATCTTTTTTTGATAAATGCGTTTTCTTCATAATATTTTGCATATTACCATAACTGCTGCAGTCATGTAAATCAAATCCTGTTTATTTCATGAACCTCATCAAGCGCTTCGGGCATACACAAGCGGCCTTCGAGGTCTGCGGGAGCCACATCAAGGCGTCGGGGATGACAAGGAAAAGATCAGGGGGTACTTCGGGGAAGACTTCAAATAAGGGGCGCAGAGGGGAGAGACTTCCGTTTACTTTGCGAAAGTCCCTCACTCTACAGTTGCAACCGATTGATTATTCGGTGTATTTTTGGCTGGGGGACAGGGACTCGAACCCCGATAGGCAGATCCAGAGACTGCTGTCCTACCATTAGACGATCCCCCAATACGAGCCGCTATATTACCTAAGACGAAAGCTTTCTGTCAAGGCCATTCTTCTTAAGGCCCTGCTTGATACGGGCATGCCTCCCGGCCCCTCGCTAACTTAAGTTATTATGATTATAAAAGATTGACGGTTTTCCCAACGGGATATATGTTTATCTTAAGGGAGCGGCATTGGAGGCGGCACCGTCATCTATGCAGGAGACGACGGTGCAAATAAACATGCCGCTCCTTTTTTTTGCACGCCTGACGTTTATTTCGCCGCAATATGCGCGATTGCCGTCCCTCATCCTTTTCAGGCTCGTCTCCTTGCCCAGAATATCCAGCGTCTCGTAAATGCCGGGGCTTACCGTCCCGCCGGTGATTGCGACACGCACGGGCTGGGCCACCTTCCCCATTTTGAGCCCGGTCTCTTCCATCACCTGGTGGAAAACCTTCTCCAGCGCTTCGTGGTCGAAAGCGGGAAGCTCCTCCAACAGCGAGACAAGCCGCTCCAGCACCGGCTTTGTCTCAACCGTCAGGAACTTCTCCGCAGATTTGGGGTCCATCTCGATTTCCTCGACAAAGAAATATTTCGACAGCTCCGCCATCTCGACTAACGTATGGCTCTTCTCACGCTGGGCCAGGACTACCTTCTCAAGCCTGTCCAGGCTCCACAGGTCGTCTCTCGCGTCCGTCCCGTACCGGCCCTCGCGCATCTCCGTAACGACTTCGGGCGGCGCTAAATCCATCTCCGCCAGTATCGGCAGAAGGAGTTTCGCGATCTCACGCGGAGATTTATCGTTTATCCAGTGGTGGTTAATCCATTTCAGCTTGTCCGGATTGAATATCGCGGCGGATGAGGAGACGGTGTCCAGAGAGAAATTTTTTATCATATCGTCTAATGGTAAATATCTCCTGGTCTCCGAACGACCAACCCAGGCGGACAAGGTAGTTCACCATCGCCTCCGGCAGGTAGCCCATCTCCTTGTACTGCATTATGGAGGTCGCGCCGTGGCGCTTGCTGAGGCGGGCCTTGTCCGGCCCCAATATCATGGAAAGGTGCCCGAACTTCGGCAGGGCGTATCCCAGGGCGTCGTACATCTGCATCTGGCGCGGGGTGTTGTTCAGGTGGTCGTCGCCCCGCAGCACGTGGGTTATCCCCATGGTGGCGTCATCGACGACGACGGCGAAGTTATAAGTCGGCCATCCGTCCGAGCGCATGATGATTAAGTCGTCGAGGACGGAGTTGTCGAAGACGACCTCTCCCTTGATGAGGTCTTCGACCACCGTTTTTCCCTCCAACTCCGCCTTGAACCGTATCACCGCCTGCCTGCCCGGAGGCGGGGTCGAAAGCTCCAGGCAGCGCCGGTCGTACTTCGGCGGACGGCCCTCGGCCAGGGCGGCCTTCCTGCGCCCTTCCAGCTCCTCGGGCGTGCAGTAGCATTTATAGGCGCGCCCGGAAGCAAGGAGCTTCTCGACGTGCTCGCGGTAGAGCGCCATGCGCTCCGTCTGGCGGTACGGCCCGTGCGGCCCTGGGTTGCCCGGCCCCTCGTCCCAGTCCATCCCGCACCACTCCATCCCCTGCAGAATCGCCTGTATGGACTCGTCCGTGGAGCGGGTCTGGTCGGTGTCCTCGATGCGAAGGATAAACGTGCCGCCGTAGTGCCTGGCGTAGAGCCAGTTAAAAAGCGCGGTCCTCACCCCGCCGATATGCAGAAACCCGGTAGGCGAGGGGGCGAAACGGACGCGTACATTTTCCATCCCGATAGTTCTCCTTAAAGTCGTTACTTTCTCTTTCACGTGAAAGAAAAGTAACCAAAAGAAAGCGGGAATTTAAATCCGGCTTTTCTTTGTTACTTTCTTTTCACCCGAAAAGAAAGTAAAAATAAAGTGAAAAATTCAGTATAATATAAATCCACGGCGCCCACAAAGCATTTTTTGGCCCCCCGCTTGCGATACCGCGAACTTGAAGTATAATAATAAGGCAACGGACGGGAATTTTTCGTCTTGACAACCTGCCGTGGATTAAGGCAATATAGTTATTCCTTTTTTAGGGCCCGTAGCTCAGTTGGTAGAGCCCCCGGCTCATAACCGGATTGTCCCAGGTTCGAATCCTGGCGGGCCCACCACCCTCCTTTTTTGAGGCGATGCCGAAGTTAAAAGAAGTAATCCAGCAAATAGAAGAGATGTTCCCGCCTGCACTTGCTGCCCAGTGGGACAATACCGGACTCCAGTTAGGAGACCCGGAGTGGGAGGTCAAGAAAGTGATGATCGCGCTGGACCCGCTCCCGGAAGTATTGCGGGAGGCGGCGGGAAAAAAGATAAACTTAGTAGTCACGCACCACCCGCTCTTTTTCGACCCCATAAAATCGCTCGACCTCTCCAGAGGCAACGGCCTGGCCGTAACCACATCCATAAAAAATAAAATCGCTGTCTATGCCGCGCATACCAGCTTCGACAGGGCTTCAGGCGGCCTGAACGATTTCCTGGCCGAGAGGCTGGGGCTTTTGGGTACGCGGCCGCTGGAGCCGATGGAAGGCAACCGGGACGAAGGCTTCGGAAGGATCGGGAGCTTAAAAAAGCCGATTACCGCAAAAGCGCTTGCCGAGAGGGTAAAGAAGGCGCTCTCTCTTGAAGAAGTAAGGCTGACCGGGGAGCCGAGCAGGAAAATACATGCTGTCGCCCTCTGCGGCGGAAGCGGGGCCGATTTACTGGAACTTGCGGCGGACTCGGGCGCGGACGCCTTTATTACCGGGGACGTGAAATACCACCAGGCGCTTTCGGCGCTGGCGCGGGGCATCTGCCTTATCGACGCCGGACATCAGGGGACGGAACTCCCGGCCATGGAGCGCCTTGCCGCAAGGCTCCGGGAGAAGTTCAGGGAAAAGGCGCTCGGAATATCCGTGGAGAACTGCACAACCCAGATCGCACCCTGGAAAAATATCTGACCGGCCGGAGGGAAAAAACCATCCGGCTTTTTTATTTGGTTTTTTAAAAAACGGAGGAAGAAGTGCTGGAAGACCTAAAGCTATTGATGGACCTTCAGGTAATCGATGCCCGGCTGCACGAACTCAGGAAGGACAGGGAAAGGCTCCCCAAGCTCATCGGGTACGCGGGGGAGACGCTCCGGGAGATAAAGGCGGACATGGACGCGTCGCAGGCCGAACTGGACCAGGCGAACAAGGAAAAGCGCGCGGCGGAGGACGAACTCCAGGCGGAGAACGAGCACCTGAACAAACTGAAGCTCCGTACCACCGACATAAAGACGAACAAGGAATATTTCGCCCACTTGAAAGAGATCGAAGACTGCCAGAAGAAGATAACGAAAATCGAGGAGGCGGAACTTCAGCTGATGGAGAAGGTGGAACAGGCCGAAGCCGCACTCGTCGAGAAAAAGAAGCTGGCGGACGAGGAAGAGGAAAGTTTTAACAAGCGCAAAGTCGAGATAGAGGGGCGTTTCAAATCCGGGGACGAGGAGATAGTGGAGCTTACGAAGAAGCGGGAAGAGACTTTCCCGAAGGTAACGGAAACGGTCGCCCAATACTATAACAACCTCCTTCACAAATATCCCGAATCGGCGGTAGTCGAGGCTGCGAACACCGCATGCACCGGATGCAGGATGATGATCCCGCCGCAGATGTACAACAACGTCAGAAAGGGCGAGAGCATAATAAAATGCAACAACTGCCGCCGCATCCTCTTCTATAAAGAAGAAGTCAAAGAGGCCGTAAAGGAAGCGGCCCCGGAAGAGGCCGCCGGGTGAAGAAGTCCGAGGCGCTCAGGCTCCTGGCCGGGACGCTGTCTTTCCGGGCGGTGATGAAGGAGCATCCGGAGGTCGGTAAAGAGGGCCTGCGGGCGCTCCTTATGGAGGCGGCCGGGGCGGTGGGAGATGGCGAACTCGCGCCCGGGCCGAAGGGGAAGCAACCCGCTTGCGGGAGCGGGGAGGCGCCGAGCAGGAAGGTTTTCCGTTTGCTCCCGCGGACAGAAGCGCGCGCGCTTCGCATCTTCACCGACGGCGCGTCAAGGGGCAACCCCGGCGAGGCCGGCATCGGCGTGCTGATCGAAGACTCCTCCGGCAATAGATTAAGGGAAATAAGGCGCTACCTGGGAAAGGCCACCAACAACCAGGCGGAATATACGGCCCTTCTGATAGGCCTCCAGGTCTGCCGTGAGATGGGCGCGGAGGATATTTCCGTATTCGCCGATTCCGAGCTTTTAGTCAAGCAGATGAAGGGCGAGTACAAGGTAAAGCACCCACTGCTGCTGCCGCTTTATACGGAGGCGAAAAAGCTTACCTCCGGCCTCAAGAAATTCCGCATCACCCACATCCCGCGCGCCAAAAACGCCCACGCCGACGCCCTGGCGAACGAAGCGATAGATAAAAAAATAACCTCCTAACTATCCCTTCCCAAAATTCTCTGTATATTATATAATCAGTTAGCTCAAAGCCGTCCGGGCGGCCGCTGTTGCTTATTTATTCCCACCCCTTGGGAGGTGGAGACTTCAGAGGAAAGTCCGAACTCCGCAGGGCAGGGTGCTGGATAACGTCCAGGGGGGCTGACCCCACGGAAAGTGCAACAGAGAGAGACCGCTTCCGATCAGGGGAGTAAGGGTGAAACGGCGAGGTAAGAGCTCACCGCTTGGGCGGCGACGTCCAAGGCATGGCAAACCCCACCCGGAGCAAGGCCAAATAGGGGGACGATAAGGGCTGCCCGCCCGATGTCCCCGGGTCAGGCCGCTTGAGGCTCGGAGTAATCCGCGTCCCAGAGGAATGGCCGCCGTCCGGGGCTTATTCCCCGGATACAGAATTCGGCTTACAGGACGGCTTTGAGCAAAATATACCCTGATTCAGGAATTACCACACTCCCAGGCTCGCGATCCCGGAATTGCTCATGACCCCGGAGACCGTGGGCTCGTCCGCCGCGCTTACCCGGATGGCAAGCCCGCAGTCGGAGCTTATGTCGCGGGGCTTTGTCACTACCTTGCACGTAAGCCCGGCGTTCTTCAGCGCCCGTTCCGCCTTAAAGGTAAGGTAGGTGCTCTTGAAGACGAAAATCTTATATTGCTCTTCCATATACTCCCTCCCTTAACCCCTCGTCTATAATGGCCATTTCCCGTTACCCTCGCCGCCCGCGGGGGAGGGCAGGGTGGGGGCGGAGAGGGACAGGGCGTGATAGTTTTTTTTGTCTCCCGCTATTGCGCCGATAGTCTCTATTGCACGGTCTATGTCTTCCGGGGCAGTGAAATATCCGGGGCTCATCCGCACCGTGCCCTTGGGGTAACTTCCGATTACTTTATGGGCGTCGGGGGCGCAGTGTATCCCCACGCGCACGGCGATGCCGAAATCGGTGTCCAGCTTGTCCCCGATGACCGCCGGGTCCACGCCTTCAATCGTGAACGATACGACGGCCGCGCGCCGCTCTATGTCTTTAGTACCGTAGATTTTTACCTTCGGTATCCCCGACAGGCCGTCTATCAGCCGGAAGAGTATATGCTTCTCGTGCGCCCGGACCGTCTCGATGCCCTCCGCATAGATGAACTCCGCGCCCGCGCCCAGTCCCGCGATACCGGGAGTATTCAAGGTCCCCGCCTCGTAGCGGTCCGGCAGGAAGTCCGGCATCCTGTCCAGGTCGGAGCGCGAGCCGGTCCCGCCGAAGACGGTGGGGTTTAAGTTTATATTCGGAGATACGTAGAGGAACCCTGTCCCTTGCGGGCCGAAAAGCCCCTTGTGCCCCGGACAGGCGAGCAGGTCCACTCCAAGCGCCTCGACATCGATGGGGACGGAGCCCGCGGTCTGGGCGGCGTCGATAAGTACGGGTACTTCCTTGTCGTGGGCGGCCTTTATAATCTCAGTTATAGGCGTAATCGTGCCTATGACGTTTGAGGCGTGGGTTACGGCTATAAGCCTGGTCTCGCAGTTAATGGCGTACGATATCTCATCCGGGTCTATTGACCCCTCCCTGGAAGCGCGGACCGCGTGTACGTTCACGCCCTGCTGGGAGAGGAACTTCAGCGGCCTGACTATGGAGTTATGCTCCATGTTGGACGTGATGCAGTGGTCGCCCGGCTGAAGGATGCCCTTCAATGCGAGGTTCAAAGCGGCCGTGGCGTTGCAGGTAAAGATTATCCTCTCCGGGTGCCTGATGTTAAACAGGCGGGCGACGTTTTCCCTGCCCTCGAAGATTACCCGGTTCGCCTCTATGGCCATCCTGTGGCCGGAGCGGCCCGGGTTGGCGGAGTAGTTCCTGAGGACGAAGTCGATCTGCCTGTAGACGGATTCGGGCTTTGGATGCGACGTTGCCGCGTTATCGAGGTATATCATTTTTTTATTATACCGATAGGTTCTGAATTATATACTGCCTGGTCCTCTTTACTCACTCGATAAAGCTTACCGGATTTGTATAAAATCATTCCCGCGCCCGCATCATAATGCCCAGCACCAGCACCAGGGAGAGGCCGGTTAACGTGGCCACTTCGCCGTAGACCGTCGGGCCCATGTCCGTGCTGGTTATGCTCCAGGCCTGCACGATCGCCCCGCCCGCTACCATGCCCAGGACTGCCGCCCCCGCGTCCGTGCTCCCCTGGCTGGCCAGGATGAGCTGCCTGAACGGGCATCCGCCTATCATCACGGATACGGTCCCCACCAACGCCATCCCCATGAAGCTCCAGCCGTAGGCCAGGTGAGAGCCGGGCTGGCCTTCGAACCCCGGCGAGAAAAAACCCTTGTACAGGCTTACCCCGAGCGCCGTTACCACAAATGCCATAAGTCCGGCTATCATCTTTTTGCCGCCGGAGACGAGGAAGTTCCCGATGCTGCCCGTAATGCAGAAACGCGAGCGCTGGGCCAGGAAGCCTATCGCCAGCCCGGAAGTCATCGACAATTTCAGTTTGGCCGCCTGGGCGCCGGGGCCGGTTACCGAGAAGTGCAGGAAATCCGGCTTCAATAACAGGCCCACGAGAAGCGCGATGAATATCGCCGGTATGACAAGTCCGTTGAGGAAGGGCATGGACGAGCTGTCGCCGAGGTAGAAGCCGCGTCTTAAGAACTGGAAACCTATCCATACGCCCGCGACCAGACCGGCGACCCCGGCAAACGCCGTGAAATCGCCGTTCGTCACCCTGAGGACCATCTTGATTGGACACCCCAGGAAAACGGAGCAGCCGACGATAAGAAGGACGCCCGCCATGAACCGGAGCATCGGAGACGAGCCTCCTTCCGGCTTGAACTCCTTTGATATGAATGCGGAAACGGTCCCGCCCATGATGAACCCGATAAGCTCCGGGCGGATGTACTGCATCCTCACGTTATTATGCAGCCCAAGCGACCCGGCCAGGTTCTCCATGAAGCAGGAGATGCATATACCTGAGTTCTTTGGGTTTCCCAGGCACCCGAGACATTCCCCGGCTATGCCCATCGCCATGCCCACCGCGAGGATAACGAGTATTTCTTTATGTTTTTTTACGAATGCAATCATTGGACAATATGACCTTATCGGAAACGTCCAAGAAATGGCCAGGAAGGGTTATTCACAACCTCCCGCCAGCATCCTCTCAAGGTAATTCACATCCTGCATTGCCCCTGAAGCTTGCTTGTCACCCGGATTCTTTGAAAGCTCCGACTCTAACTGCGGCTTGCAATCGCCCAGCGTGCAATTAATCCTCTTGCCAATGAACTTAGCGGACTTTTTGTCCACGTAGTCCGCATCGAGCGCCAGACACATCCTGTACTCTTTCACCGCTGACGGATAGTCCTGGAGGCGGGAGCACGCCTGCCCCAGAAGGGCATGGGCCGAGGCGTCGAAGGGGTCCTTGCGGCATAAATCTTTCAGCGTCTGGGCCGCTTCCCGCACCCCGCCCGAATCCATCAAGACCTTCGCCGCGGCTATCTTCGGGGCCATGTCCGGGTCCGCCTTGATCCTGCCGGACCTGGCCGCGGCGATGCCGTCCGCGGCGGCGGTCTTTCCGTCCGCCACACCATAAAAAACCGCTCCGGCCGCAAGAACTACCGCGGCGGAGATATTAATAATATCGAACTTGTCCAGCTTCATGGAATGATCTTCTGGCAAGGCGGCATGCTGCCGTCCTGGCCATCTCCTCCTTAATTAATTAACAACCAGAATACGTTACGTCGGTAAATCTAGGGATGGGAGCTTACTTCGGTATAATGCGAAAAGCTGAAGGGCCGTTCTTGCACGGCACAGGGGTTGAAATTCGGCTGATATCCCAGTGCCGTAATTTTTATTCATTATAACATAGAATAAGAGAATTTGTGGAGTGGACCGATTTTTTCCCCCGGACCGCCTGTAAGTACTCTTAAAAATCTTTTTTTGGGACAAAAAAGGTCTAAGTGGGGCATGTATGCCTCAACTCATGTGGCTTTTAATCCCATTTAGGACTTTGCTCTTAAGGTCTGGAAGCTTTTTCTCCTTTTCAATCATGGGTTTTACGAAAAGACAGAAAACCGCGCGGGGTGGCAGAACTTTTGCAATCATAAATTGTGGTTAATTAAACCCATCTATTTTAAAGAGGAGGTCTTTTGATTATGGACTGGCCGCTGATTATTTCCGGGCTCGGGGTAGGGATCATCTTCGGGTACACCCTGCAGCACGGGCGATTCTGCATGAACACCGCGTTCAGGGAGGTGCTCCTCTCCCGCGACTTCACCGTATTCAGGATATATATCCTGGCGCTCCTCATATTGATAATAGGGGCAAACGGCCTTGAAGCGGCGGGGATTCTGAAGCTCAGGTCGATACCTTTCACCTGGCTCGCGAACGTCCTGGGCGGATATCTGTTCGGAATAGGCATGGTCCTGGGCGGCGGCTGCGCTACAGGCACCCTTTACAGGATAGGCGAGGGTATGATAGGCTCCTGGTTCGCGGCCCTGGGGTTCCTCCTGGCGGCGGCCTCGACCCTTTCCGGCGCCCTTAACCCGATCGCCAAGTTCTTCTGGTTCGGGCCGGGTTTCGACCCCTCCAACCTCTCCTCCGCGAAGTTCATGTACAGCGTGGTGGACGCGCAACGGCAACCCGCTGCCCGTTACCATATACAGCATCCTCGGCATAAACCGCTGGCTGGTAATAGCCCTCCTCGCCGTCCCGGCGCTCATATTCATCGCCAAGGGGAACTTCAAAAGGCCCGCCAGCCAGAAAGGGTTCTCCTGGTGGCTTACCGGCATAATTGTCGGTTTAATCGGCATCGCCGCCTTCTATACCTCCCAGGTCTATGGCGGGTTTTCGCAGGCCAGGGGCCTTTCATTCACCGGCCCGTTAAACGAACTGACGGCCTGGTTTACCGGTTCCGCCAAGCTGGCGGCGGTGCAGAAGGCCGCGCGGGCATTCCCAGGCGGACGTCTCTTCCGTGATAGGAAAGCTTGGGACGCTTACATGGAGCGTCTGGATGATCTTCGGGCTGGTGCTCGGCTCCTTCACCTCGGCGTTTAAAAATAAAGAGTTTTCCTGGCGCGCGCCCAAGGCCCAGTCGCTTGTCACCCAGTTCTGCGGCGGGCTTATGATGGGCTTCGGCGCGTCGCTTGCCGGCGGGTGCAACATAGGCCACGGCCTGACCGGCCTTTCCACCCTGGCGCTCGGCAGCCTGGTCAGCGTAATATTCATCATCCTCGGAAGCTGGACGATGGTCTATTTCCTGTTCATTAGAGAGTAATTCGAAAATGCAAGGAGGTGAAAAGAACAACTTATCGTGAATCTGCATTTAGCGAATTTATGGGGAACAGCCGGTTTCGGCGGATTCCGGCTTTTAAAGTGGCAAACAGTTCTGGAGGAAAAAGCCATGAAGAAGATGATGCTTTATTTTACCCTTGCTGCCGCGGCGCTTATGGCCACGGCGGGCCTGGCGTGCGCAGAAGACGCGCCGATGCTTTCCGGTACGGCGTATGTTGCAGGACACGGCGGACACCTGGCGGTGCTTAACCTCGCCACCGGCGACTTGGACAGGATTGTAATTACCGGCGCCGGCGGCGAGACTGGAGGGCAAGATAGCCGGTCTCCAGCTTGACCCTGCGCACAAGGGGCCGGGCGGCGGCACGCATGGAGCCGCGCTTGTAGGCCGCGACCTCTTTGTCGGTCTTTTGAACGGCAAGGTAATGAAGTACAACCTCGACACGCAGAAGCTCACCGACTTGGGCCAGGTCGGCAATAAGTTCTGCGGCGCGATCCCCGGCCCCGACGGCGATATCTATTATGAGGATATGGCCGACGGCCACGTGTACGTGTTCGACCCGGTTAAGGAAAAGGCGGTTGATTCCATCCCGGTCGGCATGTCCGTCTGCGGCATAGGCTGGGACAAGGGCGATAATAACGCCTTCGTATCGGACATGGTCCAGGGCAAGGTTTTCGTGCTGGACTGGAAGACCAAGAAGCAGATCGGCTCGATAGACATCGGCACCTTTATCCACCAGGGCCGCACCAACCCCGCCGATACTGAGTTCTGGGTTACCGCTCCTAACGAGTTCACCGTCACCAAAACCGGTCCCGTGCCCAATTCGGTCGCCGGCAAGGGCAAGAGCGAGATCGTTATTATCGACATGGCCACGAAGAAGGTAAAGGACCGCATAGACCTGACCGCGGAGCAGGCCTTCCCGCACGACATGGCCTTCACGCCGGACGGCAAGTACGTGCTGGTTACGTGCAGGACCTATTCGGACGACTCCATAATGCTCACCATGGACGCGAAGACCCATAAGATCCTTAAAGAGACCTCTCTCTGCAAGGCATGCCATCCAGGCTGCTGGCGTAAAGGTCAGCATCGACAACGGCTCGCCCCTTCTCTGCGGCATAGCGGTGGATTGGAAGAAATAACCCGTCCCGCACGGGAATTTTCAAGTCCCCCGGGCCCTCTTGGGCCCGGGGGACAGCTTTATCTATTTATATCCTGAAATCAAGAACCACAAGTTATCTAAAGCTAAAAATATACTGCCATTGACTTTTTGTAAGATATTTTTGTAAAGCGGGCGTCGTTTATGATATATTACAAGGACTAAGAAGCCGGAGTTGTCGGCATTATCATTTGAAGGTTATTCTTATCTTGTTCAGCGAACTGTCCGCCTCAAGGATGTTCAGGAGACAAGTTTGGGCGTCAGAAAGAAATTGATTATGGTGGTCGCGGGCGGGGAAATAGCCCTTTCCGTCGCCGTGCTGGCCGCGCCTGTCATTTTCCCGCTCTGCTCGCACGGGACCGCGGCCTGCGGTATGAGCTTTAAAGCTCTTATCGGCGCCTCCGCGGTGGTCATTCTCGCCTCCGTCCTTTCCATAATCTCCAGGGGCATGGAAGCGCCCAGAATGCTTTCCTGCATCACCGCCCTGGGCGGGACCTTGATCGCGCTTTATCCCTCGTTTATAATCGGGGTCTGCAATAAAGACATGATGGCCTGCACCTACGGAGACCTGCCGGTCTGGAACCTGTGCGGCGGCGCCGTTATATTACTTGTCAATCATAGCATTCTTTACGGCCAGGAAAGAGGAGGAGAGTTCTTGAAGAAGCTGGGCCTTTTCCATTTAGCCATCCGGAACATCCGGAGAAAACTCTTCCGCACCGTCTCCATCATCTTATCCGTCGCGGCGGTATCCGGCACGTTATTTTCCGCTACCCTCGTTATTTACAGCGTCAAGAAGAGCATTTCGGTAGGGACGGAGCGCCTCGGCGCGGACGTGCTGGTGGTGCCCGCGCAGGCGGAATCGAAGGAAAGGGAGGCCCTCGTAACCGGCGAGCCGTCGGCCTTTTATATGCCGAGGAAAGTGCTGGACCAGGTAAGGCGGGTGGAGGGAGTGGATAAAGCCACTCCGCAGGTGTTCATAAAGTCATCGCCGCTTGCATGCTGCGGCGTATCCGACGTCCTCCTGATAGGCTTCGACCCGGCCACGGATTTCTCCGTTACCTCCTGGCTCTCGAACTTCTCCGGGGATAAGTTCACCGACGACGACATAATCGTGGGACGCGAGGTGCCGACGCTTGCCGGCAGGACTCTTCAGTTTTACGGCAAGCAGTTCAATGTCGTGGGCAACCTTGCCCAGACGGGCATGAAATACCTAGACAACTCCGCGTTCATCACCCTGAACGCCGCTTACGATATGGCGCGGGAGTCAAGCCAGAAAGCCCTGAAGAAGGTGGATGTCACGCCGGACCAGATATCCACCGTTCTGGTGAAAGTAGCAGACGGTTATACGCCCCAGAGGGTGGCGATAAAGATAAATTATGCGGTTGACGGGGTGAAGGCCATCGCTTCAAACGAAGTAATATCGACCGTTAAAGACCAGCTGTCGAAACTCTTCACTTACCTGCTGACGGTGGGAGGTATCGTGTGGGCGATGGCGCTTCTTTTAATCGGAGTGGTCTTTTCGATGATAGTGAACGAGCGCCAGAGGGAGATCGGACTCCTGCGCGCGATGGGTGCGACCCGCGGTTACATGTTCCGCCTGTTAATCACGGAGGCGGCAATGCTCACGTCGGCCGGGGGCATCCTGGGCGTCGCGGGCGGGGGGCTTTTAGTATTCTCCTTCAAGAACCTGCTTGTAAAGGAGCTGAGCGTGCCCTATCTGTGGCCGTCGCCCGGACTTATCGTATCGCTCCTTGTCGGATGCATAGTGGTCTCGACCATTACCGGCATCGCCGCCGCCCTTTATCCGGCGTCGATATCCGCGAGGATGGAGCCGTACGAGGCGATAAGGAAAGGGGAATAAGATAAAACCGTTACTTTCTTTTCACGGGAAAGAAAAGTAACCAAAGAGAAAGCGGGACTTAAAAACAGTCTAAAAGTTTTTGGTGTTACCTTTTTACTAAAAGGGAACGGTTTAAAATATGATTAAATTAGCCAACGTATCCAAAACATATAAAGACGGCGACCAGACGATCCACGCGGTACAGGGCGTATCGATGGAAGTCGCCGCGGGCGATTTCGTCAGCGTCATGGGCCACTCCGGAAGCGGAAAAACCACCCTGCTGTCGCTGATGGGCGGCCTCACCAAGCCTGAGGCAGGCAAGGTCACCATAGGCGGGACGGACATATGGTCCCTGCCGGATGACGAGCTCTCCGCGTTCCGGAACGTGAACGTGAACTTTATCTTCCAGTTCGCAAGCCTCGTGCCGACCCTCACCGTCTTCGAGAACGTCCTTCTGCCGACGGCGTTCGGGAAGCCCTCGGAAGGGCTTGAAGACCGGGCGCGGTCTTTGGTGGAGATGGTCGGCCTGAAGGATAAGATCAACAGCTACCCATCCCGGCTCTCCGGCGGACAGCAGAGAAGGGTGGCCATCGCCAGGGCGTTTATAAACTCGCCCAAGGTCGTGCTCGCGGACGAGCCGACCGGGGACCTGGACGAGGCGACCGAGTCGGAGATAATGGATATATTTAAAAAGAAATGCGCCGAAGGGACGACCTTTATTATCGTGACGCACAACAGCGCCATTGCCGCCGCGGCCAATTCGCGCTACAGGATGTCACGCCGGGAGGCTTGAGAAATTTGAGGGCGCATAAAGCCAATAGACTGATTGCCGCCCTGCTCATCCTGCTCATTTCATACGCGGCGGGGATGGAGGGGACGGCGTTAAGAAACGCCTCCGTAAAAAACGGCCAGGCGTCGATTGTATCCCTCGATGTCTGCGGCCACGGCGCCCACTCCATAAACCCGGCTGGTGGTGAGGCCGCTATTTCCCATGATGTCTGCTACTCGCTGTTTTCCAATCCATTTATGGTTTTCCTCCATCCCCGGACGAGACCTCCGCCGAGGCGATGTCCGGGAGAAATAGACATCCCTCCGAAAGCCTGATTCCGGGGCGTCCGCCCCGTCAACAAATCCACTACGCACTCTAAAAAATTCGTTTTCTTTTGGACCGCCCTGCGCAAGTCTTGGGAAATACCCTTGGATAAGCTGTGGGGACCCTACTTTTTTTTCACGCGAAAGAAAAGTAGATAATAAAGGATCTTACCCATGAAGAATTTAGCAGGAGCTTTATGCCGGATCTGCGCGTTCGCGCTTTGTTTGATTGCAATCATCGGGTTGACTGAAGTCAATGCAATGGCCTGCGCGAGCTGCGGCTGCACGCTCAGCTCGGACTGGGAAAATTTACAATCACCCGGAGCCTCCATCACTTACGCCCCGGGCTTGAAGCTGGACCTCCGCTACGATTACATCGACCAGAACCAGCTCCGGCAGCGGGACGGGCAGCATCTCCGCCATCGACGCCAGCAAGATAAGGAATGACGGAGAGCCGCAGGAGGTCGAGAAGGATACGCAGAACAACTATGTCACGCTGGGGGTCGATTACAGCTTTAACAGGGACTGGGGAATTAATGTCCAGGTGCCCTTTATCGACCGGAGGCACAGCACGCTCGGCACGAACTCCGACGGGATTACTGCCGGGACCGGGCGGAGGGCAATACAACTCGCATACCGATAACCTTGGCGACGTAAGGATAACGGGGCGCTACCAGGGCATTATCCAGGACTGCACCTACGGCGTCCTGGGCGTCCTCGGCGGGGTTAAACTGCCGACCGGCAGCTTCACCGAAACGGGGACATCGACGGACCCCACCATGCCAGGCCCGGCGCCGATAGACCGCGGCCTCCAGCCGGGGAGCGGCACCACGGACATTATCCTCGGCGCGTATTATTCAAACGACATAGCCCAGAACTGGGATTATTTCGGCCATGGTGCTTTACCAGAGGGCGCTGTACTTCAGGCAGGAGTACAGGCCGGGCGACAGCGTAGGCTTAAACCTCGGCATGCGCTACGCGGGCATCTCTTATTTCAGCCCGCTGGTGCAGTTCAACTTCAAATACGCCAACCGCGATTCGGGAGACGAGGCGGACAGGTACAGCACCGGCGGGACGCTCCTGTACATAAGCCCCGGCGTGTCCGTGCCGATCGTGAGCAGGCATTTGGCGTTATACGGATTTGTCCAGGTGCCCATCTACCAGGACTTAAACGGAGTGCAGCTCGCGCCGCGTTTCACGACCACGGTGGGGATGCGTTATTCGTTCTGAAGACCTTGAACGGTCTTAGCGCTATAATAAAGGAGGAACATAGCTATTATGCAAAATCCGAGAACATTCATTTCGGCATCTCTTGCCGCGCTGTATATACTGATTTCGCTGCTCTGCGTAAGTCCCTCGCTTGCCAGCGCAGCGGCGGACCAAGGCGCGGTGCGGCGTCCGCCTCGGACCAAGGCGCGGCGTCGAACCAAGGCACGGCGTCGACCCAGGGCGCTACGGCGAACCAGAGCGCGGCGGCGAAGTCCGCCAAGGACTTGCAGGTTGACGAGATTGTCATCAAGGGACAAGAAGAGCCTATCGGCCAGGAAAGTCTTACAATGAAAGAGGTAAAAGAGAGCCCGGCGCGTGATATCGGCGAGGCTCTCGAACAGGTGCCGGGCATCAATATAGTGCACAAGGGAGCTATCGCCAACGACGTGGTGCTGCGCGGTCTTCAGCATGATAATCTTGAACTTGTTCCTTGACGGGGTGAGGATAGAAGGCGCCTGCCCAGGGCATATGGACCCGCCGGCATTTCACTTCGACTTCGCGGAAGTCGAGGATATAAGACATCATCAAGGGCCCATACGACCTGACCAACCCCGGCGGTATCGGTGGGGTGATAAACGCCGTGTCAAAGGAACCCTCCAAGGGGTTCAGCAGCGACTTGAGCGTAACCGCCGGCTCATACGATTCCGTCGATGCGTCCGCAACAGCCTCCTACGGCACCGACCAGTATGACGGGCTGCTCGGGTACGATTACAAATATTCCCTGCCTCCTGTCGCCGGTGACGGGAAGCGCATCACCGACATATATCCCTCGACAAGCAGGAACCGTTACAAACCCGACGCGATTGATTCCGAGGCATACGAACTTAACAACGGCTGGATGAAGCTCGGCATGAACCCGTCTATCGACTCGCGCATGGAGCTGTCGTACTCCCACCAGGATGCCAATCATGTCCTCTATCCTTACCTGACGATGGACCGGTCTATGACCGGACCAACATGCTCAACTGGACTTACAATGTGGAAAGGGTGACGCCGCTGGTCAGCGGGATTAAAATCCAGGCCTACTGGGACGACGTCGCCCACCTTATGGACAACAGGTTCCGGGAGAGTTCGATGAACATGCCCATGTCGGCCCTGGCCACCACGCGGGTGTACGGCGCAAAGGTCGACGGGTCCTTCGATATAGGCCCCGGCACACTGACAGCCGGTACGGATTTCTACAACCGCAACTGGGTCTTGAACAGCTTGATGATGATGGGGTACACCATGAGTTTCGTCGTAATACCGGATGTCTTCGTGGACAACCTCGGTTTTTTTGCCGGCTATGAGACTGCCGCTACTTGAAAAGCGTAACGTTGAAGGGCGGGGTCCGCACCGACCACACCTGGGTCAACGCGGACGGACAGACCAACAAGCCGAAATCGAGCGTGGAATTTGGAAGCGTCGGCGGCAACGTGCAGCTTGCCTGGAAGCCGGTCGAGCACCTTGAAGCATCCGTGGGCTTCGGGTCCGCAGTGCGTCCTCCAGACCCCCAGGAGCTGTTCATCAACAGCATGGGGGGGGGCCAGGAGGGCAACGTCTACCTTAAGCCGCCCCGCAACAACGAGGTGGACCTGGGGGCCAAATACGCAACCGACAGCTTTTTCGTTAACGCCTCGCTGTTCAACAGCAGCCTCGGGATTACATAAACATGGAGCGGCTGGGCGGGATGGGCACACCGCCACCTTCAACAACATCGACGCGAATATCTGGGGCGCGGAGATGAGCTCGCAGGTCGCGCTTCCGTACGACCTGTTCCTGAAGGGGTCTTTGACTTATGAACAGGGCGAGAACCTCACGGGAGACAGGCCCCTGTCCGAAATGCCGCCGCTCAAGGGCACCGTGGCCGTGCGCTATGACGTGGATAAATGGTTCGTGGAGGCGGCAGAAAACCTCGCGTCCAGCCAGCACCGCGTGGATAATGACCTTCAGGAAATGCCGACAGCGGAGCTGGGCGACCACCGACCTGAAGGCCGGCTTCAAATACAAAAAGTTATCCGTCTACGCGGGTATATACAATCTTCTGGACAAGTTCTATTATTCGTACCTTTCCTACCAGCGCGACCCGTATGCGTCAGGTGTAAAGGTGCCGGAAAACGGACGAAACTTCTACGTGACAGTTGCGTACAAGTTTTAAAAGATGTCATGCTTAAGGCGGCTATGCGCCCTCATTCAGGAGACCAGTTCGAGCCGGCGAGACCGGAGACGTCACGTCTCTGGATAGCGGTGGTAGCGGCCTTTCTTCTGCACGCCTTGGTCCTGTCGGGCGCATATTATTTGTCCGTCGGGGCAGGGCTTCACCGGCGGTTTGTATGATCTGTGTTGAAAGGCAAATCGCGCCGATGGCGGAAGCGCCGCCTGCCCCGAAAGAACAAAAAAAAGAGGCTCATCAGGCCAAGGCAAAGCCTGTAAGGGCCGAGTCTGTCAAAGCCGTGCCTGCGCAGAGCATTGTCAGCCCCAAGGCTGCGCAGCCTGAGACACCAAAAGCGGATTTGCGTCCCAAACCGGTTTCCGTCCCTGCCGGGCCTGTTGCCGTAAACCCGGAACAGACCAAAGCCTGTCCCTGCCAGCAGGCCGTAAGCCCATCGGCTCCGGGTCCAGACGGTTACTACGCCGGGGCGCGCTCTGGAAGCAACTGCCAGCCCGGCGTTATCGCGGGGCGGGCTGGGGAGCCGGGTGCAGGCCGTACCCGCAGCTGTGGAAAAGCCGGGGTGCGCCTGCGGCCCGGGCGTAGAGTCCGTCCGTGCCCGCTATCTCGCTATGCTGAAGGAAATGATCGAGAAGTACAAAGATTACCCGATAATGGCGCGCAGGGGGAGGGTCGAGGGGACTTCCGTCATCAGGTTCATGCTTGCGCGGAGCGGCAGGATAAAAAATGCCGTAATTCTGCGTTCTGCCGGGTCGGGGCTTCTGGATAACGCGGCTTTACGGGCGGTACGGGAAGCGGGCGGGTTCCCGCCCTTGCCGCCTGAGATAGACGGCCAGGAAATTCCTTTCGATGTCCCGATTACCTTCAGGCTATCGGACGATTGAAATCCTTCTGAACTTATAGGGGCCTTTAAAACCACTTCCACCCGGCTTGAAGGTCGCCCAGGCTTATAATTATCCTGTCGCCTTCGAGCCGGTGCGGGAGGTTGACCGGGACGCAGTTGCCCAGGCCCTTCTCCATCTCGCTTAGTTTGAAGCGGGAGCCGCACTCGTTGCAGACGACGCAGCCGGGCTCTCCGCGGTAGCCTTTTTTGTTGACGTAGCAAGTGGCGCAGGCGTCGAACGCGGTGACGAACGACCCGGCCTCCGTGCGCCCGGCGATGAACCTTATCTCGCGGCCCCGGAAGTCGTACCGGAAGAACTTCGCCTCACCGGGGGCCATGGCCTTCCCGTCGATGACGACCGAATCCCCGGAGGGGACGACGATTTCCGCCTTTTCCCTTTGCGCGCAGGCGGAGAATATAAAAAGGCACGCTATAAAGGCTATAAGCAGTCTTTGCATTGAAATATTAAAGCATAAACGAAAAGATTTTTAAACCGTAATTGACCCGGCGCTCTTTTTAATGTAAGATATGCGGCAGTATGAAGAAGTTCAGCATAGGCTCACTCGCAGACCTGTTCTCAAAACCCCTTCCCATTGCCATTTTCTTTGCCCAGTTCGTAGTCTTTATTTTTATCGCGTCCGCGTACCATGCCCGAAACGGACAGGACGGCTGCCTGTACTGCCACGCGGATAAAGCGAAAATGCAGGCCGCCGGCTATCCGCAGTTCTATATGACCGCCGAGCAGGTAGAGAAAGAGACGAAAATGCCCGGCGCGAAATGCACCGATTGCCACCTTGGCGACGGCGAGCTGCCTCGACAAGGAAACGGCGCACAAAGGCCTTCTGAAGGCTATCCTGGTGGACGGCGACGCGCACCCCATCCCCAGGAAGGGCAGGCTGGACAGCCTCATGCCTTCGGGCGCGAACAGGATGTACGCCCTTTTCCCGAAGACGTTCGACGGCCAGCCGGACCCGGGCATCTTTACGGTGCTCTGGCACGACCGCGACCCGGTGACGCTCGGATACGACCCTAAAATAGCTGAAAAGACCTGCGGAAGGCGAGGCTGTCATCCGCAGGAAGTGGAGCAGTTCAAGCAGACGGTAATGGGAGGGAACGTCCGGCAGCGCTCCACCCGGCACTGGACGGACGTCCACGGCCCGAACAACTGCGGCCCGTCGTTTGCCGACATGCCGCCTGGGTCCGGGGCGGGTTTTTCCGAGAGCGAACTATAAGCTGGTGAAGAATGAGACTTCCTGCCCGGCGAGCTTTGAGAACGCCTCCGACCGCCAGCGCTTCTGCAACGTGTGCCACGCCGGATGCAACGACTGCCATTACTATCCGAACGCATCGGGCGGAGTGCATAATTTCACCAGTCGCGTCCCGGCCGTCAACTGCACCGGCGGCGGACGCGGGACGGGGATGTGCCACTCCGGGAGCCAGGAGCGGCGAAGGGGCGACAGCTATCTGGGGGCTGAGTTTTCACAGCCCGCGGGGTTCCCGCCGGACGCGCACGTGAAGGCTGGACTTCTGTGCATAGACTGCCACGAAAACGGCGGCAAGGGAATGGGCGACATCAGCCGGAAGGTGGACTGCGGCGGATGCCACTACACCGCATGGAAGGCGAACTCGGAGGGCCCGCATAAAAACTTGCGCTGTCAGGCCTGCCATATATCGAAGCTGGGCGGCTACCAGATGACCGTCTGGGGCAAGGGCCGTATTTCAGGAAAACCCAGCCCGTTCGAGAAATACAGCCTGTACTACGGCGTGTTTTCTCCGCCCATCCTGATTAAAAACCGGGGGATGTACACGCCGTACAAGGTCTGGCCGAACATGGCGACTAATTTCAAGGGCGAAGCAATGCCGTCAGGCATCAAATGGCGCTGGCCGGGCGGTGAGACGCAGGACGCATATGCCATCATGGGCGCTTATTCGTCGCTTCCGGCGGCGAACAAGGCGCTTGCGTGGATGCAGTTCGAGGCCGTCGGGCACGGCATCGGGAAATCCCGGCCATGCAAGTCCTGCCATGAATCCGAGGCGCAAGGCGCGGGGGCTACCTGGGAATATCTGGGACGCGAGGGCTCGGACCCTTTCACCGGCGCGCAGAAGATAACCGCGGACGCAACAGGGCTAAAGATAACGGATATCCGGCAGACGTCAAGCCTGAAGCCCACAGGCGACGCACAGGTATGGGACTATGCGGCATGGAAATACATGAAAGATATCTGGAACGTGCCGGGAGATTTTTCCATCCCCCGCGCGGATGCGGCAAAATATAGCAAGTATGTAAATGAATTGAAGTATGATGAAGACAAACTGAGGAAAGCGGAGATAAGGCTTACAAAACTCGACAGGAAAAGCAGGGAATACAGGGAGTTATCTGCGGAGATTAAAAAGAGCCGCGCACAGTTTTATCACAACCCGGAAATGCGGTAACACCGCTCATCCGTTTCCTTTCCCCTTTTCCGGCGGGCTCTCCCTTTCCCGCAGGAGCTCCGTCAGGGCTTCGATAACCTGTTCCGCCTGCTCGGCAGTCAGGACGCGGTTTAATTTCGTCTTCCGCATGATGAAGCCCCGGAGCCTTCCGGGCGTCTCGGCCCAGCCAAGCTCCTCCTCGAGCTCGCGTATCCTTGCGCTCTGCGACGGCATCACCATGTTTATCATTCGGCTGTGCATATCTAAATTATATCACTAATGCATTTGAAAAAATCATATTTTTTATTTCACCGGTCCAAAAGTTTTTGGCGCGTTTTTTACAAAAGGAGGCAGATTTTGCGGCCCGGGAGGCCTGAAATTATGATGAGGAATCCGATTAATCCTAATTGTTGATTTTTTGAATCCGCCGGAGTAATATAACCGGGACTTTTAATCTCGCCTGAATCATTTTAGAGGGGGCCCCTATTGAAAAAGACTTTCGTCCTGGACACAAACGTCCTGCTCCACGACCCTAATTCAATCTTCTCTTTCGAGGAAAATGACGTTATCATACCGATTGTAGTAATCGAGGAGCTGGACCGTTTCAAAAAGGGACTGGACGAGATAGGCCGGAACGCCCGCCAGGTCTCCCGGCACTTAGACGAGCTCCGGATGAGGAACAAGCTGTCCGCCGGAGTGACCCTGGATAACGGAGGGATGCTCCGCGTGGAGCTGAACCACCAGCACGACGTTGACTGCACCCTTCCGTCAATGATGGAGGGGGACTCGGCGGACAACCGGATACTGAAGGTCGCGCTGTGCCTGTCAAAGGAGCATGGGGAGGAGAACGTGGTCCTTGTCACGAAGGACACGAACCTCCGGATAAAGGCGGATGCGCTGGGTGTCCGGGCCGAGGACTATGAAACCGACACCGTAAATATCTCCGAGATGTATAGCGGCGAGGCGGAGTTGGAGGTGGCGCCGGAGGCGCTGAACCTGTTCTTCGAGAAGGGCGAACTGCCGGTGGAGGGCCCTTTTTTCCCGAACCAGTTCGTGCTGATAAAAGACAAATACAACCCGAACCATACCGGGCTCTCCAGATATTATCAAAAGAAAAAGGCGCTGGTAAAACTTTTACACGGCAAGGACGGAGTCTGGGGGGTTACCGCCAGGAACAAGGAGCAGAGCTACGCGCTGGACCTCCTGCTGGACGACAACCTGAAGCTGGTCACGCTGGTGGGACAGGCGGGTACGGGCAAGACGCTCCTGGCTCTTGCCGCGGGCCTGGAGAAGACCGTCGAAGAGCGCACCTTTAACCGCCTGGTGGTATCCCGCCCCATATTTCCGCTTGGGCGCGACCTTGGTTTTCTGCCCGGCGACGTGGAGGAGAAGCTGAAGCCCTGGATGCAGCCGATATTCGATAACCTGGAGTTCCTGATGGGGCCGACCGAGGGCCGGGGCAGAAAACCCAAGGACTACCACGGATTAGTTGACCTGGGGATGCTGGAGCTGGAGCCGCTGACGTATATCCGGGGCCGGAGCATGCCCAACCGTTACCTGATCGTGGACGAGGCCCAGAACCTCACCCCGCACGAGATAAAGACTATAATTACCCGCGCCGGAGAGGGCACGAAGATCGTCCTGACAGGCGACCCGTACCAGATAGACAACCCGTACATAGACTCGGCCTCCAACGGGCTGACTTTTGTCACGGAGAGGTTTAAGAATGAAGGGATTTCAGGCCATATCACATTAAAAAAGGGCGAGCGTTCCAGGCTCGCGGAGCTTGCGGCGCAGCTTTTATGAAGAAACGGCTTTGCCTTTCTTTACTGATAATCCTTCTGATTTCGGCGGCGGGCGGCGCTCGCTATTTCCAGAGCCGCTTTCCGCACAGGCATAGAAGTTTTACCAGCGCCGGCGAATGCATCGCAGGGCCGCATTCAAGACCGCATAAACCCGCTATTCCCATCCTGAATGTATTAGTTTCCCCTATACAGCTCGCATTCTCACTGGTTGCGTACTTATAATTTCCCTGTTATAGTTTTGTCTGGCGGTTATAGTGACATTATAAGACCTCCTCCAGTTGGTTAAGTTCTCCGTTCGTTCTTCAAGTTCTCTGGTTCATCTTACGGTACACGGCATTTTATTTTCAAACAGGAGGAACGGTATATGCAGAAGCTGAAAATGGTATTGGTATCGGGCGTCTTAGTCGCGGTTGCAGTCCTTTCAGTCTCCGGCCTTGTCTTCTCGGACGAGACCCAGCCCGCCCCCGACAGCAGCACGGCCGCCCCGGCGATGACGAACACCAGCAGCGTGGCCCCGGCCCCGGAAGCGGACCCCCGGCCCCGACGGAGACCCCTGCTCCGGCGGAGACCCCGGCCGAGTAAGAAGCGGCTTACCTGTCCAGAGCGAAGCGAAGACAGAAACGGTTTACCTGTCCAGAGCGAAGCGAAGACAGAAAACCTGTATCGTATAATAAAAAAGCCTCCGGCGACGGAGGCTTTTTTATTCCAATATTTCTTGACTTTACCAGTAGATAACGCTTATAATCATTACGTTTAACCTTGTGGAGGCAAAATGTTTTTGCACGCCCTGATGGTTATCAGCGGGCTTTTCGTAATAGGCTGGGGCTTCTGGGCCGCCCATAACGCAAAAAAGCCTCTCGACATCATAGGTTCATTTTCAATCCTCATCGGCCTCGCCGTCGCAATTTTAGGGACGCTTCTCGTGTGCGTCCCCGGCTTTTTCTCTTCGTGAAGCGGTTTACCTGTCCAGAGCGTAGCGAAGACAGAAACGGTTTACCTGTCCAGAGCGTAGCGAAGACAGAAGGCTGAAAGGAAAAGATGGAAGAGTCAAAATATTCAAGGCCCTGAAAGGCGTTTTTTTTATATTTGTCTTATTGATTGCAATGGTATGGACGAAGACATATTCCTACGGTCAAAACCAGTACAAACAAGGTGAAAAGGCCATGGCCGCAGGCAACCTCAAAAACGCCATCTCCGATTACGAGACCGCAATCCACATGTACGCCCCCTTCGCGGGATACGTCCCGGCCTCTGCCCAGAGGCTCTGGGAGATAGGCCAGGGATTCGAGAAATCCGGCGATTACGATTGGGCGCTTATTGCCTACCGCTCCATTCGAAGCAGCTTCTACGGGGTAAGGAGCTTCTATACCCCGTACAAGGACTGGATAGCCCGCTCCGAGTCTGAAATCGACAAGGTCCTGGCGCTGCAGGCCAAAAAAGAGCAGGCGTCAGCCCCGGCGCGGCAAGCGGCCGGAAGCACGGAAGCAGTGGGGCAACAGGGGGGTAAGCAGTGAGCGGAGTTTTATTCGGCGCCACCCTTTTCTTTTATTTCCTCGCCACGTTCCACTACGCGCTGTTCCTGATCAGCCAGCGCGAGAGCATAGGCAAGGTCTGCCAGCTCACCACCATCGTCGGTTTCGCCTTCAATACCATGTTCCTCATATACCAGATGGTAGATAAGGGCCATGTCCCGATGACGGACATCCGGGAGTCTTTGATTTTCTTTTCCTGGGCGATAGTCCTTATTTACCTGGTGCTTGAATACAGGTGGAAGATCCGGGTGCTGGGCGCGTTCATAATAACAATCGCCTTTCTCCTTATACTGGCTTCCACGCTTTTCGCGCCAAGCACCGCCCCCCTTCCGCAGTATTTCTCCAGCGGCTGGCTGGGCGTGCATACGACCCTTGCATTCCTCGCGGACGCCGCCTTCGCCATAGCTTTTTGCATCGCGATGATGTACATCATCCAGGAGAGACAGTTAAAGCATAAGAGTCCCGGCGGGTTCTACCGGAGGCTTCCGCCGCTGGACGTCCTGGACGACCTCTCATACCGGGCTATCGTCATGGGCTTCCCGCTCCTGACGCTCGCCATGGTCACCGGCTCCATCTGGGCGGACTCCGCCTGGGGTTCTTACTGGGGCTGGGAGCCGAAGGAGATATGGTCGCTTATAACATGGCTCATTTATGCCTCATACCTCCACGCGAGGCTCGTTACCGGCTGGCGCGGCAGGAAGGCGGCATATCTTGCGGTATTCGCTTTTTTAATCGTTCTATTCACATTCCTGGGGGTGAACCTGCTCCTTCCGGGGAGACACGCGTTCAAATAATATGGATATCGTAGTCGTAGGCATAAGTCATAAGACGGCGTCAGTGGAAATCAGGGAGCGTCTTTCGTTCCCGGAGGCGAAGCTGCCGGACGCGCTGGCGAAGATGAAGGGTCTTCAGGGCGTGAACGAGAACCTCATCCTGTCCACCTGCAACCGGGTGGAGAGTTACGCCACCGTCAAGGATGCGGCGGGCGGGATGGACCGCTTAAGGCGCTTCTTCGTGGACTACCACGAAATAGAAGGCGGGTCTGTGGGCGAATGCATCTACTGCGTCTCCGGCAGGGACGCCGTAAGGCACATATTCCGGGTGGCGGCATCGCTTGACTCGATGGTGGTGGGAGAGCCGCAGATACTCGGACAGTTGAAGGACTCCTTCGACCACGCCCTTGCGAACAAGACCACGGGCGTAGTGATGAACCGCCTGATGAAGAAGGCCATCTCCGTCGCCAAGAGGATACGGACGGAGACCAAGATCGCCGAGTCCGCGGTCTCCATAAGTTTCGCCGCAGTGGAGCTTGCGAGGAAGATATTCGGGGATTTGACAGGGAAGTCCGTGATGCTGGCGGGCGCGGGCGAGATGGCGGAGCTTGCCGCGAAGCACCTGGTAAATAACGGGGTCAAGACCGTCATGGTGGCTAACCGCACGTTTGAACGGGCGGTGGAACTGGCCAAGGACTTCGACGGGGTCCCGGTGCACTACGAAAACCTGGTCTCGGAGATGGTGAACGCGGACATACTGATAGCCTCGACCGGCGCGCCGCACTATATCCTCACGGGGCAGGACATGGCGAAGGTGATAAAGGCGCGCAAGAACCGCCCGGTATTCTTAATCGACATCGCCGTCCCCAGGAACCTGGACCCGGAGATAAACAAGATAGACAACGTCTATCTGTACGACATAGACGACCTCCAGAACGTGGTGGAGTCGAACATAAAAGACCGCCAGAAAGAGGCGGAGCTGGCGAGCTGAGATAATCGAGGAAGAGATAGAGACGTTTCAGACCTGGCTCCGCTCGATAGACGTCGTCCCTACCATCGTGGCCATACGCGAAAAGGCGGAGGAGATGCGGGCAGCCGAGCTGGACAAAACTCTCTCGAAGATGGGCGAGCTTTCCGAGAAACAGAAAAAGCAGGTGGAGGCCCTTACCCAGTCCATAGTGAACAAGCTCCTCCACCACCCGCTGGTAGCCCTGAAAAAGGCCGCGGGCGACCCGGAAAGCAGCAGCAACATAGAGTCCGCGCGCGTGCTGTTCGGCGTGGAAGAGAAGGAAGATCACGGCCATTCGGACGAGTCTTCGGCCCTTTCAGAGGCAGAGACCAGATAAATTTTTCAGGAGGTTTATATTTTGTCCAACCGCGATAAGATAATCATCGGCACCAGGGGCAGCATGCTGGCCCTGTGGCAGGCGGAATTCGTCCAGCGCGAGCTGATGATGCGAAACCCGGGCGTGGAGATAACGCTTAAGAAGATAAAGACCACCGGCGATATGATACTGGACGTGCCGCTCGCGCAGGTAGGCGGCAAGGGGCTTTTCGTAAAGGAGATAGAGGACGCGATGCTTAAGGGCGAGATAGACCTCGCCGTGCACAGCATGAAGGACGTGCCGACAGACCTCCCCGAACCCCTGCACCTGGCAGTCATGACGAAGAGGGAAGACCCAAGAGACGCCTTCCTCTCCCGCGACCACGCCTCTTTTGGCACGCTCCCCAAAGGGGCCTCCATAGGCACCAGCAGCTTAAGGCGCCAGTGCCAGCTGATGGCGGTGAGGCCGGACATAAAGGTCGAGCAGCTCCGGGGAAACCTGGACACCCGGATAAGGAAATGCGAGGAAGGCCTCTTCGACGCGGTAATACTCGCCGCCGCGGGGATAAGGCGGATGGGCTGGGCGGAGAAGATAAAAGAGTATATCGGGCCTGAAATCTGTCTCCCGGCGATAGGCCAGGGGGCCATCGGGATAGAGTGCAGGAAGGACGACGAGTTTATAAACAAGGTCCTGTCGAGCCTTCAGGACCAGGATACCTGGGATGCGGTTGCCGCCGAGAGGGCGTTTCTTGGAAAGCTGGAGGGCGGATGCCAGGTCCCCATCGCGGCCTACGCGGTCGTGATGGACGGCGGGAAAAAGCTCAGGCTCCGCGGGCTGGTCGGGAGTGTGACCGGGGACAGGATTATAAAAGACGAGCTGGAAGCGCCCGTGAAGGAAGGCGCGAAGGCGGGAGTGGAACTCGCCCAGAGGCTTCTTTCAAAAGGCGCGGACAAGATACTCGCGGAAGTTTACGGCAGGGAGCTGAAAGGGTACTAAGTGGAGGCTCCAAAGACAAAAACGGGCATGCCGGAAAGTAATGCGCTCTCAGGCGTACGCGTGATTGTAACCCGTGCCAAGGAGCAGTCCGCTGAATTAATCGATATGCTTGAAGCGGCGGGCGCGGAGGTTGTGGCCGTTCCGGTTATACAGACCGTCCCGCCTGAGGATAAATCCGGGATAGACAGGGCCGTTGCGAGTCTTTCTTCATACGACTATGCCGTATTCACAAGCGTAAACTCTATTAAGTTCCTCCTGCTCCGGATGGGCGAGATGGGGAAGGGCCCGGAAGACCTGAAGGGCTTAAGGATTGTGGCCGTGGGGCCGAAGACGGCGGCCGCGCTTGGGAAAAACGGGCTGAAGGCCGATATTATCGCGGAGGAGTCCAGGGCGGAGGGCATTGTCCTGGCCTTGTCCGGGGAAGACATAAGGGGTAAAAAATTTCTGTACCCCAGGGCGGAAGTGGCGAGGGAAGTCCTGCCTGAGGCGCTTCGGGCGTCGGGCGCGATCGTTGACGTGGTGACCGTATACAGGACAATCGCGCCGGGAGGGTTGTCCGGCGTAATCGACGACGCGCTCTCGGGCGGCGCCCGCACGGTCGTGACCTTCACCAGTTCGTCCACCGTTACAAACTTTCTGAATGCGGCAGGGCCGAAAGCGGCGGGGATGCTCTCCAGGATGGAGATAGCATGTATCGGGCCGGTAACGGCAAAGACGTGCGAGGAGGCGGGGCTCAGTGTCAATGTCATCCCGCGGGAGTATACCGCGGAGTCGCTCTTCCTCGCTATAGTGGACCATTTCAACAAGGAGAAAAGTAATGCTTGAAGTCAGCGAAAAAGCGATAAACGAGTTCAAAAAAGTCCTCGAGGCCCAGGAAGAAAAGGGTTTGGGCGTGAAGATAAAGGCGTTCGTGGCAGAGTCGTCCTGCTGCTCGTGCGGCCCTTCCCAGAACTACGAGATGGACCTGGTAAAAAAAGGCGAAAAGGACGACGCGAAGGTCGAGATGCAGGGCATCAGCTTCTACATGGATAAGGAGACCACCGACCTGATGGACGGCCTTCAGGTGGACTTCATGGAGGACCACGGTTTTATAATCAAGGAGACCGGCGAGGCTTCTTCATGCGGCTGCGGCAGCGGCGGCCACGGCGGCTCCTGCTGCTAATAGAGGAGAGAAGATGGCTGAGAGAGCAAAAGACGCGCCGCCAGGCGCGCTGACCTTCGAGCTTAAGCCGGAGGTAGAAGGCGGCGTCTATTCCAACGTCGCCAGCATCGTGCATAACGCCAACGAGTTCATCTTCGATTTCGCGGCGGTCCTGCCGGGGAAGGAAGCGGCGGTGGTGCGCGCGCGGGTGATAACGAACCCGGTCCATGCCAAGCAATTCCTTGCGGCGCTCGCGGAGAATGTCGCCGGGTACGAGCGGCAGTTCGGAGAGATACAGCCCCCGGCCCCGGCCCCGGGCCAAAAGACGACGGTACACTGATTTGCAGGTTATAAGACCCGTTACCTTTTTGGAAAAAGGTAACGCCAAAAACTTTTGGACCGGTTTTAAATAGTCCAGCTTTCTTTTGTGTTACTTTTCTTTCTCGAAAGAAAAGTAACGGTTTTCAGGAGGTAAATCGATGTTTTTTCCCCAGTACCGCGCGAGAAGGATGCGTGTTAACGAGACGATGAGGAGGATGGTGCGGGAGACCTCCCTGTCCCCGGATGATTTTGTTTACCCGCTCTTCGTGACGCACGGGAAAAACGTGAAGAAGGAGATTGCCTCGATGCCGGGTAATTTCCAGCAGTCGGTGGATAATATCGTGGCCGACGCAAAGGAGACGTTCTCGCTGGGCATCCCCGCCGTGCTCCTCTTCGGCATCCCGAAGGTGAAGGACTCGCGCGGTTCCGAGGCGTATGCCGACGGCGGCATCGTCCAGCAGGCGGTGCGCGCCATAAAGGACGCCGTGCCGGACCTCCTGGTTGTAACGGACGTCTGTCTCTGCGAATACACCGACCACGGGCATTGCGGAGTTGTGGAGGACGGAGAGATTTTAAACGACCCGACCGTGGACCTTTTGTGCAGGGAGGCGCTCTCTCATGCAAAGGCGGGCGCGGACATAGTCGCGCCGTCCGACATGATGGACGGGCGGGTGGGCGCCATACGCGAGACGCTGGACGACGCGGGCTATTCCGGGACGCCCATAATGTCGTACGCCGTCAAGTACGCGTCGGCATTTTACGGCCCCTTCCGCGAGGCCGCCGAATCTACCCCGCATACGGCGACAGGCGGAGCCACCAGATGGACCCGGCGAACGCGCGCGAGGCCATCCGGGAGGCGGAGCTTGATATCGACGAAGGCGCGGACATCATCATGGTAAAGCCCGCGCTCCCGTACCTGGACATCATCTACCGCCTGCGGGAGAACACCGACCTGCCCATCGCCGCCTACAACGTCTCCGGAGAGTTCTCCATGATAAAGGCGGCGGAGCAGCTTGGCTGGATGGACGGGCAGCGCGCCATGATGGAATCGCTGATGGGTATAAAGCGCGCGGGCGCGGACATAATAATCACATACTTCGCCAAGGAAGCGGCGGCAGTCTTAAATAAATAAAAAACCTTGTTACCTTTTTGGAAAAAGGTAACGCCAAAAACTTTTAAACTGTTTTTATGCCCCGTTTTCTTTGGTTACTTTCTTTTTCGCAAAAGAAAGTAACAAAGGTTTTGATCAGACACGACACCAAAATAAACGGGCACCTCGTCCGCTACTATGAAGGCGGCGAGGGAAAGCCGCTCCTGCTCATACACGGCGCGGGCGCGACCGCGAAGCTCTGGCACCGGCAAAGCGGCCCGTTTGCAAATCATTTCAGGGTAATCGCCCCCGACCTGCCGGGCTTCGGCGGCTCTATGCAGGCTCCCGAAATCAAAAGCGTCCGGGACTATGCGCGCTTCCTCTCCGAATTCCTGTCAACCGTAAACGCCCCACGCGCGTCCGTCATCGGAAGCTCCATGGGCGGCTGGGCCGCGCTCTGGCTGGCCGTCGATTTTCCCCGGCTCGTCGACAAACTCGTACTGGTATCGCCCGCCGGAGTCCATAGGGCGACGGACCCGTCGATGCCGGTGGACGAGGTCCTGCGGGAGCTTGAGAACTACTATAAATCCATATCCGGCGAGATGACGGGAGTGAAGCCTTCCGAGGAAATGACAAAGGCGATAAAGACGATAAAAGAGATCGACGAGGCGCGCGGGTTCGTCCCGGATATAGAGCGAAAGCTTCCTGAAATTAAAGCGCCGACGCTAATAATCTGGGGGAAGGACGACAGGGTGATACCGTCTTCGTACGCGGATATTTTCGCAAAAGCGATTCCGGACGCGCGGGTGAGGTTAATGGAAGGCGCGGGGCATCTGCCGTATATCGAGAAGGCGGAAGAGTTCAACGAGGCGGCGATAAATTTCCTTAATGAACCATCTTCCGCGGCGCCGCTCCCATGAAAAAATTATCGTTAATCCTCGCCTCTTCTTCCCCGCGCCGGCGCGAGTTGCTGAAACAGGCTGGTATACTTTATTCGGTGGAGCCTGCCGACGCCGACGAGTCCGCGCTGCCTGACGAGACGCCCCGCAGCCACGTGAAGCGCCTGGCGCTCCTCAAGGCGCGCACCGTCGCGGCAAGGCACAAAAAGGGGCTGGTGCTGGGGGCGGATACGGTGGTGGTGGTGGACGGCGAAATACTCGGAAAACCCGCTTCGAAGGCGGAGGCAAAAAGGATGCTGAGCCCTCATCTCCGGCAGGGCGCACGAGGTACTGACCGGCATCGCCATAGTGGACGCCCGGTCAGGCAGGGCCGTGAGCGCCGTGGAGAAGACGAAGGTCTTCGTGAAGCCGCTTACAAAAGAAGAAATAGACGAATATATCGCGACCGGCGAGCCGATGGACAAGGCTGGGGCATATGGGATACAGGGACGGTTTTCCAGTATATGTAACGGGAGTGCGCGGATGCTTCTTCAACGTGGTGGGGCTTCCGCTTCCGCGCCTTTTTGAACTCATAAAGGAATACTTATGAAAGTAGTTGTATCCGGTATAACGCCCGTGGGATGCACTACCGCCGCCCTTCTGGCCGACGCGGGCGAGGATGTGTTCCTCACCGGCCGCGCGGAAAAAATTGAGCGGGTAAAGGGGAAAAACCTCACTGTGCGCCAGGTCTGGGACGGGCAGGTTATATCAGCGGACGTCCCGGTCTCGCTTTATCCGCCTTTTGTCCCGGACATTTTAATCTTTGCGGACAGGGTGCAGGATACGCTCCGGGCGGCGGAGAAGCTCCTGCCCTACGCGGGAGAGGCGACGGTCGCGACTATACAGTACGGGACGAAGACGGAGCAGATAGTGGCGAATGTATTTCCCCGCGACCGTATCGTTACCTGCGTCCTGACGATGGGCGCGAACTGCTACGTCCCCGGAGAAGTGACCTTGAACTTCAAGGGGTTTATGGTGGTAGGCAGGGCGTACGACGCCCCGGGTTGGCGCGAGGACCGGGTGCTGGAATTGATGTCCAATGTCTTCAACACGCGACGTGGAAATAAGATCGCGCACTTCAACTGCACCCGGCTCCTGCTGAACCTGCCGTACTGCATCCCGGGGATAATCGGCGAGAAGGTACAGAAAGCTTTTCTGGACCCGGACATGGCGGCAGTGGCGGTCCTCCTTTTGAAGGAAGGCATGGATATAATAAAAAAGGACGTGCATATCGAGGCCCTGCCGGACTTCGACGAGGACAGGCTTAACGAACTGGTCAGCTTGCCCCTTCCGGAGGCGGCGGCGAAGTTCATGCAGGCCGTGGCGTCGCTCTCGCAGGTGCCGTGCGAAGGGCCGGTGCTGGGAAGCATCGAGCGCGGCGAGTTATCCGAGGTGGACTATCAGAATGGCGAGATGGTGAATATAGCCAGGGCCATTGGGCGCGAGGCACCCTTTAATTCATTGATGGTGCGGCTTGTGCATGAGGTGGAAAAAAGCGGCCGATTTATTCCGAAAGATGAATTTTTAAGATATATCAAAAAAATGTAGTTTCCCTTAAGCCGCCCCCAACAGCACGTTGTCTATCAGCCGGGTCTTGCCCACGCGCGCCGCTACCGCCAGCACGGCTTTTCCGTCAATTTCCCCAAGCGGCGCAAGCGTCTCCGCATCCGCCGCCTCCGCATACTCCAGCTCAACGAGCGGCTCGCCTTTTGACCATTTCCCGGATTTTGTTTATAAGCGCGTCGGCGTGTCTCTCTCCCGCGTCGTAGAGGTCCCTTGCGGAGGAAAGCGCCCTGTAAATCACCAGGGCGGCGGCGCGTTCCCGCGGAGAAAGATAGGCGTTCCGGGAGCTCATGGCCAGTCCGTCCGGCTCTCTTACCGTGGGCAGGACCACTATCTCCGTCCCCATGTTCAAGTCCTGGGCCATGCGCCGCACCACCACCGTCTGCTGATAGTCCTTCTGTCCGAAATACGCCTTATGCGGCATGACGATATTAAACAGCTTCGCCACCACGGTGGTCACGCCCCGGAAATGTCCAGGCCGCATCCGGCCCTCCATGACAGCCGTTACGCCTGAGACATCGACATAAGTGGAATAACCGTCCGGGTACATCTCCCGCGCCTCCGGGATAAAAACGGCGTCCACGGAGGCCTGGGCCGCATTTCTCCAGGTCGCCTTCTATATCGCGGGGATAGGTGGAGAGGTCCTCCGCCGGCCCGAACTGCGCCGGGTTCACGAAGATGGAAACCACCGCCTTCGTGTTCTGGGACCTGGCCGCCTTGAAAAGCGAGATATGCCCATCGTGCAGGTATCCCATCGTGGGGGCGAAACCTATCGTCTCGCCGGCCCGGCGCATCTCGTTCGGAGTAGTCTCGCATTTCGGAAATGGTTTTTATGATTTTCATGGGCGTTACTTTTTAAGCCCTTCCAGAAGTTCCTGCACCGTCTTTTTCAATACCGGGTGATATGCGTCGGGAGCGATATCCGAAAGCGGCATCAGCACGAATTCCCTCTCGTGCATCAAAGGGTGCGGCACGGTCAGCTCCGCGGTCTCGATCACGTCCTCATCATAGAGCAGGATATCCAGGTCTATCGTCCGGGGCCCCCATTTTACCGTCCTCACCCGTCCAAGCGCGTCCTCGACGCTCCTGCAAAGGGCGAGAAGCCCCAGCGGGAAAAGCGCGGTATAGACCTCGGCCGCGGCATTCATGAACTTCCCCTGCGGGACGTCTCCCACCGGCTCCGTCTCATACATTGGCGAGAGCTTCACCACCTTTACCCCCGGTGATTTTTCCAGGAGTTCGACGGCTTTTTTAATGTTGGCTTTGCGGTCTCCCATGTTGGAGCCCAGCCCAAGATATGCGTTCATGACCTGAATTACAGCATGAAAAGCCCGCAAAGTCAACGCACTCAAAAGATTTTTCTTTGACTTGGAAGCGGGGGGAATGTTATCCTTTATCTTTGGAGGTCGGCAGTTGATATTGATAGTTTTTGCCACGGAGACGGAAGCGGCGCCCTTTAAATCCCTGGCCCGGCGAATGGCCGGCCCTGAACTGGACGTGCTGGTTTCAGGGATAGGCCAGGTAAACGCCGCCCAGGGCGCTGACGGCTTATTTCGAGCGCCATACCCCCCTCCCGGAGCATGTCATTATGGGCGGATGCGCAGGGGCGTTTAAAGGCTCCGGACTTAACATAGGCGACGTCTGCTTCGCCACGGAAGAGATATACGCCGATACCGGCGTCAATTCCCCGGAAGGTTTTTTCGGACTTGAGGCGACCGGTATCCCGTTAGCGGAAATAAAGGGCGCGAAATATTATAACCGCTTCCCTGTCCCGGGACTCCCGGATAAAATAGACCACGCCATGTTCCTTTTCAGAATTTCTTCCGGCCCGTTCGCCACCGTCTCTGCCGTCACCGGCACGGAGGCGGCGGCAGCCGGGATGGAAAAGAGATGGGGCGCGGTGTGCGAGAATATGGAGGGCGCGGCGGCGGCACACGTCTCGCTTCTGTATGGCGTCCCGTTCGCCGAGGTGAGGGGGATAAGCAACATGGTCGAAGACCGTGACCGTTCCCGGTGGGATATAAATACCGCATGCGCCAACTGCGCGGTTATCATAAAGAAGCTTGTGGAGAATTTATGAAGACATTGACTCTTGGCTACTCGCCCTGCCCGAACGATACATTCATCTTCTATGGCCTGACCCACGGCGAGGTCCCCGCGGACTTTACCGTGCGCGAGATATTGGAAGACGTAGAGGCGCTGAACTCGCGCGCGATGGGGAGGGCTGGGGCGGGGGAGATGCTCGACCTGACGAAGGTCTCGTTCCACGCGGCCGCCTATTTACTGGACGATTACTGCCTGCTCCGCTCCGGCGGCGCTTTGGGCAGGGGCTGCGGGCCGCTCGTGGTCTCAAAAAATTATTCCGACATCGCCGATATCCGCGGCAGGCGCATTGCCGTACCCGGCCGCTACACGACGGCACAGCTCCTCCTGATGCTATACGGGCGGGGCTTCGAGGACGTTATCAGTCATGCAGTTCGACAAGATAATGCCTGCCGTCCGGGACGGTTCCGTGGACGCCGGACTTATCATCCACGAAGGCCGGTTCACGTACCAGAACTACGGCCTGAAAAAGCTCCTGGACCTGGGCGAGTGGTGGGAGCAGGAGACGGGATCCCCGATACCCCTTGGATGTATAATGGCAAAGCGTTCTCTGGGTAAAGAGATGATATTGGCGGCGGAAGACGCCATACGCCGGAGCATCTCATATGCGCGCGGCCATCGCGCACAGTGTACCGGCTATATAAAGGCGCATGCCCAGGAGATGGAGGATTCCGTCATCGACGGCCACATCTCTCTTTACGTAAATTCTTTCTCCGACGACTTCGGGGAGGAAGGCGTCCGCGCCATAGAGAAGCTCTTTACCCTTGCCTCCGCGGCTGGAGTCATCCCCGCGAAACGCCCCCCGCTCTTTCTTTAAGTCATTAAGATGAAGTACAGAACTTTCACCGCGCTAAAGCACAGGAACTTCCGCCTTTTCTTATCCGGCCAGGCCATCTCGCTTGTCGGCACATGGATGCAGTCGCTCGCCCAGGGCTGGCTGGTGCTGAAGCTTACCAACTCGGCATTCTATCTCGCGCTGGTACAGGCGATGAGTTCGCTCCCCATCCTGTTCTTCTCGCTTCTGGGCGGGGTGGTCGCGGACAGGGTGGACAAAAGGAGGCTCCTGCTCCTTACCCAGGCGCTCTCGCTGGCCCTTGCGCTCGCGCTCGGCGTCATGGTGAGCCTGGGCCAGGTCCAGCTCTGGCACGTGCTGGTCATCGCCGGGCTGCTGGGCGTGGTAAACACCTTCGACGTCCCCGGCAGGCAGTCGTTCATCATAGAGATGGTCGGGCGCGAGGACCTTATGAACGGCATCGCGCTGAACTCCGCGGTTTTCAACGGCGCGCGCATAATAGGACCCGCCATCGCCGGACTCCTGATAAGCGCCGTGGGCATAGCCGCCTGCTTTTATATAAACGCCCTTTCATACGTCGCCATAATTATAATGCTGGGCATGATGCGCCTTGACAGGCCGGAGGAAAAGCCCAAGCCGCGCCCGGTGCTTAAGGAGCTGCACGAAGGCCTTATCTACGTGCGCAAGACGCCCGTCGTCCTCTATTTCACCCTGATGGTCGCCATCACGAGCCTCTTCGCAATCCCGTATATCGCTCTTATGCCCATCTTCGCGCGGGACATCCTGCATATCGGCGCAAAGGGCCTCGGCGTCCTCATGGGCTGCGCGGGCGTTGGGGCGTTAATCGGCGCCTTAAGTCTGGCCACGTTCGGCGGGTCCGGCAGGAGGGGCCTCACCGCTTTTCTCGCCGCGTTCATCTCGTCTCTGGCGATCCTGGGCTTCTCGTTCTCCCGCGTGCCGCTTCTGTCATACGCCCTGCTTATGGTCATCGGCTGGGGTATGATAACGCAGCTCGCCACCGTGAACACCGCGATCCAGCAAGAGGTCCCCGACGAGCTCCGGGGCCGGGTGATGAGCCTGTACGTCCTGGTGTTCCTGGGGTTCGTCCCCATCGGGAACCTAATCATCGGGACGCTCGCGCACTACGCCGGCACGCCCCATGCCGTCGCCGCCGGGGCGATAGTCTGCCTCGTGACATATTCCGTCCTGCTGGTATCCGCACGCAAGGACCTGCTTTCCGTATAACAAGCGTTTCCCGTAACCCCTTCTCCTAAGACCTACGCCTAAAGTATTTTCTCAAGGCCTGCAGAAGACGTCTCCCGATATTCCGTCGTATCCTCCCCGCAAGAAAAGGAGGCGTCTATGAAAACTTGCCGTGATTGTACCGAATTTAAAAACTGCATCGAAATCTGTTTATCTGTCAAGAAAACCATCCCGGCCGTCGAAGACGGGCGGAACTCGGACAGGGAGGTGCTGATGTCGCCGGCGGACCTGGCGCTTGCGGCCGATTTGCATTCGCTTTCGGAATGGAACGTGTCGCGGACGAAGGCCGCCGCTCCGAGGATCGACCTGGGCGCGCTCTCGCCCTCCGAGCGGCAGGCGCTCATGCTCATAGCCGACGGCCTCTCCTATGCCGATGCGAGCGCCGCACTCGGCGTCTCGCGCTCAACCGTCCAGAGCTATGTCGGCCGGGCCAGGGCCAAGCTTGCCGTACAAAAGCGGCATATAGTGAAGGCCAAATGAGGCGCATTTCTTCCAGGGGATTGCGCATGAATCTTGCCGTACAAATCCGGCATATAGTGGGAAACAAGAAAAACCGCCCGCAAAGCTCCGGATAGAGCGAAGCGGACGCGCAAAGAACGAAGGCCCTGAAATGGGGAAGCAATTAAGCAACTACAGGAGGCGCCACTATGAGCACGACGGAGCGTAGCCCTCACGCGGGGGCAGGGGTCGGCTGCGATAAATGCGGTTCCAGGGTATTGATAAGAAATTACGTCACCGCCCGCTGCCCTATCTGCGGGAAATATTTTTTTGCGCCCCAGGCCCCGGAGCAAAGCGCCGCGGACCCGGCCGCGCCGGCACTGTCTGATGCGGCCCAGTCTCTTTGGAATGAGCACAAGCTCGGCCTGATGGTAAAAAGAGACGGCTGGCGCTGGATGGAAGTCCTCGCGCCGCCTCAGTGGTTCATTCAGGAAATAGCTTAGGAGTCCGCGATGACAAAGCCGAAAAACGACGACGCCAGTATAAACAGAGCGGCACCTGACGGGCTTCAGGAGGTTTCAGAACGCGGCTCTTCGCGCTCTGTCCCTGTTGTCCGACGAGCCTCCTGCCCGCGCCGAAAGGCATGGGGAAAAAGAAAGCCGAAGCCTCCTTGAAGGTATCGGACATGAAGTCGCTGGTCTCCACTTATAAGGAAGCGGTCTTAGGAGAACGGGGCGTCCTGGGCCTTGCCGACCATAAGCAGGAACAGGAACAGTGGCCGGAAGAGATGGTTGTCCGGTGGGAAGACCCTGACGGGGGCGCACAGACATTGAGCTTCCGCGAACTCGGCATAAAATACAGGATGCTCCCGGCCCAGGCGGCCTTCCACCGCTCCCGCTCGAAATACAAAGCCTACGTCGGCGGGTACGGCTCCGGCAAGACGTTCTCCGGATGCCATGAGGCGATAAGGCTCTCAGTCATAAACCGGGGACTTCCCGGCATGGTCGTCGCGCCGACTTACGGGATGTTGCAGGACGCGACCCTGCCCGTTTTCCTGGAGATACTGGACCGGGCGGGCATCAAGTACAAGTGGCTTCAGCTCGAACTCGAACCTGTTTCTCCCGTGGGGCTCGAAGGTCATGTTCCGCTCGGCGGATTCGCCGGAGCGGCTTAAAGGGCCAAGCCTCGCGTGGGTCGGAATCGACGAGGGGGCGCTTGTCTCGCGCGCCGCGTGGGAGGTGCTGATTTCGCGCCTCAGGCATCCGGAAGCAAAATGGCTACGCGCGTTCATTACCACCACTCCCGAAGGCTATAACTGGCTTTTCGAGGAGTTCGTGGAGAAGCGAAAGCGCGGCTACCGCCTCATCACCGCAAGCACGAAGGAAAACGTCCACCTCCCGCCGGACTATGCGGATGACTTGATTGAGGCTTACGGAGCGAACATTGCCCGGCAATACGTATCGGGCGAGTTCGTGAACCCGCATGCGGGCAGGGTCTATCCGGAGTTCTCCCGCGAAAGGCACGTCAGGGAAGGCCTGGCATACGACCCGGCTTATCCGCTTACGATGGCGGTGGACTTTAACGTAGACCCGCTCCACGCCGCGTTCATACAGGTCGCGGGTAAAGAGGTGAGGGTTGTGGACGAAATTGTCATCCGGTCCTCCAATACGTGGGAACTATGCGAGGCGGCGAGGGACCGGTACGGCGATATTGCGATAGCCGCCTACCCGGACCCGACCGGCCGGGCGAGAAAGACAGCCGGGCTCCCCGGCGCGACGTCGGATTTCGCCGTGCTTTCGACTAACGGCTTTGAAGTGCGGGCGAGGAATTCTTCACCGCATGTCAGGGACAGGGTGAACGCGGTAAATAAGGTACTGTCCGGCGGACCGCCCGAACTGGTAATCTCCTCCGCCTGCCGCGAGAGTATCCGCTCCTTTGAGCGGACCGCCTGGAAAGACGGCACGTCCATCCTGGACAAGACGAAGGGCGACGAGCACATCACCGACGCCATAGGATATTTCATCGAATACGAGTTCCCTGTACGCGCGCCGCAAAGAGTGGAGTACGAAGGGTTTTCAAGGCGCGGCAAGAAAAAGGGTTTCTAAAAAAGGAGGTATATATTGGAGTCTTCAGAGAAGCTTTCGTTTACGCTGGAGTGCGGGCTTGACCTGTCCGGCAACGACGTGCCGGAAGAGGTGCAGATCCTGCCGTCGGGCGAGGTATCGCCTAAAGGGAAGATGCAGTTCAATGTGGACGAGGAGGCGAAGGGGCTGATACTGAAAGCCTTTGCCGATTCGAATACCGACCTGGTAATCGACTACGAGCACCAGAGCTTATCCGGCTCCGAGGCCCCGGCGGCCGGCTGGATAAAGGAACTGGTGGACAAGGGGTCAGAAGGGCTCTGGGCGAAGGTGCAGTGGACGGACCGCGCGAAGGAATACCTTAGGAACCGGGAGTACCGCTACCTCTCGCCGGTCGTGCTCGTCCGCAAGAAAGACGGGCGAGCCGTTGAGCTTCTGGGCGCGGCTCTCACGAACCTGCCCGCAATAGACGGCATGGCCCCGGTCGTAAACTCCATGCAGAGAGATTTCAAAAGTTTGTATATGGAGGTGCTGAAGTTCCTGGACCTCCCGGAGGATGCAGAGGCGGACGCGGTGAAGGAAAAAACCGAGTCGCTTATCCATCCGTCCGGTTTCGTGACGGAGACGGAGCACCTGGCGCTGAAGGCGACTCTCAAGAAGTATAAGACGGAAGCGATGGTACGCCAGGCGCTATCCAACGGGAAGATTACCCCCGCGCTCCTTCCGTGGGCGCGTTCGTATGCGGACGTGGACCCGGAGGGCTTTGCCGAGTTCTGCGGCAAGGCGGCTAAAAGCGCGCCGTTCGACGGACTCCCGGCGGACGACCTCCCGGAGCCTTCGCAGGCGCGGGTCAACAGCCTGCTGGGACTGGACAACAAAACCTTCTTCCGCTACGCGAACTCAAATTAAATGAACAAAAAAGAATATACAAAAGAAATCGCCACCGCGTCGCTGAGGGACCGCTGGTCCGATTATCCCTCGTCCGGCCTGACTCCAGGGAAGCTGTCCCGGATACTACGGGACGCCGATGCTGGTTATATAAACATGCAGGCGGAGCTTTTCTCCGAGATGGAGCAGAAGGACGCGCATCTGTTCTCCTGCCTCCAGACCCGGAAGCTCTCCGTCGCCGGCTGTCCCTGGGAGATAGTCCCGGGAAGCGGCGGCGGCCGGCCGAAACAGAAGCGGCGTCGTTCGTTTCCGACTGCCTCTCCAGTGCTCGATAACTTCGACGAGTCGCTGGCGGATTTGATGGATGCCGTCGGCAAGGGATTTTCCGTATCGGAGATTACTCTGGGAACTGGACCATGACTTCCTCGTCCCGCGGAGCCTGAAGAAGAGGCCGCAAAAACGCTTCACCTTTCTCTCCCAGGACGGCCCCTCCGAGCGGCCGCTCCTTCTGACGGATGCCGAGCCGGTATATGGCATCCCGCTTCCGCCGTCGAAGTTCATGGTGCACGTGTACCGCGCGGGCGCGGATTACCCGGAGCGGGGAGGCCTTCTCCGGACGCTCTCCTGGATATACCTGTTCAAGAACTATGCCCTCAAGGACTGGGTATCTTTCTGCGAGGTATTCGGGATGCCACTTCGCCTTGGCGTTTACTCACCGTCGGCGTCGAAAGAGGACAAGGACGCGCTCATGGAAGCCGTGACCAACCTGGGTTCGGACGCGGCCGGGATAATATCGGAGAGCACCCGCATCCAGTTCATCGAGGCGGCGAAGAGCGGGTCCGGCGGACCTTATAAGGACCTGGTAGACGTGATGAACAAGGAGATTTCAAAGGCGGTGCTGGGCCAGACCCTCACGACGGAAGTGGGGAGCAGCGGGAGCCTTGCCGCCGGAGCTGGTGCATGACGGGGTGCGGATGGACATCGTCCGCGCGGACGCCAGGTCGCTCGCCCGCACCATAAACCGCGATTTAGTGCGCCCGCTAACGGCGCTGAACTTCGGTCCGGACGTAAAGCAGCCGGTATTTAAATTCACAACCAACTAAGGAGGTATCGATGTCGGCACTGACAAATGACAGGGACACGGTAAGGAAGGAAGGGAAGTACGCTCATACCCGGTAAAAGGCGGGGCGGTAATCTATGCCGGGGGGATGGTCTGCATCGGCGCGGACGGTTATGCCGTACCGGCTTCGGACACGGCGGGGCTTAAGTTCATGGGCATTGCCAGAGCGTATGCGGACAACTCCGCCGGCGCAAGCGGAAGCTTGCAGGTAGAGGTGTGGAGGCGCGGCTGTTTCAACCTGGCCGCCTCCGGGATGGCGCTTTCAAACGCGGGCGACGCCGTCTTTGCCCTGGACGACCAGAACGTCGGCCTCACCGGCGGGTCCACCAACCACATCAAATGCGGGGTCATTTCCGAGTACGTCTCCGCGACCAGCGTCTATATAGACATCAGCAGAATATAAGGAGGAAAAATGATAATCAACCAGGCAAATTTATCTTCTCTTTACCGCGGCTTCTCCGCGATCTTCAAGGAGGTCTTCGATAACGCCTCCGTGCTGTACCCCCGCGTCGCGACCGAAGTACCTTCCACCTCCCGTGAAGAGCAGTACAACTGGCTGGGCCGCGTGCCCAAGATGCGCGAATGGGTGGGCGAGCGTATGATACAGAACCTCTCCGCCTACTCGTACACCATAAAGAACCGTGACTGGGAAGCCACCGTGGCCCTTGACAGAAACGACGTGGAGGACGATGCGGTGGGCATATATACGCCCATGGTCCGTGCCCTTGCCGACGCATCCGCGACGCATCCGGACGAACTGGTCTTCGACCTCTTAGCCGGCGGCTTTGTCAATCCGTGTTACGACGGCAGGCCCTTCTTCGACACGGCGCACCCGAACGGCTCGTCCACCCAGTCCAACAAGAGCACGGCCGCGCTCACGTCCGACAGCTATGCCGCCGCGCGCGCGCAGATGATGTCGCTCACGGATGAGCACGGAAAGCCCCTGAACGCGGTGCCGGACCTGCTCGTCGTCCCGCCACAGCTCGAGAAGGCGGCGCTGGAGATACTCAGGGCGGACCTGGACGTAAACGGCGGTTCGAATATCTATAAGGAATCGGCCGACCTGGTCGTCGCCCCGTATCTCTCAGGCAGCCCCACGGCCTGGTACCTCCTGGATACGAAAAAGGCCGTGAAGCCGTTCATCTTCCAGAGGCGGAAAGCGCCCGTATTCGTCTCGAAAGACACCCCCGATGACGAAGGCACGTTCATGAAGAAGGAATATGTTTTCGGCGTGGACTCCAGAGACAACGCGGGCTATGGCCTCTGGCAGCTGGCGTACGGGTCCGACGGGACGGTTTAATATGTACATATCCGTCTCCGATTTAGCTGCCCCGGAGGACGTATTAGTACGTCTTACGGACGACGAGTCCACCGGCTCCATAAATACCGCGCGGGCAGACGACGCCATTTCTTCCGCACAGGCGGTCGTGGACGCATCACTCTCAAAGCAGTACCAGACGCCGCTTATCGACCCGCCTCAGCTCGTGAAAAAGCTGACGGCGGATATAGCGCTGTACAACCTTTACCTCCGCCAGGCGACGGTCCCGGCGGAGGTAAAGGACTCGTACGCGAGGGCGCTCGAAACGCTGGGGCGGCTGGCGGACGGCACTATTACATTGCCTTCTTTCGCCTCCCTGCCGTCATTCTCAAGCTGCCCAAGGGGCTTCAGCCGGGACACGATGGAGGACTTCTGATGGAGGCGGAGATATAAATGGCGATCCATACGCGAAAAGAGTTGCTGGATGCGGTAGTCTCTGCCCTGTCGCCCATGCTCATGTCCGGAGGCGGCCCGGCGCGCTCTGTCTTTGTCAGCGATACTCTCCCGCCCGAGGAGCTTTTAGCCACGGCCCCGGCTTTGCCTGCGATCGCGGTCTCTTTCCTGTCGTCAACATGCAAGCCGGGCCCATATCAGGCTTACGTGGAGCGGATAGCGTTTGGCGTCACCGCCGTCGCGCGTTACGGGGTAACTCCGGAGCCGCTGAAACTCCTGGAGGACGTGCGCCCTCTGCTGCTCGGCGTGGACTTAGGCGTGGGGACCTATCCCCCCAGGCTTGAGGGCGAATCACCGGTGACCGCGCACGACGGTTTCGCATATGCGTCCGCGAATTATTACCTGGTCCGGTATGTCACGCTCGAAAGCTGAAAATGGAGGTTTTAATGCCTGGCGCTTCCTTTACCGCGGTCGGTTTGACTGCGCTCAACTTCTCCGTGAACCCCAGCTATCCGGGCAAGGTTACGCTGGACCCGGGCCTCGTCCCTTTAAAGAGCGAGGGCGGCGAAGACATCTTCATCCGCAAGGGCAATAGCTCGATGCTTATCGCATTGAATTTCATCGGCCTTCCGGCGGCCGATTTCGACGGCGGGTTCGATTACGCCGCGGGCGCCCAGGCCTCCGGCAGCCAGAGCCTCGTCAACTGGTTCATCAGCCAGTCGGGCAAGAGTTTCACGTACGCCGACCCGTTCGGGAAATCGCATTCCGTGGTATTCGGCCAGGACAAGCTCGAATTCTCCCTCACGGATGACGGCGCCTGGGAGGGTACTCTGCTCCTGAAGGAGATAATCGGCTGATGCGCACAGTGAACGATAATTTTGCCCAGGCGGCGGCGGGACGTTCGCCTGCTTATATCCTCGCTGTTTTTCATTTCGCGGGCGGCGATGTCTTCCTCTCGGACAGGGACGTAACCCCGGGCGGCGGCCCGGCGTTTTCGGGTCTTGTCACGGGCTGGGGCGTGCCCGCCGCCGCCGGCAAGGGACTTTTCTCAATCGCTCTCCCGGATATGGAGATCGAGGTCGCCAACTCGGCGACCCCGCCTTTTTCAACGTTGATTGAATCAGGCGACCCGGAAAATACAGAGGTCGAGCTGTTCCTGTGGTTTGAGGGGACGGATTATGCCGACAAGGAGACCGTCGGGAAATTTAAAATTTCCGCTCCATCCTCCGGCGCGAAATATACGGCCAAGTCGGCCTCCGTCTCCTATGATGAAAGTTCCGTCAGGCTATCTCTGGCCGGGACGTTCAAGGACAGGGACCGGTCAGTAGGCACGGTAATCAGCAGAGACGCCTGGCCGGATGCGGACCCTCACGCGGTCGGTGAAATAGAAAAGATAATATACGGCTCCGTGAACGGCGTCCCATGCCCGGCGGTCTCCGCCGGAGCGGTCTCCACGCTGGCCTCGGACGTTACGCTGGCCCAGACGGCGGGTATCGAGCTCTCCCTTGCGCCCGGTGAGATGGCGTTTCCATCTTCGGGGCTGCTGCAGGTGGGCGAGGAGCAAATAAGCTATACCGGCCTCTCCGGGAAGATACTGACCGGCGTCTCTCGCGCCGCGGCCGGGACAACGGCCGCATCCCATAAGATGGGCGCGAAGGTATTCGAGATAAAAAGCGCCTACGATTACCTTGTGGCCGGGCATCCCGTCCGGTCCATCGGGGACGTCTATGTCGGCGGCGTACGGGTACTCTCCGGAGTTACCCGCACCACGGACGACGGCGGCGGGAGGGCAAAGCTCTCCTTCAGCGACAAATTCGTACTGGAAAAAGCGGTGGATTTAAGCGTCGGCGAAGGCAGCCATTCCCACACGGACTCCTCGTGGAGCGGACAAGGGAGCAGGACGACGACTACGCGCTGGACGGCCTCCGTAAACCCCGCGTGGACGGCGAACGAACATGTGGGCATGGCGTTCATGGATTCTGCCGGATACTATTTCTACATCACCGGCAACGGCTCTAATTATATCGACGTGCAGAGCGTGGAAGGGAGGACGATGGCTGCCGGGAGTTATACCGGCGCGATAATCCGAACCCAGACCGAGACCGTTTTTCAGGATGCGGTCCAGGACCTGTTCGACGCCCCCGCCGCCGGGAGCGCCGCTGCCCTGTGCGACAAGAACCTGGGCGCTTTCGGCGCAATAATCGTCGCGGACGGCTATATCGACACGGTCCGCTCGTTCCTGGCGACGGATAAAGGATATATAGTCGGCGCGAAACTCTGCGCCGCAATCGGACAGGCAACCTATAACGGGGTCGGCAGGAGCACGATCCGTGGGGGAATATTCGCCGGCGCGTATGTCCAGGGCGGCGGCTCGTCGATGCAGACGTGCAAGACCGCCGGGACTCTCTCCCGCGCCGCGACGGGCGCAGTTTCCTGGAACGATTTCTCCGGTATGTCCATCCGCGCCACGTATTACTCCGGAGTTGCGTCAGCCGCATTTTTCGAGCAATGGGTAGAGGTGACTTACGTGCCGTATAACGGCGGCGCCTCGCCTGCTACCGGAGTCGCCCTCTCCGGCAGATCGGCGGCGGATTATGTGATCGGCGGTACGGTTACATGCGACGTGGACGGCAATTTCGACGACGCCTCCGGGAGCATCACAGGCACGCCGGGCGCGCTGATAGAAAACCCGGCGGACGTAATCCGTCATTTCCTCGCGAATTACCTGGGCACGCCGACATCGGAAATAGACGGCTCGTTCGCCTCCGCCCGCTCTTCGCTGGCAGGCGCGATAGCCGGCAGGTTATAAGTTTGCCGGTGTAATCGATACGGTGGTCGGCGGGTTTAAGTTCATCGAGAAACTCTGCATGCAGTCGCGCCTGGCGCTCAAGCACGACGGATACGCGGCAAAAATAAAATTCCTGTCCAACGGTTCGCTGTCCCCGGACTTGACCCTGGGGAAAGAACTCGTCCAGTTAGATGGCCTGGAGGTTTACCGTACGGCAAGGGACGAGCTGATAAACGCTCTCGACCTGCACTACCAGCGGGATTTTGGTAAAGGCGCAAACTCCGCGGGCTATTTATCCGTCTGTTCCCAGACAGCGCTTTATCCATCCGGCGGAGACCCGACCTCCGCCTCCAGGTTCGGGAAAATGACACCTTCGCGTCCCTTCTTTTTTGACTTTATTTCATTTGCCTCCGAGGCGTCCGACCTGCGGGATTTCTTTATCACCCGCTATAAAGACGTGAAGAGGCGGGTTCTTGTTTTTACTTTTCTCGACTGTTTTGGCGTCGAGCGCGGAGACGTCATTTCGTTTGATTGGCCTTCGGCCGCATTCTCACTCTCGGGCGCGGAATTTTTTGTGGAGGATGTATCTCTGGTTCCCGGCAGCTTTAAAAAAAAGAAGCCGGACCTTTTACGGCTTATCGTCCGGGAGGTATAGAGATGGATTGGCTGACGCAGGAAATGGCCGCCGCAATCGGGTTCGTACTGGCGTTCTTTTACGCACGCACGATGAGGGCGGCGGACCAGGCGCCGGAGAAGTACGTGGGTAAGCACGACTGCGAAACCACCCGCTCCGAGTGCAGGCACAATAACGAGCTTTGGCGGGACGAAGTCCTCCAGAGGCTGGAGCGCATGGAAACAAAAATGGACAATATGGCTGATAGGATATTCGCGCAATGATGACGGATGTACAGGAAAAAAAGAACCGGGAGATGCTGGCGGCCCTTACTCCCGAACTGCGCTCTCTCGCCCAGAGGCACCTGGATTTATGCAGTGAAGCCGGGATCGACCTCGTGGTGGTCCAGGGATACCGGACTTTACAGGAACAAGCCGCGCTTTACGAGACTGGCAGGGGACCGGACGGCGGGAGAAAAGTCACCAATGCGCGCCCCGGGTCCTCGTGGCATAACTTCAGGCGGGCGTACGATGTAGCGGTCGTCGAGGGCGGGAAAATAAACTGGAACTCACCCAAATATACTGAGGCGGGTAATATCGGAAAATCATTGGGCCTTTTATGGGGAGGCGATTTTAAAAGCGTAAGGGGAGACCTGGGGCATTTCGAGTATCATCCGGGTTTGACGCTTGCTCAGGCGAGGACGGAAACGGTAGCTTAGGGGAGGGTAAAGATGATGATAAAAGAATGGTTCGCGAACTGGTTTGCTGGAATGGCTGCGAGCCGTTTAAGCGGGTACAAAACTAAAATCGGGGCGCTGTGCCTCGTCCTCTACGGTGTTGTTGTCGCCGTAGGCAAGGTATACCCGGACTTGCAACTCCCAGGCGGAGCGACATCCTGGCAGGCCGACCTCAAACTGGTGGGCATGGGATTGACAGGCCTGGGGATAATGCACAAGACCTATAAGATGGGCGTCAGCACGTCAGCCGAATCCGTGGCTGGCGTGGCCAAGGCGCTCGGCTCCGCAGTGCCTGCCGCTACAGTCGCCGATGCGGCCAAGGCGATGGGGCAGACCGTTTGAGCGGCGAAGAAGAACATACCGCTCCTTTTCTGGAGATGGAAGAGCTTTCGGGCGAAATCCCCCCGGAGCCGGTAAGCCTGGGGAATGAAATCAAAATGGGAGCGAAATTTCTCGCGGCCCTTTTACAATCAAGAGAATCAGGGGGTTGAAGATGGAAGTGAATGCGAATCCGGGGCAGGACATTTTGACGGAGATCAAGGGCTTTTTTCAGAACGCGGAAAAGACGGCGCTCGCCGACATCCAGGAAGTGGGGACGGTCGCATGGCACATACTATCTACCGCTATAGCGAAGGAACTGCCTCAGCTTCCGGGTATTGTCATCAAGGCGGTCGTGGGCGCGGCATCCTCGACCGGCAACAAGACACAGGCCGCACTCGACAGCATCCTTGTGGACCTGAAGGCCACCGGCATCCAGTCCCTTGCGTCGGCGACTACCGGCGACGTGAGCGAGATAGGCGCGGCGCTGGGCCTCGACGGGAACACGGTGGACAACTATCTTACGGCCACGGTGCAGGCGCTCAGGGCGAAGGGCGTAATTTAGTCTCCAATTCAGGAGAGGAGAACAATGAAAAAATACCTTCTTATCCTTTCGATGCTTTGCATAGTCGGCGGGTGCGCTACCGCGGCGCTTGCCGCCGATGGCCCTGTCCGCCCCTCGATGCAACAGATTGTAAATACTTTTTTGAATCTGGCGGGCACTAAACCCATGAACGCTGACATTAACCTGGGCGGCCATAATATTACCAATAGCCCCGGTTATGCAACTGTGTCGAGTCTTGCCAGTCAGACAGCAGCTTACACCCACAGCAACCAGCCGATAACGATGGACTTCTTCGGGACGCACTTCGCGCACCCGCGCTTTTCCAGCAATACGACCCTTACGCCCTGGTTTGCTAATACCGCGGGCTCCGTGCGGACGTGGGATACATGGGAATCTAACCTGACATGGAAGGCAATCGAGACCGCTAACGGCGTTTACAGTTGGACTAATTTAGATGCTTACGTGGCGTGGGCGAGAGCGAACAACATGGAGATAACGTTCACGCTCGGACAGCCTCCGTCCTGGGCGGTCGCGGGCGCGGCGGACAGCAACCCCGGCTCCGCATATTACAACTACAACACGCCCGATCCCGCGCATCCGGAATACTGGGAAAACTTCTGCACGGCATTGGCGACAAGGTACAAGGGCGAGATAGAGGCGTATGAGATATGGAACGAACCGCCCGGTTATTACCTTGGGACGCCCACCCAGCTTGCCGCTCTGACTCAGGAGGCGAGCACCGCGATAAAGGCCGTTGACCCCGCCGCGAAGATTGTAAGCGCGTCCTGTACGGGGACGGGAAGCATTTCGTGGCTCGACTCATATTTCTCCGCCCTTCAATCACTCGGAGCTTTAAACTCCATCGATGTTGCCGGGTATCACCTCTACGTCTCAGGGCCACCCGATGACATGGTTGACCTCGCTGACCGGGTGCGGGCGGTCATGTTCAAATACGGCGTGGGAAGCCTTCCCTTATGGGATACGGAGACGACCTGGAACTCCTATACCGACGCAGTAACGGGCCTGGGCGTGTCTGGCGGAGACTATGGCCCGGCAACTCCCATGCCATCCAAACAGCAGGCGGGGTATCTCACGCGGATGTTTTTGTCCGGCCTTGCCTCCGGGTGCGACAAGGTTTTCATGTACGGCATGGACCATGACTGGTCTGCCATATTACCAGTGAACCCTGCTCATCCGTCGTATCTCACCCAGGCCGGGAAGATGCTCCAACAGCTTGTCTCCTGGGCGGTCGGAAAAAGGGTGGTGGGCTACAGGCACGACACGGTGAACGGCATCTTCACGCTGACGGCCAAGGATTCAAACGGCAACCCTTCAAGCTGGGTCTGGACAGAGGACTCGAAACCCCAGACAATCAAGGTGGATACCGCAAAAGCATCCGGCTCATTCACGAACTGGAGCGGCGTTACCTCCTTCGGCCTGATGTCCTCGATGAATGTGCCCATAAACTACGCACCGAAACTCATCCAGGGCTACAACCCTCAATATGCGGGGGACGATTTCAATTACAGGCCGCCCTATTCTCCCGTGACGACGGCGCCGCCCTTTGACAACTTGGCGGCTTTAAACGTGGCAGGCGGCGTTACTTATATATCTTCGGGGACTACGCCGATTATTGGCGCGGAGATGAACCCGGACCCGCATTTTGCAACCCCAGGTGATTGGTCAACCGTGACCGGCTGGACTGTGCCAGGTAACGGGACGCTGGTCGTGTCCAACTCCGGCGGGGTCGGCGAGACGTATACGCACCCCATTCTTTATAGCGTTCCTGGTCAAGCGTATCAGATAACGATTACAATATCCGCCGTAACGAGCGGGACGTACGTATCGGCGGGACTGTGGTCGGCGAGCGGGACTCAATACACGACGGGGCATAACACTACAGGCACTTTCACGCAGACAATCACGGCGGCAAGGGTTGAATATATCGGCATCGTTGCTTCTGGAAGCACTCCGAGCGCGACGATAACCTATTTCTCGGTAAAGCCGGTCAATTACTCTGCTGTAAGCCTTACGCAGAGTTCGGGATTTGTTTACGACCCGACAGGGAAGGTGCTGACCGTACCTTTCATAAGCACGGGATGGGGAGACCCCGTCGCCAGCGCGTCCACGATAACGCCGACCGGCCAGATGTTTCACGTAACCGGCACGACTACAATCAACACTATCAACCTTCCCGCGACCGGCTGGCACGGTAAGATTACCATCATCCCTGACGGAGTATTTTCCACAGGCACTTCCGGGAACATCGCAAACGCCGTAACGTCAACTTTGAACACGCCGTTGGATGCAGTCTATGACGACGCGAAAGGGAAATGGTACATAAAATGAAAAGACTTACCTGTCCAGAGCGGCAGCGAAGACAGAAAACCTATTTTTTCATGGCCGGGCTGCTCCTGACGCTCACGCTCTCGATTGGCGCGCTGGCCGACTTCACGGTGAATAAGACCATGAGCGAAGCGTTCCAGATGTTTAATGCGGACGGCTCGCCCAGGACGAACTGCGACCTTTCCAAGTTCACCGTCAAGGGTTGGAGGAATGGTACGTCCATAGTGCAGTCGTGGAATTTTCGAAACCAGTCCACCGGCGATTACACAGCTACACGAGTCCCGAACGCGCCCGGCTTCCACAAGATGGTTTACTACTACAATAACACCGCGATCGGTACGTTCACCGAGATGGTCCGGCTCTATGACATCGACACGTATTACGCTTCATCCGGCCCCCGGTTCGCGGAGATAAGCGCCAACCTGTCAGGCGCGGCCCAGGCGTTCGTCGCCGTGCGTACAACCGTGGAATAATATGACGAGCATTGTTCATACTACTAACACTAAAGTTGCAACTATGGCTGCAACTATTCCAACGAATCCGGTGCTGTCAACCGACCACCGGCTTACTTATCTCGACACTTATATCTCGGCCATTCCGACGAACCCGCTTCTATACACCGACAGCAGGCTCAATAATCTCGACATGGCCATATCCAGCCGCATGTCGGCCGGTACTGTGGTTAGCGACGCTTCCGACGTTTAGCGATATCAGCGCGGGAGTTCATGGCCTCAAGAGCACGGTTCAAAGCATTCCCACGAATCCGCTGCTGGCCACGGATTCTCGTTTGAATAACCTCGATGCGCAGGTGTCAAGTCGAGCTTCGCAGACATCTTTAAATAATTTACCCTCAGCATCGTCGGTTGCATCAACGGTGTGGAATAACGGCGCACGGACGCTCACAAGCAGCAACGCCTACGTCAATTCTACCAGCATCGACTTGTACCTTTCCTCGAAGCATGGCACGGGAGCCTGGAATGCCGCCGGGAACGTGACTGTACTGCCGTTCCAGGGCGCGGCGTCCTATGAGACTGTCGCCCAGGGCAAGGACGTCCATGTGACGCGCGGGGACTCGGTGGCAATCCCTTATTCCATAGGGAAAGATTTGACGGGCTGGACGGTCTGGTTCGGGGCGAAGGCGACGCCGGCGGACATCACATACGCACTTACGCCGAGGGATATAACCACATATGTGACAAATCCCTCAACCGGATCGGGGTTGATCAGCCTCTCCACGGCGGATACTGACCTGCCGGTCAGGAAATACGCGGCTGAGGTGGAGATAAGGAATGGTACGGACGTTAATACCGTGCTGAAATTCAACCTGCTCATAGACGCGGGCGTGATAAATTAGCCTCCTCCTTGCCCCGCTCCTCTTCCTGTGATAAATTTTAAGTAAGAACAACGAGGAGGAGGCGCAAATATGCGGAAGCTCCAACTGGATTGGCAGGGATATTTTCCGGTGGATGAAAAGGTCATACGGGGCAAGGTGGATGACAAATCCGGGATTTACAAGATCTCGAAGATGCAGAAGGATGGAAGCCTGAAGCCTTTTTACGTCGGCGAGGCGGACAGCCTGAAGATGCGGCTTTTGGAGCACGTCACTTCGGCGGAGGGCTCCTGCATCACGGCGGAATTAAAGGATGGGGGTTGCCAGTTCCGGTTCGCCTATCTCTACACGAAGGAGGACATCGACGCCGCGGCCAAGGCTCTTTACAAGCGTTATACCCCCAAGTGCAATATTAAGGATGAGATATCGGCCGAGGCCGAGGAGGTGGAAGTAAACTATAACTGAGGCTCAAGCATTCAGTTTGTACTTGTTCAAGAGGCGGTGGATGGTCTTTCGGTCTATCCCCGCCTCTTTTGCCGCGCGTGAGATATTGTTCCCGTTCCTGGTCAAAAGGTCGGAGAGGTATTCCTTCTCGAAATCCACCAGCCAGAGCTTCTTGGATTCCTTGAAAGAAAGCCCCTCTATTGCGGGCGCCTGGCGCTTCGCAGAGTTCCGGATGTGCTCCGGGAGGTCTTCGGGAGTGATTATTTCGCCCGTGCAGAGGGTCACGGCGCGCGAGAGGACATTCTGAAGCTCCCGCACGTTTCCCGGCCATCCATACTCCTCCAGGAGCTTCATGGCTTCGGGCGCGATACCCGTGGGGCCGCCCTGAGAAGAGTTTGTGAACTCTCTCAGGAAATGGTCCGCCAGCATGGGCACATCACCCACCCTCTCCCGAAGCGGAGGAAGCTTTATGCTTATAACGTTCAGCCTGTAGTACAGGTCCTCCCGGAAAGTCCCGTTCCTTACACCTTCTTCCAGGTCGCGGTTAGTAGCGGCAATTAAACGTATATCGACGTCGATCATTTTCCTGCCGCCGACCCGCCTGAACTGCCTCTCCTGCAGGACCCGCAGAAGCTTCGCCTGAAGGTTCATCCCCATCTCGCCTATCTCGTCCAGGAAAAAAGTTCCTCCGTTTGCAAATTCCAAAAGCCCGGGCCTCGTCGAGTCCGCTCCCGTAAAGGTGCCTTTTTCATAGCCGAACAACTCCGACTCCAGAAGGTTCTCCGGAAGCGACGCGCAGTCAACCGGTACGAAAGGCTTATCCTTCCGGTTGCTGTTGACGTGTATGCTCCTGGCTACCAGCTCTTTACCGGTTCCCGACTCGCCGTAAACCAGGATGTTGGTCTCGGTGATGGAAACCTTTCTGATGGTGTCGAAGACTTTTCTCATGGCGAGCGACGAGCCGAGCATATTATCAAGGCCGTGGATCTGGGCGAGCTGAGTTCGCAGATAACGGTTCTCTTCAGCGAGACAACGATGCCTTACCGCCCTTTCCAGCGCCACCTTTAGCTGATCGGCGGAAAAGGGCTTGGCCAGATAGTCGAATGCGCCCTCCTTCATCGCCTCGACCACGTTAGGGATAGTGGCATATCCGCTGATGAGGATAACCATTCCGTCCGGATTTATTTCCTGGCAGAGCCGGAGAATGTCCAGGCCGTTTAAGCCAGGCATGGCGAAATCTGTAAGCACGATCGAAGGCATCTGCCGTCCGATTACCTCAGCCGCCCCGGATGAGTCCTGGATGGTAATGCACTCGTACCCCAGCCTCCGGATGATGCGGGTGCAGCTCTCAAGCATGTCCGCTTCGTCGTCTATTACCAGGACTTTTACGCCACGCTCTTCGTCCAAGCTTCCTCCTTGAGCCCCGGCAGGGTTATGTTGAACCGGGTGCCTTCCCCGGCCCTGCTCTCCACCTCTATACTGCCGCCGAAATCCTGGATTATCCCGTAGCTTACCGAAAGGCCTAACCCGGTGCCCTTGCCGACTTCTTTCGTGGTAAAGAACGGGTCGAAGATGTTGTCAAGAATCTCCTCCGGGATACCCTCTCCGGTATCGGCAAGCGTTATCTCGACCCTGTCTCCGGACTGGGCGGTCGCGATTATTATCGTACCTCCGAGCGGCATCGCGTCGCGCGCATTGTTCAGGAGGTCCAGGAGCACCTGCTGAAGCTGGTTCATGTTTGCGTTCACTCTCGGGGATTTCGGGGATAGATGTTTTTCTATCTGGATATTCTCTTTTAAAAACTGCTTCATGACCAGGAATATCGTGTCTTCCACTATGGCATTTACGTCCACCGGGCCCATGTCTGTCGGGGCCTGTCTCGCAAATGTCAGGAGGGACCGGGTTATTTCCGCGATCCTGGCTGCCTGCCTGTTTATCACCATGAGGTCGTCTTTGAGCTGGCCTTCGGGAGTCCCTTCCCATAACATGCAGTCCACGCGGGAGGAGATTATCCCGGTGGGGTTGTTTATTTCATGCGCGATGCCTGCCACAAGCGTCCCGACAGCCGCCAGCTTCTCGGACTGCATCAGCTTCTTCTGCGCCGCCTGCATAGACTCGCAGGCCTCGCGGGTCTGCCTGCTTCTATCCTCGACCTCGTCTCTCGAACGCTTGAGGTCCTGGATCATCCGGTTGAAGGCCTGGCCCAGTTCACCCACCTCGCCTTCGCCCTGAACAGGCACCCGGAGGTCCAGGTCGCACTGTCCCACCCGTTCCGTGACCTTTGACAGTTCCCGGAGAGGCCCCACTACGTTTCTGGAAAGCAGGGTCAACAGAGTAATGGCCGCGGCGAGCGTGGCCACTAAAAGCGATATCAGCATTATTGCGACCAGGAACCGGGTCTCGGACATCACGTCCACCGAGCGCTGCTTGATAATCAACGCCCCGTTCACTTGCCCCTGCGCATGGCAGCTGCGGCATTTCCCCTTGTTCATTAAGGGCAGGGCCAAAAGCCGCACCGAGTCCTCGCCTTCGTGCGAGAAAGAGGTTACTTCCAACCCCCTCCCAAGGACTTCGTTCATCTGATAGGGATCTATCCTCGGCGTTTTGTCCCCGATGGAGATGACCTGCTCCCCGCGGGAGTTGACAAGGCTCACGCTCCGTACGCCCTCAAAGCCCGCAAACTTCTGCAGGACGGACTTTACCCCGTCAAGCTGGTTGACCATCATGGCCTGTTCCATGTCCCGGACGAGCGTCGTCTTGACTATCCTGTCGGATTGGTTGATGGTCTTGGAGAACTGCGAGGCGAGCGCGAATTGCTTCACGACTATAACCATCCCCACGAACACGGGGATCAGAAGCATAGCGGTAATCGTCCAGACGGTAATCCTGGTGCGAAGACTTTTAAATTTCATGCAATTTTGCCTTTAATTTCGCTATTATACAGGCTTTTTAAAAAATAAGTCAAGAATTATTCAGGAGAGGCTTCAGGCGGGGGAGCTAGTTCAGGTCTTCCTCCATGACTTTTTCCGTCTGGACCATCATTTTTTTGGCTGGCTCGCCGGCATAAACGTTATTCAAGTCGTTCCAGCGGATTTTTAAAAGGTCTATCAACATATTAAGAGAATCGCGGAATATGCGGATACTTGACCTTTCGGGATTCTGCAGGGATATGGGCAGTTCCTTGATCTTAAAATTCAATTTGCGGGCAATAAATACGATCTCGGCGTCGAACGCAAACCTCTTGATACTGAGTAACGGGAAGACCTTCCTGGCGCACTTCCCCTGAAAGAGCTTGAAACCGCACTGCGTGTCTTTTACCTGGTAATTATTTATTATAACCATCCTTATCAGGCGGAATGTCCGTTCCATTATCTTCCTGTACCACAGGACGGGCTTGATTATCTTCAACCCGGGCACGAACCTGGAAGCAATGACCATATCCGTCCCGGATTCGGCTTCGTCCATAAATTTCGCCAGCTCCTCGATGGGAATGGCAAGGTCGGCGTCAAGGAACAATACGAAATCGAACCGGCTCGCCGCGACCCCGTCCCTGACCGCGCGGCCTTTGCCTTCATTTTTTTTCTTGTTTATTATAAAGATTCCAAAGTCGTTCCGGAGCTTCTCCAGCTCTTCCCAAGTATCGTCCGCACTTCCGTCGTTTACGGCGATAATCTCATAACGGGAAAATCTTTTTTCGAGATAGTCCTTAATCTTTTCAATATTTTTATAGATTGTCAGGGATTCATTAAAGCAGGGTATGACGACGGATATCGAATTCTTGTTCATTTTGTTATTTTCTACTCAACCTTTCGGACTTATTGCAAAAAGAGTTTCAGTCCCATGATATATAACACTTGGCGGCGATGAAATCAAGCTAATAAGATTATTGGGAACGTCTCCTGTAAACAAAAAAGACACTGGAATCGAAGTTTCACGCTTCGCGAAAGTTGCTGTCCGCCTAAAATAAAATTCGGCCTGTCATTAAACATCGAATGTTCTCCGGCAAATGCGCTTCAGGGCGGGCCTCGAACCTGCCGCAAAAACTATCCGGAGCACAGTCGCCGTTCATGATCCGTCTTTTTAACCTTATACCGGCAAGTGCCTGTGGCTCTCTCCAATCTTGCAGGCTTCGCAAGAATTATGCTTGAAGAGCGCATTTAAAGGGCACCAGGAGGCTAATCCGGTCAGGAATATCACACCCCCCGCGAAAGCCAGGATAAAGCCGATGACCGTTGTGGCAGTGACCACTGAGATCAACAACGTGTAGCCTTTAAGGACAAGCCAGCCGATGATAAACGAAGACCAGCCCGCCGACCAGACGGACCAGCTTTTCCGTCCTACCCATGTTGTGCTTCATTTCCGCACCTCATAAACCATTATCTATTTATAATTATATCACTTTTGCCGCCGTAATCCTACCCTTGCGGCACTGCAAATTTATCCTGTTAGTGATAAAATTATATAAGGGGGTGGTAATAGGTGCTGAGAAAACTGTTCATAACCGAGGACTCCTGGGCGATGCTTGTTTTAAGGCTCGCGCTGGGAATTGTATTCCTGGCACATGGCTCGCAGAAGGTCCTGGGTTTATTCGGAGGGCCGGGGCTTTCCGGCACTTTCAAGATGTTTGCCGGGATGGGAATCCCGCCATTTTTTGCGGCGCTTGACATTGCCGCCGAATTCCTGGGCGGGCTTTTCCTGATATTAGGGTTCCTGACGCGCATTTCTGCTTTAGGGATCGCGGTGGTGATGGTTGTCGCGGTATACATGGTGCACTGGCAGAACGGCTTTTTCATGAACTGGTTCGGCCGGATGCCCGCGGGTAAGGAAGGTTTCGAGTACCATATTCTGGCGTTCGCGGCGGCAATCGCCCTGGCAATAAAGGGCGGCGGGAGATTTTCTCTTGATCGGACGGCGGCTAAAAAATTATAGTGGGAGAATGGATATGATAACCGAAAAACTTAAAAAATACCTGGATGAAAGCGGGGTGCGCTACGAGATGCTCCGGCACGGTGAGGCATATACCGCGCAGGAGATAGCATCGACTATGCACGTAAGCGGCAAAAACCTGGCGAAGTCGGTGATACTGAAAAGCGACACGGGCTACCTGATGGCCGTTCTCCCGGCGGACAGGCGGGTGGACGTGGCGGCTCTCCGGGCCGATTTAGGCTTCAGGATGGTGGCGCTCGCGACCGAAGAGGAGATAAAGAAGATATTTCCGGACTGCGAGGCGGGGGCGATGCCGCCTTTCGGGAACCTTTACGGACTGCCGGTCTATGCCGACAGCGCGCTCCGGGAGGATAAAAATATAGTGTTCAACGCAGGGACGCACCACGAGGCTATCAGGATGGCCTACACGGACTTCTTCCGCCTCGTCCGTCCACTTATTATCGAGGCGACAAGGAAAGCGGCGTAATCAGTAACGTCCCCTGTGCTCCTTTTAAGAATCAGAAAGGGAGGCGAAGCCGGGGGTTTTGGGATTTAAGGAGGTTTAAGGATGAAAGACTACAAGATACTTGTTCCCATAAGCTTCTCAGCTTCCTCGGAAAAGGCGCTCCAGAAAGCAGTGGCCCAGGCCGAGGCCTTCGGGGGGCGGCTCTATGTGCTTAATGTCTACAGGCAGATACCGAGGATATTCGACAGCCCAGGCGGCGTACTCTATAAAAAAGACCTGGAGGTCCTGCGTAAGGAGGCGATAAAGGACCTTGATTATTTCGTGGCCGCGAGACTCAGGGAGCTAAGAAACAGGTTGAATATCGAAGAGGTCGAGGTTGTATCGAATGAAGACCCGGTGAAGGCGATACTCCGGGTGGCCAGGGAGAAAAAGGTGGATTTGATAGTGCTCGGGCACCACGACGAATCGAGGCTGGAGCATATGCTTTTCGGCAGGAACGTGGACAAGATAATCAAGGGCGCGCCCTGTGACGTCATCATAACCAAGGCCGAGCTTTACAAGCCGGAAGAGGAAGCTGTCGCAATATAAAGAGGGGAATAGCGGGATCCGGGGCACACGCTTACGCGCTGAGGGCTGCCGCGGGGGAACGCCCGGCCCCCTGGGCAGCCGTCCGGTTATTCCGCATTTTCCTGCCGCAGAGGGATTGTAAGCTTAAAAGTGCTTCCTGAGCCGGGGTTATTCTCAAAGGTGATTTTCCCGCCGTGGGCCTCCGCGATCGCTTTTACGATTGCCAGGCCCAGGCCCGCGCCCTTGGTGCCCATGGCCATGCTGGAACGGTAATGCTTCTGGAAGATATCCATCTTGCTCCTCAGGCATTATTCCGGGGCCGGTATCGCTTACGGAGACGGTAAAATCGCTCTCTGACGCTTCCATGGATAACGTGATTGAGCCGCCCTTCGGGGTAAATTTGATGGCGTTCTCGACGAGGTTCGATACTGCCCTTCCGAACTGTTTTTTATCTATTACCGCCTTGGGCGAGTCCGCGAAGGCAAATTTCAGGCGGAATTCCTTTTTTTCCGCCAGGGCGCTGGAAGTCCTTTTCAAGCCCTCTTAAGATATTTACGATTTCTTCCGGCATCATCTGAAGCTCAAGCTTGACCGCATGAGACCTGTAAACGGTCAGGTAATCTTCCACCATTCCCAATATCTTTTCAGAGCCTTGCCGGATTATCTTTAAGGCCTCTTTTTTATCTTCGATCCTGTTTTCGATAAGCATGTCGGTATAAGCCATCATCGCCGTCAACGGGGATTTCAGGTCGTGGATTATCATCGCGGAGAGGTCCTCCCTTTCCCGTTCAATCATCGTTCTTTCGGTTACTTCGATATTCAATCTCTCGATATCCGCCTCGGCCCGTTTCTTCTCGGTAAGATCGAAAAAAGTCACCAGGGTGCCCACAACATATCCCTTCGCATCTCTTAGCGGGGCGCCCGAACCAAGCGTCTGTATTATCTTTCCGTCTTTTCTCTTCCGGGGAAGTTCCATGTTAAATATTGACTTTCCTCCGAACAGCGTATCCAGGTTTTTTTTGAGCGAATCGAAGTCCTCTTCCGCCACTATGGGATAAGGGCGGCCTATCACTTCTTTGGCCTCATAACCGAATATATCCTGAGCCCCACGGTTCCAGTCGAGGACGTTCCCGTCCGGATCAAGCGCTATTATCGCCACCGGCGCGCATTCAAATATAGCCTTCAACTTCGCGTTGGCTTTTTCAATTTCCGCTTCGGCCCGTTTCTTTTCGGTGAGGTCGATAAAAATCCCTAAGGCGCCGTAAATGTTTCCTTCCGCATCCCGGAGCGGGGCGTGCGAATGAAGTATATGCACCGTTTTGCCGTCTTTACGCCTGCGGGAGATTTCGATGTTTTTTAACGTATTTCCGGCAAGCGCCGAATCAAGGTTCTTTCGGAAGTCCTCTGCCGGTGCGATCGGGTAAGGGCGTCCCTTTACTTCTTCGGGAGCGTAACCGAAAATGTCCTGGGCTCCCGCGGTTCCAGTCTAGCACATTCCCTTCCGGGTCGAGCACTATTATGCCATTTGGCGAGGAGTCGAAAATGGCCTTCAATCTGGCGTTTGCCTCGGAAAGCTCACTGAGGACTCTCTTCCGCTGCATCAAGCCGACCAGTATCCCCCACCCCACCAGGACGGTCAGCGACCTGTTAATCTCGCTGACCACCGGGAAGTTGGGCGCCGCCGCAAGGAAATATCCCGCTATCACGAGCGCCGTTGTGACGCCCGCGAAGGCGAAGGCGAATTTTTTCCCTGTGAGCATCCCTGAAAGGCTAAAAGGTATGAGGTACAAAAGAGAGACGGACATCCCGTGGGGGGTGTTCAGGTCATAAACAAAGATGAGAGCCGTCAGGATGATGATGGCCGCGATTTTAATCACATATCCTCTTTTCGTACATCTCTATTATGAGATTGCCATAATAGTTGCAATAATTACGAGAGACAATTTTGCCGTACATAAGGTTACAATTAACAGGGAGAACGGAAGAGTCTTTCATTGGAAGAAGCTTAAGCTTTCTATCTGTCCGCCTGTATGTACAAGTAAATTCCCGACGCGCAGAAAAGTGCGTTTGAGAACCATGCCGCGAACAGCGGGGGGAACCTGCCCGCGTGCCCAAGCGAGATGGAGAAGGAATAAAGAAACCAGTAACTGATGGCGAGGACGACGCAAATGGCGACGCCAAGGGCCATCCCGCCGCTCCGTGAGGTCCTCAGCGAAAACGGCACGGCTACGATGACCATTATCAGGTTGGCCAGCGTGAACGATACCTTCCCGTAAAGGTCCACCATATATTTTACCGGGTTGTACCCTTCCCTGTGGAGCATTGCTATATAATTCTGGAGCTCCGAGAAATCCATCTCTTCAGACAGCCGTTCCACCCTCTTGAAATCGTCCGGTTTCTCCGGAAGGTTTATAGCCAACCTGTCGAACTTTTTCATCCGTATGCCGCCGCCCGGCTTGAAATCGTATGCGATTCCTTTTAAAAGCACCCATTTGCCCGCTTCCCAGTCCATCTTCTCCGAGTCCACGCGCTGGTAGAGGTTGAAGTCCTTGTCCAGCCTGTAAAAAGTGACGCCATAGCAGGTCGGAGCCCCGGACTTGAATTCCACCAGCCCGACGTTGACCACTTCTCCGCCGGGGCCCCGGAACCAGAACTTGTCGTGTTTCAGCATGGGACGGGCGGGCTTTTTCTCTATCTTCACCTGCTTTATGTATTCCGCCTTTGCGTTGCAATAGGGGATCACGGTCTGGTTTGCCCAGAAAAGGAGCCCGGAGAGGACCAGGGCGGTAATGAATATCGGCGCCACTATCCGGTAGAGCGGCAATCCTCCCGCCTTCATCGCGATTATCTCTCCGTTTTTGGACAGAAGCCCCAAGCTTAAAAGCGTGGACAGGAGCACGGCCAACGGCATGACCATAAACGCGATGTTCGGGACCTGGTAGAGCATATAGCTGATTACGTCCACCGCCTGCGCCTTGTGCTCCACGTAATCGTCCACTTTCTCTATGAAGTCGCCAATCAGGAAAAGGACCAGGAAGGCCGAAAGCGTAATGGCCAGGAAGCGGCTGAATTCTTTCAGGATGTAACGGTTTAATATCTTCACCCGTTTTTCCTCCTGGACGCCGCCGCTCTTCCGAGCGTGCCGTAGAAGTTCTTAAGCTCCTGGAGTCCGATATTTCTCTCGTTGCTCGCGGACACGACTAAATAAGCCCCCAGCAATCCTACTACGACATTTGGCAGGAGCGCGGCGAGAAGGGGCGGGAAATTGCCGGCGGCGGCCATGTTCTCCCCGCCTTTCATCAGAAGGTAATAGAGCGTGAAGATAACAAGAGCGACTGTAACGCCCGACGACTTCCCGGAACGCCGCGAGAACATGCCCAGGGGGGGGCCTAAGAAACCGAAGATTATGCAGGCTAAGGGAACGGTGAAGCGCTTGTAATACTCTGTCATAAGGACATACCCTTCTTTTCCGGTCCCTGCCGCCTGTCTCGCCATCTCTCTTAGCTCGTTAATCGACATCTCCCGCTTGTCCCTTTTGTTTGCCTCGGAGTCTCCCATGAGCTTCTGGTAGAGGTCTATGGACAGCGTGTTGGTGTCGAAGTTTATCTCCTGATAGGAGCCGGACTTGTTTTCTTTTTTGTGGATGCTGCCGTTATTAAGGTGAAGATATGCGTATCCCGTGGACAGGTCGATATCCAGTGCCCCCCGGTTGGCTATTATGACGTAAGGGTCGTTCGGGTTCCTCTCGTCCGAGATGAATACCCCCTTCATCTCGTTGGGCGCCGGTACCTTTCTGGCGTAGATTACCAGGTTCTTGAAAGTATCGTTGAACACCCCTTCCTCTATCCCGGCGAACGCATGCGTCCGGGCGAGCAGGAAGACGTCTCTCTTGAAATTCCTGGCCTTCTCCGGGCCAAGGTAGAGTGAGAAGTACGCCGTCGCCATGGCGGCAATCAGGCTGAAGGCAATGACCGGCGCCATCAGCCTGTAAAGCGAGAAACCCGGTAGCCTTCAGGGCTACTATCTCGCTGTCCGTGGACAGCCTTCCGAAAGCCACCAGCGCACCGAGCAGGAGCGCCATGGGTATGGTGAGAGTGAGGAACGAGGGCATTATGTAAGAGACGAGCCTTAAAACCTCTGTAAAGGGCACCCCCTTGGCCACTATAAGCTCCGTCAGCTTGAAAATTCTGTTTAGCAGGAGCACGAAAGTGAACAGCAGGAGGCCCAGCAGGAAAGGCGGGATCAGTTCTTTTATTATATAGCGGTCTATTATCTTCACAAGGGACAAATTCTATAGGAACAGCTCCTGTATGTCAATTTCTACTTTTCTTTCACGTGAAAGCGGCTAAGGCGCCGCGCATTTTGTCCATCTTCGAAAGCCCCCGCCTGTGAAATGTGGAAACAGCAAAAGAAAGCGGGACTTTAAGTCAGCTTTTCTTTGATTACTCTCTTTTCTCAAAAGGAAAGTAATTTAAAAAAAGCTTGCCAATAATTGTGTGTGCTATTATTATTCAAGGCTTGAGTATAACGGGTTACATACTAGAGGTCCCGAGACAGATCGGGGCGGCTGTCATTGGCCTCGTCCAGGAGATAGGGGATATGTTCCTCTTCCTGGTCACGACGCTCTATTGGACGTTCCTGCCGCCCCTGAAACTGAAGAGGGTGGTCCGCCAGATAGCGTTCATGGGGGCCAGGAGCACTGCGCTCATCGTCCTGACCGGCGCTTTCACCGGCATGATACTGGGCCTCCAGATATACTACACACTGCAGAAGTTCGGCGCGGAGGCGTATCTCGGTCCGGCGATAGCGCTCTCGGTTATCCGGGAGCTGGGGCCGGTGCTCGCGGCGCTGATGATAATAGGGCGCGCAGGTTCCGCGCTGTCGGCGGAGATAGGCATCATGCGCATTACCGAGCAGGTGGATGCGCTGGAAGCGATGTCGCTCTCGCCCTTTCGGTACCTGATGGTGCCCAACCTGCTCGCGGCGCTGATATCGTTCCCGCTTCTGGGCGCGATTTTTAACGTAGTCGCAATTTACGGCGGGTATTTAATCGGCGTAAAGCTCCTGTCGCTCTCTCCCGGGACGTATTTCTCGGGCATCCAGGACTTTGTCGATTTAAGGGATATAACGGACGGCATGATAAAAAGCCTCTGTTTCGGCGTCATCATGACCTGGGTGTCCTGCTATAAGGGCTATAAAACCGGGCACGGGGCGGAAGGCGTAAGCCGCGCCACCACGTCCGCCGTGGTAATGGCGTCCACGCTTGTGCTGGTGTGGGATTACTTCCTGAACTCGGTGATGCTGAATTTTTAGTCAGATGGTGATTTCTTGATAGAAGTTAAAAATTTAAAAAAATCCTTCGGCTCCCAGCAGGTCCTGAAAGGCGTATCCTTCACCGTCGATAAGGGCGAGATATTCGCCGTCATCGGCGGGAGCGGCCAGGGCAAGAGCGTCCTTCTGAAGGTTATAATGCGCCTTCTGGACGCGGATTCGGGAGACGTTTTAATCGACGGTGCCTCCATCCGGGGGCTTAAAGGCCCTTCGCTTTATAAGATGCGGGACCGTTTCGGCTATCTCTTCCAGAGCGGGGCGTTATTCGATTCGATGACTATTTATGACAACGTCGCCTTTCCGCTTCGGGAGAAGACGAAGCTGAAGGCGGGCGAGATAAAGGCGCGCGCAGAGGAAGAGCTTGATAAGGTGGGACTCTCCGGCATGGGCCATAAATATCCGGAAGAGGTCTCCGGCGGAATGAGGAAGCGGGCGGCATTTGCGCGGGTGCTGGTGACGCGGCCGGAGATCGTGCTTTTCGATGAGCCGACGACGGGTCTTGACCCGATACTCGTGGACTCGGTGCATAAGCTCATTCTATGGGGCAAGAAGACCTACGGCTTCACGGCGATTATCGTAAGCCATGAGATACCGGAGATATTCGAAGTCGCGGACAAGGTGGGGATGCTCTCGGACGGCGTGATGGCGCAGATAGGCACGGCGGAAGAGATAAAAAATTCCCAGGTCCCCGAGGTGATGCGGTTCGTGCGGGGCATATCTGAAGAGGTTTCAGTCGGAGGGAAGGCATGAGAAGGGACAGATTAGAGATGTTGGTGGGGATTTTCGTCCTCGTGGGCCTTGCCGCGCTGGCCTTTCTTTCCATAAAGCTTGGGAAACTGGAGGTCATAGGCAACACCGGCTACAATGTTCAGGCGGAGTTCAGCAATATCGGAGGGCTTAAGGCGGGCGCCACCGTGGAGATCGCCGGGGTCGATGTGGGCCGGGTGACGAATATAACGCTCAAAGACTACCAGGCGCTGGTTGTCATGAGGATGAAGCAAAATGTGAAGATATCCGACGACTCCATCGCTTCCATAAAAACGAAGGGGCTGATCGGCGAGAAATACGTCTCACTTTCTCCCGGAGGCTCCGACAAGATGATGGCGGCCGGGGGGACGCTCCATGAGACGGAGTCGGCGATAGATTTCGAGAGCCTTATAGCAAATTACATATTCGGAAAAGTATAGACTTAGCGGTTGCATCGAAAGGGGGTTTCAATGCATAACGGGCTTTCTAAGGTTTTGTTGTCCACGGTCGCCGTGGCGCTCGTCCTTTTTACATCAATACCTGCCGCATTCTCGAAGGAGAAAGTAGTCCTTTCCCTGGACGACGCAATAAGGCTTGCGGTCAAGGTGAACGCCGAGATAAAGCAATCGGAATTCGATGCCGAAGTTTACCGCGACAAGAAGAAGCAGGCCGACGCCTCCCGGTTCGCCACAATCGATTTAACCGCATACGGGAGCCTCTCCCCGCGCGCCAGACTCCTCGACGGCAAATTCGGCAACCCCGAGAGCACCACCAACATAAACAAGCCCTCATATGACGGCGTGTTCGGCAATGCCGACGTCGTCCTCATCCAGCCTATCTATACATTCGGGAAAATACAGTCCTACCGTGATGCCGCGGGCCACGCCGTGAAGGCGTACGAGGCCGGGGCGAGGCTGAAGGCCACCGAGGTCGCGTTGCAGGTGAAGGAGGCATACTACGGCCTGCTCCTCGGGCGGGAGCTGAAAGGCCTCCTGCAGGACATAAAAGAGCAGCTGGACAAGTCCACGGACAAGGTCAAACGCCAGCTCGACGCGGGCGCGCCGAACGTGGACCAGGTGGACCTTTACAAACTCCAGACGTACCAGGGCGAACTGGAAAAATATATGGCAATGGCGGACCAGGGCATAAACAAGGCGTACTTCGGCCTTCAGCTCCTTACCGACAATGTGGGCAAGGACATAGATATAAAGGACGAGTTCCTGGAGCCGGCCCAGGTAAATTTAGAGGACTACGATTTCTATAAGAAGATGGCTATGAAGGAACGCCTTGAGTTCCTTCAACTGAAGGAAGGGCTGGCGGCGAAGGAGTCCCTGGTAAAGGCGGAATATGCGGACTACTTCCCGCAGGTATTCGTGGCTGGGCTTTACTCCATCGCGGGTGCCACAAACAGGGACCATTTGAACAACCCCTATATCACCGACGATTTCAACCATGCATACGGCGGCGCGGTGGTAGGGTTTAAATGGGGGCTGGACTTCGGTATCAGGAGCGGGCGGGTGGCCGAGGCCAAGGCGGAATACATGAAGCTCCAGATGAAGCAGCTTTACGCCGAGGGCGGGGTGCCCTTCCAGGTGAAGGACGCATACCTTCAGCTGGTCGAGGCCGACAGTGAGATAAAGTCGCTTAACGGCGCGTACACGAAGTCGAAACAATGGGTAGTGGCGTCCCTTTCCAATTTCGACCTTGGCGTCGGCGAGGCCAGGGACATCGCAGACTCCGTGAGCGTCTACGGGAGGCTACGCGCCGATTACTTCCGTGCTATATTTAATCAACGGATGGCAATCGCGAACCTGGACCACGCGACCGGCAAAGACGCCTCCGATGTGCCATATACCGTGGACCAGGACCCGATGAAGTCAGTGGAGAAAATGGAGAAGGATATGAAAGGAGAGCAGAAATGAAAATGAAAATTTATCTGGCGGTTTTATCCGCCATGTTTATAATGGCGTTTGCAGGAAGCGCGTTCGCCGGGGCGCCGACGGAGAGGGTGAAGAATGCGGCGGACAAGGTAATCGATATATTGAAAGACCCGAAGCTCAAAGGCCCCGCCCACGAAAAGCAGAGAAGGGCGAAGATAATGGCCACGGCCGAGACCGTCTTCGATTACAGGGAGATGGCGAAGCGTTCTCTGGCGACCTTCTGGCGTCAGCGGACTCCAAAGGAGCAGGACCAGTTCGTGAAACTTTTCTCCGACCTCCTGGAGCGTTCCTACATTAACAGGATAGAGGGGTACACCAACGAAAAAGTCGTCTATGACAGCGAAAAGATAGACGGCGATCACGCCACGGTGGACTCCAAGATAATCACGAAACGCCACGAAGAGATACCCGTCAATTACCAGTTGATGACGAAGAACGGGCAATGGTGGGTGTACGATATCGTCATCGAGAACGTCTCCCTGGTGAACAACTACCGGATCCAGTTCAACAAGATAATCAGGTCTTCGTCTTACGCGGAACTGCTGAAGAAGTTGCAGAACAAGGAAGAATCCGAGTCGATGGTTGCCCCGGGCGGCGGGGGAGAGTAGCAGCCGTTTATTATCAGCAGGAGGTAGTTATTAATGCGTCACCCCGTGCAGTTGAACGTCTCAATGACGAAGTACATTATCAAAAACAAAATCAAGGGGGTCAAGAAATTCCCGCTTGTGATGATGCTGGAGCCGCTCCATCTATGCAACCTCGCCTGCATTGGCTGCGGGAGGATAAGGGAGTATAAAGACACCCTCCAGGACATGATGACCCTGAAGCAGTGCATAGACGCGGCAAAGGAGTGCGGCGCGCCGGTGGTCTCCATCTGCGGCGGAGAGCCCCTGATATACCCGGAGATAGGCCCGCTCGTGAAAGAGCTGATAGCCATAAAAAGACATGTCCAGTTCTGCACGAACGCGCTCAAGCTCTCGGACTCGCTGGACAAGTTCACCCCGTCTCCGTACCTGACGTTTACAATATCCATAGACGGCCTGGAAAAGACGCAGGAGATGACGCGGGGCCGCAAGGGGATATTCGACGTCCAGACCAAGGCTATCTCCGACGCCAAGGCCAGGGGCCATCGCCTGATTGTAAATACCACGCTCTACAAGGAGTCGGACGTAAAGGAGATCGAGGAGCTTTTCAAAAGGCTTACGGCCCTCGGTGTGGACGGGTTCCTGGTCACGCCGGGCTTCTCCTATGACGCGGTAGAGAATGACATATTCCTGGCGCGTGAAGAGAGCTGGGAGAAGTTCAAGACCGTGTTCAAGATGGCCGGGAAATACCGCTTCGTCAACACCCCGCTTTACATGCGGTTCCTGGCCGGCGAGCGGAACCTTGAAATGCACCCCCTGGGGCAGCGTTACTGTCGGCCCCCAGGGCTGGAAGGGTCCCTGCTATCTCATAACCGACCGTCATTACAAGACATTTCGCGAGCTTATCGATGACACGCAGTGGGATAAATTCGTGGAGAGGAAAGACCCGCGCTGCCGCGACTGCATGATGCACTGCGGAGTCGAGCCGACGGCGGTGGAGGAAGTAGGGAAAAGCTTCAAGGACGTTGTGGAGCTTATCAAGTGGAACTTTACTTGACATAAGGCTATCAAGAAGTATAATTTGAACGGTTGCCCAGTTTCACGGGCGAATTCAACTGTTTAAGAAATATGAGGAATTATCGTAAGGGGGGCGGGGAAGGCATGGACGAGAGGATAGCCAGGAGGTCTTATCTGAACGGGACCGGCGGCAGGATCTCCCAGACAGAGGTCGAAGGCGCGGTAGATAAGGCTATGAGGTATCTCCTTGGCGTCCAGGACCCTGTCGAGGGGTTCTGGGTGGACCAGCTCGAGGCCGATGCCACCATACCTGCTGAATACCTCATGTTCCGCCGCTTGCTTGGCCGCGTGGACGAGGCGAAGGAAGAGCGGATAGCCAATTATCTGAAGTCCATACAGATGGAGGACGGCGGCTGGTATATCTACCGGGGCGGCCCCTCCGACCTGTCCGCAACCATAAAGACATATTTCGCGCTAAAGCTCGCGGGAGTCTCGCCTGGCGAGCCGTTCATGGCGCGGGCGCGTGAGAACGTCCTGAAACGCGGCGGGCTGATCCGCGCGAACGTTTTCACGAAGATAACGCTGGCGATGTTCGGGCAGTACCCCTGGGACGGGATACCCTGCATGCCGGTGGAGATAATGCTCCTGCCGACCTGGTTCTATTTCAACATCTACGAGGTATCCTACTGGTCCAGGACGGTCATTGTCCCGCTCCTTTTGATATTCGACAAGAAGCCGATCTACCAGCTCCCGCCCGAGCTTGGCCTCTCCGAGTTATTCCAGCGCGAAGACGACTGGGAGAAATGCAGGGAGAGAGACCCGCGTTTCATCAAAGAGGAAAAGTTACTTACCTGGAAGAACATATTCATCACGCTGGACGGCTTCCTCCGGTTCTACGAGAAGCACGCCAACAAGGCCCTCCGGGCGAAGGGCTTCACGGAAGCGTATAAATGGATGGCGGAGCGGATGAAGGGCGAGGGCGGACTTGGCGGCATATACCCGGCGATGGCCAATTCCGTGGTGGCGCTGAAGCTGATCGGCCACCCGGACGGCGACCCCCTGTTAGAGCAGGCATTTAAATCCATCGAGGACCTGGAGGTGGAACTGGAAGACGGCGAGTCGATGTACCTCCAGCCCTGCGCCTCGCCGGTCTGGGACACGCCCATCGCCATGAACGCGCTTTTTGAGTCCGGCCTCCCGTCGGACCACGGCAGCTTCCGCCATGCGGCGGACTGGCTCTTCCGAAAGCAGACCTCCACCAGGGGGGACTGGAAGGTGAAGGTGCCGGACGCGGACCCGGGCGGCTGGTATTTCCAGTTCGAGAACGAGTTCTACCCCGATAACGACGACACGTCGATGGTGCTCCTCGCGCTCCTGAAGGTAAAGACCTTCGAGGAGGAAAAGAAGCTCCGCCGCATCACCGCCGCCTTCGAGTGGCTTATAAAAATGCAGTGCAGCGACGGCGGCTGGGGCGCGTTCGACAAGGACAACAACAAGCTGATATTCAACCATATCCCGTTCGCCGACCACGGCGCGCTCCTGGACCCCTCCACGTCCGACCTTACCGGCCGGGCGCTTGAGATAATGGGTCTTATGGGGCTTGACCTCTCCTACGGCCCCGCAAAGGCGGCGCACGATTTTGTCCTGCAGGGAGCAGGAGCAGGACGGCTCATGGTACGGGCGCTGGGGCGTGAACTATATCTACGGGACGTGGTCCGTACTGGCCGGCCTTAAGCTGATCGGCGAAGACATGGACAAGGAATACATCCGCAAGGCCGTCAGGTGGCTCAAAAGCCGCCAGCACGAGGACGGCGGCTGGGGCGAGTCCTGCGACACGTACCGCGACCCGCACGCCGAAGACTGGCGCTCCACGGTCTCCCAGACTTCGTGGGCGTTGATAGGGCTTATATCCGCGGGCGAGGCCGCCTCGCATGAAGTCAAGCGCGGGATAGAATATCTCCTTCGCACCCAGAACCGCTACGGGTATTGGGACGAGGAAGATTACACCGGGACGGGTTTCCCCAGGGTCTTCTACCTCCGCTACCACATGTACAGCAAGTATTTCCCGCTGTGGGCGCTCTCTTCGTACCACTCCATCGTTGCCCGCGGCCGCACCCGGACGGAGGAAGTGCGCCTGGAGAACCGGCAGAAGGGGACGTACAGGAAAATATTCGGGAAATAACCCAGTCGTATGATAATTTTCACCGGGGCTTTCCCTTTTGAAATTGCGGGTATAAGGAAGCGCGGCAATTTCCACCCTGCCGGGCGCGGCTATTTTGAAGGCGAGATAGGCGGGAGTCCGGCGGTGCTGGCCGTCTCCGGAATCGGCGAGGAACGGGCATATAAGACCGCTAAAGAAATCCTCGGCCTCTTCCCCAATGCGCGCGCGTACGTCTCGGTCGGCCTTTCCGCGTCACTTATCCCGGAGCTTTCTCCCGGAGACATAGTCGGCGCGGTCGGAAATCGTAACCGCTTCTTCTGCTTTAAATACCCATCCATGCGACCCCGGCCTGATAGACGCCGTCTCAAAAATCAGATGCCGCACCGGGAAGTTCATCGCGGCCTCCAAAACGGTAATCACCTCGCTGGAAAAAAAGGAAATAGCCAGGGCGAGCGGGGCCATCGCGCTGGATATGGAGTCCGGCGGCGCAGCCCGCGCGAGCATTCGAGGCGGGGGTCCCGTTTATCTCCATCCGCGCGATATCCGACGGCCTGGACGAGGACCTGCCGGTAGATTTCAACCTCCTCATGCGCGAAGGAAAGATGCGTTGGGGGCGGTTTATTGTTTATTTTATGACGCATCCCGCCAAAATTCCGCCGCTTATGAGGTTAGGCAGGAACTCCCGGCTGGCCCGCGAGAGGCTGGGGGATGCAATAAATCTTTTTTCTTCATAATCCCTATGCCTCAGCTTGACCAAACCGCTCCGGAAAGGTATATTTTTATTAAGAGCGAAACATTTTAGGATTCCCCGGCCAGACGCGAAACCTTGGCATTTCACCTCCCTCCCCAAGTCAGGTGAAAGCATTTAAGGATCAGCAGAACTGGCCGGGGATTTTTTTTGCGTAAATTGTATTTTTTGTGGAAATCCTGTTTATTTTCATATATCGTTTATCCCATGGAAAAAAAATTCTGCTGGCTGAACCCGAAGCTCGAAGTGCGGGATACCGCCCACTGCGGGAAGGGGAATTTTACCATTCGGGATATAGACAAGGGAGAGCTGCTGATGATACACGGCGGCTGGATCCTGACGCGCGCGGAGGAAACCGCGCTGCCGGAGCCATATAACGACTACGGCCTGCCAATCACCGAAGACCTGGTCCTGTATTCCAAGGAAGACGACACGTTCATCAACCATTCCTGCGACCCGAATGCCGGGTATAAGGGGCAGATATTCCTGGTGGCGATGCGCGATATCGAGGCGGGCGAGGAGATATGCATCGACTACGCGACGATATTGCATGCCTCCGAAGGCGTTAAGCCATACAGGCTTAAGTGCTTCTGCGGCTCGGAGCACTGCCGGGACGTGATTACCGATGAAGACTGGATGGTCCCGGAGCTTCAGAGGAAATATGACGGCTATTTCCAGCTTTTCCTTCAGGAAAAGCTGGACGCCATGAAGGTGATGAAGTAAAGGAGGCAAGGGGGGCCGCCGCGCCCTGCGAAATCTGGCATGCAGAGGCCGGCTCTGACATATAGAAAATAGTTTAGAACCTCGCCAGTATCTTCTTGTCCACTTTCTTCTTCCGAAGGCGTATGGAAACAGGCGTAATCTCTACCAGCTCGTCCTCCCGAAGGAATTCCAGCGCCTGCTCAAGGCTCATCTTGCGCGGCGGTACAAGCCGGAGGGCGTCGTCGGAACCGGAAGCGCGCATGTTTGTGAGCTTCTTCTCCTTCGTGACGTTCACGCCCATGTCGTCCTCTCTCGCGTTCTCGCCTATTATCATGCCCTCATAGACTTCCAGGCCAGGCTCTATGAATATCTCGCCCCTGGGCTGAAGGTTGAATATCGCGTAGCCGGTGGCCTTGCCGCGCCTGTCCGCGATAAGCGCGCCGGTGGAGCGTCCGGATATCTCGCCGGACCACGGCCTGTACCCGATGAAGAGCGTGTTCATTATGCCGGTGCCGCGGGTGTCGGAGAGGAAAGACGAACGGAAGCCGATTAAGCCCCTGGATGGTATCTCGAACTCCATCCGCACCCGGCCCGTGCCGTGGTTCACCATTTTCATCATCTTGCCCCTTCGCACTCCAAGCTTCTGCGTCACTACGCCGATATGTTCCTCCGGCGCGTCCACCAGCAGGAGCTCGTAAGGCTCGGAGCGCACGCCGTCGATCTTTTTTTCTATTATCTCAGGCCTAGACACGGCCAGTTCGAACCCTTCGCGCCTCATGGTCTCGATGAGTATCGCCAACTGAAGCTCTCCGCGCCCGGACACCTTGAAGGTATCCGTGGTGTCCGTCGGCTCGATGCGGACGCTGACGTTATAGAGTATTTCTTTTTCCAGCCGCTCCTTGATGTTCCTGCTCGTGATAAACTTGCCTTCCCTGCCCGCGAACGGAGAGTTGTTCACACAGAAGTTCATGGAGAGGGTCGGCTCGTCCACCGTGATGGGCGGCATGGCCTTGGGGTTCTCAATGCTTGAAATGGTTTCGCCGATGGTGAAGTCTTCGAGACCGGCAATGGCCGCGATGTCCCCGGCGTAGGCCTCGTCCACTTCCGACCTTGCAAGGCCGTTGTAGGTATAGAGCGCGGTAATCTTGCCGGTCTGGACGGAGCCGTCCAGCTTGCAAAGCGATACCTGCTCGCCTTTTCTTATCGTCCCGGAGAATATCCTTCCAATGCCTAAGCGGCCGACGTAATCGGAGTAGTCGATCGACGCCACCTGCAGCTGAAGGGTCCCAGTGAAATCTACCGCGGGCGCGGGTATGGTTTTGATTATCTCATCGAAGAGCGGTCTTAAATCCTCTCCCTCGCCGTCCGGCGATGTCTTTGCAATCCCTGTCTTGGCGTTCGTATACAGCACCGGGAACTCGAGTTGCTCCTCCGAGGCGTCAAGGTCGATGAACAGGTCGTACACCTCGTTTAAGACCTCCTGGATGCGGGAGTCCGGCCGGTCTATCTTGTTTATCACCACGATGGGGGACAGCCTGCATTCAAGCGCCTTCTTAAGGACGAACCTTGTCTGGGGGAGCGGCCCTTCGGAGGCGTCCACTAAGAGCATCACGCCGTCCACCATCTTCAGCGTCCGTTCCACCTCTCCGCCGAAATCGGTATGGCCGGGGGTGTCAACGATGTTTATCTTTATCCCGTTATAATGGACGGCGGTGTTCTTCGCCATTATGGTGATGCCCTTCTCGCGCTCCAGGTCCATGCTGTCCATCACGCGCACCGCCACCGCCTGGTTATCCCTGAACGTGCCGCTCTGCCAGAGCATCGCGTCTACGAGAGTAGTTTTCCCGTGGTCGACGTGGGCGATTATTGCGATATTTCTTATCTCTTCTGGTTTCATCATAAAAAAAGCCTTTCCCGGTCCATCAAGGAAAGGCGCTTCCTTTCTTTAATTTTTGCCCCACTCTTTAAAGATTAAGAGGGGCAGGGGAGTATATAAGATTGCCTGTTTCGGAGGTTGTTAATTATATTCTAGTGGGACGGCCTTGTCAATCAAAAATGAGTCCCAGGGCATAATTTGACAAAATGACTAACCCATATTAGATTTAAATCAATATCTTCCGAAAAGCTTTTTGAACATCCTGCGCAATAAGAGTCACCTGCAGTATTCCGCTTAAATAGTATCCCCCGGCAAACATTTAAACCTGGTTGAGGTGACACCATGTCCGGCCATCTGCGCCTTTTTTCCGCATTTATCCTTTTTGTTTCAATATTTATTACGCCCTCCTTCGCCGGAGAGGTATCTCTCCCCCAGACCGGGCAGACGGCTTCTTACGGCCCCGGGGACGACGGCGCTATACAGGCGGGCCTCGCATGGCCCCTCCCCCAGGTTCAAGGATAACGGCGACGGCACGCTTACGGACAACTTGACCGGGCTTATGTGGATGAAGGACGGCTACTGCATTGTCAGCAGCGGATATGCGGCCACAACACCCTCTGACGTGGCCGCAGGAATTTGATTTCGTGGACAAGTTAAATAATAATTTGAGGCGCGTTTAACAATATTACCGGCTATACCGCCCATTATGCTGATTGGCGTGTCCCCAATGTAAACGAGTTGGAAAGCCTCCTGAAGGGCGACTCGGCGCAGTATGAGTGGCTGAACCAGTCCGGTTTCGTCAATTTCGGAGGACGAAGCCTATTATACGTCCACTACCGTCGCGGGGGATACAGGCTCAGCATGGGTCATAAGACATGATCTGCGGGATGATCTTCTATGTCTGCGAAAGGAGACACCTCGATGCATGTGGAGCCGGTGCGAGGGATCTCAAATGGCGCCTGCGAAAGTATGGCGGACCGGGCAGACCCAGGTCTATAATCCAGGGGACGACGGGATATAACGCAATATACGGATACGGCGCGGCATGGGATGCCCGCAGACCCGCTTCACAGGCAATACGGACGCCACCGTCACTGATACCCTTACCGGCCTCATGTGGCCCAAGGTTGCTGAGCGTCAGCGGCAATCAGACCTGGACCGATGCGCATGACATACGTGCAATCCCTGAACGCTTCAACTTATCCTTGGGTACTCCGACTGGCGGCTTCCGAACAGGAAGGAGTTAAGAAGCGTTATAGACTACTCGCAAACCAACCCGCCGCTCCCGGCGGGGAACCCGTTCAGACTTCCCGGTCGAGGATTACTGGACATCCTCGAACGACAGCGTGCACCCTAATAACTTCTGGTATGCTGCCATGGACTACGGAACGGGAGAAGCCGGAACCTAATCGAGCGCGGCATACCTGTATGCAGTCTGGCCAGTACGCGGGGGGGTAAACAACGCGCCTCCGGCTTCCAAATATACGATAACGATAAACAAAACGGGCGACGGAACGGGCACTGTAACCAGCTCCCCGACCGGGATAAACTGCGGGGCTTCCAGTAGCACGGCGCAAGCCTCTTTCGGCGCAAATACGGTAGTAGCCCTCACGGCGGCTCCCTCATCCGGCTCCATCTTCAACGGCTGGTCCGGGGGCGCAACCAGCAGTTCCAGTCCCGTTAATATAACCATGACTTCCAATAAGACCATAACAGCTTCTTTCGGCAAAAGCTCTTACTCTCTTACCACTTCCGCAAACCCCGCGGCGGGAGGTACCGTTACACTATCTGCGCCTGGGCCGTACGCACCGAACGCGCAGGTTACGTTGACGCCCAATCCCGCATCAGGTTATCAGTTCAGCGGATGGTCAGGAGACGTGTCCGGCACGCAAAACGCTCTGACTGTGACGATGAATAAAGATAAGACCATAACGGCAAACTTCACGGTCATTCCGGACACGCTCTCGCTTGACTATGCGCAGAACGGGAAGACGGTTACCTTGAATGCGAGCCTGAAGATGAACGGGAGTATGATGCCGGGCCAGCAGGTGCAATTCTTTGAGACCGTGTCAGGCAAGAACATGCCGTGCGGCAAAGCCGTCACCGGCCCGGACGGGACCTGCCGGAAGAAAATGACATTCAGGCCTGGCACCCATACGTGGTATGCGAAGTGCCGGGCAGGAAATGTCGGCTCCTGTAACATGCACCATAGGTAAGATGACCGCTCTTTTACCCGCTAACAAGGCCGTCGTGACCGTGCCGGACCCGGACCTTTCCTGGCATGGGGTACGATAATGCCACCGGGTACGATGTCCAGGTCTCGATAGAGCCGGGTTTCCCCGCGGCATACACCTCCACCTACCATGCTGACCGGCACGGACTTTCAGCGGGGAGACGCGCTTTCACTGGGGAAGAGATATTTACTGGCGGGTGATAGCCGAACTGCCGACAGGCACGAGCATCCCGTCTGTTGCCAGGAGCATCGTTTACAAGAGCCCGACAAACCTCAGCCTGGCCCTGGTCAACGGCAGTACCGCGACGTTTCAGGCGACGCTTACGGACCCGGCAGGAAACGGCATACCGGGCAGGGTTGTCAAGATAACCGGCGGAAAAAGAGCGGTAATGGGACGGACGTTGGCCGACGGTTCAGTCACTAAGACAATCGTATTGCCGGTGGGCAGCTACAGCATAACGGCGACGTTCGGCGGCGACGGGAGCCTATGCCCCGTCCGTGTCCTTACCCGTGAGCGGCACGAACCCGTAGGTTTATTTCGGGTGGTCCTGTCTGTAGGGGATTACCGGGATCTTCCAGGGTGTCTGCTGGTTGATTACGGATATCTCCAGCGGACAGACGTTCTTCGGCACGGTGAGGGCGAATACCACCGCCCTCTCTATCGCCTCGGTCGTCATCAGGCGCGAAGGCTCGATAGTCTTGGGGTCGAGGTTTCCCGTAAGCGAGGTGTCCGTCACTCCGGGGAGGAGCGAGGTAACTTTTATATTGTAGTCGCGCATCTCCCAGAAAAGCCCCTTGGTGAATGCGCGGAGCGCCCATTTAAGGGAGCTGTAAACGATGAATGTCTTAGGCGGCGGGTCGACGAGCGTGGAGCCGGATACGATGTTTACTATGGAGCCGCCGCCGTTTTCCACCATGTGGTTGATGAGGAGCCTCGTAAGCATCACGTAGCCGAAGAAGTTCGTCTGCATCAGCATCGGGATGTCCTCGAGCGGCTGTTTATGAAACAGGTGCTGGCTGGATACCCCGGCGTTGTTTATCAGCGCGTCCACCCGGCCAAGCTTCTTTACCGCCACTGACGCAAGCTTTTCCAGGTCCGCCTGCTTCGATACGTCGCATAATACCGGGTGCGCCTTTACCCCGTGCGTCTCCGTCAGTTCCACGCACAGTTCATTAAGCGCGTCCCGCCCCGTGCCGCCAGGACCAGGTCCATGCCTTCCCGCGCCAGCGCCGTCGCGATTGCCTTGCCGATGCCCCTGCTCGCGCCGGTTATCACCGCGCCTTTGCCTTTCAAGCTTTCCATGAAGCCTCCTTGCCCTTTCTCATGGGAGTGAAGTATCCGCGTTGATTATAAGTGAATTTCGGCTCCAAGTAAAGCGGGGAGGACGGAGGTGCGGACAAAGCTAAAGCGGGGACTTGGATTATGAGAAAATAATATTTATTATGGAAAAAGATATTGACTTTCTATTATGGCTGATATAGCATTTTTTTCAAAAAAGACCGGACAAAAAGTTACCCCTCTTGGAATACATATCCGGGCATAATTTTCATCCAAACATCAGGAAAATTAATGGACTTGTTAGAACCCGAAAAGAGGTCGGAGCCCAGAGTGCCGGCCCCGCCTATTCCGGTCTATGCATCGTCCGAAGACGACGTATTTTTTTATGGCTACATAAAAAACATCAGCCCCTCCGGAATGCTCATATTGTCTTATATCGAATGCGAAGTGGGCCAGGAATATACACTTGAGTTTGCCCTTCCCGCGAAACCGAAATTATCGAGCGGGATTTTAGTGAAAAGCTATGCCTGTTCGAGCATCAGATGGTGCAAGGAATACGCAATGGCCATTTATGGCCCTGTCAGGCATGGCATCAAATTTATTGAGCCGTGCCGACGCAACGGAAAATATCGAGAGATGGGTAAAGAATCAGCTAAAAGCTTAGAGACGCATCCCCGCCCGTAAATTTCCCGTTTTCCTTGACTATCCCGCTATTTTGCCTGTATCCTTTGTCCCAAGCCTATGAAAGATTCGAGCAAATCAGTCATTTACGCCCTCATCGCCTGCACAGTCTGGGGTTCTGTATATGTAGCCGTGAAGATCGGGCTGAACGGCGGCCTGAAACCCCTCACTTTTGCAGGGGTCAGATTCTTCGCAAGCGGACTTGTCCTGCTGGTCGTGGCGGCATTTATGGGCAGGCTGAAGTTCTCATTACGGGACCTCTGGGTAATCGGACTGTTCGGGATATTTCAGACCGGAGTCCAGAATGCATTATTTTTCATGGGAGTACAGTACACTAACGCCTCCGTCTCCGCGATATTCATCAACACCGCGCCGTTCTTCGTTATACTCGCCGCGCCCTTATTTTTCACTGCCTCACGCCTCAGTGTCCCCAGAGTCGCCGGGACGCTGGTCGGCTTCGGCGGGGTGCTCGTAACATCCTGGAACCCCGAAGTCATGAAGGGCCACTACGAGCTGGGAGTGATACTTCTCATCCTCTCCGCCATGACATGGGCAGGCTCAAACATCGCCGCGAAAAAGATAATGGCCCGCCGGGATACCCTTGCGGTTACGGGCATGCAGATGGTGATGGGCGCCGCTCCGCTTATTGCTATCGGGTATAAATTTGAAGGGAAATTCATGGCGGGAGTGAACAGGGGCGGCTGGTTTGCGCTTATCTATCTCATTTTATTTGCAACGATGATACCGTTTCTGGCCTGGTATAAGGCATTGAAGCTGGGCGAGGTGGGGAGGGTTTCCATATTCGGCTTTACCCTCCCGATACTTGGCGTGCTTACCGGCTGGCTTATTATGGGCGATCCGGTTGACGCGAAAGTAATCGTCGGGATGGCGATGGTGGCCTTCGGGATAATTACCGTGAATATTTAATCCCTTATGGCCTCGCACTGTCAAAATCCGAAAGCTCCACCTTCGAGAAACCCTTTCTGACGATATCCGTAAGAGAGAACCCCAGGCTGAATTTTTTATCGACCGCCTTCGCCCGTATCAGGACCTCGTGCGGCTGAAGACCCGCGTCCTGGTTGTGCGCGATGAAGATGTAGTTGTATGTATATGATTTGAATTGGTAAACGTTCGGGAACGCATCCAGGAGCGTCCGGACGCACGGCTCGAAAAGGGGATTTACAACCGAGCCCCAGAGGTTCCAGACCACCGCCCCGCCGGGCTGAAGCTTCTCTTTCACTTCCAATATAAATTCAAGAGTCGTCATGTGCGAAGGCACGGATACGTTACGGTACGCGTCCAGGAATATCGCGTCGTATTTCTTCGCCGTGGAGTTGACGAACTCCCTCCCGTCCCCGAAGAATACCCGCAGGTCACTGTCTTTCATAAAGCCGAAATATTCCTCGGCGGCCTTTGTAACGTACGGGTCGTACTCCGCCACGTCTATCTTCGCATCCGGCAGGATATGGCGGAAGAACGACGGCAGGGCGCCAATTCCCAGGCCCACCATCAGAAAATCTCTCCGCCTCTCCGTGAACGCGAGCGCCGCAGTCGCCAGCTTGAAATATGGCAGCACCAGCCTTCCCGGCTGGCCCGGGATATTCCCGCCGTGCTGTACTCCGTTTAAGAGCAGGTATCGGTATCCGGAGAGCTTCTCCAGAACTTTAAGCTCCTGAATCGGAGAGCGGTCCTCGAAGAGCAGTTTGTCCGTCTTGCCTGGGTAGATGTCCATTTTCTTTATTTTATCTTGACTTGCGCCAGGATTGATAGTAAAAAATTAAGATACATTAAAAAATATAGGTATAATGGAAACAAGAGGCAAAAATGCTTAATAAATAGGGGGTCCCATGGACATAAAATCATACGTTTCTAAAACCGCCGCGAAAGCAAAAGACGCCGCGCGCAAGCTCGCCACTACTCCCGCGAAGGCGAAGAACAAGGCGTTACTCACGATGGCGGATAAGCTGATGGCGGCGGAGGCGCACCTCGTAAAAGAGAACTACAAGGACATCACGGACGGGGAGAAGAAGGGGCTTAAGTAAGGCCATGCTGGACAGGCTTACGCTTAACCCCTCGCGCATTGCGGCGATGGCGAACGGACTCAGGGAGATAGCGGCCCTGCCCGACCCGGTGGGCGAGGTTACAAAGATTTCGAAGCGCCCGAACGGGATGGAAGTGGGGAGGATCCGCGTGCCTATCGGGCTTATCGGCATCGTATATGAATCGCGCCCGAACGTTACCGCCGACAGTGCCGCTCTATGCCTTAAGTCCGGGAACGGCGTGATACTCCGGGGCGGCTCCGAGGCGATAAATTCCAACCTGGCGATAGTGAAGATACTCCAGGACTCGCTCAAGGAGGCCGGCATCCCCAAAGAGGCGGTTAGTTTTATCGAGATGACGGACAGGCAGGCCGTGCTGGAGATGCTGAAACAGGACAAATATATAGACCTCATCATCCCGAGGGGCGGCGAGGGCCTGATAAATATGGTGACGGAGAACTCACGCATCCCCGTCATAAAGCACGACAAGGGAGTCTGCCATACATACGTGGACGAATTCGCGAACCTAGACATGGCGCGCGACATCTGCATGAATGCGAAGGTCCAGCGGCCAGGTACTTGCAACGCGATGGAGTGCCTGCTCGTCCACTCGGCAATCGCGGAAGAATTCCTGCCCTGGATTGTGAAGGACCTGAAGGCGGCGAAGGTGAAAATAATTGCGGACGCGAAGGCCAGGAAGTTAGTGAAGGGCTTGTCCGTCGCGAAAGAAGAGGATTGGTATAAGGAGTACAACGACCTCGTACTGAACCTGAAAATCGTAGAGAGCCTGGAAGAGGCGATGGAGCATATCGCCAAATACGGCTCCCAGCACTCCGAGGCGATAGTCACGGAAAATTACACCAACGCGCTCCGGTTCTTAAACGAGGTGGACGCATCCGCGGTATTCGTGAACGCATCGACGAGGTTGAACGACGGCGGGCAGTTCGGCCTGGGTGCGGAAATAGGCATCAGCACCACCCGCATCCACGCGCGCGGGCCCATGGGGCTGGAGGAGCTTACGACGCAGAGGTTTATCGTGATGGGCTCCGGCCAGATACGGGAATAATGGGAGTAATTAATGAAAATCGGCATATTCGGCGGGACGTTTAACCCGGTGCATATCGCGCACCTGTACGTCGCGGAGGAATGCAGGGAGGCGCTGGGGCTGGACGAAGTGGTTTTCGTGCCGGCGGCGATGCCGCCGCACAAGGAGGTTGAGCAGGGGGTATCGCCTGAGCACCGGCTGAGGATGGTGCAGCTTGCCTGCGAGGGGAACCCGCACTTCAAGGTCTCGGACGTGGAACTGACCCTTCCGCGCCCGTCGTACTCCATAAGGACCGTCGAGATAATGCAGGAGCGTTACGGGGAGAAGGCGAAGCTTTTTTTCATTGCCGGGATGGACAGTTTTCTGGAGATAGGGTCATGGCACGGCGTGGACAGGCTCGTGACGCTCTGCGATTTTGCAGTCTCGTTCCGTCCGGGCACGGACCAGAGAAACCTCACGAAGGTCCATCAAGTGCATGAGGTGGACATCGTGACACTGGAAGCGCTGGACCAGAAACTGCGGAGCGTCGGCAGGATGGAGATGACCTCCGGACGCGACCTCTGGCTTGTCTCGACCGTGCGGATGGACGTCTCTTCCACGGACATAAGGAAAAGGCTCCATGAGCGCAGAAGCGTCAAATACCTCTTGCCTGAGAAAGTGGAGTCGTATATAATTCAAAACAGGTTGTACCTGTAACTTATCAACAATAAATAAAAATTCGGGCGAGACTGTTTGGGCGCGAAAAAGAAACTCAAAGAACTGGACTCCAAAGAGAAGGCGGTTTTAATAGCCGGAGTCGGTCCTCGAGAAAAAGGCGACGGACCTCCTCGTATTGGACGTCCGTGAGATAAGCACCCTCGCCGATTATTTCGTCATCTGCTCCGGAAACAACACCAGACAGGTAAAGGCGATAGCCGAAGAGGTAGATTACAGGCTCTCCCTGGAGCGCGAGTATTATCTGCGGGTAGAGGGTTTTCCCGAGTGCAGATGGGTCCTGATGGACTACGGGGACATTATCGTGCATATCTTCGAGCCTGAGACCCGCGAGTTCTACGATCTGGACGGCCTCTGGGGCGACGCCCCAAGACTTCAAGTGGGCTCCTGACCTGATGCCGATGCTTCTGCTATTTGTCGGGAAGACGAAGGAAGGTTTCATAAAAGACGGCATCGCGAAATACCGGGAGCTTCTCCGGCGGCAGGCCAGGATTGAAATCCGGGAAATAAAAGGCTCCCGTAAGACCGGGGCCGAAGCAGTGCGCGAGGAGGGGGAAGCAATCCTCGAAAGGGTCGCCCCTTCGGATTATTTAATCGCGCTGCACGAACGGGGGAAGAACCCGGACTCCAAAAAGTTCGCCGGTGAAATCGCCCCGCTGCTGGAACAGGGCCGCAATATTGTTTTCGTCGTCGGGGGGCCGTTCGGGCTTTCGGACGAAACGCTGGCAAGGGCGGACTATCAGTTGTCGCTGTCGAAGCTCACGTTCACGCACGAGATGGCGCGGCTGATACTGATGGAGCAGGTTTACCGGGCTTTTACGATAATCCAGGGCCGGACGTATCATTATTAGGGCGGTTTTCACTCTAAAAGTTTTTGGCTCCACCTTTTTCCTAAAAAGGTGGAAAAGGTTTGGTTGTAAAGGTTTAAAGGTGGAAAAGGTCTTAAATGTTCATACGCGCAATCATACTCCTCATAGCCTTCGCGGCCTTCATCGTCTGGGTGGACATCCTAAACCCCGGCGACGTGAAGATAATGCTTCCCGGAAACATAGTGTCCGAGCCTTCCAAGATGGCGCTGATGCTGGGCTCCGCGGTATTCGGCGCGCTGGCGGTGCTCCTTGGCATTTATATAAAGGCTACCAAGGATTTCTTCAAGAACTGGAAGGTAACGCGGGACCGCCAGAAAGAGTCCAAAGTGCAGATGCTTTACTCCAAAGGGCTGAACTCGCTGCTCTCCCGCAGGACCGACCTCGCCGCTAAATATTTTGACAAGGTGATTGCGCTGAAACCGGACCACGCCGATGCGCTCCTCAGGCTGGGCACGATACGGCATGACGAGGGCGATTACCAGGAGGCGATAAGATTACATCAGCGCGCGAAGGACGTGGACGAAGGCAACATCGAGATACTTTTCGCGCTGGCGCTCGACTATGAGGACGCGCGGCGTACGGCGGACGCGCTCCAGACGCTGGAAGATATTCTGGAGAAGGACGAGGGAAACCTGCGCGCGCTTACCCGGATACGCGACATGCACCAGGGCTCCGGCAGTTTCGAGAAGGCGGAAGAGACTCAGGAGAGGATACTGAAGCTGAGCCTGCCGCCGAAGGAGCGCGAGGCGGAACACCGGCGTCTCGTGGGGGTAAAGTACGAGACCGGCAGGGTGATGCTGGAAGAAGGGAACCTGGAGAAGGCCAAGCGCGTCTTTAAAACCATCCTGAAGACGGAGAAGGATTTCGTGCCCGCATATCTTGGGCTTGGCGAGGTATACCTCGAAGAGAACGAGAACGCAGGCGGCCGCCGAGCTTTGGGAGGAAGCATACAAGACTACCGGCTCAATCATCCTGCTGCACCGGCTGGAGGACCTTTACCTGAAGCTGGGAAGCCCTCCCAAGATAATTAATTTATATAAGTCGGCATTGATTAAAAATCCGAAGGACGTGCCGTTGAACTTCTTCCTGGGGAAACTATACTACCGCCTGGAGATGGTCGACGACGCTTTCGATACGCTGTCCGCCATAGACAGTTCGACGCGCCAGCTCACCGACCTGCACAAACTGCTGGGCAACCTGTACCTGCGGAGGGGCTCATACCAGCCCGCCGCGGCCGAATTCAAAAAGGCTTTAGCATACGGCGACCAGCTCGTGGTGCCCTTCCGGTGCGGGAACTGCGACCACTTCTCCACGGAGTGGTCCGGCAGATGTCCCCGCTGCGGCAAATGGAACAGCTATTCCATCGACTTAGATAAATACTGCTGAACCGGGAGCGCATGGCTTACCGTCCGATAACACTGATAATCATAGACGGCTGGGGCGCGGACGACGACCTCGAATATTCCGCCAAGGCCAAGGCGAAAATCCCCTTTTATAACTCGCTGCTCGAAAAATATCCCAACACCACGCTTGCCGCGTCCGGAGAAGACGTCGGCCTCCCTGAAGGCCAGATGGGAAACTCCGAGGTAGGCCATTTGAATATCGGCGCGGGCAGGGTAGTTTACCAGGACTACACACGCATAAACCTTGCGATAAGAACGGGCGAGATACTGAGGAACGCGGCCCTGAACGAGGCGATGGACAGCGCCCGGGAAAATAGCTCTACCCTGCACCTGATGGGGCTTCTCTCGGACGGCGGCGTCCATAGCGACCAGGCGCACCTCTACGCGCTGATGAAGATGGCGCGCGACAGGGGGGTCCGCAATATCCTTATCCATGCGTTCATGGACGGACGCGACACCCCGCCCCAGAGCGGCCTTTTGTATATGGACAGGCTCCTTAAGTTTATAAAAGACGAAGGTCTGGAAGACATAGCAAAGGTCGGGACCGTCTCCGGAAGATATTACGCGATGGACCGGGACAACCGCTGGGAGCGGGTGCAAAAAGTCTATGACGCGATGGTCCTGGGCATCGGGCGAGCAGGCTGACACGGCTGACGCGGCTATCGCGCAATCCTACAAAAAGGGCCATACGGATGAGTTCATCGCGCCGACGGTAATAGTCCAGGGGGATGGGGCGCCCCTTGGCACGATGAAGGATAAGGACAGCGTAATCTTCTTCAACTTCCGCACGGACAGGACGAGGGAGATTACACGCGCGCTGGCGCTGGACGATTTTGACGGGTTCGAAAGAAAAGGGCGGCCAAAATTTTCCAGCTTCGTATGCATGACGGAGTACGACAAGACCTTCGGCCTCCCGGCGGCGTTCCCGCCGGTCGGCATGGATAATATATTCGGAAAAGTAGTATCCGAAAACGGCCTTACCCAGCTCCGCATCGCGGAGACGGAGAAATACGCGCACGTCACGTTTTTCTTTAACGGCGGCGTGGAGACCCCATTTAAAAATGAGGACCGCTGCCTGATACCCTCGCCCAGGGAGGTCGCCACTTACGACCTGAAGCCGGAGATGAGCGCGGTGCAGGTAACGGACGAGGTGGTGAGCCGCATTAAGTCCGGGAAGTATGACGTCATCATAATGAACTTCGCAAACCCCGATATGGTAGGCCATACCGGGATCATGAGTGCTGCGATAAAGGCGTGCGAGACGGTTGACCAGTGCCTCTCGCGCATCGTCCCGGAAGTCCTGGCGGCGGGAGGCGTGCCGTTTATCATGTCCGACCACGGGAACGTGGAGCGCATGTACGACCCGATAGCGAAAGAGCCGTATACCGCACACACGTCTAATAGAGTTCCATTTATATTATGTCATGAAGGATACGCGCTGAAAGACGGCGGAAGGCTCGCCGACGTCGTCCCCACCATACTCGAAGTCATGAGCCTTAAAAAACCGGAAGAGATGACGGGCCAGAGCCTTATCTGCCATGGCTAACCTTGTCGGCTTTCTAATCGACGCGTTGTACCCCAGGCGCTGCCGTTCGTGCGGCCAGCCGACCAACTACGATAACGTGGCGGAAGTCGGAGGCCGGTCCACCGGCTTTTTCTGTGCCGAGTGCGCAAGCGACGTAAGCCCGATTAAATCCCCGTTCTGCACCGTTTGCGGCATGCCGTTCCCGGACGGCTCCGGCTCCGACCACCCCTGCTCCGATTGCCTCTCCCACAGGACTTATTATCACTCGGCAAGGTCGGCGGCGGTGTATAAGGGCACGCTGAAGGACGCCGTCCATCTCTACAAGTACAGGGGTATCCAGGCGATGCACCAGTACCTTGGGCCGCTTGTGGCGGATGCGGCGAGGGAATTTTTCCCGGACGCGCGATGTCGCGGCGGCGGTGCCTCTGCACCGGCGGAGGCTGGCGAAAAGGGGGTTCAACCAGTCGCTATTCCTGGCGAAGTACGCGGCGGAGGGTCTCTCAATCCCGCTGTCTTTAGATGGATTGGTGAGGACTCGCTATACACGCCCGCAGGTGGACCTTGACCCCGCCGAGCGCGAGGAGAACGTGAAGGGCGCGTTCGCGGTAGAGAGGCCGGAGGAATTCAAGGAGAAACGCGTGCTCCTGCTGGACGACGTTTATACCACCGGCGCGACAGTCCGCGAGTGCGCGAAGGTCCTAAAAAAAGCCGGCGCGGAGAAGGTGTACGTTTTGACGGTCGCGAGGGCGGTGTAATCACGCCGGCCAGAGTCCGAGGCCATGCGTTTTCAGCCAGGTCTCGCGCTCCTCATAATCCGGGCAGCGGGCCGCGACCTTGTTCCAGAACTTTTTTGAGTGGTCAGGCTGGTCCAGGTGGGTAAGCTCATGTATTACAAGATAATCTATTACCCTCGGCGGGGCCATTATCAGCCGCCAGTTGAAGCTTAAATTCCCCTTGGCCGAACAGCTCCCCCACCGTGTCTTCTGGTCGCGGATACAGACCCGGCCCACTTTCCGGCCATTGGATAACTTATTGACTTTTTCTCCGATTACCTTGCGGGCCATCTTCTTATACCAGTCTTCAAGAACTTCCTTCACCACCTCCGGCCCGCCCGGCGGCACCTCGGCCAGTATCTCGCCTCCGGCGATCCGGACGTTCCCCGCGCTCCCGTTTACATGGACCCGGAGCTGATGCTCCTCCCCTAAATAACGGAGTTTTGAGCCGTTCCCAAGCGGTTGCAAGCGGACTGGCGTCTCAGTCCCAGGCAGGGCCGTGTGCCGCCCTATCCAGGAACTCTTATTTAGAAGTATCCGGTCCAGCTCGGCAAGCGGCATCCTGGCGGGTGCGACCACCTCCAGACCCGTGCCAATGCCGAACCGGAGCCAGACATGCTTGGCCCTTGCGGATTTGCGCAGGGTGTAACTTATTGTTTTTCCGCCAATTTTAACACTCCAGACGGAAGACTGGGCTGTCTTGCAATTGAATAGGTCGAGTTGCATGGCTTAATTTTAGCAGAAAAAGAAAAGATTTAAAGAAAATATTCTGCGAGGTTTATCCGGTACTTTTTCGGGTCCAGGGCCTTTATGATGCTTCGCTTGTATGTCCCGGACTGCTCCTTGTCGCCTAAGTCCACGGTTTTGCCCGCTATTCGCTTCCCGGAGGCGTCGGTTATCAGTATTATTTTGGGCCTGTCCAGCTTTTCCGGGTTAGGGTTCGACTCGAACACCAGTCCCAGCTCTTTCGTATCCAGCATGACCAGCGTCCCGATCGGATAGATGCCGATGATATTGGCGAATATTTTAAAGAGCAGGGGGTCGAGCTGGCCGCCGCTTCGCTCCATCATCAGGGAAAGGGCCTTGTCCGGCGTGTAAGGTATTCTGGAATAAACGCGGGCCGAGGTCATGGAGTCGTACTGGTCGGCTATGGAAACTATGCGTGAGAAGAAATTCGGCATCCTCTTCTCTTTAGTTACAGGATATCCGTTCAGGTCGTAGAAGATGTGGTGCTCGAATGCGACCGCCATGGAGCTTGCCGCAAGCTCGTTAAGCCCGCGTATCTTCGATATAGCCTTAACTCCCATCTCGGGATGCCTGCGGACCACCGTCCATTCGTCGTCCGTGAAGGCGGTAGGCTTATTCAGTATATCGATGGGGACATCCACCTTGCCGATGTCGTGGAAAAGCGCCGCGATACCCAGCTTCGTAAGCGTATTCTTGTCCAGACCCAGCTTCTGTCCTATGGTCATGGCGAGGATGCTTACGTTCACACAGTGGTGATAGGTGTATTCGTCGAAATCCTTCAGTGTCGTGAGGCCCAACAGAGACGCCTCTTCATTCAGAATGATATCGACAATGCCCTGAATGACGCGCTTGACCTTCTTTAAGTGTGTGGGCTGTTCGCTCTTTATGCTGTTCATCACGCCTTTTGTGACGGAGACGGCCAGGAAGTAAGCCTTCTTCGCCATTTTGCGCTGGTCGGCGAGGTCGTCGTATTTTATCTGCTCCGCCTCCTCCAGAGGGCCGGCCCAGATAGAATTAACCCCATTTTCCTGGAGCTTTTTGTTCAGCTCCTCTTCGGCCCCTTCAGGGCCGGGAGGGATGAAGGAATTCAGCGTGTAAACGGACTTCTTTAAATCCTCCGTGGAAATCGGACGCTGAAAGGTCAGGGAACCGATCTTTTTTTCCTTCATGACGCGCGAGATGTACTCATAGCTCACCATGTCGTCAATGTCGTACCGGACGCGGATATCGTCTATATAGAGATATTCGCCCCTTAGTTTCAGGACGAACTCGGGGGTCGCCTTAAAAATTCCTTCCAGCGCGCCTATGAGGTTCGTAACGGGGCGGACCAGGGCGATGTTTCCTATATCGTGTATCTGGCTGGTGCGGAGCAGGATATGGAGCTGGTTTATAAGCGTGCGGGAGTTTTTTGCGACCGACTCGCTGCTTTCAGTCCTGAACGGTGTGACGATGGTTTCCGCCATATTCAGTTCTCCACCCTCATCCCGTCCGGCCCGGCAAGCTTGTGCACGGAGTAGGATATGGCCTCATGGAGCGCGCTTCCCTTCTTCGCATGTGAAGACTCGGCCTGAAGCGCACGGATGGAATCCTTATGATGGATGTTCCCAAGGCCGTACGCCGCGGAGACGCGCATCTCCTCGTTCTTCGCGCTTCCGAACAGAAAACCCCTTCTCTTAAGGAGTTTTATCATGAACGGCATGACCCTTTCCTGCCCTATCTCCGCCAGGACCTCAAAGAACGCTCTTTTTTCGGAGCTTGCCCTCTCGTTGAAATCCGGACGCGTTATCACCTCTATAATCACGTCCAGGACGGAGTAATTCTGGGCCTGCGGCAGGTATCTTAGCGCCGCCATCCTTATCTGAGGGTCGACGTCGTCCAGCACCTGGAGGAGTATCTCTCCCGCCTTCGGGCCGCCCACCATGCCCAGGGCGCGTACCACCTCCCGCCGGACCTTGGGTTCCGGGTGGTTTACAGCCTGTTTCAGGTATTCCAGGGCCTTCTTGTCGCCAATCCTGCCCAGGACCGCCGCGACGTTCCGGACTATATACCACTGCCCGCTTTTAAGCCCGGCGGCCAGGACTTCTATATGGTCCTTCCCCAGCGACACCAGCGCGTCTATGAGTGCCTTGCGGTACTTTATGTCCTGTATCTCGCCCATCAGGTTGGAAAGCGGGATGATTGACGCCTTGTCGAGATGTTCCAGATACTGCCGGAAATCAGCTGTATTTATCGTCCTGCCGCTGTTCAGCACGTCGGCTATGTTCTTTGTCCTGGCCTCGCTCCCGGCCCGGGTAACTGCCGATTTCAGCCGCTCGACCTCGTACTGGTTAAATCCGTCGCTGCCGCCGGCCAGTTCCCTGAACCGCTTCAGGATAAAGGCTGCGGTGCGGAACCCGCCGGTATGCACGAGATAGGAGAGCGCGGACTCCAGGCTCCCGACAACCATCTCGAAATCGCGCGCGCCTTTTTCCATCCACAGGCTCTCAAACAGGCAATAAATAGCGTCATCCAGGAATTTCTCATCCGTAAGACCCTCTATCTCCTCCTTGAGGGACTTCACCTCCTCTTCGCCGAGGCTGAAAACGCCCCTGAAGCCCATGGAGATAGATTCCAACGGGGAGAATATCTCTTTCGCCTCGCCCTCCGCACCGTCCTCGGCAGCGTCCTTGTACGCTTCGGAAAGGTCTCCTTCCGGGGTCTGCCTGGAGAGCAGTTTCTGGACCTCTTCTTCCGAGAGCGCTTCGCCTTCCGCAAACTCCTCGACCACGTAGTACCGGAGATGCATGAAGTCCTTCTCCCAAAGAAGGGTAACCAGGTCGTCGTCCCAGTTCTCGCCGGTCGCGTCCGGTCTCGTCCTTATGACGTCCATGAAGTCCATCAGCTCTTCCCGGGAGAAACCTTGCGTGAAAGTAATCTCGCGGAGACCGTCCTTGTAAAACAGCAGGGACAAACTTTCGTCTTTCTCCCCGCTTTTGTAAACGGGCTGTCCTTTGTACAGTATCTCCTGCTGCCGGATGAGCAGGGACAACCTGTCGAGGTCCTCGAAGAACTCGTCGAACATCCGGTTCAGGTCGTCCTGGAACTTCACGAGGATGGGGTTATTGGCCGGGTACATCTCGAAGGCGCGCTTGGTCTTCATCAATGCATGCAGCAGATCGCGTACGGCTTTAAGCTCTCTCTCCGGGACCTGGACTGTTTCTTCCGCCTGGCTTGTCGTCTGGTCCTGGCTCTTTTGGAATAGCTCTTCCATCGTGCCTTTCTTGGGTTCGACTGCTTAAAAATCGCAGTACCGTATTTTATATAATTAAAAATTGCAAGTCAAACCTTTTCCGGATATAAATGGCTTGCTGTTTGCTCCGTCTTACGGGTATAATCGCTTAATTTTTCATTAAAAGGTGCTAATTTGCTCTCGAAGATAACTTCCAGCGCGGTAATGGGGATAGACGCTTACGTCGTGGACGTGGAGGTGGACGTCACGGCCAGGGGGCTTCCCTATTTCGCCACAGTGGGACTCCCCGACGCGGCCGTCAAAGAGAGCAAGGACCGGGTACGCGCCGCGCTTAAGAATAACGGCTTCGAATTCCCTCTTAAGCAGATAGTGATAAACCTGGCCCCGGCGAACATCAAGAAGGAGGGTTCCGCTTTCGACCTTCCCATTGCGCTGGGGATTATCGCATCGGAAGGGCTTCTCGAGCAGGACAAGCTTACGGGATATATGATAGTCGGTGAATTGTCTTTGGACGGGCGGATAAAGCCGGTGCGGGGCGCGCTCCCGATGGCGGTAAAGGCCGCCGCGGAGGGTTTTAAAGGGCTGGTCCTGCCCTATGAGAATGCCAGGGAGGCGGCGGTCGTCGGCGGGATAGACGTATTCGGGGCGAAGGACCTGGCCTCCGTGGTGGAGTTCTTCCGGGAGGGTAGTCAGCTCGAAAAATTTAAAATGGATACATCCCGCCTGTTCCAGGAGAACTCCCGGTACCTGGAGGACTTCTCGGAGGTAAAGGGCCAGGAGCATGTAAAAAGGGCGCTGGAGATAGCGGCGGCGGGCGGGCATAACGTACTTATGATAGGTCCGCCCGGCTCCGGAAAGACCATGCTCGCCAAAAGGCTTGTCACGGTTCTGCCGGAAATGGGCTTCAATGAGGCAATCGAGACTACGAAGGTCCATAGCGTGGTCGGGCTTATCCCGTCGGACAGGCCGCTGGTGGCTACCCGGCCATTTCGCAGCCCGCACCATACCATATCGGACGCCGGTCTTATCGGGGGCGGCGCATATCCCAAGCCCGGCGAGGTGAGCCTCTCGCACAACGGGGTGCTCTTTTTGGACGAGCTGCCGGAGTTTCACAGGAATGCCCTTGAGGTGCTCCGCCAGCCGCTGGAGGACAGGCAGGTGACGATATCGCGCGCAACGGCGTCCATAACCTTTCCCGCTTCCTTCATGCTTGTCGCGGCTATGAACCCCTGCCCCTGCGGGTTCTATACGGACTTAACCCACCAGTGCACCTGCTCGCCGAACCAGATACAGCGCTACCGGGCGCGGGTGTCGGGCCCTCTGCTGGACAGGATAGACCTGCACGTGGAAGTCCCGTCCGTGAAGTACCGGGACCTCTCGGACGACCGTCCGGGGGAAAGCTCGGAAAGGGTCCGGGGCAGGGTGAACAAGGCGCGGGACATACAGGTAAAAAGGCTCAGCGAGGATGGCATCTACTGCAACTCCCAGATGAAGCCCCGCCATTTAAAACGCTTCTGCGCGGTTGACGACAAGACTCACTCCCTGCTTGAACACGCCGTGGAGCGCCTCGGCCTTTCAGCACGAGCGTATAACCGGATCATAAAAGTCGCCCGCACGATTGCGGACCTTGATAACCGGGAGACGATACAGGCGCCGGACGTCGCCGAAGCTATCCAG
>CAVTDB010000009.1:0-219017 GCA_963733375.1 Nitrospirota bacterium | reverse complement strand
CCAGTGGCCCGGCTTCACTTCGGTAAGCTCCGGCTCGCTCTCGGCGTATTCCGGCTTCGCGTACTGGCACCTCGGAAGGAACTTGCAGCCGTGCGGGAGTTCGGTGATTTTCGGCACCATGCCGGGGATTGCCTTAAGCCTGTCCGGCTTTTCGCCCGGCTTCGGGATGGACGCTAAAAGCCCCTCGGTATATGGGTGCAGCGGGTCGTAGAATATATCGTCCGTCTTCGCCTCTTCCACTATCCTGCCCGCGTACATCACGGCGACCCTGTCCGCCATCTGCGCGATTATACCCAGGTCGTGCGTGATGAGCATGATGGCCGTGCCGGTCTTTTTCCGGATGTCGTCGAGGAGCGCCAGTATCTGCGCCTGAATCGTCACGTCCAGCGCGGTAGTCGGCTCGTCGGCTATGACGAGGCTCGGCCCGCAGGAGATGGCCATCGCTATCATCACCCTCTGGCGCATCCCGCCGGATAGCTGGTGCGGATAATTATCAAGAAGTCTTTTCGGCTCGGGCAGGCCCACCATATCGAAAAGCTCCGCCACCCGCTCAAACGCTTTTTCTTTTTTCATGCCCTTATGTACGATAAGCGCCTCCGCCACCTGGTCGCCCACCGTGAATACCGGGTTCAGCGAGGTCATCGGCTCCTGGAAGACCATCCCGATCCTGCCGCCGCGTATCTTTCTCATCTGCGGCTCAGGCAGCGTAAGCAGGTTCGCCCCCTCGAATATCACCTCGCCGCCCGCGACACGTCCGGGAGGGTCCGGGAGGATGCGCATGATGGAAAGGGCCGTGACGCTCTTGCCGCACCCGGACTCGCCGACCAGGCCCAGCACCTCTCCCTGGTCAACGTGAAAGCTCACGCCGTCCACGGCGAAGAAGCTTCCTTCCCGGGTATGGAACTCGGTGCGGAGATTTTTTACTGAAGAAGTGGGGGCATAAAACCCTTGTTACTTTCTTTTGCGAAAAAGAAAGTAACCAAAGAAAACGGGACAAAAAAACAGTTTAAAAGTTTTTGGTGTTACCTTTTTACTAAAAAGGTAACAGGTTTGCAGTTAATCTTCGCCAAGGTTGGTCAGGTCTTCTCCGCCTGCCTGCTCGCTCTCGACGAACTTCAGGTACATCATGGCGTCCGTGCTCTCCGGGTTCACCTCCAGCGCCTCGTTCCATTCTCTGACGGCCAGGTCTATGAACCCCTTCATGTAGTAGGTTATCCCCAGGTTGATCCGCGCCGGGACGTAGTGCGGGTTAATCTCCTTGGACTTCATGAACTCGCGGATGGCCTCGTTGTACATACCCTTTTCGCGGTAAGCGATGCCTATTTTGGTCAGGATGTCCACGAACGACGGGCGCAGGCTTACCGCCTTCTTGTATTCCTCGACCGCCTCTCCGAAAAGCCCAAGGTCATAATATATGTCCGCTATCTTCGAATGTTCGTTGGCGAGCTTGCCTTTTATGTACGGGTCCATCGAGTAGGGGGTCGCGTGCGCGATCTTCGCGGCCTTTCCGAATATCTCGTTTGCCTCGTTGTATTTGCCCATGTCGTTTAAGGTGACCGCCAGGTTTAAGGAGACCTCCGTATAGCCGGGGTTTACGGCGAGCGCCTTTTTGAACGCCTCCGCGGCCTTCGAGAGTTCGCCTTTTCCGTGATATATCTGGCCCAGCTTGTTGAATACGTCCGCGTACGGCCTTATCGCCACTACCTGCTCGAAATAACTCTGGGCCAGGGCGTAGTCTTTACTGTCGAACGACTCTCTGCCGCGCATGTACAGCTCGTCGACGGATTCGGGGTTTCGGGCTCTCGGGGCTCTCGGGGCTCTCAGGTTTCTCAGGCATCTTCTAACTCCTTTTCGGGGTTGTGCCGGTCGGCTCCGGAGAGCTGGCGCGCTATTGCAAGGTTCTTTTCGCTTAAGGTTTTCTTCTGCGCAAAGACGTCCTTGAAAGAAGTGGAAACCACCTCGTTGTTTATAAGCCCCACCATAAATCCGCGCTGCCCCTTGACCAGCCGCTTTACCGCCGCCGCCCCGAGCCGCCTCCCAAGGAGCCTGTCGAAGACCGTCGGCTCGCCGCCGCGCTGGAGATGGCCGAGCACGGTAATCCTGGTCTCGAATCCGGCGAACGATTTAAGCTTAAGCTCCACGGCGTAGGCGGAGCCCGCCCCTTCGGCGACTATCACTATGCTGTTCGTCTTGCCGCGCCTTTTGGCTTCCAGCAGACGCATCCCGATGGCGTCGAGGTCGTAAGGGATCTCAGGTATTATCACCGCTTCCGCGGCGCATGCCAGCCCGGAAGTATAGGCCAGGTATCCGGAGCTTCTGCCCATGACCTCAAGGATAAACGCCCGGTCGTGCGACGACGCGGTATCCCGGAGCATGTCCACGGCGTGGACGATGTTGTTAAGAGCTGTGTCCACGCCGATTGCCATGTCCGTGCCGTAGATGTCGTTGTCGATCGAGGCCGGTATGCCGGCGACCGGGACGCCCAGGTCGTGCAGGACCTGCGCTCCGTGCAGGGAGCCGTCCCCGCCGATTACGATGACGCCGTCGACCGAATCTTTTGAAAGGTTTTCAAGCGAGGTCCTCTGTCCCCAGTCGCTTTTGAACTCGCCGCTCCTGGCGGAGCGCAGTATCGTGCCGCCGCGCTGGATTATCCCGTCCACCGAGTCGGAGTCCATCTCCATGAAATGGTTTTCGATCAGCCCCTGATAACCCTGGATGAAGCCTATCACGCGCAGGCCCATATCCAGGCCGGTATGCACGACGCTCCTGATGGCGGCGTTCATCCCGGAGGAATCTCCTCCGGAGGTAAGTAAGGCGATGGTTTTCATATCGAGTTATATTTTACTCCGTCAGCCGAAGAAAATCTTGGCCGTCTCGTAGAGTTCCATGTCCAGGGTCTTGGTCTTGCCGACAGCCTCCTCCAGGGGCACGGCCTCAATCTTCGTCCCGTGGATTGCCACCATTAACCCGAACCTGCCCTCATGCACCAGTTCCACCGCCTTTACGCCGAAACGGGTAGCAAGCACCCGGTCATAGGCGGTGGGCGTCCCGCCCCTCTGGAGGTGTCCCAGGATGACGGCCCTCGTCTCGAACCCGGTCCTGGTCTCTATCTCCTTGGCGAGGATGTTGGCGATCCCGCCAAGGCGTACGTTCCCGAACGCGTCCTTGTCCGCCGTCTGAAGGACCACCGAACCTTCCACGCCGGGCGCATCGGAGAACACCGCACCCTCGGAGACCGCGACGATATTGAACTTCTTGCCCCTTGCCGCGCGCTTCTTCAATACATTGCAGACTTCGACGATATTGAAGGGCTCCTCCGGGACCAGTATCATGTCCGCGCCTCCGGCTATACCCGACGCGCAGGTTATCCAGCCGGCGTGGCGGCCCATCAGCTCCACCACCAGCGTCCTGTGGTGGGACTCCGCGGTGGTATGCAGCCTGTCGATGCACTCCGTGGCGATGGAGACGGCCGTATCGTACCCGAACGTGACATCCGTCGCGGAGAGGTCGTTGTCTATGGTCTTGGGTACGCCGATGGTATTAAGCCCCATCTTCGACAGCTTGTTGCAAACGCCCAGGGTGTCGTCGCCGCCCACGGCTATCAGCGCGTGCAGGTCCATCTTCTTCATGTTTGCGGCGACAGTCTCGGCGCCGTTTTCCTTCTTGAACGGGTTCGTCCTGGAGGTGCCGAGTATCGTCCCTCCGAAGAGGTGAATTCCGGAAACCTGCTGACGCGACAGGGGTTCGCACTCCATTTCCAGCAGGCCCTTCCAGCCGTCCCGGATGCCGATAACCTCGTAATCGAACTGCTCGGCCCTTCTGAATACAGCCCTGATGACCGCGTTAAGACCCGGACAGTCCCCGCCCCCCGTGAGGATGCCAATCCTGTGCTTCATGAAACTTCTCCTTTCGTGGACCTTAAAATAACGAGAAAGAATTGCCGCCTTTTTGTAAAAAGTCTGGCCCAAAAACTTTTGAAATATTTTTCACCTGAATTAATAGTTTATAAAGCTTCCAAATATTATCACAGGCATAAAACTCCTGTCAATGAAGGAAACGATATGAAAATCTTTTAAAATTATGGGGATTGACAAAGACAGGGCAACAAGTATAATCACAAGCCATGCAAAACCCAGCCCCATTATCCGGAAAGCTAGATGAAAACGGCCTGCCGGGGATACTTACCCACCTGCACAGGATCAAGGCCTCCGGCACGCTTTCGCTTGCGAAGGACAGCATCATCAAGAACCTGTACATAAAAAACGGGGAGATAATATTCGCGTCCTCGAACTACGAGGGGGACCGTCTTGGCGAGGTGCTGCTGAAGGCGGGGAAGATAAACGTCAAACAGTTCGACATGGCCGCGAAGGTGATGTCCCATGCAAAAAAACGCCTGGGCGGAATACTGGTGGAGCTTGGATATTTAAAGCCGAAGGACCTCTTCTGGGGCGTGAAATACCAGGTGCAGGAGATAGTGGCGAGCCTGTTCGACATGACCGAAGGGCGCTACGAGTTCATCCCGGGCGAGATTCCGCCGGGCGAGGTGATTACGCTCCACATGTCCACGGCGAACCTTATAATGCAGGGCATTAAGAGGATAGACGACTGGACGCGCATCTCGCGGGGAATCCCGCCGATGGAGACGGTGCTAAGGCCGACCTCGGATCCGCTGAAGCTCTACCAGGACGTTGACTTATCAAGCGAGGAGAAGATAATCCTCTCTCTCTTTGACGGGAAGCGTACGATAAAGGACGCGATCAGCCAGTCCAGGGTGGGGGATTTCGAGGCCCTGAAGGCGGTATACGTCTTCTTTTCCATAGGGATGCTGGAGAAGGAAGGGGGAAAGCCCCAAAAGAAACCGAAAGTCATGACGCGCCTCGAAGCGGAGCCCGTAATCGACAGGACCGCCATCCAGAAGGCGTATTTCGATGCGAAAATCCATAACCATTACGAGGTATTGGGCCTGGACTCGGAGGCCTCCCAGGAGGAGATAGAGTCGGCATATCAGAGGCTTGCAAGGCTCTATCATCCGGACGGGCAGTTTACGCCGGGGATGGAGAAGCTGGCCGGGGAGCTGGGGGAGCTTTTCGCGAAAGTTTCAGAGGCTTACGCCATACTCTCCAACGACTCGCGCCGGTGGGAGTACGACCTCTCTCTCGCCACGGTCATGACGGATAGGCGGCGCCCGTGTCAAAGAAGAAAAAGCCCAAAGATGCGGGCAAGGCGAAGGATGCGTTTACTAACGGCATTGAAAGCTTTAAGAAAAAAGACTTCGAGTCGGCTACCGTGCATTTCAAGGAGGCAACCAGGCTCGATTCGTCTAACGCATCGTATTTCAGCTACCTGGCCCTTGCGCTCCTACAGAGGCCGCGCCGGGAAGCGGAGGCCGAGGAGGCTATGCTGACGGCGGTCGTGCTTGAGCCGGGCGTCGCGGAACACCGCGCAAACCTTGGGCTTTTGTACCAGAAGGCGGGGATAAGGGACAAGGCGAGAGACGCGTTCGAGTCCGCGCTTAACCTGGACCCGAAAAATAAAAAGGCTCTAAAAGGGCTGGGGAGAAAATAAGAAGGCGCGTTTTCATACTATCGGGCAGAACCTTGGACGTTCGGGCAATTTTTCCTTGCTTTGTAAGGACGATGCCTCTTTTTTTAGCGAACGCGATAACCTTATTCGCATGTCCAAGCGACTCGCTGGACATCTGCACTATGAATTTCCCGAACCTTTTGTTAGTTTTGCCAGCCGCTATAAAAACGTAATGCTCCGACATGCTGTCTTCAAGCTTGACGCATAAATCCACTATTTCGTCTATTGTAAGATTGTTATTTGAAAGCCTGTTTATTTTCACCATCACGTAGTCAAACGCCTTTTGATCTATCTCCACGGGATGGAATAAGGTTCGCATTGGCCATTATAACTCTCCGCTCATAGCTGGCGATTTCCTTATGGTTCGACTCCTCGGAACTAAGCTGCGAAAATAACTCTTTGGCTTCGGAATCGTCGCTGAAACGGTCCGCGATTTTCTGGTAAACGATGGATAGCGAGCCCTCCAGTTCCACGACCTTCGACATAAGACTCTTTAAATCCATTTCCATAATATCCCCCCTTCAAACTAAAATTCGTTTTTATCGCGCCGCCGCCTTCTTCCGTGTGCCTGCCTCAGGACGAGTTATTTGGCGCTGGTTATGGCACGACTACCGGTTCTATGTTTGATGGCGCAATCTTCGTGGCGGTGAACTTGTTGACCGCCTTGATCTGATAACTTCCGCTGTGCAGAGTGAAGGCATGAGAGGTGCACGTACCGCTCCGCGCCGGTCAAAATCGTGGACTTATGCGCCCATTTCGTAGTCCCTTGCGGCGCACAGTAAAACAACACGGGAACGTTGGGAATCGCTACGCCGGCGGTATCTACGACGCTTGCCGTCGCGGTGATGCTGTTTCCGTTTGGCGTGACGGGATTTAAAGTGACGACGGATGGGACCAGTGACAGCTACGGAATTTATTGCGAGGGGTTTTTCGACATTCATGGCCGTTATCCGTCGCGCGGGACTTTATGACGTAAGCGCCGTCGCTCAAGGGCCAAGGGCCGTAGCTCCACGCGGCCTAAGTAGTGCCGGAGCCCGAAGTGATGTTTGCGGGGTTCCACGTCTTTCCGCCGTTTGTGCTGACTTCTACCTTGGAAACGCCGGAGAGGTTGTCCGTGGCCGTGCCGGTTATGAGATAGCTCGCGCCGTTCAGCAGCATCCCCTTTCGCGGGCGCCGTGATGAGCGACGCCGGCCTGGTATTGTCAACCATTACCGTAATGGGGTTGTTCTGTAACGGTCTGGAAGTAGCCGTCCGTGACAAGGCACTTGATGAGTGTACGTGCCGTCTATTTTCGGCAAAGGCCATTTGTATGTCCAGGACGTCCACGTGCCGGCGCCGGACGTATCCTTGGCGAGCCTAGTATGTGTGACTGCCGTCCGTATTGACATAGACGCCTCATGTATTTCGTCGAGTTCTGTATTAGCCGCTCCCGCCGATAGTACAGGCCGAAGATGCCAAAGTCTGCCCTGCTTAAAGGCGTTGTTGATCGCGGGATAGCTGTTTAAATAAGTGATGTTGGAATAGAACGGGGGGGCAATGCGCGGTGTACTTGACCGCGCCGAACCGCCGAAATTGGACCTGGTACCTTTAGCCGTCGAGTATTATATCCATAGGCGTTAGTGCCGACTTCGCTGTAAGCTATCCTGAAAAATCCCGCCTTCGCCCCAGCCCGTCCCCCAACTGTTCTTCACGATAAAACACTGGTTGTTAGTCATCGTAGCCGACCAGCAGGACGATATGGCCGCCATGTGATCATCGTCCATCGTGCGTGAATATACCCCGCCACGTGTAATAATCTAAATCACTGAAGACCACCATGCGGACGACTATCGGCCCGTAGTTATAAAGCGCGTTTTCTCAGGGTGGAAACTTGCTGGGCATCATGGCCCCAGGAGTTATCTATCCACTGATAAGCCCGAGATCTTATAGTTGTCTAATCCCGTGCCAATAGTTTGAGTTGATGTATGAATAGATCAGGATTTCCATGTAATTATAACTATTTTTGCTCGGCGTAAGGGTCGCAGTATTCAAACGGAGCGCCGTGTAGCTCGGAGAAAAAGCTGGTAATGAGACCCCACTATGTACCCGGCATTTGTCGCTCCCGCCCCTCGCCGCTGTCGCAGGTAGGAAGACCTCCTCGGAGAGGTTGAGGTTGACTCCCGGGTGTGTCTCATGGCTAATGAGCGATTGCTGGACTCGAGACCGGCGATAGAGCCGAAAACGAAACATGAACCGCAACTGCCCTGGTCGCGTACCGGGGTGACGTAGTTGCCGGCCTGCACCTGGATGGAGCGCTGTAAGCCGGCGTTGTAATTCCGCCAGTCCAGGACCGACGGCATGGGGCGACGCGAGTGGTGAATAACGGCAGCACCTTTTCAGACTCCGTGGCACAGCGCGCCCGTTAACGCTTGGCCGGGGTCTCCCGGTCCCGGAGGCGCGGCACCTAAGTGCATCCTGCGTTCGGCAGGGGAGAGCTTCGACATGGAGGTCACGCCCGCAACCCACTTGCCGCCCGTCTCCTTTATGGCCGCGTTTATATCCGAGACCTTTTGCTGTATCTCGTCGCCTGGTGGGCGCGGTAAAGTCGTTGGTGGAATCCGCCATCGCGAAAGTCGATGCCATCGTAAGAATAAATGCAGCCGAAAATAACAGGGATATGATCTTGGGTAACTTGTGCACTTTGCCTCCTTAGTACTCGTGGATTTACGATGTTAGCAATTTATACTAAATTGCATTCATTAAATCCAGTTAATTTTTATAGACGGAAGTCATAATCTTGTAATAATAGAAAAATCCCCCGGAATCATTAAAATAGCAATCTTGTATAATGGCATAAGATAACCATCCCCCCGCATTGCCGGATTTTTTTAACATGAACTGACGAAAAAAAGCTATAATTACGGCAAAAAGGGGCTGTTCACATGAAAAAAATCGGCCTGACGGGCGGGATAGCGTCCGGGAAGAGCACGATAAGCCATGTCCTTAAGGAGATGGGCGCGCGGATAATAGACGCGGACCTGCTTGCGCGGGAGGTGCTGATGCCGGGTACGGCGGCATATTCCGAGACTGTAAAACTCTTCGGCAAAAGGATACTCTCCTCCGACGGGCGCATAGACAGAAAGGCGCTTGGCGGCATAGTGTTCAGGGACCCGGGAAGCGGGCCGCGCTCGAGGGCATCGTCCACCCGGAGGTATTTCGCCGGGAGGCGGAGATAACGGATGGGATTTCCCGGAAAGAGCCGGGCGCGGTTATAGTTTTCGACGCCGCGCTCCTTATAGAATCCGGGGCTTACCGCCGGATGGACGGGGTAATCGTGGTCTGGTGCAGGAGGCAGACGCAGATCGACAGGCTGGTTAAAAACTGCCGTCTCTCGCCGGAGGAGGCGAGGCTAAGGATAGAGTCTCAGATGCCTCTGGACGAGAAAAAAAGATACGCCTCATGGGTAATCGATAACGACGGCGAGCTTCAGGCGGCAATCAGCCAGGCAAGGGCGATATATCCCCAACTGGCACAATAAGATTGACTTTTACTCTTGTTTTAAATAAACTTATACGACGTCGGGCTGCTCGCATAATGGGCGAAAGGGAGGTATGTCTTTGGAGAGGGGCGAGAAGAAGGGCCACAATATCAGAAAAGCCGTTTTTCCAGCCGCCGGCCTTGGCACCCGGTTCCTTCCGGCCACGAAGGCGTCGCCAAAAGAGATGCTTCCCCTCGTTGACAAGCCGCTCATCCAGTACGGCGTGGAGGAGGCGGTGGCCTCCGGGATAGAGGAGGTCGTCATCATCACCGGGCGCGGAAAGCGCGCCATCGAAGACCATTTCGATACATCCTTCGAGCTGGAATACGAGCTCAGGGAGAAAAACAAGCTCAGGCTCCTGGCGGAGGTGGAGAGGATATCCAACATGGTCCTTTTCTCCTATATCCGCCAGAAGAAGGCCCTGGGCCTCGGGCACGCGGTGCTCTGCGCGGAGCCTGCCGTGGACGACGAGCCGTTCGCGGTCATCCTCTCCGACGATATAATAGACTCGAAAGTGCCTGCCACAAAGCAGTTGATGGACGTGTACGAAAAGTACCGTTCCCCGGTGGTGGCGATATGCGAGGTGCCCAGGGAGTCCGTATCCAGCTACGGCATAATAGACGCCGTGGAGGTGGAGCCGGGAGTTTACCAGGTACGGGAGATGGTGGAGAAGCCCTCCGTTGAAAAGTCGCCTTCCAACCTTGCCATAATAGGCCGGTATGTCCTTACCCCGGACATATTCGAGTATTTAAAGGGGACCAAGCCCGGCAAGGGCGGAGAGATACAACTCACCGACGGGCTTCGGGAACTGATGAGGGACCGGCCCATTTACGCCTGCAAGTTCAAGGGCGTGCGATATGACGCCGGCGACAAGCTGGGGTTTTTAAAGGCGACCGTGGAGTACGCCCTCAAGGACCCGTCGCTGGGCCGTGAATTCAGGAAATACGTGAATGAATTAAGGTTGAGGCAGCCGGCGGAGTGAGCCGGGGGAGAAGGCTGAAATGGCCGTGAAAAAAGGGATTTTCCCAGCTAACATGGTGGGAGAGGAACTGAAGAACCTCCTCAGGCTTATCGAGGAGGAAGAGAGAAACGCGAACCTGGGCGAGACGTCGGGCCCGCTGCTCGACCTCTACGAGACGAAGGAAAGCGTGGTCGTGGAGGCGGACCTGCCGGGTATAGACCCGGCCGGGATTGCGCTTTGCATGTTCCACGGGTTCCTGACGATAGAGGGGATGAAAAGGGAGAGGCAGGACGAGAGCGAAAAGATGAACTACCTCTGCCTGGAGCGCTCTTTCGAGCCGTTCAAGAGGATAGTAAGGATTACAGTCCCTATAAACCCCAAAAAAGCGAGAGCGGTCTATGCCAGGGGCGTTTTAAAGATAACCTTCCCGAAGGTGGAAGAGAAGCGCGGGGAGCCGATAAGGATAAAAATAGAGAAAAAATCAGGATAAAGGAGACCAGAGCATAGTGGCCGAACTAAACGAACAACCTCAGGAAGAACAGCAGCAGGTAGAGATACCGGACAAACTCCCGCTGCTGCCGATAAGGGATATAGTCATCTTCCCGTACATGATACTGCCGCTTTTCGTCGGGCGGGACATGTCCATAAAGGCGATTGACGACGCCTTATCCGGGAACAGGCTCATCCTGCTCGTGGCGCAGAAGGACTTGAACACCGAGAACCCGGAACCCAAGGACCTCTACCCGGTGGGCACGGTAGGGATGATAATGCGGATGCTGAAGCTCCCGGACGGACGGGTGAAGGTGCTCGTCCAGGGAATGTCCAAGGCCCGCATCAAGGACTTCGTCCAGACGGAGCCGTACTTCCTGGTGAACATCGAGAAGATAACGGAACCCAAGGACGAGAAGCTCACTCTCGAGGCCGAGGCCCTGATGAGAAACGTCAAGGAGCAGCTCGAGAAGATGATAACCCTGGGCAAGATGCTCCTGCCGGACATCATGGTCATAGTGGAGAATATCGACGACCCGGGCAAGCTTGCGGACCTCGTGGCCTCCAACCTGGGCCTGAAGGTCGATATCGCCCAGGAGGTGCTGGAGATACTGGACCCGAAGGAGCGCCTGATAAAGGTGAACGAGATAATCTCCAAGGAGCTCGAAGTCCTCACCATGCAGCAGAAGATCCAGGCCTCCGCGCGCGGCGAGATAGACAAGAGCCAGCGGGAGTACTTCCTGCGCGAGCAGTTGAAGGCCATCCAGAAGGAGCTTGGCGAGACCGACGAGCGGACCGAGGAGATAAACGACCTCAGAAAGAAAGTGGAAGAGGCGAAGATGCCGGAGAAGGTGCTTGCGGAGACGGAAAAGCAGCTGAAGCGCCTCGAGAGGATGCACCCGGACGCCGCCGAATCCGCCGTCATACGCTCGTACATAGAGACCCTGGCCGAGCTTCCCTGGTCGATAACCACCCAGGACAACCTGGACATCAAGGGCGCCAAGAAGATCCTGGACGAAGACCACTACGACCTGGAGAAGGTCAAGGACAGGATCCTCGAATATCTCGCGGTACGGAAGCTGAAAGACAAGCTTAAAGGACCGATACTCTGCTTCGTCGGCCCGCCGGGCGTCGGCAAGACCTCGCTCGGCAAATCCATCGCCCGCGCGCTGGGCCGCGAGTTCTTCAGGATGTCCCTGGGCGGCATAAGAGACGAGGCGGAAATACGGGGACACAGGCGCACTTACGTCGGCGCGCTGCCGGGCAGGATTATTCAGGGCATCAGGCAGTGCAACACCAATAACCCCGTGTTCATGCTGGACGAGGTGGACAAGGTCGGCGCGGACTTCCGGGGAGACCCGTCCGCGGCTCTCCTCGAAGTGCTGGACCCGGAGCAGAACTTCGCGTTCGTGGACCACTACCTGGCCGTGCCGTTCGACCTTAGCAACGTCATGTTCATCACCACCGCGAACCTTGCCGACCCCATCATCCCGGCCCTCAGGGACAGGATGGAGGTCATCCATATCGCGGGCTATACCGAAGAGGAAAAGAAAGGCATCGCGTTGAAATACCTCATCCCGCGCCAGTTAGTCGAAAACGGGGTGACGGAGAAGGATATACTGATCTCGGACCAGGCCCTTACCCAGCTCATATCGCAGTACACGAGGGAGTCGGGCCTAAGGAACCTGGAGCGCGAGATCGCCAACATCTGCAGGAAGGTCGCCCGGAAGATCGCCGAGGGCAAGAAAGGCCCCCTGCACATCACCCCCAAAGACCTGTACAGGTACGTGGGCCCGCCCGCGTTACCTGCCGGAGGAAGAGCGCGAGAAGGACGAGGTCGGCGTCGCGACGGGCCTTGCCTGGACGGAGAGCGGCGGCGAAATCCTGTTCATCGAGGCCACTACCATGAAGGGCAAGGGCAGCCTTACCCTCACCGGCCATCTGGGCGAGGTGATGAAGGAGTCCGCGCAGGCCGCGCTTTCATACGTCCGCTCGAAGGCCCCGGCCCTGGGTATTAAAGAGGACGTCTTCGGGAAGACGGACATCCATATACACGTGCCGGCGGGGGCAATACCTAAGGACGGGCCGTCCGCCGGAGTCACGATGGGTACCGCCATCACCTCCGCGCTGACCGGCAGGCCGGTCAAAAAGGACGTGGCCATGACCGGCGAGATTACGCTGCGCGGAAGGGTGCTCCCGATCGGAGGCCTGAAAGAGAAGACGCTCGCGGCGAGGCGCGCGGGCATAAAGACGGTGATAGTCCCGAAACGGAACGCGAAAGACATCGAGGACATCCCCAAGATCGTCCGCAAGAGCCTTGAGATAAGGTTTGTCGAGCACATGGACGAGGTGCTGGACATCGCTCTTTTAAAATGAAGCTGAGCCGCATCGGCGAATTCGGGGCGATTACGAAAATAGCGGAAGGGGCCGCCAAAAAAGGCGGCCGTGAAAAAAGGCGGGCCGGGAGATTTTCTGAAGACGGGCATCGGGGACGACGCCGCGGTCTTCAAGGTCAAGGCGGGGTTTGAGTGCCTTGTCTCCACGGACCTGCTGATTGAAGGGGTCCATTTCGACCTTTCATATACCGGGCCAAAAGACCTGGGCTATAAAGCGCTCGCGGCGAACTTAAGCGACATAGCCGCGATGGGCGGAGAGCCGCTTCTGTATTTCGTCTCCATTGCCGCGCCGGGAGAAATGGAACTCCGGGACTTTAAGCGGATATTCGCGGGCATGGAAGAGGCCGCGGAAGGCGCGAGGCTCGCGGGCGGGGATACCTGCAATACGCCGGGGCCGCTTTTCATAAGCGTCTCCGTGATAGGCCAGGTGGAAAAAGGCCGGGCGGTAAAGCGCTCCGGCGCCAGGCCCGGAGACGGCATCTGGGTCACCGGCACCCTGGGCGATTCCGCGGCGGGACTGGAAATACTGAAAGCAGGGCGCGGCTCGCAGGCATCGCGGTCCGCGAAAAATTTCTGGTATCCCGGCATCTGAGGCCGGAGGCGAGGGTCAAGGCGGGCAGGCTGCTAAGTAAGAGCGGCATCGCCTCCTCGATGATAGATATAAGCGACGGGCTTTCTTCCGACCTCCGGCATATCACCGAGGCAAGCGGCGCCGGGGCGGTAATATTCGAAGAGAAGCTGCCGGTTTCAAGGGAACTGGCCGCATATGCCGGCAGGGAAAGGGCCATCAAGCTCAGCCTTTCAGGAGGCGAGGACTACGAGCTTCTGTTCACCGTGAGGGGTCCTGAAAGGGGAACGCGGGCTTTCCGCGCTTGGCAAGAGAGCAGGGGTAACGTTTACGAAAATCGGGGAGGTGCTGAAGGGAGACCGGGCGTACCTTGAGTTGGAAAACGGAATAAGGAAGGCGTTGAAGCCTGAGGGCTACGAGCATTTTGAATGACCGGGTCAAAAATTAAACAACATATAAGAAATCTCCTCCACGTGGACGAGACGCCGCACGAGCTGGCCAAGGCCTTCGCCGCGGGCGTTTTTGTCGCCTTCACGCCCTTCCTGGGCCTTCATACCGCAATAATCCTTATCGTGGCCTGGGCGTTCAGGCTGAACAAGCTGGCGGCCCTTACCGGGACATTCGTAAACAACCCCTGGACCATCGCTTTCGTATATATCGGCCCCACATGGCTTATGGTATCCGCGATGCGCTACCTGGGCTCCGACATCCACCCGATGAACTACGACCTCATATCGACGCACTTCCTAAAGCATACCGCGCAGCATACCGTTTGGCAGATGGCCTTCTGGAAGGGCTTCGCCAGAGAGTTCAAGCCCTACGTGTCCGCATTCATCTTCGGCACCATGGCCGCCGGCGCGGCTACCGCGGTAGTCGCATACGTATTTGCCTTTTTCGGGATTAAATATTACCGCAGGGGCAAGGAAAAGCTGAAGCAGGAAAAAATGGAAGAGCGGGAAAAAATAGAGAAGCAGGAAATTTAGATGAAAGCCCTTATCCTTGCGGGAGGCCAGGGTACGAGGTTCTGGCCGCTTTCGCGCGAACTTTACCCGAAGCAGCTATTAAAGCTTGGCGACGGAAAGGACACGCTCCTTCAGCAGACCGTACTCCGCTTAAGCCCGCTGGTGAAGCCGAAAGACATATGCGTGATAACCAGCGATAAGCTGAAGGTGGACGTGAACTCCCAGCTAAGCGAGATTCCCGGCGGACAGCCGGAGGTCATCCTTGAGCCAGTCCCCCGGAATACCGCCCCCGCCGTAGGCCTTGGCGCGATATATATGGAACACGCCAGCCCGGGCTGTGTAATGGCGGTGCTTCCGTCCGACCACCTCATAAAGGAAAAAGAGAAGTTCCACGCGGCGCTCAAGAAGGCGGAGAAGCTCGCGAAGGAAGGCTACTTAGTCGTCTTCGGGATAAAACCCGGCCGCCCCGAGACCGGCTACGGGTATATAAAGACCGGCGCTCCCATATCCGGCGGGGCCTTCAAGGTGGAGCAGTTCGTGGAGAAGCCGGACTTAAAGACCGCGAAAGAATACCTGGCCTCTTCCCAGTATCTCTGGAACAGCGGGATGTTCGTCTGGAAGGCGCAGACGATACTGGACGAGATAAAGCCCCACATGCCGCCGCTTTACAAGTCTCTGAAGAAGATATCGGGCGCGATAGGGACCGAAAAAGAACAGAAGGTCATAGCGGCGGAGTTCGACAAACTCGCGCCGCTCTCCATCGATTACGGCATTATGGAACGCTCCGGAAAGGTCGCCGTTGTGCCGGTCGATTTCACATGGTCGGACCTTGGGAGCTGGCGGGCGATAGAAGAGATATTCCCGAAGGACAAAGCCGGGAACGTCACCGTGGGGAACGCCATAAACATCGGCTGCAGGGACACCACGTTTTATGCGGAAGAGAGGCTTGTCGCGGGTATCGGGCTGGAAGGCCTGGTCGTGGTGGACACGCCGGACGCGACGCTGGTGTGCAAAAAGGAGGATGCGCAGAAGGTCAAGGACGTAGTGGCGCTCCTTAAAGAAAAAGGGTCCGACGAATATATCACCCACAAGACCGTGAGAAGGCCGTGGGGTTTTTATACCGTGATGCAGACCGGGCCGATGTTCAAGATAAAGAGGATAGGGGTAAACCCCGGCGCGAAACTCAGCTACCAGATGCACCACCACAGGAGCGAACACTGGATAGTGGTCGCCGGGACCGCGCTGGTTACGAGCGGAGAGAATAAATATAACGTCCACGTGAACGAGTCCACCTTCATCCCGATGTCCACAAGGCACCGGCTGGAGAACCCGGGCAAAGTCCCGCTCCAGATAATCGAGGTGCAGAACGGCGAATACCTGGAAGAAGACGATATCGTACGCTTCGACGACGATTACGGACGATGACAGCGCCCCCGCTGTCAAGGAAGAGAAATTCGGAGGCATGATGGGAAAAAATGAAAACGTGTTCTGGCACCAGGCGGATATCACCCGCGAGGACAGGGAGCGCGTAAACGGGCACAAGGGGGCCACGATATGGCTTACAGGGCTCTCCGCCTCCGGCAAGTCCACCATAGCGGTGCTGCTGGAGAAAAAGCTCTTCGAGCGCGGCTGCCATACGATAGTCCTTGACGGCGACAACATCCGCCACGGGTTGAACAAGAACCTGGGCTTTTGGCAAGGAGGACCGCGAGGAGAACATCCGCCGCATAGCCGAGCTTGCGAAACTCTTTACAAGCAAAGGCATCATAAATATCACCGCGTTTATCTCGCCTTACCGCTCCGACCGCGACCGCGCACGCTCCATCCAGAAGGACGGCGATTTCCTGGAAGTATTCGTAGACTGCCCCATAGGGGTATGCGAGGAGAGGGACCCCAAGGGCCTTTACAAGAAGGCGCGCGCGGGCGAGGTGAAAGGCTTCACCGGCGTCGGCGACCCTTACGAAAAGCCCGCCTCCCCGGAGCTTGTCCTTGAGACGGGCAACCTGACCCCGCACCAGTGCGTGGACAAGATAATAGCCTGCCTTGCCGAAAGGCATATCATCCGCGCCCCGGAGAGGGATTTCATTACCGTGGTTTCCGGCCTTCCCAGGACCGGCACCTCCATGATGATGAAAATGCTGGAAGCGGGCGGGATGGGCGTCGTGGCCGATAACGTGCGGCAGGCGGATATCGGCAACCCGGAAGGGTACTATGAGTTTGAAAAGGTCAAGGAAATAAAAGAAGACATAAGCTGGCTCGCCGGGGCGCAGGGCAAGGTATTCAAAATGGTATCCATGCTGCTCTACGACCTCCCCAAGGATTTTCACTTCAAGGTCGTGTTTATGGAGAGAGACCTAGATGAAGTGCTGATCTCCCAGCGGAAGATGCTGGACATGATGGGGAAGGCCGGCGGGTAAGGACGACGCCGAAACGAAAGCGATGTATGTGCGGCATATCGCGGGCATGAAGGAGTGGCTTGCAGGACAGCCGAACTTCGATGTCCTGTACATGGACTACGGCGAGCTTATCGCTTTCCCGCACGAGAACGCCGAGAAAGCTTGGCCGGTTCTTCGGCAACAGCCTGGACGCCGGGAAAATGGCCTCGGTTATCAAGCCGGAGCTGTACAGGAACCGCGCGGGAGAGCCTTTTGGGCGCGGGCGCAGTCAAAGCGGAAGACTCCGAAGATGAGCTGGTAAAACAGAGGCTGAAGGACCTGGGCTATATCTAAGTAAAAAGACGCGCCGTCGGCAGGGGAATTTTTATCCCGCCGGAATTTACGTAAAAGGAAAGGACATTAAATGAAGGTCGGGATGGTAAGCCTCGGATGCCCGAAGAACCAGGTGGACGCCGAGGTGATGGCGGGCCTCATAAAGCAGGCGGGACACACGGTTACTTCCGACGAGCTCGAGGCGGAGGCGATAGTTGTCAATACCTGCGCCTTCATAAAAGACGCCTCCGAGGAGTCGATAGAGACTATACTTGAAATCGCCTCTTTAAAGGACCGCGGGAAGCTGAAATATCTAATCACCGCGGGATGCCTCGCCCAGCGTTATAAAGACGGGCTCGTAAAGGAGCTCCCGGAGGTGGACGCGTATCTTGGAACGGGCGAGTTCGACAGGATAGCCGAGGTCCTCGAATCCCTCTCTAAAGGCAGAGGCGAGGACGAGAGATGCCGTACGATACCCGTCCCCAAAATTATATACAGCCATGACACCCCCCGCATCCGTTTCACCCCGAAGCACTGGAGCTATTTAAAAATCGCAGACGGCTGCGACAACCGCTGCACCTACTGCATCATCCCGGCGCTTCGCGGAAATTTGCGGAGCCGCCCGATTAACTCCATCGTGGAAGAGGCGCGCATCCTTTCCTCGCAAGGGGTCAAGGAGCTATGCCTTATAGCGCAGGACATAACGGCCTACGGCGCCGAAACGAAATCGAAGAGGTCGATAACCAGCCTCCTGAAGGAACTGGAGAAGGTTCGGGAGTTGTCCTGGATAAGGCTTCTTTACGCGCATCCCGCGCACTTTACGGATGAGCTTATAGAGTTTTTGGCCGAGAGCGAGAAGGTGGTGAAGTACCTCGACATCCCCATCCAGCACGCGGATGACGACATACTCAAAAAAATGGGCAGGAAGGTTACCTCCGCCAAGGTTCTAAAGCTCATAGATCGCCTCCGGAAAGAAATACCTGGGTTAGCGCTAAGAACCTCGCTGATGGTGGGCTTCCCCGGCGAGACGAAGGAGAAGTTTTTAAAACTCCTGAGGTTCGTCAAGGAGGTCGAGTTCGACCATGTCGGCGTCTTCGGATATTCCGACGAAGAGTCCACGGCCTCGTCGAAGTTTTCGGGCAAGGTCAGCGAGGAGCTGACGCTGGAGCGGCGCGACCAGTATAATGAAGGCCCAGAATAAAATCTCGCTCAAGAAGAATAAAGAGAAAGTGGGGAAGACCTATAAAGTGCTTGTGGACGGGCCTTCGGCGGAGACGGACCTGCTCCTTTCCGGCAGGGCTTATTTCCAGGCCCCGGAGATCGACGGCGTCGTTTATATCAATGACGGCACTCCCGCAACCGGGGAATTCGCGGACGTCCTTATAACCGAGGCCCATCCGTACGACCTGGTGGGTACGGCGGACATCGGCGAGGAAAAGGCCGCGCCCCGCAAACAGAAGAAAAAGGACGACATTCAAGCTTTAGCTCGCGATCCGATATCTCCCGGCGGACCATTATCTTTCGTCGCGCAGAGGGCGGTCGCGCCCGACGATTGGGTAAACATTGGCGAGGTAGCATACCGGATGTGAGTTATAAAAAAAGCCCCGCGCCATTAAATTCTAATGGGCGGGGCTTTTTGTTTTCCTTGTTGCCGTGAACTAGAATATCTTGTACGGGTTCACGAACAGCATGATGAGGACCACGACCAGGGCGTAAATGGCCAGGGACTCGATCATGGCGAGACCGATGATCATGGTGGTCATGATCTTGCCGGAAGCGCCGGGGTTCCTGGATATGCCCTCGACCGCGCCGTTGGCCGCGATGCCCTGGCCGATGCCGGTGCCGAGCGCCGCAAGGCCGATGCCAAGGCCGGAGCCGAGCGCCACGTAAGCGTATATGCTCTTGGTGTCACCGGTTGCCGCCGCCGCTGCCGCTTCCTGAGCCATTGCCACGGGGGCCGAAAGGGCTACCGCGATAAGGCTGAACAGCATGAGTAAAAGTGTCTTTTTCATAATTTTTTATTTCCTCCTTTCCCATTTGATGGAACCTTTAAACCGTTACCTTTTTGGTAAAAAGGTAACGCCAAAAACTTTTAAACTTTAATGCGCCTCTTCCATTGCGCCGGAGATATACAGCATGGTAAGAAGGACGAACACGAACGTCTGGACGAAGCTGGTGAATATCGCAAGCCCCAGCATGACCGCCGGGATGGCTAAAGGCACCAGCATGAAGAGTATCAGCACGACCAGGTCCTCGCCCTTGATATTCCCGAATAGACGAAGCGAGAGGGATACCGGACGGGCTATGTGTCCGATTACCTCTATAAAGAACATCATCGGCGCGAGCCACAGGACAGGCCCCATGAAATGCTTTATGTAATGGAAACCGTGCTTCCTGAGGCCGACCACATGGGTGGAGGCAAATACGGTGATTGCGCAGGCCGCGGTGGTGTTAAGGTTTGCGGTAGGGGACTCGAACCCGGGGATTACGCCCAGGAGGTTACGAAAGCAGGATGAAGAACGCCGCCGTCCCGATTAGCGGGAAATAGTCCATCCCGTGCGGACCCATGGTGGTGACGGTGAAGTCGCGGATCCCGCCGACGAAGGCTTCTATCAAGTTCTGAAGTCCGCCCGGCACCGGCTTTAAGCCGCTCCTTACCGCCACGCCCGCGACGATGAGTATCGCCATTACAAGCCAGGTATAGACAATGAAACCGGGCACCTGCCACGACCCCAGGGTCATCCCGTGTATGAAAAGCGGCGCTTCTTTCATATTCACCTCGATATTATAAGGATTTTGATTACCGCAAGATGTTATTATCAACCCGCCTTTTTCTGTCAAGATATTTCCGTATAAATTTTTTTTATAATAAACTAAGGAAAAATAAAGGGTTCGATGATTTTATTTACAATCATTTTTCATGATGTTATAATCCCCACACTCCGAAATCCGAAATGGGGACAAGATGAGCCTGGTTGGACGCCTGGAGGACCTGGCACTTTCAGATATCTTCCAGATTATAAGCCTTAGCAAAAAGACCGGGACCCTTATCCTGAAGAATAAGGCCAAGGGTTCCGCCGTGGTCGTTTTCAGGAACGGGCAGATAGTCCAGGCGGCGACGGATAACCTCCGCGATACGCTTGGGAATATCCTTATATCAAAAGGGTCCGTCTCCGAAAACGACCTGACGCGCGCGCTCGAAACCCAGAAGAGGATTAAGGGCACGAAACGCCTGGGCCAGATAATGGTCGAGATGGGGGCCATATCCCAGGAGGTGCTCGAAGAGACTATCCGGGGCCAGATAGAGAACATGATCTACTCGCTCCTGGCGTGGGAAGAAGGCTTCTTCAATTTCGACCTGGGCGACATTACCCCCTCGGACAAAATAGAGGTGGTGACCCACGAGTTTCTGCTGAAGGCCGGCCTCAACCCGGAATATCTCCTGATGGAGAGCGCCCGGGTGATGGACGAGAAGAAGCGGGATAAAAAGACAAAGCCAGCTCCGCCCGCGCCCGCGCCGAAGGCCAAACAAAAGGTCTCGGAGTTCGCGGAGTTCCTGCAGGAGCAGGGTGTCGCCCCGCAAGCCGAGCCGTCGCTGGAGGAGAAAGCGGCGGCGGACCGCGGTAAAGATTTAAACACGCTGAAGTCGATGTTCGAGGAGCTGAGGTTCCCTTCGGCGACGGCGGAGATAACGCTCCTGGTCCTTCGGTACGCGAGCGAGGTGGTGAACCGGGCGGTGCTGTTCATGGTGACCAGGGACGAAGTCCGGGGCCTTGGACAGTTCGGCATCGAGTATAAGGACGAGTCCCCGGACAAGCGCGTCAGGGATATAAAGGTCCCGACGAAAGAGGCGTCCATCTTCTCCGAAGTCATACGCGACAAGCGGGTGAAGATAAGCGGCTTCTCGGACAGCGCCTGGGACATGTACATGATAAAGGAACTGGGGGGCAGGGAACCGAAAGAATTTTTCCTGGTGCCGGTGATAAGCAACGGCAGGGTGGCCGCCATCCTCTACGGCGACAACCTCCCCGAAGACAAGGCCATCCCGAATATCTCGGGCCTTGAGATATTCATGCATCAGGCGGGCCTGGCGATGGAGAAAGCGCTATCTCGAACGAAAGATTTCCGACCTCGAAAAACAGCTGGCGAAGGGGAACGGCTAAAGCCTATGGCCTATTCAGTCCTGATAGTCGAAGATTCCAAAGCCATGAGGGGGCTTATCCGGGCCACCGTCGAGCAGATGCCCGGCTTTTCCACCTTCGAGGCCGCGAGCGGATTCGACGCGCTGAAGGTGCTGCCCGCGCGCAAGTACGACCTTATAATCACCGACATAAACATGCCCGACATAAACGGCCTGGAGCTGATCAGCTTCGTCAAGGGCCATCCGCAGTACAAAGAAATCCCCCTTATAATAGTCAGCACGGAGAGAAGCGACGAGGACAGGGAGCGGGGCCTAAGCCTCGGCGCATCCGGATATATCGTAAAGCCTTTCAAAGGAAACGAGCTGCAGGAACTAGTAAGGAAAGTCCTTGAATAAGCCCCCGGCGGGGGTTCTGGAGAGAGCGCTATGACAGGGAAAGACGAGAGGTCCAGGGGAGAGTTCCTGGCCGAGACGGAGGACATCCTCGAAGACCTGGGCCAGCATTTGACCCGCATGGACGGCATGACCGAGTCCGGCCGGATAGACCCGGACGTCGTGAACGCCATCTTCCGCGGCGTCCATTCCCTGAAAGGCCTCTCCGGCATGTTCGGCTTCGAGGGAGTCTCCCATCTCTCACACAAGCTCGAATCGCTGCTTGACGCGCTCCGGCTGGGCAAGGTCGAAATTTCCCACGAAGTCGCTACCGTAATATTTGCCGCACTGGACAGGCTGAAAGTCCTCTCCGAGGAAATAAGCCGAGACGGCATCGAAAGCTCGGACTATGCCGACATATCCTCCATGATCGAGGACTCGCTGTCCAGGGGCCGCGGCCGGGACGCAAAAGACATAATCGACGAGATAGAGATAGACGCCCAGATAGTGAAGGTCCTGACCGAATACGAGGAACACCGCCTCCGCGAGAACGTGAAGGCGAAGAACTCGATATATCTGGTTACCGCCCGGTTCGACATGTCGAGCTTCGACCGTGACCTGACCTCGCTGAACGACCGGCTGAAGGTGATGGGCGAGATAATCAGCACGCTTCCCTCCACCGGCACGGGCCCGGAGATGGGCATAGAGTTCAATATAGTGGTGGGGACGAAGGAGCCGATGGAGAAGTTCGTCCGGGAGGTGTCCGGGCCGGGCGTGGAGGTCTCGGTAATAAAATACAAGGCGCTCCAGAGGAAGGCGGAAACGGACACGCAGACCCTGCGGAGCTTCTCCAAAACCATTCGCGTGGACATTGCCCGTCTCGACCGCATAATGAACATAGTGGGAGAGCTGGTGCTGTCCAAGAACGTCATTACACGGCTGAGCAAGGACTTAAGGGCCATCCAGGGCTTTCAGGGCCTGGCGGTGGACCTTTCCAAGGCGTCGCGCCTCCTGGAGAGGAAGCTCACGGAGCTGCAGGAGGGAGTTATCGAGGTCCGGATGGTCCCCATCGGCCAGATATTCACCAGGCTGTCCCAGGCGGTAAGGAAATATGCGATGGACGCGGGCAAGGACATAGACATGGAGATGCTGGGCGAGGACACCGAACTGGACAAGCTGGTGGTGGAAGAGATATCCGACCCGCTCATGCACCTGATAAGAAACTCCATAGACCACGGCATAGAGCCGGCCCAGGAACGGGCCAGACGGGGAAAGCCCGCGCGCGGCAAGATACGCCTGAACGCCTACCCGAAAGGGAACAGGGTCGCCATATCCGTGGAGGACGACGGCGGCGGGATAGACCCGGAGCGGCTCTGGCGCAAGGCGCTGGAAAAAGACCTTGTGGACCCGACCCTGACGCTTAACCGGCGGGAGATGCTGGACCTTATATTCCTGCCCGGGTTTTCCACGAAGGAGCAGGTAAGCGAGGTCTCCGGCCGCGGGGTTGGGATGGACGTGGTAAGGAGAAACGTCGCGAAGCTCTCCGGCACAATAGACATAGATACCGCGATAGGCAGGGGGACCAGCATCACCCTTACCCTGCCCATCACGCTCGCGATAATAAAGGGGCTGATGGTGGAAGCGGGCGGCGAGAAGTTCGCCATGCCGCTGTCCGCCGTATCGGAGACGCTGATGATTGAGCCGGACAAGGTGGACAGCGTGGAGCGGCGCGAGGTAATCACGCTTCGCGGGGAGACCCTGCCGCTTTTGAGGCTGGATGAAATTTTCGGGCTGCCCAAAAAAGGCGGCCAGGAGTTTATATATGTCGTCGTGGCGGGCCTGGCCGAGAGCAGGCTCGGCTTCGTGGTGGACAGGCTCCTGGGCCAGCAGGAAATGGTCATAAAGAGCCTGGGAGAAAAGCTGAAGGATATACACGGCATTGCCGGGGCGACGGAACTGGGGGATAACGAGGTGGTGCTGATACTGGACCTTGAGTCCCTGATCAGCGAATCGACCAGGAAAAGGCAGACGGTGTAGGAAACCATGTACGAAGAATTCTACGGACTTAAAACAAGGTGCTTTTCCAAGACTCCGGACCCGGCGTTTTTGTACATGAGCCGGTCGCACGCGGAGGCGCTGGCCCGGCTCCAGTACGCCGTGGAGGAACGCGAATTCGCGCTTTTGACGGGAGAAGTAGGTTCCGGCAAGACCACCCTGACCCGCGCCCTTATCGACTCCCTGGACAGACTCCAACAAACCGGTCCTGATAACGAACCCGCGGCTCTCCCCGGCGCAGTTCCTCCGGGCGCTTGCCAAAGAAGCTCGGGGTGGAGAAGCCGAAGCACTACAAGGCGGACCTGGTCGAACAGATAAACGACTGTCTGTACGGGTTCCATGAAAAAGGGACTTCTCCCGTGGTAATCATAGACGAGGCGCAGTTAATACCGGGAAAAGATACCTTTGAGGAAATAAGGCTTCTGACCAACTACCAGCTGGACGACATGAACCTCCTGTCGCTTCTGCTGGTGGGCCAGACGGAGCTTAAGGACAGGCTTAAACGCCCGGCATACAAGGCGCTCAGGCAGAGGATAGGCATCTCGTATCACCTCCCGCCCCTTACGAAAGAAGAGACGGAGGATTTACGTGAGGCACCGCCTCATGGTGGCGGGAAGGGATGAGAAACTTTTCGGTGAAGACGCAATCGAGCTGATGCACGCTCATTCCGGAGGCGTGCCGAGGCTTATAAACACCATAGCCACGGGCGCGCTCCTTACCGGTTTCGGCGCCGGGGAGGCCTTTGTCGGCGCGGGCATTGTCGAAGACGTTATCAAAGACCTGGGATTTCTAGACTAAGATGGACTTAATAGATATAAGGAAAAAGGCGAAAGAGGCCAAGGCGGCGAAAGAAGCCGAGGCCAAAGCAACGCCAGTTCCGGAACCTGAAGCAACATCCGCTCCGGGACCTGCGCCTGCGAAGAAATGCCGTGAAGAAGGTCACGAGGCGGCAGGAGAAGGCGGCCATCCAGGCGATTTCCATTGCGGAGGCGGCGCCGAAGAAACCCCCGCCGGGCACGCGCACCTTCCCTTGCCGAGGCGCATCGCATCCCTTCATCCTCGGAGCCTCCGGCCCCGCAAGAGGCCCAGACGTGGAGGGACATGAGGAAGCGGAAATTTCAGCCGCCCCCGCCCGGGAGGTTGAAACTGAATCCTCCGGAAAGTTGGAGCTTCTGGCATTCATGCTGGGGGACGAGGAGTACGCGCTCAAGATGGAGGAGGCGCGGGAGATAATCAGGTGGAGGAAGCCTACGACGGTCCCCCGCGCGCCGGAATATATTATAGGGATCATCTCGCTTCGGGGGGTTATCCTGCCGGTGTTCGACGTAAAGAAACGCCTCGGCCTGGGCGAACTTACGCCCTCCCGCTATACGAGGATAATCGTCGTCTCCGAGGGCGGGTCGCTTTCGGGGATGGTAGTGGACAGGATAACGGGCGTGACCGCCGTGCCGGAAAAAGGGATCGAGTCCGCTCCGGCGGTGATAGGCGGAAACGAGGCGGAGTACATAGAGGGCGTGGGCAGGGCGGGGGAGAGGCTCCTTATACTCATAAGAGCGTCCAGGGCGCTGTCCGCTTAAGCGGTAACAAAGGTAATAAAAGGCAATAATAAGGTAATAAACGGGAGTAAGAGTTTTATAGTTTTTTAACGAGTTTTACGGCTAAAAAGGAGGCGTAGGATGTTCAAACGGGGGAGGGGAAGGCCTGTATTTTTGGCGATACTTCTCGCGGCGGTTATTGCCGCGGCGGGATGCGCGAGCCTGCAGCAAAGCGGACCGATAATACCGGTAAGCGAGTATGAAAAACTGATTGCGGGAAGGCTGGACGCGGATTACGTAGGCAATGACGCATGTCTTGCCAAATGCCACGAGCACGACCAGTACAAGAAGTGGTTTGACGCATCCACGATGGGGGCGCAGTTAAGCCCCGCATCCGGGCTCCCGCTGGTAAACTGCGAGTCCTGCCACGGCCCGGGCAGTCTGGCAATCGCCAATATAAAGGTCATAAACGGCAAGCCGACGTGCGATTTCTCCACGTTCATCGACCTTAAAGAACTGCCGAAGCAGGCGCAGTCCCTCATCTGTCTTAAATGCCATACGGCAAACGCCACTTTTAACCTGCATTACTGGAATTCGAGCGTCCACAACGTCTCCGGCGTCTCCTGCTTCGATTGCCATAAAGTCCATCAGGGCGTGGACCTGAAGGTGCGTGCGAAGGACGTGGCGGCCCTTTGTTACAAGTGTCATCCGTATATAAAGGCCGAGTTCTCGCTCCCGAACCACCACCCGGTCAACGAAGGCAGGGTTACATGCCTGGACTGCCACGACCCCCACGGCTCGGCTTTTGAGAAGCAGCTGAAAGAGGGGAGCATGAAAGAACTCTGCGGCAACTGTCACGCTGAAAAAACGGGGCCGTTCGCTTTCGAGCACGCGGACGTGACGGATGACTGCCGGAACTGCCATGCGCCGCACGGCTCGGTGAACCTGAACATGCTGAAGGTACGCATGCCGTACCTCTGCTACCAGTGCCACAGCCACCACAACCTGACATCTGCCGGCGATGAGAGACAACGCAACAAATGCACCGACTGTCACACCGAAATACATGGTTCCGATAGCCCCGGGCTCAATGGTAACGGCGGCACTTTCACACGATAGGACCAAAAGGAGTGATACTATGAAAAACATATTGATCGCCTTGCTGGTCCTTACTGCTGTCCTTATGGGCGGCAAGGCATTCGCGGAAGAAAAGGCGGCGGCGCCAGCTCTGACGGCGCCGGATGAAGCACAAGGCACACAGGACGTGGAGGATCCAGCAGGAGGAAGAAGCGACGGATGAAGAGACGCCGGAGGTCCCCGCGGCGGAAGTGACGCATTACCATCTGGCGCCGGAAACGGATACCTGGCTTGGCTACAGGTTCTTCGACCTGCAGGGCTCCAGGAAAGCCGCCGAGTACGAATATCCCTACAGCAGCGTCGTGGGCGGATTAAAGATGCTTTACGTCCCGCTCCCCGAAAGATGGGAAGCCGACCTGGACTGGGTGAACCCGAACAGCTGGACGGCGGATGCGTCTCTCGGGTACAGGGATATTTTAAAGATCGATTACACGGGTTGGGCGCTCTGGCGCAACTACAACCACTTCGGACTTATCGGGATCGTCCCCCCTGACGACAAGGACCCCGGCGGGCAATACTTCACCGACGACCAGGACAACAGGCTGTCCCTTATCCTTAAATGGCCTGACAGGCCGTATCACGTTTTCATCAATCTGCGGCAGTTCGAGAAGGACGGGACGGTGCAGGCGAGGTTTTACGAGGGGACCAAGCGTGAAAGGGTCCCGCTCCAGGGATATAGACTGGATAACCAGAGACCTTACCGTCGGGATCAACGGCCATTTCGGCCCCGTCGAGGCCGAATACAGCCATACGGCCAAGACCTTCGAGCCGCACGATCAGGTCGCGCTGGTGGATACGATGAGCGGCGTCCAGCTTCACCACAGCGTGGTGCCCGAGTTCGACGAGAACCTGGACTCGGTGAAAGTCCATACCGATTATACCGGAAGGATCTCCGCCGACGCGCAGTACATAAACGGCGAGCGCGAAAATCGAGCATTCGCAGGCGGAAGTGAATTATCAGCGGGCATACGGCGACTTCAACCTCATACCGCTCCCGGGCCTGACGATGGTGGTCCGCTACCGCTACAACAATACCACTGAAAATGTCCCGGCTTCGGTGACGGTAGATCCCGGGAGGACGGGTTTCCCCAACAACCCTATAAATACAAGGGAGAACAAGGCCGAGGTGGCGTTCCGGTACAGCCCCGTAAGCCTGATCGCCTTCAAGGCCGAATACTCGTTCGATAACAAGAAGAGATACAACGCCGACTTATGGAGCAATCAGTCACTCATCACCTCGACCATACTCGCGCCGTTCGGGACGATACCTTCGGAGCAGAACATACATAAAATAACGGCGGGGGTGACTTCAAGGCCGGCGAGATGGGTCGATTTCAATGGCAGCTTCGAATATGCGTACACGGAAGAGCCCGCCTACGCGATAAAGCCGAAAAACTCCTACAAGGCCCGCGCGGACGCTAATTTCATGCCGCTTCCGGAGGTTACCGCCAACGCCCATTACAGGTTCTCCTCGGAAGAAAACGGCCAGGCCGACATGCATACGAAGTACGACAACCCTGGCGTCCAGGCGGTATGGAGCCCGGCCGGGCCGATTACGATATCCGCGAACTACGATTATTTCAGGTACAGGATAAAAAGAGATGTCGCGCTGTTCGGGGCACGGGGCAGCCGTACCGTTCCCGGTGGAGCGCGCGCCATATACGGACCAGGCCCACGTATATTCTATCGGGGGCACTTATTCGTTCGCTATACCGTTGACGGCGGATATGGAATTCTACCAGAGCTTCGGCAGCGGGAGTTTCAGGGTAAACGAGACGCTCGGCGCGTTCAATACCCTGGATGTGGGCTTGCTTGCGGACATGGCTGTCAGGGAGACCGGCGGCAGGATAACCGGAAGATACGCGCTGCCCAAGGAATTGGGGGTTATCCCTCACCTACGATATAAACAACTACGTGGACTTTAAGAACAACCCGCAGGATGGGCCTCAGAACGGCACGGCCCAGACGGTCATGATAGTGGCATCCAAAAAATGGTAAGGGGAAATGAAACATGTCTTTCAAAAAATTAATTCTCGTCCTCCTATTCATGATGGTCACGGCTATTTGCGTCCCCGGCGCATTCGCGGCGGAAAAAACCATAGGCGTGATTTTTTCTGGCGACCTGCCTCGGTACCAGGAGGCGCATAAGGCGTTTATGGCAACGCTTGCAAGGGCGGGGTACGACCCGAGCAAGGTCTCGGTCTATGTCCAATCACCAAACCCGGACCAGATGTCATGGACGAACAGCGTCCGGAAGTTCATAGGGGTGGAAGCCGACGTTATAGTCGCGTACGGGGCGGCCGCCGCATTGACCGCGGTAAGGGAGACGAGCAAGATACCCGTCGTCTTCGCCGACGTGTACGACCCCGCCGCCTGCGGGTCCAAAACGCAAAATTCCACCGGGGCCAGTTCCAAGGTCCCGATGGTTACCCTGCTCAGGACCATGAAGTCGATAAAACCTTTCACCAGGCTCGCCGTGGTCTATAACCCCGATGAAAAGGACTCCGTGGTCCAGTTGGACGAGGTGATAAAGAACGCGCCCGCCCTCGGGTTTCAGCCGGTGGAGGTAAAGGTGAGGAGCACATCCCAGGCGCGGCCCGGGGTGCAGAAGGCCGCCGCGGACTGCGTGTACATATCGTGCAGCGCGGCGGTGGACAAGGACGCTTCCGGAATAATCGAGGCCAGCAACAGGAAGAAGATCCCGGCGATGGCCCAGGTTTCGGGCATGGCGGAGAAAGGGGCGCTCCTCGCGCTGGCCCCTTCCGCCTCGGAGCAGGGTGAGATGGCCGCGGGGATCGTGGCAAGGATACTGAAGGGCGCGCCTGTCTCAAGCATAGCCGTGGAAAGCGCCAGGAAGATAGACCTGGTGCTTAACCTGAAGGCCGCGAACTCACTCTCCCTGAAGGTGCCGTTCGAGGTCCTGAATGCGGCGACGAAGGTAATAAAGTAGGAGGAAAGAATGAAGACAGGTCTTAAATCCCTCCAGATGAGGGTGCTGGTGATCGTGACCCTTGTGCTGCTGGGCGTCATATCCGCCTCTACGATCGCCCTCACGTACGGGTTCACGACCCTTTACACGAAGGCCTTGTTAGGGAAGTCGTTCGCGATAGGCGATTCTTTCAGGGGGGGCTTGCAGGACTCGCTGAGCCTGGGGCTTCCGCTTGAATCCCTTTCCGGCGTCAGCGAACGCTGCGTCGAATTGACCAAAAAGAACCCGAACATAGGGTACTGCATGGTCGTTGACTCCACGGGAAAAATACTCTTCGCCGACAATGCGGCCCATATAGGGAAAGTCTATAGCGACCCGGTCAGCATGGCCGCCGCGAAGGCCCTGAAGGAAGTGAAGGACCAGGCGCCGGTCTTCACGTACGGGCAGAAGAAATACTACGATACGGTCATCCCGCTTACCGACCCCGAAGGAAAACATCTAGGAGCCATCAGGCTGGGGCTCAGCTACGATGAAGTTTACGCCGCAAAGCGGCTGCTGATGTTCCGGTCCACGTTGATAGCGTTATGCTCGCTGATCATCGCTATCGTGATATTCGCCTTCTTCGTCTCCAGGTTCATCACCGGCAGGATATCCAAGCTGGTATTGACGGCCAAGCAGATAGCGGGCGGCGACCTGACGAAATCGATAGAGGCCGATTCGGATGACGAGCTGGGCGAGCTTGGCAATGCTATAAACGCGATGGTATCCAACCTGAAGAACATGCTGGCAAGGGTAAAAGACGCCTCCATAAGCGTCGCGAACGCAACCGAGCGGATAGCCATGAACGCGAAGAAAATATCCGAAGGTTCCGAGGCCCAGCACGAGCTGACGGAGACCACGTCTTCCTCGATGGACGAGATGAACGCCTCGATAAAGGAAGTCGCGGAAAGCGCGGAATCCCTCTCGGCAAGCGCCGAATCCTCGTCCTCCTCCATTATGGAGATGGCCGCTTCGATAGACGAGGTCGCCGGAAGCACCAGCCAGCTCTCCGGCTCGGCGGAGTCCACATCGTCTTCCATCATGGAGATGGCGGCTTCGATAAAGCAGGTGGCGGAGAACATGGACGTGCTGTCGAGCGCGGCGGAGGAGACTACCGCTTCGGCCACGCAGATGGGCGCCTCCATAAAAGAGGTCGAGGCGATTTCGAAGGAGTCGGCTTCCCTGTCCGAACAGGTGACGGAGGAGGCGGCCGGGCTTGGCATGAGCTCTGTCCAGAAGACCATCGAGAGCATGGGCAACATCAAGGAGACCGTAGAAAAGGCGGCGAAGGTCATCGAGCAGCTCGGCGGCCGCTCCGAGGAGATAGGCGAGATATTGACCGTTATCGACGACGTCACCGACCAGACCTCGCTCCTTGCGCTTAACGCCGCGATACTCGCGGCCCAGGCCGGCGAGCACGGCAAGGGCTTTGCCGTCGTGGCAAACGAGATAAAAGACCTGGCGGAGCGCACCTCCTCCTCCACCCAGGAAATAGCGAAGCTGATAAGCGCCGTGCAGAGCGAGGCTAAAGACGCCGTGAAATCCATCAAGACGGGGCGGGAGAGCGTCGAGCAGGGGGTAAAGATAGCTCTCGAGGCCAAAGAGGCGCTTGTAAAGATAGTCCAGAGCTCCACCCGCGCCGCCGCGATGTCCAAGGGTATCGAGAAGGCGACCGTGGAACAGGCCGAGGGGATACGCCAGGTATCGGCGGCGATGATGTCCATTTCAAACATGGTCCAGCAGATACTGACGGCCACCCAGGAACAGAGCCGGGGGTCCGAACAGATCATGGTGGCCTCCGAGAACATGAACGATATCACCCAGCAGGTGAAAAACGCCATGTCCGAGCAGACCAAGGGCAGCAAGGAGATTACCATTGCTGTCGAAAACGTCTCCGACAAGGTGCAGAATATAGCCTCGGCGACTTCTGAGCAGAGGAAGGGGAGCCAGGAAATTGTGCGCTCGCTCGGCAAGATAAGGGATATAACTTTCGCCTCCGTGAAGTTAGCTGAAGAAATGGACCTGTCCGTCTCCGAACTCACTTCGCAGGCGGACCTCTTAAGGAAAGAGATAAACCACTTCGCGCTGATGGAGCAGTACAGCCTTTCTTCGGGCAGGATGCGCCTGGGAGTGCTCCCGCTCGAAGATCCCGAGGCGATGATAAGACGCTTCACGCCGCTGGCGAACTACCTCTCGGATAAGCTGGGCGTGGAGGTGGATATAGTGCCCGGGCAGGATATGGCCTCGGCGGTAAACGACCTGGGCCTGGGCGTTACCGATATCTGCTGGCTGGGCCCCACGACATACGTGGAAGCGAGGCACAAGTACGGGGTCGAGGCCATCGTGAAGTCCATAGGCAAAGGGAATATCTTCACGCGCTCGGTCATCGTCACCAGGGAAGGCTCGGACATTAAGGATATAAAAGATATCCGCGGCAGGAGTTTCGGCTTCGGAAGCGAAAAATCGACTTCTTCACACCTGATGCCAAGGGCCATTTTGAGCGACGCGGGGATAAGGCTCTACGACCTGAAATCGTACAAGTACTTCGGCCGTCATGACGCCGTGGCCAAGGCCGTCCTTACCGGGGAATGCGACGCCGGAGGGATGATGGAGTCGGTGGCCAAGCAGTATGTAGGCAGCGGGCTGAAGATAATCTATTTCTCCGACTCGATCGCGAACTTCAATTTCTCCGCGTGCAAGAAGGTGGACCTGGAAACCAGGGAGAAGTTAAGAAAGGCGTTCCTCGGACTCTCCGGCTCCGACCCCGCCCATACGCGGATCCTCCAGGCGATAGACTCGGAATGCGAGGGCTTCACGGACGTAACACGACGATGAGTACGATGCGATAAGGAGGATGGTAAAAAGGCTGTACGGCATAGAGTACGCCGTCGCCGGAGGCAGGTAAGATGCAGACTGACGTTGCCGTCAAAAAAGAAAAGGGGCGGGTGCAGCTCGCGGTATTTCGCGCAGGAACGGGCGAGTACGGCGTGGACATCATGAAGATCATGGAGATCATCAGGCCCCAGAAGCTGACCAGCGTTGCCGAAGGCCCCGGAGTTCATCGAGGGCATCATAAACCTGCGCGGCAGCGTGGTCCCCATAATCGATGTCCGCAAAAGGCTGGGCGTAAGCTCCGCGTCTGATGGCGTGTCCAGGGATAAGGTCCTTATCCTGCTCGTGGAAGGGAAGATGCTGGGCGCCGTTGTGGATGAGGTCAAGGAAATAATATATATGGACCTGGGCGAGATAGAGGAGGCGCCCGAGGTCGTGAAGGGGCCGGAGGCGCAGTTCCTGCAAGGCGTCGGGAAGGCGGGGGACAGGCTTATAATGGTGCTGGACCCCGAAAAACTCCTTAACCGCCGGGAACTGGCCGAACTGGACTCTGCCCGCGTGGAACCCGGACCGGAAGAATAATCTATGAGTGACGGTCGAACTATGGAGATATTAAAAAGACTTGAGTCGGAGGACCCGGAGACCCGGCGTCTCGCCGCGGCGGAGCTTTCCGAAAAGCTTTCCGACGAATACGTACCGGCCCTTTTGAAGTCCGTCTTCGACCCGGACTGGCGCGTACGGAAGACGGCTCTTGACGCCCTCGTCTCTTTTGGCGGCGAGAAGGTCTTTGAGGGGCTGTACCGGGCGCTTTTTTCCGAGGACAACGCGGGCGCGCGGAACTCGGCGGCGGAAGGGCTGATAAGGATGGGGCCCCCGGCCGCGAAAGCGCTTTCTTCCCGGCTGGACGAGCCGGACCAGGACGTCAGGAAGTTCATAGTGGACATTATAGGAGAGATAGGCGACTTATCCTGCGCGGGAGCCCTTATAAAGGCGCTTGGCGACAGCGACATGAACGTCCGGTCCTCCGCTATGGAGCATCTTGGGAAGATGAAGGCGAAGTCCGCGCTGCCGGCGCTCGTCCAGTTCCTTAAGTCGGATGACCAGTGGCTTGCTTTCAACGCCGCCGCCGCGCTGGGTGAACTGGGGGATTCCGGGGCCGCCCTGCCGCTTATCGAGGCTTCGAAGGACAGTTTCCTGCGCGAGGCCGCGCTTGACGCGCTTTACACGCTGGGAGACACTTCGGCCTGGCCGGTGTTCGAGGAAGCCCTGACGGACGAGGTCCCGGTCATAAGGGAGATTGCCGTAAAGGGCGCGGCGAAAATCATGTCGTCTTCGCCTGATCCGGGGTCGCTCGCCCGGAAGCTGAAAGGGATACTGAAGCCGGAGGACGTGGAATCCATAAAGGGATTTATCGAATCGCATGAGCCGGAGCTGAGTAAATCGGCGGCCCGCCTGATGGGATGGATGAGGGAGAGGTCCGCGGTTGGCGCTCTCTCAAAGCTTTTATATTATGACGACCTCCGGAAAGACGCTTATGCGGCGCTTCTCGAAATATCAAAGGATGGGGTAGAGCCCCTGCTCTTTTTGCTCAATAACCAGGACACGGCGGTGAGACGCGCTTGCGCGGAGCTTTTGGGCGAGGCGGGCGACGCCAGGGCGGCCAATTTCCTGCTGCCGCTCTTAAAGGACGAGGACGGCCATACCCGTTCGGCCGCGGCTTTTGCCTTAGGCAGGCTTCAGGTCGAAAAATCGGCGGCCTCCATGCTGGAGCTTCTGCGCGATGAATATCAGGATGTCCAGGAAGTGGCGGTCAAGGCCATAGCGATCTTGCCGGGCGTCCGGGAAGAGCTGGATTTAAAGGCTCTGGCCCAGGACCCGGACCCTTCCTTCAGGAGAAATATAGCGTTTTTATCCGGCCTTTTAGGAAAAGGGAACGCGGCCGTCTTAGAGGGGCTTTTAAAAGACGAGGACCCCGTTGTCCGCACCGCGGCGGTGGATTCCATTGCGATGGCGGGCGTTGGCGCATCTCTTAAAGCAGTGCTGAAATGCATCGTGGACGAAGACGCGAGAGTGCGGCTTTCGGCGGTGAACGCGCTCTCGGGAAAAAATGTGCCGGATGCGGCGGCGCCGATGCTTCTGCTTTTGAAGGACGAGGACCCCTGGGTGCGCGCCCAGGCCGCCCGCGCGCTGTCATATGAGGACGACCCTGGGGTATTCGACGCCTTGTTGACCATCCTGCACGATTCTTACGGGCCTGTCAGGATGGAGGCCATTGAGGGCTTAGGCAGGACGGGCAAACCGGAGGCCGGGGAATATATCCGGACCGCGATGGCGGACGAGGACGCCGAAATACGGAAAGCGGGCATCTCGGCCGCGCTGTCCCTGAAAGAGCCCGAGACGCTTTCCGATATAAAAAAGCTTGTGAAAGACCCGGACTGGAGTGTAAGGAAGGCCGCGCTTGAAGCGTTGCAAAGCGCCGGGATTGAAGGGAATATGGAGCTTCTGGCCGAGGCGGCGGATACCGACCCGGAGCGGCTGGTAAGAGAGGCCGCGGCGAGGCTTATCAGGGTAGGCAGATGATCTTTAGCGAAGACATAATAGAACTCCCGGACGACGTGTTCCGGCTTTTACGGGACTTCATCCGGGACTACTGCGGGCTTTATTTCGACGATTCCTCAAAATACCTCCTGGAAAGGAGGCTCACGAGGCGCGTCCGCCTGCATCAGTTAAACACCTTCCTCGATTACTACCGCTTCCTCACCTACGACAGAAGGAGAGAGGCGGAGCTTGTCGAGGTGGTTGACAGCCTTACCACGAACGAGACCTATTTCTTCCGGGAAGAGGCGCAGCTAAGGGCGTTCAGGGACGAGATAATCCCGGAGTTTTTGCGGCCCGGAGGCAAAAAGTCGCTCAGGGTATGGAGCGCGGGCTGCTCGACGGGTGAGGAACCCTATACCGTGGGCATGATCTTGTCGGAGGCGGGGCGTCTGGGCGAGACAGAGGTAGAGATAATAGGGAGCGACATAAACCAGAAGGTCCTGACTTCCGCCAGGAGAGGGGTTTACAAGCGCGGCTCTTTCCGTGCCATCAAAGAAGACATGATGCGCAAGTACTTCAAGGAGGAAAGCCCGGGGAGCTTCCGGATTTCAGACGAAATAAAAAAGCTCGTGACGTTTTCACACTTGAACCTCTTCGACCCGTACCGGTTAAGCTTCCTGAGGGAGTTCGACGTGATATTCTGCCGGAACGTCATGATCTATTTCGACGCGGAGTCGAAGAAGAAGCTGATAAAGATGTTCTACGATAAACTCTCGCCCGGCGGCTACCTTCTGCTGGGGCACGCGGAGTCGCTTTTGAACGTTACGACGACATTCAGGCTGGTGCACTTAAGAAACGACATGGTTTATCAGAAGCCGGTTTCAGCCGGTGAAGCGATGCCCACAGGGAACCAAGCGGGGACGCGGCACGGATGAAGAAAATAAAAGTGCTCGTGGTGGACGACTCCCCCCAGAACAGGAAGGTCCTGACCGGGATACTGGGTTCGGCACACGGTATAGAGGTTGTAGGCGCCGCGGCGGACGGCGAAGAAGCGATAGAGCGGGTCGTGAAGCTCCGGCCCGACCTCATTACGCTCGACCTCGAGATGCCGCGGATGGACGGCTTTACGTTCCTCCGGTGGCTGATGAGGGCGGTGCCGACGCCGGTGCTGGTAATAAGTTCGAGGGCCGACGACAGGAGCGTCATTACCGCCCTGGAGTTCGGGGCGGTGGATTTCCTGCCGAAGCCCGTCTCGCCGGAGAACCTGGAAGAACTCGGACCGGACCTTATCGAGAAGGCGAGGTTTTTCGCAGGCGTCGAGATATCGAGGGTCAGCAGGTCCATGGAGCTGCTCAGGCAGACCGTGCCTCCGAGCGCTCCGAAAGAGAGGCAGGCGCCGGCCGGACAGGGCATGGACCTGGTGGCGATAGGGGCATCCACCGGCGGGCCCCCGGCGGTACAGGCGATACTGGCCAACCTGCCGAAAGAATTTCCGTCGGCAATCGCGGTAAGCCAGCATATGCCGCCGGTATTTACCAGGTTCTTCGCGGAGAGGCTGGATAAGCTGTGCGCAATTTCCGTGAAGGAGGCCCGTGAGGGCGACCCGCTTCTTCCGGGGACCGCTCTTATCGCCCCGGGCGGCTATCACATGTCCTTTAAAAGGACTGAAGGCGGGGTGGCGGCCACGCTTAAAGAGGCGGTGGCTCAAGATAAATTTACGCCTTCGGTGGACGCGATGATGCGCTCCGCCGCGTTGAATTTCGGGAAGAGGACGATGGGGGTGATCCTGACCGGGATGGGCAACGACGGCCGGGAAGGCATGTCGCTGATCAGAGGGCTGGGCGGCAGGACAATCGCGGAATCGCAGGAGACGGCGGTGATATACGGCATGCCGAAAGAGGCCGTGGAAGCGGGGGCGGTAGAAAAGTCCATGCCCTTGGACAAGATAGCCGCCGAAATTTTAAGGATATGCGTTTAAAAAAGCGCCGCCAACGAGGGAGGTAGTCTTGGAAAAGGACGGCAGAGAAGGACATAAGGACTTGAGGTCGAGGACGGAGGAATTCCTCCAGATCTTCAGGAAGGGCGAGGCGTTTACGCAGGAAGTCCTCCAGGAAAACGAGAAGCTCCGTTTCAGGCTGGTCCAGCTGGAGGAAGATTTCAGGCGCGCCAGGAGTACGGACCCCGTCAAGGTAAAGACGCTCGAAGAGCAGGTCGCCTCCCTGGTGGAGGAGAACAGGCATCTGATGGAGCGGTACCGGGAGGTGGAACTGGAGAACAAGAGTTTCGCCGAGAAGTACCTCGAGGTGGAGCAGGAGAATAACAACCTGGCTAACCTCTACGTCGCGAGCTACCAGCTCCATTCCACCCTGGATTTTTCCGAGGTGGTAAAGACGGTGCTGGAGATCATCATGAACCTGGTGGGCGCGGAAAAATTCGCCTTAATGCTCCTGGACGAAAAAACCAAGGACTTATCCGCGATCGCCGCGGAGGGCATAGCGGTCGAAGACATGCCGCAGGTATCCATGGGCGAGGGGATAATCGGCCAGGTCGCAAGCGAGGGCGAAAGCTACTACGCGACCGATGCGCCCGCCGAAAACCTGGACCTTTCCGTCCCCATGGTATGCATACCATTGAAGATAAAAGAGCATGTAATCGGCGTGATAGTAATATATACGCTGCTCGTGCAGAAGAAGGAGTTCACGGACGTGGACTACGAGCTCTTCTCGATGTTAGCTGGACACGCGGCCACGGCGGTTTTCTCTTCCAGGCTGTACTCGGAGTCGGAGAGAAAGCTCGTTACCATCCAGAGTTTCCTGGACCTTATAAAAGGCAAACCAGAGGGGGAATAACCCTTCTTCAAGGAGGAATAAAGTAGATGGCTGAAATAAATTTCCTGGTAGTCGAAGATTCACCCACGATGAGGCAGCTCATTTCATTTGCCCTTAAGAGGGTGCACGGGTCGAAGATTGTCGAGGCGACGGACGGCATAGACGCCCTCAAGAAGCTCTCCGCGCAGAAGTTCGACCTGGTGCTGACGGACATAAACATGCCGATCATGGACGGCCTGAAGCTCGTCTCCCTTATCCGGGGGAACGACCAGCACAAGGAAATTCCGATAATCATAATCACGACGGAAGGTGCGGACGAAGACAGGAGGAAGGGTCTTGCGCTGGGCGCGAACGCCTATCTCTCAAAGCCCATACAGACGGCGGAGCTTCTAAAGCTCGTGAACGAATACGTCAGGAAGTGAAAGACAATACCCTCTGACAGGCCACAAGCGCCACCGCCCATACGGCGTCAAGCGCCATGTGGCGGTCGGCGAGGGAATCGAAAAGCAGGCTCGCCCTGGCCTCGAACTCATCGTCCGCGAGCCATAGCACGAACGCCATGCCTATCCTCGGATAGGCCCTGAAGGCAAAACCGGCGTCGCCCATGCCGATAGGCGTCCCTCCGACCGAGGCCGCCGATTTTATAAATGACTCTTTATCGTTTCCGTATTTTTCGGCTATGGGGCCAAGCGGCAGAGTATGCGACCCCCGGAAGAAGAAGTCCCCGCCTTTTAACTCCTTCACCAGTTCGCCCGACGGCCCGACGGGCTTCGCCTGCACGAGATATACCGGCGTCGCCAGGTTTATGAAATATTCGGGTTTTCGGCCAGGGTCGGATATGCAGGTTATCTTTTTTTCGCCGACGGACGCCTCGTAAATCCCGCCGAGTATTTCTAATCTATAAGCATCTCTTGAGGCGTCGTATTGGGCCCCGCTGTTTTTCTCCACCTGGCTCGGGTCCGCCGCCTTCAGCTCCCGCCAGGCCTTCTCTTCCCCGGACTCGATATTGTATTTTTCCTGCTGCATTACAGCCTGTCCTTTATAATGGAATCCACCACCGACGGATCGGCGAGCGTGGAAGTATCGCCAATGTTTTCGACGTCGCCCTGGGCGATTTTTCTCAGTATCCTCCTCATGATCTTACCGCTTCGGGTCTTCGGGAGGCCCGAAACGAACTGCAGCTTGTCGGGTCTTGCTATAGGACCTATCTTCTTTCGCACATGGGCCACCAGCTCTTCCCTCAGCCCGTCCGACGGCGTATACCCGGACTGGACGGTCACGTATGCGTATATGCCTTCTCCCTTTATGTCGTGCGGGAAACCGACGACCGCCGCCTCCGCGACGCCCTCATGCGAAACGAGCGCGTTTTCCAGCTCCGCCGTCCCCAGCCTGTGGCCGGAAACGTTCAGGACGTCGTCTATCCTTCCCAGCAGCCAATAGTCGCCGTCATCGTCTACCTTCGCGCCGTCGCCGGTAAAGTACCTGCCCGGGAAACGGCTGAAATATACTTCCTTAAAGCGTTTGCCTTTGGGGTCTCCGTACATGCCGCTCATAAAACCGGGCCACGGTTTATCGATGACCAGGTAGCCCGCCTCGCCCTCCGCCGCGTCGGAGCCGTCTTCCCGGAGCACCCTGGGCAAAACTCCCGGAAACGGCCTGCATGCGGAGCCGGGTTTAAGCGTCATGGCGCCGGGCAGGGGGGTAATCAATATGCCTCCCGTCTCTGTCTGCCACCATGTATCCACTAATGGGAGCCTGCCCTTTCCGATCTTGTCGTGATACCATAGCCACGCGCCCGGGTTTATGGGTTCACCCACCGTCCCCAGGACCCTTAAGGAGGACAGGTCGTGGCCCGTCACCCATTTATCGCCTTCACGCATCAGCGCCCTTATGGCGGTCGGGGCGGTGTAGAATATGCTCACCCCGAACTTGTCCACTATGTCCCAGAACCGTCCGGGGTCTGGATATGTCGGCACGCCTTCGAACATGAGCGTGGTCGCGCCGTTTGAGAGAGGGCCGTATACGATGTAGCTGTGTCCCGTGACCCAGCCGATATCCGCCGTGCAGAAATGCAGGTCGTCCTCATGGTAATCGAATACCCATTTGAACGTCAGATTTGCATAGAGCAGATATCCGCCGGTCGCATGCAGCACACCCTTGGGCTTGCCGGTAGAGCCCGAGGTGTAGAGTATGAACAGAGGGTCGCAGGCGTCCATCCACTCAGGCTCGCAGTCTTTGGATATGTCCGGCGCGGCCATCTCCTCGTGCCACCACGAGTCTATCCCCGGCTCCATGTCCACGGTCTCCGACCCGACCCTCCGGACCGTTATCACCGCCTTCACGGACGGGCACCCATGCAGCGCCTCGACCGCGTTGGCCTTGAGCGGGATATGCTTTCCCCCCCTGACGCCATAGTCGGCCGTAACAAGCAGAGACGACTCGCAGTCCTGTATCCTGTTCCTGAGAGAGTCCGCGCTGAAGCCGCCGAATACCACGCTGTGTATGGCGCCGATGCGCGCGCATGCGAGCATCGATATTACAAGCTCCGGGACCATCGGGAGGTATATGGTGACCCTGTCGCCTTTTTTTATGCCCTTCTTCTTCAGCACGTTGGCGAATTTTTTTACCTCCAGCAAGAGCTGCTGGTAGGTGTACGTCTTATAGTTGCCGCCGTCGGATTCCCATATCAGCGCCGCCTTGTTCCGTAAGGCTGTATTGGCGAACCTGTCCAGGCAGTTATACGAGGCGTTCAGCTTCCCGCCGCTGAACCACTTCACCTCCGGCTTATTAAAGTCGTACTCACAGAACCTTTTCCCATTTCCGCTCCCACGCCAGGTTTTCTTCCGCCATCCCGGCCCAGAAGCCGTCGGGGTCTTCGATGGACCTTTTGTAAAGCCGCTCGTACTCCTCCATGCTCTTTATGCGGGCATTGTCGGAGAATTCCTTCCGTGGGGGGAAACTGTTTGTCAGGGAATCCGTCATCAGGCGCCTCTTTTGCCTAAGGGTTTCTTTATGCCCATCTTCTCGTAGAGCATATCGAAATCGAAGTGCTTTTGCATGAGTTCCATCGCCCGTCCGACCTTTTCTTCTTCGCGTATCCGCACCTTGCCCAGCACCGACTCCAGCCGATTGACGGTCGAGAGCGTATCGCCCTTTACGGATATTACCGGGACGCCGGACAGCTTCGCCTTCGCGATGATAAGGGCGTTTGGCAGAAGGTCTCCTGTCAGGATAAGGCATTTCGTCGAGGTCTCCAGCGCCGCGAGTTGGATGTCGGCGCGGTGGCCTCCGGTTATGACGGCCTTGTTGTGGGTACGCCTGAAATATTTTAGCGCGTTCTCCACGTCCATCGCGCCGATGGACAGGTTCTCGACCAGTTCGTCCAGTCTATCCTCGCAGCACAGGAGCGTCCCGCCTATGGATTCGATCACCTGGCGCACGGTTATCGAGTTCAGGACCAGGTCGACGGGGAGTATTCCCAGCAGGGGGATGCCTTTCTTTTTAAGGTATGGCCCGGCGGTCTCTTTTATGTAGTCCATGCCTTCCGGGGGACGCGGTTTATCACGGCGCCTATGAGGCTGTCCCCCAGGAGGTCCTTCAGGGACAGCAGGCAGTCGATGCATACCTCTCCGGTGAACGGGTCCACCATGACCGCCTTGGCGCCCGTCTCCTTTATTATGCGGACACCGGATATGCCAATCGATTGGCCGTCGAAGATATCCCGCGCCCCGCCCAGGATTACGACGTCCGCGCCTTTGGAGACTGCTTTATATGCGGCCATGAATTTCTTCAGAAGGTCCTTGTCGCGCCCATGAAGGGACCCCGCCATCAGGTCGCGCGAATATACCACGGGACAGAGCCTCTCCACCGGCCCCGGCAGGTTCAGCCTTTTTTTCATGAACAGCACGTCGCCGTCCGTCAGGACGCCGCCCTCGACTGTCGGCACCCTCCCGTAAGGCTTCATGTACATTACCTTCAGCCCGTCTTCCTGCATCTTCAGCGCAAGGCCCAAAGAGACGAGGCTTTTGCCGGAGTAGCTCGTAGTGGAACCTACATATAGCGGGACCATTTTTCCCCTCCAGAACCGTTACCTTTTTTGTAAAAAGGTAACGCCAAAAACTTTTAAACTGGCTTTTACCGTCCCGGCTTTCTTTTGTGTTACTTTTCTTTCACCTGAAAGAAAAGTAACGGTTTTTTTACCGGCTTAGCTTAGCACGACCCTCGCGTCGATGGCGACTGCGCCTTCGCCCTCCGGCAGCACCAGGAGGGGGTTAATATCCATCTCCACTATTTCCGGGAAATCGGTCACGAGCTGGGAAAGCCTCAAAATATAATCCCTTGTCGCGTTCAAGTCCGACGGTTTCTCGCCGCGAAGACCTTTAAGAAGCCTGAAAGAACGCGTCTCCTCCATCATGGACGAGGCCTCTTCCACACCGACGGGCGCGATCCGAAACGATACGTCCCCAAGCGCCTCCACGTATATCCCGCCCATGCCGAACATTATCATCGGGCCGAACTGGTGGTCGAGCGTCATCCCCAGGATAACCTCTTTCCCGCCCGTCACCATCTCCTGCACCATGCAGCCCCATACCATCGCCGCGGGCAGTAACCTGTGGGCGTTGGAGGTTATCTCCAGGAAAGCCGCCTCCACCTCGCGCGCGGTTCCGAAGGCCTATCCGCACCCCGCCGATATCCGTCTTGTGCAGGATATCCGGGGACGCGATCTTCATCACGACCGGGAAGCCGATATCGGCCGCGGCCTTCACGGCTTCGGCGGATGTCCTGGCCAGCACGTTCCTTGGAATACGGAAGCCGTAGGCGGATATTATCTCCCGCGCGTCCTTCTCGCCCAGTTCTCTTTTGCGGGCCTCACGCGCACCGGATATTACCCCGCGCACCCTTTCTTTGTCCACGTCAAAATGCGTGAGCCTCGGCTCGGGCCTTTCTCTCGCCTCCCGGTATCTCACGAGCGCATCGAAAGCCCTTATCCCGTCTTCCGGGTACGGATATGTCGGAAGCCCGCCGGCCTGCAGTAACGCTACCCCTTTTTTTATGCTGTTTCCGCCCATGAAGCAGGTCAGGACCGGTTTCGTCTTGCGCTCACTCAAGTCGAGGACCGCTTTCGCCGTATCCTCCACCTCCGTCATCGCCTGGGGCGTCAATATGACAAGACATCCGTCCACGCCCGGGTCGTCCAGCACTGTCGTCATCGCGCTCGCATACCGGTCCGCCTTTGCGTCGCCTATCACGTCCACCGGGTTATAAAAACCGGCTGTCGGCGGGAGGCTTTTGCGCAGGGCGGCAACCGTATCCGACGACAGCTCCGCCATCTTCGCGGCAGAGTGCTCGCAGGCGTCAGCCGCGATTATACCGGGTCCGCCCGCGTTGGTGACGATGCAAAGGCCGGGGCCCCTGGGGATGGGGTTATCGGCGAAGGCGAGAGCGAAATTGAAAAGGTCCTCTATCGTGTGCGCCCGCAGCACCCCTGTCTGCTTGAACGCCGCGTCGAACGCGTTCTCCGACCCGGCAAGCGACCCGGTGTGAGACGACGCGGCCCTTGCCCCGGCGGCTGTCCCGCCCCCCTTCATCACCACCATCGGTTTCTTCCGGACTACCTTCGAAGCCTTTTCCATAAACGCGCGGCCATTGCTTATGCCTTCGATATAACCCAGTATTACCCGCGTTTGCGGGTCGTCCGCCAGGTATTCCAGTAGATCCAGCTCGCTTATGTCGGATTTGTTGCCGAGCGAGATGAACTTGGAAAAACCAACGCCGCGCACCAGGGACCAGTCCAGTATTGCCGTGCAGAGCGCGCCGGATTGTGAAAAGAAAGCGATGCTCCCTTTTTTTGGCATCAGGGAGGCAAACGACGCGTTCACCCCGTTTGCGGTGTTGATGAGGCCCAGGCAGTTCGGGCCGAGGATGCGGACTTTGTTTGCGGCGGCGACCTCTAACAGGCGCTGCTCCAAAATCTGTCCTTCTTCGCCCGTCTCCTTGAAACCGGCGGTAATGACTATCGCGGCGGGTACGCCTTTTTTCCCGCAATCCTTGACCGCGTCCACCACGAACCTGCTTGGGACGGCGATTACCGCCAAGTCTACCGGCCCGGGGATAGACAATACGCCGGGATAAGACTTAAGCCCAAGTATCCTTTTGGCATTGGGGTTGACCGGATAGAGCGCTCCCGCATAGCCGTTCGATTTCAGGTTCTTGAGGATGCTGTGGCCGACTTTTGCCGGGTCTCTGGCGGCGCCTATCACGGCCACGTAAGAGGGGTTGAAGAATTTGTCGAGCAATATAACCCCCGCGGATGTATTTGTATTTTCTATTAAATTTTATATGATGTATAGGCTGGTGTCAAAGAGAAAGGCAAACCGTTACTTTTCTTTCGCGGGAAAGAAAAGTAACACAAAAGAAAGCGGGGGTTAAAGTCCAGCTTTTCTTTGTGTTACTTTCTTTTCCCGAAAAGAAAGTAACGGTTTTAACGCGAAGAAGACGCCGTTGCCGCGATCTCCTTGTAAGCGCGGCACTGGTTGCGGCCGCCGTCCTTGGCGGCATACAAGGCCTGGTCGGCCATCTCTATAAGCGCACTCTTTTCCTTCGCGTCTTCCGGGAAGACGGCGAAGCCGACGCTTACGGTGACGGGTATCCTCTGGCCGTTTAAGAGGAACTTGCTTTTCTCTATGCTGGCGCGTATCCTCTCGGCCATCTGGGAGGCGCCCTTGAAGTCGGTGTTTACGAGGAGCGCGACGAACTCTTCTCCGCCGTAGCGGGCCGCCACATCCACCGTGCGCACCGTTTCGTTTAAGAGCTTTCCTATTTTCTTCAGCACCGCGTCCCCGACGGGGTGGCCGTAGCTGTCGTTGATCTTCTTGAAGTGGTCGATATCGAAGAGCAAAAGCGCGATCGACTGAGGGTATCTCTGGGCCCTTTCGAACTCCTGGTCCGCCTTCTCCTGGAAAGCCCTGTGGTTTGTAAGCCCGGTCAGGCCGTCGGTCGTAGCCATCTTCTCCATCATGTGGTGGAACTTCGCGTTGGCGATATTGACGGCTACCTGGTTCGCTATAATGGACAGGGTCTGGTGCTGGTAGGCTGTTATCGCGTCGGGCGCGCGCATGGCTATCGTAAAGACGCCCATGCACGCGTCCTGGCTTAAGAAGGGTATTCCAAGAAAAGATTTGAACTCCGTCTTCAGCAGTCCGTCCGGAAAGACGGGGAGTTTCTGAGCCCGCTGGTCCAAGTCCGTGAAGCAAAGCTCCTGCCTGTTCTCCACGATCCACCCCAGCAGGCTCCCGGCGAGAGGGACGGGACCTTCCGGGATTTTAAGGCCGTCGTATCCCTTTAATATCTTGAATGCCGCGGTGTCCGGCCCCTCCATGAAAGATACGGTCAGATAGTCGTAGGCGATTATCTCCCGCGAGCACGTCGCCAGCTTCTCCAATATCGTTTTAAGGTCGAGGCTGGAGGAAAGTTCCGCGCTTATCCGGTGCAGGGCCTCGAACTCCTTGGCGGACATGTCCACCCGCTGATATGCCCTTGCGTTCTGGAGGACGTGAAGGGCGAGAGAGGCGAACCCGGTCAAGCTTTCTTTATCTTTTTCAGTAAAGGAGCCGGTGGAGCAGTCCAGCGCGATAACGCCTTCCAGGAAACCGCCGTTCATTATAGGCACGGCGAGAAACGCGTTTACCTCCCGCTCGTCTTTCAAGTAGCCGAGGCCGTGGGCGCCGTCTTTCACCAGCACCGGCTTCTTCTCCTTCGCCACCCATCCCGTAAGTCCCTGGCCCAGGGCAATTTCCGGGGAGTCGGCCAGTTCGGAGCTGCCTATATACAGGCGCAGATAAAGCCTGCCCTCATCCTCCGTAGCCATGAAAATCATCGCGTTGTCGCAGGGGATGGCAGTTTTAACCGTCAGGAGAAGCTCCTCCAACACCCTGTCAAGCTCCGCCGCGGTCTCCACCAGGTTTGAAAAACGGCCCTGCGGGGAGATGGAGGATAACTGCTGCTCCTCTCCCGGGGTCAGGCCCGCCGCGCCTTCATGTATCCTGCGGACCGCCAGCATGGCTTTTTCTTTCTTTTTCTGCTCAGACTGAAAGAGCCTGCCAAGGATTATGGCGGTGCCCAGAAGATATGCGCCGAAGACGGCAAGACTGGCGAAGGATTTAGGCGCGGGGCCCGCGGAGATTACGCCCATTAACTGAAGGACGAAGATAAGGGCGGCGACTATGAAATTAAAGCCCAGCGAGTAATAGACCGCGCAGAGCGCGATTAAGACATAGTTCATCGGCTGGAGCCAATGGCTGTCGGGACCCAGAAGGACGGAGAAAAGGTCCAGCGCCAGGATTAAAGAGACGACGAAACAGAGGTCCGCCCGCGCCTGCGCCACGGGGTGGAGCAGCTTGAAAAAACTGATTGTCAGGAGTGATAAAAGCAGGGCGGACCAGAAAACGAGGAACGGCGAGTCCCATTTCAGGTCCATGAAGGGGCTGACGGCGGCCTCCGCGTAAGCCAGGAAGACGAAGATCGCCAGGTAATTTCTTCTTAAGAAACCGCCGGATTCGGTTGAACTTGACAACTGCGTACACCTCCGGCCGAAGGATTAACCCTTGCCCTTTTTTTTCAGCTCTTCCTGATAATGCTTATGGAAGAGTATATCCCACTCCTGGCTTCCTTCCACGACCTTCCGGGAGTAAGAGAGGACTTTTTTCCTGACCGTCTCTTCCAGTTCCTCTTCACCCGCCACGGTTTTCGCGATTGCCTGCTTAAGCTCGCGCCGGGCCCGCGCGTCGTCTTTGTCCGGGACTTCCGCCGCGCCGCTCTTTACAAGCGCGTCGAATACGACGTGAGAGAGGTGGGCTACCTTGTCGTCGGAGAGTTTCATTTAAAGCACCAGTCCCCGCTCGCGCACGAGCTTCTTTTTGACCAGGTCGAACATGGTCTTATAGTCCGCGCGGCCCTGCTCTATCTCGCGCTCGTAAGTCTTCAGTATCTGTTTCACTTCCTCGTTCAAGCGGTCTTCCACCATCAGGTCCTCGGCTATCGCCTTCTCGACCAGGGCGAAAGCCTCCTCGTCCGGGACGAGTAGCTTAAGCGCCCGGCGCCGGACGGCTTCTTTGACCACTCCTTCGGAAACCGAGCGTATCTGTTGCTGAGTTAATCTCATATTCGGTATTATACCCGAACTTTATGCCAAATCAATAGGATTGTGATGACTGCGACGATTGTGAAGCGATGAGCGGGTCTTCGTACTGGTATATCCTCAGGAACTCCAGGAACTCGCCCAGCGTGTGCGACGTGAACCCTTTTTTCCTCTGGATGAGGCTGAAATAGCGGGTTAACCGGGCGTCCTTGAAGGTGTTGGCCACGAGAAGGCCCGCTTTCAGCTCTTTCCTGGCCGCCCAGGCCGAGAGGATGGAAATGCCGAGTCCGTCTTCCACGGCGGTCTTTATCGCCTCCGTGGAGCCCATGACCAGCGTAACCTTCAGGCTGTCCGGCGACACCTGGTTCTCCTCCAGGAACTTCTCCACCATCTGCCTTGTGCCGGAGCCTTTTTCCCGCATTATCAGCGGCTCCTTCGAAAGCTCGGATATCGAGAGGTTCTTCCTTTTGGCCCATTCGTGGTCCGGGCTCATGATGACGACCATCTCGTCCGGGATAAGCTTCTCCACCACGAGGTTGTGCTTCGCCACGTCCCCTTCCACTATCCCCAGGTCTATCTCCCCGGAAAGGAGCTTCTCGACGATAATCTTCGTGTTGCCTACGACGAGGTTCGTCCAGATGCGGGGGTGGTTTTTGCGGAAGCTGACTATAACCGAGGGCAGGAGGTAGTTCCCGACGGTCGTGGAGGCGCCGATGGAGAGGTTTCCCTTCACCAGGCCTATCATCGCGTTTATGTCCCTTCTGGCGGAGGCGTACAGCCCCAGGATATCTTTCGCGTACTTATATAGAAGCTCACCCGCGGGCGTGAGCGTTACCGAGCCGCCGGAGCGGTCGAAAAGTTTCGTCTCGTACAGCTCTTCGAGCGCCTGTATCTGGAGGCTCACCGCGGGCTGGGTCAGGTGTATTATTTCCGAAGTCTTGGAAAAACTCTTCGTATCGGCGACCGTGCAAAAAACTTTCAGCTTATGGTCGTCCATAGGATTCTCGCCCCGGTGTTCTTAAATGTAAAACATGTAGTCGTGGCTTACCTTGCCCGACTCCTGCATCTCCCTGGCCTCGTCCACCAGGTCCTGAAGCGTGACGGAGGAGAGGTAGTCCGTGATATGGCCGCCAAGCCTCTTCCAGAGGATGAAAGTCACGCATTTGTCCGCGCGGTGGCATATCTTCTTCTTGTCCTTGGCCTCCACGCAGTTCACCGGCATTATGTTGCCCTCGACCACCCGGATTATCTCCTCGACGGTAATCTCGGCCGGTTTTCTCGAAAGCCTGAAACCGCCGGACGGGCCCCGGACGGACTCGACGACGCCGCCCTTCCTCAGCCTGTTAAAGAGTTGCTCAAGGTAATGAAGAGATATCTCCTCGCGCTCGGAAATCCTCGAAAGCGGCACCGGCTCCCCTTTTGAATAAAAGGAGAGGTCGAACATGGCGCGTACCGCGTATCTCCCTTTAGTGGATAACTGCATACGTTCCCTCCAGATAATCAGCCCTGGCCGAACAAGCCGGTGCTCAGGTAGCGTTCGCCCCTGTCCGGCAATATGACTACGACGCTCTTCCCCTTGCCCAGTACCTTAGCCGTCTTTAAAGCCGCGAAAAACGCCGCGCCTGACGATATGCCGCAAAGGATACCTTCCTTTGCCGCAAGCTGACGCGCCGCCTCCGCCGCCTCATCGTCAGTCACCTGCACGATTTCATCGTATATCTGCGTGTTCAGGACGCCCGGCAGGAAACCGGCCCCTATGCCCTGTATTTTATGCGGTCCGGGGACCCCGCCGGAAAGCACCGGAGACGACGCCGGCTCCACCGCGATAATCTTTATTTCCCGGTTTTTGGACCGGAGCACCTCGCCGACGCCTGTCAGCGTCCCGCCGGTCCCCACACCCGCGACAAACGCGTCTATCTTCGGGCCGAGCGCGGATAGTATCTCCCTGGCCGTCGTCTTCCTGTGCGCCTCCGGGTTGGCGGGGTTGTTGAACTGCTGGGGCATGAATGAATTAGGCGTGGCGCTTAAGAGCTCCTCCGCTTTTTCCACCGCGCCGCGCATCCCGTCCTGCCCCGGCGTCAGCACCAGCTCCGCCCCGTACGCGGCAAGAAGCGAGCGCCTCTCCACGCTCATCGTGTCCGGCATGGTAAGTATCAGCTTGTATCCGCGGAGCACCGCGACTATCCCAAGGCCGATGCCGGTGTTGCCGCTGGTGGGCTCGATTATCGTACCGCCCGGCAATAAAAGTCCGCTTCTTTCCGCCTCCTCGACCATCGCCAGCGCAATCCTGTCCTTTACGCTCCCGCCGGGGTTCTCCCCTTCGAGCTTCGCATATAAAGCGGCGTCTTTCGGGCCGGTAAGTTTGTTAATCCTCACCATCGGCGTCCTGCCTATCAAGTCGAGCATCCCGCCGAATACCTTTTCGCTCACTCGCCCCTCCCGGAGATGGATATTTCCACCAGTTCCACCTTTCCCCATGCGCCCAGTTTATCGCCTGAAATTATCACCGCGCCCAGGACGCCCTCTATCTTCGCGGCTATGTCCAACCCCGCCTTTACGTCGCCTTCGGCCTTGACGGCGTTTCCGGCGGCCGTGGCCGCGGCGTCCGCAAGGGCTGCGGATTTGGCTATTATGCAGGCCGCGTGCGCAAGCCCAAGCGACAGAGAAGGCCCTACCTTGCCCGACGACGTGCAGACGCCGAGCGGGCAGTCGCCGGGAGATATTTTTATCCCGACCTTGCCGGAAAGCGGAGAATCTCCGGCAAAAAGGGCGATGGAGCGTTCCTTGACCGTATTGATGAAGATGTCTCCGCCGTTCTCTACTATCACCTCGGGGGAGCGTTCCATCAAGGCGTTTCCCACAAGCTCCGAGAATGTCCCGGCGACCGCGGCCATCGGGCCCACGCCCGCGGCTTCCCCGGCTAACGGCCATGATGCGGGCGACTTCGGGCGCTCCCTCGGGTATCTTTACCGGAGAAAGCGACGTCTTGAATTCAGGGTATTTCCTTATGAAAGACTCCAGCTTGTGCCGGTGGTTGATAACCGTTTCGAGCGCCAGTTCCTTAAGGTCCGTCCGGGCCAGGATGAAAAGGTCCGTCTCCTTTACCACCACGGTAAAAGGGACAAGGTCCGCCGGACGGGAAAAATCCCTGTAGGCCCTGACTTCGTACATTAAGTCCCTGAATAATTTCTTAAAAACTGCGCCGGTCACAGAATATCAATACCATACTTCTCTTGTCAAGATAAATGTAGGGTAAATCCCATGTTTTTTTTGGATGGTTTCCCGAAGAATTTTTCTTGACAGTGTTTTTTTTAAATGGCAATAATACCTTAAGGAGGGGGGCAAACATGACAAAAGGACTGGCAAGGTTCGCAATATCCATAGACAGAAAGCTCATCGACAGGTTCGACCGCTCCCTGAACGAAAAGGGCTACACGAACCGCTCCGAGGCCGTCCGCGACCTTATCCGGGACTCGCTAGTTGAAGGGGAGTGGGAGTCGGACAAGGAGGTGGTGGGGACGATTACGCTGGTCTATAACCACCACACCCGCGAGCTTCCGGATACCTTGAACGACATCCAGCACGACTCTTATAACTCCATAATATCCAACCTCCACGTCCACCTGGACCAGCACAACTGCCTGGAAGTGATGGTCGTCCGGGGAAAGAGTTCGGTGGTGAAGAAGATCGCGGACAGGTTAATCGGCACCAAGGGCGTCGTCCACGGCAAGCTCACCATGGCCACCACGGGGAAAAACCTGGTCTAATATAAATACTCTTTGATTAAAGGCTGACCGGGGGCGGAAAAGCCGGTTCAGGCGCAAAGTAACCTTTATTTTTCAAATAGTTCCGAGCTTCGAAATTCGATTTTCCGTGCGAAAAAACCGGGCGATTTTCGAGCGTAACTCCTTGCGGAATAAAGTGAATTTCGTTTAATTCCCGCAAAAAAACGATGTATTCGTAAACCCCCTTCCATGCATCAAAAGCCGCCCCGGTCCCTTAAAATGGCTGAAATCGATACCCGCCGGTAAATCGGCGGATAAGTCATTTATATATTGATGGAGGTTATTTTACGATGAGTTCGGGCGCGAAGCAGGAGGAGCTATTAAGAGCGTTGCAAATTAACCCGCCGCCCTTGTCTACTCGTCCTTCGCCCCCGCGGCCTTGAGCATTTTTTCAATGTCCATATGGCTCATATCAAGCGACAGCGCGGTGTTGCCGTCGGAAGACTTCGCGTTCACGTCCGCGCCCTTATCGATCAGCAGGCGCACAACGTCGGATGGCTCTTTATAACTCGCCACCATCAGACGCCGTCCAGCCGTCCTTATCCTTACGCGTTCACGTCCGCGCCCTTATCGATCAGCAGGCGCACAACGCCGGCATGGTTGTTATTAATCGCCATCATCAGCGCCGTCCCGCCGCCCTTATCCTTCGCGTTCACGTCCGCGCCCTTGGCAAGCAAGCTCTTTACTGCTTCGGCGTCGCCGTATATGGCCGCCTTGAAGAGGTCTTCGTTTATACCCGCCCATGAGCAGGCGCACGATAACGTGATCGAAACGAAAACAAACGCAGCTGCGATAATACCCTTTGAAAGCCGCATTGAACCCTCCTTGGCATGAAACAGGGAAAATCAGGGACACAGATTATCTACAAGAAATATTAGAGCATGTCAAAAAAAATTACAAATTAACCCGCCGTTCTTATTTAGAATGAATCTCTTGACATGGCTCCCCGCTTCGGATATATTTTGGTTTGATTTTCGGCGCCCTTCGGGGCTTAAAAGGGAATCCCGTATAATTTGCCTCTTACCGAGTTACACTCTCCACCTCCGGCAGCGCGAAAGGCCAGGTGGGGTGAGATTAAACCGGGAGCGGACCCGCCGCTGTAACCGGTGACGAAACCCATAAGATAAGCCACTGTCCTTAAGGGATGGGAAGGCGTGGGGAGTAGGAAGACCCGGGAGCCAGAAGACCTGCCGGAAAATAAAGCCGTCCTCTAATGGAAAAGGAGGCGGCATCCATATCTGGATTATAAAAACGTATAATCCTCCCCTTAAAACCCGCTTGCGGGTGCTCCCGGGGAGGATTTTTTTGTTTCGAGGGATTTGACCTTAACCGGAGGCGCGGAATGAAAAGTCAGAAAGTTGTTTGTTGCGGGGTCGCTTGTCGCCCTCTTTGCCATACCCGTAAACGCATACGCCATGCACATCGGCGAGGGCATCCTGCCGTTTGACTGGTGCGCGTTATGGTATGGCCTCTCGATGCCCTTTGTGGCCCTCGGGCTTTATAAACTGAAAAAGGACAAAAACGTCGGCAGGAAAAAGCCGCTTCTCGGCATGGTGGCGGCGGCGATATTCATAGTATCGTGCATGCCCATCCCGGTCCCGACCGCGGGGACGTGCTCGCACCCGGCCGGGACCGCGATGGCGGCGATACTCATAGGGCCGATGTACAGCATCCTTGCCACGGCCGTGGCGCTTCTGCTCCAGGCGCTTTTCCTTGCGCACGGCGGGATAACCACGTGGGGGGCGAACATCACCTCCATGGGGATAGTCGGTTCCTTCGTCGGGTATGCGAGTCTTCAAGGGGCTTACGAAACTCAGCGTGCCGCTGGTCGTTGCGGCGTTCTTTGCGGGGCTTATCGGAGACTGGGCCGTATACGCGACGACGTCGTTTGAGCTTGCCTCCGCACTGCACGGGCCGGGAGAGTTCTATAAACTTTTCTATACTATAGCGCTCGCATTCGTGCCGACCCAGCTCCCGCTCGGCATCCTGGAAGGTTTTATGACCGCCGGGGCGGTGAAGTTCCTGCAAAGCCGAAGGCCGGAGCTTCTGGAGTAAAAGCAGCAATGCCTGCGATCAGGGAGGTGGAGGCATGAAGGCCGTAGGACGGCCTGCCGTTCAAAACCATGGCGGTCGAAGCCGGGCAACCGGCCTGAGCGCACTATCGGCCTGGGCGGCCTGGTATTCGCCCTGTCCTTTTCGTTTCTGCTGTGCTTTTCACGGTGTCGGCCCTGCCGCAGAAAAATGGCAGGGCGTGGACGAGACTGTCGTGGAGAAATACTCCGTGGAACATGGCCGTCCCCCGAAGCTGCACTTTATAGAGCCTACGGGCGACGTGTTGCTGTTCGTTTTTTTGGTTGCGGGAGTCGCCGGCGGATTCATCATTGGCTACTATTACCGGGATTTCATCGCGACAAAGAAGCCCGGAGGAGAGACGGATGAAGGTTGAGATATTTTCGGAAGCCTACGCCGAAAATGGCGGGTTTATAAGGCGCATGGACGCCAGGGCCAAAATTATCGCCTCGGCGGCGTGTCTCGTCCTTGCCGTAGCCTCTCCCAACCCCGCAGTGCCGGTTACGATAGGGATAGTCTGCTTTGCCCTGCTCCTTGTATCCGGCGCGCCGGTTAAGACCGTGCTTTTCAGGGTCTCGGAGCCCTTGTTCTTCGCGCTGATGATTGTGCTGTTCCAGGTGTTTTTAACCGCCGGCGCGCCGCTTGCCCGCTTGGAGGTTTTTGGGCTGAACCTTTCCCTAAGCGCGCAGGGTCTTCGACGCGGGCTTCATATAATGGCACGCGTATTCGGCGCGGTATTTGTAGTACTTTTCCTCACGATGACGACGCCCGTCCATAAGCTCCTTTCAGCGGCTGCGAGGCTCAGGATGCCGAAGGCGCTGGTGGAGTTGTCCCTTTTTGCCTACCGGTATATATTCGTCCTGTTAGACGACGCCGTAACCATATACCAGGCGCAGAAAATCCGCCTGGGATATTCCGGGGCGGGGGTGTCCGTCCGCTCGCTCGGCACGCTCTGCGGCGCGGTATTCGTCAGGGCTTACTCCCGCGCCGAGGCCGCCGCCGATTCCATGGAACTCCGCGGGTACGAAGGATAATGGACGCTGTAAGGGCCGAAACCATCTCTTTTGCCTATCCGGACGGGACTGCCGCCCTGTCTAACGTCGATTTCCGCGCGGGAAAAGGCGAGTTCATAGGGCTACTCGCTTCCAACGGCTCCGGAAAGACTACCCTGCTAAGGCTTCTGTGCGGCCTTTTGAAACCTTCCGCAGGTCAAATCGAGATAAACGGAAAAAAATTAACGACATTCCCGAAGCGCGAACTTTTCCGGCAGTTGGGAATGGTGTTCCAGAACCCCGCCGACCAGCTATTCGCGGCGACGCTTGCCGAGGACGTCGCCTTCGGCCCGGTAAATATGGGTTTTTCGCCGGGCGAAGTGAAGGACAGAGTGGATAGGGCCATCGAGGACGCGGGCCTTGGCGGCCTTGGACAAAAGCCTATCCAGGCCTTAGCTACGGCCAGCAGAAACGGGCCTGCATAGCCGGCCTGCTCGCTATGGGGCAGAATATAATGTTACTCGACGAACCTACCGCGGGGCTGGACCCGATGGGCGAGTACAAGACGATGAACCTCCTGATGCGCCTGAACCGGGAGAAGGGGATAACGATGGTAATGGCGACGCACAACGTGGACCTGGTGCCGCTTTTTATAGACCGGCTGTATATCCTGAGCAAAGGTAAAGTGGCGAGAGAAGGCACGCCGGCGGAAGTTTTCAACGCTTCAGCGGACTTAAAAGGAGTAAAGCTCCGGCTCCCGCAGATTGCCGAGCTTATCGAGAAGATGAAGGACGAAGACCACGTAAGTTTCGACCGCCTCCCGCTCACAATCGGCGAGGCCCGCCGGGACCTCCTGAAGAAATTCAAATAAAGCTTCATGAATTTTCCGCACGATAAATTATTTCTGTCCCTCGCTGTTTTTTTTAAAACGGAATTTTTAACTTGGCAGGATTAGGTATTGTTCTTGGGTAGAATTTTTATTATCGTTTTAGACGGCTTCGGTGTCGGCGCGCTCCCGGACGCGAAGGATTACGGCGACGAGGGCGCGAATACGCTCCTGCACGTGGCAGAGGCCGCGGGGGGGCTTTCCCTGCCGAATTTCGAGTCTCTGGGACTTGGGAACCTGGGTGATTTCAAGGGCCTTGCGAAGCGACAGGATTGTATGGGTTCATTTGGTCGCATGGCTGAAAAATCGAAGGGCAAAGACAGCATCTCCGGGCATTGGGAGATAGCGGGCCTTAAGCTCGATAAGCCGTTCCCCGTCTATCCGCGCGGGTTCCCGCCGGAACTGATGGACGAGTTTAGAGTAAGAACCGGCAGGGAGGCGCTTGGCAACGTCGCCGCGTCCGGCACGGAAATAATCGACAGGCTGGGCGAAGAGCATCTAAGAACAGGCCAGCCGATAGTCTATACCTCCGTTGACAGCGTTTTTCAGATCGCGGCGCACGTGGACGTGATACCGCTTCCGGAACTCTACGATATCTGCCGGGCAGCGCGGGAGATGCTCCCTGGGAAGCACGCCGTCGGCAGGGTAATCGCGAGGCCATTTAAAGGCGTACCCGGCCGTTTCCGACGCACCACCGATAGAAAAGATTTTTCACTCACCCCTCGGGCGATACCCTGCTGGACAAGGAAAAGCGGCGGGACTGTCCGTGGTCGGCATTGGGAAAATCGAAGATCTATTTGCGGGCCGGGGCCTTACCGAAGCCGTACATACGGCGGGCAACACGGACGGCATGGACAGGACGCTGGGCGCGGCGGAGCAGATAACGCAGGGAATTATTTTTACAAACCTGGTGGACTTTGATATGCTCTACGGGCATAGAAACGACGCCGTCGGGTATTATAAGGCCCTGGTGGAGTTCGATGGCTGGCTCCCTAAGATGATGGCCGCGATGAGGCCGGGCGACCTGTTTTTCATCACCGGCGACCACGGGACCGACCCCGGTTTTAGCGGCACCGACCATACCCGCGAATACGTGCCGCTACTCGTTTACGGCCCCGGATAAAAAGCGGCGTAAACCTCGGCACGAGGGAAAGCTTCTCAGACCTTGGCGCGACGGTAGCTGAGGCGCTGGAAATCAAAATCGACAGGGGGAAGAGCTTTTTAAATTCATTACACTATTTTTCGGAAAAAAGGTAAGGAGGGGTCCCCACCGCTTTGATACCGTAGGGTAGCTATGATTTCATCTAAAAGGGTTAGCGCGGGGCTGCCGCCAAAAAACTTTTAAACTCCTGTTTTGTTTCCCGTTTTTATAAATGTGATTGCCTGGTTTCCATATCCCATAAACATCTCTTTAGTTTCTTCCACCTTACTATTATCGGATTTTTCGAATATGAAAATATATAGAGCGAGCGCCTTAGCAAAAGTTAAAATAGCTGAATAGATTAACGCTTTAAATTTATGAACATACGCCAGCAGTCGGAAAAAATAGAAGAACAAATCCTGCATCCCCGCGCGGCAAGAGCGGCGATGAGCCATGGCCGGGCGATTCCTGAAACCGAGGGGATCATCCGCACGGCGTATCAGCACGACCGCGACCGCATAATCCACAGCAAATCGTTCCGCCGCCTGAAGCACAAGGCCCAGGTGTTCCTGGCCCCGGAAGGCGACCACTACCGCACAAGGCTCACGCATACGCTTGAGGTGAGCCAGATAGCTCGAACCATTTCGAAAGCGCTTAGGCTCAACGAAGACTTGACCGAGGCGATCGCGCTTGGGCACGACCTCGGGCATACCCCGTTCGGCCACGCGGGGGAGTCGGTACTGAACGCCATCTTGCCCGGCGGGTTCAACCATTACGAGCAGAGCCTTCGGGTGGTGGATGTGCTGGAGAGGGACGGGCAGGGCCTGAACCTGACTTATGAGGTGCGGGACGGAATTCTAAGACACTCGAAGGGCAAGGGCGCGATGCTTCCCGATGACGCTAAACGTCAGGGCGGAGACGCTGGAGGGGCAGGTCGTGCGGGTGGCGGACGGGATAGCCTACGCCAACCACGACCTGGACGACGCGGTCCGGGCGAAGGTGATAAAAAATTCCGACGTGCCGAAGGCGATTATAAAGACATTGGGGAACAGCCATGCGAAGAGAATAGACACGATGGTTAAAGACGTCATATTCTCCAGCCTGGATGCCGGACTCGACGAGATAAGGATGGGGGATAGCGTCCGCGAGGCCACGGAGGAGCTGCGGTCGTTTCTTTTCGCGAACGTGTACGAGAACAAAAAGACTTACGGCGAGTTTCTAAAGGCCACCAAAATCCTGACCGAGATATTTAATTATTTCCTGGATGAAAATATAACCCTGCCAGGGTCCTACGGCAAATTAAATTCCGACCGGGCGCGCAAGGTCAGCGATTTCGTGGCGGGCATGACGGACAGGTACGCCCTGAAGCTGTACCAGGACCTTTTCATACCGAGGCCCTGGGCGGAGATATAAGCTCCCGACTTCCGCTCTAATGCACACCGCGCCCGCCACCCCCTAAACGGGCAATCTTCCCGCCTCTTAGTCGCCTCCTCCGCTTAACAAATAAATTGATTTTATTCCTTATTTGTATTATAAAAAAAGGCGATAGACGCGCGTCCTTCTGGAGGAACTATGCCATATAAGGTTTACCTGGCAGACGACAGCATCACTATACAGAAAGTCGTCGAGCTTACCCTGTCCGAAGAGGACTTTGAAGTAACCGCTTTCGGTGACGGGGAATCCGCGCTTGACGCGGCCAGGAAGGCTGCTCCGGACATCATCCTCGCGGACATCGTCATGCCCCGCATGGACGGCTATCAGCTCTCGCCGCCGTAAAGCAGGACCCGGCCCTGAAAAATATCCCGGTACTGCTTCTCGCCGGGACCTTCGAGAATTTCGATCCCGGCCTGGCCTCTTCGTCCCTGGCTGACGGCCATATTATAAAGCCCTTCGAGTCTTCCGAACTTGTAAATAAAGTCAAGGACCTGGTGGAGAGAAAGGCCAGGACGGCCCCGGAGCCGCTGGATGTGCACGTACCGGTGGATGAACTGCCGCTGGAGGCCTTGCCGGCGGAAGAAATCCTGGACGCGGAATCCGTGGACGACCTCTGGAGCGTCGTGGACATGCAGACCGAGGACCAGCCCCTGGCGGGGGCGTCGGAAGTCATGTCTTATTTTACCGCGACTCCTTCCCAGGGAGAAGAAGAGAAACTGCCCTGGGACGAACTGCCGATGGACGCCGTGATGGAGGAAGATGAAGAGCCCGCGCAGGCATACCTGGCGGACGAGGACGACGAGGTTTTTCTGGCCGAGGAAGCCCCTGAAGAAGCGGTGGAAGCGGAAGAGGCGATAGAAGCGGAAGAATTTGTAGATGCCGATGAGGTTTTGGAAGCGGAAGAAGCGGAACCCGCGCTCGCGGATGTGAGCGATTTCATGCAGATGCCGTCATTTGCCCCCATAGGCGCTGAAGCCGAGGCAGAGCCTTCCGCCATCCCGTTTGCTATCCCGTCCGCACCACCCGCCCCATTCCCTGCCGCTCCCGCTGCGGAGGCCGCTTTTGAACCGGACGATCTGCACAGGCTGGTGGAGGCGAAGATTCGGGAGGTTATTTCAAGGATGTCCAAAGAATCCGCCGAGAAGGTAGTCTGGGAGGTCATGCCGGACGTGGCTGAGAAGGTTGTCTGGGAAGTCGTGCCGGCTGTAGTGGAGAGAATAGTCTGGGATGTGGTCCCTGGGCTGGCCGAGCAGATAATACTGAAGGAAATCGAGAAACTCAAGGCGGGGGCCTGAAGAGCCGCAGGGTCATGGGACGGGTCTTGAACCCAAATGCGGTTTGTTAATAATTTACTTGGCGATTGCGTAAATTAATGTTATATTGCCATATGAAATGGCGCCGATCAAAAGAATAATGAATAGGGCTAAGAAAGAGCTTCTTGTTTTTTCGCTGGCTTCTGTTGCCGTGGCATTTATATATTACGGCCCCTTCCTGAATAATTTCTTCTACTTGGACGACTTCAAGTACATCGAGAACATCTTCCGCGGTCCGTTGGACGTTTTACTCGGCTACAATAGTCTGAGGTTGCTGAGCAATACATTATGGTGGCCCCTGTACTCCATAGCCGGTTTTAACCCGTTCATCTTTAACCTGTACAGCCTTGTCCTGTATAGCGCCAACGCGGTCCTTCTTTATCTGTTTCTGTCAAAACTGCTTAATGACAGGGGCTATGTGCTTCTCGCCGGCGCGTTTTTCCTGCTGAACGCCGTCGGGTGCGACGCCGTTTTCTGGAAGGCGGCGAGCAGCGGCCTGCTGAGCCTCTTTTTCTATCTTTTAACCCTCTACACCTATCTTGATTACCGGCGGAAGGGCTCAGCCAGCCAGGGGTCCTGGCGGTCGTTTTTTTCATATGCGCCGTCTTAAGCAAGGAAGACGCTGTATCGCTGCCGCTCGCTTTAATCCTGATGGAGCTGGTATATTTCGACGGGCTAAGGGACAAGAAGGCCGTACTGCTGAGGGCCGCGCCGTTTATAGCCGTAGTAATGGTCTACATGGTCTTCGTTTATCTGTTCAGTTCCCATGTCGATAATTTAAGGTTCTTCCATCCCCGGCCGCTTTACATGCTTTTCGGCGGATGGACGGTCTTTTTCCTGCATCCGTCGGGCCTTCTCAGAATGTCCAATCCCAGGATATACCTGACCATCGCAGGGTCGTCCTCAGCTTCTTCTGGGTAAAGGACAGGAAGGCGCTTCTCTTCGGTTACGGCTGGATATTCGTTTCCTTCCTGCCCATGAGCCTCACCAGCCTGGTGAGCTTGAACCGAGATATATCCTTTCTTCGATAAGCCGCTATCTGTATATTCCGTCTATCGGCTCTTCGATTATACTTGCCGCGGCGATACTGCGCCTCAGGGAAAAGTTCTCGGCCAGGGCCTTCGTCTCCGTCTCAGTCGCTTTGCTTGCGCTGTTTGCCTGGGTAAACATTGGCCGGGTCGAGGCCAGAGGCGCCGAATGGCGTGACCAGGCGGAACCCTTCAGGGCCTTCCTGACCTCCATAAAGAAAGAAATGCCCGATTTCCCCCCCAACTCGCACGTAACCATAATAAACGGGCCCGTGGGAAGATCATACGTGCAGCAGTCGCTTCGCGCCTCCTACAAGAGGACGGACATATCCTGGATATACAACCCCGAGGAATTCACCCGCAAGCCTGGTGAAAGCGCGTTTCTTATCCTCTGCAACTGGGTTGGCGAGGGTGTGGTGCTTGAAGTGTATCCGATTGACAGGGTCCCCTTGAGTTATTGTCTGAGCCGGAACCCGAAGGGGCTTGAAGTGACCGGCGCCAACCGGTGGAGATGCTTAAGCTTGCGTACGCCGGCTTGTTGTCGCGGCCGGTTTGCTGTTTCCTTATACTCCTGACCTGCATTTGTCTTAGTTCCCCTCCAAGGCTATTTTAACAATAAAATATGAAAAATGAGAAGGGGCGCTTAAAAAGTTCTAAAAAATGATTGACTCCCATATATTGTGGTGTATAATAAACGAAGTACAAAATAGCACTTCAAAATTCCACGTTTTCCTCATAAAATCTATACTTCGGAGGCGGTTATGGCATTCGAGGAATCTGGCGGGGGAGTTTCGGAAGGCAGTGGGAAGGACAGGCAGGACGACTTCTTCAACATGTCCGGAAACGAGGACTCTCGCGGGCAGGCAGACCTGCCTCGGGTAGAGCCTGCCTCAAGCAGACCTGCCCCAGACAGACCGGACTCAGGCAGGACAGCCCCATGCGGACCGGCGACCGGCTGACCGGCGGCCGGTAGCATCGTTTGACCCGAAATTTTCAGCCACGCTTGCGCCCGAACCGGCAGTGCCGGCAGGTATCACGCACAAGCGCCGCGCCCGCGTCATAAATGAAAGGAAAGTCCAATTGAATACCAATGCAATAAAAGTCCTCGAAAGAAGATACCTGAAAAAAGGGGAGGACGGCACTCCAATAGAGACGCCGGAGGATATGCTCCGCCGGGTGGCGGAAAATATCGCCCTCGCGGAGATGAACTACGGCTCCGGGGAAAAGGAAGCCGGGGAGGTTGCCCGCACGTTTTACGATATGATGATCGGGCTTGATTTCCTGCCGAACTCGCCGACCCTGATGAACGCCGGACGGGAGCTTCAGCAGCTTTCCGCCTGCTTCGTGCTCCCGGTAGAAGACACCATGGAGAGCATCTTCGACGCCATGAAGAGGGCCGCGCTCATCCACCAGTCCGGCGGAGGCACCGGCTTCTCTTTTTCGCGGCTTCGCCCCGCGAACGACAAGGTCGCATCCACCGGCGGAGTCGCCAGCGGCCCGGTCTCTTTCATGCGGGTCTTCAACGGGGCCACCGAGGCCGTGAAGCAGGGCGGGACCCGGCGCGGCGCCAACATGGGGATCCTGAAGGTGGACCATCCGGACATCCTGGAGTTCATCAACTGCAAGACGGCACAGGCGGATCAACAACTTCAATATCTCCGTGGCGCATCACGGAGAATTCATGGAGGCCGTGGACGAGGGAATGGACTACGACCTTATCAGCCCGCGCACCGGCAAGGTCGGTCGAGCCGGCTGTCGCGCGCGAGGTCTTCGACCGGATCGTGGGGCCGCCTGGCAGGACGGCGAGCCCGGGCTGGTCTTCATCGACCGGGTGAACCGGCCGACAACCCGACGCCCCGAGCTGGACGACGATCGAGGCCACCAACCCGTGCGGCGAGCAGCCGCTGCTGCCCACGAGGCCTGCAACCTGGGCTCCATCAACCTGGCGTCCGGCATGATCGACGGCGGCGCCGTCGACTGGGAGAAGCTGGGCGGCGGCGTCCGACTGGCGGTCCGCTTCCTGGACGACGTGATCGAGGTGAACCCCTATCCCCTGCCCGAGATATCGGAGATGTCGCAGCGCGAACCGCAAGATCGGTCTGGGGGTGATGGGCTGGGCGGACCTGCTGATCCAGCTCGGCATCCCCTACGACAGCGAGGCGGCCTGGCTGGCCGACAAGGTGATGGAGTTCATCACCAGCGGAGGCCGGGCCGAGTCCGAGGCGCTGGCGGAAGAGCGGGGACCGTTCCCGAACTGGTCGAGCAGCATCTACCGGGACGGCGGCCGCCGCTGCGCAACGCCACCGTGACCACCATCGCCCCCACCGGCACGCTCTGCATCATCGCCGGCTGCTCCTCGCGGATCGAGCCGCTCTTCGCCGTGTCCTACAGCCACACGTCGTGGGCATCGGCGAGCTGCATCGAGGTGAACCCGCATTTCGAGGCGGTCGCGAAGAAGCGCGGTTTCTACTCCGACGACCTGATGAAGAGGATCGCGCAGCACGGCACCCTGCACGGACATGGCCGAGGTGCCGGAAGACGTGCGCCGGGTTTTCGTCACGGCGCACGACATCGACGCCCGAGTGGCACGTGCGGATGCAGGCGGCCTTCCAGGACCATCGGACAACGGCGTCTCCAAGACCATGAACTTCTCCCACGACGCCACGGTCGAGGACGTGGCAGAGGCCTACCGCCTGGCCTACAGCTCGGCTGCAAGGGCATCACCGTATACCGGGACGGCTCCAAGGACGAGCAGGTGCTCTCCACCGGCAGACCAAGGAGGCCAAAGGGGGCCAGCCGGCCCCGGCAGTCCAGGAGCAGAAGCTGCCGCCCGAGCCGGGCAAGATAATTCCCAGGCCGCGCCCGCTTATCACGAAAGGCATCACCAGGCAGGTGAACACCGGATGCGGCAGGCTGTACGTAACGATAAACGAGGACGAGAAGGGGTTGTGCGAGCTGTTCGCCAGCATGGGCAAATCCGGCGGATGCGCGACGTCCCAGACGGAGGCCACTGGCAGACTCGTGTCTCTCGCGCTCCGCTCGGGCGTGCACCGGCGTCCATCATCGACCAGTTGAAGGGGATACGCTGCCCCTCGCCGACGTGGATTTCCGGCTCCACCATATACTCCTGCGCGGACGCCATCGCCACCGTGCTGGAGGACTACCTGCTCGAAAAAAAGCAGGGGATTACCACGGAGGATAAGAGCCTGACGGCTGACAACCTCCTGAACCACTGCCCGCAGTGCCCGGAATGCGGCTCGATGGTCTCTTTCGCCGAAGGCTGCGTGGTATGCAGTTCGTGCGGTTATTCAAAGTGCGGATAGTAAAGCATGACTGAGGAGCAGAAGGAAAAAATCCGCAAGGCCGCGTCGGAACACGGCAATAAACTGCCATGCCCGGTGGCGTTCGCGCTATGCAAGGAGACGGGCGTCCCGCTGAAGGAAATCGGCGCGTTCTGCAACGAAGAGAATATCAGAATAAAGAACTGCCAGTTGGGATGCTTTCCGTGAAAAAAAATATGGAAAACATATACAATCATTCTTAATACTGAAATCAAACTTGAACCCACCTCTTTCAACGCGCCGATAAATAAAATTTTACATATAATTCCTACGATAACTATAACCGAGCTATCCTTAAATTTATACCGACGGAATATTTAAAAGCAGTGCACAGCAAGGGCCCGCCAGGTTATGCGCCGCGGCAATGACTACTGCCACAGCCAGACAACTAACAAAAATAAAGAATGTCATCCTAGCGTTTTCGGGCGAATTTCAGCAAGACCCGAAATCTTTCAGGGCATTGAGACTCTGATGAGTCGTTTAATACATTGCCCAGCACCGAAGACGATAGCAGGCTCGCGCCGCGCCAAGAATAGCCGCCATAGATACCGCCGGGAAAACCGCCAAAATCGCCAGGCTTCATGATTTATGGCCGCTTGCTCATGAGAAAGCCGCAATTTTATCTGAAATGCAAGCAGAGCCAGTGGCTAATTATAGAAAGGCACCACCGAAGAACTACCTGCGCGTGTTAGATTCAGAAAAACCGCCCGCGACCCTCGCACCACCGGATTCTATCGGCTCCTGAATAATCGCAAAGCCGTTCTTTCTACCCTTCAAAGTCTTTGACTAGAAAATCCCCCCAAGGTATCCGAGGCAATTTGAGCGCCACGGATAAGGATAGATGATTAGCGGTTTCAGCGATTGCCCACAGGCGATAAACATGGGAAATGATGAGGGTGCCTCCGCCGGCAATCGCGTATTACCGCACCACGACTAAAACGACTCCTACTAAGACCCGATAATCACGAAGGCTCTTTCTTATCGCCGACCGGCCATATGAAGCGAAAAAATTAAAACCATTAACTTGACTTCACACCCCCGATTACTCATAATGCCCGCGCTGACACTCAAAAAGAAAGGAATTTTAACATAATGGAACCTCAAAATAACGGAGAAGCCCGCACCTTCCCGGGGGGGTAAAGGATTCATTTTCGACGACCGGCTTCGTCCGGGAGCGGTAGTCGGGGTATTCGCCCTCTGGGGCATCGGACGGCTCTCCGGGATGGACGGTGATGCCCTGAAAATTTTCTACCGCAACTCGTAACCGTCTTCTTCGGCATTTCCGCTGTCCTGTATTATAAAAAAATAAGACCTTAATTTCCCCACCCTGCAAGAGGCAACGAGAATGGAGCTCCGCCAGCGCCTGCTTTACCCCTTCGCGAAGAAGTTCTTTGCCGGGTTTAAGCTGGAGGACGCCATAAGCCGGGCGAGGCTTGTCAACTCGCGGGGCATGGGCGCGATTCTCGATTTCCTTGGGGAAAACGTCGGCACGCACGAGGCGGCGAGCCGGGCCAAGGCGGAATATACGCGGATACTTGAAGCGGCGGGCAGGGCGAAGTTGGACGCCTCGCTTGCCGTAAAGCTCACCAACCTGGGCCTGGGGTTCTCATACTGGCTTGCCCGTGACAATGGTCTTGGGCTGGCAAAGGCCGCGAAAGACGCAGGGATTTTCATCTGGGTGGACATGGAAGGCTCAGTTCACACCTCGGACACTATCAGGATTTACAGGGAGATGCACGCAGTCAACCCGGAGTGCGGCATCGCCCTTCAGGCATGCCTGCGGCGGACGCGGGAGGATTTGGAACCGCTGATACAGGATGGTGCGATAATCCGCCTGTGAAGGGCGCATACAAGGAACCGCCGGAGACGGCCTTTCAGAAATCTTCGGAGGTGCGCTCTAACTGGCTTTTGCTCGCTAAGGAATTATTCAATAAATCCGGCAGGTTTGCCGTTGGAACGCACGACAGGCGCCTTGTCGGGCAGGCACTCACGCTCTCGGAAGGCCATGGGGGGCAATTTGAGTTCCAGATGCTGATGGGAGTCCGGGATTCGCTGAAAGACGAGCTTCTCCGAAAAGGCCGGAGGGTAGTCGAATACATACCCTACGGTACGGACTGGTACGGCTACGGCATCAGGAGGCTCCTGGAGAAAAAGCGCAACGTCCTGTACTTTGCCCAGGGGCTCATAGGTCGCTGAAATTCTTATTTAACTTGAAATCTCTCCGGAAAAATCGTAAAATAAGCTGCGTTTTCTTGCGCTTGAACTTAAGGGAATTCCCTGATGTCCGATGTAACCATAAACGGGCCGGAAGACCACTTACCCGCGGCTCTCCTTGAGGGTGTTCCGCCCGAAGAGCTTTACGCGGCGGGCGGTCAATACTTTAAGGCGAAGATTATGCTTCCGCCCGCGCCTGCCTGGAGAAATACCTGAGCAAAGGCCGGTCGACCCCGCCGCCCTCCACCTCCTCGCAAGCGTCCTGTACCACCAGAACACGGATTTCGATAAGGCGGAAGAGTATCTGAACAAGGCGGCCTCGCTTGACCCAGGCTCCCTCACCAGCTATCTCGAAACCCGCGGCATCCTGCTAATCCACCAGGCCAAATTTATCCGCGCGCGCGAGGTCTTCGAATACGCGCTCGCGCAGGACAAGCAAAAAAACGGGCGCCATACGGCGGCCCTGAAGTTTTACCGGAACCTGGCAAAAAAAAGAGCGGCGCGAATCGCCCGCACCTGACGGAACCGGATGAGCCGAAGAGCCTGTTCTTTACCGCCGAGCACGGACGCAGGAGGCTGAAAGTCCGGTTCTTCGTCCTGCCTTCCATCATCGCGCACGCGCTCATTTTGCTGCTTATGATGTATCTGTCTACCCATCAACTGCCGTTCAAAAAAAGAAGCCGCCGACTTTACATACGTGGAAGAGGACAGCCCGCCGCGGAAGCGCCACAGCAGACTGGAGAGGCCGGACCTGCAGGAGAAGCCGGAGCTTCGGGAGAGGCCGGGCCTGCCGGAGAGGCGACACCAGTTGGGGGGAGCCCGCAGGCGGCCGCGCCTGCCGCGCCTGAAGAACAGGCTCCCGCCAGCGTCCCTGCCCCGCCGCGTTCTCAGTCCGGCGGAGGGGCTTACACTGCTGACCGTCCCGACTAAAGTCAGCCCTGGTGTAACCCTGCCGAAAGTGGCGGGGGGGGCAGATGGAGAACCTTCCCGCCCCGGCGGCGCCGGAGATGAAAGTGGGAGGCAGCGGCTCGCGGGGAGCGGTCAGCGCGAAGGGCGCAGCGGAAGTCCTGGCTATAGAACCGGGAGAGATCGCGGCGGTAGACGTCATGCCCGGAAGGAAGAAGCTGGAGATAAAAGATGTGAGGCCGCAAGCTTTCCAGGGGGATGTGGGGAACTGTCCAGGAAAAGTTTGACAGCCCTTCCCGACGGGTCGGAAGCGGCGCCGGAAAATCGGTACAAGGCGGCAAAATTGAGATATAAGGCCGCTATAGCCGGAGGGACGCTGGGCCAATCCGGCGCGACGGGAGGCGGGCCTGGACCGGGAGAAGGAAAGGCTGGCGAAGTTAGATGAGCAGGATTTGCAAACCGCGAAGGAGAAGCCTGGCCGGCGGAAAAAGACCTCGGCCTGACCAGCCCGCTGCTTAAGGCCATGGCGCAGGACGACGTTAAAAACTTCCCGGCCAGGCCGCTGAAAATCGAAACGGATAACTCCAGGCGGGGCGCGGCACCCGGAAAAATTCCGGGCCTCAGGTCGCTCTCCGACATGGCGGATGAAGTCCCCGCCTACGAAAAGATGCGGGAAGAGTCTGCAGCCTCCCATGCCATCTTCCGGAGGACAGGAGGGCCGGCGCTGTCCAAGGCGCGTGCCAGCATGGGCCAGGCGGAAGTGAAACGCCAGCCGAGGATGTTGTCCGGAAGCGACAGGATGGCCGCGTCCTCGATGGGCATCCCGACCGGCAGGAGGTTTGCCAAGGTTATGGCGACTCCGGGCAAGGGGGGACTTCAAATGCCTGGGTCTGGGGAGGGAAGTCCCGGCGCCGGAGCGAGGACGCCGGGAGCGGGGGTCGCGAGACTCGACGAGAAATCGTCCACCGCCCCGGCTGGATACGCTCAATCGGGAATTATTTCACGCGGCGCTGGCGCGGGCGGCGGCGGAAGCGCCGGGCGGATACGCCGGGACTGCCAGAGGGATAAACGGAAAAGCGCTGGGCCCGTCCGGGAGCGAAGGCGGCCTTGGCGGCCTTATGGAAAGCGCCTCAAGGAAAATGGCCGGCGCATTAGGCTTTGGCCAGCCCGCGGGCCCTTCCGGCCCATCGGCCACGGACCACAAAAGGGGCGGGGTCGCGGGCCTGACATCAGGCGGCCGCTCAGGGCCCGGAAGCGGCGGCGGGAAGTGGCGGCGCTGGTTCTTACGGCAGAGGCGCGGGCGGAGTCCGTTTGGGGGACGCGCATAAACAGTCGTCCTGGGTTTCGGCAAAAGCGCCGGCGGCCGTATATACGGGCGATCAGGCGGGCGGGATAACCGGCGGGGAGCGGTTCGCCGGGGGGTCGCTTGGTGTACCCGGCGCAAACCGCTACGCGTCCGCGGCGCGCGCGGGGGTGGCGCCACAGCTCCGCCCACAGACGTTCGGTGCTGACGCGCGGCACTCTTCTCGCGGAGAACGCGACCGGCCCTAAGGTGCGCATCGTCTCGCCTGGTGCAGGGGACACGGCAGGGAGTTTTTAGACCGTTACCGGGGTTGTTTCGGACGCGCGGATAAAGAAGGTGACCCTGACGGTTAACAGCGATTCTCGCATCATATCCTGTAGAGGACGGCGCATTCGAGGCGACCGTATCTCTCTTCAAGGGCAGGAACGTTATAACGGTAATGGCGTTCGACGTGGACGGGAACGTCGGGAAGGACAGCGTCGCGCTGGATTACTCCGAGCCTCTGGAGGGCGCTCCCGTAAATATTATCTCGCCCAGCAACGGGCAGGTGTTCGACGTCTCCGAAAAGAGCGTGATTACGGTCCGGGGCACGATTGGATACCAGGGAAACCAAAGCGCGAAGCTGATATTAAACGGCAACCCGATGGATATCGTGGTCAAACAGGGGCCGCTTCGAGCAGAAGGTTGCCCTGTCGCGGGAGCAGAACGCGATGGTAGTGGAAGCCGAGAACGGCCCTCGCGGCGTCTCGCGCAGCCAGACCGTAACCGTCGCTACGGTTACGTGAAGCCGAAGGATATCATGGTCGTACTCTCCTGGGACAAGCCGCACGCGGATCTGATCTGCCCACGTCTACAGCCCGTCGGGTGGCATACGGACTATAAACAACCGAACACTTACGAGTCGAAGGACGCGATACCGGGAGGCCAGCTCGAACAGGACGCGAAGGGGAATTTCGGCCCGGAGGTGTTTGACCAGGGGCACTCGGAGCGCGGAATATATACCGTGGAAATCCAACGATACTACAGCGGCGGCGACGGCGACGCGCACGCGAAAGTGACGATAATCTTATACGGCGACAATCCCTCCCGCAAGATCGTCCGCGCTCCTGCCCTCGATCTGCAGAGGGACACGAAGATGGGTCCGACACCCTGGAGGTCACGCGTTCGCAATGCCTGAAGGAATATTCCTGGAGGAGTAGAGGGGTCTATGAAAAAACTTTTTATCCTTGCGGCGATGTCGATTTATCTGGCGGCCAGCGCCACCCTGGTTTGTGCCGAGACGCCGGACGAAATCATGAAGACCGCGGTCCAGCTCTATCAGAACGCGGACTATGACCTGGCGGCTGAGCAGTTCAAAAAATACGTCGGCTTGTTCCCCGCTGGAACTGGCACGTCGCCGACGCCCTTGATGGCCTGGCCGAATCCGATTTCGCCAGGGGCTCGGTGCGCGAATCGCTCGAAGACCTTCGAGAAACTGCTTGCCTCGTACCCGGCGTCCGAGAAGGCGCCGGACGCGAAGCTCCGCCTTGGAGACTGCCATTATATCCTCAAGGAATACGAGAAGGCGGTGGAGGCGTACAAGGCTTTCCTTCGCGCACTACCCCGATAAAAAATCCGCGGTGACGCGCTGTATATGACCGGGCACAGCTATATTAAACTCGGCGATTTCGAAAAGGCGGCGGAGGCCTTCGGCATGGCCGTATCGAAGTTCCCGGACAGCCCCAAGGCGATGGAATGCAATTTCATGGCGGGTGAGAGTTACGTGCAGAAAGGCGATTTCGCCAAGGCCAGGGGTTATTTCCTCACGTGCTTGGCGAGTTACCCGCAGGGAAAGTACGGGGAAAAATCCGCGTTCAGGATAGCCGAGGCCGATTTCCTGGGTAGGGAATTACGAGCAGGCGAAGAGTCTCGCTTGGATGAATCCCTCCGGAAGTCCCCGGATTCGGAGGACGCCCCCGCCGCGAGGCTGGGTTTGTCTCATGCTTATTTCAAGACGGGCTCTTTCGATGACGCGATAAAACAGTACGACATGTTCATCAATCAATACGCCGCGAGCAAGCTGCTGCCGGAAGGCGGAGTCCCGCGAAGCGGAAAGCTATTACCAGAAGAAAGACTACGTGAAGGCGAAAAAGGAAATATACCGGCATCCTTGCCAAATATCCGGACGCCCAGGAACGGGACCAATGACCTCTACGGCCTGAGCTGTGATGCTTTAAACTTGGGGACATGCAGGAGGCCGCGGAGAACTTCGGAAGGCTGGTGGACGAGTATCCGGATTCGGCAACCTCGCCGTGACGGCGTGCATGCAGCTGGGCGAGGCAAGGGCCAGGATGAAGAACTACGAGCAGGCCGCGGACGCGTACAAACGGGCGCTCGCCAAGGCGAAGGACCCAGCCGACATAAAGACCGCGAGGTACGACCTGGCCTGGGCGTATTACCAGGCAAAGATGTTCAAGGAGGCCGAGCAGGCCCTTGTGGAGATGATGGGGAGCATCAGGGTCAGGAATCGCGGATAGCGTCGAGGTGAAAAACCTACTGTGCGTCAGTGCAAGCTGCACCTTGGCGATTACCCGCCCGCGATATCCGGCTTCGAGGAGATAGCGGACAAATACCGGACGAACCCTCTGGCCCAGGACGCCCTGCTGGGGATGGCCGAGGCGTACGAGCGGCACGAAGAGCTGTATAAGGCCATAGACACGTACTGAAAGGCTGCTGAAGAATCACCCGGACAGCCCGAACAAGTCCGAAGCGCTCTTCGGCATAGGGCGGAACTACCTGGAGCAGGAAAACTTCCCGCAGGCCGCCCAGGGTTTTACGGCTCTTCTTTCGCAGACTTCCTCCCCGGAATATCAGGAGAAGGGGCTCTTCGGGCTGGCGGAATCCTGCTACGGGGCCAAGGACTATCCGAAGGCGAAGGAAAGTTGTTTCGAGCTACCTCCAGAAATATCCCAGACGGGGGCGCACAGCGACCAGGCCCTGTACGGCCTTGCATGGTCGCTGATGGGGCTGAAGGAGTACCAGGCGTCCTCGACGCGTTCGACAAGCTCGCGGCGGAGGCGAAAGACGGCTCGCTCGTCCCGGAAGCCGTGCTCGACGCGGGCGAGGCGATGTACGACCAGGGAAAATACGCGGAAGCCGAAGCCCGGTACAAAGACGTGCTGGCGAAATACCGGGTGCGGAGCCCGCCAGGAAGGCGGTATACGCCCTGGCTTGGACGGAGCTGAAGCTGAATAACGCGAAGGACGCGGAAGCGCGGCTTCGCGGATGTTCTCGAAGGCGAACCCCAAAGACCCGCTGGCGAAAGAGGCGGATTACCAGAGGGGCCTTATACTGATCCAGCAGGGCGAGACGGATAAAGGCGCGGCGCTCCTGAAGTCGGTCGCGGACAGCGACCCTTCGGGCGACGTCGGGAACCGGGCGAAGCTCGCGCTCGCAAAGGCCATGACGGCGACGGGCGACCAGGCACAGGCGCAGGCCCTGCTCGACCAGCTCAAAAAGGGCGGCTCCGGCGACCTTGCCCAGGAAGCGGCATTCCAGCAGGCCTTCTTGAAGTTCAACCAGTCGCAGTTCGCCGATGCGAAAAAACTTTTTGACCAGTTCGTCCAGAGCTATCCCGGCAGCGCCGATGAAATGAAGGCGCGTTATTTCGCGGCGCTTTCGGCGGTGAACCTGAAGGACTACGAGGCGGCTGCCGAGGGCCTGAAGAAGGTAGCCGGCTCCCAGGACCCGGAGCTTTCGCCCGGCGCGCTCTACTGGTATGCGGACAGCTGCTATAACCTGAAGAAATACCAGGACGCGCTCGATGCGTACGAGTCTTTCATTTCGAAATATCAGACGGATAAGCTCTTGCCGGAGGCGGAGTACGGGCGGGCCTGGGGTCTTGAAAAGCTGGAACGGACGGCGGACGCCGAAGAGGCGTTCAAGTCGTTGGCAATAAAATATCCGGACGGCCCCCATGCGGCGGACGCCTGGTACAAGGTTGGCGAGTATGGCATGGCCGCGAACGACAACACTGAGGCCGCGGACGCTTTCGCGAGGTTCCTCAGTCTGAACCAGGACAGTTCGTTGAAGGCCGACGCCTGTTTTCAACTGGGAGAGGCCCTCGAAGCGTTGAACAGGAACGACGAAGCCGTAAAGGATTACCTGGACGCGGAGGCGGCGGGCGGGCGGCTGAGGGCCCCTTCGGCCCTGCACGCGGGAAAGCTTCTGGCGAAAGCCGGAAAATGGCCTGAGGCCTGCGCCTGAATTCGACACCGCGTCGCTGGACAACGATTTCGCCGGAGAGGCGCTGGTCGGCAAGGGGGAGGCCTTCTTCGAGCAGAAGAAATACGACGAGGCAATCGCCTGTCTGGACAAGGCGGGGGACCATTCCCAGACCCTCGATGTCCGGGCTAAGGGTTTTTATATCTCCGGGGAATGTTCGGAGGCAAAATCGGATTTCAAGTCCGCGATAATCGCGTACACGGGATGCCTGATACTCGGAGAGAACCCGTACAGGGCCGACTCCATGCTCAAGGTGGCGGAGAGCTACGCGCGTCTGGGCGAGAAGGACAAGGCGGCGGCGGCATATAAAAATATCTCGACGCGTATCCGGACGGCGTGAAGGCCCCTCAGGCGAAAAAGGCCCTGAAAAAAATAGAAGGCTGATATGAAGAAGTTGTCATTCGTCCTGTCTCTTTTGATACTCCTGGTTTCCGCGGCGGCATATGCGGACGTGGGCGACGCGCATACGGCCGAAACGCTCTCCGCGTTGACAGGGGCGACGAAGGACCCGGACCCGGCGGTGCGGGCGGCGGCGGCAAGGAGCCTGGGCGACATGAAGGAGAAATCGGCCGTCCCGGCTCTCTCGGCCATGCTGGTTGGAGATAAAGACGAGAACGTCAGGCTGGCCGCGCTGGGCGCGCTCCTCGTGATATCGGACAATCAGGCCATGCCGGCGTATCTGAAGGCGCTGAAAGACGAAAGCGGCGAGGTACGCCAGAGCGCGGCGGAGGCCCTGTCCGGTCTCTGGGACGCGAGCGGGGAAAAGACCCTCATAAACGCCATGTTGACAGACCCCTCGCCCCGCGTGCGGCAGTACGCGGCGCAGTCCTTGGGAAAGCCCGGAGAGGGGTACCCGGACCCGCTTCACCAGGACGAGGCTCTTCAAGACGCGCTTATCCAGGCGCTGAAAAAAGACGAAAGCTATGAAGTGCGCACGGCCGCGGCGACCGTCCTCGGGGAGATAAAGGGGATAAGTCCCTGGACCCTCTTCTCGCGGCGCTATCTGGCGATAAGAACCCCTCGGTGCGCGCGGCGGCGGCGGAGGCCGCGGGCCTTTTTGAAAGCGATAAGGCGGTAGAGCCGCTCATCAACGTGCTTAACTTCGAGAAGGACGACAGCGTCATATTAAACGCCATAAAAGCCCTGAAGTATTCGACGGACCCCAGGATCGGCGAGCCGCTCATCGCCCAGCTTAAATCGGCCAGCGAGCGCGTTCGCTGGCAGGCGATCGACCTGATAGAGAACCTGCGGCTTAAGGATGCGGCGCGCCAGCTCCGGGAAATATCCGGGGACGTTTACGAATCGGACGGCGTGCGGACAAAGGCGAACGAGGCCCTCGAACTTCTGGGAGATGAAGATTGATTTTCGCGTTGCACTTTTTAATACAAAGGCGGGCCGGGTTATGTCGAGTGAGATTATAGAGCGTCTCAAGAAGGTTTACCGGGTCAATTTAAGCGTCCGGCCGGGCGACAGGGTGCTGGTGTTTACCGACCTTGTCGCTGAAGGGGAGAAGGCGGACGAGACCGGGCTCCTGAGAAGAAAGGGACTTATCAGGATTGCCCGCGCCGCCGTTGACGCCGCAAGAGAAATCGGCGTCGAAGCCGTCTATTCCGAATTCCCCGCCCTGGGGAGCCACGGCACCGAGCCGGGTGAAGAGCTCTGGAAGCTTGCTTTCGGGGCGTGCGCAGTCCGGGCGCTGAATGAAAAGGGACTGCTCTCAAAGATAAGGCTCAAAACTGCATCGCCGGCGGATATCCGGGCGGCGAGGGATATCGTATCCGCCGAGAAAAGCTCCGCGGTCTCGGTCGTCGTCGCCCTGTCCAATTACTCGACCAGCCACACCCGTTTCCGTGACCTTCTGACTTCCGAAGCCGGGGCCAGGTACGCCAGCATGCCGCTTTTTGAAGAGGACATGCTCTTCGGCTCCATGGAAGCGGACTGGGGAGAAGTCGCGGCCCGTTCCCGGCGCATCGCGGCGGCAATCGACGGGGCCGATAGCGTGAGGATAACCACCCCCGACGGCACGGACATAACATTCGGCATCAAGGGGAGAGTGCCGATGGTGGATACCGGCATCCTGAGCGAGCCGGGCGCGTTTTCGAACCTCCCCGCGGGCGAGGTATATCTGGCCCCCGTGGAAGGAACCGGCGAGGGGAAACTGATACTCTTTTGGGCGCCTGACCGGAAGCTTTTAAGTCCTGTTACTGTAAAAGTGCGCGGTGGGAGGGCGGCGGAGGTGGACGGAGACGAACCGTTTGTAGAGGAGTTCCGCGCATCTCTCGACAACGCCTCAGGCAACAGGAACCTGGCCGAACTTGGCATCGGCACGAACGACCGGGCCACGAAGCCGGACAACGTGCTGGAATCGGAAAAAATCTTCGGGACGATCCACCTTGCCTTTGGCGACAACAGCTCTTTCGGCGGGACCGTCAGCACTCCCTTCCATCAGGACTTCGTGTTTTTCAAGCCCACTCTTTACGTCTCAAGAGGCGGCATTACAAAGACCATAATAAATTCCGGGAAACTTGAGATATAAAGGGGCTGCCACATGGAAGAAAACATAAGGATTCTGATCGTCGACGACCATACGATTTTCAGGCAGGGGCTCCGCGCACTTCTGGAGGCGCAGGACGGCCTTCAGGTCGTCGGAGAGGCCGAGAACGGGCGCGAAGCGGCCAAAAAGGCCCAGGAGCTTGCCCCGGACGTCGTTATAATGGATATCGCCATGCCCATACTGAACGGCCTTGAGGCGACAAGACAGATAAAGAGATTTAACCCGGACGTGAAGGTGCTTGCCCTTACCATGTACAAAGACGAGGAATACGTCTTCCAGATACTCAAATCCGGCGCCTCCGGGTATTTAATCAAGGACGCCTCCGCAAGCGAGCTGATAACGGCGATACGGTCTGTCCATAGCGGAAACCCTTACTTCTCTCCAGTCATCTCCAGAAAGATCATGGACAGCTACCTGCGGGAAGACGAGGATAAAAAGACCAGGGGAGAACCGGACAAGCTGACGAACCGCGAGAAGGAAGTCCTTCAGCTTATCGCGGTTTGCTATAGTTATAATGAAATTGGTAACCTTATGAATATAAGCGTAAAAACGGTAGAGACCCACAGGGCGCATATTATGAGCAAGCTCGATATACACGATACGGCGGGACTCGTAAAGTACGCGATAAGGAAAGGGTTCGTGGTGCTGGACGCTGGCCGTTAGAGCCGGGGCAGCTGAACCGGAAAAGCCGAAGGACTGCATGCGCGGTTCTGCTCAAAAGCCCCGCTCTGGATTTGCGCGAAAAGAAGCTTTAGATTCCCCGGAACAATTTTTCCGGGATTTTTTTTGCGTTTTTGACCCGAAATTTCGTTCTATCCGGTTTTTTTTTAAATATTTTATCGACGCCTTTTTTTTTTAATAAAAAATTTCCATTATATTTCCCAGCCTTAGCATCAAGTGCGATTTTAACATGCATTCATCAAGCTCGGATTGGTCTGGACGGTATGCATGTTGCAATTATAAATCGTTGAAATATCAGGTCTTTGTGTATTTTGCTATAAAGTGTTTTATTTTATTTTATACATAATAGACCTGAGCTTTTTAAGAGGAATCATCCGGATTTAAATTTAAAAAATATAGTATTTTCAGGCATTTATGTTTATAAGGATTAACTCTTACAAAAGGTGGTGTGGAATATGAAAAAGACCTTATTCTCAGTGGTGGTAGCGCTTGCGGTGTTGATAATGGCGCTGATGGCTCAGCCAGGGCGGCCGACAGCCCCCACAGGGATTACCGCCCTGGCTATACCGATAACTCGTGCAACAACGGCGGGGGAGCGGCCTGCCACTCCATCCCGAAGAGCACATTTTTGCCAAGTGACATAGAGGACAGCCTCGCCACCGATTATACCGGCTTCTGCCTGTCCTGCCACAACTGGCGGGCGAGGCGCACCAGAAGAACCCGGGGACGGCCTCCACCAACAAATACCTGAACGTCACTGGAATAATCCTCATAAACGCCACGTCCATGGGCAATTCCCATAGCTGGAACGGCGTGATAGGGACTGCCGGGACGAGAATTCCGACCCTGTCGGGCTTCAAGACGGACTACAACGGGAACATCATCGACGGCACGGCCCATATGAGTCCTTGCTCCTAACAATACTTCCTATGAGAGTCCGCTGCCAGACCTGCCACCAGGCCATGAAGAAAACCGTTGAGAATTTCAACTATGCCGCTACCAACACATCAGACAATAAAAGGTATCAGATCAGCGTTTCATCGACCAAGCAATACCTTGCCCAATATATAAGGGTTTACAGAAACGGATACCAGCCGACGATTACGAACAGCCGGACCAAGAAGCAGTTTCTGGTAGATCCCTCCGAGTACACGTACAAGAACAACTCCGCCCTGGTAGTCTTCAATATTGCCCAGCCCGGCAACACCTATATTAACGTTGATATCGGCGAGCCCTATCTGAGGGACGACAACACCGCCAACGCCGTCTGCGTGGACTGCCATGCCGACCGCGTGTCGCTGGCAGCCAGCCATGCGCCCGGAACCGGCGTCACGAGCAACCACCCGGAGTGCTCTGTTCGGCTATACCAATGGCCTGAATAACACCAACACGCCTCAGGCACAAGGGAACGCATACATAGAGGGCGGCAAGGTTTACTGCACCTCCTGCCATAAACAGCATAACGCCCCTTCGAATAACGGTCAGTTGATGAGGGAGTCAAGCGGCACGGCGCTGTGCAGCGACTGTCATAAGACGGTTTTGAACGGCTATTCGTCTCAGTCCGGTTCGGTAAATATACATGACGGCGCGATCTGCATACGGCCAACACCGAACCGGCGACGGAATCCCTTGACTGCCATACCACGCATAACTCAACCAATATAATGCTCATCAAGAACGTGATAAACGGCAAGGCCGTTAATTTCCAGAACTTCACCGGCGCCGGGCTTCGGCCCGGACACAGGCTTCGGCATCTGCGAGGTCTGCCATACGGTGACAGCCAACCACATGCGGAAACGACTGGACCGGCATGGGCCACAACACCGGAGGTGACTGCACCGATCTGCCACAAGCATCGACGGCTTCCAGTCGAGTGGCGGCACCTGCGACGCCTGCCACGGCTTCCCGCCGGGCGTCGGCGGCGTATACGGGCCCGCTGGCTTGAACAACGATACCGGCAACTCGCCGCTCATTTCCCGATCTTTATCCCGAACAAGTTCCCCGGCCTGTCTGGGCTCGCCATCTGCCAGACTTGCCACGGGAACAAGCCCGGCACTACGCATCCGGAGGGACTGGACACCGCCAATATCGATACCTCTTCCACGACCTATTGGAACGGGGGGACATTCTACGACGGCGGCACGATAGGCAAAGTTAATACCGCCGACGACACCTGCACCAACGTGGCATGCCATAACACGACTGGCACCAGGCTTGGGCGGGGAACCCCGGCAACGGACCCTACGGCCTGGCCTGCGACACCTGCCATGAATATCCCGGCTCCCCGCCTAACGACTGGCCAACTACAAACGGCCACTGCGTCAGGTCCTCCTCCGATCAAGTGAGCACCATCACTCTCCTGGGCACCGGCGTAATTAACGCCACATCCGGCGCAATCAAGCATTTAAACGCCGCCTCGGCCTACGACACGTACAAGGATACCTCCCCAACGTGACGAAGATAAGAACCTGTGCGGGAAGTGCCACCTGGCGAGCGCGAGAGACCACACGAACGAGACTATCTAGTGGCCCCGACGGGAACGGGGCCTCGAGAAGTCGACTTCATTGTCAGCAGTAATTCGTTCAAGGCGACCGCGCAGTGCTACCATGTCACGTGCCACTTCGACAGGGAGACCCCGAACTGGTATTAGTGATAATAAAAATCTTTGATTGTAAAGGGGTGATGAAAAAGGGGAGGAAAATACTCCGAACTGTGTTAAAGGTGAAATGGAGTTAACAAAAATCAACAATATGAAAGGGGTGATGAAAAAGGGGTAAAAAGGGTTTTTTTGTCGTTCATTGTCTGTTGGAGTTTTTTTACTAACTGGAGGTTTTGAAATGAGTAAAATGAAAATGTTATTGACCGTGGTCATGGCCTTGGGCCTGACGCTGGGTCTGGCCGGGATGGCCTCCGCAGCGACCATAAGCTGCGGCGAGTGCCATGGTGCGATCTTCAACAACGCTTCGACCGGCGCAAGCGGCAGCATGTCTGTTGACGCAAGGGCCCTGCCCTCGAGCGACCCCAGGGCGGTTCCCGCGTATCAGACCACCTCACGCCGTCGTACGACAACGACCGTGGACTGCACGGCATCCACATGAACTACTTTTCGGTGACCTATGGCCCGGGCAACAGCACGAATGGCAGCGGCGTATGCGGTAATTGCCACGCTGACAACCACCGAACCATGAGAGCGGCTTCCTGCAGTGGTCCACCATCGACCGCGACTACAGCACCTCCGGCGGAGCGATGGATACTCAACCCCGGCATTCCCCTCAAGGTCCTGCTGTACTACTCCGACCAGGGCGGCATGAGCATCAGGCCGAACTCCTCACCTCGATGGAGACCGCGCCGCGCACCGGTACTTGTACCCCGGCTTGCCACAAGGGCACCACAGCAACGAACCCCGCTCCGTGGGGCAACTACACCTCGGCTTCCGTAAAGCTGACTTGTAATTCCTGCCACGGCGACGCCACCAATGTCGGTGGCTCCGGCGCAGGCTATGGCCTGTCTGCCCCGGCCAGCTACGGCCATAACCCTCACCTGACCCTGGGCGGTTCGAGCAGCGAATTTGCCGCGCCTGGAACCGGCGGCATCAAGATCTTCGTAAACGGCACCACTGTCCGCCTGCAGAACAGCGTGGACGTCAGCAGCAACCAGGCGTTGCCAACGCCGTCTGCCAGGCCTGCCATCCGGACAACAGGGGCCAGGGCGGCCCGGAGACCCTCGTCAGGGGTGTTAATGGAAGGTTGCTTGACTGGGGCGTCACGGCACTAACGGCTACGGTAAGGCCTACCCGCACGCCACCGACGGTACCAATGTCGTGTCCGCGAACGCGGTTGTTGGCGGCATGATAACCGGCCTCTGGACGAATACGACCAGTGCGACGCCGAGCGTAGCGTCCGCAACCGACCGTAACTCCGGTAACATCGGCTGCACCAACAACTGTCACTTCAACAAGTCGGTCAAGATGCTGAACAACCCGGCGTGGAATGGCGCGGCGCCGACGGGCGGCACCAGCACGGGTTGCGAGGCTTGCCACAACCACACTGCTACCTTGGCTGCCAATCAGAGCGCGACCAGGCCGCTGTCCTTCGCACACAGTCTCCACTTCGAGGAGATCTCTGCGTACAAGATAGGAGTTGGCGCGCACGGACTTCCGTCCTGCAACGACTGCCACGTGGTCTATACCGGCCTGCATACGAACGCCCTTGGCGTGGTTAACATCATCCAGCTGCCGGTCCTGAACGGCGCCGCCGGTATCGGGCCCAGCACGTTTACCAACAAGTCCGGTACGAATTGGTCGGGCGCTGGTACGATTACGACCCACGGCACCTGCACGAACAGATGCCACGTAATCACGTCCCCGCTCTGGGACAGCGTCAATACGCAGGAGACCCTGGAGACGTTGATAGCTGGTGGTGGTGGAACCGGCTGCGCGACCTGCCACGAGTATCCTGGCGCTGCTCTTGACTGGGCGTCCACGAACGGTCACTCTGTCAGGTCCGCCTTCAACGAGGCTACCAGCGTACTTGGTCTGGCTGGCCAGTTGAAGCACCTCAGCAGAGCCGGCGCGTACAATGCGAAGGGCGACACCTACGCGGGCGTAACGGGTGACACGACCAAGTGCGGCAAGTGCCACTACGGCATCACGCACATGGACAAAGTCACCGTCGCGCAGGCGTACACCGGAGCTGACACCCGCATACAGAGCAAAGCTGCCACGGGCTTCTCCGTGATCAACCACACGGTCGGCTCCTCGGCGCAGTGCTCCAACGCGAAGTGCCACTTCAACAGGACCACGCCGAACTGGTACTAAACTGTACTTAAATTCAGCCAACGGGTCCCGCCTCTATAGGCGGGGCCCAGGTATACTTCTCAGAGGGTGCGCAAGAGGAGCGAGGGTATTGCAAGTCTTGCGCATCTTTTAAGGAATACAGGGCCGTAAACTTAATAATCCTAAAAAGGAAGTCCCATGAACTATCAGATCGATGCGAAAAGTCGTAGGTTGGCGGCAGGTGTGCTTGCGTTTCTCCTGATGCTGGCTTTATCCGGAATGCTGGCAGGGGCGGCGGGCGCCGCGACCATAGGTTGCGGTCAATGTCACGGGGCCTACATAAATAACGCCGATGGTTCGCTATCTCTTATGCCAGGCGTAAAACCCTACGAGGATATCAATACTCCGCAGTACAACAATATAACAGGCGGAATGGGCCGCGGCCTGCACGGCATTCACATGAACTACTCCTCAGCGACTTACGGGATGAACGGTTCAACCAGGGGCAACTGCAAATACTGCCACAACCAGTACAGCCATGAAAGCGGCTTTGTTACGTTCTCCGGCATGTCGCCCAGTGGCGCGCAAAAAGTCAGTTCAGTCGGGTTGAAAGGCAATGTCACGGGCACCGGGAGCAGTGCAAACGGCATCAACATCGCTCTTATGGACGGGACGGCGACCTGCACGAAGGCCTGTCATAAGGGTACGACTGCCACTAACTCCGCGAAGTGGAACAACTACACCTCCTCCGTCGCGAGGCTGACCTGTAATAGCTGCCATGCGGACGTTAACGGCAAGTCCGGCTCCGAATCTGACTTGTCCGGCAATCATCCGGGACATCTGGGATCCACCGCCATCTTGCCAGGCGGCTTTGTTGCGATGAACTCGGCGAACGACGCCGGATGCGTGAACTGCCACTCGGACAATACTAGCCAAGGCAGGGCGTCCATAGACGACGGCAGCGTCAAGGCTTACCCGCACGCCTCGGACGGCACTAACATCCAAACCCTGATAACAACGTCGTGCTTATGAACAATATTTCCTCGGCGGTAAAAAACGGCACCAGTACGACTTGCGTCAGCAAATGCCACCCGAGGAATGAATATTTAAATTCACATACCGTACCTAATGCACCGAAAAAATGGAACGGCAGCGTGTCCTGCAACATGTGCCACAGTGACGGCTCTGTAGAAAACGACGGTATCACCGTCGGCGCGCTGGTCGGAGGGCACAACTACCACGTCTTCGACCTTGCGACAAGCTCTACACTCACTGCGGCAGGGTGTGCTGACTGCCACCCCAATACAGGCGGCCTCAGCGATCACCAGCGGGCGGACGGTTCGTCTGGGCTTACCCTGCCGGTTGGCTCGGACGGCGCCTACATTAATACGGACGTGAATTACAATTCCAGCACGTACACATGCAGTCCCAGTGACGGCGTGGCCGGTTGTCATACCGTTGGCGGGGAAGGCAGCTGGTCCCTGATGTAACAATGCGGGCCGTATCGTCTGGACGGGACAAAGCTAATTAAGCAATAGAACATCTGCCGGTGTACCGGCAGATGTTCGGTTTTACCAGAAATAATTAAACGAAGCGAGTACGATGAAAAAAATAGTTCTAATTATATTTTCGGTGGTCTTGATTGCCCTGTTGGCCGGGTGCGTATCCAATGAGCAAAAGGCCGACAAAGCGGTCTATTATACGCTGTGGTCGGTTCTGACGTTAAAAGACCCCGCCCGGCCGCTTTCTACCAGTATTGTAACAATAACGTACGAACATACCAATCAAAACGAACCTGGGGCGAAAAAGCCTTACTACATGATAAAAGGCTATGTGACTGTCAGAAGGACCGCACTTAAAGATTTCAATTTCAGAGGCCAGGTAGTGCCCAAAGGGTCATCCCAAGACTACCAGTATTCTTATGAAGCCAAGGTAGTTACGGGCGTAGAGCATAAACTTGTCATATTGCCGACCGGCCTCGTGATAAAAAAGGTAGACGGCTAACATGTTCTTGTGCATGTTACTTGACATTCCTGACTAAAAGCCTTATATAATATTTCCGAATATGTGAAGCTTTTTTTTTAGCATATTCAAAGTATTAAGCTTGTTTTATATATAATAAAATAATATTTACGTTTAATAAGTTTACTCTGGGAGGCAAAATGGCATTCGCCGGCGAAATCAACTACAGAAAGCGTGGGTTGTCGATTGGCCTAGCTCTTGTACTTGTAATATTCGTCATGGCGACCTTGGGAGCGCCAGCACCCGCCTCCGCCGCTACCATAAACTGCGGGCAGTGCCACGGTACGATCTTCAACAATGCCTCGACCGGTTCAAGCGGCAGCGTATCGTATGACGCCAGGGCAACCGGCGCGGCGCCCGGGTACGAGAATAAACTGTTGCCGCAGAACGACAACGAACGCGGGCTGCATGGCATCCATCGAACTACTCTTCGGCCAGCTACCCCACGGGTGCGGGCAAATCCGGGACAATCGGCGGAAATTCATGGAGCGGAACGACAGTTATCAATGGCGTCACGTATAACAACCGCGGTGTCTGCCAGGTCTGCCACGCCGCAGATCATCCGAACCACTTGAGCGGATTCTTGCAGTGGTCCACAACGTCGACTACATCCAGCGCGCCCGACTATCATAACCCCAACTACGGCTGGCCGGCGACGAAGGGCTTCATGAGGTACTCCTCCGACCGGGGCGGCGTCAGCGACAGGCCGAATTCCATTTCTTCGATGGAGGACGCCCCTCGCGCCGGTTATTGCACAGTGGCCTGTCACAGGGGCACAAGCTCCGCTAACCCGGCGCGCTGGGCCAATTACACCAGTGCAGGCTTAATGCTCAACTGCAACTCCTGCCACGCGGACGGCTCCGGCGTTTCCGGCACCGAGGCTCCGCTTTCGGGCGACCACGTCAACCATATTACCCGCATAGGCGGCGGCAACGGCGCATGCCATACCTGCCATCCTGATAATACAAATGATTTATGGAGCAATGGCAGAGCGGACAACGGGACCGAGAAAGCCTACCCGCACGCTTCCGACGGCACGGAAGTCTCGGACGCCAACGTCAGCAACGCCAAGGGCAACCTGGGCATGACCCCGGCATCCCTTAACGCATTCACCTTTGACGGCGGGACCAGCACTTGCACCTCTTCCTGTCACTCCTCGAGTCCGGCCTCATGGAACAGGACCTCCAATTCGGCGCCGACCTTCACGGGCACGCCGTCAATAACCGGCTCGGTGACATTCGGTACTAACCTGACCCTGGCAGATACGGGCACTGCGGACGCGGACGGCGACCCGGTGACGCTACACTACCAGTGGGCTGCTTCCGGGACGAACATCGGCGCGGACGCTAACGACTATACGCTCACGTCCTCCGAGATTGGCAAGACCATCACCTGCACGATAACGGCTTCCGACATTTATGGCGGAAGCACGCCGGCGACCACCGCCCCCACCGCAAGTGTGTCGTCCGGGAACCTCACTATCTCCGGTTCCATCGCCGCCAGCGGCAAGACTTACGACGGCACGAATGCGGCACACTCTCCGGCAATACGCTCGCGCTGGTCGGCGTACAGCCCGGCGATGTGGGTAACGTCACCCTGGTCACCAGCGCGGCGACATTCTCGGATGCGAGCGTGGCCAATGGCAAAACGGTTACGGTCAACCTCAGCCTTACCGGCTCGGCGGCGGGCAACTACACGCTTACCCAGACCACGGCGACAACGACGGCCAACATTACCGCGCTGGGCGTCACGGGCAGCATCACCGCCAGCAGGCAAGACCTACGACGCCACGAACACGGCAAGCATCACCGGCAGGTCGCTCTCAGGCGTATTGGCGGGCGATACAGCGAACGTCACCTTGACGGGCGGCACGGCGACATTCAGCGACAAGAACGTGGCCAACGGCAAGACGGTGACGGGGAGCGGCTTAAGCCTTACCGGCACCGCGTCTGGCAACTACAGCCTGACTTCCGTCGGCACGACGACTGCCAACATCACGGCGGCGACCCTTACAGTAACCGCGACGGGTGTTAACAAGACATACAACCGCAGTACGGCGGCGACCGTGACGCTGTCCGATAACCATCTTCTAGCGACGTGGTCACGGAAAGCTACACCGGCGCAACCTTTGCCAGCCAGAACGTCGCCAACGGCATCGCGGTCAGCGTCACCGGCATCAGCATAACCGGCGGCGCCGACGCAGGCAACTACACGCTTGGCAATACCACTGCATCAACGACGGCCAACATCACAAGGCGCCTATCACCATCACTGCCCTGACAAACACCAAGGTCTACAACGGCACCACCGCCGCCGCCGCGGTCCTCGACGGTTACAGGCATGCCTCGACGGCACCGACACGGTCACCGGCCTGGCGAGACCTTTGACAACAAGAACGTCGGGCACGGGCAAGACGCTGTCGGTCGCCGCGGCTACACGGTGAACGACGGCAACAGCGGCGGCAACTACACGGTGACGACTTCACCAACACCACCGGCGTGATCACCAAGGCGCGCTTCACGATCACCGCGGCTGGCCAACACCAAGATCTACGACGGCACCATCGCGCGACGGGCACGCCGACGGTTACCGGCACCTGTGGCAGCGACACGGTCACCGGCCTGACGCGAGACCTACGACAACGCAGAACGTGGGCACGGGCAAGACGATGTCGGTCGCCACCTACACGGTCAACGACGGCAACAGCGGGGGCAACTACACGGTCACGACGTCACGACACCACGGGCGCATCACGAAGGCGCTCTGACCATCACGGCCGCGACCAACACCAAGACCTACGACGGCACCACCGCCGCCCGTCGCAGTCCCCACGGTTTCGGGCCTCCAGGCACCGACACGGTCACAGGCCTGACGGAGACCTACGACACCAAGAACGGGACGGGCAAGACGCTGTCGGTGCGCCACGTACACTGTCAACGACGGCAACAGCGGCGGTAACTACACGGTCACGACCTTCACCAACACCACGGGCGTGATCCTCACCGCGGTAAACGTTACCCTCACAGCAACATCGAAATATTCAACCACGGGGGGGATACAGCTGGGCTGGACAAACCCGGCGTCTCCGTTCACGGGCGTGCTGATACTCCGCAATACCACCGGCACCTTCACGGCGCCGACGAACGGCACGACGTATACCGTGGGAGGCGCCATCGGAACGGGTACGGTTGTCTATGACGGCACCGGCACCGGCACCCCGAACGGCGAGCTGGATACGTACGGGACGTTAACTCACTATACTCATTATTATTACAAAGCGTTCTCGCACGACGGCGCTCACACATATTCGACCGGCGCAACTGCCAACGTAGTTACCAGTAGCCTGAAGCGGGCGCGGAGCGGCGTACAGCTCCAGCGTCCACCCTGCTGAACGGGCGAAGTTAGATCTGAAAAATAAAAGGCTGGCAGAGATGCCGGCCTTTCTTTTTGGCGATGGTAACCCGCCACATATTCTCCCCGCCTTGGTTAATACGGGACTAAACGCCGGCCGGGGAGTTCATGAGCCTGTCGAAATGCAAGCGGGGAGAATTCTGGGGGGTATTATTTCACTACTTCGGCGTCGATTTCTCCGTCATCAAACTGAAGCGTCAACCTGCCCGCGGCCCTTGCCTCGGCTCTCGACTTTATTATCCGGCCGTCGGAAAAGCTCTTCACGATGGCGAAACCGGCCTTCAAGGGCGCGAGTGGCTCAAGCAGAGCCAGGGCGCGGGAGAGAGAAACAGCCTTGTTTTTCAAGGTGAGTATTAACCGCGCTTCTGCCGACATCAGCCTTCCCGGACAGCTCGTCCAGCCGGAGCGCATGGTCATGCAAGCGCCTCATCGGGTTTATCAGCGCCCGTTCCTCGGAATTTAACCTGTCCCGCAGACGCCGATGCTCCTGCACTACTGCATAAACTAACCTGCCGCGAAGCGAACGGAGAATATCCGCCATATCCTCCTCGTTTTTCGCAACCACTTCGGCGGCGGCGGACGGGGTGGGGGCCCTTAAGTCGGCGGCAAAATCGGCTATCGTAAAGTCCGTCTCGTGCCCGACGGCGGATATTACGGGGATGTCGGACGAGGCGATAGCGCGCGCGACCACTTCCGTATTGAAAGCGGCCAGGTCTTCCACTGACCCTCCTCCGCGCCCTACGATAATGACGTCCAGGCCGTCTATCTTATTTAGTTCCGATATCGCGGATGCTATCTCCGCCGGCGCGAACGCGCCTTGCACCGTCGCCGGAGCGATTAATATTTTCACGCCGGGCGCGCGCCTGCCGAGGACATTTAATATATCCCGTATCGCCGCGCCGGACGGGGACGTTACGACTCCGACGCGCCTCGGGTGGGCGGGCAGGGGGCGTTTCCGGGACTTGATCGAAAAGCCCTTCCTTTTCGAGTTTTTCCTTTAGCTGCAAGAACGCGAGCTGGAGCGCGCCAATGCCTTTCGGCTCCATGTATTCCGCGACTACCTGGTACTCGCCGCGCGGGTCGTAAACCGTCACCCGGCCCCGCAGGATAACCTCCATACCGTCCCTCGGCGCGAACTTCAGATAGCGGTTGCCGGAGCGGAAAAAAACCGCCTTTATCTGGGCGTCCTTGTCCTTTAAAGTGAAGTATATATGGCCGGAGGGTGGGATGCGCAGGCCGGAAATTTCGCCGGTTATCCATACGTCGGAGAAGCCGGACTCCAGCTTTTCCCGGATACGCCGGGTAAGCTCGGAGACGGTAATGGGGCCGCTGAAAGATAAATCAAGTTGCATTGATAAACCGTTACCTTTTTGGTAAAAAGGTAACGCCAAAAACTTTTAAATTTGTTTTTAAGTCCAGCTTTTTTTTGTGTTACTTTTCTTTCTCGAAAGAAAAGTAACGACTTAAGTAAGACTTAATCGCTGTATCTTTGTCGCCTGCCCGGTATCAGGGTCGGCCGAGATTATCACCGCCTCGAAGGTGCCGGGGCCTTTTGCGGTATCGAAGCGGGCGGGCATCTGGGTCAGGAAGCGGCCGATTGCGAGTTCGGAGGTGACGCCTATGACGGAATCGTGCGGCCCGGTCATGCCGACGTCCGTGATGAAGGCCGTGCCGCCTGGGAGCAGCCTCTCGTCCGATGTCTGGACATGGGTATGCGTCCCTACTACCGCGCTCACCTGGCCGTCGAGATACAGGGCGAGTGCGATTTTTTCGGAGGTGGCCTCCGCATGGAAATCGACCAGTATCACCTCCGCGCCCAGTTTTTTCAGTTTCTCCGTTTCCTCTTTCCCTCTTCTGAACGGGCAGTCGGACGGCGTCAGAAATATCCGGCCCATCAGGTTCAATACGCCGACTTTAGTGCCGTCGGATGCCGTGAAGACCGCGCTGCCGGTGCCCGGGACGCCGGGCGGCAAATTGGCGGGACGAAGCAGTTTGTCCGTCCTGTCCAGGTACTCGTATATCTCTTTTTTATCCCAGATGTGGTTGCCGGAGGTGAGGAGGTCGATATCCATATCGAGAAGCTCCTGGGCGATTTTAGGCGTTATGCCAAAACCCCCGGCGGCGTTCTCGCCGTTGGCTATCACCGCATGGACGCCGTATTTCTCGCGGACCGCGGGCAGATGAGCGGCCACGGCCTTCCGGCCGGGGTCGCCCACTATGTCGCTTATGAAGAGGATTTCCATTAGTCGGAATCCCACTTCATGCCGGGGTCGCTGATGAACAGGGTCTCCATTACTTGGCGAATTCCACGTAGCGCGATTCGCGTATCACAGTCACCTTTATCTGGCCGGGGTACGCCATTTCCTCTTCTATTTTTTTGGCTATCTCGCGGGATATCTGCGCCGCGCTTATATCGTCCACGTCCTCAGGCTTTACGATGACCCGTATCTCGCGGCCCGCCTGAATGGCATAACACTTCTCCACGCCCTTGAAAGATGTCGCCACCTCTTCCAGCTTCTCAAGGCGTTTGACATAGGTCTCGAGCGTCTCGCGCCTCGCCCCCGGCCTGGCCGCGGACAGCGCGTCGGCGGCCGCGACAAGGACGGACTCGACGCAGGAGAAGGGTTCGTCCCCGTGGTGCGCCATAATCGCGTTCAGCACCTTCTGGTTTTCACCGTATTTCTTGGCAAGGTCATGTCCGATGCCGGCATGCGTGCCTTCGATCTCGTGGTCGACCGCTTTGCCTATGTCGTGCAGCAGACCCGCGCGCTTGGCGAGTTTTGTGTCCACGCCGAGTTCAGCCGCCATTACGCCGGCTAAAAAGGCGACCTCGCGGGAGTGCATCAGGACGTTCTGGCCGTAACTTGTGCGGTATTTAAGCCGCCCGATTAATTTTATTATCTCCGGATGGATGCCGTGTATCGCGAGGTCGAAGGCCGCCTTCTCGCCTTCCTCCCGCATCGCGTCGTCCAGTTCCTTCCTTACCTTGTCTACGACTTCCTCAATCCTGCCCGGGTGGATGCGCCCGTCGGCCATGAGCCGCTCGATGGATAGCCTGGCGATCTCGCGCCGGACCGGGTCGAAGCCGGAAACGATAACCGCCTGGGGCGTATCGTCGATTATCAAGTCGATGCCGGTCGCGGCTTCCAGGGCCCGGATGTTCCGGCCCTCGCGGCCTATGATGCGGCCCTTCATCTCGTCGTTCGGGAGGTTTACCAGCGACGTGGTGGACTCGGCGACGTAGTCGCTCGCGTATCTCTGGATGGCCAGCGCCATTATCTCCTTGGACTTCTTGTCCGCGGTGGACTTGGCTTCGTCCTCGATGCGCTTTACCATCTTCGCGCCTTCCAGCGTCGCCTCTCCCTCCATCCGCGCCAGAAGCTCCTTCCGCGCCTCCTCGGAGCTCATCCCGGCTACCTGCTCAAGCTTCCGTACCTGTTCGGCCAGGCCGTTGTCGTACCGCTGCTCCTTCTCGACGAGCGCCTTTTCACGGTTCGCCATCTCCTTTTCCTTGCGGTTCAAGTCGCCGTCCCGCTTTTCCAGGGAGTCGGTTTTCTTCTCCAGGTAATCTTCTTTCTGGATAAGCCGCTTCTCCAGCGTGTTCAGTTCGGCCCGCCCGTCCTTTATCTCTTTTTCGAAATCCGAGCGCTGCTGGTAGAGCTTGTCCTTCGCCTCCAGCAGGAGTTCCTTTTTCTTCGTCTCCGCGTCCCGTTCCGCGTCTTTTATTATCTTTTTGGCGCTCTCTTCGGCTTCCCGTATCTTCGATTCGGCCATCCCTCTTTTTATCAGGATGCCGACCACAAGCCCCGCTATGGCCGCTACCGCTATCCAGACTATGTTCATTAAGTTCATGACGCTTTAAACCCTCCCTGGGAGTTATTTTATGAAGCTCTGTCCTTCTTCTTGCGGGAGGCCTGCACCCGCAAAATCTCGTTCTCGAAACCCTGGTCCGACGGGATGTAATAATCTCTTTTTTCCGGCAGATAGTCCTGCTCCACCCAATGGCCGGGATAATCGTGAGGATATTTGTACCCCTTGCCACGCCCAAGCTTCCTGGCGCTCTTATAGCTTGCATCCCGGAGGTGGTCCGGCACCGGGAGGACTATTCCTTCCCTGATATCGCTCATTGCCGATTCAAGCGCCATATACGACGCGTTGGATTTCGGGGCCGAGGCTATGTACGTAGTCGCCTGGGCTAATGCGATGCGTCCTTCCGGCATCCCGACGTGCTCTAACGCGTGAAGCGCGGCCACCGCGACCAGGAGCGCGCGCGGGTCGGCGTTGCCCACGTCCTCCGAGGCCGCAATGATGAGGCGTCTTGCGATGAAGAGCGGGTCCTCGCCCGCGTATACCATCTTCGCCAGCCAATATACGGCGGCGTCCGGGTCGCTCCCGCGGAGGCTCTTTATGAAGGCGGATATGGTGTCGTAATGCTCATCCTCCTCATAGACCACCGCCTTTTTCTGGATGGACTCTTCCGCGACGTTAAGGTCGAAATTTATAAAACCGTCCGGGCCGGGCCTTGTCGTCAGAACGCCTATTTCCAACGCGTTTAAGGCCCTTCTCGCGTCCCCTTCGGAGCGCGACAATATAAACTCCCGCGCATCGTCGGACAGCCGGACCTTATGCCCGCCCAGGCCCCGCTCACTGTCGGAAAGGCCCCTGTCGATAAGTATGCTTAAATCCTGCACCGAGAGCGGCCTTAGCTCAAAAATCTGGGAGCGGGAAGAAAGCGCCGGTATTATCGAGAAAAAAGGGTTTGCGGTCGAGGCCCCTATCAATACCACCACGCCTTTTTCCACGTCAGGCAGAAGCGCGTCCTGCTGGGTGCGGTTGAACCTGTGTATCTCGTCTATAAAAAGGATGGTCTTCCTGCCGCTCCGCTTAAGCTCCATGGCGGCCTGGGAGGTAATCCTCCTTATGTCCGCCACGCCGGAGGTCACGGCGTTTATCGGCTCGAAGACCGCGCTGGTCCTGTTCGCTATGACATGGGCCAGGGCAGTCTTCCCGGAACCGGGAGGCCCGTACAGTATCACGGAGCCTAAACGGTCCGCCTCTATCATGCGCCTTAGCATCTTCCCCTGCCCAAGGATATGCTCCTGCCCCACGAACTCATCCAGGCTTCGTCGGCCTTAAACGCCAGGCGAGCGGAGAGCTGCTGGAGTCCTCCTTCAAGGCGGATAACAGGTCAGGCATGTATATTTCCTTCCAAAGGTAAAGCGGATATCGACGGGAAAACCGGTTGAACCGGCTCAGACTGGCCATTCATGGCCCGGATCAAGTAAAACGGCCCACTGCCATAAATTGTCAGCCCGCGGCCCGACAGACCACTGGCCCGACTGACCACCCCGGTCCGTCGATAAGAGAAGGGACTAAAGAGAGGAAAAGCTAAGAGATCTTATGACTTCTGGCGCATCCGCAGGGTTCCCAAAAGCGGCGGTGAATAACTCCCCGGGGGACCGTGGTGGTTCGGAGAGACCGCGCAGGATGTTGCCCTGCATTCGACCAGGTTATGAACGGCAAACCCCTTGACTGCCGGAAATTCCGGGATTAACCGGAAAATAGCCGGACAGATGAAGAAGATGCCGATGAGAAGCCCAAAAGTCATTAAATTCCTTGTTATTCTTTTTTGTTCCTGCTCAAAGTCCCTTTGCGGCCCTTCCGCTTTTTTATTCAGGGCCGCCCGGAGGTAGCTTTAAAACATCCCGAGGATTTAATATCCGCCCCGGAAACGATATCCGCCCGAAAACTACTTGGAGGAATATCCGCCCCGGAAAATCAGCCCCCGCCCAAGCCGTGTCAGAGAGTGTTTTTGAACCTAGGTAAACTAGGTGGGCGCCAGGATGAAGAGTTCAGGCTTCCCTTGCGGGCATGCACACCCTCTTCAGACTGCCCAGCTCCCTTTTTGTTAGCGTTGGTCAAAAAACCCCCAGTAATCACGCACCGGGCAGGGGATAAAAAAGCCCTTAACAAGTATAAGGGTACTTTATCCGACTGAAAAATTCAAGGGAAAAATCAGCCGCCGTCGAGGATGTCGAAGAGGTCTCCGGTCTTCTTCTGGACCATGTTCTCCACCTCCGCCTGCCTCCTGCGGAGCTTGAAGAGCTCGTCGGCTATATTGACGGCAGTGAGCACCGCAATTTTCTGCGGGCTGGCCGTGGGCGGGCTTTTCCTCTGGAGCGAACGCATCTTCTCGTCCACATACCGGGCGAGCTGCAGCACGTATTCCGGGTCCGCATCGCCTTTAACGGTATAGGAAGTCCCGAATATCTCCACGTCGGCACTTTTCATGGTTACACCGCCAGACCCTCAACGGACTGAAGCAGCTTCTCCAGCCTCTCGCGCACCTGCTCTTTTTCGGACCGGAGGACCGAGGCCTCCTCCTCCAGCGCCTGACAGGCTTTCAGTTGCTCGCCAAGGCGCGTTACCTCGTCCTGGAGGCGGAGCTTTTCTTCCTTCAGGGCCTTCACCAGCTCGACTACCTTCGATATCCTCTCTTCCAGTGCGTCTATCTTTTCAATCGACATTTTAAGTCACCTCTCCCAAGGAATAAAGTCCTGCGCCATTATATCCCAGGGGAGGCCCTTCTTCAAGGGTTTTTCCGGAAGGTCCCCCGGCGTCCTCCAAAAAACCGGAATTTGTGCTATAATTGCATGAAATAAATTAGAAAAGATAAAATTTCTTAGTTGACAAAGGGAATCGCTTTGACTAAACTCTTTTGGAATGTTTTGGAACCGGCTGGCCCGGCAAGTTGACTCTAATGAAAGGAGACGAAGAATGAAAATGAAGAAATTGGTTGTGCTGTTGGCATCCGGCGCACTGGTGCTTTCTTTGGCGTCTTGCGGCAAGAAGGCGGAAGAGCCTGCTCCCGCTCCCGCTCCGACCGAGGCTCCTGCTCCGGCTGCTCCGGCAATGGGCGGTTCGACCACGCGCTGCTCCTGCTCCGGCACCTGCGCCCGCTCCTGCTCCGGGTAAATAACTCCGACGAGGAGAAAGCCGCGCAGCTTAGGAAGTCATAATCGCGCGGATTACGTTTTACGCAATTGTCAGCTAATTGTCCGTACCTGGATCCATCGCCCGTTATCTGAAAAGATAGCGGGCTTTTTGTTTGACAAGGTTTAAACCGCCGGATAAACTAAATCTCAAACAAAGGAGGGAACACCTGATGCGCAAGAAAATAATAGCACTCTCGCTTGGCCTCGTTTTCGCCGCCACCGCCGCCACCGCCGCACATGCCGCAAAGCCCGACGGGAAGGCGCTCTTCGAAGCGAACTGCGCCGCCTGCCATAAAGACGGCGGCAACATCATAAACCCGCAGAAGACTCTATCGAGGAAAGATAGAGAGAATAACGGGGTAAAGTCGGCGAGTGACATCGTGAAGAAGATGCGTAATCCGGGTCCCGGCATGACGAAGTTCGACAAGAAGACGCTCCCGGACAAAGATGCCAAAGCCATCGCCGAATACATAGAAAGCAATTTCAGGTAAACGATATATCGTCATTCCCGCATTCGGGGGGACGGAAATAAAAAAAGGGCCCGTCACGGGGCCCTTTTTTTTCGGCTTAATCTATGCTAAGTTAAATGGTCAACTGCCCGAGGGAGGCGATTAAGTCCAACAATTTTCCGGGGAATATTCCCAGGTAAATGACTATTGCCGAAAGGGCGGCAAGGGCAAACCCCGCGGGGAAATCGACCGCGGGAAACGCGGCGGCCGTTAGCGCCTGTTTTTCCTCTTCGCGCATGTACATGAACACGACCACGCGCAGATAATAATAGACGGAGATTATCGCCGTCAGGATGCCTATTATAGACAGCCAGACATATCCGGCGCTCATGGCCGAAAAGAATATCCCGAACTTTCCGATGAACCCTGCCGTCGGAGGAAGCCCGGCCAGCGAGATTAAACAAATGGAGAGCGCGGCGCTCCTGAGCGGATATTTGAAGCCCACTCCCTTAATGGCCCTTATGTCGCCTAACTCGCCCTCTTTTCCGGAGAATGCGGAGATTGCGCCGAAAGCTCCAAGCTCCATCGCGCTATAGGCGACAAGATAGAATATAGCCGCCGACTGGCCACTCTCGGGAGCCGCGATAAGCGCTACCAGGACATATCCCATCTGGGCGATAGAAGAGTACGCCAACAGCCGCTTGACGTTGTTCTGGGTAAGGGCGGCGATATTTCCGAAGGCCATGGTAAAAACGGCCATGACCCAAAGTACGACGGACAGCTCGCCCCATGCCGCCCCCGCGGCGTGGGTGAACTTAAGGAATACGGCAAAGACCGAGGCCTTCGACGCGGTGGACAGGAAACCGACAGTCGGCGCGGGGCCGCCTTGATAGACGTCCGGGGCCCAGAGGTGGAACGGGAAGAGCGACGTCTTAAACCCGAGTCCCACGACAAGCATCGCCCACCCGGCAAGGCCGACGCCGCCGATTGCCTGACCCCTTGAAAGAGACGAAATCGAACCGGCGAGAGAGAGCGTGCCCGTATCGGCGTAGATCAGCGCGAGACCGTACGCGAAGAAGGCGGTGGAGATAGCGCCGATTATCAGGTATTTCAGGCCGGACTCTCCGGACAGGGGGTCCGACTTGTTGCTTGCCAGCATGACGTAGAGCGAAAGCGACATGCTCTCAAGCCCCAGGAACACGCCAAGGAGGTTCGAGGAGGACGCGAGAAGCGACATCCCGAATGCCGCGAAGAGGGCGAGTGAGGGAAATTCCTCATCTCCGATGGGCCTCCTTGTCGAGTACCCGGAGGAGAATAAAAGTGAGACGCAGGCGATGAAAGACGATGCGGCGGTGAAGAACCTGCCGAAGCTGTCGTATCTCAGCAGGTTACCGATTTCGGCCTGGGAAGGCTGGGTATATATCGCCGAGATCCCGGCGGCGAGCGCGATGGCCGCGCCCAGGATATTCAGACGCCGTGGGCCCAAGGACCGCCAGAACGCACCCAGCAGGAGGATAAGGACCGCCCCCATCCCGAGCACCATATACGGCAGGAGCCGATGGAAGTCCATAACCGTCATGGCGCTACCCCGCCGGCATATGTGCTTAGCGAGGCCGCGTTTACCATGTCCCTGACCGGCATTTCCAGAACGCGCAGGAGAACGTGCGGATAGACCCCGATGAGCACTACGAGTATGGCAAGCGGGATTAATACCGCCAATTCCCGCCCCGATAAGTCGCCGAAGCCGATAGCCGTGTAGTCTTTCGGCGGGCCGAACAGCACCTTCTGGGCAAGCGACAGCAGGTATATGAGGGTAGAGACCATCCCCAGGAAACCTGCCGCGGAGAGGTACGGGTGCGCCCGGAAGACCCCGGTAAGGATGAGGAACTCCCCGGCGAAATTATTAAGGCCCGGCAGCCCCAGAGAGGAGAGCACGAAGAACAGGAAGAACGCGGACAGGGCGGGGGCCTGCGACCACAACCCTCCGTACGCTCTCATATCGCGGGTATGCATCCTCTCGTCCATCATCCCGACCATTATAAAAAGCGCGCCGGTCGTGATGCCGTGGTTCACCATCTGGAGCACCGAGCCAGCTAACGACACCTCGTTCCAGACAGCAATCCCCAGCACCACATATGCCAGATGGGATACGCTGGAGTATGCAATCAGCCTTTTCATGTCCTTCTGCGCAAGCGCGACCCAGGAGGCATAGAATATGCCTATGACTGCGACTGTAAATATCAGGGGCAGGAATGCCTTAGCAGCCTGCGGGAAAAGCGGAAACGCCACCCGGAGCAGACCGTACGCGCCGGTCTTCAGAAGCAGCCCGGCAAGGATGACGCTTCCAGCCGTCGGGGCGTCTGTGTGGGCGTCCGGGAGCCAGGTATGAAGCGGGAACAGCGGCACCTTGACGGCGAACCCCAGGAGGAACCCGAGGAACAGCGCCGCCGAAAGCGCCGGCGATACCGTGGTTCCGATAAGGTCCTGGAGCAGAAAAGTATATACGCCGGTCTGCCTGCCGTGCAGGATGTAAATCCCGATTATGGCGAGCAGCATCAGAAGGCTTCCGGAAATGGTGAAGACGAAGAATTTTACTGCGGAATATATTCTCCGTCCGTGCCCCCAAATGCCGATAAGGAAGAACATCGGGATGAGCATCACCTCCCAGAACATATAGAACAGGAAGAGGTCGGCTGAAAGGAACACGCCCATTATACCTGTCTCCAGGAAAAGCAGCATGCAGTGGAACAACACTACCCGCTCCTTTACCTGGTTCCAGGAGGCAAGCACCGAGAGCAGGAACAAAAACGCGGTGAGAGTCGCAAGCAGAAGGCTCACCCCGTCCATCATAAGCGCGTAATGTATCCCGAACCGGGATATCCAGAGGTGGTCCAGATAAAGAAAGTCCGGGCCGGAGAACATCATCCCCTGCCAGCGGAGCCAGTACAGGCCGAGGCAGACGATAAGCTCGTCAAGGGTAATGAACACGGCAAGCCACCGGACGATTTTCGCGTTCTTCTCGAAAAGAAGCAGAAGGGCGGCCAGGGCCGGGAGGAATATGAGGAACGTAAGCGCCCCGCTCATTTCATCCCCCACAAGAAATAGACGAGGATAATCGCCGCCCCGGCAGCTAAGGAGGAGATATACGCGGCGGCCTTGCCGGTGACGCCCCCGCGAAGCCAGGTCCCAAGCCTCGCGAAGCCCTCTCCCGTCTTCTCAAGCGAGGCGTCTATGGAAGCCTCGTCAATCTGCACCCAGAGGATATCCGCCATCTTCCTGTACGGGCGGACAAATATCCTGTAATACAGCTCGTCCAGGCGCCAGGCCTTCCCCATGAAGTCGATGAGGCGGGCATGTCCGGTTGCCATGGCTTCCCGTTTTTCAGGCCTGGCGACATAGAAATAATATGCCGCCGCAAGGCCGGCCGCGAATACAAGCGCGGCAATGACCTGAAGGCTTAAGCCAGGCGCAGACGCCACCGCCTCTCCCGCCAGCCCCTGCGCGCGCAAAAGACTCGTGAGCCTCTCGGAACCCCCGAAAAGCGCAGGCATGTCAACGCGCCCGCCGACAATGCTCAATATGGCAAGCGGCACGAGTATCACCGGCATGGCCCAGGGAATCCTTGCGGGCGCTTTCTTCTCCGGACCCGCGAACACCACAAATACCACGCGGAATATATACAGTACCGTAAGCAGCGCGGTCAGCTCCAGCAAGCGCATAAATGGAGTAGTAGAACCATCCGCCGCGCATGAACGCCGCGGTGAGTATGGCGTCCTTGCTGAAGAAGCCGCCTGTCCCGGGCGCGGCGGCAAGCGCGAGGGCGCCCGCCAGGAAACATGCGAAAACAAGCGGCATCTTCCGGGCCAGCCCGCCCATTTTGAATATGTCGTGCTCCTCGTGCATCGCCTGGATGACGCAGCCCGCCGCCATGAAGAGCAGGCTCTTGAAAAAAGCGTGTGACGATGAGGTGAAAGAGCGAGGCGGACAGGCTCCCCGCGCCGACGGCCACTACCATATAACCGATCTGGCTGATGGTCGAATAGGCCAGTACCCTCTTGATGTCCCGCTGGTAGAGTGCGGCGGTCGCGGCGTAAAAAGCGGTGACGGCGCCCAGGCCCGCGATAACCATCATGGCCGGTTCGGAAAGACTGATTATGGGGAACATCCTCATAAGGAGATATGCCCCGGCAGTCACCATCGTCGCCGCATGTATCAGCGCGGAGACGGGAGTAGGGCCGGCCATGGCGTCAGGCAGCCAGACTGTCAGGGGAAGCTGGGCGGACTTGCCCGCCGCGCCGACAAGCAGCAGTATGGAGATTATAAAAGCCGTCCGGGCGGGCATGGAGGCCGCGGCCATTTCATTGATGGCCGTTATGTCCGTTGAACCGGCGAAATAGAAAAGCCAAACCAGCGCAACCCCGAACGCCACGTCCCCGAGCCTGGTGACGATGAACGCCTTCCTGCCCGCGTCGGCATTGGCCGGGTCTTCATACCAGAACCCGATGAGCGCGTACGAGCAAAACCCCACGCCTTCCCAGCCGACGAACATGAGCGGCAGGTTGGACGCCGTCACCAGCAGGAGCATGGAGAACACGAACAGGTTCAGGAGCGAAAAATACCGGGCATACGAGGGGTCGTCCCGCATATACCAGACGCTGTAGAGGTGGATGAGGAAAGATACGCCCGTGACCATCACGGACATCACGAGCGAGAGGGCGTCCAGCCTGAGCGCGAACGGCGCGGAGAACCACGAGAACGAGAGCCAGTTGTACAGGAAGACATCGGCCTTAAGGCTGACTCTGAACGCCAGGATAGAGAACACGAAAGACAGGAAGATGGAGGCGCAGGCAATGGATTCGGAAAGCCTGCGGGGCAGCTTCCATCCCAGGACCGCGTTTATAATCCCGCCGATGAGCGGGAGCGCCAGCATGTAAAAAGATGGGTGCATCTATTCCTTCATGTCGTCGAAATGGTCGATGTTGACGCTCTGCTTTTTACGGTGCAGGTAGACTATCATCGCGAGGCCGACCGATACCTCCGAGGCGGCCATCGTCGCCAGGAACAGCATGAAAATCTGTCCGTCCGCCATGTTCCAGCGCATGCTCCCGGCGACGAACGCGAGCCCCGCGGCGTTGATTATAATTTCGACGCCGATGAGTATCATGATGAGGTTCCTGCGCACCGCGACGCAGACCACCCCCAGGCCGAAGAGGATAGCCGAGAGGATCAGGACATGTGAAAACGGGGGTATCATAAATCGTTATCCTTCTTTCCGAGGTACAGCGCGCCAACTAGCGCGAAGAGGAGCAGAAGCGACGCCGCTTCCACGGCCAGCATATATTTCGTGAACAGCGCGTGCCCGAACTGCCTTGGCGATATGAACGCCGCAGGGGGGGAGGCCGCGGTTTCCGGCGTGCCCAAGAAAAGGAGCGACATGCTGAGAAGTATTATAAAGGCAATAAAGACCGCCGGCCCCCATACCTTCCAGAAAGGGGTCAACTTTATGGAGGCCGCGCCCATCTCCAGCATCATCACGATAAAAAGAAACAGCACCATAATCGCGCCCGCGTAGATCAGCACCTCCAGCGCGGCGATAAGAGGCGCGCCCATCATGAAGAAGATGAGCGCGAGCGAAAAGAACGACAGCACGAGATAAACCACCGCGTGTATCAGTTCCCTTCTCGATATCGCCATCAGGGTAGAAAAGACCGCCGCCGCCGAAAGAAGATAAAAAGTGAGCGCGCTCATGGCAGGTTGCTCCTGATGTCCACCGGCCCGTACTCGTCCGGGTTCTCCCCCTTCGGGTTTACCACGCCGATGCCCGCGTGCTTGTAATAGTTGTAGTCCGGGTCCTTCCCCGTCCCGTCGATTAATAAATCCTCCTTCTCGTAGACCATGTCCAGGGCCTTATACTTGCAGAACTCGTAATCCGGCGTAAGCTGTATGGCGAGCGTGGGGCAGGCTTCCTCGCACATCCCGCAGAGTATGCACCGGGCGAAGTTTATGCGGAACCAGGCTGGATATCGCCTGCCGTCACCCCTGTCCGCGGACTGCATGGATATGCAGGAGACCGGGCAGACCGCCGAGCACAGATAGCATGCGACGCATCTCTCCTCGCCTTCCGGGTCGCGCGTCAGGACTATCCGCCAGCGGGCGCGCCCCGAGAGCGGCTTTTTCTGCTCCGGGTACTGTATGGTCACGGGCTTCCTGAACATCTCCCGCAGCGTTGTAGCGAACGCCTGGAAAAGCCCGGTGAAGAGGTCCTTCATAGACGCCCCCAGTTAAACAGTAGCGCCAGAAAGCCGGTAAGAAGGACGTTCAAAAGCGAGAGCGGCACGAGGAACTTCCAGCCCAGGTGCATGAGCTGGTCGTAACGGAGCCTTGGGAGGGTCGCCCGCATCCAGATGAAGAAGAACGCTATCACCGCCGCCTTCAGGAAGAACCAGAATACGGAGAGCCACTCGGGGCCGGGGCCGTGCCATCCGCCCAGGAAGAAGGTGACGGCGAGCGCGGAGAGCACGATGATATTCACGTACTCGCCTATGTAAAAAAGCCCGAAGCGCATCCCGCTGTACTCGGTATGGTAGCCCGCGACCAGCTCGTTCTCGGCCTCGGCCAGGTCGAACGGTATCCTCCTGGACTCCGCCGCGACGCTCACCAGGAATATTATAAAGGCGAGCGGGGAATAGACGACGAATGGGATGTGAGACTGGGCGGCGACGATGTCGTTTAAACTGAAGGACCCGGTCAGCATAACTACGGGGACCAGAGAAAGACCCATCGACAGCTCATAGGAAATCATCTGCGCGGAGCCGCGTATGCCGCCCAGAAGACTGTACTTCGACCCGGACGACCAGCCGGCGAGCGCGACGCCGTAGACGCCCAGGGAGGACATGGCGAGGAAATACAAGCGCCCCGACGTTTAAGTCTATTACCGGCATCCCCACAGTGGTCCCGTTCACGGTAACAGGCGCCCCGAACGGCACCACGGCAAAGGTCAGAAGCACGGTCCCGGCCACGACCCCAGGGGCGATAAAGTAGATAAACTTATCGGCCTGGTCCGGCAGGATGTCCTCCTTCGTGATGAGCTTTATTACGTCCGCAAGCGGCTGGAGAAGGCCGAACGGACCGACGCGGTTCGGGCCGTAGCGGTTCTGCATACGCGCTAAAAGTTTCCTCTCGGCCAGCACCATGTATGCCGCGAGCGTCAGCGTCACGAAAAGGATCAGGAAGGCCTTTACGATGATTATGAGCCACGGTATGGCGTAATTACTCACTTTGCGCCTCCGGTAATTTTAACCCTCTTCCCGGAAAGCGCCGCCGCATCAAAGCCGTGCAGCCTAGGCGCGAACGCCGCGCCCTTCGCGCATGACCCGCTAACCTTCAGGTCGCATGAGAGGCTTAAATTACCCGACGTTATTTTTACCCGCTCCCCGTCTTTAAGCCCCGATTCTCTTGCGTCTTCGTTATTCATCAGGACATACGGGGCGGGCGCCTTAAGCTGGGTTTTATCCGAGCGGGTAGAAATCTCCTCAGTGCCGAAAGTCAGGTCGATTGCATATAGTATAAGCCCTTCGCCCGCCAGCGCCGGAGCGACGGGGGGCGGAGAATATTCGTATCCCGCCGTTATCACCACGCCCGGCGATTCCGGATTAACCTCTCCGATTGATGCGAACTCGGCCGCTGAACCTGCCAATGACTGCCTTATCGCTTCCAGCGACTCAATGTCGCCGCATTCAATTTCCAGCACGCGTGCAATATCCCTGGCATATTCCCACGCCGGGTATGACCGCCCGGGCACTTCAGGGACAAATTCCCTCGGCGGGTGCAGCTTCGGCCCCATCGTGTTCACGGGGATCCCCGGGATGTACGCGCTGCGCAAAGGCTTGAGCCCGGCCCTCGTTGTTTACGAATATCCCGTCCATCTCCGCATATGCCGCCGTCGGGAAAAATATGTCCGCCGCCCTTGCCGTCTGCGTGGATAAATAATCCATCACTATGAGTGTTTCCAGCTTCTTGACGGCCTGGGACACCCTTTCTCTGTCCGGATACATTCCGAGCGGGTCCGACTCAAGCGCGATAAGCGTTTTTACCTTGCCCTTCTCTATCCCCGCGAGTATATCCTCAAAATCGGGACCGTTACCGGCCATGACGGCGGCCCCGAACGAGTTGGCGGCTGAAAGCGTGTAGAAAAGGCCGCAGTTCGATTTTTCCGCCAAGTCGGAGCAGGCGTCTATCGCATCTGCTCCCGCGATGTCCGTCCCGCAGATTATCGTTATCTTCTCCCCCGGCGGGGCAGGGGCGGGGGAGGGGGGATAGCTACATTTTTTATCAGCTCCGCCAGTTTATCCCTGAACTCCTCAGGCAAGGCCGGGACGTGCGTGAAATCAAACGGCAGCTTCACGGGACGCGGGTCTATTACTGTTATCCTCGCGCCGCGTCTCGCCGCCTGCCGCATCATAAGCGCCAGCATCGGCGCCTCGTTTACCGGGTCCGCTCCGACCGCGATTATGAAATCGGAAAACTCCACGTCCCGAAGCGACCGGCCATTGGCCGGTTTTAGATTAGAGACCGCAAGCCTGTCTTTTCTTTCGCGCATGGGATCGGCGGAGTAGCAGATATTTTCCGTCCCCATCAGGGCCGCGAGCTTACCTCAGGGCATAATTATTTTCGACGCTCGTACGCGGCGAGCCCATGAACGCTACCGAGCCTGGACCGTGACCGGCAAGGGTGTCGGATATTATCCTGGCCGCCGCCTTCGCCGCATCGTCTTTGTCCTTCGCCTGTCCATTTACAAGGAACTTCCTCGGCCTGTCCTGCGAAGACAGGGAGCGGTATCCGAACCGCCCCCGGTCGCAGATGAACCAGCCGTTGACTTTCAGGTTCTCCCGCGCCTTTATGACCACCAGTTCCCGAAGCTTCGCGCCCGGGATGGTATTGCAGCCGAGCGCGCAGTGCGGGCAGACGGAAGGCGCGGTTTCAAGCTCCCATATCCGGCCCTTGAAGCGGTAAGTCTTGTCCGTGAATACGCCCGTGGGGCATACGTCCGCCAGATTGCCCGAGAACTCGCTCTCAAGCCAGCCGTCCTTGAACCTGCCGAAGAATGTCTGGTTCGCGATCCTCTTCGTCCCGAAGTCTTGCCCCCGGCATAGTCGCGGTAGAAGCGGTGACAGCGGTAGCACTGTATGCACCGGTTCATCTCCTGCTCGATGAACTCGCCCAGGTACTGGGAGAGATAGGTGCGCTTTTTACCCTTGTACCGGCGCCGCCCGTGGCCGCCCGCGATGGTGTAGTCCTGGAGGAGGCACATGCCGCCCTCGTCGCAGACCGGGCAGTCGTGCGGGTGGTTGGTCATCAGCCACTCGATAACCATACGCCGCACGCGCATGGCGTCAGGGTCCGCCGTCTGGACCACCATGCCGTCCGCGGCCTTCACCATGCACGACATCTGGACGCCCTTCACCGGGCCTTCGATGAACTTCATGGCGCACAGCCGGCAGGCCCCGACGGAGCCGAGCGCGTCGTGGTAGCAGAAGTGCGGGATGACAATCCCCAGCTTCTTCGCCGCCTCCAGCACGCTCAATCCTTCAGGGACCTCGACTTCCAGGCCGTCTATTGTCAGTTTAGGCATAGTTTTAAATCAGATTCTTCGCTTAGCTCAGAATCCTTCCTTAACCCCTCGCCTCCGGGAGAGGGGCAGCGGGTGAGGGCTCATCGGACACCTTTTCAGTTTTATATGCTCCTCAACTTCTGGCCGGAACAGCTTCAGCATGCTCTTTACCGGGTCCACCGCGCCGGGCGCGAACGCGCAGAACGAGTTCGGATATATTACGTCGCAGTTCTCCTCCAGCACGGCCAGTTCGTCCATCTCCGCCACTCCGGCCTCTATCCGCTGGAGGATATTATAAACGAACGGAAGCCCGTCCCGGCAGGGCGTGCACCAGCCGCACGATTCGCTGGACGAAGAACATCATATTATTGATCATTGCCCGGACGATGCAGTGGGTATTGTCGAACACGGTGACGCACCCGGTCCCCATGCGGGAGCCGACTTTGGACACCGTATCGAAATCCATCCGCACGTCCAGGTGCTCCGGCGTGAGGAACGGAGTGGACGCGCCGCCGGGCAGACAGGCCTTCAGGGAATACCCGTCCCGCATCCCGCCGGCGTGAGTCTCGATTATCTCCCTGAGAGTCGTCCCGGTCGGCAGCTCGAAAAGCCCCGGCTTCTTTACCCTCCCGGAAACCCCGTAAAGCTTCGTCCCGGCCCCGCCGTCGTATGCCGCAACCGACTTCCAGCCGCTGCCGCCCATATTGATTATGTGCGGGATATTGGCGACGGTCTCGACGTTATTTATGGTCGTCGGTTTCATCCAGAAGCCTTTCGAGGCGGGGTAGGGGGGCTTGGAGCGGGGGTTCGCCCGCTTTCCTTCGAGCGCGTTCATAAGCGCGGTCTCCTCGCCGCACTCGTACCGGCCCGCGCTTCTGTGGACCGTTATGTCCATGGAAAAGCCGCTCCCCAGAATGTTCTCCCCGATGTAGCCCGCGCCCCTCGCTTCTTCGATTGCACTAACGAGCGCGCGCGCGGCCTCGATATATTCATACCGGATGAAGATGTATCCTTTTCCCGCTTCCGTCGCGTAGCCGCTGATGAGCAGGCCCTCGATCAACTGGTGCGGGTCGTTCTCCATCAGGAAGCGGTCCTTGAAAGTACCCGGCTCCATCTCGTCCGCGTTGACCAGGAAATACCTTTGCCCCGCGCTCTTCCTGTCAGTTAAGCTCCACTTCTTTCCGGTGGGAAAGCCCGCGCCGCCCCGGCCCCTGAGACCGGAGTCGATGACGGTTTTTATCACGTCGTCAGGCGTTAGCTTCAGCGCGGCCCTTAACCCCTCGTATCCTCCGGAGGCCTCGTACTCCTTCAGCGATGCCGGATGGCCGAGGTGAAAATTTTTTGTGAGTAGAGGCTGAAACATAATTGGAGTTACTTCCGCTCCCTCTCCAATATTTCGTCAATTTTTCCGGCGTGAGGTTTCCGTACAACGTCTCGCCCACCATCATCGCCGGAGCTACGTGGCACGCTCCCAGGCAGCATATCGGGAGCAGGGTGAATGCCCCGTCCCCGGTCGTGCCGCCCAGTTCGATGCCGAGCCTATTTTTTAAGTGGTCGAACAGATTTTCCATCCCCATGACCCAGCACGATATGCTGTCGCAGACGAAGATTACCTTCCTGCCGACGGGCCGCCTGAATATAAGGTTGTAGAACGTCGCAAGCTCGTCCACCTTTATCACCGGCACGCCCGCGATATCCGCGACAGTCTCCGCCGCCTCGTCCGAGAGGTAGCCGTAGGCTTCCTGGGCCTCGTGCATGAGGTCCGCCAGCGCCTCCTCCGGATGTTCCAGCGAGGAGACGTGTTCGCGAAGTTCTTTTATCCGCTCTTCAGAAAGCATAAAAAATCACCTGTCTATATCCGCCATGACGTAATCCAGCGCGCCGACTATCGCTATCAGGTCCGAAATGAACCAGCCGCGGCACAGCATCGGCGTCATCTGCATGTGCGGGAACGAAGGCGCGCGCACCCGCACCCTGTATGGATAATTGAGGCCGTCCGAGACGACGTAATAGCCGTATTCGCCTTTAGGGGACTCGATGCTGAAATATGCCTCGCCCTTGGGCGGCGTTATCCCCCGCGTGACGTTCACGAAATGGTGTATAAGGCTTTCGATGTCGTTTAAGGTGTCCCGCTTCTGGGGGAGGCAGTAACGGTAGTCCTCGGAAACCCAGCGGCCCGGCGGCATTTCTTTTGCCGCCTGCTCGATTATGCGGAGGCTCTGCCGCATCTCTTCCAGCCGCACGAGGTAGCGGTCGTAGCAGTCTCCCGTACTGCCGACGGGGACATCGAACTGAAAAGATTCGTAGCCGGAATAGGGCATCTTTTTCCTTAAATCCCATTCCAGGCCGCAAGCCCGAAGGTTCGGCCCGGTCATCCCCCAGTCGATCGCCTGTTCCACGTCCAGGCCCCCGACGCCCTTTGTCCTGGCCTTGAATATCGCGCTCTTGGTAAGGAGTTTTGAATACTCGTTTATTTTAGATGGAAACTCGCGGATGAAATCATCGACGAGTACCTTCCAGCCATCCGGCAGGTCGTCCGCGACCCCGCCTATGCGGAACCAGGACGGATGCATCCTGCCGCCGGTGATATGCTCCACGATGTCCATTATCTTTTCGCGGTCCCGGAAGCAATAGAATACCGGGGCCATTGCGCCGACATCCTGCGCGAACGTGCCGAGCCATACGAGATGGCTCGATATACGGAAAAGCTCGCAGAGCATGACGCGGATGTACTGCGCGCGGTCCGGCACCTTCACGCCCAGGAGCTTCTCCACCGCGCCCAGGTAGGCCATGTTGTTGTTCGCGCCGATCAAGTATTCAACCCGGTCCGTATAGACGATGTACTGGTGCCAGGACTGCCGCTCTCCCGTCTTTTCCGCCGCGCGGTGGTGGTATCCTATGTCCACCGCCATGTCCAGTATCTCCTCGCCCCGGAGCTTCAATACATATCGTATAATCCCATGCGTCCCTGACGTGGTGCGGGCCGAAGTTCAGGTACGCTACGTCCAGGTCGTCTTTTGCCCCGATGCCACCGGCCCTTTTGTCCCCGCGCCCCCCGCCCCGCCGCCCGCCCGCCCCGCCGCCGGCGGGCCGTCTGAAATAATCCTGAATATCGCGCGGCTCGTGGCTGGCTGCGTCGTCCCTCGTATACGGCTTCATCTCCGTCGCCCGGTATGGGTGGGACTTCCTGAGCGGATGGCCCTCCCAGTCGTCCGGCATGAGGATGCGCTCGCAGGTACGGGTGGCCGTCGAAGCGTATCCCGAACATGTCGTACGCCTCCCGCTCGTACCAGTTTGCGGACGGCCAGATGCCGGTGACGGTGGGGACCGAGGGACTCTCTCCGGACAGGTCGGATTTTATCCGGATATGTCCGGGGACGTCATAGGAGAACAGCGTGTGGACCAGTGTGTAATCCTTGAAATTTGACCTGTCCCGGCGGGCGGACTCGTCCACGGCGGTTAAATCCTCCAGCCGCTGGAACTTCACGGGCGATTTCTTCTTCAGATAGGCCAGCACGTCCGGGATAATTGAAGGCGGGATTTTAACCGTTACCATGTCTCCGGCGGAAATGTCTTCCGTAACCGCATCGCCGAATTCCTGCTTCAAGGTCCCGACTAAAGCGGAAATCTTTTCGGGCTGGGGCGTTTTCGCGGCGGGCGGCGTCCACATCTGGGTCGCGCGGCTCCCCCAGAGCTTTGGCGGGGTCACATCCGTCCCGCGCAGCGTCGTCCCTTCGTATCCGGGGCCTCTGCCGTCCCTGGACTTCGTGACCCCGTCGATGAGCGCGGCGCCGGAAGTCCCCTGGTTCCCGCCTTTCATGTGAAATACGGGCCTTAAGGGGCGCTCTTCTCTCGCTATTTTCTCCTGGAGCATGATGAGAGCCTGCAGGACTTCTTCCGGGCGGGGCGGGCATCCCGGGATGTATGCGTCCACGGGAAGTATCTGGTTTATCCCCTGGACCACGCTGTAGACGTCGTACATCCCGCCGGAATTGGAGCAGGAGCCCATCGAGACTACCCAGCGCGGCTCGGCCATCTGCTCGTATAGCCTTAGTATGGACGGGGCCATTTTTTTAAATACGGTCCCTGCCACGAACATCACGTCCGACTGGCGGGGCGAGCCGCGCAGGACCTCCGCGCCGAAGCGCGCGATGTCATAGCGGGGGGTGGCGGTATTGGCGAACTCAACGAAGCAGCAGGAAAGCCCGAAGAACATGGGCCAGAGGCTGTTCTTCCGGCCCCAGTTCAGGCCGTAGTTTAAGACGTCTTCGATGGAGGCCACGGCTATGCCGGTGGACCGGCTTCGGGACGAAAGGCCCCCGCTGCCCACGCCGCCTGTGTTCCACGCGTCCCTTATTTTCCTTTCGGCCCCCACTGAAGTCCTTTCTTTTTCCAGACGTAAACGAGGCCAAGGAGCAGGGTGCCGATAAAGAAGCCGATATAGGCGAAGCCCGGCCAGCCCAGGAGGTCGAATGCGACCGCCCAGGAATATACGAATACCGCTTCAAGGTCGAATATGATGAAGAATATGGCGACCAGGTAAAACTGCACCGGGAGCCTCAGGCGCGCGGCTCCCCGTAGGGATGACGCCGGACTCGTAGGGCATGTCCTTCTCCGGGCTGGGCCTCCTGCCGCCCAGCCATGTGGTGAGGAACATCAGGACTCCCAGTATCACCAGCACCATCAGGGCGTAAACCCCCAACGACGCAAGCTGGGATAGCCCCGCAGGCCTCTCGCCCGTAAGCTCTCCCCGGGCCGCGAAGGCAATAGCGGCTAAGAACATATCCGTCCCCGTAAGTTATGCATATATCTATAAAATTTAATGGCAAGAGGTAGGTTTGTCAAGGAACTTGGGCGCTTTCAGGCATAAAAAAAGGGAGGGGTTATTCGCCCCTCCTGTAAAGCGCCCCCCCCTCTTAATGCGACCCATCAGAGGGGTGCCCGAGTGGGACAAGGGGGCGTTATGAAATGCTTTAGAACATGATATTAAGACCTAATTCATAAGAGTCTTCGTGGAGCTTGCTCTCGTAGGTTATCGCGTCGAAAGCGGAGGTCTCCTTGATGGTGTTCTCGAAGGCGTGCATATAGCCCAGGTTGACGGAAACCTTCTTGCTCAGGTTCACGCCGACGCCCGCCGTCACGTGGTGCTCCACGATGGCAGGGAAGCCGATAACCCTGAACGCCTCTAACTGCGCCGTCGGGACAGGGGTGCCCTGGACGGACGAAAGCCCCGCAGGGTTCCAGCCGTTATGCTCCGCTTACCGGGCTCTTGCCGTAGTTATAGCCAACGCGGAGCGCCAGCCAGTCTATCGGCCTGCCCTGGATGCCCACCGCGGTGACATACTGGTCTCTCCAGTCGAAGTCCTTGTAGCCGTCGGCATCTTTCCAGTTAATCCACTTCTCGTTGACCTCGACCAGGAGCTTGTTCGGTATGATGTCGTAAGCCACGCCGAGGACTACCTGCTGGGGCTGCTCAAGGTTCAGGGTATCGAAGGTGGTGCTGCCCAGGGCCTGGTCAAAGTTGTACACCCTTCTGAACCTGTTGTTCTGCGGGCTCTGGTAGGTGAGGCCTAAGGAAAGCGCGTCGATGGGCTTGTATATGGCGCCTACCTGGGTGCCGAAGCTGAAGGTGTGCGCGCTTCCCTCTGAGAGGTCAAGCTGGGCCCAGTTTACCTGAAGCGCCGCGCCGACGGATAAGTTCGGGAGTATCCTGTATGCCAGGTTGGGCGAGAACTTCATTATCTGGAGGTCCGTCTTGATATCGGCCCGGGGCGGCCGGCAGGGAAGCCGAAGGCGCCTTTCAGTTGGTATCCTTGTAGTCCACGCCCAGGCCGCTGACGCCGTATGCGGCGAGGCCGAACCTTAAATCCGGGGTAATCGGCGTGTAAATACCTATGGCCGGGAAAGCGTAAGGCAGGCCCCGGCTATCCGCCGAAACATCACCCGCGCCGAGCGTTTGTATCCGTCCACTGATTTTTGGCACGAAAAGGGTCGCCGCGAAATCAACCTCGGACGACTCGCAGGGGATATAGCACATCGCGGCAGGGTTGCCGAAGACGGCCGAGATGGCGTCCTGCGGAGCGGCGGCGCCGACGCCGCCCATGGAGCGGGATATCGCGCCCACCCCGATAATGTTGTCCCCGTTAGTGGCGAAAGCGGGGACCGCTAAACATACTACGGCCAGAACTGCCGCAAACACGAACAGCTTTCTCATAGAACCTGCCCTCCCTTCGGTTATGGCCGTCAAAATGTCGCGGGCTACTCCCGCGTTTTTTTCAGGCCCATCTACACAAAAAGCGGTATTTGGGAATCTGCCGCAAACTCGAGGTACATCGCCGCGCCGCCGAACTCCGTACCCTCTATGAAATCGGACTGCTTCATGCCGAAGAGGTCGATGGTCATCTGACACGCGATCATCCTTACCTCCGCCATCTGGCATATCTCGATGAGCTTGGGTATGCTCATCACGTTCTGCTTCTTCATCATGCCCTTCATCATCATGGTGGCCATGGCCGGCATGCCCGGCAGGGTCCCCAGGAAACCCTGGAACAGGCCCGGCATCCCGGCGTTGCCGTGCGGGAACACCTTCATGGTGTGCATCTTCTGCTTGTGGATGATATTCAGCCCGTAAAACGTGAAGAATATCTGCGCCTCCATGTCGAGGGCCGCCGCCGCGGATGCAAGGATCAGCGGAGGATACGCCATGTCGAGCGTTCCCTTGGAGGCAATTATGGCAATTTTTGCAACTTCGGACATCGTGATACTCCTTCCATATGAATAAAACCTTGAGATATCCCTGAAAAAACAAAAGCCTCTCCCTAGGGCCTTCATGGGCCAAAGAGAAAGGCTTCCCGGCCTTTCCTATCGAGTACCTCCGTCTTGAGAGGCGTATTAGCTATATGATTTCGCTCGCCGTAATTATCGACTGGGCGATCTTTTCCATGGAGACATTCGAATCCCTGGAAAGCTTCTGTATCCTTAAAAAGGCCTCCTCTTCGTTTAAGGAGTTCCTCTTCATCATGATACCCTTCGCCCGCTCGACTATCTTGCGCACCCGAAGCGCTTCCTTGCAGTCCCCGACCTCTTCCCTTAAGGCCTGGCACTGCCGGAAACGCGATATGCCAAGCTCAATTGAGCCAAGCACGTTTTCGCGGGTCAAGGGGCCGAAGAAATGGGATGAAACTCCCAGCCCGTCTGCCCGCACCGCGTCGGAAAGCTGGTCAAAATTATAGTGCATCACTACCGGCGCCGGGTGCTCGGAGATGAGCCTGTCCACAATCATGAGCGGCTCTCCCGATGCCAGGCCTTGTCCGTCCAGCACGACTACATCGGGTTCGGTCTCAGATGCGGCCGACAATGCTCCGGGTAAGTCATGGGCGGAAAAGAGCTTTGTATACCCTTCTTTTTTCAGCAGTCCCGCAATCTTCCGGCACCGCGCCGGACTGCCGATTATAAGAAAACTTCGCTTCATCTGCACCTGCAAAAAGTACATCTCATAATAATGTTTATAAATAATATTGTCAAGATTTACTTGATGTAACGGGACAGGGTACCCCCATAACTCCGGCGCGTACTGGACCGCCTGGATAAACTCCGGCCGCGCTATCGCGGGACGCCCCATTTCCAGATATTTCTTTCCCAGGTCGGCATGGACGTAGCCGTAAATGGACGCCGCCTTTGTCTCGTCCGAGTCCAGGAATATCGTCGGGTCCGGGAGCCCCCGCGTGACCAGGTACGACCACTCTCTCTGGTTCGTATCGACGAAGTCCTTCCGGAACTTCTGGTAGGTTATCGCGTACGGGACCGTGTCGAACGGCATATCCACGGAATAGCGGGAGGAGTAGTCGAAACAGAACTGCCTTTCCGGGTTCAGGATGGTTATCTGCTTTATGAGCGCCGCCGGGTCACGGAGTTCCTCCGGCATGGACAAAAACTGCGGAATCCCTTTTAACCCGTTGTAGTTGCGCAGCCACCGGTAATCTTTTATCTGCGAGATATCCCCAAGCTGGCCGGGTTCGCGGCTTATGCTGTTCAGGAACCATGCAAGGGGCAGGTGCGGAGTATGCACGAGCAGGACGTCGGGGCGCTTTTTCTCCACGTCCTGCAGATACCACATCGGGAACGCGCCGGAATCGCCCCAGGTGAAGAGCACGGCGAACTGCGGTGAGAAGGTAAGTTCGGCGTTGCCCATATCATACGCGATGAAGTTGTTGCTCCTGTTGTTCATCCAGTAATGCGCCTTCAGCTCGGAGGCGGGATAGGCAATGACGACAAGCAGTACGATCGTGGCGATTATTATATTTTTTGGCCGGACCTTCAGGGCGACGTATATAGTCCCGCCCATGATGATGCACAGGAAGATATAGACGGGTATATAGAACTGCTGCAGGAGGAATATGTTCTCCTCGGGCGGATTCCCGCCTATGATAATGGCGGCGATCAGGCATAGGGAGCCGAAAACGAGGATTGTAAAATGCCGCCAGTCCTTCTTGAAATGTCCCCATAAGCCCATAAAGCATAATCGGGATGCCGGCCCAGGTAAACTCCCGGACGAGGTTAAAACTCTGCATCTGCTTCCAGAGGAGGCCCCAGCTTCTTTCGCCGCCGACCGTGGGATAGCCTTCGCGGTTATAGACCCATTTAAACTGGGTCCAGTTGGAAGCCTCCCCCAGTTTATCAGCGGCTCCTGCGCCGCCCTGAGAGGCACGTGCATGTAGATGGAATGCCCCAGCAAGAAGAAGAAGGTCATTATCGCCACTACTTTAAATTTAATCGTCTCCCTTATGAAAAGATATGCCGTCAGGAGCGCGAAAGGACCTAATATCAGTACTTTATTTAATTCATCAGGGACATGATAAATAGCGACTTCAAGTGATATTGCTACAGCAAGAATTAATGAAGCAGGGATTAATAATTTTTCCCTCTCGTAAAACGCTACAAACGCCAGAATCTGTATAAGGGCTAAGGAACCCATGCCTATCATCAGAAGGTTCTTGTTTTGCGGCTGAAATAAGCAACCAGTTCCAGGATTATAAAAATGAAAAGGATTACGTAAGTTAAAGGTTCTTTTATTAATTTTTTTATTTCAGGGACGCCAAGCAATGCGCTTCCGTCAACTATCAGAATATAGAGCAGGTAGACGGGTATCAGCACAAATTGAGATATGTGAACGACCGCCGCGATTCCAAAAAGGAACGCGATAGTGTAGAGGTATGCAAGGGAATGGCTGCCGCCGCTGCTCCCTTCCTCCATGCGGGCGCGTCTCCACCTTATAAGGAGCATCAGGATGCATGCCACGACGAAGGCGTTTAAGGTATAGAACTTGGATACTACCGCCCAGGCCCAGAGGTTGTACGAGAACGCGAAGGCCAGGGCCGACAATATGCCGGCGATATCGGAAAATTTCAGCCGCTTGAATAAAACGAAGCTATCGTTGTCGCTGTCGTTTAACATCGCGCGGGTGATGTAGTAGATCATCACCGAGGTCATGGCCGCGAAAAACGACGACATCAGGTTTACCCGGAACGCCACGTTTCCGAAGGGCAGATATGTGAAGAGCTTCCCTAAAGTGACGTAAACCGGGTAGCCCGGCGGGTGGGCGACGCCCAGGGTGTACGCCCCGGCGATCATCTCGCCGCTGTCGAAGAAGGAAAGCGTCGGCGCGATGGTCATCAGATAGACCAGCATGGACACGAAGAATATGAATACCGCTATCATTTCATTGCACCTTCTTCGACGGCCTTAATACTTGAAAATGTGAGGTTCTCCCTGGAAAGGCAGTACAGCCCTATGATGGTGACCGGAAAATAACCAATCGCCCACAAGACGATGGCCAGGGCCAATGCCTGTTCCTTATGTATTCCAAATACCATTAAAGCCGCCGCGACTGCCGCATGAAAAGTACCTATATATCCCGGAGTGGACGGCAGGGCCACGGCGAACGCTATGACGACAAAAATGAATGCGGCGGCGTAAACTCCCAGGTTCAGGCCGTAGCCTTTGAAGACTATATAAATAGGAACCCACAGAAACCCCCAGTGGATGGCGGAGTAAAAGATGATGGGCGCCAGAAGGCGGGGCTTTTTTATCACGCTCAGGCCCGAGACGAATTTGTTCAGAAGCCCCACCGCACCGTCAGCCAGTTTGGGAGATATGGGCCTGAAAAAAGAGCCGGCGATTTTGATTCCAGGCTTCCTGCTTGTATATCAAAACCCCGATGAATGACGAAAGGACTACGCCGCCAGCCAGGGAAATTGTCCTCGTCCTTCGTATCGTGGCGGCTAAATGACCCCCGGAAATAGATTCCGGCATGAAGGCCAGCACCGTTATGAGGAGCAGGAAGACGCAAAGGCTGTCGAAGACCCTCTCCACGACTATAGTGGCGAAGGCGGAGCTTTTCGGTATATCCTCCCGCCTGCCTATGACGTATGCCCTTACTATTTCCCCCAGCCTCGCGGGAAGGAGGTTATTCGCCATGAAGCCGACCATGGTGGCCGAGTAGAGGTGAGAGATTTTTACCCGTTCTTTTACCGGGTCCATCAGATAGCGCCACCTGACGGCCCTGACGACAAAGAACAGCAGGTTCAAAACCGTCGCGGCCGCAAGGTGCCACGGCTCGATACCGCGCATGGCGTCCCAGAGCCGGCGGAAATCGAACCCTATCCACCAGAACATCAAAGCCAGAAGCCCGGCGCTTATTAATATCCCGATCCAGAACTTCAGGCGCACCTAAGCTCCCTTCCCGCTATTCAAGCACTGACCGGACAATCTCCACGTCTTTTTTTATTCTCTCGACGAGTTCCTCCACGGACTTGAACTTCACCTCGTCCCGGACCCGCTTGATGAACTTCATCTTCAGGAACTTGCCGTACAGGTCCTCTGAAAAATCGAATATATGGGTTTCATAAGAGGGAGTTTCGTCCCCGAAGGTCGGGTTGGCTCCGATATTCGCCGCGCCTTTATAGAGTTTTCCCTCCACCTCGACGGTCACCGCATAGACCCCTTCCTTCGGGGGCAGCTCGTTGGGGGTGGTGATATTGGCCGTGGGGAAACCTATTTCCCTGCCTCTTGAATGTCCGGGGATGACGGTCCCTTCTATGGAATATGGCCTTCCCAGGAGCTTCGAGGCAAGGCAGACTTCGCCGTCCATGATGAGTTTTCTTATTTTGGTGGAGGATACGGTTATCCCCTCCACCTTGACCGGGTCTACGACATGGACCTCAAAGCCGTAACGCGCCCCGGCGGCCCGCAAAAACGGTATGTCGCCCTCCCTGTTCTTTCCGAAGGCGTAGTCGTGGCCGATGAATATCGCCTTGGCGCCTATTTTATCTACTAAAACCTCGCGCACGAAATCTTCGGGGTTCTGCGAGGCGAACTCCGGAGTGAACCTGGCGCAGATTACCGCGTCCATCCCCGCCGCCTCTATCTGCTCCATCTTCTCACGGAAAGTGGACAAAAGCTTGGGCGAGCGGTTCGGGGCAAGGACCTTCAGGGGGTGCGGTTCGAAGGTAAATACGACGGAGGAGCCGCCGATGTTCAGCGCCCACGCCACGACCTGTTTGAATATCGCCTGGTGCCCCAGGTGAACTCCGTCGAAATTGCCCAAAGTAAGGACCGGGTTAATAAGTCCTCTCTTCGGTATGTCCCCAAGGCCCCGGATTATTTTCATAAGCGTCAAATATTCGCACAGCGTCCCTTGTTTGTCAACAGTTTTAGGGTCTTTTGAGGCTTTTCTTCTTGACAGCATTTCCCCCGGACGTTAATATACTATACCTTTTAAATACAAGCCGGCAGGGGGGGCCTGGTGAGGGCCGTCTTTTTGCAGGCCTGGCTGTTCTTTTTTTATGATATTTAAGGCTTGGAGGTACGTTTTGAAGGTTGCCGTAGGCTGCGACCACGGGGGGCTGGAGCTGAAAGAGCAAATTCACGCGCTCCTTAATTCTTCCGGCGCGGAAGTCGTGGACATGGGGACGGGTGATTCCTGCTCGGTGGACTATCCTGATTACGGCGCGAAGGTGGCGCGCGCGGTATCCGCCGGAGAGGTCGACCGCGGCATATTAATCTGCGGCACGGGGATAGGGATGTCCATAGTAGCCAATAAATTCCCCGGCATCCGCGCCGCGCTCTGCCACGACGCCTTCACCGCGAGGATGTCCCGCCTCCATAACGACGCCAACATACTGGTAGTCGGCGGCAGGGTCACGGGCCGTGAGGTCGCCCTGGATATCGTCAACATATGGCTCTCCACGCCCTTTGAAGGCGGGAGACACCAGAAGAGGCTGGACAAAATATCAGAGATAGAAAAATCTGCGCTTTCGGTATAGAATGGTGGACATAAACAGTATCGTTTCAAGAGGTTCTATAATGCACTCACTCAGGGAGTCGGACCCCGAGGTCTGGCAGGCAATCGAAGATGAAAAGAGGCGCGAAGGGGAGAAGATAGTCCTCATCGCGTCCGAGAACTACGCCTCTCAGGCCGTCCTGGAGGCGCAGGGGTCCGTGCTTACGAACAAGTACGCTGAAGGCTATCCCGGCAGGCGATACTACGGCGGGTGCGAGTTTGCCGATGTTGTCGAGGACCTGGCGATAAGGCGCGCGAAAGAGCTTTTCGGCGTGGAGCACGTGAACGTCCAGCCGCATTCAGGCTCACAGGCCAATATGGCCGTGTATTTCGCGGCGCTGAAGCCTGGGGACGCCATCCTCGGCATGAAACTCACCCACGGCGGGCATCTCACCCACGGGGCCTCAGTCAGCTTCTCCGGGAACCTCTATAATTCCTTCAGCTACGGCGTAAGGCGCGACAACGGCCATATAGATTACGACGAGGTGGAGTCGCTGGCGAAGGAGCACAGGCCGAAGATGATAGTCGTCGGGGCCTCCGCCTATCCCAGGATTATAGACTTCAAGCGCTTCCGGGAGATTGCGGACATGGTCGGCGCGTATCTCATGGCCGACATCGCCCATATAGCGGGGTTGATTGCCGCCGGCGTTCACCCGTCCCCCGTCCCGTACGCGCATTTCGTCACCAGCACCACCCATAAGACACTCCGCGGCCCCAGGGGCGGGATGATCATGTGCAATGAGGAATTTGGCAAGAAAGTGGACCACGTCATCTTCCCGGGCATCCAGGGCGGGCCGCTGATGCATGTTATAGCCGCCAAGGCCGTGGCCTTCCGCGAGGCGGCGGAGCCGGAGTTCAGGACCTACCAGGCCCAGGTGGTGCGCAATGCCTCCACGCTCGCGGACGAGCTTGTCGCCCGCGGCTTCGACCTTATCTCCGGCGGGACGGACAACCACCTGATGCTTGTCGACCTCACCAATAAAGGGGTGACGGGCAAGGAGGCGGAGGCGGCGCTGGACATCGCGGGGATAACCGTCAACAAAAACGGCATACCCTTCGACTTAAAGCCGCCGACGATAACCTCCGGCATAAGGATAGGCACGCCCATCGTCTCCACCAGGGGGATGAAGGAGCCGGAGATGGCCGAGATCGCGGAGATGATAGCCTCCGTGATACACGATATAAACGACGCCTCTAACCTGGAACGGGTGCGCGAGAGGGCAAAAGCGCTGGCCTTGCAGTTCCCGGTATATGAAGGTTTCGGGGCGTCCGCGCTGTAATGGTAATTTTATGAGCCGTCCGAGTTGGGATGAATATTTCATGGAGATCGCGCACCTGGTGAAGAAGCGCTCCACGTGCCTCAGAAGGCAGGTGGGCGCGGTGCTCTCCAAGGACAAGAACATCCTGGCCACCGGCTATAACGGTCCCCCGTCCGGCACGTCTCACTGCATAGACGTAGGATGCCTCCGGGAAAAGCTGGGCATCCCGTCGGGCGAGCGGCACGAGATATGCCGCGGGCTCCACGCCGAGCAGAACGCCATCATCCAGGCCGCCAAGCACGGAACCGCCATCACGGGCTCCGTCCTATACTGCACCAACCTCCCGTGCGTCATCTGCTCCAAGATGATAATCAACGCCGGGATAACCAGGATCATTTACGACGTGGGTTATCCTGATAAACTCGGCTTTGAAATGTTGTCCGAGGCGGGGATAGTCATCGAACAGTTTAAACCGCCGGACGCAACTCCATAAAATCGCTAAATACAGCCATTTAAAATCCTTGACAAACATAGTTATACCTTGCATAATCTTCCCGTTTTTTTAACTATCACTACAAGGTAATTAATGAAATGTCCCTTCTGCGGCCATCTTGAAGACAAGGTGGTCGATTCCAGGCTATCTACCGACGGCGAAGCCATAAGGCGCAGGCGCGAGTGCGAGCAGTGCGGCAAGCGCTTCACCAGCTATGAGCGCGTCGAGGAGATCATGCCGATGGTGGTGAAAAAGGACGGACGAAGGGAGCCTTACGACCGCCAGAAAGTCCTTGGCGGGCTTGAAGAAGGCCTGCGAAAAAAGGCCCATCTCCATTGAAGTGCTTGAGACCGTGGTGGACGAGATCGAGAAGAAGCTCCTTGACGGCGCCCAGAAGGAAGTCTCCACCAGCCAGATAGGCGAAGAGATGATGAAGCGGCTCCAGGACCTGGACAAGGTGGCCTATGTGCGTTTCGCGTCGGTCTACAGGGACTTCAAGGATATAGACGAGTTTGTCAGCGAACTGACCGAACTCCTGGGCCCGGATAAGAAAAGCCGGTCGGCCGGCAGCGAGGGCCAGAATAAAACGGGAATAAAACCATGAGCGCGACAAGCTTTAAAGGAGGAGTACATCCTCCGGACAGCAAAAAAGCTACCGCGTCGCTTCCGATAATAGACGCAAGGCTCCCGGAGCGGGTTGTAATCCCCATGGCGATGCATATCGGCGCGCCTGCCCAGCCGATAGTCAAGGTGGGCGACCTGGTGAAGAAGGGCCAGAAAATAGGGGAAGCCCAGGGTGTCGTCTCCGTGCCGGCGCATGCCTCCATTTCCGGCAAGGTAATAGCCGTGGGCAATTTCCCGTCTCCGATGGGGTACGACGCCCAAGCCGTGGTCATAGAGTCGGACGGCAAAGACGAGTGGGTTGACGAGGTGGCCGGGCATGACAATTACCTCTCCTTAAACCCGGACGTCCTGAAGAACATTATAAAGGAAGCCGGCATAGTCGGCATGGGCGGCGCGACTTTCCCCACGCACGTAAAGCTCTCCCCGCCAAAGGAAAAGAAGATAAAATACGCCATCTTGAACGGCGCGGAGTGCGAGCCTTACCTGACGGCGGACTCCCGCCTGATGGAGGAAAATGCGGAAGATATAATCGAGGGCCTGAAGGTCATAATGACCGTCCTCAGGGTTACGGAAGGGTTCGTCGGCATCGAGGACAATAAAAAGGCCGCCATAAAGGCAATATCCGAGGAAGCGGGGAAAGTGGCCTGCGAGCTTTTAGTGGAGACTTACTACGAGCGCGACGGGCTGGAGTACGAGGTCCCGAAGGGCTGCAAGATGGGGGTCAGGGTCGTTCCGCTGGAGGTTAAATACCCGCAGGGGTCGGAGAAACAGCTTATAAAGGCCATAACCGGCCTTGAAGTCCCGCCGGGGAACCTGCCGATGGACGTGGGCGCGGTAGTGCAGAACGTCGCCACGGCCGCCGCGATTTACCAGGCGGTAAGGTACGGCAGGCCGCTCATCGAACGGGTGCTTACCGTCACCGGGCCGGGGATAAACGAGCCCAGGAACCTCCGGGTGCGCATCGGGACGCTTTTCGATGACGTCGTCTCGCAGTGCGGCGGAGTAAACAAAAAGGCGACAAAGGTCATAATGGGCGGGCCGATGATGGGCATAGCGCAATCCAGCCTCGGCGTGCCCGTGATAAAGGGCACCTCAGGCATTGTGGCCCTCACGGAGGCCGAGGCCGTGAACGTGGTGGACTTCGGCCCCTGCATACGCTGCGGAAGGTGCATCGACGTCTGCCCCATGGGCTTAAACCCCAGCCTGCTGGGCCAGCTCATCGAAAAAGGCCGCTTCGAGGAGGCGAAAGAATACGGCGTGCTGGACTGCTTCGAGTGCGGCTCCTGCTCATTCGTCTGCCCGTCGAACAGGCCAATGGTCCAGTTCACGAAATGGGCCAAACGCGAACTGGCAAGGAAAAAAGTAAAGGCATCTTAAAAGTCCCTTCTTTTCTTTCGCGGGAAAGAAAAGAAGCAAAAGAAAGCGGGGTTTAAAACCCCCAATGTTTTTGGTGTTACCTTTTTACCAAAAAGGTAACGACTTTAGCACGAACTATCGCTCTTATATAACTTATGAATACCAAAGAGACTCCTACAGCCGCAGAGTCGAGGCTTTTTCATGCCTCGATAGGCCCGCACATAAAATCGGGCGAGAGCGTGCCGCATATAATGTGGACGGTGTCGGCGGCTCTTATGCCCGCGGCGGCTCTTTCCGTTTATTACTTCGGCATGGGCGCCCTCCTGGTATTAGTCCTCTCGATTGTCTCGGCGATGGCCTTCGAAGCGGCTGTGCAGAAGCTCATGGGGGCGAAGGTAACGGTTGGCGACGGCAGCGCCTTCCTCACTGGCCTTCTCCTTGGGATGAACCTGCCCGCCGGCGTGCCGCTCTACCTCCCGGTAATAGGCTCCGCGGTAGCCATAATAATCACCAAACAGCTCTTCGGCGGCCTCGGCTACAATATCTTCAATCCCGCATTAATCGGCCGCGCGTTCCTCATGGCCTCGTTCCCCAAGTTCATGACTACCTGGCTCGTCCCCCACGGCTCGCTTAACCCCGCAAATGCGGACGTGATTACGGGTGCGACGCCGCTTGGGATACTGAAGGAGGAAGGCTACCAGAAACTGCTCTCCCACTTCGCAAGCCAGCACGACATGTACGTCCAGCTCCTGCTCGGACAAAGGGGCGGCGCGATGGGCGAGGTAGCCATTATAGCCCTTCTTTTCGGCGCGGCCTATCTGCTCTACAAAGGCTATATCACCTGGCACATCCCCGTCACGTTCCTGGCGACCGTCGCCGTCCTGACAGAAATTTTCGGCGGCGACCCGGTGCTGGCCCTGCTATCCGGCGGGCTTGTCCTGGGGGCTTTTTTCATGGCGACGGATTACGTGACCGTCCCGCAGTTGAAGAGGGCGCAGATAGCTTTCGGTGTCGGATGCGGCGCGATTACCGTGCTGATAAGGCTGAAAGGCGGATACCCCGAGGGCGTCTGCTACGCGATACTTCTTATGAACTGCTTTACACCGCTTCTGGACCGCGCGTTTCGAGTTAAAAAATTCGGAGAAATCACCGTTAAAGGCAAGGGCATGAGCAACAAGGAAATCATGAAGATAACGATGAACCTTGTCATCATCTGCGCGCTTGCGGGCGTAATACTCTCCGCGACATGGGCCCTTACGGACCCGGTGAAGGTGCAAAAAGAGGCCCAGGAACGGGAGGCGGCGCTGAAGTCGCTGATACCCCAGGCGGATTCTATAAAAGAGGTAAAGGACATAGTCACCTCCGGCAAGGAGGGGAAGATCTATAAGGCGACGGCCAAGGGCAAGACTATCGGGTACGTCGTCCTGGCTTATACCAAAGGCTACTCCAGCTTTATCTCCATGCTGGTGGCCGTGAACCCGGACTACAGGCTGATAGCTATAGAGATATTGGACCACAAGGAGACGCCGGGCCTTGGAGACCAGATAGACAAGGACTGGTTCAAGCGTCAGTTCAGAGGGAAGGCGGAAGAAAATTTAATTGTCATAAAGGGCGAGACGGATACGGACATCCAGGCTATCTCCGGCGCGACGATTTCTTCAAGGGGCGTTACTCGCGGCGCGAAAGAGGCGGTGGATGCGCTCCGGGCGGAGAGGGCGAAGGACGCGGCACTATAATGGCAACCTCGTATAAAAAATTAATTTTGAACGGCATATTCGCCGAAAACCCCGTTTTCCGGCTGGCGCTCTCGCTATGCCCGGCGGTGGCCGTCACTACGTCCGTAAAAAACGGCTTCCTTATGGGAGCCGCCGTGCTGTTCGTCATGACGATGGTGAACATCACCGTCAGCATCCTCAGGAATTTAATAAACCCGAAGGTGCGCATCCCGGCGTACATCCTGATAATCGCGACCTACGTCAGCATCACGGACATGGTGATGTCGGCATATTCGCGCGCGGCGTACAAGGAGATGGGGCTTTATATCCAGCTCATCGTGGTGTTCGCGATTATCATCTCACGCGCGGAGCTTTTCGCCAGCAAGAATAAAGTCCTGCCGTCCGCGGTGGACGGGTTCGGGATGGGGCTGGGGTTCCTCGGGCGCGCTGGTGCTGGTAGGCGCGGTCCGGGAGCTGATCGGCAAGGGGAGCCTGGCGGGTTTTCATCTGACCGGCTCGAACCCGCTGCTCATCATGGTGCTCCCCACGGGCGGCTTCTTCGTTATCGGCCTTCTCATGGGGCTATTTAACTGGATTGACCAGAAATATTACGGCGGCAAGCCCGGCGGCATGGGCGGAGGCCACCATTAAAGGCAAGACCGTTACCTTTTTGGGAAAAAGGTAACGCCAAAAACTTTTAAACTGTTACCGGCTTTCTTTTGGTTCTTTTCTTTCACCCGAAAGAAAAGAACGGAGGTTTAATGTTTAAAGATATAAGCACTATTTTTATAGCTTCCGCTATCGTAAATAACTTCGTATTCACCCGCTATCTCGGGCTGTGCATCTTCTTCGGCGTGTCGAAGAAGATGGATACCGCGGTGGGGATGAGCATGACGTTCACCGCCGTGATGGTGATTTCCGCCGCGCTTTCATGGCTGGTGTACAACCTCATCATGCTGCCACTGCATATCGAGTTCCTGAAGATCGTGCTTTTTATCGGCATCGTCGCCGGGTTCGTCCAGTTCGCGGATACTTTGCTCAAAAAAATGAACCCCACGCTGTACTACAAGCTGGGGATATACCTCGTCCTTATCACTACGAACTGCATAATCCTGGCCGTGCCGGTTATTAACTCGGACGAAAAATACAACTTTTTGCAAAGCCTTACGCTGGGGCTTGGCTCCGGCGCGGGGTTCTCGCTGGCGCTTATAATCATGGCGAGCATAAGGGAGCGCCTGGACCTGGCCAACATCCCGAAGCCCTTTCAGGGCATGCCCATCGCTTTTATCGTAACCGGGCTTATCGCGCTGGCGTTCCTTGGGTTTTCGGGCCTGATAACCGTATAGGCTGGATTTGGTAGCAATTATTATTAGGAAATGATATAATTAATCGCTATGCAGGAAGTCTTTCAACCTAATCTGATCAATGCCGTATTAAAGAGCGTGGCCTTCATGGGCGGGGTCGGCGCGGTATTCGGCCTGGGGCTGGCGTTTGCGGCGAAGAAATTCGCGGTGAAGACGGACCCGAAAGTGGAAGCCGTGCGCGAGGTCCTGCCCGGGGCGAACTGCGGCGCATGCGGGTTCGCCGGTTGCCAGGGTTATGCGGAGGCGGTAGTCAAGGACCCGAACCTCTCCCCGGGACTGTGCGCGCCGGGCAAGGCGGACGTGGCCGCGCTGGTGGCGAAGATTACGGGCAAGGTCGCGCCGGAGGCCGTGCCGACGGTGGCCACGGTATTCTGCCGGGGCGACGAGTGCAAGGCGAGCAGGCGCTTTAAGTATGAAGGCGTGAAGGACTGCCGCGCCGCCATATTGGTAGCTGGCGGGGATAAGACCTGCCAGTACGGCTGTCTGGGCTACGGCACCTGCGCGAAGGCCTGCCCCTTCGAAGCCATAAAGATGGGGCCGGAGAACCTGCCCATAATCGACCGCGAGAAATGCACGGCATGCGGCGTATGCGTCGCGGCCTGCCCGAAGAGCATAATCCACCTTACCCCGGCGGACAAAAAGGTGCATATATTGTGCAGCTCGCACGACAAGGGGCCTGTGGTAAAGAAGGCGTGCGAGATAGGCTGCATCGGATGCGGGCTTTGCGCGAAGGGCTGTCCGGAGGGCGCGATATTCGATGGACAATAACCTGGCGATGATGGATTATGCGAAATGCACGCACTGCGAGACGTGTGTGCTTCTGTGCCCGCAGAGGACGATAAAGGACATGCTGGACCCGTCTAAGGAGCAGGCGGAGCGGATAAAGCTCCCGAAGAAGGAAGCTCCGGAGGCGGCAAGCGCGGAAAGGCAAGAAACGGAAGCCGTAAACTTAAGGAATACCGAAGCAGAAGCGAGGTATGGCGGACTAACTGTAGTTCGCCTTTTTTTATGCTTCCAGGTATTCTATTTTATCATTATCCCAGAACTCCCCGGAGAAAAATTCGCGGACCTGTTCCGGCCTTAAATCCTCCAGGTGCTCTTCCCATATCTCCCTTATCATCACCGTAAGCTCTTTGTTCCCGGCGATCTCTTTATGATAGGGGCAGCCCTTGTGGACGATTAAGCCCTCGACTTTTCCGTCCTCGATTTTCGGGTATACCGGATAGCTCAGGCAGTCCAGGAACCTCTGGTCGCTGGGCAGGCTGCACCTGTGGTCTTTCAGGAAGAGGCAGTCGTCCTCGAAGGAAATATTCAGGACGCCGTTCTTTGGGGGGCAGGGAAGCTTATGTCCTTCCGCGCGCGGCAGTTCCCAGTCGAAGAGCCCTACCATTATGCCGCTGCAGCACCTGCCTTTGCACTCGCGGCAGTATTTGCTGAACGATTCGATTATGTGTCGGTTATCCATTCTGTCTTCGTTCCTCTGGACAGGTAAATCATTTGCGGACAATTAACGCATAATCGGGCGCGGAATTCAATATTTTTTTCAGGTAAAAGTGAGGAAAAGGGGCGACGGAGCGTGACCGGCTTCTCCCACTTCGCCGGAGGGCGGCGCAATCCTAACTGGATAGGGCGGACACGCCGAGGGTCTTTAAAAATACGTCTACCACATCCGGGTCGAACTGGCTGGACGCACAGCGCTTGATCTCGGCTACCGCGTCCTCGAATGGAAGGGCCTTTCTATAAGGCCTGTCGGAGGTCAGGGCGTCGAAAGTGTCAGCCACCGCAAGGATCTTTGCCTCCGTCGAGAGCTCGCTTCCCATCCTCTGGTGCGGATAACCCTTTCCGTCATAACGCTCGTGGTGCTGGCCTACTATCACCTTCACGTCTTTCAGGAATGTTATGGGGTCCAGTATCTTTTCCCCGATAAGGGGGTGGTCCTTGATGACGTCGTACTCCTCGCCAGTGAGCTTGCCCGCCTTATTCAGGATGGAGGCGGAAATGCCTATCTTGCCTATATCGTGCAGCACCCCGGCGTGCTGGAGCGCCTGCTTGCGTTCCTCGGACAGCCCCATCTCGTCCGCAATCATCATCGCGAGCAGGGTGACGCGCTCGGAATGGCCCTTTGAGTATTTATCCTTCGCTTCGAGCGCGTTGACAAGCGCCCGGACGGTATCGAAGTAGCTGGACCGGATGTCTCTGTACAGGTTCGAATTCTCCACCGCGATCGCGGCCTGTCCGGCCACGGTAGTCAGGAGGCTCAGGTCGTCGTGCGTGAATTGGTCGCCATTGTTTTTGTTGTTGATGTTCAGGATGCCTATCACTTTGCCTTTAATGAAAAGAGGCGCGGCGATAAGCGACGTCGTGGTATACTGCGGGTCGTTCGGCAGATTGAAGCGGGGGTCCGTTTCGATATTGGTGACCAGGAGCGGCTTGCCTTCCTTGGCCGCGTAACCGGAAATGCCCTCGCCTAACTTTACCTTGCGGAGCTTTATGCCCTCCAGACCCACTGAATACGCCACTTCCAGGTCGCCCGTCTCTTCATTGATCATCATGAGCGAACATATCCTGGCGTTCATCGTTTTGGCCATCGTCCTGACGATGACCTCCATGGCATTTTCCTGGTCGATCAGGGAATTCAGTATATTGCCGATATGGTTGACGGTGGTAAGACGCTCGACGACCTTCTCCAGTTCGGTGTTTTTCTGAGCCAGGTCCCTGATAAGCATGGCGATCTGGTTATTTGCGTCTTCCACCTCCTTGACCCGCCTGACAAGCTGGAGGTTTACAGCTTCCAGTTCCTTCTGATGCCTTTGCTCCGTTTCTATCTTTGCCTTTTCGGCCACCAGTTTATCCGTGATGTCCCGGATGACCTCGATGGCGTGAGTAATGTTGCCTTCGACATCCCTGACGGGCGCGGAGATGCTATGGACGATGCGTTCCTTGCCGTCCGCCAGATAGAAGGAAGACTGGTGCTCATGCACCATGCCGTCCTGGAAGACTTTCATTACGCCGCAATGGGGGCAGGGGTCGCTCCTGCCGTGGATGCTCCTGTAGCAGTTGCTCCCCGTCTGGATGCCGGGGAATATCTCCATGTTCCGGGGGTTCATCTCCCGGATTACCATGTCCCGGTCGAGTATGGAAACGCCGTCCGGCATAGCTTCGATCATGCTCTTCAGGCGCGCATGCGAGTTGGATATCTCGAAGTTACGGATAAGCTCATGTTCCTTGCGGTTGTTTTCCAGGTTCAGCTCCCGGATGCGGCCCAGCATCTGCACGAATTTTCTCTGGAGCCGGCCAAGCTCGTCGTTGTTCGCACTGTCAAGCTCTACCTTCTCGCCCAACTCGGCCTGTCCCATCGCTTTCTTGAGCTTCTTTATCGGCCTGTTGACAAGCATCTCCAGTGCGATAAAAATCGAAAGCACGAGCGCGAGACATATCAGCAGGGCGGATATCATCATCTGCTTTAAGTGCTGGTTTATCGCCGCATCGGCCTTCACGAGCGAATAGCTTACCTCAAGCACGCCGTTGACCCGCTGTTTCGAGTCGTGACAGCCGTAGCACGCCGGGCGGTTAAGGATGGGTTTAACAAAAAAAAGCTTATTCTGGCCGTTTTTATTGAAGATGAAGGTACCCGCGGCCTGCTTGTACTCTCTATAGTTGTCGTTGTCGATGCGGGAGCCTGTCTCGGCGGGGTTTGACGAGCTGAGAATGATCCCTTTGTCGTTGAATATCCTGACGCTGGATATGTCTCCGTTATTCCCTATACTTCCTATCGAGCGCTGGAGTTCTTCGCGCTGGCCGCGCCCCATGGCATCCACGAGGCTTGATTCTATCGTATTGGAAAGGCCGCGGAGGTTGTTTTCGACCGATTTTATATAGAACTGGCGCTCCGTGCGGATATAGTTAAAGGTGGAGCCGACAAGGAACAGGACCATGGAACCCGCGACGAATATTACTATTTTCGCCTTTAGATTGCTGTTGATTTTGGAGAGCAGTTCCTTCATAATCCGTCGGTGTCCGAATACATTAGTGAATAGATATAAGCTTCTTTTAAATACTGATGCAAATTTCAGGCCCTGTGCGTATTAAAAGAATTATTTTAAATAAGAAGATGTAAGTTGGCAAAAAGCTTAATTTTTCTAATAATTCCCACCTTTCCAAGCATTAGTAATTTAGCGTGATTTATAGCACATTAGTATTAATTTTGCGCGATTTCAATTATAGTTATTGCTTGTTAACGCTCAACAAGTCAAAACAAATAAGTTATGTACGCTGAAATAGCTATCGGTCTGGCCGCCAGGAAAACCTTTACCTACACGGTCCCGGAGCGCCTCCGGGAGAAGGCCCGGGTGGGGCAGAGGGCAATAGTCCCGCTCTCAGGCCAGCTCAAAACAGGCTTTATAGTCGGTTTTTCGTCAGGGGAGGGGCAATTCGATTACAAGGATATAATCGACATCCCGGATGCATCGCCTCTGGTGCCGGAAGGACTTCTTAAACTGGCTAAATGGCTATCGGAATATTATCTCGCACCACTGGGGCTTGTCCTTGCCGCGGCCATCGCGCCGGGGGTAGAGGAAGGCAAGCCTTCCCGGCCCAGGAAAGAAGTGCGGGAAAAAATGGGGGCTTACGGCGAGGCGGAGCCGGTTTTTCAGTTAACCACTGCGCAGAAAGAGGCTTTAGGGACAATAAATGCCGTGGATAGCGGCACGTTTGTCCCATTCCTGCTTCACGGCGCGACAGGGAGCGGAAAAACCGAGGTCTATCTCCAGGCGATTAAGCCCGTCGTGGAGGCCGGCATGGGCGCCGTCGTGCTGGTGCCGGAGATATCCCTTACCCCCCAGCTTGTCCGGCGGTTCTCACGCCGGTTCGGAGAGAAAGTGGCGGTGCTGCACAGCGGCCTGACCCCTGTCCAGAGGCGGCAGGAATGGCATCGCATACGGCAGGGAGAGGCGCTGGTGGCGGTTGGGGCGCGCTCCGCGGTCTTCGCTCCTTTCGAGCGGCTCGGTATGGTCGTAGTGGACGAAGAGCACGACGCATCCTATAAGCAGGAAGAGGGTGTGCGTTATAACGCGCGGGACGCAGCGGTAATGCGCGCTAAGCTGTCCGGATGCCCGGTAATCCTGGGCAGCGCGACACCGTCGCTTGAGAGCTACCATAACGCCGTATCAGGGAAATATACACTGCTCGAGCTTCCGGGCAGGGCGGCGGGCAGGCCGATGCCGAAGGTCTCCCTGGTGGACCTGAAGGAGCCGGCGGACCGGCGGGATGGGTCGGCGAACCGGCAGCCGGCCGCCCAGTTTCACGGAGGCCAGCTTACGGAACCTCTCGTAAATGCCGCCAAGGCAAGGCTTGAAAATGGAGAGCAGGCCCTTTTTTTCCTTAACCGCAGGGGCCACTCAGACTTCATCATCTGCCGGGACTGCGGAGAAGTCCCCAAATGCGGCGCCTGTTCCGTCTCCATGACCTACCACAGGCAGGCGCAGCGAGATGAAATGCCACTGGTGCGGAGCCGCTTATCCCGCCCCTTCCGTCTGTCCGAAGTGCGGCGGGGACCGGATAAAATATGTCGGGGGCGGGACTGAAAAATTACAGCGCGAACTGGAGCGGCTGTTCCCGGAATTCAAGACCTCCCGCATAGACAAAGACAGTGTCGCGCCCGGCGGCGGGTTCGTCAAACTCCTGGACGATGTGGCATCCGGAGAGACGAAGATAGTCGTGGGGACCCAGATGGTATCGAAGGGCCACGACATGCCGGGCATAGGCATCGTCGGGGTCGTCCTCGCCGATTACGGGCTGAACCAGCCGGACTTCCGGGCGGCGGAGCGGACGTTCCAGGTGGTGACACAGGTGGCCGGACGCTCGGGACGGGGAGACGTGCCAGGCGAGGTCATAGTCCAGACCTACCGGCCCGAGCATTATAGCCTGCAATGCGCTTCCCGGCATGATTACAAATCTTTCTACGATGAGGAGATTGTATTCCGCAAGGAACTGGGCCTCCCGCCCTTCTCGCGGCTCGCGCTGGTAATCGTAAAGGGAGTAAAGCCGGAAAAGGCGGGGGCGGGGGCGGCGGCGTCGGCTGAGATATTTAAAAAAGAAGCGCGGGGCAAAGGTGTCGAGGTGATGGGGCCCGCGCCGGCCCCGGTGAAGCGGGTGCGCGGAAAATACAGGCATTTCATTACGCTTCGCTCAAAGAGCCATAAGAAGCTCCATGAAGTCCTGGAGGCCGGACTTAAACTGATTGATCTGAATAAGGCCGCCCCGGCCTGCAAGGTGGAAGTGGACGTTGACCCGCAGAGCATGATGTAAAATTGTTGCTCTTCGGTTATTTATCTGATAAATTTATAAAAAGAGGTGAATATGCATATAAAAATAGAAACTTTTCAGGATGAAGATAAAATGTGGTGCGCTCGTGGAATAAAACACAGCATTTTCACGCAAGGCGCGACGTATGATGAGTTGATAGAAAATATCAAAGAGGCGGTGGCGCTTCACTTTGAGGAAGAGATAAATAAAGGCGAAAAAGTAGACGTAATGATTATGTCTGAACTGGAGATAGGCAGTGTCGCCTAAGCTTCCTCAGGCAAGTGGACAACAGGTAGTCAAGCTGTTAAAAAGTTTAGGTTACAACGTGCTTCGCCAAAGGGGCAGTCATATTCGATTAGGCAGAATGACTGTCATGGGCGAGCATAGAGTAACAGTCCCGGACCACAAAGAAGTAGCAAAGGGAACCCTCGACGAAATCCTTTCTGATGTTTCGCTCTGGAATGGAATCTCCAAAGAAGATTTAATTAAAAATCTGTAACCGTGGAAACCTTCGACTCCATAAAAATCCGCAACTTTGAAGTGCAGGTATTCCAGTCGAAAAGCGGATACCGCTTCTCTCTGGACGCGCTCCTGCTGGCGGATTTTCCCAGCCTGAAATCCTGCAGGAGCATCCTCGAACTCGGCGCGGGAAGCGGGGTCGTGTCGCTGCTTTTGGCCCTGAAATACCCTAAAGCGCGCGTGACTGGGGTGGAGATACAGGATTCGCTTTATAAGCGGGCGGTGCGGAACGCTGAGGTGAATAACCTCTCGGACAGGGTCGATTTTATACACGGCGACCTGCGGGAGCTTCCGAAAAAATTGCCGGCAGGGTCTTTTGAGCTTTGCGTGATGAACCCGCCCTTTCGAAAGCCCGGGACCGGCAGGATAAGCCCCGACGGACGAGCGCGCGAGCGCCCGGCACGAGCTTAAGGGCGGGATAGAGGAGGCCATAAAAACCGCCAGGCTAATGCTCAAAAACCGCGGGCGGGTGTGCGTTATATATCATCCGGACCGGCTGAGCGAGCTGATAACGTTGATGAAATCGCATTCCCTGGAGCCGAAGCGGCTGCTGTTCGTCCACTCTCACAAAGGGGACGAGGCCCGGATGGTCCTGGTCGAGGCGGTGAAGGAGGGTTCTCCGGGCCTGAAGGTCCTTCCGCCGCTATTCATTTACGCGAAAGAGAGAGAGTACACCGCTGAGATGAGAGATTTTTATGGTTTTCCGCCCCTGCACCGGACTTGACGCTCAGCTCTCCTGAGTGTTACCCTTATTAATAGAAAAGAAAATTCGAATATTTTTAAATGAAACACGGGAGGTAACGCCATGACGGAAAGAAAAGGCGCCGCCACGATGAAGGGCCAGCCTGTTACTGTGCTCGGCCCGGAACTGAAGAAGGGCGACAAGGCGCCGCAGTTCAAGTGTGTCGACATAAAACTTAACGATTATACCCTCGATAGCGCAAGGGGCAAGGTCAGGCTGATTGCTTCCGTGCCGTCGCTCGACACGTCGGTCTGCAACAAGGAAGCCTTACGTTTCAACGACGAAGCGGAGAAGATGGACAACCCCGACGTTGCCTGGCTGGTGGTCAGCATGGACCTTCCTTTCGCCCAGAAACGGTTCATGGAGGACGAGGACGTCCGGGGGCTTACGATAATCTCCGACTACAGGGACGCCTCGTTCGGAGCGAACTGGGGTGCGCTCATAAAGGAACTTGCGGCTCTTGCAGCGGGCGGTTTTCGTGGTGGACAAGGATAACGTGATAAGGCATGTCGAATACGTAAAGGAGTCGGGTGATTTCCCCAATTTCGAGGCCGCCCTGAAGGTGGTCAGGGAACTGACCGGACAGGATAGAAGGGCCGCGGCCTGAGTTACTAAGCCGGTCTGCTCCGCAGCCGGTCTGCCCGCAGCCGGTCGCCCGAGCCGGTCACCGGCCCAAAACGCTATTGCCATTTAAGATGAGGGTATGATAATATCTACCCTCATCTTTTTTTGTCCGCAAGCTGAAGGGGTGGAACTAAGGTTGAAGGGGGCGCTTCCTTATTCTAAGGCCACGGCATGCGCTTTTGCCGCGGCTTTATTGTTATCTATTGGTTACTTCCCGGCTGTCGCGAGGGCGGATACCTCTATAATACCGTTGCCGGTATACGATACTTCCCGAAACGGCGGAGACGAATATGGGGTGATGCCCGTCTTCCTGCTGAAGGAGAAGAGCGAGTATATTTACGGTATCATAGCGCCGTCGGTAATATATAACGCGAATACGGGCGTGAACATCACGTTCCGCTACCTGGGTTATCCGACGATAGATGAAAACTACAGGATATTCATAAACCGCTCCACCAAGGTGGACCAGGAGTATACCGGAGAGTACTGGAACAATAAAATACTGGACGACAAGTTCAAAATATACGCCAGGATGACTTACTTCCGCGACTCCACATACCGGTTCTTCGGTTTGACCCAAGGAAGCCCGGAAAATGACGAGACGAACTATTCGAATATTGAACTCAGCGCCGGAGTTCGTGCTTGGATACTACCTCCCGCACAACTTTTTGATCTCATACGGGGAGAGGCTCCGCTGGCTGACCATCCGCAAAGGCACGGCCAAGAGCCTTCCGTACATTAAGGATGAATTCCCGACCCTCCAGGGGATTAACGGAGGCGCGGTGATAGAGAGGCAGGCGACGCTCTCGTACGACACCAGGGACGAAACGCTCTTCCCGACTAAAGGCTGGTACTCAAACCTCTACGGGATGCTTGGCCAGAGCTTCAGCCACGACAGGATTTTTTCCAGGATAGGGATAGACGGCAGGACGTTCATCCCGTTGGACAACAACAAAGGGTTTGTGACGGTATTGAAGGCGGCTTTTCAGATGACCGGCGGGCACGACATACCCTTTTTCGAGCTGAGTACCATCGGGGGGGAGAATACGCTCCGGGGCTTCGGAGACTTCCGCTTCCGTGACAAGGGATATGTACTCTTTAACGTCGAAGAGAGGATAAGGCTCTTCAAGCTCCGTCTCTTCGATGTCTGGAGCGAGTGGGAGATGGCGCCTTTCGTCGACATGGGCCGCGTCTACAGCTCGCTTAGGAAGGAGCCGCTGGAGGACTACCAGGTCAATCCAGGCGTCGGTTTCCGGGCCATCGTCCAGCCGAATGTCGTCGGGCGGGTTGATATCGGTTACGGCAAGGAAGGGATAAACGCTTTCGTGGGGCTGGATTTTCCATTTTAGAGGGGTCTAATGAAAGTTTATTTAGCCGAATACGCGGGCTTCTGCATGGGCGTGCAGAGGGCGATCGACCTCGCGCACAAGACCGCGTCCGAGGAGGCGGTCCCCGTATTCGTCCTGCATGAGATAGTGCACAATAAAAGCGTCGTCAAGGACCTCGAGGCGCGGGGGGTGAAGTCGGTTGACCACGTGGACGAGGTGGACGAGGGCACGCTGATAATAAGCGCGCACGGGGCGGCGCCGGAGGTCATAGAGACGGCGGAGGCGAAGGGCCTCAAGGTCGTGGACACCACCTGTCCGCTGGTCAGCAAGATAGACCGCATTATCACCAGGCTGACAAATTCCGGCTATACGATATTCCTCCTGGGGGACAAGGACCACGCGGAAGTCAAGGGCCTCAAGGCGGTCGCGCCGGAGAATACCCATGTATTCCGCTTCATGGAAGAGATAGATGAACTGCCGATGGTGGACGGGCCGATCGCGCTGGTGTCCCAGACTACCCAGAACATAAAGTTCTTCGAAGAGGTGGCGCACAAGATAAAGGAGCGCTACCCGCAGTCGGAGATATACAACACCATCTGCGACGCAACCGAGAAAAGGCAGACGGCGGCTATGGACCTGGGCAAGCAGGTGGAGATAATGATCACCGTCGGCTCCCGGAACAGCGCGAATTCCAAAAGGCTGCAAGAGGTGGCGGAGACCGTGGCCCCGAAATCATATTTAGTGGACAACGCCCAGGAACTGGACCCGGAGTGGTTCAAGGGCGTGGAGAAAGTCGGAGTGACGGCCGGGGCCTCCACTCCCGATATCCTGATTGAGGGAGTCATCGAGCGAATAAAGCAATTCGGAGAGGACAGAAAATGAAGACGCTTTTTTTAAACCCGCCATCTTTCGAGGATTTCGACGGCGGCGCGGGTTCCCGTTACCAGGCGACGCGCGAGGTGCGCTCTTTCTGGTATCCCACCTGGCTTGCGTACCCGGCGGGTATGCTGCCCGGCTCCCGCATCCTGGACGCACCGGCCTCCGGGCTGGGCGTGCCGGAGAGCCTCGAAATTGCGAAAGATTATAACCTGTTCGTGCTCTATACCAGCACGCCGTCTCTCGGCAACGACTCCGCTTTCGCGGCAAAGATAAAAGAACGGGACAAAAGCGCCCTGGTATGCTTCGTAGGCCCGCACCCGAGCGTACTCCCGGAAGAGACTCTTAAAGCCGCCCCGGCGGTTGACTTCGTGGTGCGCGGCGAGTTCGATTACGCCATCCCGGAGATAGCCGGAGGGGCCAGCCTGTCAGACGTTAAAGGGATAAGCTACCGGGACCGGGACGATAACATCGTCCATAACCCGGACAGGGAACTGATCCATGACCTGGACTCTCTTCCCTTCGCGACGGAAATCTATAAGCGCGACCTGGACTACAGGGAATACGAGATACCCTGGATACAGTACCCGTACCTGTCTTTTTATACCGGGCGCGGCTGCTCGTCCAAGTGCATCTACTGTCTCTGGCCCCAGACCTACTCGGGGAACTCCTACAGGACGAGAAGCGTCGAAAACGTGATCGAAGAAGTGAAATACGCGCTGAAGGCCTACCCGGACGTGAAGGAGATATTCTTCGACGACGACAACTTCTGCGAAGACCAGCCCAGGGCGATAGAGATAGCAAAGCTTCTAAAGCCGCTCGGAATAAGCTGGGGCTGCAACTCCAAGGTAAGCGCGAAGTACGAGACGTTAAAGGCTATGAAAGACGGGGGCATGCGCGTTATAATGGTAGGGTACGAGACGGGCGACCAGAATATCCTGAATAACGTCAGGAAGGGCACCACCATAGAGCAGGCGAAGACGTTTACGAAGAACTGCAGGGACCTCGGTATTATCGTGCACGGGGCGTTTGTCCTGGGGCTGCCGGGTGAGACGAGAGAGACCGTGGAAAATACGATAAAATTTGCCTGCGAGATGGACCCGGAGACGATACAGGTCTCGCTCGCCTCGCCTTATCCGGGGACGAAGTTCTTTGACATGTGCGTGAAAGAGGGTTATATAAACCTCGATAGCCTGGTCTCGGAGAAAGGCTACCAGAGCTGCGTCATTAACTACCCGTCCATTTCGAGCGAAGAGATATTCATGGCGGTAGAGAAGTTCTACAAGAAGTTCTACTACCGCCCGAAGTATGTGATAAAGGTGCTGAGAAAGGCATTCGGCAATAAGGACGAGATGAAGAGGATATACCGGGAGGCCAAGGAGTTCTACGGCTTCCTTGCCAAAAGGCGCGAGGCATTAAAGGCAGGTGAATAACCATGTACATATTGAAGACCGACAAATGGTACCTTGAGAGAATAACCCTTCTCATTGGCGGAAGCATCACCCTTATATCGGCGCTTCTGGGCGCGTTCGTTAGCCCGTACTGGCTGATACTGACGTGCCTGGTAGGCATTAACCTGATAGTATTCGCCTTGACCGGGTTCTGCCCGATGGCGATTATACTGAGCAAACTGGGCGCGAAACCGAGGCTTTCAAAGGATAAATGCTGCGAGGGCTGATTTTACTATTACTGGCCTCGGCGATTTTTTGCTTGTCCGGCGTCTCATTCGCCGCGCAGACAGGCGACATAGCCGCGGCGCTTGACAAGGCCTCTTCAAAGGACGATATAATCAGGCAGGTCGCCCAGCTTGAGTCGCTGATTAAGACATAGCCCTCTCAAAAAGTCTACCAGCAGCTTGGACGCGCGCTCTACCTGCTGGGGGAAGGCGAAGGAGATAAAAACCGGAAGCTGGACTACCTGAAGAAGTCGCTCGACGCTTCCGAAAAAGCTCTCAAGGAAAACCCGGGCGACGCCGTCTCCCTTTACTGGAAGGCGATGGCGCTACTGCAGGAGGCCGATGTTGTCGGGGGCTTGAAGGCCCTCTCGGACGTGAAGGAGGCCTTAAGGGACCTGGAGACGGTCTCGGCCAGGGAGCCGGAATACGATTACGCCGGCGCGTACAGGAGCAGGGGAAAGGTCTTGATAGACGCCCCCGGCTGGTCGTTTATAGGGGATAAGAAAAAGGGTCTTGAACTGCTTCTCAAGGCTAAAGAGATAGCCCCGGAGAATCTGGTGAACCGCCTCTACCTGGCCCAGGCATACCTGAAGAACGGGATGAAGGACAAAGCTCAGGCGGAGCTTGGATTTATAGTTGCGGCCCCGGCCAGAAAAGGCGACAAGGACGCCGCCGACACGAAAGCGCAGGCCGCGAAACTTCTAAAGGAGGCAAGGTAAAGCTTGCCAGTCATCCTTGCCATCCTGCTGCTCTTGTGGTTGTCCGCCGCCTCCTATTACATAATCTCCGCATATTGCCTCGCCTCTTTTTATAAAAACAAAAGCCCCGGCCTTCCCGCGCCGCCGGATAAAAAAAATCCTCCATCCATCAGCGTCCTGAAGCCCTTAAAAGGCGCGGACCCAAGCCTTTACGAGAACTTGAAGAGCTTCGTGGAGCAGGATTACCCCTGTTTTCAGGTCATCTTCGGCGTCTCGGACCGCTCCGACCCCGCATACTCCGTAGCCGGGAGGCTCGTCTCGGAATACCCGGGAAAAGAGATGCTGTTGGTGGAAACCGGCCCGCCCCGCTCGCCGAACAGGAAAGTCTCGAACCTCACCTCCATGTATGCTCTCGCAAAGTATGATATAATTTTGGTTGCCGACGCGGACATGCTGGTGGGAAGGCAATATCTTTCCCAGGTTTCAGAAGGGTTTAACGACCCGGCGGTCGGGCTTGTGACCTGTCCGTACAGGGGCTGTAACCCCAAAAGCGTTGGCGCGGCCTTCGAGGCCCTGACCATAAACGCCGATTTTTTCCCGTCGGTAACCGTGGCCGAAAGACTGGAGGGGGTAAGCTTCGCCCTTGGCGCCACGATGGCGGCCCGCAGGGAGGCGCTGGAGAAGATAGGCGGGTTCGACGCGCTGAAGGACTACTTAGCTGACGACTACCAGTTCGGCAACAAGATATATAAATCAGGCTACAAGCTGAAGCTTTCGCGTTTCGTAGTGGACAGTATCCTGGGCAGCGAGAGTCTCAGAGAGTATTTTATACATCAACTGAGATGGGGCAGGACGTACCGGGCTTGCAGACCTGTAAGCTATTTCTTTGCCGGACTGACAAAAGGGACCGCCTTCGCGGCGCTTTTTTTAATGGCGTCCGGCTTTGCCCCGGCCGGATGGGCCCTTCTATTAGTGGACCTGACGCTTAGAATTTCTCTGGCCGTCTGGTTGGAGAGGAAATATATAAAGGCCCCGGGCACGCTTAAATATTACTGGCTCCTCCCGGCGAGGGACCTTGCAAGCGCGCTGATATGGCTCTTTAGTTTCACCGGCAGCACCATCAGCTGGAAGGGCGAGAGTTTTAAGATCGACCGGGAAGGAAGGATGATAAAAAGGGCCTGAAAGAAGTCATAAATAAACCCACATTAAAAGGTATCCCCTCAAGATGAAGAGAATACTCCTGCCGCTCGCCGCGATACTCATATTCTTTTCTTTTACGTTGTCCGCGGCCGGGGTCCATGCGCAGGAGACAGCTCCTCAGGACAAAGCCCAGCCCTTCCCAATAACAAAATACGAAGATGCACATCAGCAACAGCATGTCCATCGGCATCCAGGGCGGCTACGGCGACAAGGCCTGGGACAACGACCATTTCCGCCTGAACACCGCGCTCCTGCAACCTTATTTCACGCTCCCGGTTACGGACGTCATATTGGCAAATACTTTTCTGCGGGGCGTCCTGGAATATAAGCTGGAGGTCCCGTTGGGGTTGATTACGACCCTTAATGACAGAGGTCTTGCGGGGCTTAATCCCTTGGGCTTCAGATACGACTTTACCGGGTTTAAAGGCAGGTTTGTCCCCTACGCATCGGTCTCGCTCGGGATGGTATATCTGAATGTACCGCGCGAGGTGCAGGGAACAAAATACAATTTCATTGAGGACCCCGCACTGGGCGCGCAATATTTCATCACGGACAAGTGGACGATAAGCGCGGAGTGCAGGTACCTGCACCTCTCAAATGCAGGCATCAAGGAGCCGAACAGGGGCCAGAACTACATATTCGGGATTGTCGGGATAAGCAGGTATTTCAGGTAATCAGTGGGCCCCGCTCTTGCCGACCAGCATGCAGCCGACAACTATGGCGAGCGTCCCCGCCCATCTCAGGGATGAAATCTCTTCGTGCAGGATTATCTTTGCGGTAATTGTGGTGGTGACATAGCCTATGGCGGTTATAGGCATTACCACGCTGACCTCCGTCCAGGAAAGCGCTATAAGCAGGCATGCGAAAAATAGCGCGTCGAGCGCGACGCCGGAGACGACCGTCAGGTTGGTTACGCCCCTGATGAAGATGTGAAACAGCGCGGGGATGGAAAAAGACTCAACCTCGCCCACCTGCAGCATACCTTTTCTGAGCAGGACGTTTCCCAGCGACTCGAAACAAAGCCCGACCGCCAGTACTAAAATCGTCTTCAGCAATTAAGACCTCCCCAATTAGATTTCGAATAATAAATTAAGTGAATTATACTGTCAAGGATAACAGCCCAATATCCGTCATCCCCGAAATGATTTCGCGAGCCGCAATGCGGTGCTGCTCGTTATCCTGTTGACACTTAAGCCCCGTTTCTATAACCTTTCCCTTATGAAGAATTTCGTTACGGGCGGTACGGGTTTCCTTGGCGCGGCGCTGGTCAGGAAGCTTATCGAGCGGGGCGAGGAGGTTGTCTGTTTAGCCCGGCGCGGATGCGACGGCAGAAATTTAGAGGGGCTTCCGGTGCGGGTAGCATACGGCGACCTGCTGGATGCGGACTCTCTTATCCGGGGGATGGAAGGCTGCCGGAGGGTCTATCACGCCGCGGCGGAGTACAGCCTCTGGGTCCCGGATTCAAGCAGGATATACGAGGTGAACGTACAGGGCACGAAGAACGTCCTTGACGCGGCGCTAAGGGCCGGGGTGGAGCGTGTCGTATATACCAGCACGGTCGGCGCGCTTGGCAACCCGGGCGACGGCACTCCAGGCACGGAAGATACTCCCGTGACGCTGGCGGATATGGCGGGAGATTATAAGAGGTCGAAGTTTATGGCGGAGCGTCTTGCGGAAAAATACGGGGGGCTAAAGGCCCCCCGGTCGTGATAGTAAATCCCAGTACGCCGGTCGGCCCGCGGGACGTAAAGCCCACGCCTACCGGGAAGATGATACTGGACTTCCTGAAAGGTAAAATGTTCGCCTATGTGGACACCGGCCTTAACCTTATCGACGTGGACGACGCGGCCCAGGGGCATATCCTCGCGATGGAGAAGGGGGTGCCGGGACAGAAATATATCCTGGGTAACAGGGACCTTCGGCTGGAAGAGATATTTGCTATCCTATCCGGCATAACCGGTATTCCCGCGCCCAGGATAAAGCTCCCGTACTGGTCGGTACTGCCCATTGCTTACGTCAGCACGAAGCTCGCCGACTACGTTACAAGGAAACCGCCCCTTGCGCCGCTGGACGCCGTAAAGATGGCTAAGAAGATGATGTTCTTCGACCCGTCCAAGGCGATCCGGGAACTGGGCCTGCCGCAAAGCCCGGTGGAGGGGGCGCTCCTCTCCGCTGTCGAATGGTTCCGCGAGAACGGGTACGCCTGATGGAAAACCTCAGGCTTTTTTTCCTGACCGTCCTTTTCCGCCCGTACGTTTTTTTATTCCTGGGTATTTATTTATACGCGGCGACTAAAAAAACTCGGCCCGAAGAAGGCCGTCCTCTTCACCCTGATCGCCTGGGCGGTCGCCTATGTCTCCGAGTTCTCGTCCGTCAGGACCGGGTTCCCGTTCGGGCTTTATTACTACATCCCTTCGACAACGGGTAAGGAGTTGTGGGTCATGGGCGTGCCGTTCATGGACTCGCTCTCTTTCACGTTCCTGTCGTACTCGAGCTGGCGCATGGCGCGTTTTTTTATACCGCAGGGTGAAAAATTTTCCTGGAAGATCATTATACTTGGGCGCTTTCCTGATGACGCTGCTGGACGTAGTGATAGACCCGCTCGCGCTCCGGGGGGACAGATGGTTTTTGGGCAAGATTTATTACTATCCAGTGCCGGGGCCTTATTTCGGCGTGACTATTGAGAATTTCGTCGGCTGGTTTTTCGTGGGGGCGCTTACGATGCGGATATGGAAGGCCGTCGATGGGGCCATGGACGGGGCCGTGGACGGCCCTCAAAGCGAAGATAACGCGCCTGTGCCAGTAAAAGAGTTGATGGGCCCCGCGCTCTACTTCATCGTCCTTGTCTTCAACCTCTCCATGACTTTCTGGATAGGGGAGGTAAGTCTCGGCATGACGGGAGTGGTTTTATTCCTGCCAGTAACGGCGCTGTTTCGTAAATAGGGTGCTAAAAAACAGTGGCGGGCGAGTCAGGGAATGCAATTCAGAGCGGAGCGAAGAATCCGCCGTTTAATGTAAATTTCTTTTGACTAAAGAAACTTCCTCAAACCCTCCCGGAAGTCAATCGGCTCTATCCCCAGCTCAGTCATGCAATTCGTCCCGCAGACGTTATCCTCCCCTAGCATCAGGAGCTGGTCCATCGTTACCGGCGGCTTGGGCAGGATTGCTTCCATTGCCATAACTGCCGGGCTTGCGAACGGCACGGGGATATGCATGATGGACTTCTTTTTTCCGATCGCGGAAGCGATTTCAAGGACCACTTCGTCCAGAGTCAGCTGTCTCGGCCCGCATAGCTCCGCAACCTTTCCATAAAATTCCGGCTCCCCGGTTATCCTCGCCAGCGCCTCCGTCAGGTCGTCTATGTAAACCGGTTGAAACAGCCCTTTTCCGGAACCCAGAAGCGGTATGAACGGGTACGGCATGCTTATCAGCGATTTCATCCTGAGGGTGAACTCGTCGCCCGGCCCGTAGATGATGGACGGGCGGGTGATGGACCAGTTAAGCCCGGAGGAGCGGGTCATCTCCTCCGCCATGTATTTAGTCTTGTGATATTCGGATTTAGCGTCCTCCCTGGTCCCAAGCGCGGACTGGTAAACGAAATGCTTTACCGTGCCCGCCTTCAATGCCGCGTCCAGGACGTTCCTCGTGCCTTCTACATGGATGGAAAGGAAGCTCTGACCTGGCGCGGGCTGGATTATCCCGACAAGGTGCACGACAGCCTCGCAGCCCTGGGCCGCGCGGATTAAGGACTCCCGGTCGCCGACGTCCCCCTGCGCAAGGTCGATGTTCGGGAAGCAGCGCCCCCTCGCTCCCCCCGAAAATCTTTCGGGCTTTTTCCAGGTTCCTGACGAGCGCGCGCACCGGCCTGCCGGAGGAGGCGAGTCTTTTTACGAGGTGGCTTCCGACGAAGCCGGTCGCGCCCGTCACCAATGTCATGCTGCTACTCAAGCGACCCGCTCTTCTTTGGATATGCTGGCCGCCAGGGCCTTTATTTCCTTTATGTCCAGTTTAAGCCCCTCCGCCACGCGGCGGCCATATTCCGGGTCAGCCTTGTAAAAGAGCGCCGTCTGGCGGATTTGGATGCGTTTTTGAGCGCCGCCCAAATGGTCCACGATGTTGCCGACCAAGTGTTCCCTGTCCTCTTCTTTCATGACATTGCGGTAGAGGTTGCCGGCCTGCACGAAATCATCATTAGGATACGTAAAGGCATAATGCCCGGCTTGACCGGAAATCTCAAATGGAGGCTCAGCCGCCTTCGGGTCCGGCTCCGGTCCGCCGAAACTGTTAGGCCAGTAATTGGGGCCGGCTTCTCCGTTGGCGTCGACACGCATGAGGCCGTCTCGCTGGTAACTGTTTTCAGGGGCGTTTTTGGGAGCGTTTACCGGGATCAGGTTGTAATTGGGGCCCAGACGGTGGATGTGGGTATCATGATAGGAAAAAACCCTGGATTGCAGCATCTTGTCCGGTGAAATGGCTATACCCGGCACCACATTGCCGGGACAGAAAGCGGCCTGCTCCACTTCCGCGAAATAATTAACCGGGTTTCGGTCCAGCACCAATTTACCGATTTTGATGGGAGGGACCTCACTATGCGGCCAGACCTTGGTTATGTCAAAGATATCCCAGGGGAAATTCCTGGCTTTTTCAGGCGTCAGGATCTGCATTTCAAGCGTCCAGGAAGGATATTCGCCGCTATCTATGGCGTTATACAGGTCGCGGGTGGCATGATTCGGGTCTTCGCCTGAGATGCGCCTTGCCTCCTCACGGGCAAGGTTTATTATGCCCTGGTCCGTCTTGAAGTGATATTGCACCCAGACATAATCGCCCTTGTCGTTATACCATTTATAGGTGTGGCTGCTGTATCCGTTCATATTGCGGTAGGTGGCAGGCGTGCCCCTGTCAGAAAAGAGGATGGTGACCTGATGGATCGATTCCGGCGTTAAAGACAGGAAGTCCCAGAACATGTCGGGGTCCGGCAGGTTCGTGGCCGGGTTACGCTTCTGCGTGTGGATGAAGTCGGGAAACTTGAGCGGGTCCCGGATGAAGAAGACCGGCGTGTTATTCCCGACTAAGTCGTAATTGCCTTCCTCCGTATAGAATTTCAGCGCGAAACCCCGCGGGTCACGCGCTGCATCCGCCGAGCCTCTTTCACCGCCAACCGTGGAAAATCTGGCGAAGACCTCGGTACGCTGGCCGATTTTCGAAAGAAATTTCGCCTTGGTGTATTTTGTAACGTCGGCCGTAACCTCGAAATAACCGTGCGCGCCCGCACCCTTTGCGTGCACCACCCGCTCCGGAATACGCTCCCTGTCGAAATGAGCCAGCTTCTCTAAAAGGTGGACGTCTTGTATCAGGACAGGCCCGCGTTCTCCGGCGGTCATGCTGTTCTGATCATTGCCGACGGGAATTCCAAAGGCAGTTGTCATACGTTTTTTTTTGGTTGCCATTTTTTTCCTCTTTTCCATGCCTTAGGTTGATGTATCGGTAACCGCAGGACCATTTGCGAATACATTTCCTAATATACCACAAAATTAATGGGACCCGGCTTGCGCGCAGGGGGCGGGAAAACACCAAAAGGGGGTCGGGACGGGAGTAAAGGCGCGCACCGGCGCGGAAATAGGGTTAAATCATAATTTCCCCCCTCTTAAGATTAAGAGGGGGTCAGGGGGCGTTATGAGATTTTAATGTGCGACTGTGTGGAGGCTGTGCTCTTCTTCGTGGCTGTGGCCGTGCGCGTGGGTGTGCGCCACCCGGCGCTCGCAGTGGGCGATGTCGCAGACAAGGTTATTGAACTCGCACTCTCCTTTTTCCAGCTGAAGGGTGGAGTGGTTTATGTGGAAGCAGGAAATGAGGCGGCAGTTTATGTCGTCGATTATCTTTTTGCGCTCCCCGTGGTATTCCGGGTCGATCATGATATGCGCCGAGAGCGCCGATATGCTTGGGCAGATGCTCCAGACATGCAGCCTGTGAACGTCCAGGACGTGGTTTACTTCCTTTATCTCGTCCACCACGGCGTTGATATCCAGCCCCTTCGGCACGCCTTCAAGGAGTATGTGGGCCGCCTCGTAAAGCACCGTTATCGCCCCGCGCAGGATTACGAGGGAGAATATTATGGACAGTATAGGGTCGACCAGATACCAGCCGGTGTAATAGATTATAACCGCGCCGATTATAACGCCCACGGAGATGAGCACGTCCCCCACGACGTGCAGGAATGCGCTCCTGACGTTTAAGTCATGCTCGTCGTGGCCATGCAGGCGGTGGACGACGAAGAGGTTCACTACCAGGCCGAAACCGGCCGCGACCAGCATCCCGACGCTTTTTACCGGTTCGGGGGCGGAAAGCCTTTGCACGGCCTCAAAGACTATGACCCCGGATATGACTACAAGGGTCATGCCGTTTATAAGGGCCGCGAAAACCTCGCTTCTGTGCCAGCCGTAGGTGCGTGTATCCGTTGCGGGGAGGGCGGAAAGTATTATCGCGAAAAGCGCGAGGCCAAGCGAGACCAGGTCGGTAAGGACATGGGCCGCATCGGAGAGCAGGGCCAGGGAGTTTGTGAGGAACCCGGCGGTAACCTCCACCAGGAAAATAAATCCGGTCAGTATGAGAGAGAAAAGCAGGTTTCTCGACTGCTCAGTGTCCGCCTTTAACCCGGTAAGAACTTTCATTACGGCCTCTTGGGGTGATGCCCCTTCCTCCTTAAATAATAGCCGAAATCCCCCGCATTTTCAAGCGAAATGGTCCCCGCTAAATCCTTGACTACACCCTCTTTCTCTGTTAATATCAAAACTTACGTTTAAAAGGGCCATGAAAAAAATAAAATTCGTATTTGCCATCCATAACCATCAGCCGGTAGGGAACTTCGACCATATCGCGGAAGAGGCGTACCATAACGCCTATCTCCCACTCGTGGAGGCGGTCAGGGAGGTCCCCTGGTTCAAGATAAACCTGCACTTCACGGGCTCGCTCCTTGAGTGGATGCTGAAAAGCCACCCGGATTTCATCAAAACCGTCGCGTCGATGGTGGAATCGGGGCAGGCGGAGGTCATGGGCGGCGGCTTCTACGAGCCCATCCTGGCGCTGCTCCCGGACGAGGACAAGCTGGGCCAGATACGGAAGCTCTCGAAGTTCGTAGAGGAGCATTTCGGCAAAAAACCGAGGGGCATCTGGCTTGCCGAGAGGGTCTGGGAGCCCCACCTGCCGGCCGCGATAAGCGACGCCGGTATCGAATACGTCGTGGTGGACGATTTCCATTTCAAGATGTCGGGCCTCAGGGACAATGAGCTGACCGGGTACTTCATTACCGAAGAACAGGGCAAGACGCTCAAAGTATTCCCCGGGAGCGAGAGGCTGCGTTACACTATCCCCTTCAAGGAGCCGGAAGAAACCATCCAGTGCTTCCGGGACATCCCGGACGCGGGCGATAACACGCTTGCGGTCATGGCGGACGACGGGGAGAAGTTCGGCTGCTGGCCCGGGACCTATAAATGGGTATACGAGGAAGGCTGGCTCCGGCGGTTCATCAAGGCGCTGGAGGTGAACTCGGACCTGGTGCAGACTGCCAACCTTCAGCGAGTATATAGACTCCGAAGGCCCCAGGGGCAGGGTATATCTTCCGACCTGCTCGTACATGGAGATGGGCGAGTGGTCGCTCCCGGCGGCTGCGATGGTGGAGTACGAGGACTTCCTGGAAGAGCTGAAACTTCAGCCGGGATACGATATAAAAAGGCTTTTCGTCAAGGGCGGCTTCTTCCGGAACTTCCTTTCGAAATATCCGGAAGCTAACGCCATGCACAAGCGGATGCTCCAGGTCAGCCGCAAGGTGCACGACGCCGGCGGCTCGTCCTTAAACGATGAAGCATTCGACGACCTCTGGCGCGGGCAATGCAACGACGCGTACTGGCACGGCGTCTTTGGCGGGTCTATACCTCCCGCACCTCCGGGACTCGGTTTACCGCCACCTGATAAAAGCGGAGATAGCCGCCGAAGCTGCATCGGGAGCGGAGGGCAGGCTCACGGTGGAGACAGCCGACCTGGACGGAGACCTCTCCGACGAGGTGATGATAACCAACGGCGGCATGGCCGTGGCCCTTGACCCCGGCGAGGGCGGGATAATCTACGAGCTGGACTACCGCCCGATATCCATGAACCTGATGAATACGCTTTCCCGGCGGCCGGAAGCTTACCACCGGAAGCTGCAGGACCAGTACTCCGCGGCCCACGCAGGCGAAAGCGCGGCGACCATACACGAGAAGATGGGCGCGAAGGAGGAAGGGCTTTTCAAGTACCTGCACTACGACTGGTACAGGAAGGCTTCGCTCATAGACCATTTCCTGGGCGGGGAGATGGACTTCGAGGCGTTCAGGAACTCTTCGCACAAGGAAGCGGGCGATTTCGTAAAGAGCGCGTACTCATCCGCCGTGGAGAAGCAGGACGGCAAGGTTATAGTCGTCCTCTCCCGCATGGGAGAGGTGCAGGGCCAGCAGGTGCTGGTCCGGAAGACCGTAACGGTCCGGGAAGACGAGAGCGGCCTTAATGCCGATTACGTCCTGCGAAACGTTGGCAACGAGGAGCTTAACACCGCTTTCGCGGTGGAGTTTAATTTCTCCCTGCTTGCCGGAAACTCTCCGGACAGGTATTTCGAGATACCGGGGCACTCCCTGAAGGCCAATAACTTCGCCAGCGCCGGAGAATTGAATAACGTGCAGGAAGTCCGGATGATCGACGAATGGCTTAACTACGTGCTGACGCTTTCTTTCAGCGAAAAGGCGGCGCTTTGGCGCTTCCCGGTCGAGACGGTATCGCAATCCGAGTCCGGGTATGAGCGCGTTTTTCAAGGTTCAAGTGTAGTCCCTGTCTGGAGGGTGACGCTCCAGCCCGGGGTGGATAGTACGCTTTCCATAAAATTGAATTTAGCTCGAAGGTAAGAGGGTTTCTATGTACAAGTCTGTTGGCAGTATCGGCATTATTTTTTCTCCTGGTCCTTAATGCCCCCCAGGTCGTCCTTGCCGCCGAAGAAGCCCCCCCCGGCGCTCCGTGCCATCCTCCCCCGCGGTGGGGAGGGCTATAAGGAAGGGAAAGTTTTAGCCCCCGCTGTTGCTTCCGCCCCGCCGGCTGATACCGTGGACCGGATGGCAGGCGTTGTGCTTGAGCATTTTCCCCGTGCTGAGGGGAAGGTCATAAACGCCGATGAAAAGACGATTACGGTGGACATCGGGGCCGCGAACGGGCTTACAGTCGGCACGCAGGTATATCTCTTCCGCCCCGGGAAACCGATATTCCACCCGGTTACGAAGGAAATACTGGGGTACCGGGAGGAGGCGCTCGGAAGCTTTATCGTGAAAGAGCTGAAAGACAAGGAGGCGACGGGCGAGTTGAAGGAACTGCTGGTTACCCAGATAATACCGGGGGACCTGGCCCGGCTCTCGACCGAGAAAACGAAGCTCGTCTTCGCCTCCGCCGGCGACGTCAATGAACTTGTCCAGGACAGGCTGCTGAACATCCTCCGCGACTCAGGCCGGTTCGAGATGCTGGGGATAGAGGAGCTTCCGAAGGGCGCGGGGCAAAAGGAGATCGCGGGGCTGGCGAAGGACAAGGGCGCGCAAGAGGTCGTAACGCTTTCGACCTCGCCTACAAAGAGGCAGGACAGGACGACGGTGGAAATAAAGCTCTATGCGTCGGACGGAAGCGTGGTGGAAAACCTGTCGTCGCTGGTGGATTCGACAAGCGACGTATATAAAGAAAAAGAAATGGACATCCCGCTTGTTACGGCTGAGAGGCGTGATTTTTACCACATGGACGAGCTGCCTTACAGGGCAAAACATTTCGCCGCCGGGAACATTACGGGAGAGGGCAAGACGGAGCTTGCGATATCCACCGGCAGCCGGATAATCATATACAGGCTGGAAAAAGGGGTGCTCCAGGAGCTTTGGCGCGAAGCTGATGCGCTGCCGGCGGAGCATTTAGACGTCGAATGCGCCGACATCGACGGGGACGGGAAAGACGAGGTCTATGTCACGGCTTACGGCGAGGGCAAGGCGGCCTCTTACGTCATAAAATATGACGGCTCGAATTTCAAGAGGGTGTTCGGCCCCGAGCAGGTGCTTTTCAGGGTGCTGGATATGCCGGACGGATCGAGGAAGCTCCTTACCACCACCGTCGGCATGGACGCGCCATATTCGGGCATGATCTACGATACGGCCTGGAAGGACGGAGTCCTCGTAAGGCGGGGGACGTTCAGCCTGCCCTACAAGATAAAGGACCCTTACGGTTTCGCGATCATAGAAATAGCGGGGAAAGACAAGCACGGGAAGAATATAAAAGTCCCCGCCTACGTATGGATTGACGACGACGACTATATTCAGGTGCTGGACAGTCAAGGGAAAAAGCTCTGGAAAAGCAGCGAGCGTTTCGGCGGGTACGACAATTTCTTCGAGGTCGACGAGAAGAAGCTGGCGTTTCCCGGCGCGGACAACCGGGGGAAGGTCAAGGGCAGGGTGATCGTCCGGACGGGGCCGGAAGGCGGGAAGGAAATCATCATAACCAAGAACATCCCGATGACAAACGCCATCCGGCGCTGGCACGGATACAGCGGCGCTGAAATATACTCGATGGCCTGGAACGGGGCCGGGCTTGAGCAGCGCTGGAGCATAAAGAATATCGAAGGCTACCTTGCCGACATCTGCGTGGGCGGCGTTTCCAATGACGGCAGGGAAGAGATAGCGATACTCACGGACCCGACCTTCAAAGTCGAGCACAAGTCGAAGACGCTGCCGATGGGCGGGGCCAATTCCCTGAAAAGCTTTATCGAAGACAGCTCGAAGCTTCTAATATATAAAGTGCCGCAGAGGTAAGGCATTGGAACACACCCTGGCGCAGATAAAGAACTATCCCGACTTAAGCCGTGAAGAACTCCTGGCCCTGGTGGACCCGGGCCGCCTTCCCAGGCACATGGCCATAATTATGGACGGGAACGGCAGGTGGGCCGCGAAACGGGGGCTCCCGAGGATAGCCGGCCACAAAAAGGGGATGGATGTAGTCCGCGACGTGGTGAAGGCATGTTCCAGGCATGGGATACCTGCGCTGACGCTTTATGCCTTCTCTTTAGAGAACTGGCGCAGGCCTCCGCGTGAGGTATCCGCGCTTATGTCTCTTCTGGCTATCTACCTGCAGCGGGAGATATCCCTCATGAAGAGGGAGAACATCCGCTTTCAGACGATTGGACGGCTGGATGACCTGCCCAAAGAGGCCAGGGTCTGGGTAGACAAGGCGAAGGCGGAGACAGCTTCCAATACCGGGATGGTGCTGGACCTTGCGCTCTCCTACGGCGGCCGCTGGGAGATAACCGAGGCGGCGAAAAAAATGGCCGCGGCGTTAAACGCGGGTAAAATAGACCCGTCCGCCGTCGACGAAAAGATTTTTTCCTCGTACCTGGACACCGACGGACTTCCGGACCTGGATTTAATCATCAGGACCTCGGGTGAGAAGAGGGTATCGAATTTCCTGCTCTGGCAGATGGCTTACGCCGAGCTTTATTTCACGGAGTCCCTCTGGCCGGACTTTACCGAGAGGGACCTGCTGATCGCCATCCTGGACTACCAGGGGAGACAGAGGCGGTTCGGCAAGACATCCGAGCAACTGGGGACAGACAATGGGCTATAAGAGGGTTCTGACGGCGGCATTGATGATTCCGCTTCTTTATCTGATAGTGCAGTACGGCGGGTCCCGGGCATTCTTTTTCCTTATCCTCTCCTGTGTCATGGTGGGCCTGTACGAGTTCTACAGGATGTTCAAGAACAGCGGCTACCGCCCCCAGACCTTCGTCGGGATGTTCGTGGGCGCCCTGGTCATCTGCGGGTTTTATGTAGGGGCCGAACTCCCGGACTGGCAATACGCCAAGGTCTTTTCCCCGGACGTCATGGTCGCGTCCGCCTTCGTGGTCGCCCTGCTGTTCCGGCTTTTTTCCAGTAAAGACATAAACGGCGCGATGGTGGACGTGGCCCTTACCTTCACCGGCGTAGTTTACGTCGCATGGCTGTCGGCTTACATAATCCTGCTCCGCGCATGGAAAACCCCGGAGGTGGATGGACGGCAACTCGTATTTTTCCTCTTCGTCGTCACCTGGGCGACCGATACCGGGGCGTATTACATAGGCAGCCGCTTTGGGAAACACAAACTGTACCAGAAGATAAGCCCGCAAAAAGTCATGGGAGGGCGCGGTCGGCGGTCTTCTTTCGGGCATCGGCATGTCGCTTGTTTGCAGGATATGGTTTTATCAGGAACTGCCGCTGCACGACGCCCTGGGACTTGGTATAGTCCTTGGGATAGTGGGGCAGGCAGGGGACCTGGCGGAGTCGATGATAAAGAGGAGCGCCAGGACAAAGGACTCCGGGGGGATATTTCCCGGGCATGGCGGTGTTTTGGACAGGGTGGACAGCATGCTCCTTAAACGCCCCCGCCCTTTATTACTACACGTTAGTTGCGTTGGCCGCCAAAGGCATCACACTGAAATGAAAAACATCTCCATCTTAGGCTGTACCGGCTCTATCGGAGTAAACACTCTGGACGTGGCCAGGCGGTTCCCGGACAGGTTCCGGGTGCTGGCCCTTTCCTGCGGCGCAAACGTGGACCTCCTTGAAGCACAGGCGCGGGAGTTTAACCCGAAGGTCGTCACGGTGCGGGACAAGAAGGACGCGGCGACAATTAAAAAACGCCTTGGGAACGGCGTCCGGGTCCTGCACGGAGTAGAGGGGCTGGTGGAGGCGGCGTCGCTCGACGGCGTCGATATGGTCGTATCGAGCATCGTCGGCGCGGCGGGACTAATCCCGACGATGGCCGCGATAGAATCCGGCAAGGACATAGCGCTGGCCAATAAAGAGACGCTTGTCTGCGCGGGTTCCTTAGTTATGGACGCTGTAAAGCGGCAAGGTGTAAAGCTCCTTCCGGTGGACAGCGAGCACTCCGCCATATTCCAGTCCCTGAAAGGCCACCGGAAGATGGACCTTGTCCGGCTTACCCTGACGGCGTCGGGCGGACCGTTCCAGGAGTATTCGGCGGAGAAGCTGAAGACAGTGAAGCCCGCGGACGCCCTCAAGCACCCGAACTGGGAGATGGGGAAGAAGATAACCATAGACTCCGCCACCCTGATGAATAAGGGCCTGGAGGTCATCGAGGCCAAGTGGCTTTTCGACGTCGAGCTGGACAGGATATCGGTCCTGGTCCACCCGCAGAGCATAATTCACTCCATGGTGGAGTTCATAGACGGCTCCGTAATCGCGCAGCTTGGCGTGCCGGACATGCGGGGGCCGATATCATACGCCCTGGGATACCCGGGAAGGCTCCAGAAGAACATCCCCGGACTGGACCTGGCCAAGGTGGCGCGTTTGACGTTCAAGGCGCCGGACCTGCAGAAATTCCCCTGCCTGTCTTTCGCTTTCGACGCCCTGAAAGCGGGCGGGACGATGCCGGCAGTCCTGAACGCGGCGAACGAGGTGGCCGTGCAGGCGTTCCTGGAAGAAAAAATAGGTTTTACGGACATCCCGGCAATGATAAGGAAGGTCATGGACCTGCATTCCCCCTGGGAGCCGAAGTCCGTGGACGACATAGTTTCGGCGGACAGGTGGGCCAGGATTGCGGCGATAAAGCTTATAAAAAAATAAATTGTGGTAAAATAGCTTTATTCGCGCCGTGTTGCATATTCGGAATAAGAATCCCGTTTTTTTGGAGGAAAATTGCACAGCACTCTCTTAGAAGCCGCATCGGCGGGATTTTTGCCTGCGGTTTTCGGAATACTTGCCGCGGTAGTGGCCCTTGGCCTTCTCATATTCGCCCACGAGATGGGGCATTTTATAGTTGCGAAACTCTCCGGGGTATCGGTCCTTAAGTTCTCGCTCGGCTTCGGGAAAAAAATCGTCGGCTGGAAGATGGGCGAGACGGAGTACATGATCTCCGCCTTTCCGCTCGGCGGGTACGTAAAGATGCTGGGGGAGGACGAAGAAACGAAGGAACTCTCGCCCGAGGAGAAAAAGCACGCGTTTATGGAGCAGCCCATCTGGAAACGCGCGGCTATCGTCTTTGCCGGACCTCTCTTTAACATCCTGCTGGCTATTTTGCTTTGCTACATTCTCTTTTTAACCGGCTTCCCCACCGCGATTGCAAAGGTGGACGATGTGGCGCCGGGAAGTCCCGCGGCAAGCGCCGGATTTAAAGCCGGCGACGTAATAGAGAAGGTGGACGGGGACTACGTGGACGTATGGGAGCAGGTGGCGGAATTGATAAAGGCCCATCCCGGACAGGCAATGACCTTTTCGGTCCGGAGGGGCGGGCAGGTCGTTAAACTGACAGCCGTCCCGGCGGACGTTAACGGGAAGGGAGACCTGGGTCTGAGGGGATCAGTCGTAATCGGCGCGGTCATGGCCCGTTCTCCGGCGGATATTGCCGGCCTTAAATCAAAAGACCATGTCCTTGCCGTGGACAGCCGCCCCGTCGGTTCATGGGCAGCAATGGCAGACATAGTCAAGATGAATCCCGGCAAGACGCTTGATTTCACGATTGATAGAGGCGGAAAACGTTTTGACGCAAAAATTACTCCCAAGTTGAACGAGGCGAAAACGGGTGAAAAGCAATACGGGATAATAGGCGTCCAAATGGGCACCGACCTGGAGAATATGGCCTATGGGCCGATTGAATCCCTGAAGCTCGCCGCGCAGCGCACCTACATGATGACCAGCCTTACGGTGCAGTTCCTTGGCCGTCTGATAGGCGGCAAGGAGGACGCCAGCCAGGTGGGGGGGCCGATCGCCATAGTGCAGCTCTCCGGAAGACAGGCGCGGCAGGGACCTGCGGATTTCATCATCTTCATTGCGCTCCTTAGCGTAAACCTGGGCGTCATAAACCTTTTCCCCGTGCCTATCATGGACGGCGGGCACCTGATGTTTCTGGGGATAGAGGCCATCCAGAGAAAGCCGCTCTCGATGCGCACGCGCGAGGTCGCCCAGCAGGTCGGGCTTTTCATGCTCATCGCGCTGATGGTTTTCGTGTTCTATAACGACATCATGCGGATACTGGGCTTTTCGCCGATGTGGAAGTAAAACCGTTACTTTCTTTTCACGGGAAAAGAAAGTAACACAAAGAAAAGCGGGGCTGAAAAAAGTCTAAAAGTTTTTGGTGTTACCTTTTTACCAAAAAGGTAACAAAGGTTTTTCCGAGCAAGAGGAACTATGAAAATCACCCGCAAAAAAACCCGCAGGATAACACTCGGCGGCGTTCCCATCGGCGGCGGCGCGCCTGTAGCCGTCCAGTCCATGACCAATACCGATACCCGCGACGTGAAGGCCACCGTCAGGCAGATTAACGAACTGGCGAAGGCGGGGTGCGAGGTCGTGCGGGTCGCGCTGCTCAACATGGAAGCGGCCCGGTCACTGGACAAAATAAAAAAAGCGATATCCATCCCGCTGGTTGCGGACATACATTTCGACCACCGCCTGGCCCTTATGGCAATCGACAAGGGCGTGGACGGCCTGCGGATAAACCCCGGCAACATCGGCGAGAAGGCCAAGGTCGTGGAGCTGGTGAAAGCCGCCAAGGAACGCGGCGTGCCGATACGGATCGGCGTCAACTCCGGCTCCCTGGAGAAGGACCTGCTGAAAAAATACGGAAGGCCGACGCCCGAAGCGCTGGTCGAATCCGCCATGAGGCACGTGCGGATATTGGAAGACCTGGATTTTCTGGATATGAAGGTCTCCATAAAGGCGTCGGACGTGCCGACCACCGTGGACGCCTACAGGCTGATGTCAAAGACGGCCAGGTACCCCCTGCACATTGGCGTGACGGAGGCGGGGACGCTATTTTCCGGCACCGTGAAATCCTCCGTAGGCCTGGGGATACTTCTGGCGGAGGGCATAGGCGACACCATGCGCGTCTCCTTGACGGCGGACCCCGTGGAAGAGGTACGGGTGGCGTGGGAGATGCTGAAGGCGCTGAAGCTCCGGGAACGTGGTATAAACATAATTTCCTGCCCCACCTGCGGCAGGACCCAGATAGACGTAATCGGGCTGGCTCAGGAGGTGGAGCGAAGGCTCAGCCACGTGACGAAGCCGCTCGATGTGGCGGTGATGGGCTGCATAGTGAACGGCCCCGGCGAGGCCGCGCAGGCGGACATGGGCATAGCCGGCGGCAAGGGGAGGGGTTTACTATTCCGGCACGGGGAAGTAATAAAAAAGCTTAAAGAAGACGAGCTTGCCGACGCGCTGGTGAAAGAAGTCGAGGAAGCCGCCGCCGATTGAAATTGGATTGTAAAAATAACGTCTTAGTTATATACTCACCAAGCCGTTAACCCATACTAACTCTAAAGACACAAAAACAAAATGCTATATTCCAGACTTTTGATACCGACTCTGAAGGAGGACCCTGCCGAGGCGGAGGTTATCTCCCATAAGCTGATGATGCGCGCCGGGATGATAAGAAAAATCGCCGCGGGCATATATACGTACCTTCCCCTTGGATGGCGCACTGTCCGCAAGGTCGCGGAGATTAGTCCGGCAGGAGATGGACCGGGCCTTCGCGCAGGAGGTCCTGCTGCCCATCATCCAGCCCGCGGAACTGTGGATGGAGTCCGGCAGATGGGACTACTACGGCAAGGAACTCTTAAGGCTGAAAGACCGCCATGAGCGCGAGTTCTGCATCGGCCCCACCGCCGAGGAGGTCATAACCGACCTTGTCCGCCGTGAGGTGAAGTCCTACCGGCAACTCCCGATAAACCTCTACCAGATACAGACGAAGTTCAGAGACGAGATTCGCCCGAGGTTCGGCCTCATGCGCGGGCGCGAGTTCATCATGAAGGACGGGTACAGCTTCCACAAGGATAACGAGTCCGCCGAAGCCGAATACTGGAACATGTATGAGACGTATAAGCGAATTTTCACCCGTTGCGGCCTGAACTTCCGCGCGGTGGAGGCGGATACCGGGAACATCGGCGGGAGCTTTTCGCACGAGTTCATGGTCTTGGCCGAGACGGGCGAGGATTTCATCGCCTCCTGCGACAGTTGCGATTACGCGGCGAACGTGGAGAAGGCGGAGTGCAAACCGCCAGAAATAGTGGATAAGAACCGCGTGCCGAGGGAACTGCTTGACGAGGAAGATGAAGTTGAAAAGCCGATCGAAAAAGTCAGCACGCCCGGCAAGAAGACGGTCGAGGAGGTCGCCGAATTTCTTGGCGTGAAGCCGTCGAAGCTGGTAAAGACGCTGATATACAAGAAGATACGCAGAGAAGAAAAAGTAATTGCGGTGCTCGTCCGTGGCGATCATGAGGTAAACGAGATAAAGCTCAAAAGAAACTTCTTGGCGCTGAGGCAGAGGTTGATCTCGCTGACAAGGAGACCGTCGAACGAGTGACTGATGCGCCGTCCGGTTTTGCCGGGCCGGTCGGCCTTAAGAGGCACGTGTGCCTATAATCGCGGATAACGCCGTGAAGGGGATGACGAACTTCATTGCTGGCGGGAACGAGGCGGATACGCATTTAAAAAATGTGAACATCGGACGCGATTTTAATTTGAACTATCAGATTGGTATTTGCTAAAGGTAAGCCATTTTCTGACCTCAGAAATATCGTCGCAGGCGACCCATGCCCGAAATGCGGCGAAGGCAAAATAGAGATATTCAAGGGCATCGAGGTCGGCCATATCTTCATGCTGGGGACGAAATACTCCGAGGCCATGAACTGCAAATTCCTCGACGAAGACGGCACGGAAAAGCCTATGATAATGGGCTGCTACGGCATAGGCGTCGGACGCACGGCCGCCGCCGCGATAGAGCAGAACAACGACAAGGACGGGATAAAATGGCCCGCGCCGCTTGCCCCGTTCGAGGTCGTGGTGCTCCCTCTGAACATAAATAACCAGGACGTGATGAGCGCGGCGCGCGAGATTTATAACTCCCTGCTGAAGGCTGGCGTGGAGGCGTTGCTGGACGACCGCGACCTCCGGGCAGGGTTCAAGTTCAAGGACGCGGACCTGATCGGTTTCCCCGTGAGCGTGGTGGTGGGCGAGAAAAACTTAAGCGTTGGCATGGTGGAGGTAAAGAGCAGGAGCACGGGCGAGATGGTGAAAGTACCAAAGGATGAGGCCGCGGCCAGGGCCGCTGAAATTATAGGAAAATGAAGAAGATATTATTGGTCGACAATATCCGCTCAATCCTGGAGCGCGAGAGGGGCCTGCTGGATAGGGATATATTCCAGATTTTTACCGCCACCAGCGGTCAGGAAGCCCTGGACGTGCATAAAAAGGAAAAAGCGGATATAATAATCATGTGCCTGCACATGGCCGGCATGGGCGGCGACGAGGTCTGCAGGGTTATCCGGCAGGACCCGGAGCTTAAGCATGTCTCGATTATCCTGTCGACGTTAGCTGAACGACGAGAAGGAGATCGAGCGCTTTAAGGCCTGTGGAGCCAACGATTATATAAAGAAGCCGATAGACAGGCAGGAACTGGCGGTAAAAATAGCCAAGCTCCTGGGGGTCCCGGCCAGGCAGTCGATAAGGATACTGATAAAGATAAAAATCGAAGGCAGGCTTGGGAGCGAGTTCTTTATCGCCAATACCGTGGATGTCAGCACCAACGGGCTTCTGTTCGAGTGCGAAAGGGATTTAAACATCGGCGACGGCGTCGAGGCTTCTTTCTTCCTCTTGGGCGCGGCAGGATTTAGCAGAGTCGTTGTAAGGTCCGAGGTCATGAGGGTTGCTCAGAGCGCGCGCGAAAATGAAAAGGTACGGGGTGAAGTTCGTGGATTTCAAAGAAGGAAACCCAGCTTTAATCGGAGACTTCATAACACGAAAGACCGGCAAAACTTGAGCAGGATAAAACCTTATATTCCCGCCTTAATCTGGATGGCAATAATATTCGTGTTGTCCACTCCTTCTTTCAGCTCAACCCTTACAAGCGGCATTCTCAGCCGGACACTTGATTTTTTCGATATCGAGTATAACGCCCTCTCTGAACGAAATCGACTTTTTCGTCAGGAAGGCCGCGCACGTCACCGTGTACTCGATCCTCGCCGTCCTGTGGTTTAGAGGCCTGGTAAAAGGGTCGCGCATGAGCATAGCCAAGGCGGCGCTGACCGTCCTGGCGATATCCGTGCTCTGGGCTGCGAGCGACGAGTTCCACCAGTACCTGGAAGGGAGCCAGAGGACGGGGAAGGTTTCAGACGTGATGTTAGACTCCACCGCGGCGGCGCTGTCTCTCGCCGTTATCGGGCCTATAGAAAACAAGAAAAAGAAAAACGCCGCTTTCAAGCGGCGCTTCAAGACTTATTACAAGGACAGTAAGCTGAACTTTTAAGCAGCTTTCTTGCCGCCTTTCTCGGTACCTTCCTGCTTGCTTTGGCCGGTAAGGTACTGCCCAGGGTTTTTGATGAACTTCTGCTGACAGTCTCGGCTGCAGAAATACATCTTTCTCCCCCCGTGGAGCGTATCGTACTGAGTATCCTCCTTCACGTCCATTCCGCATACGGGGTCGGTTTTCATCTGCACACCTCCCAAATTTATACGCCAATATAAATAGTATAGCATAAAACCGGGTGCTTCAAGAAAGCCGAAACGCCGGCCCACCTGTCAGCCTCACCAGGCACCACCCCACAGGGCAGGGAAAAGCTAGCCGGGTCGCAAGGCCGCCGGCCTCCGTAACGAGCTCTTAAGTCCGGAGAGCAGCCCGGAGTGCCCGATTCGGCGGCAGCTGCTAATCCCGGCAAACCCTGAGTATTTCACAGCGTGGCTAGCTGGAAGGTATCGTAGTTACATGGCAATCAGGCACTGCATCCTCTGTCGAAGGCAGATCGTGTTGGCCGTCGAGCTGCCCGTGGAGTCTGCATCGTTATGGCTTGAAGACGGTTGGATTCGTAATAATGGCACATGTGCAGTCAGGGCACTGCCCCACTTTATGGATATCGAGGGGTTTGTATTTGTGGAACTCCTCGGATGGCAGCGCTGGTGCAAGTCGTATTGGTGCCGCTTTTTACCGGGTTGGAGATATTGCCTTGAAGTGTGACGTTATCAGGCACTACGTTAGGCCGTCCGACGAGGCGGATAAGCCTTCACGGTGCCGGTATCTATGGACGCCTGCCCTGGCCCGTGTGTCGGGTGGCAGTCGCGCATCCGGCGTCGTTTGCCGAGTCATCTGATGCGGCCCGGTACGATGACACCGTCACCCAGATGCCCCGCGTGGTCCCGGACAGGCAGGTCTGGCCGGTAGCGCCGTTAACGTCCGCATGGCAGCTGTGCAGGTGAGCTTACGGAAGCCGACGTGTAGTTTCCCCACGGGGCGGTGTGACGGCGGACGTACCTTTGTGGCAGGCCTTCGGCAGGTCGCCGTCCCACCAGAGAGGATGTCTATGCCGTTTGAACCGATCCCCGTACCCGAGACGTTGCCTTCAACCCGACTGAACTGGTTTTGCCGCTCGCGGCGAAGTACCGGAAAACGTACGAAGCCGGTTCATGGACATTTGGTTGTGGCAGTAGTTGCAGTTGCCCCTTTGAACCATCATCCCGAAACTCACGGAAGAGTAGTCCATGTGTATGCCGGTAAAACCACAGCCGGAATCGACAGGTTGTCGGTCTGCGGAGTATTATGTCCTCGTAGGACTTACCCCTGATATGTGATACCGGACTGAAGAGGTATTTATCAATCCCGTGGCACTGACCGCAGCCTATGGTCGCGGCAAAAGCGGATCAGGCCTTCTCCGGTTGCAACGACGGCTGTAAAATGAGTAGGAGCAGACTAAACATACCCCCCCCCCCCATCTAGTGGACAAGTATCTCATTGTTTTCCTCCAGATTGAAATTTGGCAAAGTAGGCAAACATAAGTATTTTAGTTAAATATGCAGATTCTTATAATATATTCATTATCACCAAAGATCAAGTTAAAACTTTAGTTATGAATTTTTCATGCGTAGGCTAGTATCATAAACCAGGGAATTAACAAGAAAGACCTACTTAGGGAAATGCCGGAAATTCCTAATTAACTTGAATTGACCGGGGGTCTTTGCTAAAATTCCTGAATGCTTCCACGGAACCTTATAATCGACTGCGACGACACGCTCTGGGAAAATAACCGCTATTTCATAGAGGCGCATAAGAAATTCGTCTCGCTCATGGAGGCCCTGGGCCATCCGCGGGAGCAGGCCGACAGCCTGCTCCTCAGCCTGGAGATGGAGAACGTCTCCCGCTACGGCTACGGGGCTAAGAGCCAGGCGATGTCGATGGCGGACGTGTACCGCTGGCTTTCGCCGGCGCCGGACCCGGAAGTGCTTGAAAAAATAGAAAAGATAGGGGAGGAAGTCTTTTACCACCCAGTGAGTCTCCTGCGTGGGGTGGAGGAGACGGTGCCCAAACTCGCCAGCCGGTACAGGATGATAATGTACACGAAAGGCAATCCGGAAGAGCAACTCGGTAAAATCGAGAAATCCCCCTTGAGAAAATATTTTCACCATGTCAAGGTAGTGCCGGAGAAGGATAAGCAGATTTTCCGGGGGATGCTGGAAGAGCTGGGACTCCTGCCTGACGAGACCTGGATGATAGGGGATTCGCCCCGCTCGGACATCCTCCCTGCAGTTCAAAACGGGGTGCGCTCCGTCTTTATACCTTTTTCCATGACCTGGCAGCACGAGCATACAGAGCTCCCGCCCTCGGAGCATATTATAACCGTCGAGCACTTCGGCAGCCTGGAAAAACTCCTCCTCTAAATGCCCAAAAAAACCTCCCCAAAAACGCAGGACGCCGCCCCCGCCCTCCCGAAGACGGGAACCCCGGAGTACTATGAAGAGGTCCTGTACTCTATTCCGGAAGGGATAATGGTTTTCGACGGCGCCTTAAAGCTTCAAAGCGCAAACCGCGCCGCCCATGAGCTTGCCATGCTCTCCGCTGACGCCATGGGCAAGACGGCAAAGGAGACATTCTTCAAGGGCAACCAGGGGCTGACCGGGCTGATATCGCGTACGTTATCGTCCGGCAGGCCCCATACCGGGTTTACCACCGAGCTTATAAGGCCGGATGCGACGATGGTCCCGGTCGAGGCCTCGGCCTCGCCAATCGAGGGGCCGGACGGCCAGACGCTGGGAGTCGCGCTCTCGCTTCGGGAGGCTTCCCGGCTGCGGGAATTGGAGGAAGCGATCAAGAAGTCGGAGCGCCTGGCATACCTGGGCACGATGGCGGCCTCCGTCGCGCATGAGCTAAGAAATCCCTTGGGCGGGATAAAAGGGGCCTCGCAGCTGCTCCTTGAGGAAATAAAAGGGCTCCCGGCCGAGGAATCCCTGTCCGAATACCTGGGCGTGATCGTAAAGCAGGTGGACCGGCTGACGGGGATACTGGAATCCCTCCGGGGCCTGTCCCGGCCGGGGCTTCCGAGGACGGCCCCGCTGAACCTGCACAGCGTCCTGGACGAGTCCCTTACCCTGATGGCCCCTGAGATTAAGCGGCTTAAACTGAAGGTGAAGCGCGAGTACGACCCATCCGTCCCGGAACTGGAAGGCGACGAGTCCAGCCTCCAGGGTGTTTTCTTAAACCTTATCAAGAACGCGGTGGAGTCCATGTCCCACGGCGGCGTGCTGACGCTCGGGACGGGCATACCTTCCGATTTCCTGTACTCCTCGATAAAGACCGAAAAGGGCAAGAAGACCATGCTCGCGGTCACCATCTCCGATAGCGGGAGCGGCATTGAGCCGGACGCGCTGAAGGACATATTCAACCCGTTTTACTCCACCAAGGGCGGGGGGCTTGGCCTGGGACTCGCGCTCTCGCTGAAGGTAATCGAGGAGCACGGCGGGACGATAAAAGTGGACAGCGAGCCGGGCAAAGGGACGACGTTTACGGTGTATTTGCCGGTGTATAGATAGCCTCTACCCGCCCCTCTTCTTTGATATACTTAATTCCATGTCCGGAATAATCCAGAAAACTATAAAAGCCGGTCCGTGCGAGTTGAACTGCCTTAAAGCCGGGAGCGCGAAGGGGAAAGACATCCTGTTACTTCACGGGATGAGCTTTCAGGCGCAGACCTGGGCGGATTTGGGGACGCTTGAAGTCCTGGGGATGGCGGGCTATGACGTTACCGCCGTGGATATGCCTGGCTTCGGCCTCTCCAAGAAATGCGGGACGGGGCCGGATGAAGTCCTGCTGAAGCTCTTTGAAGCGGACAGTTTAAAAAAACCCGTGATGGTCGGGCCGTCGATGGGTGGGCGCATCTGCATAAACTTTGCCCTGGAACATCAGGAGATGGTCGGGGGGCTGGTGCTGGTCGGGTCGGTAGGCGTGGACGAGAACCGGGAGCGTATAAAGACGATCCGGGTGCCGACTCTCATCGTCTGGGGAGAGAAAGACCATATAGCGCCGATATCGAATGCGGAATTTTTAAACCGGGAGATTAACAGGCTCGAAACTGCTTGTCATCCCCGGAAGGGAAGCACCCGGCTTACCTGGACAACCCGGAGATGTTCCACGACGCGCTGCTGGAATTTATGCGGGAAATTTAACGGGTACGTCGATTCTCGCGCAGGCGGGCAAGATTTATCTGTCCAGAGCGATTGCGAAGACAGAATCCAGGAATTTCGGCGCATCGGGGCGTCGCGCCCGGCCAGGCGGGTAATTTAACCGGCCAACAGCCGCGTCATCTGCTCTATCACCGCCTCGTCCGCCTCGGACTCGATAAGCTGGTCGGCCGCATAGCCTTCCTTCAGATGCTCCGGTTTCGCGGAGATTAATTTTATCGCCCTCATCTGCGGGTGTGTCTTCACGGTAACATACGCCCGCACGATTGCCGCCACCGCCGCCTCCTGCAGGACTACTTTCTTCCCGTCCTTCGTCGTCAGCGCGAGCCGCAGGTGCCTGTGCCCTTCCGGGACGGCAAGAAGTACGGAATCTATATCCTCGTTTTTAATAATCATGGAAGCTCCTGCGCCTCGTCTTTTTCGGGTTTTGAAGAAACATCCTGGCGGTTTGCCGTCAGGCGGCTTAGCTTCTCCTTCATCTCCAATATCCTCATCTCCCGGCCGACGGAGAACCTGCTGAACCGCTCCAGGTCGTCAACTTTCTGCTTCAGCTCCTCGTAGAGCATGGAGTTCTCTATGACTATGCCTACGTAACTGCCTATAGTCGTGAGGGTATTTATCTGCCGCTGGTCGATGCCGTCAAAACTGGTCGAGCCGACCGAGAGGACTCCGACCACCTTGCCCTTGGCCATTATAGGTACCGCGGTCCAGGCCTGAAGGCCCCCTTTTTTGAAGTCTTCATCTATCTTGCCGGTTTTTTCGGAAAGGCTTTCCTGCACGAAGAACGCCCTGCCTTGCAGGATTTCCCTCTTGACCCAGGGCTCATCGGCGCTCCGCACGGCTGCCTTATCGAGGAGGTTTCCGGTCAGACCTTCGCTCACCTGCAGGACTATCTTGTCGCCTTTCACCAGGTATACCGCCAGGAAATCCGCCTTGACCAGGTCCTTTACCTCCCTGATCGTCGCCGACATGACCTTGTCCAGTTCTAGGGACTTGCCGATCTCTGTCGCGATCCTGTTAAGGGCCGAAAGTTCACGGTTCTTCTGGAATATCTCCTCCGCATCCCGTTCAATCTTCTCCGAGGACTCCTGCAGCATTATCATGGACTGCTCCAGTTCCTTCTTCGTCTCGGAGAGAGTCCCGTACCGCTCGCTCGCCGATTCCAGGTCCCGGTAGAGGAATGTCAGTATCGCCACCACCACGAACGTGAGCGTGTTTATCCCGCCGGTAACAGGCGCGATTTCTTCCCAGGTATGGCCGATACCCCATTAATACCATCACGCGCTGGACGATGTGCGCCACCGAGTGAGAAAATACGAATATCGTCAAGGCGACGGCCTGCCAGTACAGGTACATCCACAAAAGGACATGGGGACGCATGGCCCTTATCCTTTTCGTTTCCACCAGCAGGTAGATCGATATGGCCAACAGCACGGAGTTTGAAATTATATCTATTGTCCAGATCGGCCGAAGGCTTGTCATTCCTTCTCCCGTTCAATCTGTCCCTTGAGACGCCTCACCCCAAGGGCCATGAATAGAAATGCCGGCACAAGGAAGAAGTACTCTATCAGGCGGGTTACGTAATAGACCTCCGACTTCAGGTCCTCCACGAGCAGCCAGGAGCCGCTGATAAATTTTTCCCTCGGCACCATAAGCCATTCCATAATATGCGCGATAAAAGCGTCCACGTTCCAAAGCAGGAAGAAAAACGAGGCCAGGCGTATATACTGCCAACCCGAAAGGCGCCTTAAGGCAGGCTTACCCAGCAGGACTATCAGGTAGACCATCGAACATATGAAGAGCAGATGGGCCGCCTGATGCGCGTAATAACCTTCCGGCCCCGTATGCGGCTGGACGGCCCACGCGCTTCCCGCATCCGCCAGTAAAATGGCAAAAACGGCGGTCGATATTCCGAGCATCTTATGCAAAACAGATTTAGTACCCATAGCCTTTAATATTATAGCCTTTTTATGGTGATTTTTAAATAGCCGAGGTTATACAATTTTTGCTGGACTTGGAGTTCGATACCAGTTATAATTCCTAAAAAGTAACTTCTGCCGCTTTTCCAGGAAAAAAATCTTGACATTAAGTGGCTGTTTTTATAGCATCAATATCCGCCTCTAAGGGAGGCATTTTAGGCCCGTTTCAGGCTGACGGAGATTTTTTAATGAAAAGCTACGTGTTCTTCTGGGGTTGCACCATCCCCGCCCGCTTCGCCTTCCAGGAAAAGGCGGCAAGGCTGGTGGCCGAGCGGATGGAAATAGATATAGTGGACCTTGACGGCTTTACCTGCTGCCCCGAAAAGGAGCTGGTAAAGAGCATGGGGGACGACCTCTGGCTGATTACCGCCGCCAGAAACCTGGCCCTTGCGGAAAAGACCGGCCTGCCGCTCGTTACCCCCTGCAACGGCTGTTACGGCACGTTAAAAGGCGCAAAAGCCGAACTCCACAAGTCTCCGAAGCTGATGGCGATGGTCAACAAAGAGCTGGCCGCCATCGGCATGAAGTACGAGGGGAAGGTCAAGGTGCTCCACATGCTGGAGCTGTTCCACGACGTCATCTCCCCGGCGAAAATCGCGACATACGTGAAGAAGCCCCTGAAGGGGATGAAGATAGGGGTGCATTACGGCTGCCATATGATGCGCCCGGCGAAGGTCTTGAACTTCGACGACCCGATCCAGCCGGTGAAGTTCGACGCGCTGGTGAACGCAATCGGCGCGAAGAGCATGAACTATACCACCAAGATGCTCTGCTGCGGCGGGGGTTTAAGCAACGTGGGGAACGTCTCCGAGGGCCAGGACCTTTTAAGAAGGAAGCTCCAGGAGCTTAAAAGCCTTGAAGCCGACGCCATCACCACCGTATGCCCGTCCTGCTATTCGCAGTACGACACGCAGCAGTTCATGCTCGCCCGCTCCGGCGAAAAATACAACCTCCCCGTAATCTCCTACCAGGAGCTTTTAGCCCTGGCCATGGGCTTCTCTCCCGCGGAAATCGGCATCGACATGCACAAGATCGATACCGCCGCGTTCGTACAGAAATGGGAGAAGAATATCGGCGAGCATACGAAGACGAAAGCGATTTTCGACGTCGCGTCCATAGAGCGCTGCGTTAACTGCGCGGCCTGCACGAACGACTGCCCGGTGACGCTGTCCGTGGAAGGGGTGAACCTCCATTCCATGATGAAGAGAGTCCTCACGGAAGACCTGGACGAACTCCTGAAGTCGCCGGACATCTGGCGGTGCGTCGAGTGCCATACCTGCCTTGAGCTGTGCCCGCAGTGCTACGGGATGGAGAAGGTGTTCCACCAGTTGAAGCAGATGGCCATCCAGAAGGGCTATGTACAGCCGACGACCGCGAAGGCGATAGAGATGTTCAACCAGACCGGACGCTTAGGCGAGCCCTCCAAGGCCCAGAGGAAGAAGCTGGGCCTGAAAGACGCGCCCAAGACCGGGACCGAGGACTGGAAGAAACTTATAAAGAAGTAAACCTGTTACCTTTTTGGAAAAAGGTAACGCCAAAAACTTTTAAACTGTTCCGCTTTTCTTTGTGTTACTTTCTTTTCTCGCGAAAAGAAAGTAACGGTTTAGCTCTTGGAGGTTTAACAGACAATGGACCATTGGTGGCAGAAAGACATCTCCGGATGCGGCCTGTCCGGCATAATCAACTGGGACGGAAAGCGCATCTCCGGTGCGGCGATAAGGAAGTCCATCGCGCTCCAGCACGACCGGGGCAACGGCCAGGGCGGCGGGTTCGCGGCGTACGGGATATACCCCGAAGCACAAGGACCATTACGCCCTGCACATAATGTTTACCGAGGAGCCTGGCAAGCCCACCAGGGATTTTGAAGAGGCGATGAAGGAGACCGAGACTTACCTGGAAAAGTCGCTCGCGGTGGACCTTACCGAGGATATCCCGGTCAAGTTGACCGAGAAAGTCCCGTCCCACCCGCTGCTTCGGCGTTATTTCGTGAAAGTAAAGCCGGAGAGCCTCAAGGGGACGCAGATGACGGAAGACGATTTTATCGTAAAAATCGTCATGCACATAAACGACAAGATAGACAACGCGTTCGTATTCTCATCCGGTAAAAATATGGGCGCGTTCAAAGGCGCCGGATACCCGGAGGACATCGCGGACTTCTTCATGCTGGAGGACTACGAGGGCCACACCTGGACGGCGCACAACCGCTTCCCGACCAATACCCAGGGCTGGTGGGGCGGGGCGCACCCGTTCACGCTGCTCGACTGGTCCATCGTCCATAACGGCGAGATATCTTCCTACGGGATAAATAAAAGATACCTCGAGATGTTCGGTTACAAGCTGGCGCTCCTGACCGACACCGAGGTGGTGACGTATATATTCGACCTGCTGGTAAGGCGCCAGGGCCTGCCGATATCCGCCGCATGCCTGGCGGTGGCCGCGCCGTTCTGGAAGGACATAGACAGGATGGAAGAGAGCGAGCGGGAGGCCTGCGAGGGGCTCAGGATGGTTTACGGCTCCGGCGCTTTTAAACGGCCCGTTCGCGATACTCTTCGGGCACGCCAAGGGTCTTATAGGCATGAACGACAGGATCAAACTCAGGCCGTTCATCGCGGCCACCAAGGGCAAGACGGTTTATATGTCGAGCGAGGAATCGGCGATACGCGAGATATGCCCCGACCCCGAGAAAGTCTGGGCTCCCAGGGCCGGACAACCGGTAGTCGTCGAGTGACTGGAGCAAGGGCATTCAGTAAAGATATAAGTTGGAGGAAGTTCGGGTGAACAGGACAATGCCCCCGGAGTTCCGGGTTAAAATCGACCAGGAAAAATGCAGGAAGTGCAAGCGCTGCCTCCAGAGCTGCAGTTTCGGCGTGTACAGCTTTTCGGACCGGGTAGTCCCGGACAGCAATAAATGCGTCGCCTGCAACCGTTGCGCGGCGATGTGCCCGGAAGACGCCATCACCATTAACGAAAACCCCAACGTCTACAAGGAGCACCCGAACTGGTCGCTCCAGATAAGGAAGAACATCTGGAAGCAGGCGGAGACGGGCGGCGTGCTGCTTACCGGGATGGGCAACGACAAGCCGTACCCGATAATCTTCGACCACCTGGTCGTGGACGCCTGCCAGGTGACGAACCCCTCCATCGACCCGCTGCGCGAGCCGATGGAGCTGCGCACGTTCCTTGGCCGCAAGCCGGACAAGCTGGAAATGGAGATGGTGGACGGCAAGCCCCGCTTGAAGGAAAAGCTCCCGCCGAACATCAAGCTTGAGATACCCATAATATTCGCGCCGATGTCCTTTGGCGCAATTTCGCTGAACGCCCACAAGTCGCTGGCGATGGCCGCGAAGGAATCCGGCACTGTTTACGGCACCGGCGAAGGCGGGCTGCATGAAGAGCTGTACGAATACGGCCCGTGGACGATTGTCCAGTGCGCGTCCGGGCGTTTCGGCGTGCACAGCGAGTACCTGAACGCCGGGGTAGCGGTGGAGATAAAGATAGGCCAGGGCGCAAAGCCCGGCATCGGCGGGCACCTGCCCGGCGAGAAGATAGGCGCGGAAATCTCCCAGACCAGGATGATACCGCTAGGCACGGACGCGCTCTCGCCCGCGCCGCACCACGACATCTACTCCATCGAAGACCTCCGCCAGCTCATCTACGCGATAAAGGAGGCGACGGGGTATAAGCCCGTCTCCGTGAAGATCGCCTGCGTGCATAACGTCGCGGCCATCGCGACCGGCATCGTGCGGGCGGGCGCGGACATAGTCTACCTGGACGGCTTCAAGGGCGGCACGGGCGCCGCCCCGACCCAGATAAGCGACCATGTCGGCATACCGATCGAGCTTGCGCTCGCGGCGGTGGACGACAGGCTTCGGCAGGAAGGCATCCGGAACCAGGCCTCGATCGTCGCCGCGGGCGGCATACGCTCCTCCGCGGACGCGGTCAAGGCCATTGCGCTCGGCGCGGACGCCTGCGCGATAGGCACGGCGGCGCTTCTCGCGCTGGGCTGCTCGCTCTGCCAGAAATGCTACACCGGCAACTGCGCCTGGGGCATCTGCACCCAGAAGCCGGAGCTGACCCGCCGGCTTGACCCGGAGTGGGGCGCGATGAGGCTCAATAACCTGCTCCGCGCGTGGGGCCACGAGATAATGGAGTTCCTGGGCGCGCTCGGCGTGAACTCCGTGGAGAGCCTGCGCGGAAGCCGCGAGAGGCTCCGCGGCGTGGGCCTGGACGCGCAGACGCTGGAAATACTGGGAGTAAAACCCGCAGGAAAGTAAAGATCCCGCCTTCTTTGAAAAGAAGGCGGCCCAAGAAACTTTTAAACTGTCCCGCTTTCTTTTGGTTCTTTTCTTTCTCGCGAAAGAAAAGAACGGTTTTGGAGTTCTAAAGATGACTATCGACGCAAAAGGCATATACTACCGGCAGCTTAACGAACGGGTGCGCGAGGCGATAGACAAGGGCGCCAAGAGGTCGTGCTGGATAACGTGAACGGCCAGCGCTACATCGCCGACGGCCTCAGGGCCAAGGCCACCATCACCATTAACGGCGTGCCGGGCAACGACTTGGCCGCCTTCATGGACGGCCCGACGCTTATCGTCAACGGCAACGCGCAGGACGGCGTCGCCAACACGATGAACGACGGCAAGATCGTCATAAACGGCAACGCCGGAGACGTGCTGGGCTACGGGATGCGCGGCGGCAAGCTCTACATAAAGGGCGACGTCGGCTACCGCGTCGGCATCCACATGAAGGGCTTCAAGTCGCAGATACCGGTCATTATCGCGGGCGGGACCGCCGGAGACTTCTTCGGCGAGTACATGGCGGGCGGCCTGCTGGTGCTGCTCGGTATCGGCAGAAAAGAAGGCGAGCCCATCGCCGGGCGGCTACCTCGGCACCGGGATGCACGGCGGCGTGATGTATCTCCGGGGCGAGGTTGACCCCAGGGACTGCGGCGCGGAGATAGGCATACTGGAGCCGAACGAGGAAGAGATGGCCGAGCTTTCGAAGTACGTAAAAGAGTACTGCGAAGACACCGGCCACGACTACGCCGAGATAATGAAAGAGAAGTTCATAAAGATCTACCCGAAGTCCTCCAGGCCGTACGGTAGACTGTACGCGTATTAATTAAAGTTTCAAATGGACAAAAAAGGCAGCCTATCGGCTGCCTTTTTTGTTTATGTTATATTTTAATAATGGACAAAGACGTAAAAGAGGCGCGGGATAAGGCCATCGAGGCCTTGGCCGCCGCGATAGGGTTCTGGGGAATAGACCTCCTGGAGGCCCGGATATGGGGGCTTCTGTTCCTCTCTCAGGACCCGTTGTGTCTTGCGGAACTGGCGGCGGAGCTGAAATCCGAGGCCCCCGCGGTGGAGGGCAAGCTTAAGCTCTTGAAAAGACTGGGCGCTGTAAAGGAGGCCCCGCCGAAGGACGGGCAAGAGTTGTGTTTTGAGGCGGAATCGGATTTCTTCCAGATACTCCAGACCGTGCTCAAGGAGCGGCGCGAGAAGGAAATGGGGAGCGCGCTCCAGGAGATTTGCGACCAGCGGGCATTCGTGGAATATAAACACGACGAGGAAAACGATCCGGAGCTTAAGTTCCTTGCCAGCCGCCTGGAGAAGCTGGAGGGTTTCATCCACCTGATCGACCGGGCGATGTTCGGGCTTAGGACCTTTGCCGGGATAAAGGGCATCTTCAGGGGCAAGGCAAAATGAAATTACCTTGACAGGACAATAAGATTGCAAATATACTCGGCCCCGTAAGGGGAGGAGATAAATTGAAGTTCGTAAACGAGCTTTCAGACGGCGAGAAAGTAGAATCCGTATTTGCCGCGACGGAAAAACAGCTGAAGAAGACCAGGCAGGGAAAGCCGTTCCTCTCGCTCAGGCTGGCGGACAAGACCGGCAGCGTGGAGGCCGTGGCCTGGGACAACGCCGAAAGCCTTTCGCTTAAGTTCGAGAAGGGCGATATCGTGGCAGTCCGGGCCGAGGTGGGCTCATATAACGGCAGCCTTCAGCTATCCGTGCGCGACCTGAAAAAAGTGCAGGCGCCGGAGGATTACTTGGAGCGCATACTGCCGACGACCGAAAAAGACGTCGATGCGATGCTCATGGAGCTAAGGACGGCGGCCCAGGGCGTCAGGACGGACTGGATTAAGGGACTCCTGCTCGGCTTTCTGGACGACCCGGTTTTCGTGGAGAAATTCAGGACGGCCCCGGCCGCGAAGGGGATGCACCACGTCTTCGCCGGGGGGCTCCTGCAACATACGCTAAAGGTAGTGAGACTGGCGACGCTGATTTACGATGAGTACCGGGTCTCCGACCCCCTGGTCGCCTTGATGGTGGACAGGGACCTCTTGGTAGCGGGGGCGTTCCTGCACGATATAGGAAAAGTCGAGGAACTCTCCTCCGGCGCGGGGTTCGACTATACGTTCAGGGGAAAGCTTCTGGGCCACGTGACCCTGGGGCTGATGGCCCTGAAGGAGAAGCTGGACGGGATTCCGGAGAAGGACCCGGAGAAGGCGGACCTCCTGATGCACATGGTCATATCTCACCACGGCGAGTACGAGTATGGCTCTCCGAAGCGGCCCAAGTGCATGGAGGCCTTCATACTGCACTACGCGGACAACCTTGACGCGAAGCTCCAGGGACTGGCGGAATTCGCGGATAAAGACGTCCAGGAAGGAAAGTTCACGGCCTGGCACAGGCTGTACGAGCGGCAGTTCTACAAAGGCGGCGGCACGGACAAATGAACCTACCCAACATCATCACTCTGCCTTCGGATAGCCCTCGTCCCGGTATTCCTCCTGTTGCTTATTTATGATAAATACGGCCCGGCGCTGGGCGTGTTCATCGTGGCGGGGATGACGGACGCGATTGACGGCGCTATCGCCCGGATGATGAACCAGAAGACCGAACTGGGCATGTTCTTAGACCCCCTTGCCGATAAATTCCTCGTGCTTACGGCCTTCATCGCCCTGGCCTTGATGGACAAGCTCCCGCTCTGGCTCGCGGGGACGGTAATCGTCAGGGACGTGGTTATCGTCGCCGGGAGCCTCTACCTCTACAAGCGGGGTTTTAAAAAGAAGATCAAGCCCGTCCTGCTGGGAAAGGTGACCACGTTCATGTTGATTACCCTGCTCGTGGTCGCCCTGGTGGGGGTATATCTGAACCGGGAATTCGACCTGACGGAATATCTCGTCTGGATCACAGCCGCGCTTTTAATAACCTCCGGCATCCAATACCTTTTCCGGGGGTTCAGGATAATGCATGATAAAAAAAATAATCTGGCAGGTTGACCTCGCGGTCTTCCTCTTACTGGCCGTCTTATTCTTGCTGACATGGACGCTTGGGGAAACCATAACCCCGTTTGTCCTGGCGCTCCTTTTCGCATATATACTGAACCCGGCGGTCTGTTTCCTGGAGAGACGGAAGATACCCAGGGGCGTCGGGGCGGCGTTTTTCTCTTTGCTCCTTTTTGCCATGCTGGCGGGGCTTCTGTTCGGGGTGATATACATCCTCATGCTGGAGATACCCCAGCTCGTGAATAACATCCCTTCTTATATAGATACCTTCAAAAACGACTATTTTCCGTACATCAGCCGCACCCTTGGCCTCGGGCCGGGATTGGATTTCAACTCGCTGATAGATAACCTGAAGAGCCAGATATCCAACCTCTCTCCGGAGTCTTTTACGTCGGCGTTCGGGCGCGTCCTGGGCTTCGTGGCCGGCACGCTGAATTTCTTTATCGTGGTCCTGACCGTTTTCCTTATCCCCATGTTCATGATATATCTCCTCATGTCCTGGGAGAACATGAAGAAATCCGCCCTGGAACTGATGCCGGACGGATACCGGCAATATATCGTTGCGAAGCTTAAAGAGATAGAGGCGGTCCTTAAAGACTTCGCGAAGGGCCAGCTCCTGGTGGCCCTTATAATGGGCGTGATGTACTGCATCGGCTTTTATTTCGTCGGCGTGGACATGCCCATACTGGTCGGCATGGGCGGCGGGCTGCTGAACCTCGTGCCGTATCTGGGCACGACCGTCGCAGGCCTGACGGCCATAGTCCTGGTGCTCCTGAAGTACCACGACGCCGTCCACCCGCTTATTGTTGTCGGCATAATAGTGTTTGTCCAGACGGTTGAAGGCTATATTATCACTCCGAAAGTAATCGGGCACAAGCTCGGCCTCCACCCGGTAATAATCATCCTGTCGCTCCTGGTGCTGGGGAAGCTCTTCGGCTTCGCGGGAATACTCCTTGCCGTGCCCATCGCGGCGGTAATCAAAGTGTTCGTGGCGGGATTCATAAAGAGTTACAGGGAATCGGAATTCTATACGGATAAACCATGAAAAATATATCGTTAAAAGGTCTTAAAATCGCGGGCATTGAGCCGGGCGGCATAGCCTCCGAGGTCGGCATGGAAGTAGGCGACGAGATAATCTCCGTCAACTCCTCTCCCGTACCGGACTACCTGGCGTACCGCTACCTTATCGCCTCCGAAGAAGTCACCCTTCTGGTTAAGAAAAAATCCGGCGGCATAGCCGAGATAGAGATAGAAAAGGACGAGGATGACGACCTTGGAATAATCGCGCCGCCGATGAGGGTGCGCGCCTGCAACAACCACTGCGTGTTCTGCTTCGTGGAGCAGATGCCCGCCGGGCTTAGGCGCAGCCTGTACGTGAAGGACGAGGACTACCGCCACAGCTTCCTGTACGGCAACTACGTTACGATGACCACGATGAAGGACGAGGATTTTGCCCGGATAATCCGGGAACGCCTCTCGCCTTTATATGTCTCCGTCCACTGCAACCGACGACAGCCTTCGCCGGTTTCTTCTGGGCAACTGCAAGGCGCCTTCGATTTTGGAGGGCATAAAAAAACTTACGGACAGCGGCATCGTGCTCCATACCCAGGCGGTGGTCGCGCCGGGAATAAACGACGGCGCGGCGCTTATAAAGACGACGGAGGACCTGGCGGCATTTTATCCGAAGGTGCAGTCCCTTGCCGTCGTCCCGGTGGGGCTTACGAAGCACCGGGAAAAACTGTACCCGCTCCGGGCTATTCACAAAAAATGAGAGCCTGAAGCTCCTCGACGGGCTGGAGCCTCTCCGGAAAAAATACCGGCGCAAGTTCGGCGTCAGTTTCGTGTATCCGTCGGATGAGTTTTATCTAAAGGCCGGGCGCGACTTTCCGCCGGTTAAAGAATATGACGGCTATCCGCAGATCGACAACGGCGTGGGGCTGGTGCGGGATTTCCTGGACGAGTTCAAAAAGGCTATGAAAACCTCTACTTTCTCTTTGCGGAAAGAGAAAGTAGCAAAGAGAAACGGGGCTGAAAACCTTATACTGATAACGGGGAAATCATTTGAGCCGATACTGAAAGAAATAGCGAAAGAGATTGAGGCTAAAGTCGAAAACCTGAAACTTCGCGTCCTGCCGGTGAAGAACAATCTCTTTGGCGAAAAAGTAACCGTTACCGGGCTTCTGTCCGGCAATGATATAATAGCCGCCCTGAAAGGCAAAAAAGCCGATGCGGCGATTATTCCGTCCGTCACCATGCGCGACGGGGCGGGCGTGTTCTTAGACGACCTGACGCCGGAGGACGTGGAGCGCGAGACGGGGCTGAAAATTATAATGATCGAGCCGACGGCGCGGGGATTACTGGAGGCTTTATGAAAATTTCCGGACACACGAAAGTTATCGCCATATTCGGCGACCCGATAGAGCATACGCTGTCTCCCGCCATGCACAACGCCGCCTTCGCCGCGCTCGGCATGGACTGCGTCTATGTGCCCTTTCATGTCCGGCCGAACGGACTTAAAGACGCTGTCCTGGGCTTCGGGCGATGGGTTTCGCGGGCGCCAACATCACCGTGCCGCACAAGGAGCGGGTCATCGAATTTCTTGACGAGGTGGACGATGAGGCGAGAGCTTTTAGGCGCCGTCAACACAATCGTAAACCGTGACGGCGTGCTGAAAGGCTACAACACCGACGGGCGGGGGTTTGTGAAGTCCCTCAAGGACGACGCGAAGTTTGACCCTGAGGAGAAAAAGGTCTTTATCTGCGGCGCGGGCGGGGCGGCCAGGGGTATAGCGTTCGCCCTGCTCAAAGCGGGCGCGGGCCCGATTTTCCTGTACGACGTGGACGGGCCTAAACGGGACAAACTGGTGCTGGATTTAAATACCGCGCTTGGAAAAGGACGCGGCGCGGACCATGCCCTTGGACCAGGACTTCATCCGCTCATGCGAACTGATAGTAAACGCCACGCCGCTCGGGATGCGCGAGGGCGACCCGCTGCCCATACCCGCGGGCGCGTTCGGCAAGGGCCAGTTCTTCTACGACATCGTTTACAACCCCCCGAAAACTGCGGTGATGACCGCCGCGGAAAAGGCTGGGGCCAGAATCTCAAACGGCCTGGGGATGCTGCTTTACCAGGGGGTAATCGCATTCGAGCACTGGCTGGGCGTGCTCCCGCCCGTGGAGGTGATGAGGGAGGCGCTGGAGAAAGGACTCAAGGTTAAAAAGATTTAACCTGCCCTGCCCCGGTCAAAAGCTGATTGTCCTTGACACCAAAGGCCCGGTAACGTAAAATTTACCTTTAATTTCGAGCCTTACGCGTTCCAGGAGAGCTAAATGGCAGGCAGGCTTGGACAGTTGCTGGTGTCCGCGGAGATGATAACGGACGACCAGCTTAAAAGGGCGCTCTCCGTCCAGCAGAAGGACGGGGGACGTTTAGGCTCAAACCTGGTAAAACTCGGTTTTATCGGCGAAGATAGACTGATTTCCTTCCTCAGCAAGCAGTACGGCATCCCGGCGGTAAACCTCCAGGAACTGGACATAGACCAAAGCCTCTGCAAGCTCATTCCCTCAGACGTAGTCCAGAAATACCAGATAATGCCCATCAACCGCACCGGGGCGACCATCACCATAGCGATGGTGGACCCGTCGAACGTCTTCGCGCTGGACGACGTCAAGTTCATGACCGGCTATAACGTCGAGCCGGTCGTCGCGTCCGAGGCCGCGATAAAGGCCGCCGTAAACAAATATTACGACACCGCCGAAGCCCTCCACGACGTCATGGCGACCCTCAAGGAGGGCGATGAGAACGTCGACCTCATCACGGATGAAGAGGAAGACGTCAACCTGGGCGACCTGAAGCAGGCGGTCGAGGACGCGCCCGTCGTAAAGCTCGTGAACCTCATCCTGACCGACGCCATATCCAAGGGCGCAAGCGATATCCATATAGAGCCCTATGAAAAATCCTTCCGCGTGCGCTACAGGGTGGACGGGGTGCTCTACGAGACGATGCAGCCGCCGATGAGGCTCCGGGCGGCCCTGACAAGCCGTCTGAAGATCATGTCCGAGCTGGACATATCCGAGCGCAGGCTCCCGCAGGACGGGCGCATAAAACTCAAGATGAAGGGCAAGGAGGTGGACCTCCGCGTCTCCTCCCTGCCGACGCTCTTCGGCGAGAAGATAGTCATGCGTATCCTGGACAAGGGGAACCTCCAGCTCGACTTGGCCAAGCTCGGTTTCGAGGAAAAGGCCGGGGTGGACTTCTTCAAGGCCATAAACAGCCCGTACGGGATGGTGCTGGTCACCGGCCCGACCGGCTCCGGCAAGTCCACCACGCTCTATTCCGCCCTCTCGAACGTCAACAAGGTGGACGTGAATATTATGACCGCCGAAGACCCTGTCGAGTATAACCTGATGGGGATAAACCAGGTCCAGATGAAAGACGAGATAGGCCTTAATTTCGCCGCGACGCTCCGTTCTTTCCTCCGGCAGGACCCGGATGTAATAATGGTCGGCGAGATAAGGGACTACGAGACGGCCGAGATAGCGGTCAAGGCCGCCCTCACCGGCCACCTGGTGCTTTCCACCCTCCACACCAACGACGCTCCCTCCACGATCAACCGTCTCCTGAATATGGGCATCGAGCCGTTCCTGGTGGCTTCCTCCACTATACTTATCCTGGCGCAGAGGCTCTGCAGGAGGGTATGCCAGCACTGCAAAGAGCCGGAGAAGGTGCCTCTTCAGGCCCTTATCGACGTGGGGTTTACCGAGGAGGAGGCGAAAGAGGTGGTGCCGTACAAAGGCCGCGGCTGCGACCTATGCGGCGGCACGGGCTACAAGGGCAGGGTGGCCCTCTACGAGGTCATGCCGATATCGGCGGGTATAAAGGAACTTATACTTGAGGGCGCGACGGCGACGGAGATAAAAAAATGCATGTTGAACGACGGCTGCAAATCGCTCCGGAAGAGCGGCCTCACCAAGATAGCGCAGGGCGTCTCTTCAATAGAAGAGGTGCTCAGGGTAACCTTCGGAGATTAGAGTACTATGGCAAACCTGCACCAGCTTCTACAGACGATGATCGACAAGGGGGCCTCCGACCTGCACATCACCACGGGCTCTCCGCCCCAGTTGAGGATCGACGGCCAGCTGGTCCCGATGAACCTCCCTCCGCTCTCGGCCGCGGAGACGAAGCAGATATGCTACAGCATCCTGACGGATGTGCAGAAGCACAAGTTCGAGGAGAACGACGAGCTTGACCTCTCCTTCGGCATAAAAGGGCTCTCCCGCTTCAGGGCGAATGTCTTCATGCAGAGAGGCGCCGTCGCCGCGGCGGTAAGGACGATACCGTTCAAGATACTCTCGTTCGAGGAACTGAACCTCCCGCCCATCGTGGACGAACTGGTGAAGAAGACACGTGGGCTGATACTCGTCACCGGCCCGACCGGCTCAGGCAAGTCCACGACCCTGGCCTCCATGCTGGACAAGATAAACTCCGAGCGGCACGAGCATATCATCACGGTGGAGGACCCCATAGAGTTCCTGCACCAGCACAAGAAGGGGGTCGTGAACCAGCGGGAAGTCGGCGCGGACACAAAGAGCTTCAAGCAGGCCCTCAAGTACGTCCTCAGGCAGGACCCGGACGTGGTGCTGATCGGCGAAATGAGGGACCTGGAGACCATGGAGGCCGCCATGACCGTGTCGGAGACCGGCCATCTTGCGCTGGCCACACTCCATACCAACTCCGCCGTCCAGACCATAAACAGGATTATCGACGTGTTCCCGCCGTACCAGCAGCCGCAGATCCGCGCACAGCTCTCTTTCGTGCTGGAGGGCATTATCGCCCAGCAGCTTGTCCCTAAGATGAGCGGGCAGGGGCGCGCGCTCGCCGCCGAGATACTGATCCCGTCTCCCGCGATAAGGAACCTCATCCGGGAGGACAAGGTGCACCAGCTTTACTCGTCCATGCAGACGGGCCAGTCGAGGTTCGGTATGCAGACGATGAACCAGGCCCTCTTCGACCTCTTTACAAAGCGGATAATATCCTACGACGAGGCCCTGGGAAGAAGTCCGGTTCCGGAGGAATTCCTGGGGATGCTTTCCAAGTCGCGGGATTCCCATGGCAAACCTGTGCTGAAGAGATAGCATCTAAAAGGAGGGTTAAACATGGCCTCTGCACTTACTTTTACCTGGTCCGGCAAGGGCAGGGACGGGAAGGCTACCAAAGGCGAAACGTCGGCGAACAACAAAGACGAGGTGATCTCACAGCTCCGGAGGCAGGGAGTCGTCGTCACCTCCATAAACGCCAAGTCCGGGATGAAGATGGACATAAAGCTCCCGGCGTTCGGGAGCGGCGTCTCCGACAAGGACATCGTAATCTTTACCAGGCAGTTCGCCACCATGATCGACGCGGGCCTGCCCCTGGTCCAGTGTCTGGAGATACTGGAGCGCCAGACCGACAACAAGGTCCTGGCGAAGGCCATCGGCCAGGTGCGGCTTGACGTGGAGGCCGGCTCCACATATGCGGACGCTTTGGGCAAACACCCCAAGATATTCAACGCCCTGTATGTGAACCTGGTCGCGGCGGGCGAGGCGGGCGGCATCCTCGACACCATCCTGGGGAGGCTCACGTCTTACATAGAAAAGAACATGAAGATGAAGAAGCAGATAAAGTCGGCGATGGTTTATCCCTCGATAGTCATGACGGTCGCCGTCGGCGTCATTGCAATCCTGATGATCTTCGTCATCCCGATGTTCTCGAAGATGTTCGCTGACATGGGCGGGCAGCTTCCCGGCCCCACGCTGGTCGTCATAGGCATAAGCAAATTCATGACCACCCCAACGAAAATCTTGCCTGTCTTAGGCATTATTGTCGCCGTAATCCTCGCCGTCAGGAAATATTATTCAACCAAATCCGGAAGGCTTGTCATGGACAGGATGCTCCTGAAGGCCCCTATCGTAGGACCGTTGATCCAGAAAATCGCCGTCTCGAAGTTCACACGCACCCTGGGCACGCTCATGGGGGCGGGCGTTCCCATCATGGACGGGCTTGAGATAGTCGCGAAGACGGCCGGGAACAAAGTCGTCGAGAACACGGTCCTCGAGACCCGCGCCAGCATCAGCGAGGGCAAGACGCTCTCGGAACCCCTTCAGCGCTCGAAGGTCTTCCCGCCGATGGTAACGCAGATGATCTCGGTCGGCGAGACTACAGGCGCTTTGGACTCCATGCTCTCGAAGATCGCCGATTTCTACGACGATGAAGTGGACTCGGCGGTCGAGGCGATGACGGCTGCGCTGGAGCCCGCGCTGATGGTGTTCCTCGGCATCTCCGTCGGCTTTATAATCATCGCGATGTACCTGCCGATATTCCACCTGGCAGACGTAGTAGGTTAATGGCTCTTAAGGGTTCAGGCCAAGGCGAAGCCGGTTTCAACGACCGGGAGCTCAGGCCCAAGGTAAAATGGCTGATGATACTGAGGGTGACGGTCGTCACCCTCCTGCTCGGGTCATTGGCCATCCTGCAGATATACCAGTCCCGCACGGTGCCGAGTTCGATCTACTTCATCATCATCGCGACCTATTTCCTCACCATCTTCTATTCTATCCTCTTTAACAGTATCGGGAACCTTGCCCCGCTCACCTACGCGCAGATACTGGTTGACCTGGGGCTGGAGGCGAGCATCGTCTTCGCTACGGGGGGCGTGGACAGCGCGTTCTCGTTCACCTTTTTCTTCTCCATAATCGCCGCCGGTATAATGCTCTTCAGGCGGGGCGCTTTCCTGATCGCGTCGGTGGCCGGGATAGTATACGGGGCTTTAGTGGATTTGCAGTATTACGGCGTCATCATGCCCTCTCCCGACCGCCTGTACACCCAAAGCGAAATATTCTATAACATTTTTTTGAATTTCGTCGCATTCTATACCGTGGCCTTCCTCTCCAGCAGCCTGTCCGAAAGGCTGAAGGCGGCGAGGAAGGAGCTGGAGGAGAAGGCCTTCGACCTGAGGGAACTCCAGGCGTTAAACGAGAACATCGTCCGGAGCATGGCGGACGGCATGGTCACGATGGACCTGGACGGCAGGATCGGCGCTTTAAATAATGCCGCCCACGAGATAACGGGGCTTAAGTTCGAAGAGGTCCAGGGGCGCACGCTCGACCAGGTTTTCAGGATTCCGGATTTCGGTCGATAAACTTGGAGATATAAGGTCCCTTGAGAAGTCGCCTTGCCGCTGCGAAGTGTCATTCCAGAAGGGCGGGAAGGGACTTACGCTGGGGCTGACGGTGTCTTTGCTGAAGAATGAAAAAGGCGATGCGGGCGGCCTGCTCTGCATATTCCAGGACATAACGCTGATAAAGGAGATGGAGGCGGAGATAAAGAAGAAGGACAGGTTAGCCGCCATCGGCGAGCTCTCCGCGGGCATGGCGCACGAGATAAGAAACCCGCTGGCCTCTTTGTCCGGGTCGCTCCAGATATTAAAAAGCGAGCTATTACTGTCCGACGACAACAGAAACCTGATGGACATCGCCTTAAACGAGATGGACCGCCTGAACCGCATAGTGACCGAGTTCCTGATCTACGCCAGGCCGAAGCCGCCCGTGAAGGAGCAGTGCGATATCGTAGAAATAGTAAGGGATACGGTAAACCTGGTCAAGGGCGGAGGAGAGTACGCCGAAGGCGTGAGGTTCTCGGTGGACCTGCCGGAAAGCCAGGTTTTGATAAAGGCGGACCACGGCCAGATGAGGCAGGTGCTTTTAAACCTGACGCTGAACGCGGTACAGTCCTTATCCGGTCCGGGCACGGTGAAGGTAATGGCGGGGTCCTTCTGGGGAGAGGCCGTTATCTCCGTGGAGGACGAGGGCGAAGGGATTCCCGGAGAAGACCTGGACAAGATATTCTACCCCTTCTACTCCACGAAAGAAGGCGGCTCCGGGCTTGGGCTGGCCATTGTGTACAGGATAATCGAGGACCACGGCGGGAGGATAAAAGTGGAAAGCACGCCGGGCAAAGGTACTAAATTCACGGTGAACATACCCGCCGGGAGGGCGGATTGATGGGCAGGATACTTGTCGTAGACGATGAGAAATCAATGCGGGACTTCCTCTCCATCATGCTGAAGAAGGAGGGCCATGTCCCGGTCACGGCGGAGAACGGCCAGAAGGCGGCGAAGCTCCTGAAAGAGGATATATTCGACCTTGTGATAACGGACGTCCGGATGCCCAAGATGGGCGGGGCGGACCTCCTCAAGGTCGTGAAAGAACACTCGCCGGAGACGGTGGTGGTTATGATAACGGCATACGCGACGGCCGAGAGCGCGGTTGAGGCGATGAGGGCCGGCGCGTACGACTATATAATGAAGCCCTTTAAGGTGGAAGAGATAAAGCTGGTCGTGAAGAACGCCCTCGAGAAGCGCCAGCTCCGCGAAGAGAACGTCCTGCTCCGGCGCGAACTGGAGGCGGAGAAAGGTTTCCAGAATTTCATCGGCCATTCGCCGGCGATGGAGAGGGTGTTCGAGCTTATTTCCAAGGTGGCGGACAAGGCCAGCACCGTGATTATCACCGGCGAGTCCGGCACCGGAAAAGAGCTTGCGGCGAGGGCCGTGCACAACCTGAGCGGGAGGCGCGACAAGCCGTTCATGTACATCCATTGCGGCGCGCTGCCGGAGCATCTTTTAGAGTCGGAGCTGTTCGGGCACGTCAGGGGCTCTTTTACGGGCGCGGTGGAGAACAAGGCGGGCCTTTTCGAGGTGGCCCAGGGCGGGACGGTCTTCTTGGACGAGGTAGCGGAGACCACCCTGACATTTCAGGTGAAACTCCTGCACGTGCTCCAGGAGAGGGAGTTCAAGCGGGTAGGCGGGACCGCCGACATAAAAGTTGACGTCCGGATAATCGCCGCCACGAACCGGGACTTAAAAGACGAGATAGCCAAGGGAAATTTCCGCGAAGACCTGTTCTACAGGCTGAACGTCATCCCGCTCCACATGCCCCCGCTTCAGGGACCGTAAAGAAGACATCCCGGCGCTGGCGGAGCATTTCTTAAGGAAATTCTGCAAGGACGCTGATTCCATGAGGATTGCGCCCGAGGCTATGGCGCTTCTTACGGAATATAACTGGAGAGGGAACGTGCGGGAACTGGAGAACGTGATGGAGCGCGCGTGCACCTTGAGCGAAGGCGTATTCATTACCATCGACCACATCCCCGCCGAACTGAGGGGCGAGCGCAGGAGGCGCGGGGGGCAGTTTCCGGACGAGATACCGGACAGCGGGATAGAGCTGGAGAGCCTGCTGGACGAGATGGAGAAGAATTACCTGGTTAAGGCCCTGAACAAGACGGGCGGCTCCAAGACGGAGGCCTCCAGGCTCCTGGGGCTCACGTTCCCCTCGCTCCGGCACCGGCTGAAAAAGCATGGGCTGGAATAGGCATGATTATTGCTTTTACTTTAGAAATAGTGTAATATGGTCCAAACCTAACCGCGGAAAACTTAATGAACAGCAAATTAAAAGATCGGGGCGGTTTTACGCTGATAGAGCTGATGCTCGTCATTGACAATCATCGGTATTTTGTCGGCGATAGCCATCCCTAACTTGATGAGCTACCTGGCCAAGACAAAGCAGGCCGAGGCGAAGGCGAACTCTGGGGGGAGTTTTCACTAACGAGCAGGCGTACTTTGCGGAATACGATACATATTCAGACAGCTTCACCGACATTGGCTTCGGGCTGGCGGGAGGCGCGAAATATTACGACTATACGATTACCGCACCCGACGGCATTCGGGACGCGACTTCCTGGATAGGCCAACACGGCACCCCGGGAGCACGGCCCCCCCGACAGGTACGATTATGAATTTTAACACGCCCCCAGGCGCTTCCGCATCTGCATTCACCTGCATCGCGGCCGGCAACATGGATAAAGACCCCGCTTACGATGTCTGGTCCATAAACCAAAATGGCGAATTGAATCAACGACTACGACGATGTCCTGCACTGATGTAAATCATCAATCCGTGATGATTTACATCACTTATGGTGTTAAATCCTTTTATCACTGTTATGAAATTATCTTATTTTTTAGGAGGTTGATAATTCAAATTTCTGGCACGCAGATTGCTATATTAACGAGCATAGAGAAAAAAACATCAGACCGCCCGGGAAAGGGGGGATAAAAGGGGAAGGGCAAGAGCGACAAATAAGAACAGCGGAAAAACAGCGGTAAGAAAACCAGAGAAAGGGAAAAAAAATGTTTAAGTTCCTGCACGCGAAAAAAGGTTTCACACTCATCGAACTTATGATAGTCGTGGCCATCATCGGCATCCTGGCCGCCATCGCCATCCCGAACTTCCTGAAGTACCAGGCCAAATCCAAGCAGTCCGAGGCGAAGATGAACCTCGGCTCCCTCGGCACCAGCGCCGAGGCCTATCATGCGGAGAAGGACACCTATAACACCCGCCGGCGACCGCGGGACACCACTGCTACCCAGCACTAACCCCTTGGGCTGGTGAGTGTCACGGGTACTGCCCGTTATGACTATTACTATGATGGGCCGCTGTATTACGCTCATACTCAGGGCAAAGGCGGCACAGACCGCGGAAGTCAGTACGTCTTTTGCTAACGCGACTTTCTACGCGGCGACCGCAACCGGCGACTATCGGCAAGAACGCCGTGCACGACGAGTGGACCTATACCAATCTCAGGGTTCTTGATAACACCAAACCAGGTTATTAGCATTTAGCCTTACGGCCAGAAATTCAGTTTTAAAATCTGGGGGTGAGCAATCACCCCCGATTTTTTTCCCATCCATCGGTTTTATTTCATTTTTTCTGTAAAAACCCCTTTAAAAATGGTATAAATATTTTTCAAAATTTTTTCAGGAAGCACTGTGTTATACCTGCATCGGAGAACCCTGAGGATGAGCCGGATGAGATCAGCGAGCATATTCCTCATATTGTTTTTGATACTGGACGGCGCCCTCATATACAATTTTCAAAAACAAATAGAAAGGCAAACGGCCAGCCGCACGGTAATCCAGGGACTTGCCCGGATACCCGAAGGGCGAGTACCTTAAAAAAATATCCCTTGGGCATAACTCCCTGGTGGCGGACCTCATCTGGCTTCGGGCGATTCAGGTGATGGGGGAGAAGAAAGTCCCGCCGCAACAGGCCGAGTGGATATACCACGCCCTGGACGCGGCGACGGACTTAGACCCGAAGTTCTCGTACATGTACGAAGCCGGGGGCATATTCTTAAGCGCAGTCAGCGGCAATTATGATTTAAGCGTAAAGCTTTTAAAAAAAGGATTCGATAACAACCCCGGGTACTGGCGGCTGCCTTTTTATCTGAGCGCAAACTATTTCCTGTATTTGCGGGACTATAAGCTGGCAGCTTATTTCATGGGAAGGGCCGCCGAGCTTCCAGGCAGGCCTGCCTTCGTCCCCCTGCTTGCCTCTCGCCTTTACGCGCAGTCCGGCGACCCGCGCTTCGGCCTTGACTTGACCTACACAATTTATAAAAACACGACGGACGAGAAGGTGAAGGATGCGCTCCGGCAGAGGATGAAGGAGCTCCAGGTCGAGATCAACCTCGACACGCTCGAAAACGCATCGAAGGATTTCAAAGATAAATACGGCAGGTACCCGGCTTCCGTTGATGAGCTGAAGGCCGCGGGGCTGATAAGAGGCGAACCGAAAGACGAACTTGGCGGCAGGTATATCATAAACCCCGAAACCGGAGAGGCGTCTAACACGATGATGCCCCGGAGGCTCAGGATATACCCCAAAAGGAAGAAGAGATGATCCGGACGGAAGGCTTACAGATGGAGTTCAGGGTCGGGTTCATGCGAAAGCGCGTACTGGCGCTGAAGGGCCTGACGATGGAGGTAAAAAAGGGCGAGGTGTTCGGTTTTTTGGGCCCGAACGGCGCCGGGAAAACGACGACTATCAAGATACTGATGGGCCTCGTTTATCCCACCGGCGGAGCCGCGTGGCTGATGGGCCGCCCCCTTGGCGACGTGGCGGTGAAGAGGAATATAGGATTTTTGCCCGAGCAGCCGTACTTCTACGATTACCTGACGGCGGCGGAGTTCATGGACTTCTACGGGAGGCTATTCGGCATCCGGAAAAAGGAAAGGATGGCCAGGGCCGACGAACTGCTTGACATGGTCGGACTTTCCGGCGCCAGGGACCTTCAGCTTCGGAAGTTTTCCAAAGGGATGCAGCAGAGGATAGGCATAGCGCAGGCGCTTATCAACGACCCGGAGCTTGTCGTGCTCGACGAGCCGATGAGCGGGCTGGACCCTATTGGCAGAAAGCAGGTCAGGGACATCATCCTGGGGCTTAAGGAAAAGGGTAAAACTATTTTCTTCAGCACGCACATCCTTCCCGATGTCGAGGTGATATGCGACCGGGTGGGGATACTGGTCAAGGGCGAGCTCAGGGCCATGGGGACGGTAGGCGAGCTTCTGTCCGGCATGCGCGTGAAATCGGTCGAGATGACCTTTGAAGGCGTAAGCGGCGCGAACCTCTCCAAGGTGGAAGGCATGGCAATCGGCGATGGTGGTGCACGATCGCTTGGCCACAGCCATTTTTAACGATCCGGAGGCCGCAAGCAAAGCCAAGAGACTGGTGTTCGATTCCGGCGGCGAGATAATATCGCTCATACCGCACAAAGGCTCGCTTGAGGACTTGTTCATGGAAGAGGTCGGGAAGGGGAGAGGCAAATGAAAGTTTACGCCATCGCCATAAACACCTTTAAAGAGGTCATCAGGGACAAGATATTTTATTCCCTTGTCTTCTTCGCCATTCTCCTTCTGGGCGCGTCCGTGCTCCTCTCCACGCTTACGGTGGGGGAGCAGTCCAAGATAATCGAGGACCTGTCCCTTTCGGGCATAGAGATATTCGGGGTCATAATCGCCATCTTCGTGGGCATCGGCCTTGTGAATAAAGAGCTTGAGAAAAAGACGATCTATACCATCATCTCCAAGCCCATCAAGAGGTGGCAGTTCCTCCTGGGCAAGTACCTCGGGCTCGCCCTCACGCTATTGTCTTATGTCGCGGTAATGACCGTCTGTTATATGCTGGTACTTTTGGCATACACCAATACCCTCCCCTGGCAGACGCTGATTGCGGTGCTCCTGATATACGTCGAGCTTCTGGTCGTGACGGCCTCCGCGATTTTATTCTCCACGTTCTCGACCCCCACGCTCTCCGCGAGTTATGCGCTGGCCATTTACGTGATAGGAAACATGACAGGCGACCTTCGCGGGCTTGCGGCAAAGGCGGGCTCGGCCGGGGCGTCGGCTTTGCTGAACTTCTTTTATTATTTCCTGCCGAACCTCCAGGACTTCAACGTGAAGTCCGAGACGGTGCACAATATTCCCGTCACGGCCGGGTTCGTCCTGTCGGCCATAACCTACGGCCTCATGTACGTCATGGCTATCCTGGCGGTTTCCGTGCTGGTATTCCAGAGGCGGAACTTCAAATAGCCACGGCGGACGCCTCCTGGACGGGCCTTCCGGCTTCGGGAAACTCCTTGTTTTTTTTATTATCTTGCCTTGGATAATCCTTTTATGATATAAAAGTCCTGGACTTATATGTTTTTTTCCTTATCCCGGCGCAATCCCCGGAATTATCCAGTAAAACCGGGGGCTTTCGGGTAAAAATGTTCAATCCTTAAGCGAGCTTTACGAGGGACTCGAGGAGGCCGCGTGAAGGTACTGATCATTTCGAGTAACCGGGAGAACCTCCCGGACCCTGTCGCGCCGCTGGGGGCCGCATACGTGGCCGCGGCGGTACGGGAGGCGGGCCACGAGGTCAGGCTCCTTGACCTCCAGTTCGCGGTGGACGTGCCGGTGGCCATAAAAGACACCGTGCGCGCGTTCAAGCCGCATGTCATAGGGCTCTCCATCAGGAACATAGACAACGTCGCGTTCCCGCACAGCCAGTCTTATCTCCCGGACATCCTGCAAGTCGTAAAGACTCTTAAAGCTATCGGCGCAAAGCTCGTCGTGGCGGGCGGCTCGGCGTTTACGCTGATGCCCCGCGAGATACTGGACGCGCTGGGGCTGAACCTGGGACTTATCGGGGAGGGCGAGGAAGCCTTCCCTGAGCTGTTGCGGCGGATAGGAGAAGGACTTCCGATAAACGACCTCCCCGGCCTGGTCTTCCGTTACAACGGCGAAATAAGAATAAACCCGCCCAGGAAGATTTCGGATTTAAACGCCTCGCCCGGGCCGGACAGGGACTTAATCGACAACGCCCTGTACATGGAAGAAGGAGGGGCCGGCAACCTCCAGACGAAACGCGGCTGCGCCTTCGGCTGCGCTTACTGCACTTATCCAATCGTCGAGGGGCACAAGGTGCGCCTTCGGTCCGCCTCGCTTTCGGCGGACGAGTTTGAGCGGGCTTTTAAAATATACGGCCTGAAGCACATTTTCATAGTAGACAACGTATTTAATTTCCCGATAGACCACGCAAAGGAATTCTGCAGGGAATTAATCTCCCGCGATATTAATCCGGCCTGGAGCTGTTATCTGAACCCCGCGCACATGGACGAAGAGCTGGTGGATTTAATGCTGAAGGCGGGCTGCAAGGGAGTGGAGTTCGGGACCGATTCCGGCGTGGATGAAATACTTGCAAACTTAGGCAAAGGGTTCAGGGTGCAGGACATCGTCAAAGCTTCAAAACTCTGCGCGGACGCCGGGCTTTCTTTCTGCCACAGCCTGCTGCTCGGCGCGCCGGGGAGACGGCCCGGACGGTGGAGCAGAGCCTTTCGCTGATGGAGGTCTTTAAGGCCGAACGCGGTGATCGCGATGCTGGGCATCAGGGTCTTTCCGGGTACGGGTCTTGAGCGGCGCGCGAAGGAGGAAGGGGTCATCAAAGAGGGCGGGCCGGGGCTTAAGCCCGTGTTTTATTTCTCGCCGATGCTCGACATGGACGCCGTGTCCCAGTCCCTTGCAAGGTTCGGGCGCGAGCACACCAACTTCATCATGCCGGGCATACACTTAAGGATGACGGACAAGATACGGACGAGGCTCAGGTCTTACGGCTTCACCGGGCCTTTATGGGAATATCTGAGAGCTTAAGGGAGAGATTTTGGGCAAGACCGTATTCATCTTCCCGGGGCAGGGCTCGCAGTTTCCAGGCATGGGCCGGGAATTATATAATAGTTTTCCGCAGGTGCGCGGGCCTTACGATAGCGCGTCCGCGCTGTCCGGGCTAGATTTAAAAAAACTGTCGTTTGAAGGGCCTCTGGAGGAACTGAATAACGACCTCCCCGCCCAGCTCTGTGTGTACGTCTGCAACGAGGCATGGAGGCTGTGGGTCACCAATGAGGGCTTCGCGCCGGAAGCGGTCACCGGATACAGTCTGGGTTTTTATTCCGCGCTCGTTGCCTGCGGCGCCGTCTCTTTCGAGGACGGCTTAAGGCTTGTAATGGCCGCAGGCACGCACGCCCTGAGACAAAGCAAAAAAAATCCCGGCACGATGGCCGCCGTAATCGGCCTGTCCGAGGCGGAGATGGAGAGTATCTGCAAAGAAGCCGCCGAGGAGTTCGGTGGCGTCTGGATATCCAATGTCAACGCGGCGAGACAGATACTGGTTTCAGGGCTTGCGGGTGCGGTAAATGAGGCCGTCCGGATATCGCTTTTAAAGGGGGCGCTTCATGCGTACGTCATCCCGATGGGCGCGCCGTATCATTCCCCCCTGATGGAAGACGCCTCGAAGGCTTTCCGGGCGGACGTCGGAGAAATTAATTTCCTGCCCCCGCGCATCCCGCTTCTGTCATACATCGACGCGCAGTTCATCGACAGCCCCGCAAAAATCGCCGACGTCCTCGGAAGGCACCTGCACTCGAAGGTCCCCTGGAAGGACTCGGTACAAAAGCTGATAAGCGAAGGGTCTGATAACTTCATCGAAGTGGGCCCCGGCAGCGCGCTGACCAGGATGGTGAAGTGGGTTAACAGGACCGTCAAGGCGACGCCTGCCGAGGACATCCTGCTGGCGAGGGTGTAATGGGCCTTCTTGACCGGCAGGGCCGCCATAGTGACCGGCGGCACGAAAGGCATCGGGCGCGCCATATCTCTCGCTTTCCTTCGGGAAGGAGCCGCGGTCGCCGCCGTCTATCACGGCGACGATAAATCCGCCGAAGATTTCCTCTCCAAAGCCCAGGCAATCGGAAAATCCATAACCATAAAAGCGGACGTGTCCGATTCGGCCCAGGTCGCCCAGGCATTCGACAGGATAAAGGCGGAGCTGGGAGTGCCTCTTCTGCTCGTGAACTGCGCGGGCGTGATAAAAGACGGCTTCCTGATGCTGATGCGGGAGGAGGACTGGGACAGGGTTATCGCGGTGAACCTGAAGGGCACGTTTAACTGCTCCAAGGCCGCCTGCCGGGGGATGATAGGGGCGAAATACGGCAGGATAATAAACATGGCCTCGCCCTCCGCGATTACCGGCCGGGCCGGGCAGACGAACTATTCCGCTTCGAAGGGCGGGGTAATCTCCATGACTAAAGTCGCTGGCGAGGGAGCTTGCCCCTTTCGGGATAACCGTAAACGCCGTAGCGCCTGGAGTGATAAATACGGAGATGACCGAAACCCTGCCGGAGAGAGTCAGACAGGAGCTTCTATCTCATATCCCTCTCTCAAAGTTCGGCAACCCGGAAAATATTGCGGATGCCGCGCTATTTCTGGCCTCGGAGGACGCCGCTTACATAACCGGCCAGACCATTGCCGTGGACGGAGGGATAACTATATAACTGAAATTTAGGGATAACTATGTAAATAAAAGGGCTTGATTATTTGAGTTTTAGAAGTTATCATGGCTTAGTTTTAGTCCGCAGTCATCCTTACCCCCGGCAAAAATGCACAAATGAGAAGAGACGCGGCAGACATAGGGACATCCATCCCGCATTCGTTCCCCTTCGTGATGCTCGACAGGGTCGTTGAGCTAATCCCCGGAAAATTCGCTTCAGCCATCAAAAAAGTAACCGCAGGCTCGTCTTTTAATCCCGCCTCGCCGCTATATCCGCAGGTGTTCCTTATCGAAGGCATGGCACAACTTGCCGCCGTCGCCGCCGCGCCTGCCGCATCTGCCGTATCTGATAATCGCCGGATCAAAGCCGGAATCCGGTTTCCTGGCCGCCGTAACGGACGCCAGATTCCATAAACGGCCAGTGACAGGCGACGAGATAAAATATTCCGTCGAATTCGAGGCCGCCGCCATGGGCCTGGCAAGGTTTAAGGGCAGGGCGGAGATAGACGGTGAGCTTGCCGCCGAAGGGACCTTCACTTTCAGCGTACCCGGAAGGGCCGCCCGATGATGATGGATCAGGCCCGTGAGATAATCATAAGCCGCAGCAACAAGACCATAAAATACCTGAAATCCCTCTCTCTTGCCAGGAACCGCCTGAAGGAAGGCAGGTTCCTGATCGAAGGCATCAGGATAACCGAAGAAATACTTGAGCGTCAGATGCTGCGTCCGGAAACTCATAATCACCCCCCATGCCGCGCAGAACGAAAGGGCGGCGATGTTAGTTGAGTCCGCGGTGGAGCAGGGGGTCGAAGTGTTATGGGTGGCGGACCGGGTAGTGGATTACCTCTCGGAGACAAAGACGAGCCAGGGGGTGATGGCGTTAGTTGAGCCGGAGACTTTTTCGGAAGAAGACCTTGGGAAGGGACTTATCCCGATGGTCGTAGTGGCCCATCTCCTCCAGGACCCGGGGAACCTGGGCACCATCGTAAGGGTGGCGGACGCGGCGGGCGCGGGCGGGGTCGTCACGACGCCGGGGACAGTCGATTTCTACAACCCGAAGGCGCTCCGGGCGACTATGGGCAGCATTTTCCGGCTCCCGACCTTTCGGGCACCCTCCCTGGAAGACTTTATCAAGAATATGAAATCAAAAGGCTATCAGGTAGTCGCGGGAACGGTCTCCGCGAGGATAAGGTATTTTGACGTGGACTACACGAAACCGACCGTCCTGCTTTTAGGACAGGAAGGGGCCGGCCTTCCTCTCGAGGCCATAATGCTCACTGACCAGAAGGTAACCATCCCGATGTCCACGATGATAGACTCCCTGAACGTGGCCTCCGCGGCCTCCGTAATCCTCTACGAGGCCGTCCGCCAGAAAATCGTCTCCGGCGGCGATTTCGCCAAAAAATGATTTAATCCGCCGCTCGTTCCTGCTATAATATCCTATCAACAATAATTTCAAGGAGATGCAATGGGACTTCTTTCATGGGTGATGGGCTGCAAGGATATAAACTCTCAGGAACTCAAGGCAAAGCGGGGCAGGAAAGAGGATTTCTTTTTATTGGACGTGCGCACCCCCGGCGAGTATAAGAGCCGCAAGATCGACGGCGCGAAGCTGATCCCCTTAAACGAGCTGGATGCGCGGGCGAAAGAGGTCCCGAAAAATAAAGAGGTGGTGGTTTACTGCGCGAGCGGGATGCGGAGCTTGTTCGCCTGCCGGAAATTAAAAAGCCTCGGGTACGACCGCGTGAAGAACCTCTCCGGCGGCATCAGCCAGTGGTAAGGTTTATTTTTTCTTCGGCTCCACGAATACCGTCTTGTTACCCGTAAAAATCACCGCGCCGGGCGCGCCGTCCTTCATTTTCCGGACGTATTTCACGAAGGTATAATCCACCGGCGCGGAGCTTTCCTTTTTTGCCTCGGAGTAATACGCCGCCGCCTCCGCCGCCTGAAGGATTGTAGAAAGCGGTATGTCCGGGCGGCGGGCCGGGTTCCGGACGATAACGTGCGAGCCCCGGTATCCCTGGGCGTGGAGCCAGAGGTCCATGGACTGAGCCGCCTTGAACGTAAGCAGGTCGTTCATCTTCGAATTCTTCCCGATAAGCACCAGGTACCCGTCCGACGTCGTAAACGACGGGAATTCCGGAAGCGCATTTTTAGCGGCTTTGATTTTCTGTCTTCGCTGTCGCTCTGGACAGGTAATTCTTTTCCCGCGCTTCGGCTCCGGGAGATATGGCCTGAGGCCCTCCATTTCCGCCGCCGTTTCCAGCTGTTCCAGCCGCGCTTCGAGCGTCTCCAGCTCCGCCCTCGCCGCCGTATGCCGCTCCCGGAGAAGCTTCAAAGCCGCCCGCGCCTTCTTTGCCTTTTTAAAATATTCCTGCGCGTTCTCCACGGCGCCAAGCTTCGGGTCCAGGAGGATTTCAACCGTATTGCCGGTTACATAGTCGGTTAACGAAACCTGTTCCGCCCTTGCAGGGACCTGGTTCAAAGACGCCATCAGCGTCTGGGCGAACAGCTGGTACTGCTCCGCCTTCTCCGCCCTTGCCAGGTCCGACTCTATAGCCTGCGCCTTCTTACGAGCGCTCGATAGCTCCGCCTTAAGCTTCCGCAGAAGCCCCGCTTTCGCCGACTGGAACGCCCGGCGCGTCTCGGCCGCGCTATAAAAAGCCTCCGCCGCCTCGTTCACGGAGGAAAACTCCAGAAACGGCGCATCCCCGAACTGCGAAAGCGGACCCGCGGCCAGGACCGGCCCCTTCTCCGTCTCGTAAATCCGCGGCGCGAACTTTTCCGCAACGAGTTCATGGATCAGATTTTTAAGCGCCTCCGCCAGCTTCTCCGGGTCCGAATTTCCCGCCGCCGCTACCTCGCGGGCAAGCAGGGGGCTCAAGCCGCCGATTTTATTAAACAGCGCCTTATCCGGCGGCATTTCCGGGTTTTCCCGGATTATATCCCTTATATCGCCGGCAGTTATATTATATGGGTCCTGCTTGTCCGGCACCGGCGGAGGTTCATAAAAAAGCCCAGGCAAGATGACCCTTGACCCCTCCTCCAAGGCGACATAAGACTGCGCGAGCAGTATTTTTCCCTCCGCGTCCAGGACGATAAGCTCCGGCTTTTTCCCGGCCATCTCGAATATAAGAGTTACCGCCGCTTCATCTTTGCCGGTTTTTCTGCTAAAATTAAACAACGCCACACGCTCCAGGCCCTCCTGTTCGATGGACAGGAGTCTGGAGCCAAGCAAAAGGTTCGCGAGGCTCTGGCCGAAGGGAGTCAACTCCCGCAAATCTTTCGGCTTTCCCGATAGCAGGTGTATCCGTGGGGACTGCGGCCGGGGGGAGATGAGCAGGGTTATTTTCCCTCCCTCGCCCTTGAAAAGGAGATAGAACTCCCCCGATTGCCCTTCGGCTATTTCCGCGAGTCTTTTGCCCGGCAGGCACCGGGCAAGCTCGGATATGACGGCTTTAAATACGGATATGTCCATGAGCGCGTATCTTAGCATATTTTTTCTCTTGACAAACAGTCATAATTTACATATAGTTCCACTTTCGCGGGGATGGTCATTATAAAATTCAAGGCGGGCCAAAAGAGGATAATGATGAGCACGGTATCGGCAAAAAAGAACGAAGTGGACAGGAAATGGTTCGTGGTGGACGCCTCCGGCGTGGTTCTCGGAAGGCTTGCCACGAAGGTTGCCTCCGTCCTCAGGGGAAAGCATAAAACGATATTCACGCCGCACGTTGATGCTGGCGATTTTGTTGTCGTTATAAATGCGGAGAAGATCAAGCTCACCGGCAATAAGCTCGATGACAAGCAGTACTATCATCACTCCGGGTATCCGGGCGGGCTGAAGTCCATCACGGCGGGCAAGCTACTGAAGAGCAGGCCGGAAGAGGTCATCAAGGCCGCCGTGAAAGGCATGCTTCCGCATAACCCGCTTGGCCGGGACCTGATATTGAAGATGAAAGTATATTCCGGCTCGGAGCATCCGCATGAAGCTCAGAGGCCCGAACCCATGAAAATAGAAGGCTGTAAAGGGAGAACCGACTAATGGCAGAGACGAAATTTTACGCCACCGGCAAGAGGAAGAACTCCATTGCCCGGGTATGGCTTTCGATGGGCGAGGGCAAGTTCAGCATAAACGGCAGGACGATGGAAGACTACTTCGGCCGCGAGGTGCTTCGCATGATAATCAACCAGCCGCTTGAGCTGGTCAATATGATTGGCAAGTTCAACGTGAACGCACTGGTATCCGGCGGCGGCACATCCGGTCAGGCGGGCGCGTTAAGGCACGGAATTTCCAAGGCTTTGCTTGAGGTTGACGGCGAGCTTCGGAGCGCGCTGAAGAAGGCGGGCCTTCTTACCGCGCGACCCGAGAGTGGTCGAGCGCAAGAAGTACGGCCAGCCGGGCGCGAGGAAGAAATTCCAGTTCTCCAAGAGGTAATCCGGGAACATCAGGATTCGCCCGTTTTATGCGAACCAGAGGGGGCTGTGATAAGCGGCCCCCTTTTTTATTTCCAATTTTCAGGTTTTCCAGAGGCGAGCCGAGTTTCATTTTGGGATGCGAAAAATCCGCATTTTGCTGAAAATCCGGTTTTTAGGGGCAAAAAATATCCTTAATTTTCAAATACTTGGAAAATCAAAAACGTGAGGCAGGAATCGTTCGCAAAAGTGAGCGTAACTCTATTTAAAACAAGGGGAAAATCGCTTAAATACCCTTAAAAATCGGTGTATCGTAAACCCGTCCCTTGACCCCCGAAAATGGGTGTTTTTGCCCTGAAAAAACCGTGTATATGATACCCGGACGGGATTCGTTGATTTTTTCATTCATTTCTGAATAATTATGAACCGGCGACGGCTTAGCCCGATTAAGCAGGAGGGGTTATTAAGAGCGGGAGTTGCAGTAACTCGGATGCCCAAAAATTGATTGACTGCAAATTTTGATTGTGAGTTGTGTTAGCATAAATTTAATTTGTACCCGCAAAAAATTTGAGGCCCTCTATGGACTGGAAAGAGAGAATTTCCCTCGCCCCCCATGGATGTCACGGGAAGGCCTTCTTTAAGGGCACGACGATAATGGTAGCCGAAATACTCGGTATTTAAGTTTGGGGATGGAAGCTGAAGATGAAATTTTGAAAAGATACGCATCTATTACTGCGGAGGATATTAGGGCGGCGAAGTCATATGCGCAAATAGGCGAAGATGTAAATATCATATGATAGGAATGTGGGGGGACAGATGATATTGTCTCGCTTGTCATCTGAAATATTAGAACTTTCCAAATAATAATAAAGGTTGCCGAATTCATTGTCCTGAATGTAATGAGCAACAAAATCCAGTCAATCATTGGGGGAGGAAAACGGCGGCGAATGTCTTGATAACAGTAATGAAGCTATAAATTGCCGAATTTTTTGTTCCTCCATTTCACGACAACAAATTATTACGCACAGAACTTGAATCACGAATCCTTTCAAATTCGATTTTCGAGAAGAGAAAGCCGCTTTCGAAATTGCAAGAAGGCACGGTTGGGTAGGTTGCAACATCCGTTTATCAAAATATTGCCGATGAAGGCAAAATAATAATCATCGAGGATGGGAAGATTTTAAAGCCGGAAAGGTCCGAGCAATCGGGTGGAATTGAAAGCTTTTTAAAAAATGTTAGGATAGAATCGAGGAGATGTTAACGATATAATGTACTGCATTCATGAAATCGGAAAGCCGGATTTTGAACTTGAAGAGATATATTCTTTAGGAATATCTGAGGCACTTACATCCGAATAATAAAAATATAAAAGCAAAGATAAGGCACAGCTCAAATTCTGCGTGATAATAATTTCTGGAGTTTATTGATAATAAAGGGAAGTATAAAATTACGAGTATTTATGGAACAAATTTGCAAAAAAATGCTAATAGAGGATTAACGATGTCTTGGCCTAATGTACGGGAAAATAAAAAAAGAATTTGATGGGTTCATAGCTGATGATGATGACATCCCGGATGTTATGTGCATGAATTGTGAATCGATTATCTATGAAGCAATCGATAGGGCACGGAAACATGGATAACAGATGGCTTGGATGGCAAGTGACACAAAGGCCAAGAGAAGCTTTTAATCATATAGATTATTTATTCAATTTGGATATGCTTGAAAAAGGCATTTTAGAGGCTAAATTCAACAACTACATAATTAAAGAATCATGCTAAAAGTCGCAGTAGTAGGTTCGAGCGGATACGCGGGGGGAGAGCTTTTACGCATACTCCTGGGGCATCCGGAAGTGGAAGTTACGGCGGTGACGTCGGAGAAATCGGAGGGGCAGAGCGTGCTCGCCCTGTTCCCGCACCTGGCCAGGCTGACGAACCTGACGCTGGAGAAGCTTGATCCGTCCGTTATCGCATCCAAGGCGGACATCATCTTCCTTGCCGTCCCGCACATGACGGCGATGGACGCGGCGGCGAAATTTATCGGCATCGGGAAGCGCGTCATAGACCTCTCCGCGGACTACCGTTTCAAAGACATTAGCGTCTATCAGAAATGGTACGGCGAGGAGCACCAACAGCCGGGCCTCGCGTTCATGTCCGTTTACGGACTGCCGGAACTGCACCGCGAGGAAATCAAAAGGGCGCGCATCGTCGGCAACCCCGGCTGCTACCCCACCAGCGCGATACTTGCGCTTGCGCCGCTCGTGAAGGCGGGCCTTGTGGAACTGGACAGCATCATCGTGGACTCGCACTCCGGCGTATCCGGCGCGGGTCGAACTCCGGCGCAGGCTTACCACTTCCCGGAGGCGAACGAGGGCCTTACCGCGTACAAGGTGGGCGTGCACAGGCACACCCCGGAGATAGAGCAGGAACTCTCCGCGCTGGCCGGGAAAGAGTTTAATGTTTCGTTCACCCCGCACTTAGCTCCCATGAACCGCGGGATACTCACGACTGCCTACGCTAAACTTGCAAAATGGGCGTCTTCCGAGCAACTGGCGGTGCTGTATGCCAAGTTCTACAAGAAGGAATTTTTTGTACGCGTGCTGGGGCCGGGCGCGTATCCGAACGTGAACGCCGTGAAAGGCTCCAACTTCTGCGACATCGGGGTTTATTCCGACCCGCGCACGGGCAGGGCGGTAATCGTCTCCGCGATCGATAACCTCGTGAAGGGCGCGGCGGGCCAGGCCGTGCAGAATATGAATATCATGATGGGATGGGACGAGACGCTGGGACTGAAAAATTTGGGGATGTTTCCTTAAAACCGTTACCTTTTTGTAAAAAAGGTATACGCCAAAAACTTTTGAGTTAAAACAGTTCCGCTTTTCTTTTGGTGTTACTTTCTTTTCCCTGAAAGAAAAGTTACGATCTTGGGGGTATTTTGAAAGAACTTAAAATTTATACCGTCCCCGGTTTCAGGTTCGGCGCGGTAGAGGCCGCGATAAAGAAGCCGGGCCGCCTCGACCTGTCGCTTATTTATTCGGAAGTCCCGGCCACCCCCGCGGCGGTGTTCACGAAAAACAAGGTGAAGGCCGCCCCGGTACTCCTGGATATGGAGGTGCTGAAGGGCCGCACCGTCCGGGCGATTGTCGCAAACAGCGGAAACGCAAACGCCTGCAACGGCCTGAAGGGGATGAACGACGCGCTGAAAACCGCGCACCTGACGGGCGAGGCCCTGGGAGTTAATACCTCGGACGTATTCGTCGCCTCCACGGGCGTCATAGGGGCCAACCTCCCGATGGACAGGATGGCCGCCGGCGTAAAACTCCTGCCCGCCTCCCTGAAAGAAGACGGTCTCCTGGACGCGGCGAAGGCCATTCTAACGACCGATACCTTCCCCAAAATTTACGGCGTCTCGGAGAAAATCGGCGGGAAGGAAATACGGATTGCGGGTATAGCCAAAGGCTCCGGGATGATAAACCCGGACATGGCCACGATGCTCTCGTTCATAATAACGGACGCGGCGGTGGAGAAGCGCGCCCTCTCTGCGGCGCTTAAGGAAGGCGTGGACGACTCCTTCAACTGCGTCACCGTGGACGGAGACACCTCGACCAACGATACGGTCATCATCCTCGCAAACGGCATGGCGGGAAACGAGACGATAACCCAAAAAAGCGCGGAATACGGACAGTTTAAAGAAACGCTGGGCGCGGTATTGCTTGCGCTTTCGAAGATGGTGGCCAAAGACGGCGAGGGGGCCACGAAGCTGGTGGAGGTGGTAATCACAGGCGCGGCAAATCCTGCCGACGCCAAAAAAGCCGCCAAGGCCGTTTCCAACTCCCCGCTGGTGAAGACCGCGTTATTCGCCGAGGACGCGAACTGGGGCCGCATCGCCTGCGCGGCGGGATATTCCGGCGCGAAGATGGACGCCGAAAAGCTTGAGATATGGTTCGATAAAGTCTGCATGGTGAAGGGCGGCGTGGGCCTGGGGCCGAAAGCGGAAGAAAAGGCCTCGCAGGTGCTGAAAAAGAAGGAATTTAAAATAACCGTGAAGCTCGGCGTGGGGGATGCGACCGCGCGCGTATTCACGACGGATTTGAGCTACGAGTACGTCAAGATAAACGCAGGGTATAGAAGTTGAAGTTACAGGAATTCCTGGAAGTATTCCCCGACTTTCAAAAAATGCCGGAGCGCGTGGTGGAGGAAATCCTCTCTGCCGCGCGCCGCATGACCGTCCCGCCGGGTCATTACGTTTATTCCGAAGGCGACTTCTGCCAGATGTTCATTTTCCTCATCTCCGGCGAAGTCCGGGTATTCAAGATGACGGAGAGCGGGCGGGAGATAACGCTCTACGAGCTGGGCGCGGGAGACACATGCATCATCAACGCGTCCTGCATCCTCTCCGGCATCCCGACGCCTGCCTTTGCAATAACCCTGGGCGAATGCGACGCCCTTCTTTTGCCCGCGCCGGAGTTCCGGAGGCTGACCAGAGAGCACGAGGAGTTGAGGGAATATATCTTCAAGGTCCTGGGCCAGAACCTCTCGAACGTGATGGCGCTGGTGGAAGAGGTCGCGTTCAAGCATATGGACGAGAGGCTTATCGAATACCTGGAGGATAAATCCGAATCCGGAAGACTCTCCGCCACGCACCAGAAGATTGCCGCCGACCTGGGCACCTCGAGAGAGGTCATAAGCCGCCTGCTGAAGGACCTGGAGAGAAAAGGGCGGGTCGCGCTGTCCAGGAACCTGATAAGACTGATTGATTGATATTTTTGTGACTTATATCACAGACGCCCTTTGATAAGCCCTGTAAAATACGCCGCATAATACATTATGGAGGTTTCAGCATGAACAAAAACATCGGCGGCGTCGAGAGAATTTTCAGGGTACTCATTGGCTTAGGCATAATTTCGCTTAGCTTCGTCGGGCCGAAATCCCCCTGGGCCTTCCTGGGCGCGGTCCCACTTTTGACCGGCCTGATCGGCTGGTGCCCGCCCTATGCAATTTTTGGCCTGTCCACCTGCCGCAAGCCCAAGCAGGGCACGGCGCCAAAGGCCGCGCAAAAGATAATGTTGTCAGATTACGGCCGGGGATTTTCCCTGGCCGTTTTTTTTGTGCCGTCCGATTATCTATACCCAACCCGCCTTCCTTGACAAATTTTGAACCAATGTCCATAATGAAAGCTATAATTTTAATTTTAGGTTTCCTGCATCGGACGGCAGTTTCGACCAACTCTCAAAAAATGGAGGCGAATATGAAAAAACTCAGTCCATGGCTGGTACTGCTTGCCATTTTATCTATGTCTCTGGCGGGCACCTCATATGCCGCGCCGGGAATGCGCGGCGGCGGCTGGGGTATGAATAGCCAGTACGGCAGGATGTTCAACCCCAAGACGGTTGAGACGGTGTCCGGCGAGGTGATGAAGGTAGATAAAATAATGCCGATGAAGGGCATGAGCTACGGTATTCACCTGACGCTGAAGACGGACAAAGGGGATATCTCCGTGCATCTTGGCCCCGCATGGTACATCGATAAACAGAAACCGGCCATACAGGTTGGAGACAAGGTGGAAGTCAAGGGCTCCAGGGTTACCTTCCAGGGAAGCCCCGTTATCATCGCCCAGGAACTCAGCAAGGGCGGCTTAGTGCTGATGCTTCGGGACGACAGCGGCACCCCCATGTGGGCCGGACGGCGGGGAATGGGCGGCGGTATGGGCCGGTAAAGCGCTCTCCTTGAAAAATTCCATCGGCGGCCATTCATTGGCCGCTTTTTCTTTTTCATCCTCCGGCTATCTATTTAAAAATTTCTTGACTAATACGTCCTAAATCTGGTAAATTTTATTAGCACTCTATATAGCTGAGTGCTAAAGAGGCCGGGCAATCAATAAGTCGTTAGATTAATTCGGAAAGGAGGGGGAGACAAGGGCCATGGACTTAAACGAGAGAAGCAGGGAAATCCTGAAAGCCATCATCCAGAGCTATATTTCCACGGCTGAGCCGGTAGGCTCCAGGACCGTCACAAAGCGGTATAACCTGGGCATCTCCCCCGCCACCGTCAGGAATATCATGTCGGACCTGGAGGAGCTTGGTTTCCTTGCCCAGCCGCATACGTCGGCGGGCAGGATACCGACCGACAAGGCGTACCGTTTTTATATCGATACCCTGCTTGAGGTAAGGAGCCTCCCGCGCCCGCAGGAGGAGGAGATCCTGAATTATCCGCTCCACAGGGAGGACTTCCACCAGTTGATGCAGGAGACCACGAAACTGCTTTCCGGCCTGTCTCATTATACCGGCATCGTGATGGCTCCGAAGCCCGCGGAAACGGTCTATAAGCAGGTCGAGTTCATACGCCTGACGGGCAAGCGCGTCCTGGCCATATTCGTATCGAACGCGGGCATCATCCATAACAGGATGATCCAGCTGGAAGAAGACCTGACGCAAAGGGACCTGGAGCAGGTATCGGCATTCCTGAACCAGGAGATGGCCGGGAAGACCCTTCGGGAAATGCGCGCGAGAGTCCTCAAGCTGATGGAGGACGATAAAAATAAATATACCCGCCTGCTGATGAACCTGATGAAGGTCTGGCAGGATGCGCCCCAGGAAGGCGAGACGGAGACGGAAGGCGAGCTTTTTGTCGGCGGGCTGTCGGAGATGTTCAACATCCCGGACTTCAAGGACTACGACAGGATGAAGGAACTCTTTGTAGCATTCGAGGAAAAACACAGGCTGTTGAAGCTACTCGATATGGCCATAGACGCGGACGGGGTGCAGGTATTCATCGGCTCCGAGAATAAATGTTTCGAGATGCAGGGCGTGAGCCTGGTCATCGCCAGCTACAGGAGCGAAGGCAATATTGTCGGGACGCTGGGCGTCATCGGCCCGTCCCGGATGCCGTACAATACCGTTATCCCGCTGGTGGACTGCACGGCCAGGGTGCTGGGCAGGTTACTAAGCGAGAGATAGTGCTATAATTGTAGATAATTTTTTCAAGCCTTTGAGGTGCATGTGAAAAGACATGACGACAAGCACCACGAGGGCCATCACGAGGGCCATAAGGTCCCCATACAAGAGGGATACCGGACAGAGGAGGAAGGCCGGGAAGAGGCTATGGGCCCGGCGGGAATGCCCGATGAGGCAAGGCTCGCGGTGGACCCGGAGGCGCTTTTAAAGGAAGCGGAGAAGCTTAAGGCCGAACTGGACAAGGCGAAGCACGAGGCGCACGAATACAAGGACCGCTACCTCCGGCTCTACGCCGAGACGGAGAACTTTAAAAAGCGGATGAGCCGGGATGTTATCGAGCAGGGGAAATACGCGAACGAGAACCTGATAAAGGAGATAATCCCGGTGCTGGATAACCTGGAGCGGGCCATCTCGCACAGCGAAAGCGCGCCGGGCGGGCAGGGCGGCGAGGGGCTGGTCGAGGGGGTCAAAATGGTCGCCAAACAGCTATACGATGTCCTTGCAAAGTTCGGCGTCACGCAGGTGGAAAGCGTCGGAAAGCCCTTCGACCCGAACAAGCAGCAGGCGATGATGCACGTGGAGACGGCGGATTACGAGCCGGGCACGGTGGTGGAGGAGTTCCAGAAGGGATATTTCTTAAACGACCGGATACTCCGTCCGGCGATGGTTACGGTGGCGAAGCCGCCCTCGAAGGACGTTAGCGAATAAAAGGACTTATAAGTCGAATCGTTATCGATACAGGAGGATTTAAGATGGCAAAGGTAATCGGGATTGATCTTGGAACTACAAACTCTTGCGTCGCCGTTTTAGAGCACGGCGACCCGGTTGTTATACCCAACGCGGAAGGTTCGCGCACGACCCCTTCCGTCGTGGCGATATCGGAGTCCGGGGAGAGGCTGGTCGGCCAGGTCGCGAAGCGCCAGGCGATTACCAACCCGGAAAATACCATATTCTCCATAAAGAGACTTATCGGCAGGAAGTTCAATTCCAAGGAAGTGCAGGACGCGATGAAGCACCTGCCGTACAAGATAGTCGAAGGCGGAAACGGCGACGCCCATGTCATGATAAGGGGCAAGGAGTACAGCCCCGCCGAGGTCTCCGCGATGATACTGACGAAGATGAAGCAGACGGCGGAGGACTACCTGGGCGAGAAGGTGACGGAGGCGGTAGTCACTGTACCCGCGTACTTCAACGACTCCCAGCGGCAGGCGACGAAGGACGCCGGGCGCATCGCGGGCCTGAACGTGCTGCGCATCATCAACGAGCCGACCGCGGCGTCGCTCGCGTACGGCCTGGACAAGAAAAAGGACGAGACCATAGCCGTATACGACCTGGGCGGCGGCACGTTCGACATCTCCATACTGGAGCTTGGCGAGGGCGTCTTCGAGGTGAAGTCCACCAACGGCGACACCTACCTGGGCGGCGACGACTTCGACGAGCGGGTCATGCGACTGGCTGGTCGACGAGTTCAAGAAGGACCAGGGCATCGACCTATCGAAGGACAAGATGGCGCTGCAGCGGCTCAAGGAGGCGGCGGAAAAGGCGAAGATCGAGCTCTCCTCCTCGCTCGAGACGGAGATCAACCTGCCGTTCATCACGGCGGACGCAGCCGGCCCGAAGCACCTCCATCGATGAAGCTCTCCCGCGCGAAGCTGGAGCAGCTCTGACGGACGACTCGTCAATAAGACGATCGAGCCGTGCAAGAAGGCGCTCGCAGACGCGGGCAAGGCCGCGAACAGACATCGAACGAGGTGGTGCTTGTCGGCGGCATGACAAGGATGCCGAAGGTGCAGCAGGTGGTTAAGGAGTTCTTCGGCATGGAGCCGCACAGGGGCGTGAACCCGGACGAGGTCGTCGCAATCGGCGCGGCGATTCAGGGCGGCGTGTTGAGGGGCGAAGTGAAGGACGTGCTGCTCCTCGACGTGACGCCGCTCTCGCTCGGCATCGAAACTCTGGGCGGCGTGATGACGAAGCTAATCGAGCGAAACACCACCATCCCGACCAGGAAGAGCCAGATATTCTCCACCGCGGCGGACAACCAGACGGCGGTGTCCATCCACGTCATCCAGGGCGAGCGGGAGATGGCATGCGATAATAAGACTCTGGGACGGTTCGAGCTTGATCGGCATCCCGCCCGCGCCGAGGGGCGTTGCCGCAGGTGGAAGTCACCTTCGACATAGACGCAAACGGCATAGTCCACGTGAGCGCGAAGGACCTGGGCACCGGGCGCGAACAGTCCATAAAGATAACCGCATCCTCCGGGCTTTCCGAAGAGGAGATAAAGAAGATGGTCCGGGACGCGGAAGCGCACGCGGAAGAGGACAAGCGCAAAAAAGAGCTTGCCGAGGCCAGGAACGAAGCCGACACGCTCATCTACTCGATCGAGAAATCGCTGACCGATTACGGCGACAAGGTCTCCGAGGGCGAGAGGGCGGACATCGCCTCCGCAATCGAAGAGGCGAAGAAGGCTAAAGACGGCGAAGACGTCGCCGCGATAAAGGACACGATGCAGAAGCTCTCCACCGTCTCGCACAAGCTCGCCGAAGAGATATACAAAAAGGCGGGCGCGGGCGCGGCAGGCGAGGGCGGCGGCGCGTCTGGACCTGAAGGCGGCGCCGGCGGCGGCGAACAGGCCGGGACGGAAGGCGGCGGCGAGAAGGTCGTGGACGCGGAGTTCGAGGAGAAGAAGTAAGAGTTGAATTAGCCTCCATACTGTGAGATAATATCTAAGCCCGGCCCTGAAAATGGGCTGGGCTTATGGTTTGCTAAATCTGTTTTAACCGGAGAATGTTAGTTGGCTAAGCGAGATTACTACGAAATTTTAGGCGTACATCAAAACGCAAGCGATACGGAGATAAAGAAGGCGTACCGCCGCCTTGCGATGAAGCACCACCCGGACAAGAACCCCGAAAACCACCAGGAGTCGGGAGATAAGTTCAAGGAGGCGACGCAGGCCTACGAGGTGCTCTCCGACCCGCAGAAGCGCGCGGCATACGACCAGTACGGGTTTGCCGGCGTCGAGGGGATGGGCGGCGGCGGTGGCGGCGGCTTCGGAGGCCGGGGCGATTTCGGCGACATATTCGGCGACATATTCGGGGACATGTTCGGAGCGCGCGGCGGGCCATGGCCGCTCACGCGCGCGAGGGGCGCGGACCTGCGCTACAGCATGACCATCTCGTTTGAGGACGCGGCCTTCGGCAAGGAGACCGAGATACGGATACCGAAGACGGAGAACTGCCCCACCTGCGGCGGGACCGGCTGCAAGCCCGGCACGCACCCGAAGACCTGTTCCGCCTGCCGCGGCACCGGCCAGCAGAGGGTACAGCAGGGATTCTTTACAATCGCCAGGACCTGCCCGGCGTGCAGGGGCGAAGGGCAAGTCATCACCAACCCGTGCCCGCAGTGCAAGGGCCATAAGACCGTCGAGCACGAGAAGACGATGAAGGTGAAGATACCGCCAGGCGTGGAAACCGGGAGCAGGCTCAGGCTCTCCGGAGAGGGCGAGCCGGGAATGCATGGCGGGCCGCACGGCGACCTCTTCATCGTGATAAAGGTCAACGAGCATCCGATATTCGTCAGGGACGAAGACGACGTCTGGTGCGAGGTCCCCATCAGCATTACGACCGCCGCGCTCGGCGGAGAGATAGAGGCGCCTACCCTGCGCGAGAAGATGAAGCTTAAAATCCCCGCCGGTACTCAGACGGGCAAAGTCTTTCGCTTGAAGGGTAAAGGAATCCCGAACGTGCGGGGCTACGGCGTCGGCGACGAGAACGTGCGCGTAGTCGTGGAGACGCCGTCGAACCTGACCGCCCGGCAGGTAGAGCTTCTGAAGGAGTTTGAGTCCATCTCCAAAAAAGATAATAACAACCCCATCGGCAAGGGGTTCTGGGAAAAGGTCAAGGACTTAATCGGCACGGCGTCCGAATAGGGCACCCCCCCCACCGAGGGTAATTTGGAATAAAATGCACATTGCCCAGGATATTCGTAAAACCGGAAAGCATAAAAAAAGATTCGGCGACGCTGCCAGAAGACGACGCGAAAAAATTGTTCCGCGTCCTGCGGATGAAGCCGGGCGACCATCTCACCCTCTTTGACGGCACCCGCGAGTACAGCGCGGTAATAAAATCCCTGAACCAGAAATCCGCTGAAGTCACCATAACCGGGACTCTGAAAAGAGAGAGCGAATCTCGCCTCCAGACCCTGCTTGGGCAGGGCGTGCCGAAGTCCGAGAAGATGGAGTACGTCGTGCAGAAGGCGGTGGAACTCGGCGTGACGGAAATCCTGCCGGTGCTCATGGAGCGTTCCATAAAGAGGCCGGATATACATGATGCGGAGAAAAAGCTGGCGCGGCTCAGGAAGGTCGCGGTGGAAGCGGCGCAGGCAGTCCGGCAGGGTATCGCGTGCCGGAGATTTCCTGCTTCATGGACCTGCCCATGTTCGTAGAGCGCGCCCGGTGCTTCGACCTGAAGATTATTTTTTATGAAGGCGAGAAGACGCGCGGCCTGCGCGAGCTCCTGCATGGTTGCGGCGATGTTAAAAGCGTCGCCTTGCTGGTCGGCCCGGAGGGCGGGTTTACGGATGACGAGGTATTGGAAGCGGAGGCGGCAGGTTTCGTCACGGCGGGCCTTGGCCCCCGGATATTAAGGACGGAGACGGCGGGTATCGCGGCGCTGACGTATTATTCAATACGAGTTGGGGGATATCAGTTAAGTTAAAGGAACTATGATGCTTCTTGATTAAAGAACTGAATTTTATTAGCTCTATATCATCTTCCTTTACCTGCTTTTATCGTTCGTCCGTCACCGCCTCAAGCTCCGTTCCCCAGCCTTTGCCCCAGTTATCTTCCGCATAGTTTTCGCTCGGAAGCCCGGGGTGGCACATCAGCTCGCTCGTCCCGTCCGGGAGATTTTTCAGGATGTTCAGCAGTTTTTCCGTATCAAGATTTCCCGTCTCGGCAAATCCGAAGAAATAGTCCGGGACCTTTATCCCGGCGTTTTCGATTGCGCGCCTGTTTTTCTTTGCGATGCCCTCAAATATCTGATTTCTCAAGCCGACGGACGGGCGCGACTCGCGGGTCTTGTCCGGCGTCCGGCCCGACCGGGTAGCGCATGGCGGGGATGGCGTATTCCTCCGCCAGCTTCATCACGACATCGAATACCCGCTTCATCATGTGCACGTGCTGATGGCCGTCGATATGGTCCGGTTTTATCCCCAGCGCGAGTGTCCGTTCTATCTGGGCGCGCAGTTCAATCTCGACCTCGTCGATCTTTATGGAGCCGAATAGCAGGCGGGACATAAGCGGGAACGGGCCGCCCGGAAGCAGGCCGCGAGGCGCGAGGCTGGGGATTTTCGCCGGGTCCGCGACCGGCCTTACCAATGTCAGGCAGAGGTGGACGCCGACCCCGAGGGACGGGTTGTCCCTTGCGAGTATTGCGGCGTGTTCTGCCGCCTTCGCCCCGGCCATGAAAGAGGCCGAGGTTATTATGCCATGTTGATGGCCCTTGATAATGCCGTCGTTGACGGACTCGGCCATCCCGAAATCGTCCGCATTTACTATAAGCCGCTTCAAGCCGCCCCCCCGCCGGGACTTTTCCGGATCTTGGCAACCAGCCCCGCCTTCAGAAGCTCAGGCTGTTCTCTGATGCGCTCCTTTATAAACCTCTCCTCTTCCGCGCGGTTCGTGAGCTTCCCGTCCATCTTCGCCTCCAGCAGGCTCGGCCAGCAGTTTCTTGAAATGCGGGCCTGGCTGAAGCCCCATCTCCATCAGGTCGTCGCCGGTCAAGTCCGTCTGGACGTCCCTGTACTGCGTGAGGTACATCGATACATGTTTTTTCGAGCTTGCCGTCTTCGTCTTCGCCATCATGTAAAGGAGCGCCTCCACGGGCAGCGGAGAGAGAAGGAGATAGACCTGGTACGGCGTAATATCGGGCTGGCGGTAAAACTCCCCGAGGACCCGCTTTCCTTCGCGCTTGGCCGTACGCAGTTTTTTGACGTGCCTCTCCGGAACCGTGAGGCTGGCCGCAAGCTCGGCCGCCTCTTTCTCCGTCAGAGGGTCGAACAGCCCCATGAAATATACCAGCCACGAGTCCGCTTCCATGTCCAGGAACAGAAGCTTGAACCACGCGAGCGTTTCCGAAATCGATGAAAAAATCGACTCCATCTCCCGCGTGACCTTGAACTTCGGATGGATGAACCTTAAAAGCCCGAAATCCTCCATCCGCTTCATAGCCGAGAGCGGCGCGGTCTCCTTGAATATCAGCCGCAGTTCGGAATATACCCTGCCCCCGGCGAGGCGGTGGAAAAGGTCCATCTTCACCGCGCTCTTTATCAGTTCCTGCGTATGTTTCGAGATGGTGAACCCCATCCGCACCTCGAACCTTATCGCGCGAAACGCCCTTGTCGGGTCCTCTATCAGGCTCAGGTTATGGAGCACGCGTATGGCCTTGTCTTTCAGGTCGCGCTGTCCGCCGAAGAAGTCCATCAGTTCGCCGAAACCCTTCTCGTTTATCCTGATGGCAAGGGCGTTGACGGTGAAATCGCGCCGGTATAGGTCCTTCTTTATGGAACCCAGCTCCACCGTCGGGAGCGCCGCGGGATACTCGTAGTATTCCGTGCGGGCGGTGGCGACGTCGAACTTCTGGCCGCCGGGGAGGACGACGACGGCGGTGCCGAACTTATGGTGCGGCCGGACGCGCGCGCCGTATTTCTTCGCGACTTCATACGCGAAGTGGATGCCGTCCCCTTCCACGACCACGTCCAGGTCGAAGTTCTCCACGTTTATCAGGAGGTCCCGCACGAACCCCCCGACCGCAAAGGCCGAAATGCCCATTTCATCCGCCGTCTTGCCTATATCGTGGAGAAGCTCCAGGGTATAAGCCGGCAGGCGCTCCCGGACGAGGCTCGCGATATTCTTCCCGTAACCCTCGTCCCCCTTGTATTTCGGCCCCACCCTTTCGCGTTCCATAAGCCCGTCCTGGAGGGTGCGCAAAAGGTCCGTCCGCGTTATCGCACCGATTACCTTTCCCTTTTCCACGACCGGCAGGAAACGCTGGGTGTGCCGGATCATTATGTCTTCGATGGTCTTGAAAGACGTGTCCTCCGATATGGTCTTGAAATCCGTGGACATCAGCTCGCTGACAAGCCTGTCTCCCAGCCCGTGGAAGATTGATTTCTGCACGACCTCGCGCGTCACCAGCCCGACCAGCTTCCCCGCTCTCAGCACCGGAAGGACGTTCACGCTGTAGCGCGTCATGTCCTCCCCCGCCTCGGTAATGGTAGCGCTGTCCCGGACGGTTATCACGGGCTTCGTCATTATGTCCTGGGCCATCTTCACGGGGTGCACGCTCTTCTTCAGCACGTCCAGGAGACGCTCCACGACATTCTCAAGGTTCGTGTCGCGTATCGTAGCGGACGCGGCGGTCGGATGCCCGCCCCCGCCAAGCCCGGATGCTACGCGGCCCGCGTCTACTTCACTTACACGGCTCCTTGCGACCAGGTGGACGCGGTCCTCCATCCGCACCACGCAGAACAGCGCGTCCAGGTTCTCTATGTCCCTTATCTTGTGCGTTATTATCGCCAGGTCCTGGATGTAGCGCGGCGTGGAGGCCTGGGCGATTACAACTTTTATCCCGCCAATGTTATAGGCGGTCATGGATTTCAGCAGGTCGTTTAAAAGGCTTATCTGCTCCGCGTCCAGCTCGCGCGTTATGAAGTCCGAGACGATATTCAAGTTCGCGCCTTTTGACAGGACCCATGCGGCGGCGGTAATGTCCCTGGGCGTGGTGGAGGCGAAGGCCATCGAGCCGGTCTCTTCGTAAAGACCCAGCGCCATTACCGTCGCCTCTAACGAGGTTATCTCGATTTCTTTCTTCTGGAAAAGCTCCACGAAAATCGTCGTGCAGGCGCCAAGCTGCTCCACCATCTCGAATTCCCCGCGTATGTCGTCGTCCGTGAACGGGTGGTGGTCGTATATATGGATTTTCAGCCCGGGCTTGTCGATTATTTCCGCAAACCTGCCGATGCGCTCGCGGCTCTTGGTGTCCACCAGTATGAGCCGGTCGATTTTATTTAAATCGATGTTCTTTATCCGGTCGAACTTCAAGGCGTAGAGCGTGCTGCTCAGGAAGAACTCGCGGATGCTCCTCTCCTGCGCGCCGGGGAATACCAGGTGGGCGTCCGGATACAGCTTCTTCGCCGCCATCATCGATGCGACGGCGTCGAAATCCGCGTTTAAGTGGCAGGTGATTACGTCCATAGATAAATTCTTATCCATTATCTGCCACTCCAATCTGAATGGCCGGACTTGCTGCTAGCTCTTATCCCCTGGGGTGCATCTCTTCGTGCATCTTTTTAAGACGCGACACTTCCACCTTGGTATAAATCTGCGTCGTGGATATATCCGCATGCCCAAGCATCATCTGCACGCTCCGGAGGTCCGCCCCGTGTTCCAGGAGGTGCGTCGCGAAAGAGTGCCGCAGCATGTGCGGGGATATGTCCTTCTTTATCCCGGCCTTTCTGGCGTACTTCCCGACTATCTTCCAGAAGCCCTGCCTTGTCATCCCATGGCCCCTGCGGGTGACGAACAGGGCGGCGCATTCCCTTTGCTTCAGTAACAGCGGGCGGGAAGCTTCCAGGTATTGGCGGATGCTGACAAGCGCCGCCTGCCCCAGGGGGATGAGCCTGTCCTTGGAGCCTTTCCCGGTAACCTTCAGGAACCCGACTTCAAAGTTTACCCCGTCGGATGGAAGCCCTACAAGCTCGCTCACCCGGAGGCCCGCCGCATACATCGTCTCCAGCATGGCCCTGTCGCGGATGGCTTCCAGCCCGCGGGGGTCTCAGGCCCGTCACCGGCCGGTGCGGCAAGGATGGCTTCCACCTCCGCGCCTGTCAGGGCCTTGGGGAGCTGTAGACCCCGTTTCGGCGTCTCCAGCGCCTCCGTCGGGTCTGTCTTCGACAGGCCTTCCAGCAGAAGGAACCTGTGCAGGCCCTTTACCGCCGCCAGCGTCCTGGCCACCGAAGCGCTTGAGAGGCCGGAGCGTATAAGGCTCTCGACCAGCTCACGCATCTCCGTGCGGCCCGCCGCGGAGAAGCTGGCGACCCCTTTATTTTCAAGGAAACCTGCATACTTACCCAAGTCCCGGCCATAGGATTCGAGGGTGTTTTTGGACAGCCCTTTCTCGACGGCTAAATAATCGAGATATTTTAGAACGGTTTTTTCCATTCTGTCTTCGCTCCGCTCTGGACAGGTAATGCGTTTAAGATATTTCCATAACTCCCGAAATCCCCCGTCAGTCTTAAGATGGCAAAGGGGTCGTCACGCCCTTTCCATAACATTTAGCATAGTTTACAACCGGCCTATTTGCAAGGGGAAATTCCTTGACTTTCCATGCCCCTTCCACTATCATCAACATTTCGATTTTTATAGTAAATTTTATTCTTGGCAAGGGGCAAGAGGGGGGACTTAACGATTGGATATAGGCGGGATTGCCAGGGGTATTTCGATTTACGCGATGCCGGTCCTCATCGCGATTATACTGCACGAGGTCATGCATGGCTGGGTCGCGGAGAAATTCGGCGATTCCACCGCCCGCAAGGCCGGCCGGCTGACCCTGAACCCCCTCAAACATATCGACCCCATCGGGACGGTAATCCTGCCTCTCGCCCTGATAATCATGGGTTCCCGCTTCCTCTTCGGCTGGGCGAAACCCGTCCCTGTAAATTTCGCCGCCCTTCGGAACCCGAAGCGGGACATGGTATGGGTCGCCCTTTCCGGCCCGGCGACCAACTTCGTCCTGGCGGTGATAAGCGCGCTCATCCTGAGGCTCATTATAATGTCTCAGCCGGAGGCGATAGGGCTTGCGGGCAGGGACCTGGCGCCGGACGTGCTCCGGACATACGGGATGAGCATGTCGTTTCTGGTACCCATCGTCCTGATGCTGAAGGCGTCTATACTCATCAACTCAGTCCTTATGGTGCTGAACATGATACCGGTGCCGCCGCTGGACGGCGGCAGGGTGCTGGTGGGGCTTCTGCCTGTGCGCGCGGCGTATACCTACAGCAAGATTGAACCGTTCGGGCTTCTGGTCATAGTCCTGCTTGTCTTCGTCATACCGCAGACGCAGATGTTCTTCTCTGTGATAGTGAACGTGTTTATAAATATATTCCTGATGATCGCGGCATACTGAGCGTTCTTTTGAAGAAAGGTATTTTATTTAAGATGTCCGTAAAAAGAGTTCTTTCCGGTATGCGCCCCACGGGCAAGATGCAGCTTGGCAACCTACTTGGCGCGGTAGAGAACTGGAAGTCCCTCCAGGAAAAATACGAGTCGTTCTTCTTCATCGCGGACTGGCACGCCCTCACCACGAACTACGAGGACACTAAAGACCTCCGGGCGGCGAAGCGCGACCTGCTGGTGGACCTCCTTGCCGCCGGGCTGGACCCGGAGAAATGCACCATATTTACCCAGTCGTCCATCCTGGAACATGCCGAGCTGTTCCTCTATCTCTCGATGATTACCCCGCTCCCCTGGCTGGAGCGGAACCCGACCTACAAAGAGCAGATGGAGAACATCACGGACAAGGACCTTACCAACTTCGGCTTCCTCGGCTATCCGGTGCTGATGGCGGCGGACATCCTGATATACAAGGCGGACGTCGTGCCGGTGGGTATCGACCAGCTCCCGCACTTAGAGCTTACGCGCGAGATCGCACGGCGGTTCAATAACATCTACAAGCCGGTATTCCCGGAGCCGCAGGCGCTGCTGACCGAGGCCCCGAAGGTGCCGGGCCTGGACGGCCGGAAGATGTCCAAAAGCTACGGGAACGCGATATACATATCCGACGGCCCGGACGAGATGCGGGGGAAAATAAAGATGATGGTGACGGACCCGGCGCGCGTGAAACGCACCGACCCCGGCAACCCGGAAATCTGCACCGCGTTCGTCTTTCACAGCATCTATACGCCTGAGGCCGAGAGGCCGGAGATAGCCGACGCCTGCCGTGAGGCCGCGATCGGCTGCGTGGACTGCAAGAAGCGCCTCGGCGAGTACATGCTGGCCCAGCTTGAGCCTATATACAAAAAGCGGCAGGAACTCCTGGCGAGGCCGGATTACCTGGAGTCGGTGCTTGGCGCAGGCGACGAAAGGGCGAAAGAAATCGCCGGGCAGACGATGGCGGAAGTCCGGGACGCGATAGGAATCTAATAAAAAATATATGTCTGACTATAGCATAAAAATTCCGTTATTCGAAGGGCCGCTGGATTTGCTGCTCCACCTTATCCGCAAGGACGAGGTGGACATATACGACATCCCAGTCGCGCGGATCGCGGAGCAGTACCTCGAATATATCGACCTGATGACGGAGCTGAACCTGGAGGTCGCGGGCGAGTTCCTGGTGATGGCGGCGACGCTCGCCCAGATAAAGTCCCGGATGCTCCTTCCGCCGGCTGAAGGCGAGGGCGAGGAAGAGGGCGTGGACCCCAGGATGCAGCTTGTCGAGAGGCTCCTCGAGTACAAGAAATTCAAGGAGGCAGCCGAAGATTTGGGCGCGCGGGAGAACCTCTGGCGAGACGTGTTCGTCCGTTCCGCGAAGGGCGCATGGGAGGACTCCGAAGAGCCGAAGGAAGAAGCCCTTTTTAACTTCGGCCTAATGGACCTTTTAGACGCGTTCAAGCGCGTGCTCACGAACGTGCCCGCCGGAAAATTCCACGACGTCGGCGGCGAGGGCATCAGCATCACCGACAGGATTAACCAGATACTGGAAAAACTGTCAGGGGAAAAGAGCCTTACTTTCGACGGGCTTTTCGACGGGGGTCTAACCAGGGCCCAGGTGGTGGTGACTTTCCTGGCGCTACTCGAGCTTGCGAGGATCCGGGCGGTGAAGATATTCCAGGCCGAGGAATTCGGCGTAATTCGTATAATGAAAGCGGTGTCCGAAGATGGCCCTTCAACAGATTAAGGCGTCTGTAGAGGCACTACTATATGTTTCAGACACGCCTCTTAGCCTGCGGAAGATAAAAGAGGCCTTCGGCGAGGACTCGGGCGTCGAGCCGGAAGAAATACAAAACGCGCTGACGTCTCTGCAGGAGGATTTCAATTCCGATGGCCGGGGCGTGCGCATCGCCGAGCTTGCGGGCGGCTACCAGATAATTACCAGGCCGGAGTACGCGGCCGTATATCAAGCGGCTGCAGAAGATAAAACCGCCGAGGCTTTCCGCCCCGGCTTTGGAGACGCTGGCGATAATAGCATACCGCCAGCCCCTTATACGCGCCGAGATCGAGGCTATACGCGGCGTGAACGCGGACGGCGTCTTGAAGACCCTGCTGGAGCGGCGGCTGATAAGGATTGCCGGACGCCAGGACGTCCCGGGCAAACCTATAATGTACGCGACCACGGCGGACTTCCTCCAGTATTTCGGACTCAAGGACCTCTCGTCGCTCCCTTCGCTTCGGGAACTGGAACGCGAGCTTGGGATGGAGGAGAATACGATACTCGGCAACCTGGAGCCGGAGCTTCCCGGCCTGGACGGGCCGGAGATGGAACGGATGGCCGAGGAGTACCGCGAGAAGCGGCGCGCGGATATCGAAGCGGAAGAGGCGTCCCTGGCCGCGCAGGCCGAGGCGGAGCTGGCCGAGTTCAAGGAAGAGGTCTCGGGCGACGCGGAGCCGGAGAGCCCTCGGAAAGGTCCGGGACGCGGAGCCGGGATGGACGGAGAACCCGTGTGTCCCGGATGCCGGGGATACGCCGGAGGAGATACTCGAAGAGCTTGATAAAGAAGGTCAGGACGGGTTTTGAAAAAGGTTTGACTTTAAGGTTCTCGCTCTGCTATTATTTGAACCTTCCTAAAACCTAAGGAGTTTTGAGTTTGAAAGAGACCGAAAAGATCTGGATGGATGGCAAGCTTGTCCCGTGGGCCGACGCGAAGGTGCACGTCATGGTGCACAGCCTGCATTACGGGCTGGCCGTATTCGAGGGCATCCGCTGCTACAAAGGCAAGGGCGGCTCGTATGTCTTCCGGCTGGACGAGCATATCGACCGGCTCTTCGACTCCGCGCACATATTCCAGATGGACGTGCCGTTTACCAAGGCGGAGATGAAAAAGGCCGTCGTCCAGACGATAAAGGCGAACAAGCTGGACGAGTGCTACATCCGTCCGCTCATCTATATCGGCTACGGCGCAATGGGGCTTTCCGTTTCAGGCCCGATTAACGTTGTGATATCGTGCTGGCCCTGGGGCGCCTATCTCGGCGACGAAGCCCTGAAGAACGGCATCAAGGTGAAGACAAGCTCGTTTACGAGGCACCACGTGAACATCACCATGACCCGCGCCAAGTCCACCGGGTCGTACATAAATTCCCAGCTCGCCAAGCACGAGGCGAGGGCGGCGGGCTGCGACGAGGCGATGCTTCTGGACCCTGAAGGTTACGTGGCCGAGGGGAGCGGGGAGAACATCTTCATCGTAAGGAAGGGCATCATAAAGACGACGCCCCTTACCTCCATCCTGGAAGGCATCACGCGGGACTCCATAATAGAGCTTGCGGCGGAGATTGGTTACGAGGTCCGGGAAGAGCGGTTTACCAGGGACGAGGTTTACATATCGGACGAGGCGTTCTTTACCGGCACCGCGGCGGAGGTCACGCCGATACGCGAGGTGGACGGCCGCTCGATAGCCGACGGAAAGCCCGGCCCGGTCACGCAGGCGCTTCAGAAGGTGTTTTTTGAGATAGTCAAGGGCAAGTCCAAGAAGCACAAGGACTGGCTTACAAAGATATAATAAAAAGAACCCTCTCCCCCGCCCCTCTCCCGTAGGGGGCGAGGGGGAAGAAATCAGTTGGAGAACAATATTAGGAAAGTATAATTAAGTTTGCCGGAGTGGTGGAATGGTAGACACGCACGTTTGAGGGGCGTGTGGGGCGACCCATACGAGTTCGAGTCTCGTCTCCGGCACCATTAAAAAAAAGGCGTTCCATATGGAACGCCTTTTCTATATAATAAATACATGTCGCACCACCACAAGCCGCTGCTTACCCGACAACAGTTCGCGAGACGCCAGGCGCGCTACGCCCTTTTCTCCCTCTTGATCCTTGCGTTCTCCATCGGCATCGGCATGGCGGGATACCACTACTTCGGCCATCTCCCGTGGGTGGACTCCTTCCTTAACGCATCCATGATACTCACCGGGATGGGGCCCGTGGACCACATGGAATCGGACGCGGGAAAGCTGTTCTCGTCTTTTTATGCCCTGTTCTCCGGCGTCGCCTTCCTGACATTCGTCGCGGTCCTGTTCTCCCCGGCCTATCGCCGCTTCATGCATAAGTTCCACCTGGACATCGAGGGGATGGAAGGGGACGACTAATGAAAAACTTATTTTTGGCCGGGGCCGCGGCCCTTTTAGTCCTTCTTGCCGTCCCGCGCCGTCCCCGCCATCCCACGCCCGCCCTCTGCACTTGCGGACGGATGCCGCTCCAAGCCATACAGCGCCAAGGAAATCCAGGAGCGCCAGGCGCTTGTCGCGGGCATGCCCGTTGGCTCCCGGATAGCCTACTGGGCGGAGCAGTTCGGAAATGTGCCGTACGACACGGACCCGCTGGGCAAATACGTGCGGACAAAGAAAATAGTGTGCGACCAGGAGATGGACTGCATGTACCTCGTGTTCCGCTCCGTGGAACTCGCGCTTTCCAGGACGCCTGAAGGCGCCGTCGATAAGGCATTAGACCTGCGGTTCAAGACGAAGGGGAAGCTGGGCAAGGACGGAGAAGTCATAAACTACGGCGAGCGGTTCGATTATGCCGAGGACATGATAGCCTCCGGCAAATGGGGGAAAGACATAACAGCGGAAATAGCCCCTCCCGCGGAAGTCCCGGGTTCAAGAGGTTATAAAAAGGTGGAGTACGTCCCGAAGGCGGAGCTTATGGAAGAGAAATACTACTCGCGCCTGAAGGACGGAGACATTATATATTTTATAAAAGACCCGGCAAAGCGCGCGGTCGGCGAGATAGTCGGACACCTGGGCATAATAAAAATGGAAGCAAAGCCCGGGTCCGGCACGCCGGCGCCTTGCCTTATTAACGCCAGCGGGACTAAAACCTCCGCCACACATTGCGGCGGAGGCTTCGTCAAAAAGGTTTCGCTTCTGGATTATCTTTCCAAAACCAGTTTCATCGGGGCCAAGTTCACCCGCTTTTAGTTTACCGCTCTTCTTCTTTCTTCTGCCGCTCTTTCTGCTTTTCTTCCTTTGGCTTTACCTGGCGCTTCTCCGCGGGAGGCAGCTTTTTCTGCGCAGGCCTGCCCGCTTCAGGCTGGCCCTCGCGCGGTGCACGCTTCCATGCGGGCCAGGACCTTCCGGCCTTGCCGGGGCTCCCGGTCTCACCGGCCTCGGTTTCCGGCTTTCCGACCGGAGCATTGATCCCGCCAGGCCTTTCTGGCCGCTGCCGCTCCATGCCGCCCGGGCCGCCCGGCTTCCCGGGTTTGAGTCCGGGAGCGGTAGCCGCCCCGGGTCTCGCGAACGGGACCTTTTTACCCAACTGCTTTAGCGGCACTTTCGGCGGCGTCTTGCCCGGCGCGAATGCGGACCTTCCCTGCGTCCGCGCTATCGCCCTTTGCTTCAGTATCGGGAGCGCCTTCTCCATCTGCCTCTGCGGCAGGGCCTTCGGCCTCACACCGGGCCTCGGGAGCCTCGTCTCTTTTATCGGTTTTATATCCCTCGCGGGCGGCCTTGGCATGACCCGCTGTCCCATCGCTCCCGGATGCCTGAACGGGTCCTGACCTTGGGCTATGCGCATGCGCTTCGTATCGCCCCTTAAGAAGTTATTCCTGTCTACGGCGACGACGCCGTTATTCACCCTGCTGTTGACGTAGACATTTTTAACGACGGTGACGCTGGTCACGTTCACGTTGACGCTCCCGGGACCGTAGTAGCCGTAGCCGTAATATATCTCGCGCGGGCCGAGCGGCACCCATGATACCGCGCCCGGGCCCCAGGACCAGCCGACGTAGCCCGGCGACCACCACGCCCCTACGCTGACCGCCGGGGGCAGCCAGAACCAGCCCGTCGAAACCGCCCACGACCACCTGCCGTAATGGAAGGGCGCGTACCACTGGTCGTACGGGAGCCATACGTAATCGCCCGCCACCCATACCCATCTGCCGTTGGAGTACGGCGACCAGGCCGGATCGACCGCGGGCACCCATACCTCTCCGTACTCCGGATAGGCGACCCAGCGGCCGCCTTCGTCGAACTCGTAGCCGTAGCCGGCCATATCCGGCGGCAGGTAGCGCGCGCTCCCGGACGGCTTCCTGTAGCGGTCCCAGCGCGAGTCCACCCAGTCGTCCCAGTCGTCGCGCGCGGGAAGGGCGCTGGTATATACCTGTCCGTCCTGGGTTATTTCCGCCATATCGCCAGCGCTTACGTCCGAGATGCCGTCCTGCGTCTCAAGTTCGACCCTGCCCGACGATACCCCAACCTGGGTAGTCCCGTCCTGGAGGACGGTAATACGGAAGCGCGCCTTGTCGTAAGCCCGGACGCTGGCGTTCGGGGTATCCACCTGGAATACGTCGTCAGGCCCCATCCGGCGGGTGGCGAAGGATGCCTCGCCGGAAGCGACTGCAACCTGAAAGGCGCGTCCCTTGTCGCTTTCCATCTTGTTGATGTCGAGTTCGGTCTGATAGTTTATCCAGGCCATGTGCCCGCCCATGAACTGGACCTCTATCTTCGAGTCGTCTCCGGCCCATAGCCTGTCCCCGTCACGGAGCGAGAAATTGACCGAGAGCGCGGCCCATTCATCGGTATCTTCGCTGTTGAAAGACGTATCCCCCTGCATCATGGTAACCCGCGCCATCCCAAGGCCCGCCGCCGGGCCTGCGGGCGTCCCTGCGGGCTCATCGGCAAACGCTTGAATTCCAAAGGAAAAAAGAAATATTGAAAGGACGGCTCCCAAAAGGGATATTACGGGACGGGACGGGTTTTTCATCTATTCCTCCATGCCGGTTTCTAATTGAGACTATTTTGCCTATGTTTAGTATATCACTTACATGACAAATATAGCTTGAACAGCCTTCCCGAAAAAGCTATCATACTGCAAACCTTAGACGGAAGCCCGCGCGGAAAGATTACAACAAACTGGGGCGGACCGTCAGCCGGAGGAAAAGTGGAACTGGACGACGACCAGATGTGCTTCGTATGCGGTCTTCATAACCAGGGGGGGCTTCAGCTTAAGTTCCACCTGGACAGAGACGACAGGTCGCTTTCGGCGGATTTTACGCCCGTGAAGACCTGGCAGGGCTATAAGGGCATGGTGCACGGCGGGATAATCTCCACCATACTGGACGAGGCGATGACGAAGCTTGCGTATTCCCTGGGGATGAACGCGGTCACGGGGAAGCTCACGGTGCGGTTTAAAAAGCCGCTGCTAATAGGCGAGAAGGTAGTGGTTACCGGGCGAATCCTAAAGGAGTCCGGGCGGACTGTCGAGGCGGTGGCTGACGCGGTTAAAGAGGACGGGACGGTGGTAGCGGAGGCCGAGGGGCTATTGGTAAAGATAAAGGGACACTAAAAAGGGAATTTCCATTTGAGGAAATATCTGATTATATTCGGCCTTATCGGCCTTCTGGTCCCCTTCTTCTTCGAGTTCGTCTGGCATTTCGTGGCAGCTTGATTTCGGTTCCTGGTTTGTCGTATTTTTCTGGCCGGGCTTTCTTTTACTTGCCGACCCTGCCAAGTCCACGGACGTGAAGTTCGGCTTCGTAGCGCTCGCAACGGCCGCCAACGGCGTCTTCTATTCCGGCGCTTGGTTTCTTTTTCTGGGGACTGTTCCATAGAAACCGCTGGTTCCTGGCCGTCTTCGTCCTGCCCGTAATATGGTTCTGCTACCGCGTTTTCGTGCTGGTGCATTCATAAGGTAAAATTAAAAATATGGAACAAAAAAGTAAAATCATGGCCCTCATGCGCGAGAAGACCTACCGCCCGCTCCTGATGAAGGAGCTGATGCGGAACTTGGGCGCGCCGAAGGAGGCCCGGCAGGACGTGAAGCACGCCATCCGCGAACTGATAAGGGAAGGCGAGATAATCAAGATCCGCGGCAACCGCTACGGCCTTCCCTCAAAGATGAACCTGGTCGTCGGCAAGCTCTCGGTGCACCCGGACGGATACGGCTTCGTGATGCCGGATACCGAAGACGGCCGGACGACTGGCCGCGGGGAGGACGTATATGTCCGGGCGATAGAGATGATGGGCGCGATGCACGGGGACAGGGTCGTGGCGAGGGTCGAGCGCGAAAAAGGCGAGGGGAAACGGGAAGGCCGCATAATAAGGATACTGGAACGCGCGACGGAGAGGGTGGTCGGAAAATACGAGTCCGGGCGCGGCTTCGGCGTGGTCGTATCCACAAACCCGCGCATCACGCACGACTTCTACATCCCGCCGAAAGAGAGGGGCGGCGCGAAAGACGGCCAGATGGTGGTCGCCCAGATAAAGCATTACCCGGAACCGCACAAGGCGCCGGAGGCGGAGGTGGTGAAGGTCTTAGGTCTTCCGGGGGAGCCGGGTATAGAGACGGACATGATAATCGAAGAGCACGGTCTTGCGACTGAATTCTCAGGAGCGGCTATCGACGAGGCCAAGGCCTCTCCGCAAAACGTAACGCCCGCGATGCGAAAAGGCCGGGTTGACCTGCGGACAAAGCCGACCGTGACGATAGACGGAGAACGCGCGCGTGATTTCGACGACGCGGTATCCGTGGAGCCCGCGGGCGACGGGCTTATAAGGCTTTTCGTTTCCATCGCGGACGTGGCGAATTATGTGAAGACCGGCTCGGCCCTGGACGGCGACGCAAGGGACAGGGCCACCAGCGTATATTTCCCGGACCGCGTCCTGCCGATGCTCCCGGAGGAGCTTAGTAACGGGATATGCAGCCTGAACCCGGACGTGGAGCGCCTGACCCTGACGGCTGAGATGGTATTCGACAAAGACGGGAACCGCGTCTCTTACGAAGTTTACGAGAGCGTTATAAAGAGCAGGGCGCGTATGACCTATACGGACGTCGCCTTGATTATCGAGCAGGACGACCCGAAAACAAAGGAGAAATACGCGGAACTGGTGGACGGCTTCATGCAGATGCGCGAGCTGATGGAGCGGCTGAACAAGATGCGCAGGAAGCGCGGCAGCATAGATTTCGACCTGCCGGAGCCGGAAGTGATACTGGACCTGACCGGGAAGACGACCGCGATAGTGAAGGCCGAGCGCAATATGGCCCATAAGCTTATAGAGGAGTTCATGCTTGCCGCGAACGAGACCGTGGCGTCGCATCTGGAGGCGCACGGCGTGCCGTTTCTCTACCGCGTGCACGAAGAGCCGGACGAGGAGAAGATAGAGGTCCTGGGCTCCCTGGTGAAAGGTTTTGGACTGCCGTGGCCCACGGGAGGGAATATCCGCCCCAAACATCTGGCCCATCTTTTAGAGAAACTGGCGGGACGTCCGGAGGAGCGCTTCCTGAACACGGTGATACTGCGTTCGATGAAGCTCGCTAAATATACCCCGGAAAACGTCGGCCACTTCGGGCTCGCCGCCCGGTGCTATTGCCACTTCACCTCGCCCATCAGGAGATACCCGGACTTAAGCGTCCACAGGGCGTTAAAGGAGCTGATCAGGAAGAAATCCATCCCGGCGGAGCGCAAATCCGAAATCGCCTCCGGCCTTGGGTCGCTTGGCCAGCACTGCTCGTTCATGGAGCGGGAGTCCGAAGAAGCGGAGCGCGAGGTGGTGGCGATAAAGAAGCTCCAGTTCATGACGGACAAGGTCGGCGGAGAGTTCACGGGGTATATTACCGGCGTGACCGCGTTCGGGTTTTTCGTGGAGCTGGAGGAATATTTCGTGGAAGGGCTTGTGCGCCTGACCGCGCTCCATGACGACTATTACAGCTATATCGAGCAGGAACACGCCTTGACGGGCGAGCATACCGGGCGGACGTACCGGCTTGGGGACAAGGTGGAAGTAATACTTGAGCGTATCGACCTTGAACGGCGGCAGATGGAGTTCTCCGTGGCCGGGATGTCCGAATCCCAAAGGCCACCCGGCGGGAGCCGGTCTGGACGAAGTACAGGGCCAGGGGGAAAAGACGGTAATTTTGCGGTATACTCTTATTGGTCAATTAAATTTGTCTTGACAACCGCCTCATTGTACGATATAAATATCCCTTCGATTTTTGACCGGAGGTGTTCATAATGTACGCAATAATAAAGACCGGCGGAAAACAGTATAAAGTCGCGCCGGGCGATGTCTTAAAGGTGGAGTTCCTGGGTGTTCAGGCAGGGGAGACGGTGGAGATCGCCGATGTGCTCCTTTTTGAGAACGCGGGCGACGTGAAGGTGGGCAGCCCGCTTGTCTCGGGGGCCAAGGTGACAGCCGAAGTCGTGCGCGAGGGCAGGGCGAAAAAGGTCCTCGTATTCAAGCACAAGAGGCGCAAGGGCTACCGCAAGATGCGCGGCCACAGGCAGGACTTTACCGAGCTTAAGATCAAAGAAATTACGGCTTAAAACCTGTTACTTTCTTTCGGGTAAAGAAAAGTAACGCCAAAGAACAGCGAACTTAATTAGTCCGGCTTTTCTTTTGGTTACTTTTCTTTCACCGTGAAAGAAAAGTAACGAATTTTCTTTTCAGAATACATAATTTAGGAGTTATAAAATGGCACATAAAAAAGGCGTCGGCAGTTCCAGGAATGGCCGCGACTCCAATTCACAGAGGCTGGGAGTCAAGCGCTACGAAGGCGAGTTCGTCACCGGCGGGAGCATAATCGTCAGGCAGAGGGGCACCAAAATCCATCCGGGCACGAACGTGGGCCTTGGCTCGGACGATACGCTCTATGCCAGGATACCGGGCATCGTCAAATTCGAGCGGTACAGGAAAGACCGGAAAAAGGTGAGCGTGTACGCCGTCCCGCAGGGAGAGGCGTAATCGCCGAAAGGATATCGAAAGCCCCGCCTTCCGGCGGGGCTTTTTTTTTGGCCCGCGGTGCCGGTGGCGGTTTTTTATTTGCCGGACGGGTTTTTTGTTTGATTGTACGGTAAAATTTTAGGATAATTTTCAAGTAAACCCAGGAAACAATTCGTAATGTTCGTAGATTTAGCAAAAATATACATCAAAGTCCGGCGACGGCGGGAAAGGCTGCGTAAGCTTCCGGAGGGAGAAGTACGTCCCGAAAGGCGGCCCTGACGGCGGCGACGGCGGAAAAGGCGGCAACGTCATAGTCAAAGCGACAAGCCAGCTGAACACCCTGCTCGACCACAAGTACCAGCAGCACTACACCTGCAAGGACGGCGGCGACGGCCGGGGCAAACAGATGACCGGCGCGGACAGCCCGGACATCATCGTAAAGGTGCCGACCGGGACCGTGGTGAAGGACGAAGAGACGGGCGAAGTCATTGCGGACCTGGCCGAGGACGGGCAGGAGGTAATAGCCGCATACGGCGGGCGGGGCGGCAAGGGGAACACGTTCTTTAAGTCCTCCACTCACCAGGCCCCGCGTTTCTCCCAGCCGGGGGAACCGGGCCTTGCGCGTACGGTGCTCCTGGAGCTGAAGCTGCTCGCGGACGCGGGTCTTATAGGGCTTCCGAACGCCGGGAAATCCACCCTCATCTCCGTCATATCGTCGGCCCGTCCGAAAATCGCCGATTACCCGTTCACGACGCTCGTGCCGAACCTGGGCGTGGTGAAGCCTGTGCACCATAAAAGTTTCGTGGTCGCGGACATACCGGGGCTTATCGAGGGGGCGCATAAAGGCGCGGGCCTTGGGGCGCAGTTCCTGCGGCATGTCGAGCGCACCAAGATCCTCCTGCACCTGGTGGACGTCTCCCCGCTGGCCGAAGGGGAGCCGGTAAAGAATTTCGAGACCATAAACGACGAACTTCGGAAACATAACCCGGAGCTGATGGAGCGGTTCCTGGTGGCGGTGGCGACGAAGATGGACGCGTGCGAGGACGAGGAGCGGGTTAAACGTCTGCAGGATTATTGCAAGAAGAAAAAATATCCGTTCTTCGCGATTTCGTCCGCGACGCACGAAGGCGTGGACAGGCTGGTGGATTTCGTGGCTGTCAAGCTGGAAGAACTGAAAGCG
>CAVTDB010000008.1:0-114651 GCA_963733375.1 Nitrospirota bacterium | reverse complement strand
GGATAGCCGTTGCAGGCGTTCGCGTCGATGCACGTTCGGACCTTGGGTCAGGCCGGTGGCGACATACCAGCTGGGCAGCGCCGGTCCGGTGGGCAGCGCGCCGCCGTTGGGGCAGGGCTGCCCGGAGGTGGTGACGCCGTTGTCGGCCGCGATCGGGGTCAGGCCGCCGCCGTTGGCGCTTGAGACCGCGCACAGCAGCAAACCCGAGGGAGCCAGGCCGTTCTCGTCGACCAGGTTCCAGATCGGGTGCTCCTCCACGGTCGTACCGGGGGTTCCGCCTCGCGATATGAATTCCTGGCGCTTCGCCGTTGATCCCGGCCGCCGCCACGTCAGCGAAGGCCTGGGCGATGTTGTGCGCGCCGTTGGCGCTGACGCTCGCGGGATCGGTCTTCGGCCCGGCCAGCACGAAGTCATTGGTGAAGATCGCCCGGCCATACTGCTCGTAGGAGAAGCCGCCGCCGACGAACGATTCTCCAGCGAGGCGGCGTGCACGATCAGCGCGCTGGCTCCCTTGGCGCCGGTCTCCGCGTCCTTGATCGCGGTGCCGGTCGCCGTGCCGATGTAATGAAAGGAGAACTGCGGATAGGCCTTCTCGAAGGCCGGCATGATCAGGTTCTGGACCAGGCCGAGTCGCTGACGTCGCTGGTACCGACGACGGTCAGAGTGGACGAGCTGTCGGCTCGCGCCGAAGTTGCGTTGATGAGAAACAGACACATGAGCGCCGCGGCGCCCAGCGTCAGCAGGCGGCGCGGGGAGACACTTTCCCGGCCGAGGGAAGTGGTGTGGGCAAACATGGGGCAGCAGTCTATATGCCCTAGCAATACCTAGGCATGGCTATCCGTGGAGTGAGCGGGGGCGTGGGTGGCGCGGACCTGGCGCCGTGGAGGCGGACCAAAGTGGACACGATTCGCGTCGCGAGCCCTGCGTGTCCGGTTTGGCTCGAGGGGTGGAGCAAGCTGGACAGACCTCGTACCGGTGCTCGGCTCCGCGTCCACTTGGTCCGTTACGGCCAGGCTGCGGGGCGTGGCGGCGCAGAAGTCCCGCGGCCGGCCGCCACCGGCGGCTGCGGCCAGCGGGCCCTACGGCGCCAGGCGCTCGATCTGCCACCCACCGTCGGCGGTGGGCAGGTACACCAGTCGATCGTGCAGGCGGTCGCCCCCGTGCTGCCAGAACTCGTAGCGCTCGGGCACGACCCGGAAGCCGCCCCAGTGCGTGGGCATCGGGCAGCTCGCCGTCGCCGTACTGGTCCGCGCATCCTCGGCCACGCGCCGCTCGAGTGTCATGGCGGGGGCGACGGGCTGGCTCTGCGGTGAGGCCAGCGCGCTGAGCTGACTGGCCCGAGGCCGGCGGCGGACGTAGGCCTCTGACTCCTCCGCGGGTGGCTCGCTCCACCGAGCCCTCGATCCGCACCTGGCGCCCCAGCGGCTCCCAGAAGAACAGCAGCGCTCCCCGGGGGTTGGCGGCCAGCTCCATGCCCTTGCGGCTCTCGTAATTGGTGAACACCAGAAAGCCGCGCGCATCCACCTGCTTGACCAGCACCATGCGCACCGATGGCGCCCCGTCCGGGGTGGCGGTGGCCAGCGCCGCCGCCTCCGTCTGGGGGATGCGCGCGGCGACCGCATCCGCGAACCAGGTCTCGAACTGGCGGACCGGTTCAGGATCGAGGTCCCCCTCGATCAGGCGTACGGGGATCTCGGGCACGGCCGGGATTATGCCCGCGCCATCGCCCGCCTGAGTCGGCCCCACTATTCGGTCAGCTCGGTGGGCAGGCCGAAGCGCTCGAACACGTCTCCGACCTTGCGCCGCGTCGACGGGCTCGTCGGGATAGCGCTCGAACACCTCGCGGTCGCGGGGCTCGGCGGAGCGGGCGATGAACGCCGTCACGTCGCTGACCTGCGTGCCGCGCGAAGCTCAGCACGTTGAGCGCGAACGGGCGGTAGCGCTGCTCCTCCTCGTTCCAGGCGTAGAAGCCGAGCGCGGGCTGTCCGTTGGCGCTGCGTCCGCACGCGCGCCAGCGCCAGGCGCCCGACAGCGGCCAGCCGGCCGCCCACTGCGCGATCGCCTCGCGGCCCTGATACCAGCTCGCCAGCGGCGGCATCGCGAACGTCGCGTCCTCGGCCAGCATCGCCGCGAACGCCTCGACGTCGTAGCGCTCCCACGCATCGACGTAGCGGTCGACGAGCTCGCGCACCGAGTCGTCGCCGAGCGCGCGCAGGGTCGCCTGCTGGCTGCTGCTCGGGAACGCGCTCCTCGACCGCGGCGCGGGCGCGCTGCAGCGCGCTGTTGACCGAGGCGACGGTCGTGTCGCAGCGACTCGGCGACCTCCTTGGCCGAGAAGCCGAGCACCTCGCGCAGGATCAGCACCGCGCGCTGGGTGGCCGGCAGGTGCTGGAGCGCGGCGATGAACGCGAGCTCGACGCTCTCGCGCCGCTCGTAGCGGGCCTCGGGCGCGGCGAAGCCGTCCTCGACGCCCAGGATCTCGTCCGGGTAGGGCTCGATCCAGACCGACTCGACGAGCGGCTCGCCGGGCCCGACGTGGGGATCGGTGGCCGGGCCGTAGTCGATCGGCAGCACCCGCTTGGGCCGCCGCGCGATCTGGTCCAGGCAGGTGTTGGTGGCGATCGTGTAGAGCCACGAGCGCAGCGAGCTGCGGCCCTCGAACCGCGCGAGCCCGCGCCACGCGCGCAGCAGCGCCTCCTGCAGCGCGTCCTCGGCGTCGTGCACCGAGCCCAGCATCCGGTAGCAGTGGGCGTGCAGCTCGCGGCGGTAGGGCTCGATCAGTGCGGCGAACGCGCGCTCGTCGCCGCACGCGCGCCGTCTCGAGCAGCTGCTCGCGCCGTGCGTGTCGGAGCGTCGGCATCCTCGACCAGACTAGACCGTCGGGCACGAAACCTCATCGCGACCGATGAGTTTTCTGCCCGCGCGGGTCTAACCTGGCAGACATGAGCGGACGACCTGCCCTATCCCCGTGGTGCACCTTGAGCTGCACACCGGCGATCTCGCCTGCGCCCGGAGCTTCTACGCCGGTCTGTGCGGCTGGCGGCCGGAGCGGTCGACACGCCGCCGGCTCCTACCTCGCGCTCGAGCTCGGCGAGCGGGCCGGCGGCGGTATCGTCGAGTGCCCGACCGAGCGCTCGCTGTGGCTGCCCTACGTCGAGGTGCCGGCATCGAGATGGCGACCGATCGAGCGCGCCGGCTGGGGGCGCCGCGGTGCTGCTCGAGCCGCGCGAGGGCCCGGCCGGCTGGCGCAGCGTGATCGGCACGCGGCCGGCGGCGAGATTGGCCTTCTGGCAGCGCAAGCGCTAGCTCCCCTGCGAGACGGAGACGGGCCCCGACGGAAGGCTCCGGCGGCTAGTCGATCAGGCGCTTCTCGAGGCGCCAGATGGCCAGGCGCCACATCAGCAGCGCGAAAGCCAGCAGCACCGCCGGCGTGACCAGGTCGGCGGTGACGAAGATTCCGAGCGAGGCGTCGCGGACGAGCTGCACGCAGTGATAGAGCGGGTTGAACTTGGCGATCTCGCGGAGCACCGGCGGGCAGCGTGGAGATCGGGAAGAACGTGCCCGCGACCAGGAACATCGGCGTCAGCACGGCGCTGGTGATGTAGTTGAAGTTGTCGATCGTCTTGGCCATGGCGGCGATCAGGACGCCGAAGGCGGCGAAGCCCAACCCGGTGACGAAGCCGATGAACGGCACCAGCAGCATTCCGGCCGTCGGCTTGAGGCCGAAGGCGAAGCCCACGAGCAGCGGCGCCAGGCCGTAGACGCCGGCGCGCAGCGAGATCCACAGGATCTCGGCGGTGACGAGCTCCTCCACGTCGACCGGCGCGGCCAGCAGCGCGTCGTAGGTCCGCTGGAACTGCCAGCGGATGAAGGTGTTGAACATCCCCGGAAACGCGGAGGAGAACAGGACCGCGGTGGCGACCACCCCGGTGGCCACGTACTCGACGTACTTGACGTGGCCGACGTTCTTGACCAGCGACCCGAACCCCAGCCCGAAGGCCAGCAGGTAGATCGTCGGCTGCACGATCGACGAGAACGTCGTGGCCTTCCAGTAGCGCTTGAACAGCACCACATCGCGCGTCATCACGCCGCCCAGTGCCGCCGGTTCCAGCCGGCGCACGCGACGCTCGCGGCGGGGGGGTCTCCACTCCGTGATCCACGCTGGTCATTCGATCTCCTGCCCGGTGAGCGCCACGAACGCGTCCTCGAGGTTGGCCGGCCGGCGCACTCCCTCGGGCGCGTCGCCGTTGAGGCGCTCGGCCTCCAGCAGGGCCACGGCGGGCCCGCTGCGCCGGTAGGGCCAGCCGCGCTCGGTGGCCTGCGCCTCGAGCTGGGCCAGCTCCGCGGGCGGCCCGTAGACCTCCAGCACCTCGCGCCCGGCATGGGTCGTGACCAGCTGGGACGGCGTCCCCTGGGCGATGATCTTGCCCGGCGCCCCGCGCCTGTCGACGGCCGCGACCTGCAAAAGCAGGTGCCCATCCGGCTTGTAGCGGTACACCCCGGCCGGAAGCCCTTCCACATCACCTGCCACGACATAAGTCTCAAGGGGATATAGAGCCCCGGCCGAAGGCGCAGTCCTGAGCCCCAAAGAGGAGGTCACACCCTGGGCCGCCCAAAGGATCTGCCCGATTTCGGACAGGGTGAGCGGTTCATTTCCGTATTCTCGGAGCGAGCGTCTCTCGCGAAGCGCCTTTTCCACCGAGGTCTCGCCATCGTAGCGAGGAGGAGGGAGACGGATAATACCCTCAGCCTTTCCTTGCGAGGTCTTCATCGTAATACCTTTTCCTTTTACAGGCCAGGTAGTGAAAACGGCCGCGAGCAGCGCTGCCGTGAATAACGTGAATAATTGTCTGGACCGAGATATTGTCTGGCTACATCCATGCCCGGATTGACATGGCATGCTTATCTAAGCAAGGATCCCTGTTACTATAATGTCAACAGCTTCTTCTGGAGTGAGGCCGTGGGCCATAAGGGTTTCCATCTGCCTCTTGTCCACGCTGCCTATCGCCGCCTCATGAGTCACCTTTGCAAGCGGGCTTGAGACGGTGACTATCGGCACGGCTTTTGCCACCGCATTCCCTGTAATTATCTCCATGCAATCCACGTGGCCTCTTGCACCCTCAGCGTTACCTTCCGTGATCCCTGTAACTTCCGCAGACGCTTCACCTTCAAGGGCGACCCTTGTCTTTATCAGGCTCCTTGAGCCCTTGCCTGCAAGGACGACCCTTTCTTTTATTTTTATGTCGTCTTTGGCATGGCCAAACACCCTTGCCATAAGTTCCGCAACGGCGTCCTCGCCAGCCTCGACGGAGTAATCGATGTCCAAGACCCCGACCATCCCGGTGGTCAACATAAATTCAGAAAAGTATCTACCGTTTTTTTCTATCGTCACGGACGCCCTTGGTACAACTTCCACTCCCCCATGCATCCCGTGAAAATGGATTTCTGAATACCTCATCTCAGCGCCTTCGGCGATATGGACTACCGCGTCCATGACGTGCCTTACCTGCTCCGCCCCTGGAAATATACAATGAGCTATGAAATGCGCGGAGGAGCCACGCCTAAGCTCCACGTCCATCTTAATTTCCTGGGAACCTCTCTTATGAAGTATGCCGAAACACATGTGGACGGGCTTCTTTAACCTCACGCCTTCCAGAACAATCACCTTGGCACTGATACCTGTCTCGGTTCTCATTGCCTCGACTTCGAGCCCGTAAACAGTTCTTGAGCTGAGTATGGCGTTGCCGCTTACGACGAGGTGCGCAGTCTCTTCGTCAGCAAGTATTGCCTTGTCACCCCCGGACATCGCAAAGGAGTCCATCAATTCTTCAAGCTCAGGCATTTGCGCACACCTCGCCGTCGCATTTGAGGCATTTCCTTGATTTAAAATATTCAGCGACCATCCCCGGTTCACCGGAACACACGATCCTGCCGCCGCATAGCTGGGATGCCCTGTCAGCTATAGAGACGATTTCTTCCCTGTGCGTTATAAGAAGCACGGACGCCCCCCTTTTCTTGAAGGCGTTGATAACGTTTATTACGTCTCCGGTTGAGAGCATATCTATTCCGGAATCAGGCTCGTCAAGTATTGCGAGTTTAGGGTTTAATGCCAGTACGGAGGCAAGCTCCACCCTTTTTCTTTCTCCGCCACTGAGGGATTTGTCCGTCATCCTGTCGAGATATATTGCCGGATGCAGACCGACCATTTCGAGATAGGTTGCAGGGTCGGTGTCATTGTTTTTGAGGGTCAGGTACCTTCTGACGGAGATACCCTCGAACCTCGCCGGTTCCTGCCACGCCAGCGTGATGCCTAGCGCGGCCCTTTCATGTATGCCGAGGTTGTTGATAGGCCTACCTTCAAAGATTATCTCGCCCGACAACGGCCTGAATCCCCCGCAACCCATTACCAGACACGCGAGGGTGGACTTGCCAGTCCCGTTTGTGCCTACAAGTGCATGGACTTCCTGTTTCTCTATAGCAAGGTTAAGGCCGTCAAGTACCCTGTTCCCGTCCGCACGGTAGGAAATATCTCTTAATAAAAGCAGCGCCATACCATCTCACTCCTGACTCTTAATTTTCTTAAGTAGCCACGCCATATTCTTACCCAGCACCTTCATCGTCCTTATGCCTTCTTCGTCCTTTTCCACTTCTCCCTTTTCGCGGCCTATTCCCATGTTCCAGTAAACGGATCCGGGGATTATCATTTGGCTTATCATGAAGAAGTGGTTTATGGAGTCGAATACGTGTATTGCACCGGCCCGGCGGACAGCAACAACGGCGCCACCTGCTTTCTTCTCGAACATATCATCATTGGCCTTTGCGGTCATTCCGGCTCTCTCAATAAGAGCTTTTAACTCTGCGCTTACATCGGCAAAATAGGTGGGTGAGCCTAATATTATTCCGTCGGCTTCTAACATCTTGTCTATACACTCATTAACAATGTCATCCTTGACGGCACAATGATGGTCCTTGTTCTTGTAGCATTTGAAGCAGGCAATACAGCCCCGAATTTTTTTGCCTGAGAGCTGAACCATCTTCGTTTTTATATCTTCTTTTTCCAGTTCATTGAACACGTGGCTGATAAGGATGGCAGTATTACCGTCTTTCCGGGCGCTGCCATTGAAGGCTACGACTTTCATTTCCCCCCCCTGTCCGAATGAGGATAGTCAGAGATCTAAGAATTCATTGAACTCGTGCCTCCGATGACGAAGGCCGCGTCGTAGAAAATGCGAAAGCTCACTAGCCGTTCCTTTAGCGTGACCTGTACGACTAAGGCGGGATTACCTGCCCCGACCGCCACCGCCAAAGCCTCCTCCTCCACCTCTGCCTCCAGCGCCACCCCGACCTCCAGCGCCCCTGCCTCCACCGCCGCCATAGCCTCCACCCCCCCGGCTACCGCCCCGGCCACCGTATGCATGGCCACCGTATGCATGGCCGCCGCCGAATGCACGGCCACCGCCGCGGATGACGCTCCTGCCGACAATGCGGGACGCACTCGACCTGTTGAACGAGCCGACCCTGCCCCCTCTTGTCACGTGAAGCGTCGCGGAGCGTAGCTGCCTCGACACCGGGTCAATAGACAGGGCCCTGCCGTGGCTTATCACGTGGTTGCTTATCATGCCATGGTTATGCCAGTGCGTTCCGAATTCGTGCCTGTGACCGAAATGGCCGTGGCCGAAGCCGCCAAAGAACACAAAGTCGTTCAGGACGAAGTAGCCCGGGAAGAAGAAGCCGCCGCACCAGAACGGGAACGGGTACCATTCATAGAGGTATGCGTAGTCCGGAGGAGGCTCGTAGTAAGTGATTACAGGTGGGCCTTCCTCGGCATAGTAGTTGTTTATTACGGTCTGGTCCTCGTATGGCGGCGCCTCGGCGTAGCCCTTGGCGTTGGGTGGCGTCATGGAAAGACCTGCCGTGACGTTAAGTGCCTCGAACGCGCTGTCCGCTTCCGCTTTGCTCATCGTCAGCTTACCTGAACCCGCTGCGGCGTCTATTGCGATCTTGAGCTCCGCAATGATGTCAGGGGTGACCGGGAAGTCTGAAATCCAGCCGTTCTTCGGGGTTATGTCGATTGCCGCAAGCGTATTTTCGGCGTCCACTTCAGTTGTATCGGGCTTCACTTTCAAGGCCTGTGTCAGCTTCAGAGCGTAGTCACCTTCCCTTACCAGCGCGCCCGGAGCAACGGAAAACTCGGCCTCGGCGTTAAGCGCCTTGAACGCGCTGTCCGCATCCGACTTGCTCATCTTCAGCTTACCGGAACCTACGGCCGTGTCTATTGTGGTTTGGATCTCCGCAATGATGTCAGGGGTGACCGGGAAGTCCGAAATCCAGCCGTTCTCCGGGGCTATGCCGATTCCCGCAAGCGTGTTTTCGGCGTCTGCTTCGGTTGTGGCTGGTGTCACCTTCAAGGCCTGTGCCAGCTTCAGAGCGTAGTCACCCTCCCTTACGAGCATCTGACCTATCGGGGGAGGGCTCTTTGTGGTGTCCGCCGCGTATGCTACACCTGCTGCGATAGGCACCATAAGGAGCAGAGCGGCAATTACTGACAGATACGTCCTCTTCATGGTAACCTCCTTATGTTAACCGTGGGAAATCAAGGCAATGCTTATAGTATAACCTATAGATAAGGGTCGGGCAGAGTACGCCTCCGCATAAAGCAGTAGAGCATTCAAAGCGCGCGTCGGAAGACATTGACTGTTTAAATTTTATTCGAACCTGTCCTTAAGTTTCTCCATGATGTGGGGCATGGTAGTGTACTCCATTTCTTCCGGACCCAGCCTGTGCGGTTCGAACGGGCCGTGCCTGCGCATGTAGTTCGCAACCCTGTTCGCCTCCTTCCTCGCCTCATCGAAGCTTACGTCCGCGAAAATGTCCCTCGGCCCGATAAGCTTTCCGTCAGAAAGCTGAAAGCCCGCGGCTATTACCCTTGGGGGGCCGTCGAACCGCGAAGGGTTCGCGTCGCAGAAAGCGACAGGCATCAAAGGCCCGCAATGCGAGCCACGCATCCAGCCGGAAACAAGATGTGGGAAGGCAAACGGCTCAAGCGCCTCTCCTACCGCGGGAAGGCCGCTCTGGCACCTCACTATCATTACGGGGTCGTCCTTGCCACTTTAGCCATTTTCCCTGCCTCCCGCCCTGTAAGGTCTATATTTATAATGAACAGTTAACAGCCGAAATTGAAATTTGTAAAGCCGAGGGCTATTGTGAAAGAAACTTCAGGATGCAACCGTTGACTCTTTCAGGCTGGTCGAGGTTTACGATATGCCCGGCTCCAGGGACGACTTCGGCTCTGAAATTCTGAAGAAGGCTTTTCGCGCGGTCGATAGCCGATTCCAGGTTATAGAGGTTCTCCTTCTCCCCCGCTATGAACAGGACCGGCGTATTGCAGCGGCGCAGTTCATCGTCCGTAAATACTATTGGGAATACTCTTTGAAGACGGCAATGCCTTACCACTATCGCCATCTGCTCGGCCCATCTCTCGAATTCCGGCCCGCCCTTTGCAGACAGCCTTCTAAGGACGGTTTTAACAATCGGCCTGTATGGCAGCAACACTATCGAATAATAAACCTTATAAAATGTCGGCCCGAGCGGTACGAAAGACCCTGCCGGCGCCACGAGCGCGGCCTTTAATACGCGTTCCGGCGCAAGTAATGCCATGTTCATCGCCAGCCACCCGCCGTAAGACACCCCCGCCACGTGCGCTTTCTCGATCCCAAGGCCGTCGAGAACATCCTTCAACCACTGCGCGCAATCAGACCTGGTTCTTAATGGCCTCTCGCTTATGCTTTTACCGGCATCCCCTGGGGTATCGATCGCAAAAGTGCGGAAGCGGGTGCTGAGCCCGGCTATGTTTGGGTACCAAATAGTCGAGCTTGTGCCCGCCCCGGAGAGCAACACCAGCGGCCGCGCTCCTACATGCCCGCTCACAATGACGTGCGTAGGTCCGAATCGTGTAGGCACAAACATTATTTCGTATGCGGCGGGCCAGCGGGAGAGGACACTATCATAAGAAGCCATAAAGACATCCCTTCCTTCGGGCGTCTTGAATATAGAAAAAGCAGCCATAATAAATATTATAGTTAAAAGTGGAAATCATGAATAAGGGAGGCTTGGTCTTGTCTTTCGACGACTTCCTTAAAAAGGCCTGCCCGGCGCTTGACCTCAACTGGAGCAAATACAGGCGGCGTTCCGCCCGCCGAAGGATTGACCGCCTCCAGCCGGGATACCCCAGCCTTGAATTGGAGGTATTGGCCACAGACATAGACGAGGCGTCACTGAAGAGGGCGCAAAGAGCTTCTTGCTCCGCCGGTACTTGGGTTCTTCCGCCCCTTGAGGGGTTTCAGGGTTTTTGGAGGAGGCCGTGAACCTTTACCAAAAATACCAGTGGGGTATACTTTTGTCATGAGGATAATAATCGAACCACTCACTGGCACGCCTCTATCCCTCGGGAAGGCGGAGATGGTCGAGCGCAAGGGCGCGGGACATCCGGATACGCTTTGCGACGGAGTGGCCGAAGAGCTGTCGATAGCCTTCTCCAAGCATTACCTTGAAAAGGCCGGAAGGATACTTCACCACAACCTGGACAAATGCGTGCTCGCAGGCGGCAGGTCGGAGGTCTCATACGGCGGTGGAAGTGTGCTTGTGCCGATGGAATTTATATTAATCGGCCGCGCGTCTGATGGAGCCTTTCCGCTCGAAGACCTGGCGCGGGATACGGCCGAGCGCTTGATTTCGAGAACGCTCCGGAATATTGACATAAAAAAAGACATTACGGTCAACGTCAAGATACGTCCCGGCAGCCATGAGCTCGTAACGGTGTTCGACTCTCCCGCCAGTATGCCCCTTGCAAACGACACCTCTATAGGGGTGGGATATGCCCCCCTCTCGCCGCTTGAGTCGCTTGTCCTGGAGCTTGACGGATACCTCTGCTCAGCTCCTTTCAAGACCTTGCACCCGGAGGCCGGTGAGGACACAAAGATAATGGCCGTACGCGACGGCGCGGACATACGCCTGACCATTGCCATTGCCTTTGTAGACCGCTACGTGTATTCGGCGGGCGATTACCTCGAAAAAAAGCGCGCGGTCGCCGGAATGCTGGAACAGAAAGCGAGCGATTTGTATGGCGGACACGTTGTGATGTCACTAAACGTGGCGGACAGGGAAGAAGAAGACGTGTTCTACCTTACCGTGACAGGCACAAGCGCCGAGTCAGGCGACGATGGCGCGGTCGGCAGGGGAAACCGGGTAAACGGGCTCATTACTCCATACCGGCCAATGGTAATGGAGGCGGCCTCTGGAAAAAACCCCGTGAACCACGTGGGCAAGGTGTACAACGTGGCAGCCTCGAATATGGCGTCTGCGCTTTCGGCCGTTTCCGGAGTCCAGGAAGCGCAGGTTTATATGGTTAGCCGTATAGGCAGCCCGATTGACCAGCCCCAGCTAATAAATGTAAAAGTAAGATCGGAGCTTTCGGAGAAGGAGCTGCATCATGCCGTGGAAGGAGAGACGCAAAGGGCCCTCAAAGGCATGGGTGGACTTTGGAGAGGGCTCCTAGACAGCAGTTACAGGCTGTTTTAAGCACGTCGCAGCGGAATCAGCTCGTATCAACCATAATACTGATTGAACCTGGGTCAATGTGCTAAATTTGTGCTAAAAAGTATCCAAAAGGATAGAATCATCGTAATCAAGATAACTATTGTAACGCCCCCTAACCTCTTAATATGTCGATTTAATCGGGAAACCAGACCAATATCAAGAAGTTAGAGTTTTTGCCAAAATCGTTCTCATAACCCGAAGGTCGCAGGTTCAAATCCTGCCCCCGCCACCAAATAAATCAAGGGGTTAGCTTAAAAAGCTAACCCCTTATTTTTTCTGAGGTTCACTACTTTTTACTACCGCCGCCAATGTCAACCGCAACGCCCCTGTCTGCCAATTCCACCAGCCGTACTAAAACCCGTTATTCTACAGTTAGTTACCCCGAAAGTAAGAAATCAGGGGATTTCGCCATCTTGACAATTCCTTTGAGAGGGTTAGATTTGAAATGATGGATAAAAAAATGGACGCAACTCATATGTCCTGCAACCTTAATCGAGGAACGATAAAATAAAGGACCACCCCATGAAAATCGACCTGTCAGGAAAGACTGCCATCGTCACGGGCTCAACGGGCGGAATCGGCTATGCCATCGCGAAAGGCCTGGCGCAGGCTGGCGCCGATGTGGTTGTGAACGGCCGTACGGCTGCCGCTGTCGAAAGCGCCTTAGCCAGGCTGTCCTCGGAAGTTGCGCGAGCAAACTTCCGCGGCGTTGCGGCCGATGTAGGTACTGCGGATGGTTGCGCGGCAGTGGCGGCTGCGCATCCGTCGGCAGACATCCTGGTCAACAACGTCGGGATCTACGGGCCGCAGGATTTCTTCGAGATTCCAGATGCCGAATGGACACGCTACTTCGAGGTGAATGTAATGTCGGGCGTGAGGCTGTCCCGCGCCTATCTGCCTGGCATGGTGCAACGCAATTGGGGCCGCGTACTGTTTTTGTCCTCGGAGTCAGCGCTGAACATCCCCGCCGACATGATCCATTACGGCTTCACCAAAACAGCAGTCCTCTCTATCTCACGCGGCCTGGCCAAACGCACTTCCGGCACTGGCGTAACCGTCAATGCCATCATGCCAGGGCCGACATTGTCGGAAGGCGTAAAAGCCATGCTGAAGGAAGAGCAGAAGGCATCCGGCCTGTCCATGGAAGAGGCGGCGACCGCCTTTGTGATGAAGCATCGCCCCACCTCGATCATCCAGCGCGCGGCGACCGTGGAAGAAGTGGCCAATATGGTCGTCTATGCCGCTTCGCTGCAGGCGTCGGCAACAACCGGCGCTGCGCTCAGGGTAGATGGCGGCGTGGTCGAGACGATCACATGAAAAAGAAACGATGCGCCTGGGTCAACCTGGACGATGCGCTGATGATCCAGTATCACGATAACGAATGGGGTGTGCCAGTCCACGACGACCGCAAACACTTTGAGTTCCTGGTGCTCGAAGGGGCGCAGGCCGGACTCAGCTGGTCGATCGTGCTTAAAAAACGGGACGGTTATCGCCGCGCATTCAGCCGGTTCGATCCTGGGAAAGTGGCGCGATATACCGATAAGCGAATTCGAGAGCTCACATTGGACCCGGCGATCATTCGAAACCGGATGAAAATCGAAGCCGCGGTACGCAACGCCCGGGCGTTTCTCGCAATTCAGGAAGAGTTCGGAAGTTTTGAAGCCTATTGCTGGCGCTTCGTCAATGGACGGCCCAAGCTGAACCGGTGGAAGGCGACAGGGGAAATTCCGGCGACCTCACCCGAATCCGACGCGTTCAGCAAGGACCTCAAGCGCCGTGGATTCGGCTTCGTCGGCCCTACTGTCATTTATGCACACATGCAGGCGGTCGGCATGGTGAATGATCACCTCGTCGATTGTTTCCGATATCGAGAGATTCGGCAACTCGATTGACTGATGGAGGGGACTCAAAACATGATCTGCACGCATGTCACCGACGGCCACTCGAAAGGCACATCACCATGACCGAAGAATATCCTCTCCTCAAATCGCCCTTTTCTACGCCCGCCGCAGTGTTTCCAAAGCTGAAGCCGGCGCAGGTCGAGCGCCTGGCTGCGCTGGGACGCGTCCGCCAGGTCCAGCCCGGCGAGGTTTTAATCGAGGCCGGGGATAAGGACGCCCCGCTCTTCGTCGTCAAAACCGGCCAAGTGGAGGCCGTCCTGCCATCGGGCGCCGCCGAGAAACCGGTGGCCCTGTTTCTGCCTGGGCAGTTCACGGGGGAAGTAAGCATCCTCTCCGGACGCCGCATTCTGGTACGGGTGCGCGCAAAGGAAGCGGGCGAGGTGATCGAGGTCGACCGCGGACACCTGCTTCAGTTGTTGCAAGACGACAGCGAGTTGAGCGAGATTTTCATGCTCGCCTTCGTGCTGCGCCGGGTGGAGCTGATTGCGCAGGGGTTCGGAGACGTCGTAGTCCTCGGGTCGGACCATTCCGCAGGCACGCTTCGCATCAGAGAGTTCCTGGCACGCAACGGGCAACCCTACTCGTACATAGACTTAAACCGTGACGCCGGCGTACAGGAGCTTCTGGATCATTTTCACGTCGCCGTAAGCGATGTGCCTGTGGTTATCTGCCGCGGCGATACGGCGCTTCGCAACCCGACCAACAGCCAGATCGCAGAGAGTCTCGGCTTCAACGAGGCGATAAACCTGACGGCATTGCGTGACGTCGTGATCGTCGGCGCCGGATCCGCGGGGCTCGCGGCTGCCGTGTACGCCGCTTCGGAAGGACTGGACGTCCTGGTGCTGGAAGCGGACGCACCCGGGGGGCAGGCGGGTTCGAGCTCGAAGATCGAGAACTACCTTGGTTTTCCGACGGGCATTTCAGGTGAAGAACTCGCAATGCGCGCATACACACAGGCGCAGAAATTCGGCGCTCAAGTGATGGTCGCGAGATGCGCCAGGCGGCTTATGGGTGATCATAAGCCCTACGCCATCGAGTTCGACGATGGTCCGCCTGTGCAGGCGCGTTCGGTAATCATTGCGACCGGCGCGCAATACAGGAAACTGCCTCTGGGTAACCTGTCGCAATTCGAGGGCGCAGGCGTCTACTACGCGGCCACATACGTCGAGTCGCAGCTGTGCTCCGACGACGAAGTGGTTGTCGTGGGCGGAGGAAACTCCGCGGGGCAGGCCGCCGTGTTTCTCTCGCAAACCGCAAAACGTGTTCACCTGCTCGTCCGGTCCGACACACTGGCGGACAGCATGTCACGCTATCTGATCCGGCGCATCGAGGAGACTCCCGCCATCGCCTTGCGGTTGCAGACAGAAATCACGGCGCTCATGGGAGGCGACCACCTTGAGCGCGTGCAATGGCGGGATAGCAAAAAGGATACGTCAGAGACTCACGACATCCGCCATGTCTTCGTTATGACGGGTGCGGCGCCCAATACGCAGTGGCTCGGCGGATGTGTAGCGCTCGACGGTGGCGGGTTCATCAAGACGGGTCCCGACCTGTCGCGAGAAGACTTGACGGCGGCGCATTGGCCGCTGCTCCGGAGTCCCTCATCTGTTGGAGACGAGCTTGCCCGGAGTGTTCGCCGTAGGCGATGTCAGAAGCGGCAACGTCAAACGTGTGGCGTCGGCGGTCGGCGAGGGGTCGATTGCGATCTCGTTCGTCCATAAGGCGCTGCACGAATAGAGACCAAGTTGCAAGCATTCCTCTAACCATGCCAAATCCCAAAGCATGAAGCGGCGTATTATTCATTAAGGAGAATTAATCTTTTTTTAATTTTTTTTTTCTAAATGATTGATATATTATAATAATGCATCCAAAAACGAGGCCGGGAAACATAGCATGAAAAAATCCTTAGACTTCAAGGCCATAGGCGCCCGGATCAAAGAAGCGCGGACCAACGCGGGACAGAGCCAGAAAGAACTTGCGAGCCTGGTCGAATGCGACCAGGGTTATATCAGTCAGATCGAGAAGGGGATAACCAAGCCGTCCCTTGCCTTCCTCGTGGCGTTCTCGAAGTACTTCGGGCAGAGCATCGACCACCTCCTCTTCGGGAAGAGCGACCTGCCGCAAAACAGTTTCAAACAAAAAAGGCAAGGCAATGACGCGTCTTTTAAGCGCATCCTGGATGGGATGCGCTTCGGGGTCTGCCTGGTTCAGGACGGCCGGATAATATACGCGAATCCCGCATTTGCAGAAATGACGGGGCGCCCCCTCGAAAGCATTAAGCAAAAAGGTCTTATGGACGATATATTGCTTCCCGTGGACGGAGGCGCCGCCAGGGAGGGCATGGAAAGGGTCCTTTCGGGCGAGGTCAAGAGCTTTTCGTGCCAGACCGAGTGCCAGAGGAAGGTCGGAGATCTTGCGGAAATCGAATGCACCTTTACGCCCATGAAACATGAAAACAGGCCAGCCCTGATGGGCGTCTTTGCCGACATAACCGAAAATAAGAAGCTGGAAAGGCAGAAATCTAATTTTCTGTCCACGGTCACTCACGACTTCGAAACTCCCGTTACGGCCTTAATGAGTTACGCGGAACTGATAGCGTTGGCTGAGGGCATGAATGAAAAGGCCGTTGATATGGCTAATGCAATAGTCAGAAATGGCGAAAAGCTGCATGGCATGGTGCAGGATTTCGATTTCCTGTTCCATGCAATGCTTGAGTCGAGGCTCCTGTCGCCTATCTTTGCCTCCGTGGAAGCAAATACCATCCTGGAGGAATTAAAAAAGGAGTTCTCGGTCCAGATTTTGAAAAAGAACCTGAGACTGGTTTTGGATAACGCGGAAAGATTGCCGCTCCTCACTGTGGACAAAAAACTCGTGGAGAGGGCGCTTAATAACCTGATACAGAATGCCGTAAACTATACCCCAAGAGGCGGCACGATAACCGTAAGGGCCGGACGGCGCATGGAGCCGGAAGGGACTTACGCTTATTTTTCCGTGTCGGATACCGGCCCCGGATTACCGCGGGAACTAAGATGCAAAATCTTCGACAAGTATGGGAACTGCCCCGACGTCCATAGCGCCAGAGGCCCGGGAATGGGGCTCACGATAGTCAGACTGGTAGCCGAGGCGCACGGCGGAAAGGTGGAGGTTGAGAGCGAGGACCGCAAGGGGAGCGAATTCAAAATAATTCTGCCGATGACCAGCCAAAAGGCTGACCACGGCGGCTTATCCGACAAAGTTTGGAATTAAAACCGCCTGGACTAAATCTCCGCTACCCGTTTTTTCTTGAAAACCTTTCATTGTCTGATATACTTATCAAATATTAGAGTATCTAATTAAAATACCACTGCTGCGGTCCTGAGCCCGAGGAAAGCATGAAGGCGAATAATAAAATTCTTTCCGACATCTTCGCCAGCATCCAGGACGGGGTATGTGTTTTAGACACGGAATTGAATGTCCTCCGCATAAACCCTGCCCTCGATAAGATGTATCCTGAACTTATGGCCGTTGGGAAAAAATGCTACGAAATATACCAGGGCAGGAAAAACCCATGTGAAGGATGTCCCAGCGTGAAGGCAATCAAGACCGGCCAGCCTGCATATGAAATAATAAAAACGGAAAAAGAAGGCAAGGATGTCCAGTGGCTGGAACTTCGCAGTTTCCCCATGTTCGATTCTGAAACCGGCAGGATAACGGGCGCAATCGAATACGTCCGCGACGTCACTGACCGCATAATGGAAGAGCAGTCTTTGCTGCTCTTCACGAACCTGCTCAATAAGTCGGCTGATGCGATATTCATTGCCGACCCCGCAACGGGCCGGTTCCTGATGGTCAACGATAAAGCCTGCAGCAATCTGGGATACGACAGAGAGACGAACTGCTTACTATGAGGACTCTGGACGTTGAAGAAGCATTCCCGGACCAATCCGCATGGGACGCCCATGTCAAGGAGGTGAAAAGCAAAGGGTCTATGATTATGGAGGGAGTCACCAGGCGTAATGACGGCACATTATTCCCTGTGGAAATTAACTCCTCGTATATTGCCTTAGATAAGAAAGATTACCTTGTGGCCGTGGTCCGTGACATCACCAGGCGCAAGCAGGTAGAGGAGGCCTTACAGGAGCAGGAAGAGCGTTTTCAGGGCCATTTTCAATTCGGTCAACGAAGCTATTTTCGTTCATGACTTGGAGAACGGAAAAATACTGGACGTTAACGACCGCATGTGCGAGATGTACGGTTACACGTACGAGGAAGCGCTCCGACTGGAGGTAGAGGATTTAAGTTCGGGTGAACCGCCGTATAACCAGAAATACGCCATTAAATGGCTGGAAAAGGCCGCGAAGGGCAAACCCCAGCAATTTGAATGGCACTGCAAGGCTAAATCCGGACGCCTGTTCTGGGGAGAAATAAATATAAGGCTCGCGACGATAGGCCGGAATAAATGTCTTTTGGTTGCGGTCCGCGACATAAGCGAAAGAAAAGAACTCGACGAGAAAAAAGCCAATTTCTACGCCATGATCAGTCACGACTTTAAATCGCCGCTTACTGTAATCCTGGGTTTTTCGGAATTGTTGCTGGATGAAAAGTTCAAACTGGATGCGAAGGCAAGAGAAGTAGTTGTATCCATCCGCAACAGCAGCGACAGGCTTATGCGTTTAGTAGACGAGTTTCTGTCCATCTCCAGGTTGGAAGCGGGAGATTTTAAGCTGCATCCCACCCTGTCGGACATATCTCAGAACCTGAAGGATGCATACGCCAGCTTCGAAATGGTACTGCGGAAAAAGGATCTTACCTTTATCGTCGAAATAGCGGAAGGTCTGCCGAAGATATTGATGGACCAAAGGCTTGTGCAGCGGGCAGTGGTCAACCTTATTCAAAATGCCGTAAATCATACGCCTGTCGGAGGCAGAATAACGCTCAAGGCTGAAAAGGACGGCGATTTTGTCGTGGTGTCCGTATCCGATACAGGCCTTGGAATCCCAAAGGAAGAACAAGGCAGGATTTTTGAAAAATACTACCGTTCGCGGCGGACTTCCTACATTAAAGGCACGGGACTCGGGCTTGCGATAGTCAAAGCCGTGATGGATGCGCACGGCGGCCGGGTGGAAGTCGCAAGCGAGGTGAGCGAAGGGAGTGTTTTCAGCTTATTCATTCCGGTTGTTCAAAAAACCGCCTGATGAATTCACAATGCAAAACATGACATAACCCTCGCCCAGGCAAAAAAAAGGCCGTGTTCCATGCCGGAATACGGCCTTTTTTATTAATGGGCTATGTCCTTAATTGAAAACAATTAACGATTTTCGCGCTCACCGTGGCCGCCCCCTGGCCGTGGCCTCGTTCCTGGCCATGGCTGCCACCGCCCTGGCCGCGCCCCTGCCCTCCTTCAGGTCTTCCTTGCGGGTGTTGTGGTCCACCTCCGCGTTGCTGAACACGCCCCGGCCCTCCTTCAGGTCTTCCTTGCGGGTGTCGGTCCACCCCCGCGTTCCTGACCCCGTGGTTGGACTTGCTGCTGTCTCCCGGGTTGCCTGCCCTGGGGTTGCATTCTTTCTTGTCCGCCTCGCGGCTGTCCGGCCCTCGGGTCTTACTCCTTGCCCGCGTCTCTGCTGCATGTTTCGCTGGACCTCAGGCCTCCGCTCAAATTGCTGCTGCCTTTGACGTCTTAGTTCCTGTCTCTGCCGTTGCGGTGCGGGCCGATAGCCCCGGACGCCCCAGCTGTCGTGCCTCCAATGTCCATTATTATGCCAGCCCCTCCAGTTTTGGTGAAATGTCCCGTAAGGGATCCGATTGTAGTTCCACGGGTGTCCATGCCAGTCATGGTTTCTGTAAAACCCTCTCCAGCCTGGGTCCACGTCGAAATAAAAACTTGGAACACCGCATAATAACCCCAGCCCCGGTCATAATAAGGTGAGCGATACCAGCGACCGTCCCATAAACGCCACCAGAAGCCATCCCAGAAATAGATGTCCGCGTCTACGTCAGGGTCGACGTACACGTCGTCCGTATCAGGCAACGGTATCACAGCCGGCGGCGCCGGAAATATGATGGGCGGCGGAAGCGGCGGGAGAGGAATTCCAATATTTATACTCTACCCTTGCCATTGTTGGAACAGGAACGGCAAGCGCCAGACCCAGAAGGATTGTTCCCAGAAGTAACTTTTTCATTTTGTCGCCTCCACGCGGCTCAACATCCCGAAATTCCCGGCAGTCAGCCTCTGCCCGCATATCAGGACAGAGTATTAATTAAACAATATCCTACCTCTAATTATATCGGTAAGCCCCTGTTTGGTCAAAGATGTGCGGGCATAAGTCTTGCAAATCAGTAAAAAGGCGCCCCCAGGACGCCTCTTTGTCATCTGAAACTATTTCGACCTGTTCCCTGTCAGAATTTTTTTCCGGTCTTATTTCTTGCAGGTGCATTTGTCAGAGGGTTTATTGCAGCCTGAACATACGCCGTTTTTAATTTCTTTTCCGCAGGTCTTGCATGGCGGGCATCCGCATGTCTGGCACATACGCGTTCTCCTTTTTAATGTCGGTTAACATCTTATCGGTACTTATGATTATAGGTACCTGCGCTGGAAGTGTCAAACTTGCGGGCGGCGGCTTTTGGCGGTTTATTTTGGTCTATTTAATCCTCTTCAATAACATAGCGCTTAAAACAAAGGCCGCCGTAAAGAATAAGGCGCCATAAAAGCAGGGAGCCAAAAAGGGATTCGATGTCGATACCGTGCAGCCAACAGGACAGGGCGCTTTTTTAAGCCATGCAATAAGTTCAACCGTAAAATTCGTCCAGGCGAACAAGGTGCCTATGAGCAGGATGATGAATTGGGCTAAAATTATCTTTCTCATGTTGCTAATTATAGCACAGCTTGACGAAGCAAAGAAGCCAGCGCCCTTACACTCCCCCTCCGCCCAACGCCTTGTACAGGGTCACCAGGTTCGTAAGCCTGGCTAAGTGCGCGCCGATCAGGTTCTGCTGGGCGGCGTAAAGCGACCGCTGGGAGTCGAGGACGTTCAGATAGCTGTCAACCCCCTTTTCGTAGCGGGCCTGGGAGAGGCGGTAGCTCTGGGCGGTGGCGTCGGTGAGCGACTGCTGGGCCGCGACCTGCTCGTCGATCGTCCCCCGTTCGGCGAGGGCGTCGGCCACCTCCCGGAAGGCGTTCTGGATCGCCTTCTCGTAATCGGCCACCGCAATATCCTTGTCGACCTGTGCAACTTTCAGGTTGGCGCGGTTGCTCCCGGCGTTGAAGATCGGCAGGGATATCTGCGGGGCAAATTTCCAGGCGAACGAACCCGGCTTGAAGAGCCCGGCAAGGTCGTCGCTGCCGAGGCCGACGGATGAGACCAGCGTAATCCGCGGGAAGAAGGCCGCCCTCGCCGCGCCGATGTTCGCGTTGTTCCCTTTGAGCAGGTCCTCGGCCTGAAGGATGTCGGGCCGGCTGAGCAGAACGCCGGACGGCAGGCCGGGGGTAATGTCCTTCAGCGCGGTAAGCGTCTCGGAGAGGGCCTGCGGGAGAAGTCCGGCCGGTACCGGCGCGCCGACCACAAAATCCAGGGCGTTCTCGTCCTGGGCCACCACGGTCGTGTAACGGGCGATATCGACCTCGGCCGAATCGACGCTGGTCTCGGCCTGATGGAGGTCCAGGGCGGACGCGACCCCGGCATCGAAGCGGCTTTTGACGAGGCGGTAGTAATCCTTCTGGTTCGCCAGGGTCTCCCTGGGCAAGTTTGAGCCGCTCCTGGTCCGCGGCGAGGCCCAGGTAGGTGGAGGCGACCTGGGAGACCAGGCTTATCTGGACGCTGCGCCGGGCCTCTTCCGTGGCGAAGTACTGGTTCAGCGCCTGGTCCTTGAGGCTCCGTATCCTGCCGAAAAGGTCAAGCTCGTAGGAGCTGAGGCCAAGGCCGACGCTTAATTGCTGGACCGTTTCCGACTTTCCGGTCCCTGAAAAGGCCTTGGGCACCCGTTCAAAATCACCGTCAGCCACGGCGTCGATTTTGGGGAACAGGTCCGACCTCTGGATCTGATACTGGGCCTGGGACCGCTCGATATTAAGGACGGCAACGCGCAGGTCGCGGTTGTTGTTCAGGGCCAGGCCGATCAGCTCGCGCAGATGCGGGTCGAGGAAAAATTCTTTCCATGGGATGTCTGCCGCCGCTTTTTCGGGCGTTTTGCCTGCCGTCTCCTTGTAGGACGGGCCGCCTGGCCAGGCGTCGGGCACGGGAGACGCGGGGCGGCTGTATTCGGGGGCCATGGTCGCACAGCCGCTCAGCAATAAGAATGCCGCCAGGGCAAGACAAAGGGCCGCCAGGTCGCTTTAAGCTTCTCATATCAGTCCACCTCCGGGGCAGTGGCGGACAAATCGGGTTGAAGGGCGGGTTCCCGGCGGTGCTTCTTCACGAAAAGCCTGAAAACAAGGACAAAGAAGAACGGGATGAACATCATGTCGATGAAGGTAGCCGAAAGCAACCCGCCGGTTACCGCGGTGCCGATCGCGTTCTGCGCCGCTGCCCCCGCCCCGTGTGAAAGGGCAAGCGGCAGTGTGCCGAAGAAGAAGGCCAGGGAGGTCATGAGGACGGGGCGAAGCCGTATCCTGACCGCCGCCAGGGTGGCCTCCACCAGTTCATGGCCCTGGCGCAGCTGGTCCTTGATGAACTGGATTATCAGGATGGCGTTTTTGGTCGAAAGCCCGACGGTTGTCAGAAGCCCGATCTGGAGGTAGATGTCGTTAGGGAGTCCCCGCAGCGTAACCGCCGTCACCGCCCCTACGAGGCCGAGCGGCAGCATCAGCAGGTTGACAAAGGGGATCGACCAGCTCTCATACAGCGCCGCCACGGCTCAGGAACACCACAAGCAGCGAGATGGCATAAAGCGCCGGAGCCTGTTTGCCCGCCTGTTTCTCCTCGTATGAGAGACCGGTCCACTCGTAGCCGATCCCCTGTGGAAGCTTCGCCGCCATCTCCTCCATGACCTTCATCGCCTCGCCAGAGCTTTTTCCGGGCGCCGGCTGGCCCATGATTTCAACCGACGGAATGCCGTTGTATCGCTCAAGACGCGGGCTCCCGTAAGTCCAGTGCGCGGTGGCAAAGGCCGAGAACGGCACCATCCCCCCGGTCTTGTTCCTGACGAACCAGTAGTCCAGGTCCTCGGGCTTCATGCGGAACTGGGCGTCCGCCTGGAGGTACACCTTCTTGATCCTGCCCTGGTCGATGAAGTTGTTGACGAAGGAGCTCCCCCAGGTGGAAGAGATGGCGTCGTTGACGTCTGCCAGCGACAGCCCCAGCGCGCCGAGCTTCTCGTTGTCTATGTCGAGTTTGAACTGCGGCGTGTCATCCTGGCCGTTTGGACGGACCGCCGTAAGGTCCGGGTCCTTGGCGGCCATGGCAAGTAATTGGTTGCGGGCCTCCATCAGTTTTTCGTGCCCGACCCCGCCCCTGTCCTGGAGTTCGAAGTCGAAGCCCGTGGCGTTACCCAGCTCACGGACCGCGGGAGGCATGAAGGCAAAGGCCATGGCGTCCCGGAACTTCGAGAAAGCGGCCATCGCCTTCCCGACCACTGCCTTTGCACTCAGGTCCGGGGCCCTTCCGCAGGTCCCAGTCCTTGAGCTTGACGAAGGCGAGCCCCATGTTCTGGCCGCTGCCGGCGAAGCTGAAGCCCGTGACCGTAAAGAGGCAGTCTACCGCGTCCTTCTGCTCCACGAGGTAGTGGTGTTCGAGCTGCTCTAACACCTTCAGGGTGCGCTGCTGTGTGGCGCCGACGGGAAGCTGCACCATGCTGTAGAGAAAGCCCTGGTCCTCGTCCGGAAGAAAGGCCGTCGGCATCCTGCAGGAATACAAAGGCCATGACCGCTACCAGCACAAGGTAGACGGCCAGGTAACGCGCGGTCTTCCCGAGCATCTTCCCGACCCTGGTCTGATAGCCCTGGCTGAACCAGTTGAAAATGCGGTTGAACCCGCGGAAAAAGCCCGAAAACCAGCCGCCCTCCGCCGCGACGTGTCCTTTCCTTACGGGTTTAAGGATGGTCGCGCAAAGGGCGGGCGTGAGTATCATCGCCACAAGCACGGAGAGGATCATGGCCGAGACGATCGTCACGGAGAACTGGCGGTAGATGACCCCGGTGGAGCCGCCGAAGAACGCCATCGGGACGAAGACCGCCGAGAGGACGAGCGCGATGCCGACGAGCGCGCCGGTGATCTGCCCCATGGATTTGCGCGTCGCTTCCTTCGGGGACAGCCCCTCCTCGGACATTATCCTTTCCACGTTCTCGACGACGACGATTGCGTCGTCCACCAGTAGCCCGATTGCAAGCACCATGGCGAACATCGTCAGGGTGTTGATCGAGAAGCCGCAGGCGGCCAGGACCGCGAAGGTCCCCAGGAGGACGACCGGCACGGCGATGGTCGGGATGAGGGTCGCCCGGATGTTCTGGAGGAAGAGGAACATGACCAGGAAGACCAGGAAGATCGCCTCGACCAGCGTCTTCACGACCTCCTTGATGGATATCTTTACCACGGGAGTCGTATCGTACGGGAAGACGGCCTTCATCCCCGGCGGGAAGTACTTGGAAAGCTCGGCGACCTTCGCCTTCACCGCCTCGGACGTTTTGAGGGCGTTAGCCCCCGTCGCAAGCTTGATCGCGAGCCCTGCGGCAGGTTTGCCGTCGTAGCGGGCGATCGTCTCGTAGTTTTCGCTTCCCAACTCCGCCCGCGCCACGTCCTTAAGCCTGATGGTCGAGCCGTCGGGGTTTGTCCTGAGCACGATTTTTTCAAAGTCCTGAGGGGTCTTAAGCAGGGTCTGCGCCGTAATGGTCGCATTCAGCTGCTGGCCGGCGGCGGCGGGCGCACCGCCGAGCTGGCCCGCGGAGATCTGGGCGTTCTGTGCCTGTATCGCGGCACGGACGTCCGCCGGGGTCAGGTGGTAGTTGTTCAGCTTGTTGGGGTCGAGCCAGATGCGCATGGCGTACTGGGACCCGAACAGGTTCATGTCGCCGACGCCCTCGACCCGGCTAAGCGGGTCCTGGATGTGGGAGGCGACGTAATCGGCGAGGTCGTATCTGTTCAGCCGCCCGTCCTCCGAGATGAAGCCCATCACCAGCAGGAAGTTTTTGGTCGCCTTTGTAACCTGGATTCCCTGCAGCTGAACTTGCTGAGGCAGAAGCGGCATGGCGAGCTGCAGTTTGTTCTGGACCTGCACCTGGGCGATGTTCGGGTCGGTCCCGGCGTTGAAGGTGAGGGTGATGGTCGCGGCCCCGGTGTTGTCGCTGGTGGAGCTCATGTAGAGCAGGTTGTCGATGCCGTTCATCTTCTGCTCGATGACCTGGGTCACGGTGTCCTCGACGGTCTTGGCCGACGCCCCGGGGTAAACGGCGTTGATGGCTATCTGCGGCGGCGCTACCGGCGGATACTGGGAGACCGGCAGGGTCTTTATTGCAAGGACACCCGCCAGCATTACCATGATCGCGATCACCCAGGCGAAGATGGGGCGGTCGATGAAAAATCTTGACATGTAGGTCTCCTTAATTCTTCGCTATCGATGGTGAAGCGCCCGCACTCGCCGCCGTAATATCCGCGCCGGCAGGGACGGCTTTCACCACCGTGCCGGGCTTCGCCTTCTGCACCCCTTCAACGATTACGCGGTCACCCGGCTTCAGGCCATTTTCCACCAGCCATTTGTCCCCGATAGTGCGGCCCACCTTCAGGACCCGAAGCTCCACCTTGCCGGACTCGCCCTACCACGAGGGCCGTCGCATCTCCCGACTGGTCGCGGGTCACCCCCTGCTGGGGCACCAGGATAGCATTCTCGTCGACGCCTTCCTCCAGTATCGCCCGGACATACATCCCCGGCAGCAGCACCTCTTTCGGGTTGGGAAAAACGGTACGCACCGTCACGGACCCGGTGCTCTGGTCCACGGTTACGTCGGAAAATTTAAGCGTCCCGGTAAGCGGATAAGGCGTCCCGTCCTCCAGGACGAGCTTCACTTTCGCCTGGTCGCCGTCCTTCTTCATCCGTCCGCGGGCAATGTTCTGCTTCAGAAGAAGCAGGTCCGCCGCCGACTGGGTGACGTCCACATAAACCTTGTCCAGACTCTGTATAGTCGCAAGAGGCGCAGTCTGGCTCGCGGTAACCAGGGCCCCGGTCGTCACGGACGACAGCCCGATACGGCCGGAAATCGGCGCCGTTATCTGCGTATACGCCAGGTTTATCCGCGCCATCTGGAGCGCGGCCTTGGCTGACTCGATCTGCGCCTCCGCCTGCTTCAGCTGGGCCGAGACCTCGTCGAAGTCCTGCTTGCTGACCGCGTTTATCGCCACCAGTTGTCCGTAACGCTCGGCCTTCAGCCGGACCGGGACGACGTTCGCTTCCGCCATGCTGAGGGCGGCTTTCGCGCTGGCATACGCGGCCTGGTACGTGGACGGGTCGATCTGGTAGAGGACCTCCCCTGCCTTCACGTCGGAACCCTCCGTGAAGAGGCGCTTCAAAATTATCCCCCCGACCTGCGGCCTCACCTCGGCTACGAGATACGCGGAGGTCCGTCCCGGAAGCTCCGTCGTCAGCGCCACCCGCTGAGGCGTCACGGTCACGACTCCGACCTCGGGAGGAGGCATCTGCACCCCGGAAAGTGCCGCCGCTTTTTTCCCGCAACCGCTGATTACCATCACGCCAGCCGTAATGACGGCGACCATAGACAAACCAAATCCGTACCTGAATTTCATAACTACCTCACCCTTTGAAATAAGCGCTCATTATCCAAATAATGAATATTCATTCGTCATCAAATCAAAAATTACGCCCGCGGAAGCCCTTCGTCGGGATAGCGCCTCAGGGCATCCCAGCAAGCCTCGACGCAGCGCGATATAAGTTCATCGTCCAGTTCGATGAAATGAAGTATGTGGTCACGGCAGATATCGAGCAACGGCCCGAAGGCGAGCCCGAAGAGCACCGGGAGTGGCAGGTCCTTCACTATCCCCGCGCTAAGCGCTTCGTCGAAAAGCTCCGTGATGACATCCCTGTTGCCTTTGCCGAAGAGTTTTTCACGGCGGTGTACCGCCCCGTATGGGGAGTTGTGGAACTGCTCCAGGAACCTGAACTCCAGCGGCGCTCCTATGCAGTAACGGACCAGCACTTCTCCTATGTGGAGGAAGCGGTCGCGGACCGGGTCGTCTTCAGAGTAGTCCTCCATCACCGCCTTGAAAAACCGTTCCTCCAGGTAGTGGTACACCTCGTTTATCAGGACGTCCTTGCTCTCGAAATAGCGGTAGATGGTCCCTGCCGCGACCCCGGCGCGCTCTGCCACGAGGGCCATGGGCGCTCCATGGAACCCCTGCTCCGCCACCAGGTCGAGTGTCGCGCATACAATGGCGCATCGTTTGTCTGTTTTCTCCATCGGTCACCTCAAGTAAAATGAACGTTCATTCTTTTATCACGCCCATTTACTCCCTGTCAACACTTTTTCAGGATAAATAACGGCTTTTCCGCAAAAAAAGGGGTTACGCCGACTTAAGCGTAACCCCTTTGAATGGTCCCGAATTGATGTTCTATTCGCCCGAATACGTATCTATCATGCACCTGTGCATGTTTTTTGCGAGCGTAGACATGAAAATGATCCCCTGCTGGACTTCAGGGTCCTTCATGACCTTCATCATACTTTTCAGGCCCGGCTTTGGCGGGGTTACCGCGAACTCCTGGACCGTCATGGACAGGCATTTCGTCATGCTTATCAAGCTGTCCTGAACATGCGGCGTGGATACCTCTTCGACGAACGCGGCGATAAGGGTCGTCAACCGCTGGACCATCGTATCCGTCACGGCGTTGGACATGAAAGCCACCATGTCGGACGCCTCCGAGAGGGTTTTTAAGTTCCCCGACTTCTGGAGCCTTTTCAGTTCCCTGATCGCGTCTACCATGCAGGGGTCGGCGGCTTCGTTTGCGATGACCAGCAGTTCTCCCATCATCTCCGCATTGTGCTCTAACATCTTATCGTTGACCGAGTTGGTCATGAAGGATATGACGTCGGATATCTGCGACATGTTGGAGTCCTGCTTCACCACCGCATCCAGGGGCTGGTCCTTCATCGTGGAAATGGTCTGGACTGTCTCTATAAAGGAGTCGAGGGCGCCATCCTCATGAAGCTTTGTCAAGCTGTCTAAAAGGTGCGTCAACGCATCCATAGTCTTGGGCTCGGAGAGCATTTCAGTCAATGTCTTGGCAGCGTATTCCATTTATAATATACCCCTCGCGGAAAGCCAGTAAAGCCTGTTGTATCCCAGTTTCATCCAGTGGATCATTTTTGAGGGAGGCGCCGGGGTGGGCGGGTTCTGGTAATCGAACCATATATACGTCGCCTGGTCGAACGCCGTCTCGACGAAACATATGACCTTGCCGTCGTACTCCGCGCCGGTGCTGTTTTCAAGTATTTCGGATGAAAGCCTGTCCGCAACGACGTGTGACTCGAAATGGGCTGTCGAGCCCGCCTTGCTTATGGGGAGGTCGGTCGTATCCCCGACTACATACACGTTTTTGTAGCCTTCGTTACGCAGGGTCTTTTTATCCGTTACAATCCACCCGTCTTTTCCGAGCCCGGAATCCGTAACGACCTGAGCGCCCTTGTGCGGCGGTACGGCTATGAGGAGGTCGTAGCTCAGTTCGCTGCCCTCCATGGACCGTACGACCTTATTTACCGGGTCTATCTCTTCCATATTGAAGAAGGTCTCGTACTTGATGCCCTTCTTCTCGAACTCCGGGACCGCCCAGTCCGCCAGAGACTGGATTGAGTGCAGCCTGTTGATCGGATAGGTATAAAAAAGCTCCACCTTGTCGAGCATGCCCTTCTGCTTGAAGTATTCATGGAGCATGAACGTGATTTCGAGCGGGGCTACCGGACATTTGTGCGGGACGCCGATGGTGATGGCGATCCTTCCTCCTTTGAAATCCAACAAGGCCTGGCGTAGTTTCTTCGCGCCTTCCAGGTCGTAGAACCAGTGTGCTCCCTCTTTCAGCCCCGGGATCTCTTCGGGCACGATCTTCGACCCTGTGGCAATGACGAGATAGTCGTACGGAAATTGCTTTCCGCTCGCGGTATACACGACCTTGTTATCCCTGTCGATCTTTACCGCGGGGTCTACAAACAGGTTGATGTGCTGGTCAAGCAGGTCTTTTTGCCTTCTTACTATCTCGTCCGCGCGCATCTTGTCGAAGACGACGTAGAGAAGTCCAGGCTGGTATACGTGGTCCGGCTTGTCCGTAATCATGTTGATGATTACGCTGCCATTGACGAGCTGCCGGTAAAGGTTCCTTGCGACGGTGTTGGCGGTAATCGTACCCGCGGACCCCCCTCCGATTATTACAATTCTCTTAGACATTTTTTATTTCCATTTCCTATTTGATTTTTTTTGCGATTATGCTCCAGTAGCCCCCTTTGTCGCTGGCTGCCACCATCTCCTGCCCTACTTTGTTCAGCCATGCCGCACCGTCGACGGTGGTCATTTTATCGGACGACAGAACTTCTACCACCGCCCCGACCTCCGCCGCTTTCATAGCCTTTATCAGTTCCATCGTCGGACCCGGACAGGCCGCACCGCGTGCGTCTATTGTACGGTCAATCGTTACTTCAGGCATCTCGTTTCCTCCTTAATTCCCGTTATCAGCGTTGAGTTTATGAGCGCCTCGCATATTGGCGCCGTCTGTGACATAAGTCACGGCATTATACATAAACGCGGGTATGCGTCTGTGCTTCAAGTCACACGTTATCTGTGACGTAAGTCACAAACCGGAGGATGGGAGATTACTGGGTGTCAGTCAGGCGTATAAAGGTTCTTGACAGGCCAAGCCGGCCCTTTCTTTCGAAGTCTTTCAGCAGGCGGCTTACGACCTCTCTTGAAGTGCCGAGGTCGCTCGCTATTTTTCGATGGGTGACGTGCAAAACGCCGTCCTCGGATTTTTCCACCAGGTATTCCATAAGCCTTTCGTCTATATGTTCGAATGCGACTTCTTCGACCAGGGCTATTATGTTCACGAATTTGTTGGCCAGGACGCCGAAGACATATTCCCTCAGCACGCCGTGTTTCTCGGCAAGGTTGCGAAACAACGGGGCCGGCAAGAGTATCGCGTCACACGCCGTCTGCGTTATCCCATTGGCGGGGGCGCACATTTTGGAGAGTATGCATAGCGCATTTATAATACAGGTTTCGCCCGGTCCTACCTCGTAAAGAGTTATCTCCCGGCCGTCTATCCCATCCTTGAAAACCCTGACTTCGCCCGACATGAAGAATGCGAACGATTGACTGAATTCGCCTTCCCTGCATACATACCGGCCTTTTGGTATAACCCGGCGGCATGCGCTTTGGAGTATCTTATCCACCAGCGCATCGGGCATTTTGCTAAAATCCGGGAATTTATCCAGAAACTCGCTTTTTAATTCCCGTTTTTCCATGGTTACCATGTTCTTTTTAATCATGTTCTAATCCTGCCGGAGCGCCAGAAGCGCGAGTATAAAAAAAGCCCATCCCCGTTGCCAGAGACAGGCTTTATAATTCCAAGCTGCTTACAAACCCGATATACTAAAGGGTAGTGCGTGCTTCTAAGAAGGGATTGCCTTAGCTCTTGCTTGGGATATTATACAAGAATGCTTTTATAAATCAACGAAAAATCATCGCGGGAACTCCCGCCATTATGGATTGAACTCATACGCCCCCATGCACCACATGCCGCTTTGCGGGCGCGGGGAGTTGTCCTTATCCGTTTTAAATACCGAAGACAGATTGGTCCCCGCGCCGATCGCGGGCGAGCCGGCGCGCAGCGACAGGTTGCCTGTCATATCTGCCGCATTAACATACATAGGGACCGATTGAGGTCCCGAACTGTTCGCGTCATATCCCAAATCTCTCCAGTTCCTCCAGGAATAATGCGTGCTTTGGATCTTAAACGGCGAAGGAAAGCTTGAGTAATAGCTGTTATAGTTGATGGCGATATTTCTTACATTTCCATTCAGCCACATTATGATATGGTTCGATTCAGCCCACACGTTATTCATTAAAGTTAACCCGTTAATCGTGCAAGGAGTACCGAAAGTATCGGCATAAAGCATGGCGCATCCTCTTGAACTATAAAAAGAGTTGTTATAGAAGTACGTATTTAGGATATTGCCTCCCGTGGCATGGACATCGGCCGCATAATACTCATGCGGGTTTCGGATTGCATTATTGTAAACCAGAGTATTGTTTATGGTGCCGCCGGAGCTATTGTCTCCCGAGTTTTCTATGTACACAATCGCAGTGCCTCCGTAGTCGGCAAAAGTCTTCGAATTTGTGCATGAATTATTATAAATTTTAGTGTTATTTATCTGGCCGTTCGTTGTCAGGCTAAGAAATATCCAATCGGTATGCGGGCCCCGGCCGTCATAATAATAAATGTCATGGAAGTAATTGTCGTGTATTGAATTGTCTGTTTGAATGGTCGCGCCCGAATCTGATTTAACGACGACCCCCCATCTTATCTTGTCATGGAATTCGTTGTTATATACCTGGTTATAAGACGCGCCGTTTATTAAATAAATTGCAGTGTCATAGCAATCGTACATCAGATTATTATGGATTCGCCAATATGAGCCATTGGCCCAGATCCCCATGCCGCTTGTAACCGAAGGGGCTGGATTGCCGGTATTATGTATGACGCAGTTGGCAACTTCAACATAGGAAGACGCGTTGTGCGCGTATATCATTCTGGGAGCGCCGGATAGTTGGACCGTTCCTTAGTTCAAAATTGTTTATAGTGATATAATTTCTGGCGGAAGGAAAATCAAAACAATAACTTCTCTTTGCTTGCGCATCGATTATCGCATGGCCGGCCCCCCAGTTACCTGCCGAGTTGCCGTCGTAAGTTATCGTATTCCCGCTGGAGCCGGACCACTTTACGTTCACCTGTCCGTTATACTGGACGCCGCCTTTAAAGAAAATTTTATCACCGGGCGACAACGTAACGCCGGCGGGGTTGCCGGCGGCTTTCGGGTCCCCAGGGCAATGCACCCACGGCGCTGCCGTGGATGTTCCCGCATTTGAATCGTTGCCGTTTGCAAAATCGACATAATAGGCTGACGAGAACGCATTAGAGACGCCCATAGCAAAAAAAACAAATATCGCCGCTAGCAACGTTAAATAACTTTTATGCTTTGCCATTATGGGTCTCCTTCTTTGTCCGCAAATTTCAGCCTGCGGCAATCTGCTGTTTTGAGCGAAGGAGAAAGCTTAAGAAGTAGTAGCCAAGAGTCTTCGGGCTGAAGGGACGCTTAACCAAAGACTTCAGCAAATACCGCCTGCTTTCAACAGGGCGACTGAGCCCAAGCAAAACACGCCCCATCCTTTGATGCAGGAATGCCTTAATATTTTCATCCAATGACGGAAATTCGGACAGGAGCATCGGATATGCGGATAACCTCGATTTATCGTAATTTTCAACGTCATGCATACTGTTCCCCTCGTAAACACGATATTTGACCACCGGCTTCTTGAAATAGAGGAACTTGCATTTGTACGCGAGTCTTAACATATATATCCAGTCTTCCAGCCATTTCATATTCTCCGGAAAAAGTACGAGGTTTTCAACACAGGCCCTTCTGAATAATACTGTCGATGTCGAGATATAATTCGTACGTATCAGGTCATTGAATATGAAACCGTTCTTGTTTCTCTTTTCGGTGGCGTATATGGAGCTGAACTTTTCCCCGGTCAGGTTACCTGCGGCATCTATTATTAATGAATCACCATGTACGACATCAATTCCAGGGTTTCGTTTGAGAGCTCCCATCTGAATATCCAGTTTCTCCGGAAGCCAGATATCGTCAGAATCACAAAACCCTATGCAATCCCCCCTGGAGTTCTTAAGGCCCGTATTGCGCGCGGCGGCCGCTCCCATATTCCTCGCTTGCGAGAATATTTTTATTCTGCTGTCTCCCGCGGCCGCTCTTTTCATAGCTTTTAATGACCCGTCCGTTGAAACGTCATCGACGATTATTAACTCTAAATTTTCATAGGACTGGTTTTGAATGCCCCTGATTGCCTCGGCAATAAATCCCTCTTTGTTGTAGTTCGGCATAATGACGCTTACGAGAGGTTTCTCCGATTGATTAATGTCGGTCATTTTACCTTCTCCTTTTATCAGTCTGCCCGACGCGGCGCGAGCAGCCCAAAAAGCATTTGTTTTTCTTCTTTTTTAATGCCAAGAACATATACGGCGAGGCTGTACAAAGGCAGCGTCATCATTAAGCCCAGGTAGGACGTCTTGATTGCAACAGGCAATAACCATCAATCAACATGACCGCGCTCGCGGCGCCTAACGGTACAAGAAAGACCCTGGTCAAATCCACCCTGGTCTTTCTTCCGAACCTAAGATAAGACAATACCAGCACTACGTAAAACAGCTCCGCCAGCAACGTCCCCACCGCCGCGCCGACAAAACCGTACCGTGAAATAAAAATCCAATCCAGAATTACGTTTACAAGTATCTGACCCAAACCGTAACCAAAATTAAGCCATTGTTTATTTATCGCTATCATGCTGGTAGCAAGAAACCCTCCAATGAACATGACCGCGTTCGCCCATACAAGCACTCTCAGGGCCCTTGAGGATTCAGCAAAGGCGCTGCCGAACACTATATGGATTATTGTATCCGAGGCAAAAAAAACGCCTAACCCAAGGAACAGGCCGCTGTAGCTTAGCAGTTTTAAAGAGCTGTTCATGTAACGGTCGAATGCGTCTCCCGTTTCATGGGCCAGTTTTGTAAGCACCGGATATAACGCCATGCAGAAGGCCCCGGAAAACATCAGCGAAGTATCGACAAACCGATATGCCGCATTGTAAAAGCCTACAGCTTTAGTTGTATCCAATGCTTGAAGCATGAATATATCAACCCTTGAATAAACCTGCGTGTTCATGACCAATAGCGCTAACGGTATACTCCCTTTTAGAATCGTCTTTGCAGATTGCGAGCTTATTTTGATCGACAAGCCAGGGAAATATTTTTTCAAAATCAAGTAGGAAAATATCAGGTCGAAAATAGCAACCGCAACGTACGCAACGGCAATCCCCAATACGCCCTTGCCGAGCTTAATAGCGATAAACCCGGTTGAAAGCAGCAAGACCGCTTTAAGTATTTCGCGGAATGCGTCGAACTCCATCCGCTGGGTCGCTTGAAAAATAATACTCGGCACCCCGGAAAAGGCTCCTAACGCTATTGAAATCGACAGGATGAGGATCAGCGACTGGTTGGTAAGGCGATTGGTAAACAAAAAGAAAGCGGCCATTACACTCAGCGCGAGAAATACTAGGCAAAACCTTAGGAACAGCACATTGCTTAGATATTGGGATGCTTTTGACGGTGTCCTTGCAAGCTCACGGATACCATGCTGTGACGTGCCCATATCCAGAAAAACCGCGATAAGACCCGTCAGGGAAAGGGCGAACGACAGCTGTCCATACCCTCCGACTCCCAAATACCGCGCAGTTATAAACACGAAGCAAAATGTTATGGCTTTCGCAATCAACCTGCCGACGACAAGCGCGGTTGAATTTTTCAGGATTAAATTGACGGTTTTCCCCATAATTATTTGGATATTCCCTGCATTTCACGTTTACGGACTGGATTGCTGGGCATAATACAGACAATAAGCCCAGCGCTTTTTGACAGGAGCCACGGAGTTAGCCAACGCGGCAATCATGGCTATAAGCATGTACCAGAAGATAATGATCTGATCGAAGTAAGTTACCGAGATAAAGGATGCGATATGGGTGAGCAGTGCGCAGCCGATTGTCCATATTATAAACCGCTCGTTGATTAAAAAATTGGTTTTACCATTGACTCCTTTTCCGGCGGTTTTAAAACATTTGATTATAAGCCAGATGAACAGAAGCAGAGACGTAAGCCCTCCCCTGATCCCTTCGGCTATAAACTGGTTCGTTATATCCGCGCTATTGGCATCAATATTATTCGGATTAAAACCGAGTCCCGCAGCCGGCATCCAGTTTGCTGTATAAGTAGTGCCCATCAGCCACCATTCATTAAAATGCTCGACGGCGGCATCTATAAGCCTTGAACGGTACCATCCCGTGCCCATTCCAATCAAATCGCTCATACTGCCTATCACGTGCCATACTGGCGCATTCATGGTCATCTGCAGGCCTATTATCATTAACAACAAGCCCCATAAGATAATCTTTATTTTAGACCTGAAAACCCAGAACAACAGACCGAACATGCCAGTCAGGTATGCGATAATCGGCCCGCTCGAAGACGAACAGAAGACTATTACCGCGGTGGCCATGATAGCGCTCACGGCCAGCAGTCGCCTTTTGTGGCTGTAGCCCCATAGTCCGACAAAGAGCGGCATGGCTGTTGCCGCAAAAGTTCCCGCAAGAATCGGATGCCTGAACGGCCCCTGGCAGCGGAGAGCGCCATCCCGCATTTCCGTAAACTGCGGCACGCCGCCGAAAACCGAAAAAATATTTTTACCGGTAATGTACTCCAGTGCAAACAACACCGCCAGCGGGGCGATGACGACTTCCAACAGCCTAACCGCCCGGACTATGTCATCCATCCCGAATATGAGTGCGCGAAGCAAAAAATAGATTCCGATCGTGTCATAAATTACTCCAAGCTGATCTATTATCGACGCAGTGGACATCCCTCTATCGAGAACATATATCAGCGAGCTGACTATGGTTGACGCTATCAAGACCTTGTCAATATAGTTGCGTCTGATATGGGCCAGTTCGTTCTTCCTGAAGATCCTGATCCAACCGAAAAGTAGCATGATTCTAAATATTGAAAAATGCAACGGCCCTATGAGAAAGGCCTGTCCCAGGGTCATATAGCAGCCGCTCAATAATAACGGCATGAGCGCATACCTGCGCGGCAATATCAGCAGGAGAAGACCCATGCATAATATAAATAAATAACCAGCTGCTGATATGGGACTAAAGTCTTGATTTATGGTTTAATATGTTTATAATTTTGCTGTACTGTTCGCGCCTCAGTTTTTTGATAAATTCCTTGGAGACCCCTCTTTTTCCTTTGGCGAGATATCTGGAAGATAAAACCCGCAAACCTGTACCCCGCATATTTTCCGTACGGTTTTATCTTCGTCCTGGCAATGCATTTCAGAAGCTCAAAAATAATGCTGCTGCCAAGGTCGTAATCCATTTTCCCCTGTCTGAAAGCTCCCTCAAGATGCCCTCCGCGGTCAGCGTGCGTCTGTGGTGCAATACTTTAATGTCGGGAAAGGACTCAACTTCCCAGCCGGCGCCCCTCGCCATGACTTCTGAATATGAATCTTCACCGCCGTATCTTAATGCGATAAAACCGCCGGTTTCCTCATAACACTCCCGCCTGAAAAGCTGGATGGCATTGGGGACCGCGCCAGTATCGTTAAATGGACGGCGGATAAACTCTCCTTTTTCCTTTTCATGTATGAAACCGCCGGCAATACCCAGGCGACTATTGACCATGAATTTATTAAGTATTAACTCATAATAATCAGCCCCAAAAGTTATATCGGCATCAAGGTTGCCGATGAACTCGTATTCCGTGCCTGTCAATAGCCCTTGGGCTTTATGTATTGCCCGCACCTTCGATCCGAAATTGCGCTCATTGTCCCCCTGGACTCTAAGCAATTCTATAAAACCGTATCGGCTTAAATATTTCGCGACTACATTCTCAGTCTGGTCGGTTGACCCATCGCTGACAATCACCCATTTCTCAGGCAGGGCCGTTTGCGATATGACTGCCTGTATCGTTTTTTCAATATATGTTTCCTCGTTCCTTGCGGGTGTTATTAACACATATCTGTAATCAATCATGTTCGATGCCTCTTGACAGGTTGGCGGTCGGAGAATCGCTGCCGGTTCATCGCCGCGTGATAATCAAAGAATTGAAAGACCACTTTATTGACGCCAGGGAGCGCCTGATTTTATAACTTCCATCAGGCCTCCTTTGCCGTCTGAATGAGTATGACGCAGCCTCGCCCAGGAACCTGACCATATGATGGAGAAGACAGATAAGCAGGAAGGCGGTCGCAACCCGGCGAGTATGATGCTTTTCCCAATACATGTAATCCGCCCGCTGCATTTCGATAAAGAATTTCAAGGGTGCGTTAGCGGAACTCGCGCCCCCGTGATGCACGGCCTCCGCTTCAGCATAGAAGACCACTTTCCACCCCTTCTCGTGGAACCTCTTGCACCAGTCCATGTCCTCTCCGTAGATAAAAAATCTTTCATCTAATGGCTATACCTCCTGCAGGGCTTTTCGCCTGACCGCCCAAAAGCATCCATTTATCACGTCCACGGAACGGGTATCGTCGTGCGGCCAGAAAGTCATCAGATGTCCGCCGAATAACTTCATTCCCGGGAAAACCGAATCGAGCGCCAACGCTCTGGTGAAAGAGTTCCACAAGGTCGGGAACCCCATGCAGACCGCTGAACCGCGCCGTTCGGACTAAGTATTTTGGGGCCGAGGACACCTATATCGGGATCCCTTCCATATACGCGATCATCTTTTCAAAACATCCTGCTTTTACTACGACATCGGAGTTGATAAAAAAAGATAGTCGCCCGTGCTTGCTCGTATCCCTATATTGTTAGCCTTTGCAAATCCATAATTATCATCATTGCGTATGAGACGGACCCCGGGAAATTCGTCTCGTACCGCATCGGGGGAGCCGTCAGACGAAGCATTATCTACGACTATTATCTCCGTATCATAAGGCAACGGACAACTAAGAATGGAGTTTAGGCACTCTTCAAGATATTTTTTTGCATTCCAGCTGACGATAATTATAGATATGGATGCCATGGTTTTCTCTTTCTATCAACGTCTACCTGATTGATATATCAGGTAGACATTTAGCTGAGCCTGTTTAAGCACCAACCCAATTTCGCACTTACCGACTTGGTCGCGTGCTGTATATAGGACAGCCAGTCGTATGCGCCCTCCAGCTTTGCATGCAATAATTCATTATCGTCGCAGAATTCACGGGTATGCGCTTGAGAAAAAGGTCATCCCTTTCCGGCGTCGCTATGCCGATCCTCGTGCTGACGCCGTTTTTATACCCGCATTTCCTCAGTGCTTTCAAAAGATAACCAACAAATGACGAGTAGCCTTCGGGAAATGCGTAAGGATAAGAGAAAGATTCTACCGCTGTCCCCAATTTATCTTCTATCGTATCCTTGGAACACTTCAGTTCAAACTCTATCTCCTTTTTCCACATCGTCCTCAATTGAGCATGTGTCATGGTATGGGATCCGAAAATAATCCCTTCCTTGTGAAGCGCCTTTACCTCCTGCCAGGTCAGGCGTTCTTTTCTCTCGATTGTTGCGGGCCTGTCTTTGATCATTGCGGCCGGAAGAAAAACGGTAGCGGAAAAACCATATTTATTAAGGATGGGAAACGCATTTATATAGAAATCCCGGAGTCCGTCGTCGAATGTGATGACAACTGGTTTGACCGGCAAGCTTTCGTTAATACCGTGCTCCATGCGCAAGTACTTAACCGCGAAATCCAGCGATAAGGACTGATATCCCTGGTTAGTCAAAAAAGTCATATGTCGGGTGAAACCTCCGGAGTTGTAGCAAGCCGGCAATAAGGATGCATGTCATGCTCGATATCGCTGGAAATGCTATGGTACATGAGTATGGGTATGCGTAACGCCCGCGTCCCGGCCAGCGTCATCAAAGGCGCGGCAACCTGAAGGGTGAGAAAACGATCGGCGCGAAATGGCATATTCATCTGACCTGCCCTTGTCCAGTCAGCCTGTCGACGAGAGACAAGTAATCATGCTTCTTCACTTCCCAGCTGTTTGCAGCCGCATGACGGTATCCGTTCTCCGCCATTCGCTTCCTTATCTCCGGATTTTTCGCGAGGTGGAACATTGCGTCCGCCAGGTTTTTCTCATCGCCGGATTTGAAAAATCTTATATTTGAATCGCTGAAGTAATACTTGTCTATTCGCGTATCGGATACGAGTACAGGTACGCGAAGGGCCATAAACTCAAATATCTTCGTACTAAACGCCTCGTTTCCGTAGGAATCAGCCCTTTTAGGCACATACCAAAGTCTGCCCTTGCCATAACGCGGACCATTTCGCTAAACGGGAGGGTCCCCTTGCAGAAACACTCTTGAGCCGAGATTGAGCTCCCGAATCAAGGTTTGCAATTCAGGCTGCGCGCCGCCCTCCCCGTAGATATGAAACTCCGCGTCCGGAAGCCTGTCCTTGACGTGGTAAAAGCCTTTCACGGCGATATCGAGTCCCTGATGCCTGTTGAGAGAACCCGGGTAGATCATGACGAATCGGCTGCTCTTCGGTTTTTCGTACGCAGTATTAAAAAGTGCGCCTTCAGGGTAATTGATGAACGTGTTGCATTTTTCCTGTTTGACTGAGCGTGAAACCAGTCTTTTCTCCAATAAATGGTTCACGATGATTACGTGGTCGGCAAAACGCACGGAGGCCTTTTCTATGAATTTCAGCGTTCTGAATATAATCGATTCTTCTCCCACGTTGAACTTGTTGGCGTAGAATTCAGGGACCATCTCATGGAGGTCAAGGATAATTCTGGCGCCCAGGCACTTTGGGAGCCAGGCCGCAAAGACCTCAAAATCTGGAATATTATGGACGTGAATAACGTCGTAACGGGACATGATGCTTTTCTTCATAAGGAATATGGATGACTTAACGAAGAATAACAGGTGCCTTAAGAGGTGGAGGAGCTTTCCGCGCTCGTTTACCACTCTCTTCTGAATCCTGAATATTTTGACACCGTTCAGGACGCCTTCGGCGGGCTGCCTCTCGCGACGCAGTGATATGACCTCTACGCTGTCTCCCCTCCCCGAAAGAGCTTCGGCGTACCTGCGCACACGGTTGTCGCTCTCATAGAATGTGTATGCGAGCATGCAGATTTTCATGAAACGCCCGGATTGGATATATATTCTTTCAATCGATACTGTTTACCCCCATATTTTTCCGACCAGAACCTCGCGATGTTTCTGGGCAGGAATCCCAGTATTCGCCCTTGTAACGATCAGTTACATATTCCAGAAACTCAGAGTAGCGCTCAGCCGGATATTGTTCATTCCCGCATGTCTCCCGATCCAACTTCATGTAGTCGGGATGCGTGTTTATGACGCGACTCCGCCATGCTTTGCCACCCAGTCCAGCTTCCTCTTCCAGATATCTATATCGCCCTTACGCATGAGGACGAACAGAGTAAAATCCTGCACAAGGGTATATGGTAGTTCAACGAATGCTTTTTTTGTATTCTCGTATTTTACAAAAATATGGAAAGACCGTCCCGACTCCTTTTGCATTCGGCTCGAACGGGTCTGTATCGAAGGTAGAAGAGTCGTATTCAATATCTAAGTCGTGGAACCATTCCAGCTTATTGAACATCGCGGGGGCGCGGTATCCGACGCTGTTCCATTCCCTGAGATAATGGTTTATCTTTTTTGCTCTCTCCGCGAAGGTATTTCTTGCCAGATAATATTTCCCATCATGGTACAGGCCATGCACTCCAACTTCGAAACCTCTTTCCACCAGAGATTTGCGAAGCGATGGAGAAACCGCGTAGCGACGCGGGACAAAATTGAATGACGACCTGAAGCCAAGACTTTCTTCCAGCTTCATGACTTCCGACACCTCTCCTGTCCTCTCCAGGATTCGACATCATGCGTGACGCCAAAGCAAACTTTTTCCCCGACGGCCAACCACGCCATCCGTCGGGAACTCTGGCGGAATTCTCATCAATCGGCCATATATCGGCGTATTTTTTCGACTGGAACTGAACGACCTTACGCCTGATTAACAGCTGGAGACGCCGCGGGAAAAAGGGCTTGAATATATAGTACAGGCTGTTCAGTGCTAAACGCCGATTCTTCTGTTCCATCAACATCGGTCATCCTCACAAGCAAAGGCATCCATAGGCGAGCGGCGCGTCGGTCACGAATTTTAACCCTTCGGTAGATGGCTACGAGCCGTTGGGTTATCGTCTCCGCGCTGAAAAACTTTTCCGCCCTCTCCCTGAGTTTCGTCCCGGATGACATGGCGGCCTCAGGGTGGTCGAGGAGATGCATCATCGCATCCGCCAACTCCTCCGCCGACCCCTCGCCAATGAAGATGCCAAGGTCGCCGAGATATTCGGGGAGAGCGGCTTTTTCGTCGCGATTACCGGTGTCGCGTTAGCCATCGCGGAAGTCGCCGGATGTCTCCCAGAACCGCCGGTAAACGGGATGAGGCATCCTACGTTCTTGATAAGCTTCGCAGAGCATCGGGCCCCACAGGAAATCACGCCATGAAATGAATTCCTCCAAGCCTTCATCTGCAACTCTTTGTTTTCCATCTTCAAGGCCGCTGCACCCCTTGCCGGTATAGATGACGACGGGGTCTTTCTTCCCTTGGATTTCACAATCTTCAATGCGTAGAGAAGGTTATCGAAGCCTTTTCCCTTAAGCAGCTTATGGCCGCCGAAAAAGATAAAGCCCTCTCTCTTGTAATCTTTTATCGGCTCCAGGGATACGGCAAAGGGCACTATTTCAATCTTTCCCCCCCTGACTCCCAGGCCTTTCAGTTCATCCCTGAAACCTTCAGAGAAGACAAGTACCTTATCGGCAAGATTATAGAACTTCGACAGGCTTTTATATCTCTCCTGGAGAGGGGCAGTTCATGCACGGTAACCACGACCTTCTTGCCGAACAATTTTGAGCATGCCAACAGCGTGGTGAACGATAATATCCCAAACGCCCGGAGCACCTGGTCAAAGTGTATGATATCCGATCCCTGCCCTGTGAAAGAAAAACACTCCACGCGTCATATCGAGGAAATAATTCAGCCTTGAATGCTTCACGAGGTTGTATTTAAGGAGCCCATATTTTTTGTTGGGCTCAAGCGGCGCGTAGGGTAATTTAACAACCTTACATTTATCGTTTAACAACTCATCAGGGCGATTTCGAATCTTTGCGCACTCGAAAAGCAATTGCAGTTAGATGTAATCAGCTTGACATTAAGTCCGTCATCCGGTCGATCCCCCGGATCAAGCTCATGAAATGATGCGAGTACATGTCGCCTCTATACCAGCAGCCAATAAAGGAAACGTTCATCTTCATGTCCATATTTTCTCCTTGGCAATTCGCACAACCTTCGCGGTAATCTTTCCAGAAGCACTTCTTATTTATCACTTGACGCGCTACTTCGCACGGCTCCTGGGCACTGCTCCGCATCCTGAACGATGCCGGGAACGTTTTAAAGAAGTCCGTGCGCGTATATCCGGGTAACGGCAAGCACGATTCCGTACCGTCTTAATTCCTTGCTCAGCGAATTCAGTCCCAGAAGTCCAAACTTGGAAGCGCAGTAAATTGACAAGTTCGCGAAGCCTTCCTTTCCGGCGCCCGAAGCGACATTGACGATTATTCCGCTCCGCTGCGCCATCATTACCGAGGCGGAAGCCCTGGCGCAATAAAAGGCTCCTTTGAGGTTTGTATTCATTACCTTTTCCCAGTCTTCCGTGCTCGACTCCACCAGAGGTTTATAGATTCCGACACCCGCGTTATTCACCAATATCGAGCCGTCATAAGGACGAAAATATTCCGCACGAGGGCATTTACCTGCTCCTCTTCGGTTACGTCGGTTTCCCTGAATATGCATTTCCCGCCCGCGCGCGCGATGGCGATGCGGTTTCCCGCAGTTCACCGGCATTCCTCGCGCAAATCACGACTTCAGACCCTTCGCGCGCGAGCATGCCGGCGATCTCTTTCCCAATCCCGCGGCTTCCGCCGGTTATAAGGGCAACTTTACCCGATAGCCTCATATGACCCGATAGCCTCATAGTGGGAACGATATCTACCCCAGGTGGCGGTAGCAGAAATTTCCGATATAGGGAAGCGCGAAGGCCGGAGCCTTTTCGCAAGTCTTCCGCATAAACCGGTAGCTGAATTTTTTTTCCCTGACGGCATCTTTTCCCGACGCATCCCGGGAAGGATAATGGAACTCCGGCATGTCGGCCACCATCGTCCCCATCTGTCCTTGAAATCCATCAGGTCCGATTAAACGGAGAGGTCGCTGCCAAAGTCAAATGTACTGAACCCTTCGGCGGCGGCCAATTTTATTGCTTCCCAGAAAAGAAGGTGGATCGGGCTGATATTCAGATATGCCGCATCGTAGACCGCGAACTCCGCCGATACCCGTCCCTTGAACTTCAAAAGGAGGAGCGCCGCGATAGGATTTCCTTCCTTTTTCCCGATGAGAAGAGAGGCTCCGCCCTGCGGATAAAAAACTTTGTAGAGCGACTCGATAAAGGCGTAGGGCTGGGGAGGCAGGGCAAGCCTTTTACGGCTCAGCACATAAAGCCTGTAGAAGTCCCGGAGGCCATTTGGTCTTTCCTTCCATCACTTCGATACCGCTCTTCGCCGCCCGCGTGATACGCTGCCTTACGCATGAACGGTGAAAGGTCTTAAGCAGCTCTTCGGGCGGCCTGCCGAGGGGCAGGTAGTGGGCTTATGGCACTCCGCAGCGCCCAAAGCGGTTTTACTGAAGAAGGAAGATGATTTGAGGTGTATTTCTATCGTGTCTATATTCCGCTCACGGGAGAGCTCTATTGCGGCGCTTATAAGCGCCGCCAGGTCTTCATCGGATGAAATGAGCGGGTCGAGATCGTGGCAAATGGGATACTCACCAGCCGGTTGCCCGTGAGCCAGCTCCTGACCTCGTAAACCGGCAATCCCGCCTGAATTCTGCCTCCCCGGAGAATGACGAAATAGTGGGCTACCAGATGACGGAAACTCCTTTCGAGGCCTTTTTCCACCCGGAGTGGTGGCAGATCCACCCGAAGGGATGGTTCTCTACAATAGTCCCATCGCTCATCGACAAGAGGGTCGATTTCCGCGATGCTGTAATTCGATGAGTTACACATTTTCAACTGGTAATTCCACTTGAACGTTCACCTATATTTCCCGCACGAAATCCTGCCATTTATAGCATCATCCCATATGCTTGTATAAAAGATAACCAGTGAGCCGGAGGAATGGAACGGGCATGTTTGCGAAAACTTTGTTATGAAAGCCACGGAGTTTCGAAGTTTCCGTGACATAGGAGCCTTGCTTTAAGTCGTACTTATAGTAATTAACGACCTGTTCATGACCGCCCCAGCCCCTCTTGAACTGTAATAGCCCGCTGTTTTCAGGTTGGCCTTGCCGAAACAGAAACTCCTGAAGCCATTTTTTGCATAGTGCCTTATAGCTTCCCACATGACCAGGTTGTTTGCCCTTAAATGCAGGTGCTCCCTGTCGGAAGCCCCGTACTTATACATTGCCTTGTCGCCGAAATGAAAATACACGTTGCCGGCTATAGTCTTGCCGTTGTAATCAGCAAGCACGACCACGCCATGCCCTTTCGAGACGGCGTGCTCATATACCTTTTCGAAGAACCGGTACGGTTGCGGAGGAAGGCCGTGCAACTTTCTGGTCATGCAGTTTAACCGGTAGAACTTCCTTATGGACTCCAGTGAACTGCATACGGAGACTTTTACGCCTTCCTTTTCCGCCTTTTTTATATTCCTTCGCACGCTCTTGTGAAAAGAGGAGAATAACGTCTTCTCGTCCTTGGAGATATCCAGCACGTGGCCGTAGTAAAAAGACGAAGGCGGGACCCAGGGAGGCATGCCGCCGCCGCTCCTCAGTTCGATATATCGCCAGCCGGCGCTCTTACCGAACCGGACGATGCGTGCCGTGACGTCGCCGATCGTGCAGCCGTCGGGTATAATCGGCTCGCAATAATCGGTAAAGGGTAGTGAAACTCCCCTCTTGCCCGTGATGCGGCTTTTTACTTCCATGAATGGCACCAACGCCTTATGCCCTTCGTCATCAGGAAAAGCAAAGTAGACCGGTTTGTATCCGTAAGACTCATGCAGGCCCTCGCCCAGTTCGACGAGTGGAAGAACGTGCCCTTGCCGGAAGCGATGACCAGGTCATCCCAGCCGGGACAGGACAACGGGTTTATAATCTCTATACCGTCTGACATATAAACCGCCTTATGCCTTCCGCCACGCATTGCTGCTGAGACGACGTGAGTTCCGGATACATGGGGATGGAAAGCATCTCGCCGGCAATTTTCTCCGATATGGGAAAATCATTTTCTTTATAGCCGAGATAGGCATACGCATCCTGGAGGTGCAGCGGCACGGGATAATGGAGCCCCGTATCTATGGAGTTATCCGCGAGATGCCGCCTGAGGCCGTCGCGTTCCTCGATGCGGATAACGTAGAGGTGGTAAACGCACATTGCCCAGTCCGGCTGATGCGGGACTACGACACCGTCGATATTTTTAAGGAGTTCGTCGTACCTGCCAGCGGCCTGCCGGCGGCTCTCATTCCATGTCGGGAGATGTATCAGCTTGCGCCGCAGGATGCCGGCCTGAATGGCGTCCAGACGGCCGTTATAGCCCTCGATATCGTGATAATATTTTTTGCTCTGGCCGTGGTCCCTGAGCATGCCGACCTGCCGGGCGATATCCTGATATCTTGTTGTTACCGCCCCGCCTTCGCCGCAGGCGCCGAGATTTTTACCCGGATAAAAACTGAAGGCGGCGGCGTGCCCGATAGACCCTGCCTTTTTCCAGCAGCCCTCTTTCCGCGAAAAATATTGAGCGCCGTGCGCCTGGCATGCATCCTCGATTACTATCAGTTTGTACTGCTCCGCAATCTCCATTATCGGTTCCATATCGGCCATCTGACCGTAGAGATGGACGGGTATTACCGCCGAGACAACTCTTCCAGTCTCAACGTTTACGGGACGGCCCGAGGCACTATCCTTTTTGCACCTGGTTTCCAGGTAATCCCTGAGCCTGGCCGGGGCCATGTTGTATGTGCGCTCATCTATATCGACGAAAGCTATTGTCGCGCCGACCTGAGTGATGGCTTCGGTAGTCGCAATAAAGGTGTTGGGCACGGTAATTACCATCTCTCCCTGCCTGACGCCAGCCGCTATCAAAGCGAACCTCAGCGCATCCGTCCCGCTGCCGACTCCGACGCAGTATTCCGCGTCGCAGTGCAGTGCGAACTCCCCCTCGAACTCCTCCACCTCGTTTCCGCCGATGAACCTTCCCGTCCTTATGGCGTTACGGAAAACGTCCACCAGCTCTTCCTCAAGCTCCAGATGGGGAGTGACAAGGTTCAGAAATGGGATCTTTTCATTGCTGTTCATGGTTTATTTTCCTTATGTATCTGGCCGGATTACCGGCCACTATGGAATGAGGCGGGACGTCACTGGTAACGGTGCTGCCTGCTCCGACAATAGCGTTCTCTCCGATGACCAGATTGCCGAGAATCGTCGCGCCCGAACCTATCGACGCGCCTTTCTTTACAAGCGTGGGCTCCACCTTCCAATCGGCTTCGCTCTTTAACCCGCCGGCCTGATTTGTCGCACGGGGAAACTTGTCGTTGATGAAGGTTACGTTATGGCCCACGAAGACGCCGTCTTCAATGGTGACGCCTTCACAGATGAAGCTATGGCTTGAAATCTTGCAGTTTTTGCCTACCCTCGCGTTTTTCTGTATCTCCACGAAGGCCCCTATCCTGGTGTTGTCATCGATAAAACATCCGTACAGATTGATAAACTCCGCGAGCTTTACGTCCTTCCCTATGTGGACATCTTTTTCTATGGACAGGTACTTCATATATTCACCATGGCCCCGTTACTTTTCAAGGATTGATCGCACGCCTCGAGCAGCTTCACGACTCGGAGGCCTGAATGTCCGTCGTTTATGGGGGTCTTGTCGCAGTTTATGCATTCGATAAAATATTCCGTCTCCACCTTGAGCGCTTCTACCTGATTTATCCTCGGCACCGAAATATCCCCCGACCGGTAGCTTACCAGTCTCTCGTATATCCCTTCCTTAGTCTTGACCTCGACCCCCTTGTCGTAAATTTTTATCTTCTCGTCCGCTTCCAGGTCGTTCCAGACCAGCATCCTCTTCTCTCCGCCGATGAGGACGGTGAAGCTTTACGGGCGACAGCCAGTTGACGTTGAAGTGCGCTATCATGTTGTTCGTGAAATAGACGGTAACGTAGGCGGTATCTTCCCTGCCGTTGACATGCGCCTTGCCGGACGCCGATACGGCGGATGGTTTCTCCTTGACCAGATAATCCATTATCGCGAAATCATGGGGCGCAAGGCCCAGATGACGTTCACGTCATCCTGGAAGAGCCCCAGGTTGACCCTCGTCGAATCGTAATAGTAAAGGACGCCCAGTTTATTTTCATCCGTGATATCTTTGATCTTTCGCACGGCGTCCGTAAAGATGAACGTATGGTCCACCATTATCTTGAGGCCCTTTTTTTCAGCCAGGTCTATCAGTTCGTCGGCCTGCGCCGCCGTCGCGGTAAACGGCTTTTCGACAAATATATTTTTCCCGTTTTCTAAAGCCGTCTTGGCCAGCGCGAAATGCGTCGAGACCGGAGTGATTATCGCGACGGCGTCGATATTCTTCGAAGCCAGGATTTCAAGGTACTCCCGCGTTATGTCAATGCCCGGGTACATTTTCCCGGCGCGGTTAAGCGCGGCCTGGCTCTTGTCGCAGATAGAGACAACCCTGGCGCCCTCGGCGCCGTTAAAATTCCTGACGATGTTCGGGCCCCAGTATCCGTAACCTATCACGCCGATATTAACCATAGACTTTCCTCCCATCGGCTTAATCAACCGTTCAAATCCTAATATGCCCCCCCGGCAAACATCACCGCCAGGGGCGTCTTTAGTAGTATCTTGATATCCAACCATATCGACCACTCCTTCAGGTACTGGATATCAAGCCGCACCATTTCATCGAAGGTGGTCCTGCTCCGTCCGCCGACTTGCCATAAGCCCGTAATCCCCGGTTTTATCTCCATTACGCGCCGTTTGTGCCAGACATCATATGCGTCGAACTCATACGGGATAGGCGGCCTGGGCCCCACGAGCGACATCTCCCCTTTCAGGACGTTGTAGAGTTGGGGGAGTTCATCTATGCTGGCTTTCCTGAGGACCCGCCCGAGCGGCGTGACCCTGGGGTCCCTTTTTATTTTGTAAATTTTTTGCCCTTCCCCATCTTGTGCATGGCAGCCGTCCCGGTCGCAGATAAAATCCGTCACGAACTTTTTGTGTATGCCCGGGTCATTATCCGTAAGCATCGTCCTGAACTTGATGAAAACGAATTTTTTCCCGCACCGGCCTATCCTCTCCTGTCTGAAGAAGACCGGCCCTTTTGAAGAAACCTTGACGAGAAGAGAAATTATAAGAAAAAAAGGCGAGAGGACGGCCAGACCGATTACGCTGCCGGCAACATCTATTATCCGTTTTAGCAGATGCGACGCCTGACGGGGATTTTGCTTTACCAGGTCCGGATAGAGCATTAAGTCCGATGCATCGTCCGATTTGTGCCCGCGTTCTTCGTCGGGAAAGACATGGATTGAAATTATGACATTATCCGACTTTTCTTTATGAAGGACTTTCTCCATGTTCTGGCGCAGCTTATGTTCGATGTACTGCGCGCGGGTCCGGTCAGTCTCGGTAAAGATGACGCCTGCGACGGAGTCGGAATCGTACCAGCCCTTGATATCGACCTCCCTCGTGAAAGATTCAAGCAAATGCTTTATCTTCTTCGCTACCTGACGCCTTTCAGTCAATTGACGAAACCTCTCCAGGTTAAGGAGCATCAGACAAAACTGCCTGCGCGAGCGCTCCGTCCTTTTCCTCTCCAGGCAGAGCATATTTAAGAAATCGTTTTTGCCGTGAAACATGGAAAGATTGCCTCCTTTTTTCAGGCTTCGCCCCCCTCGGTTACATGTGCATATGGCATATACATGTGACCGAGAAGGCAAATTTCTTGTTTATTATTGCGTTATTCGCGTACTGGTAGATCACGGTGCAGCTTCAGCAAGCCTCAATATCCTCGGCAGAAATCCTTACACCCGCGCTTCTGCCGAGAATGCCTATATTGATGACGAACAGGTCAACGTTTTCTTTCTTTACCAGTCCCTTCCACATCGCGGAGAACAACTTCTCGTTACTATAACCCTTGCCCCTAATTCAAGGCCCGGATAGATTAAAGTTTCCGCGCCGCTATCAATCATGCCTTTTAAGGAGAGTATCTCTTCCGACGGCACCGGGAGCGGGTTGTTTTTCTCCAGACATACAAAAGTAACGACCCCTCTTATTTTCAGTATCGTCCGGTATTCATTCTGATGCAGCGCTGTACGGACAAAACAATATCCGGGGAATAGGGCGAATCTGACCTGTTTTTTTCTATCCTTCCATTGACGTACTTTGGTCACGGAAGGCAGAAAGGCCTCTATCCCTTTGAGACTCAGTTCGGCGAAGACAATAAATTCTTGTCTGGACCTACATGGATTGCATACCAATCTGGACGGTAGCCATTATTGTTCCTGATATTAAAGTATTAAAGCGCTTGATCTTTTAGGCGTTGCAATCAGAAATAGTACTTGATGAAATCAGAACTTCTTGGGTGGTAAAAACTTGAGTCTTAGTCACACTATAACAAAAAAATTATTTTTTGGCAAGCATCGAATCTCATTGAATAAAGGACTTAACTTGAAAACCATTGTTCCTGTTTCCCCGGCCAGATCCCTTCACGCCGAAGGTTCGACGATCCGCGCGCTGATGTTTGTATCGGCATCTCTGAAATTAATCAAAAAATTTATTATACTGATAATAAACCGGCCCAGGAGGTGCAAATGAAGAACATTCGGTTGTCCATGTTATTTGCTCTTATAGGTGTTCTCTCCGCCTTTTCGCCGGCCTTTGCCGAGGATTATTCCGTGTGGGCGAAGTGGCAACACGGTAAGGCGTCCCCGATATGGGTGCTCCCGAAGGTTACCGCGCCATCGAACATGCTCTGGACGTCCCGGACATGCCGGGGTCGCACAAATCGGGTTCCTTCCACGAGCCCCAGGTCTGCGCCGGATGCCACGCGGACATCTTCCAGCAATGGAACGGCTCTATGATGGCGTCCGCGTGGATAGACCCGGTATTCCAGGCCGTGTATATGACATATGTAAAGGGGGCCACGGATGATGGTGAAAAGTCGGAGGTTGCCATGTGCTCGCGCTGTCACACGCCCGCGGGCTACGTCGCCAACGACCTTGCCCGCTACACGAAAATCCTTTCCGGCGTGGAGGGCGATGGAGTATTCTGCGATTTCTGCCACTCGGTCAAAAGCTCCGCCGGGATAGGCAACGGGGCTTATCTCCTGGAACCCGGGAACGCCGCGGAAGAAGAATCCGGGATCAAATACGGCCCGTTCAAGGACTCGGTCTCGCCATTTCACAAGACAAAGTTCTCCGAACTCCATACCCGTTCCGAGCTATGTGGGATGTGCCACGACGTTAACCACGCGCACAATAAAATGTCCATCGAGAACACCTATTCCGAGTGGCGCACCGGACCATATAACACCGGCGACCCCGCCACCACCGTCACCTGCCAGGACTGCCATATGCGCCAGACACCACAGTACCCTTCAACCGGCAGCACCATAAGACCTGACGTGCCGGGCTTCGCCGCGCCCGAGGAGATGGGCGGCAAGAAAAGGCCGCACATCTGGCAGCACTATTTCGTAGGCGGGAATTTAGCCGTCACGGCGCTTTTGGGTCATCACCCGCAAGCGCGCATGGCTGAGGACCGGCTTAAACACGCCGTTACGGTGGAGTTTATAGGGTCGGAAAAACCAAAACCCGGCACTCTGTACCGTATGCCTATAAAGGTCACGAACTCCGGCGCCGGGCATTACCTCCCCACGGGGCTTACATTCGTGCGTGAGATGTGGCTGGACGTGACGGTCAAGGACTCGGAAGGGCATGTCATATTCCGCTCCGGAGACCTTGAGAAAAGGGTAACATCAAGCCGGGCGCGGTAATTTATAAATCCATTCTGGGTAAGGGCGGGAAAGAGATAAAACCCACGCTTTTCCTGCCGGAGGCGACGACTTTGCCTGTACGACCACAGGATAGCGCCGCTGGGTTATGACGTGGAGGAGTTTGTCTTCGAGATACCCCAGGGCACGAAAGGGCCGCTTTCATTCACGTGGAGATGCGTTACAGGAGTGCGCCTCAGTCGCTTATCGACGAGCTTTTGGGCAAGGAGCGCGCCGAAGCTCCCGGTATTCGATATGGGCGACGCGGAAGGGACGATTCAATTTTAGACTTTTTTAAGTCCTTGGCCTTTTAAGTTTGGTGACGCTGAAATCGAAGTTAGGGTATTTTGCGATGGCTAAGTATTTCTGTTTCATGCGGCCCCGTTAGAAGGCTGGTTATGGACGCCCCGAAGTGGCCTGTCGTTCGCGTCCCGATAAATGAAATTGAATTGCAATATCAATATCACATGAAGAGCCGCCCTGTCAAGAAAAAATCATCCGCAAAAATTAAAAGGGGTTACGGCACATGCCGTGACCCCCATTTAATGACCAAGGCTGTCTGATATCTTTACGGTCTTATAGAAGCCGCTCCTACGCGCGGCAACCCCACCCTGTCATACTCCTGGAAAAAGGCCCTGAAAGTACAGTTCATCCCATGCTTGATGTGCGCCCCGAGCCGTCCGACCGGATAGCCCTCCTCTTTAACCTTACAGTAACCTTTAAATCACTTTGCGCTGAGCTCATGCATACCTCCGTTCAATAGTAGCAGTAATTATTATAGATTAAACTTTCTCATGAAATTGCTTTCTTGTCAAGGATATGTGGCACCCGGGCCCCGGAACTCCGGTTCAGGCAACTAATAAAAAAGGCCGCTCACATCTCTGCAAGCGGCCCTGAAAGTTTACTTTTTTGAAGATAGAGGCGTGATTGACGGGGGGATCGGCGGAATTTTGTCACCGTGGCAGTCCGTGCAGTTATGCTGTGCCGTTATGCCGCACTCGGAAGGTATTTCGCCGACCGTATAATACTTTCCGTCTTTCCAGTTGTTTAAAAGCTCCACAAGGTGATAGGCGACGCTCGCCGTTACCCTTGCGCACCTGTCCCTTCTCTCGGGGCTTTTCAGACCCTTGCCGGAAGCCTTCATCCATTTCCCCACGGAGATATGGCAGAGCGGAGAGTCGCTGGTGGTCTTTATTATCTCGGACTTTACCTTCGGCTCTTTCGGGAGGAATACCGGCATCGCCGTCTCGGAATACCACTGCATTATCTCGCTTCCCATCAACATGCCGTCGCCGAAAAGTTTCGGGCCGATAATCACGTTTGCTACAACGTTCGCACCCGCGTTCGAGCCGCATACCGTCCCCCATCCGGATATGCCTCCCTCAAGGAAGATAAAGGCGTCCGTCGGGAACGACGCATACGGCTGTCCCACCTTTTCCTTGAGCTGGCCGAACACGCTGCTGATTACCGCCCCGCCGCAGTAAAGCCTGTACCATTCGTTATAAGCGATTTCGGCGGTCCGCCGGGTCCAGTTTCACATACGGCCACGGCCACGTTGGCGCTGCCTGGGTCTTCGCCTCGGCATCAGTCAGAAAACCCATCGCACCGGCGGAAAGCGCTGCCCCAGCCGCGAGCATGCCCGCACCGGCAAGCAGTCCACGTCTGGATATCTCTTTTTTATCCATTTGCGGTGTCCTCCGTTTGAAAGCGGGGTTTGCGATTACTGCATGGTCTGAAATATTCCTGGTACTCAATCGACTATATCTGTAATAGTATAGCCGACATTTACTTTCAGGTCTTTTCGCAATGAATGATACACGGAGCAGTACTTGTCCTGAGACAGGGCGATGGCGCGCTCTACCTGCTTTTCCTTTATGCCCACTCCGGTGAAGTGGAGGTGCATCGTGATTTCCTTGAAATACTGCGGAGGCGTTGGGTTCCTGAGGCCGTCTATATCCATCTTGAACTTATGAAGCTCGACCTTCATCTTTTGCAGGAAACTTACCGCGTCGATGCCCATGCAGCCGGCCAGCGACAGCATGAGGGATTCTGTCGGCATGCACCCCCATTGCACCGCCGCGTCGAACTCGATTTCATAACCCGACTGCGTCATCCCCCTGAACAGCAGGTCCTTCTCCCAGAAGAGAAAGCCCTTCATGTCCGTCTTGGCCTTTTCTTTATACCCTTGCAGGTCTATTTCGACCTTTTGTTCCATAGCGCCCTCCTTAAGCATCCATCCACTGTCAGCTCACAGGCTTATAACGGCGTGGTCGGAAGTCATCTTTATCAGCGTTGTGCCCGGCTCCATCCGGGCGTTTTTAACGAAGTCCGACTCCTTTAAGTCTCTGGCCTTTGCGCACGGCGTGCAGGCATAAATCGGCACCTCGAAATCCTCCAGAAATGTCATGAGGTCGGCTGCTATGTCCCCGGTCGCCGAGCGGAGGTTGTCGGTAACGCCTTTCTTGGCAATGAATACGGCGTCGTCCAGCAGAAACATCTTAACGTCCTTGCCGTTTTCCTTCGCCACTTTTGCCAGATGCAGGGCCCTTGTGGATTTGTTGGGGTTGTCCGTACCGTGCGAGAGCACTATCACCAGTTTGTCGGTCATTCTATCTCCTTTTTGCTCTGTAAAAGTCGCTTCTGGTTGAGATTACTTTTTTTACGGTCGGCAGATCAATGCTCGCCGCAGGAGCAGGTGGATTTCGCCGTGCCGGACAGCTCGCCATTCAGGAAGTTTGCTATGGCGGTATCCGGGTCGGTCTGGTCGGTTATTACAGGCTGGATGCCCGCCTGCACGAGGCCGTTAAGCATCCCCTGCCCCATGCCCTGCGTAATTACGGCGTGGCAGCCGGCGAAGGGACTGACGTTGTGCACGTGCCCTCCGCTATCACCGTGATCGCCGTGCCCGGGGCAGGCGCCGCCCGACCTCCTGAAGCTTTTTCTTATTACTTCCTTGCCGTCGGTTTCATAGATAATGAAGTCCTTGCACTTTCCAAGGTGACCGCAGATCGTCTTTCCGTCGGTGGTGGATACCGCAATGTTCATTTTTCCTCCTCGTTGTGTTGCCGGTTTTACATTTGAGGCTATCTCGACCTTGCCTCCCTCGATTTTTAAAGCCTTGCCATGCACGAGCGCATCGGCTATTTTCCTGTGAGCTGAATCTATTATCCGGCTGAAAGTAGGGCGTGAAATATTCATCCTGACGGCGGCCTCTTCCTGGTAAAGCCCGTCGTGGTCGGCAAGCTTTATCGCTTCAAACTCGTCCACCGCCAGAACTGCTTCCTCAAGGTCTGACAGCGGGACGCCCCGCGGCTTGAAGTATGTGACGCCGGGCTGCACTCCAACCGTCCTGCAAGACTTAGGTCTCAAATCTCTACCTCCTACGACAACTAATTATGAACATATGCTCACTACTTGTCAAGCGACAAATTTAGACCTCCTGATAATTGTTGTTATAGTAAATAATTCTTCTTGACAACTTAAGCCTGCTCCTCTATCTTATCGTCATATCATCATATTATGATATGCCTATTCATCGTGGAGGGAAATTCAATGGATTATAAAAAAATGGCCGAGTTGCTGAAGGTCATGGCCCATCATTACCGCCTGGAGATATTAAAGAAATTGGAAAACGACGTGCTCTGCGTCTCCGACATGGAGGAAATTCTGGGGACGGGCCAGTCGAATATTTCCCAGCACCTGTCAATGCTCAGGCGTGCGGGCCTCGTGGACTTCTACGTGGACGGAAAACTTCGCTGTTATTTCCTTAAAGACCCGAAGGTGCTGGATATCCTCGCGGCGCTCGCGAAAGAACATAAAGAAAGCCTGCCCGCGCCCGCCTGCTGCCCGGTAAGACCTTCTACGCAAACAAAACGGGCGGCCGTTGAGAAAGGAGTACATAGTGGAAGTATCATTTCTTGTTACTCTTTTATTTTTAGGTTTAGGGCGGCGGGTTTCCTTTCGGGCCTGCTAGGGCTTGGCGGGGCGATATTCATGATACCGCTCCTCCTGTATGTGCCGCCCATTCTTCGGAATCGGGCATCTCGACATGAAGCAGGTCGCGGCGATAAGCATGGTGCAGGTGCTCGCGGCCTCGGTCTCGGGCCTTATCGTGCATAATAAGAACAAATTCGTCAGCAAGTCCCTCCTGATTTACATGGGACTCTTTAATGCTATCGGCAACCTTGCCGGTGCGCTTTTCTCCAAGCACACCAAAGAGCGACTTTCTGCTTGCCATTTTCGCCACCATGGCGGTGATAGCCGCAGTGGTGATGTTCGTGCCGAAACGCGAACAGGGCGAGGATGTAGCGCCCGAGGACGTCCAAGTACAACAAGATCCTGGCGTCGGGGGTAAGCCTTGCTATCGGCTGTTTTGGCGGCATGGTCGGCGCGCCGGGGGCGTTCATCTACATCCCCGTAATGATATACCTGCTTAACATCCCGACCCGCATCGTCATCGGGAGCACTGCTTGGGATTGTCGCTCTCGGGGCGCCGTGATGGGCACGATAGGCAAGATGGCCACCGGACAGATAATCTGGCCGTATGCGATAGCGCTGGTCGGCATGGCACGATTCCCGGCGCCCAGATCGGCGGGCCGGGTAAGCAAGAGGGTCAATACCAAGAAACTCCGCTATGCAATCGCCGGAATTATCGCCATCACCGGCCTTCAGGATGTGGTACCAGGTTATGAGCAGGCCATTGAAGCCTGCATAAAGAGGAGGTATCGAAATGGAAGAGGAAAAAAAGAACGTCGTCTCCGCGTGCAGCACGTCGAACCCGTCGCCGTCTTCCGAGCGCGTGAAAACGGAAAAGGTAAAGAAGAACGTATCCGTCATGTGTTTCAGCGACGAGCTATGCCAGGTCTATAACGCCCTTATGACCGCGCTTTCCCTTCTGCGGGAAGGCAACAGCGTGGATGTGTTCTTCGGGTCGCGCGGTATAAACGCCGTACACCGGGAAAAAATAAAAACGCTGAAGTGCCTGCCCGACCAGCCGGAGATCGGCGAGGCCGTGCTGAAAAAGATGGACGAGATGAACCTTCCAAGCGCGGAAGACCTTATGTTCTTCCTCATAGCCGAGAAGGCGCGCGTATGGGCATGTCCTCTGAACAAGGAGCTATTCGACATCAAGGAGAGCGAATTTTATGACGGAGTCAAGGTCGCGGACCCGGCCACGTATTATAAAGACGTGGTAATGAAGGCGGATATGAATCTGACTTTTTAAGCGGAGGAGCATAGGCTTGGAGCGCGAGGTCATGACTTTCTGACAGGTGCATGCGTGAAGATAGACCCTGCCCAATACGACGCATGGTACGGGACCACGTTTGGTTCGCTATGCCACCGCCTGGAAAAAGACGCCCTCTTCTCGCTGGTATCATTCAACCCCGGTGATAAAGTCCTCGATGCCGGGTGCGGCACGGGCGTGTACCTGGAAGAGCTGCTTCGTCTGGGCTTGAATGTTACAGGTGTGGACGAGGACGAAGATATGTTGAAATACTCTGCCAATTTCAGGGGCAGAGGTTCCACCTTGATTAAGGCATCTCTTCAGGATTTACCTTTCGAACCATCAACATTCGACAAGGTTATCTCGGTTTGTACACTGGAATTTATTGATGACCCAGCGCATGTCTTAACTGAACTGTCAAGGGTGCTGAAGAAGGACGGTATCCTATTACTTGGATTCCTTAACAAAAATAGTCCCTGGGCAAGGCGGCGCAGGAAAAATGAGAACGATCCTGCTTCTATATGGCATGGCGTAAGGTTCTTCGGTCTCCCGGACATAGCCGGTCTTGCATTTAATGCCGGCCTGCGTATGAAGGGTTTCAAAGGTGCGGTATATTTTCCACCGGAGGCAGAAGGAAAGAGACGTTCCCATCCTTGAGGCCATGGAAGCCGAAGGCATGAAACACTCACCGTCGGAGGCCGCATTTATAGCGGCTGCATTTCTTAAAGCAAGCTAAATTTTAAAGGACACTAAATTGATACGACCCGTTATGGGGTTGGGAAAAGTAGGCTTAAAAATTTTTCCATGGCCTCGGGGTCGTGAAGGTTTGCTTCTTCCTCTACCGGCAGGGCCGGGAACTTGTCCGTCAATATCTTCGCGAAAATGCCTGTCCCGATTTTCGCGGGTACATCGTCCTCGCCTGATACTTCCACTCCCCTGAGCCCGCAACTGGGCGAGCGGCTCTTAAACACAAAGCCGGAGAGGTTTTCCTTCTCCAGCTCCGCGACCCTCTTATTCGCCCATGCCGATAATTTTTCCGTAAAATCCAATTTTGTATTTACAGTCACCAGGCGGGGAGCGGCCGGGTCGCCCGTCAGCCGCATGGGTTCTCGCGGCGTCGGCATCCCGCATTCCGCCTCCGGGCATACCGGCACGAACAATGCCTGCTTCCCCAGGCTCTCCATGATGTAAACGTCAAGCTTGTCGCCGCCGTCGTAGCGGACCTTTTCGCCCAGGAGGCAGGAGCTTATCCCGACCCTGATTTTATTTTTCATTTCAGCTTTTTTTCCATGAGTTATGGTATCATCTAAAGAATGAAGTTTATAGCATTTATCCTCTACATGTTAACAGTTTCTCTCTGGATAGGCGGCATCGCCCTGTTCACCTTCGTCATCACTCCGCTTATCTTCAAGGGCTTCAGCCGGGACGCGGCGGCGGCCATCGTGGATAAGTTCTTTAACGCATATTTCCTTTATAACTTCTCACTGTCGATTTTTGCCATGCTCCTGTACCTCGTTTCGCGGCAGGTATGGACCGGGAGCGGTTTCAAGGCCTCTATAATCCTGCTCATATTCGCGGTGCTGATTAATTCCTATGTCACGTTCAAGCTCCATCCGGACATTTTAATCGTAAAGAAGCAGGTGGGTTCGTTTGAAAACGCGCCCAAGGACGACCCGATGCGCAGGAAGTTCGGCAGGCTCCATGCCGTAAGCGCGGTATTAAACCTGCTGGTGTTTGCCGACGGAGTGGCGCTCCTGGTAATTGAAAACTATTTCAGGGGACGCTAAGCTTCTCTTCCAGTTCCTCTATAAAACCCCTCTGCCCCGCGATTATCCGCTCCTTCGCCTCCGGGATTTTAAACCACCCGCCCCTGTCAACCTCCGGAATATCAATGAACTTCCCGCTCCTGGGCGGCCACTGCAATGGTGCAGGTGTTGCTTGCAAGCGTCTCCGGAAGGCAATCGCCCTCGAACGCCCAGGCATGTATGACCTTCCCGCTCGGCTGCTTCAGGGGAGTAAGTTTCAAAAAAAGGTCTTCCTCCGGAACGGGAAAGCCGGTCTCCTCTAAAAACTCACGCTTCGCCGCATGAAGAGGTTCCTCCGGATTCGGAGATCTCCCCCTTCGGTATCGTCCACGCCCCCAGGTCTTTTTTGGCCCAGTACGGCCCGCCGGGATGCACGAGGAACAGTTCCAGGACCCCGCCCCTCAGCCTGTACATCAGAAGTCCCGCGCTTTTCTTACCCATAGTAATTCCTGATTTTATCTTTAATTTGTGCTATACTTAAGTCAGGAACATCTACTAGACAGAGGAGGCCGAAAATGACAGGCGTATTCGTTATGGGTTTCCTATTTACCGTGTTGGGGTTTGTGTCGGCGGGAGTTTACGGAGTGTATAAACTCATAACCGCCCCATAAAATGAAAATAAGATAAAAAAGATAAAAAAAAAACAAAAAAGCACGGGGACTTACCCCGTGCTTTTTAATTTATAGTCTTAGCGTTTCAGACTTCAGCGAAAGCCTCCAGCGGCACTTCCTCGAACACCACTGAACCGTCGCGCAGCTTCACGAGGACCTTCCCGCCCTCTTTGAACCGTCCGCGCAGGAGTTCCTCGGAGAACGGGTCTTCGATATTCTTCTGGATGGCGCGCCTTAGCGGCCTGGCCCCGTAGGATAGCTGGAAGTTATTCTTTATAATCCACTCTTTCACTTCCTGGGCCACGTCGAGCTGGATGTTCTGCTCCAGTATCATGCTGTTCATTTCGTCCACCAGCAGGTCCACGATCTTCAAGAGCTGCTCGTTATTCAACTGATGGAAGACGATCATGTCGTCCACCCGGTTCAGGAACTCCGGGTTGAAGAAATGCTTCAGTTCGCCCATCACTTTATCGCTTATCGACTTGCTGTCCATGCCCTTGTCGCTGTGGAAGCCCATGTTCACGTTCTTGTCTATGAGCCTCGCCCCGAGGTTTGAGGTCATGATGAGCACGGTGTTCTTGAAGTCCACCTTCCTCCCGTAGCTGTCCGTGAGCAGGCCGTCGTCCAGGACCTGGAGCAGTATATTGAAGAGGTCCGGATGGGCCTTCTCTATCTCGTCGAAAAGCACCACCGAGTACGGACGCCTTCGTGACCTTCTCCGTCAACTGGCCGCCCTCTTCGTATCCCACGTATCCGGGAGGCGCCCCGGTCAGCCTGGAGACGGTGAACTTCTCCATGAATTCGGACATGTCCACCCTGATAAGCGCATCCTCGTTATCGAAAAGGAATTCCGCCAGCACCCTCGCAAGCTCCGTCTTTCCCACGCCGGTGGGGCCGAGGAAGATAAAGGAGCCGATAGGTTTCTTCCGGCTCTTTATGCCGGCGCGGGAGCGGCGGATCGCCCTTGAGACCGCATGGATAGCCTCGTCCTGTCCGACAATCCGCTTGTGCAGAAACTCCTCCATCCGGAGAAGCTTCTCGGATTCCTTCTCTTCGAGCTTGAAAAGCGGAATCCCGGTAATCTTCGATATAATCCCGGCGATTTCTTCCTCGCCTATCAATGGCTGGATCTTTTCCTGGGAGTCGCGCCAGGTGCGCTGCGCCTCTTCGAACTGCTCTTTCAGGCGCTCCTCTTCACGGGTGAAATACTCCGCCTTCTCCGAATCCTGCAGCCGGAGGAACAGGCTCTTGTTCTTGGCCGCCTTCTTCATGTCGCGCTCTACCGCGCGTATCTCCGACGGCAGGGTATATTTCTGGAGCTTCGCCCTCGAGCCCGCCTCGTCGATTATGTCAATGGCCTTGTCAGGCAGGTAACGGTCGGTTATATAGCGGTCGGAGAGCTTTACGGAAGCCTCCACCGCCTCGTCTTTATATTTAACCTTGTGGTGGGCCTCGTATTTCCCTTTCAGGCCCTGGAGTATCTTAACCGCCTCTTCCATCGTCGGCGGCATTACCTGGATGGGCTGGAACCGCCTCTCAAGCGCGCCGTCCTTCTCGATATGCTTGCGGAACTCGTCGAGCGTGGTTGCGCCTATGCACTGTATCTCGCCCCTGGAAAGGGCGGGTTTTAACATGCTTGAAGCGTCCACGGAGCCTTCCGCCGCGCCCGCGCCCACAAGGGTATGCAGCTCATCTATAAAGATTATGACGTTCTCCGCCTGGGAGATCTCCTTCATTACTACTTTCAGGCGTTCCTCGAACTGTCCCCTGTACTTGGTGCCCGCGATTAACGAGCCCAGGTCCAGCGCGACAAGCCTGCGGTTTGCAAGGTTTTCCGGCACTTCGTCGTTCACTATCCGCTGGGCCAGACCCTCCACGATAGCCGTTTTGCCTACACCCGGCTCTCCTATGAGCACCGGGTTGTTCTTGGTCCGGCGGGACAGTATCTGCATTACGCGCTCTATCTCGTTATCCCGGCCTATGACGGGGTCGAGCTTCCCGTCCTTGGCAAGCTGGGTAAGGTCGCGCCCGAACTCGTCCAGCGCCGGCGTGGGGCTTTTCTTGTCCCTGGCCGCCTGTCCCGGGCTCCTGCGTACGAAATTTATAGTAAGCTGGCGGGCCCCCAGGAGGTGCGCCCCCAGGTTCCGGATGATTTTGCCGCCTATCCCTTCCTCTTCCCTGATTATTCCAAGCAGGAGGTGTTCACTGCCGACATAGTTGTGGCCTAAGAGCCTGGCCTCTTCTATCGCCAGTTCCAGAACCTTTTTCGCCCTGGGGGTGAAAGGTATCTCGCCGAATGCGAGGTTCCCCATTCCGCCGGGGAGGTTGCGCTCCACCTCCATCCGGACCTGCTCGGTATTCAGGCCCAGCTTCCGGAGCACGGCGATAGGTATGCCGTCCTCTTCCCGGAGAAGCCCAAGGAGCAGGTGCTCCGTCCCAAGGTAATCGTTCTGGTGCCTCTCCGCCTCTTCCCTGGCGAAGATTATCACCTTCCTGCCTCTATCCGTAAATTTTTCGAACATCTTGACTCCCAAATTATTCTATCAGCCTACATTTTATATTAATTTCTTTGGATACGGATGTCAAGGTCTTTGAGCCGAATCAGGCCTCCGCGACCCTGATTACCATACCCGACTTTGTAAACCTACGTCTATTTTCATGTTGACAATAAACTCCGCCCCGTCTAACCTTATCCTCTGTTTATATTGTAACTCATACTATAGGATAACGCTCATTTAAAAAAAATGCAAATTAAGAATCATTTAAAGGAGTTGGAAGAGAAGCCCTGGGAATTTATACGGGAGGCCGGGCGCATCCGGGAAAAAAATTTCGGCGGCCTGGTCGACGCATGCTCCATAATCAACGCCCGTTCCGGTAACTGCCCGGAAGACTGCGCCTTTTGCGCCCAGTCCGCCCATCATGGGACCCAGGTCAACACATATCCCCTGCTTCCGGCGGATGCCGTCACGGAGGCGGCGAACCGGGCCTTTGAAAAAGGCGTAAGGCGTTTCTGCATCGTGACATCCGGCCGGGGGATAAACTCGGACAAAGAGCTCTCCAGCATAGCCCGTATGGTCGAAAGAGTCCGGGAAACGGGCTTTCTTCCTTGCGCCACGCTTGGGACTTTGTCGGCTCCCCAGCTCCGTACATTAAAAGAGGCCGGCTTAAACCGCTATCACCACAACCTGGAAACCTCGAAAAATTTTTTCCCAAGGATATGCTCGACCCATACGTTCGACGAGCGGGTCGAGACCCTTCTGGCCGCGAAGGATGCGGGGCTGTCCACTTGCAGCGGCGGGATTTTTGGCCTGGGCGAGGATTTAAACGACCGGGCTGAAATGGCCTCTGCAGCTGGCCCGTCTCGGCATAGATTCGGTCCCGGTCAATTTCCTTATGCCTATACCGGGCACGCCTTTAGAAAATGCGGATTTCATGACGCCTTTCGAGGCGCTTAAATCTATCGCCCTGCTCCGGCACATCCTGCCGGAAAAGGAAATACGGGTATGCGGCGGAAGGCTGACCTCGCTGCGCGAGTTGCACCCGATGATTTTCATGGCTGGCGCAAACGGCCTTTTGATGGGCGATTATCTCACGACGAACGGCAGGGATTTCGCGGACGACCTCCGCATGATAGAAGACCTGGGGATGCGGCTTCATGGCTGAACTGTCTTTCGCTGTCGCTCTGGACAGGTAAATCTCTCCGTCAGGATGCGCGCGGCCCGGGGCGGCAGGCACATATCGGGCGCGGAGAGGATCGCCCCGGCTGATGAAGTCGAGGCGGTAACGTCGGCGCTTATCAAGCGTGCGATGGCGCACGAGAACGGCCCGCCGGAAGAGATAGCGGTTACGGTTACGTCCCTGGCGGGGAAAGAGATTTTTAAGTTTAAGCCGCTCCCGGTAATAAACAATCCCCACCGAACGCCCTCCGTCGGCCCGCAAACGGCTGTCACCCGAACGGCTGCCATAGGTCAAGTGGATTCAGCCGTAAATATTTCCCATGATATTGCCGTCTTTGAACTCGTGAAGGCGGGCGTCTCCGAGATTGCGGCGAGAGGCGCGCTGGACCAGATTTCCTCCGGCGCTTCGCCTGCCGGAGAGAACATGCGCGGGGCGATGCTGATTGACGCCAGGACGGGAGAGAGGCTGGAGCCGGACCGTGTGCGCGGAATCCGGGCGCGGGCGGTGGACTGGGGTCAAAATGCGCTTCCTCAAGTTTTGCGGGCTGAAAAGGAATTAAACTGCGTTACATCCCATTTCCGGGAAGCCCTCGCGCTTGCGACTAAGGTAGCGAATGCGCCGGGCGCGGTAGCCGAATTATGCATCTCCGACGACCCGCGCTATACCACCGGTTATGCCGCATCCCTGGCCCGCGGATATTGCAGGATAACCTCTATAAAAGAGCCGGGCGGCATATTCGGCGGACGGGCGTTTTTTGTGGATGCGGATAAATTCGATATGAAGAAATATCTCGATTACATGCGGGAGACGCCGGTGCTGGTCAGTGGGGCGGTGGAAATTCTGCATTTTCGCGGAGCGAATTAAATTGCAAAATTTTAAGTACCCGCGTTACTTGAAGACCTTCAAAAGACTTTCCCCTACCCGCGCCGTAATCGACGGCCGGGAAGTCACGTTGTTCTGCTCGAACGACTACCTCGGCCTGGCGATGCATCCGGAAGTAATCTCCGCCGCGAAAGAGGCCTCGGAAAATTATGGTTTCGGGGCGGGGTCCGCGCCTCTCATTTCCGGCCATACCAGATACCACGAAAACCTGCGCAAAGAGATTGCCGATTTTAAATCAACCGGGTCGTCGCTGCTTTTCGGCTCCGGCTATCTGGCCAACACCGGGATAATCCCCGCGCTGGCGAGAGAAGGCGACATAATTTTCAGCGACCGTTTAAACCACGCAAGCATCATCGACGGGTGCAGGCTATCGGGAGCGGAAGTCAATATCTACGGCCACAACGACCACGCCGGCCTGAAAAAACTGCTCTCTTTAAAATCAGGTTATAAAAAACGGCTCATCGTCACCGAGGGCGTCTTCAGCATGGACGGGGATATCGCCCCCCTGCCGGAGATTGTCCGGCTATGCAGAAGAATATAACGCCCTTTTGATGGTTGACGAGGCCCATTCCACCGGAGTTTTAGGAAGTACCGGACGCGGTATATTTGAACATTTCAGATTGTCCGCCGGGCCTGACGTTATCCAGATGGGCACGCTCGGAAAGGCGCTCGGCTCTTACGGCGCATTTGCCGCAGGCAAACGCCGAGATAATCGACCTGCTGATAAATAACGCCCGCTCTTTTATTTTTTCCACCGCCCTCCCCTCTCCCGCATGCGCCGCGTCTTCGGCGGCTTTAAGAGTTTTGCAAGATGAGCCCGGAGAGGCTCTCGCGTCTGCATGATAACGCACGTCTACTGCGGGACGGATTAAAAAAATCGGGCTTTAAAGTAACCGGCGGCGGGACCCCAATAATCCCTGTAATCGTCGGCGGGGCGGACGAGGCGGTGAAATTATCGGGCGCGCTCCTGGACGCGGGTTTTTATGCCCCCGCAATCAGGCCGCCGACGGTCCCGGAAGGGCAGTGCCGCATCCGCTTCACTGTTTCGGCTGCGCATGAGCCTTCGGAAATCGAGGCGCTCCTGGGTGCTGTGGAGAAGCTGTGATGCGAAAAGCCGTCATAGTGACCGGCGCGTCGAGAGGGTTGGGGCGCGAGGTTGCCCTCGCTTTTGGACGCGCGGGCTGGGGCGTGGCAGTCAATTATTCAAGTTCACAGGCAAAGGCCGAGGCGGTTGCGAAAGAGATAATATCATCGGGCGGCGATGCGCTGGTTTTTCAGGCGGACGTAGGCTTTGCTGATGAGGCCGGGAAGCTGGTAAATGCGGCGGAGGCCCGCTGGGGGCGGCTGGACGCGCTGATAAACAATGCGGGCGTTTCACATGAAGCCCTGCTCCTGCGCCTGACGGACGAAACGCTCGACGAAACTCTGCGGATAAACCTGAAGGGGCCGTTCAATATGATAAAGGCCGCTTCACGTGTTATGATAAGCCAGACCTCCGGCCATATAATTAACGTCGCCTCGATTACAGGGGTCAAAGGGAAAGCGGGACATGCGGCCTATGCGGCTTCCAAGGCCGCTTTGATTGGACTTACGAAGGCCGCGGCCATGGAACTCGCGCCGCACGGCATACAGTCAAACTGCGTCCTGCCGGGATATATGCTTACGGAGATGGGAGATTCCGCATCGGAACGGGCAAAATCGAACGCCCTCTCGGAGGGCCTGCTGAAGGTCTATTCAAATCCCGCCGAGGTCGCTTCCTTCATACTTCATTTGACGGGCATAAGCTCCGTCAGCGGCCAGACGTTCAATCTGGACAGCCGGATAATTTAGCGTTTCAGAATTTCTTCCGCCGCCAGTTTCCCGCTCACGAATGCGGCAGGCACTCCGCCCGGGTTCATCGTCCAATGCCCCGCGAGATATAAGCCCGGTATGGGCGTTTTCACGGACAGCTTATGCTGCTTGTCCGCCGCCATAGACCATCCGGACGACGCCCCGTGCAGGTTCCCGGTATAACGCTCGAACGTGTGAGGGGTGGCGAATATTTTCAGTTCTATCTTTTCCCGAAGGCCGGGTATCGCCTCCTCCGCGAGGTCTATCAGATACTCGCCCACTTTTTCCTTAACAGCCTTGTAATGCTCGTTCTCCCTGTAGTTCGCCCCGGCCTCGGCCCGGACCGGGCAGGCGTCCATGAAAGCGCATGACGCGGCCATGCCGATGATTACCACGCTCTTTCCTTCCGGCGCAAGAGAGCGGTCCAGAAGGGACGGCATCCCAATGCCGAGCGCTTTTCCTCCCAGCATCGGCAGGGATTTCCTGTCGATGTTTTTCGGTATATACCATATCGGCGAGCCGTCGAAGCCTCTTTCGCGCAAATCGGAATTCACTCCCAGGTACACATAAAAGAACGGCTCCGACACCTTCCACTCTTTCAGGCCGGATACAAATTCCGCCGGGAGTTTTTCTTCGCCGATAAGGCTCAAAAATGTCTTCGTCGCGTCGGACGCGGAAACCACTACCTTCGCGGATATCTCTTCGCCGTTCGCTATAACGCCCGAAATTTTTTTATCGGTGAAAATAATCTTCTCCGCCTTGCACCGATACCTTATCTCTCCGCCCCTGGAGACGAAACGGTTAGCCAGCGCGTCAGGGACCGCGCGGATGCCTCCGGCCGGATAATAGGCGTCCCCTTCCAGGGCGACGGAATTAAACCACGCATAGTGCACGAACGATATGTCCGGAAAAATTCCCATCGTCTCCAGCGCAAGCCTAAGCCGGTCGTCCCTGAAATATTCCGCGATAACGTCGGACGCTTTTTTCTTGTGATATTTTGCGATTTTTTTAAACTTGAACGGGAACGAAAGGTTGAACAGCAGCTTCTCAAATGACGCCATCTTCGACGGCTGCCGTTTTACAAGCCGCCAGAGCTGTTTAAGGGTCTCTTCCGTCTCGTTCCAGAATGCATCCAATTTATTTGATTCGTCCGGGAAGGCCCCGGAAAAAGATTTGATTATATTTTCCCTGCCGAAGGAAGGCTCGATTTTTCTGTCATGGAACCATACCCGCGGCGGCGCCGGAAGCCGCTCGAACCGCACTTCCCCGTCCAGCCCGAACTCCTTCAAAATTGATTTTACTATCCCGCCTTCGCCCGCCTGGCTTATCCAGTGTACGGCGCCGTCGAATTTATACCCCTGCTTCCCGAACGTGCACGCGCACCCGCCGGGATACTTTATCTGCTCGACGATTAAAACCGTCTTCCCGGAATCCAGCAGGTAATTCCCGGCCACGAGGCCGGCAACTCCCGCGCCTATTATTACAGCGTCATATTCCGCCATTAGTCCTCTTCCAGTCGCTTTCGAAGCTCCGCCTGATTCCAGCCTGCATCATAAAGCCGTTCATGGCGGCGGCAGGTGAAAAACCTTTTACCCTGCGCAAAATCCTCCCGTACGTATAAGCGCTCTTCCTGAGCTTGTAAAGCAGCGCCTCCCGTTGGCGCGGCGAAAGTGAGGGGTGGTCGCATAGCGCATGCACTCCGTCCCATTTCCCCCAGCCTTGTCCGGGGATAAGCCTGCCGCTCATCTCGTCCCAGAGCGGCGTACCCGGGAGCGGCATGAGCAAAAACGGTATGGGCGGCACGTTCAGCCTGTCGCAGAACTCCAGCGTCCTGTCGAAACTCTGGCTGTCGTCCGTGTCGAAACCCAGGACAAAAAACCCGAAGACCATTACGCCAAGCGATTGCACCTTCTTTACCGCCAGGGCGATTTTTTCAAGGTTCCCGCCTTCCGGCCGCCTGAGCTTCGCGTTTATTCCGAGCGCGTCCAACGTATCGCCTTCCGCCGATTCCAGCCCGGTAAATACCGTCTCCAGCCCGCTTTTGGCGGCGAGCTTAACCATCTCTTCGCCGTCCCGCTCAAGTACCGCGGAGACCGCTCCGGCGCCATGCCACCGCATGAATCTCTTAAGCCCGTTCATCTTCGAATACAGATTCAGGCGGTATGGAATGTCGCCGAATATGTCGTCGTCCGCCATCAAAAAGAACCTGCCCATCCGGCGGATCTCGTTTATCACTTCCTCTACCGGCCTGTGCCGCACGACGCCGCCGTAAAACCTGGACGTGCCGCAGAACTTGCACCTGTACGGACAGCCGCGCGTGGTGATTATGCAGTCGAAGAAGTATCTGTTCTTCAGCAGCTCCCGCCTGGGCTGGGGGAGTCCAACGAGGCTGGGCCGCTCCGGCGAATGATGGATGTTATAGCCTTTGAAATAACCTTCATCGTAAAGCGGCCCGCCTATATAAAAATCTTTCAGCGCATTATTTTCCGCATCGTCCAGAATAATTTTCCAGGTCTCCTCCGCCTCGCCCACCGCCACCGCATCGGCATGCTCTTTCGCGTCGAACGGCATCGCGCTGACGTGATGACCGCCAAGGACCACCTTCACCCCGCGCTTCCTGTACTCGCCGGCGACCCGGTACGCCTCCTGGGCCATCGGCGTCATGACGCTTATCCCGACCAGGTCCGGGAGCCTTCCGCCGTAATCCTCTTTCTGCTTGAAGAGGTTCACGAGTTCTATCTCGTGCCGGGGCTGGGACAGCGCGGCCAAGGTGCGGCAGGACGTAAGGCATAGTCATGCCCATCGCGCCGGGGTCGCCGTCTTTTTTTGGGAATATTATGGAAATTTTCATTTAAAGTCCCACTTTCTTTTGGGGAAAAGAAAGCGGCCAAAGAAAACCGGGATTAAAGGAAACCGCTATTTAATGAGCGCCGGATTTTCCGAGCGTGCCGGGTGAATCTTTTTGTCAAGCATCTTCATCGCGTAGTTCATCCCCAGGTAGAACATGAACTGCGGCCCGCCGTAAAGCCTCTTCCAGATCGATTTATGCGACAGCGTCTCGCGCCACAGCCAATATACGCCCTCGGACAGTTGCTCCGGAGTCATCAGCTTCGGCTGAAAGACCACATGCGTACAGTCGTAGCGGTCCCAGTTGTGGTCGAATATCCGGCCTTCGTCAAGCAGCCTCTGCCGGTATCCCGTGCCTGGAAGAGGGGTGGAAATCAGGAAGAACGACGAATCGATTTTATTGTCGTCGATAAATTTCTTCGTCCTCTCGAACACGCCCACGTCGTCCCAGTCCAGCCCGAATATGAAGCTCGCCACCGTTCCGATGCCGTGGTCTTTCAATTTGAGTAATCGACTCGGCGTACTTCTCCGGCTTATTGAATCCCTTGCCTATCTTCTTCAAGTTTTCGCCGGAGAGCGACTCGAAATCCGATGGCAAGCCCCACGCAGTTGGATGCCTGCGCGAGCTTCAAAAGTTCCGGGTCGTCCGCGACGGAAATCGTCGAGTAGCTCTGCCAGGGGATTTTGTATTTCGCGAGCATCGTGAAAAGCTCTTTCGCGTATTTCCTGTTCGCCGTGATGTTGGAGTCCGCGAAAAATATCATCCCCTTCGGGTACGGCGTGGACATCCGCTTCAGTCCGGTGAGCGCGGGCCTGTCGTAGAGGTACTGGATTTCCTTCTCCACTTCCGCCACCGGGCGCACGCGGTATTTGCCGCCGTAGAAGTTCGTGACGGCGCAGAAATCGCAGTTGTGCGGGCACCCGCGCGAGGTCTCGACTATCGTGATCGGAAAATATTTATCGTTCCGAAGCAGTTCCCAGCGCGGCCTCGGCAGTCCCGTCAGCGAGTGCAGGTAATCCTTCTTGTAAAATTTCTGGAGCCTGCCGTTTCTGAAATCCTCCACCGCCTTCGGCCAGAGGTCTTCCGCCTCGCCTATTATCACGGAGTCCGCGTGCTCTCCCGCCTCTTCCGGACACGCCGTCGGATGTATCCCGCCTATTACCGTCGCCACTCCGCGCTTCCTGAACTCCTCCGAAATCTCGTACGCGCGCGAGGCCATCGGCGTCATGGACGAGATGGCGACCATGTCGGCAGGCTCGTCGAAGTTTATGTCCTCGACAATCTCGTCGATTATCTTTACTTCGCAGTCCTCGGGCGTCAGCGCGGCCACCATCGGCGCGCCAGCCGTCGGAAACGGAAACTTGAATTTTTTCCCGACCGCCGTGTGCCGGCCTTCCGGGGAGATAATCAATATCTTCATATATGCACCCTCTCGAATTCCTTCCCCGTCTTCTCTTCCATGTACTTCTCGAACGGCACGTAATTCTTCTGCACCCAGGGCGTGTGCGTTATCGTCTCCCAGGCTATCTTTGCGAAGAACCTGTTGTTCTTCCGGAGGTACGGGTTCGGCGAAAAATATGCGTCCCAGAAGACGCGGAAGCGCGAGTAGAACTTCTGTATCGACTTCGGATGTATCTCCGCGATTTTCTCAATCGACAGCGTGCGCGTGTCCATCACCGGGTTCAGCATATCATACTTGGAGTAGTCCCAGACCTTTATTCTCCCCTGCTCCTTCGCGCGTCTTCCAGTACTCCGTACCGGGCAGCGGCGTCGTCAGGCAGATGGCGAAGTGGTCGGAATACGGCTTCGCGAAATCTATCGTCTGCTGGAGCGTTTCTTCCGTATCGTCGATGTCTCCGAACATGATGTTCGTGATGAGCAGCAGCCCGTTCTTCTTGATGAGCTTCATCGCCTGGATGGAGACGTCGGCCGTCTGCTTCTTGCGGTAGTTCTTAAGCGCATTCTCGGACGGGGTCTCAACTCCCATGGATATCATATACAGCCCAAGCTTCTTAAGCCTCGGCAGCAGGTCCGCGTCCCGGACGATATGCTCCGCGCGCGACTGGAACCAGAAATGCCACGGGTGCTTTTTCTTCTCCAGTTCCCTGATAAAATCCTCCACCCTTTCGCGCTTCCAGTTGAAGGAATCGTCGCCGAACATGAAGCTGAACTTGTTGTGGTTTCTGTAAAGCAGCTCCATCTCTTCCACGACACGCTTTGCTGACTTCGGCCTCCAGGTGCTACGCCAGAGTTTCGCCTCCGTGCAGTACGTGCACACCCCTTCGCATCCGCGCGCGGTGGTCAGGACTATCGAATTATGCGTCGCCATGCCGAGCGACGGCATCAGGTATTTGTTCATCGGGAAGTGGTGATACGCCGGGAGCGGAAGCGTATCCAGGTCCGGTATAAGCTCGCGCCGCTCTCCGATGTGGATGCCGCCGTCCTTCCTGAAGGCCAGTCCGGGGATATTGCCGAAATCCTTTTCGCCGGACTGGGCCGCCTTCAGGAACTCCATTAACGTAAGCTCTCCCTCGCCAATCACGATATAGTCCATGCTCGGGCATTTCTGAAGAGTCTCCTCCGGCATAAGGCTCATATGGACTCCGCCGCCGATTGTAATGACGGACGGGTCGATGAGCTTCACCAGGTAAGCGGCGTTCATGGCGTCGTAGATATAAGAAGTGGAGATGGCCGTAATGCCGACGACGGCGGGCTTGAAGTCGCGCACCGCCTCTTCCAGGGCGGCCCAGGGCCGCTCCTGCACGGTGCAGTCGATGACGCGCACCTCGAAATCTTTTTCTATATACGCGGAAAGCGCGGTCAGGGACGGAGAGGGCATCCTGCCCCTGAAGAACTTGAATATCTCATGCGGCGGATCGACTAATAAAACTCTCATCGTATAAACCTCAAAACCGTTCTTTTCTTTCGTCTTCGCTATCGCTCTGGACAGCTAAATCTCTCGAGAAAGAAAAGAACCAAAAGAAAGCGGGACAGTTTAAAAGTTTTTGGTGCTACCTTTTTACTAAAAAGGTAGCGACTTTAAGCTGCGGTGCTCCCGCAATTCGGACACTGCTTATAAAATCCTCCGGCGTTGCAGTCCAGGCAGAAAAGCGTCCTGCACTCAGGGTTGCTGCACCGGTATCCGGAATACAACCCGACCTTGACGCCGCATATGTCGCACTTCTCCCGCTGGCCCGACGCCTTCACCATTTTCAGTTTACCCGCCCGCTTCAGGAGGTAGTTATCGAACAGCATGAACCCGGGCTGTTTCCACGGCCTCTTTATAAGCTTGCGGAAGAGATACGTCGCAAACGATTTATATAATTTCCGGATGTAAGGGTTTGTGGAGAATAACGCCTGGAACAGGGTCTTGGGCCTTGCGTAAAATTTCCCGAAAGCCAGCCCGTGAAGCCTTCCGACCTCTTTACGCGTCAGGTGTTTCGTGGACATCACGGGGTTGTTCCAGTCGAACTTCCTGTAATCGTTTTCCTCGATCCTCCCCTGTTCCTTCGCCTCTTTATAAAATTGAGTACCGGGGAAAGGCGTCGCGATCGAGAGCGCGAAGAAGTCCGAATATTTCTTTGCCGACGTCACGAGGTTGTCGATGGTTTTCCTGTCGTCGTTCCAATGCCCGAACATGAGGTTGGTCATGACCATGACGCCGTTCTTTTTTAGCAGGCTGATCGCCTCTATCATGGTCTGGATTTCCTCGCGCTTGTCCCAGGTATCCACCATCTTCTGGTCGAACGATTCAATCCCCAGCAGTATTTCAAAGAGGCCGATCTTCTTGAGCCTCGGTATCAGCTCGCGGTCCCGGAGGATATGGTCCGGCCTCGCCTGCACCCAGAGGTTCGCCTTGAGGCCTTTCTTCTCCATCAGCTCGCAATACTCTAAGTTGCGTTTCCTGTCCCAGAGAAAGTCGTTGTCGCCCAGTAGAAAAGTCTTGATGCCGTAATTTTTCTGGAGGAGTTCGATCTCCTCCACCATCTTCCAGGCCGATTTCCCACGCCAGCGGTTTCCCCACCTGAGAGTCTCCGTGCAGAAGGTGCATTTGTACCCGCAGCCGCGGGAGAATGCGGCGACCACGCATTTCGGCCCCAGCACGTCGATCGTATAAAGCGGGTTTCCCATCGGGACCCTGTGGTATGCGGGTATCGGGAGCGAGTCCAGGTCTTCGATGAAGGGACGCGCCTGTGTCTTAATCACCTGGGAACCGTCGCGGAAGGCAAGCCCTTTTATATTCGAGAAATCTTTTTCTCCGCCGCTTACGGCGCGGACAAACTCCGCCAGTGTTTCTTCCCCTTCGCCGACACAGCAGAAATCCACGTCCGGCCCAAGCGCCAGGACCTCTTCCGGCGCAAGGGTCGGATGGGTCCCGCCGATGATGACCTTCGTGCCCGGGCTTACCATCTTCACGAGTTTCGCCGCGTTCAGGGAGTCGTAGAGATAGGTCGTGCCGATGCAGCACAGCCCCACCACCTGAGGCTTAAACTCTGCAACCTCCCGCTCCAGGTCCCTCCAGGGGTCGGGCATCACGGTGCAGTCCATGACCCGCGTATCGAACTCGCGCTCCAGATATGCGCCGAGCGCAAGGAGGGCGGGGTTCGGCACCCATCCCTTCATCAGGTCCCAGATTAAATGCGGCGGGTCCGCTAAAAGTACCTTCATGTTTCCCCGTTGCAGAATTTTACCATCTCATCCACGCGGGACTTCAGCGGCTCGGGGATTATATATATAAGTTCCCCTTTTTTATTCACCAGCACCTGTGTCGTCTCGCCGGTTGCCAGAAGTTTCCCGTCTTCCTTCCTGATGGCCTCGTAGATGAATTCGAGCGCGGCCTTTGTCGGAACTTTTACGGCAGTTCGAATGACTATCAGGTCGTCGAACTTCCCCATCGCTTTATAATCCACCTTCAGGCTTATAACCGGCGCGTAAAGCCCAAGCTCCGTGAACCGCGCGGGCATCAGGTCGAACTCCTTTGCAAGCCCTATGCGGCCGGCCTCGAACCAGCCCACGTAATGGCCATGCCAGGCCATCTCCCATGAATCGGCCTCGTAGAAACGGACGCGGATTTCACTCTCATGGAATTTCAATTGAACGCCTCTTTATTTATCCAGGCCGCCGCGCCCTCCGCCGCCGCGAGGCCGGAGGCCGCGACCGATTCTATGCCGCCTCCCGGATATGTCCAGTGCCCGGCGAAATACAGCCCCGGCAGGCGCGGGCGGGAAGAAGTCCTTGCATTGCGCACGTCCTGTTCCCAGCCAAACGCCGCGCCGAGCGAGTTGCCGGTATATCTTTCCAGTGTCGGCGGCGTCGCCGGTTCCTTAAATATTATCGAATCCCTTAAGCCCTGGGACCGCCCGCTCCGCAAGCGCAATCAGCTTCTCCGACTCACGGTATTTGCACTTCTTCCACGGCATCGAATATACATACTTCGCCTTCGACATCAGCATTACGGACGCATGGCCCTCCGGCGCCATTTCCGGGCTCAGGCCGGAGTAATTTATTATTTCAAGCGAGGCGTTCGGCGAGGCTATATCATGCGCCACGTCGCCAAAAGTGGCCTCTATATCATATCCGGGATAATACCCCATGCTGTCAGGGACAGGCGGCGCATCCTTCAGGCCCAGATAAACCATAAAGAAACTTATCGACGGTGTTCTCGTTTCGATATCGATACCGGCCATCCTGCAAGCCTCAGCCGCGTCCGCCGCCGATATTACCGCATTCGCCCGGACTTCGCATCCCGGAACCGCCACGCCGCATGCCCTCCCGCCGTCCGTCAGGATTTTGGAAACCGGCGCCTTCACGTGCAGCTCTCCGCCATTTTCCCGAAGCGCCCCCGCGAGCGCGGCCGTCAGGTTGCCTGCTCCGCCTTTTATCCTGTAGCCGCCGCCCACGGCATATGTCATGAACATTATGGTCATGGCGATTGCGGATACCTTCGACGGCGGAAGGCCCAGAAAAGCGCATCTGTCGCACATCACCGCTCTCGCCTTCGGGTCTTTTATAAATTCATCGAGAAGCTCTTTATATGACCTTCCCCTGTATTTCCCGGCCGCGCCTTTTATCGTAGAGCAGGTGTAAAGCATTTCAGGCGGCGTCGCCATCGCGGTCCGGTAGATTTCCTCCATTGCATCCAGCAGGCTTAATATGCCTTCTTTTTCTTTTGGCGCTATGCCGTAAAGGAGGTTTATCAGCTCCGGGATAGTCCCCGGCACGTTCACTATATCTCCGGCGAAATTATCCACCCGCAGAGGGTCGAGCCGCAGCAGTTCCACACGGTTTTCAATACCCAGCTTGTGAAATATCTTACGGAGCCAGCCGTCCTCTCCCCACCCGCTTACTGCGTCCAGGCAGGAGTCGAACGTAAAGCCGCGCCGTCTGAATGTGGTGCAATAGCCGCCCGGTACGTCGCCGGCCTCGAATACCGCGACGGAATAACCCTTCTTCGCAAGTAACGCGCCGGCCGTGAGGCCGCCTATACCCGCGCCGATTACGGCTATGTCATAAAAAGGTTTCATGCTTTTTTAAGTATTATGCATGCGCACGCGCCGCCGTTGCCGATTGCCAGGTGCATCACGTTCTTCAGGTCTTTCTCCCTGCCCTTACCGGGGACGCAGTCCAGGTTAAACCACTCCTCCGGTTCCGTCTGGTTCAGAGTCGGCGGGATAAACGAGTTCTCCATCGCCAGTACGGAGGCGACAAGGCGGACGCCTCCCATGCCTTCGAAATCGCCGGTCATGGGCTTTATCGCGCTTATAGGGATGCGTACGGCGGACTGTCCGAAAAAATTCTTTATCGCGTTCACTTCCAGTTCGTCCAGCTCAGGCGTGGAGTTCGCGGAAGAAGATATATAATCGACCTCGGTATCCGACATGCCCGCTTTAGATAACGCCGCGCCCATGGCTTTTGTCGCGGGGGCGAAGTCTTTCCCGTAGGACGCTATGCCTGGCCGTCCGCCGAATATCGCCTCGCCCGCGACCTCCGCATAAATTCTTGCCCCGCGTCTGCTTGCGGATTCCAGCGACTCCAGCACCAGCACGCCTGCGCCCTCGCCAAGGACCCTCCCGTTCCTCATACGTCCGAACGGAAAACAGCCCTCTTCGCCGCCTTTTCTGCCGGGCGAGAGTATCCCGAGCGAATCGAACGCATGATATATCACGTCGTTCAATTCCTCGCCGCCGCCCGCGATTACGGCATCGGCCGCGCCTTTACGGATAAGCCCCGCCGCGTATATCACCGCTTCCTCGGCGGATATGTCTTTCTGGCAGAACGTGCAGTTCGGGCCTTTCAGGTTCAGTTCTATCGACGTCAGGCTCGCCGCGGAATTCGGCACGGTAGTGGGAAAGAGCATGGGGTTCACCCCGGACGGCCCGCGCATGAGCAGGCCCTCGAAGAATTCTTCCGTGCAGGAAGTGCCGCCGTACCCGTTCCCGATTACGACGCCTATACGCTCAGGCGGCAGGATACCCGCAGTCAGGCCCGCATCCTTCATCGCCTCGATGGATGAGACAAGGGCCATCTGGGAGAGCTTGTCCATGCGCCTGAGCTTCATGGGGTTTACGAACCTGGACGGCTCGAACCCCTTCACCTCCGCGCCGAGCTTTGAGCCAAACGGCGCCGTATCGAAGCCTGAAATCCGCCCGATGGCGCAGCGCCCGGATTTTATGCCTTCCCAAAAAGAAGGGACGTCCAGCCCCAGCGCGTTTACGGTGCCTATGCCGGTTATTACGACTCTATTCATGTACGTCCAGCCAGATATTCATAACGCCCCCGGCCCTATTCACGCTTTCCTGACCACGATTGTCGTATTGTTCCCGCCGAAGGCCAGCGAGTTCGATATCGCCGCCCGCACGTCCATTTTGCGCGCATCGTTGGGCACGCAGTCCAGGTCGCACTGCGGGTCATGGTTTTCAAAATTTATAGTCGGCGGTATTATCCCGGAAAAGACCGTGAGTACCGTCGAAACCGCCTCAAGCCCTCCCGCGGAACCGAGGCAATGCCCTATCATGGACTTAATCGAGCTTACCGGAATGCTGCGCCCACGCTCGCCGAACACCTTCTTTATCGCCGCCGCCTCCGCCGCATCGTTGAACCTAGTCGCGGTCCCGTGCGCGTTGATATAATCGACGGCGTCCGTATCAATCCCCGCGTCCGCAAGAGCCGCGAGTATCGTCCTCGCCGCGCCGTCGCCGGAAGCAATGGGCGCGGTCATATGATATGCGTCTGCCGCTATACCATACCCGGCTATCTCGGCATAAATCCTGGCCCCGCGCGCCTTCGCCCGTCCCATCTCTTCCAGCACCAGTATCCCCGCGCCTTCGCCGAGCGATAGGCCTTTTCTCCCGGCGTCGAAGGGCCGGCAGGGCCTGTCGTCCACCGCCCGGAGCGAATTAAACCCGGCATAAGTAAGCTCGCACATCGCGTCGCTGCCGCCCGTGATGACTATGTCCGCGTCTCCGTTTTTTATCCAGTCCGCGGCGTATCCAACCGAAGTGGACGAGGACGAGCATGCGGTGACGACCGTCGCCCGCGGGCCTTCACAGTCGAATTCCTGCGCGATGTAGTCCGTGGTGACGCTGGGCGAGAACGGTATGAGCTGGGTCGGACGGGGCTTGCGTAATTTAAGGTAGAGGTCGCGCCGGTATTTTTCGCCGGAGAGCATCCCCCCCGCGCCGCCGCCAAGGCACACGCCGACACGCTCCGGGGCGATAGTCCCAAGGTCCAGGCCGCTGTCCTTTACCGCCTCCCTGGCGGCAATCAGCCCAAGCTGGTCGCAGCGGGACATCCTTTTAAGCTCTCTTTGAGTGAAATGGCATAGACGGGTCCAGGCCCTTGACCTGCGCGCCGATGCTGGTGCGGTACGAGGAGGTGTCGAACAGGTCGACCGGCCCTATTCCGCAGCGCCCGGAGGTAAGCCCATCCCAGAACTCTATTACCGTCATTCCGAGTGCGCTTACCACACCCAGCCCGACTACGGCCGCTCTTCTTTCCCTGCCCATGCACCTGCTCATTATTAAAGGCGAAAAAAACCGGTTTCAGGAGGGTTTGATTATATTATCAGCACCGGTTCGTGTCAAGGAGTTTCGGGCGGTACTTTCTTGACTTTCCTCGTATTTTCCTTTATATTCGCGCGAGATAGGCGCTTTAAGTGAGCATCCGGAGGAAATTCCTCCTCTTGACCAATAATTGGAGGCTTTTTTGGCATATAAAGACCTGCGCGAGTTTATCACGGCCCTGGAATCCCGCGGCCTGCTCCGGCGGATTAAGGCGGAAGTTGACCCGTACCTTGAGATAACGGAGATAACCGACCGTGTTTCCAAGGAAAAAGGGGCTAAAAACACCGCCCTGCTCTTCGAGAACGTAAAGGGGACGAATGATCCCCGTCCTGACCAACGCGCTTGGCTCCATGGAGCGCATGGCGTTAGGGCTCGGGGTTACTAACTTGGATGAGATAGGCGTGCGCGTAAAGGCCGTGGCGGACCCGACCCAGCTATTCCCCGGCCCCGGCGCGGGGTTCATGGAAAAGCTCTCCGTCCTGCCGAAATTAAACGAGATTTCTTCATATTTCCCGAAGACCGTGAAAAAGGCCCCGTGCCAGGAAGTCGTGCTCACGGGCGACGAGGTTGATTTAACTAAGTTCCCGGTCCTTACCTGCTGGCCCGGCGACGGCGGCCCGTTCGTCACGCTTCCGATGGTGGCGACGGTGGACCCGGTGACCGGGATCACGAACCTCGGCATGTACCGCGTCCAGGTCTTCGACAAAAACACCACGGGCATGCACTGGCACAAGCACAAAGACGGCGCGCGCCATTATGCGCATTACGAGGGCGCGGGCAAGCGGATGGAGGTCGCGGTCGCCATCGGCGCGGACCCGGCCACGATTTATGCGTCCACCGCCCCCCTGCCGCCGATAGTGGGCGAGTATATGTTCGCCGGTTTCCTCCGGAAGGAGGCGCTGGAAGTCGTGCAGTGCAAGACGGTGGATATCCGCGTCCCGGCGCATGCGGAGATAGTCCTGGAAGGATATGTCGAGCCGGGCGAGCGCAGGGTCGAAGGCCCGTTCGGAGACCACACCGGATATTACTCGCTCGCGGATTTATATCCCGTCTTCCACGTCACCTGCGTCACGCACAGGAAGGACTGCATCTATCCCGCGACGGTCGTGGGCCGTCCGCCGCAGGAGGACGCGTACATCGGCAAGGCGACCGAGCGCATCTTCCTGCCGCTTCTCCAGATGATCGCCCCGGACATACTGGACATAGACCTCCCCGTCGAAGGAGTATTTCACAATAACGTAATAGTGAAAATTAAAAAAACCTTCCCCGGCCACGCGCGCAAGGTGATGCATAACATCTGGGGCACGGGGATGATGATGCTGTCGAAATTCATAATCGTGGTGGACGAGGACGTAAACGTGCACGACTACTCCGAGGTCGCGTGGAAAGTGATGAACCACGTGGACCCGAGGCGCGACACGGTATTAGTGGACGGCCCGATGGACGTGCTGGACCACGCCTGCCCCGATCCTCGGCTACGGCTCAAAAATGGGCATCGACGCCACGAAGAAATGGCCCGGCGAAGGCTTCACCCGCGAATGGCCCGACGAGATAAAGATGGACCCGGAAGTGATAAAGCGGGTAGATGAGAAGTGGGGGCAGTTGGGGCTGTAACAGCCTGTTGACTTTTTAGCTCATTGGTATTACGATATACCTATCGATAGTATAAATGTATGATAATTAGGAGGCCCCGGAATGAGCACGGCCATAGTTTCCCCAAAATATCAAATAGTTATTCCAAAAGAGATAAGAGAACAGGCGGGAATAAAAAGCGGGCAGAAAATTATCTTTATCTTTAAAAAAGGCGTTATACACATGGTCCCTGAGATGCCTCTCAAGAATCTGATGGGGATGTTCAAAGGCATGGACATTTCGAATTATCGTGAGCATGAGGACCGCTATTGATCCTGCTTGATTCTTCCGTCTGGCTCGAATATCTCTCCGATAGCCCGATGAGAGCACAGGTTGAACAATATTTCAAAAATAAGGCTGAGATTATTACGCCATCCATATGTCCTTTATGAGGTTTATAAAAAGCTGAGGCAGAACTATGACGAAGAAGAGGTACTGATTGCGGCAGGACAAATTCAAAATACTCAAATCATGACCCTTACCGAAAAAATTGCTCTGACCGCCGCCGATTTCAGTATCGACATTCTTTGGCAATGGCGGACGCGATAATTTATGCGACTGCTTTTGAATATGGCTGCAAGGTTGTAACGAGCGATTCCCATTTTGAAAAACTGGCAAATGTAACTCCTCATCAGTAAAGAAATGATCAACCGCATTAAAATAATCCTGGAGATGATAAAGTTCCCGCACACGATATTCGCGCTGCCGTTCGCGTTCACGGGCGCGGTACTTGCGGCGGACGGGCTTCCGACGTGGCGGCAGATACTTTGGATAATGGTCGCGATGGTCGGCGCGCGCTCCGGCGCGATGGGGATGAACCGCCTGCTGGACGCGGAGATCGACGCAAGGAACCCGCGGACGAAGACGCGCGCGATACCTGCCGGACTTCTGACAAAGGCGCAGGTCGGGATATTCAGCCTGGCATCATACGCCCTGCTGGTACTGGCGGCATATATGCTGAACCCTTTATGTTTCAAACTCTCGCCGGTGGTCATAGCCGTCCTGACTTTTTATTCCGTCACGAAACGCTTCACCTGGGCATCGCACCTCTTCCTGGGCCTGGCGCTTGGCCTGGCCCCGGTCGGCGCGTGGGCCGCAATCCGGGGGACGATTGATTTACCGGTCGTTATCCTCGCGCTGTCGGTCCTTGCGTGGGTCGCCGGGTTCGACATCCTGTACGCCCTGCAGGATTTGGAGTTTGACAGAAACGAGGGCCTGCACTCCATCCCGCGTTATCTTGGGATAAATAAGTCCTTATGGGTTTCGCGCCTCCTGCACGCGCTGGCGATAGCCGGGCTTCTCGCGATATACAGGCTTCTGGGGCTCAATTTCGTTTATCTCATAGGAGTGTTCGCGGCGTCTTGTATGCTGGTGTATGAGCATATGCTTATCCGTGGCGGGGATTTAAGGAAGCTGGACGCGGCGTTCTTCAACATGAACGGCTACATCAGCGTCACGATATTCATCTTCACGGCGGGCGCGGTATTTATAAAGTGACTTTTTTTCTCCCTCGCCCTTTACGGGAAGGGGTCGGGGGTGAGGGTGCCATCTTATGTCTAAATATATCGTTGCCGTCAGCGGGGCTTCCGGGAGCGCGTACGGGCTTGCGGTGATTCGCGGGCTTGCGGATGCGGGGCATGAAGTGATAATCACCGCCAGCCGCGAAGGCGTCTCTATAATGAAAGACGAGACGGGCGTGGATATCTCCGGCAGAGAGCGGAAACGCCGCCGCGAAGATAATCGCGGACGCCTTGAAGCTCAAGGGAGATTTGCTCAGCTTCTATCCCGAAGACGACATGTATGCGCCGATTGCGAGCGGCTCCTTCGGGACGGCCGGGATGGTAATCGCGCCGTGCTCCATGAAGACCCTTGCCGGAGTCGCAAACGGATACGCGAATAACTTGATCGAACGCGCGGCGGACGTGATGCTGAAGGAGCGCCGCCCGCTGGTGTTAATGGCGCGCGAGACGCCGCTTTCCGCGATACACCTGGAGAACATGCTGAAACTTGCCCGCCTGGGCGTCCATATCCTCCCCGCCATGCCCGGATTTTACAACAAACCAAAGACGATTCAGGATATAATAGACCAGTTGGCCGGGCGGGCGCTGGACCTGCTGGGAATAGACAATAATTTATACAAGAGATGGAAATAAAAAACAGATGGAAATGAAAAAAGCATTTTACTCCGGGTTCGTGTCGATTATCGGGAGACCGAACGTAGGGAAATCCACCCTTTTAAACGCGCTGGTCGGGGAGAAGATTTCCATCGTATCCGATAAACCCCAGACCACCCGGAACCGCGTGACAGGCATCCTCACCCTGCCCGAGAGGCGCAGGTGATATTCCTGGACACGCCGGGCCTGCACAAGCCGAAAGGCCGCCTGAACGAGTATATGGTGAAGGTGGCGAAAGAGGCGTGCTCGGAAGTCGATATCGTGCTGTTCATGGCGGAGGCGGATAAAAATCCGGGCGAGGCCGAGAAAGAGATAATCGAATTCCTGAAGGGCCTGAGGACGAAGGTCTTCCTCGTGATAAACAAGATAGACCTGGTGCAGAAGGACGCGCTCCTTCCGCTCATAAATAAATATTCTTCCATATATGATTTTGCGGAAATAATCCCCGTCTCGTCGCTTAAAGGAAAAAACCTGCCCGACCTTAGGAAGACCATAATCGATTATCTCCCTGAAGGGCCGCAATATTATCCTGAAGACGAGATGACGGAGCAGCCGGAGAGGTTTATCGCCGCCGAGATTATCCGGGAGAAGATATTCCGGATGACAAAGGACGAGGTGCCGTATTCGACGGCGGTCCTCGTGGAAGAGATGAAGGAGCATGGCGATAAAATATATACACGCGCGGATATATATGTCGAAAAGGACTCGCACAAGGGAATCATAATCGGCGCGAACGGACAGATGCTTAAAAAAATAGGCCAGGCGGCGAGGAAGGATATCGAGCGGCTGCTCGGCTCCGAGATATACCTGGAACTCTGGGTAAAAGTGAAGAAGGACTGGCGCGAGAAGCCGGGCGCTTTAAGGGAAATGGGCTACAAGTAAATGCGCGTCCTGCTGGCCAATACCCCTTCCGACAACGCACTATAAGATGCCGTGTAGTAAAGCTTGCCCAGGTACGCAGGCTGATGGAATCTGTTCAGGGGAGGGGCGTAGGATGAGCTTCGATTTCCCGCACCGTGTAACCTACGCCGAGACGGACAAGATGGGTTTTGTCTATTACGGCAACTACCTGACTTATTTTGAAATCGGCAGGACGGAGCTGATACGCTCCCTCGGCAGGCCATACAGAGAACTGGAAGACGAGGGATATTACCTCCCGGTGATCGAGGCGTCATGCAAGTACCTGAAATCGGCGCGATATGACGACCTGCTCACAATCAGGACCGCGGTTTCAGAATGCAAGGGAGTTCGGCTGGGATTTGAATACGAGATACTGCGGGATAACGAAAAGCTTGCCCAAGGGATGACGCAACATGCATTCGTCGACAGGCAGGGAAAACCTGTCAGGCCGCCCGCATGGCTCCGGGAACTACTCGAAAAATAACAGAATCAAACGCCCTACCTCCCCTCTCTGCCCCGCCTGCGCCGACACAAAAAAATACCGCGCTACGTTCTTTTTTCCCAATCCGTCAGCAACAGGTCATTTTTGAGGCCTTAAAAGGCTCGGCCTGCCACGCTTTGAGGCGGTGTTACGCGCCCTACGGATGAGTAACTTAACGTTCACTAGCGTGAACCAGCGCGGTATCTTTTTTATTAATCCTTGAGGATAGAATGTTTTTGAAGGGCTTTATTCACCTCCCTTATAGACCTTCTCTGATCCTATCCCCAATTATTTATTCCCTGCGATAAAGGCTTAGGCTAATAGCCTTTTCTGATGCATTATTCATTGATTATGGGGACCCCGCCAGTAGCTCTTCACCCGCCCCGAAAGGAGGCAAGAGACGGGCGAATCAACCCCGTGCAGAGGCCCCCATTCTTATGAACCTGCAAGAGAAAAGCAGAAGCCGCCATTCCTGCACCGCAGAGAATTTTTATCAAAGATCAATCGAGCTATCATCTGCTCTAATTAAATTATAACGCTGTAGAGACCCTTATGTCAAGTTTTGGGGAAAGTCTGAATTCCCTTTGATTTTAATGCCTTTTACCGTTAGTTTAAATTGGTTATGAACAAAGAAGGCTGGGGAATGAGCGGCGTGTTTTCCTACATCAGCCCGGACACGGATTTGACTGCGAAGTTCAAGACCCCGTAAGGGTTCATCCCGATATACAGGACGGCGTACGCGGCGACGGCCATCGCCGTGTACATGGAGAGGTTCGGGGATACCTTGCGCTCGTCCTCAGGCTCCTTCATGTACATCACCATAACGACACGCAGGTAAAAGAACGCCGAGACCGTGCTCATCGCCACCATTATCAGCGCGAGCCACAGGAACCCGGAGTTCAGGGCGGCCATGAAGATATTGAACTTGCCGATGAACCCGGCGGTCGGCGGGATGCCCGCCAGCGAGAACATGAATATCAGCATCAAAAGCGCCGCCATGCGGTTCTTTTTGGCCAGGCCCGCGAAGTCCTCGATGCGTTCGCCGGTCATCCCGCCCCTTGAGAGGGCCACGACCATGCCGAACGCGCCAAGGTTCATGAATGCGTATATCAGCAGGTACGTCATTACGCTGGAGATGCCCTCTTTGCCGCCCGCGGCGAAGCCGACCAGCGCGTAGCCGGCATGGGCGATACTGGAATACGCCAGCATCCTCTTGATGTTCGTCTGGGAGATGGCGACCACGTTCCCGATGAGCATGGAAAGTATCGCCAGGGTGGCGATGATAATCGTCCAGTCCGCCTGTATGCCGGGCAGCGCGGTGACGAAGACGCGGAGGAACGCCGCGAACGCGGCGGCCTTCGGCCCGACGGACATGAAAGCGGTTACGGAGGTCGGCGCGCCTTCATAGACGTCCGGCGTCCACATATGGAAGGGCACCGCCGCGACCTTGAAGCCGAAACCCGCCGTCAACAATATCATGGAGAGGACGAGGGCGGGCTTGCTGAACGTCCCCGTCTGGACGAACGCCGCGATGTCCCTTAAGTTCGTGGTGCCGGTGATGCCGTAGATCAACGCTATGCCGTAGAGCAGTATCCCGGAGGAGAACGCCCCCAGCAGGAAGTACTTCAGCGCGGCTTCGTTGGAGCGCAGGGACTTCCTGATGAAACCCGCCAGGATATATATCGAAAGCGCCATCAGCTCGATGCCCAGGTAGATGGATATCAGGTCGGAGCCGGAGGCCATGACCATCATCCCGGCGGTGGCGAAGAGCATGAGGCTGTAATACTCGCCCCGCTCTATCTTCTCGGTCTTCACGAAGCTTATGGAGATAAGGAGCGCGATTGACGCCGCGATGTAGAACACCATCTTGAAATAAGTCGCGTAGCCGTCCAGCACGAACATCCCGAAGAACGCGCTGTGTACGACAGACCTCATGGCCCAGCTCTGGAATGCCGCGGCGACAACCCCGGCCACCGAGAGGTACCCCAGCAGGAAGCGCCACTCCTTCTTGACGAAAAGCCCCAGAAGGAGGACCGCCATCGCCGAGCATACCACGATGATCTCAGGTGAGATGGCTGTCAGGTCGGCTGTAGAGATCATCGGCATATTATTGCTCCTCTAAAATTTCGGGAAAGCGGCAAAAGAGGCGACGTTCTGCGTCCCGTTAACCTGCTCCAGCAGGTGCCTTACCGTCTCGTGCATTATCCCCAGGAACGGGTTGGGGAAGATGCCGATCCAGAAAACGAACACCGCGAGCGGTATGAGAGTGACGGCTTCCCTCCACGAGAGGTCGATAAGCTTCTCGTTTTTCGGCTTAAGCTCCATGAACATCACGCGCTGGTACATCCAGAGCATGTAGGCCGCGCCGAGTATTATGCCCGTGGTGCCGATTACGGCGTAGATCCTCTCGGTGGTGAACGCGCCAAGCAGTATCAGGAACTCGCCGATGAACCCGTTCATCCCCGGAAGCCCGAGCGAGGACAGGGTAAATATCATGAAGAACGCGGCGTATATGGGGAGCCTCTTGGTAAGCCCGCCGAAATCGGCTATCATCCTGGTATGCGTGCGCTCGTAGATGATCCCGACGCAGAGGAAGAGGGCGCCGGTGGTGACGCCGTGGTTCAGCATCTGGAGTATCCCGCCCTCCATGCCCTGCCGGGTGAAGGCGAAAATGCCGAGCGTCACGAAACCCATGTGGCTGACGGAGGAGTAGGCGATTAACTTTTTCAGGTCCTTCTGGATCATGGCGACGAGCGCGCCGTAGATTATCGCCACCACCGACAGGACCAGGATGGCCGGCGTGAAATGCAGTGTCGCGTCCGGGAACATCGGCAGGTTGAACCTCAAGAAACCGTAGGTGCCCATCTTCAGGAGGACGCCCGCAAGGATGACGCTGCCCGCCGTGGGGGCCTCGACGTGCGCGTCCGGCAGCCAGGTGTGGAACGGGAACATCGGGACCTTTATCGCGAATGCGATGAAGAACGCCAGGAACGTCCAGTACTGGAACACCGGCGGGAAATGCCGGCCCATGAGCTTTACGATCTCGAAGGTGTGCCCGCCCTGGTAATACAGCGCGATTATGCCGAGCAAGCATCAACACGCTGCCGGCCAGGGTATACAGGAAGAACTTTAAGACCGGCGTACATCTTCCTGGGCCCGCCCCATATGATGATGAGGAGGAACATCGGGATGAGCATCGCCTCCCAGAAGATATAGAACAGGAAGAGGTCGAGCGCAATGAAGACGCCGACCATCCCCGTCTCCAGCAGGAGTAGCGCGATCATATACTCCTTGACCTTCACGGTTATCGCCTTCCAGGAGGATATGACGCAGATGACGGACAAAAGCGTGGTGAGCAAGCACCAGCAGGACGGATATGCCGTCCACGCCGACGATGTAGTTCACGTGCCAGGACGGTATCCAGCCCTTTTGCTCCACGAACTGCATATTGGACGTGGCCCGGTCGAAGTTCGTGACCAGCGGGATCGAGACCAGGAAGGTTAACCCGGAGGTTATCAGGGCCATCCACTTGGACACGGCTTCGTTTTTGCCCAGGAAGATTATCACTACGGCCCCGATTAACGGCAGGAAACAGACGAGGCTTAAAATCGGGTAGCCCATGCTGTTCATTGTGTATCCGGTCAACTAGTTATCCCCTTTGTCTATCAAATTTATGGCAAATTTATGGCAAATTTATCTGGCGAACAGGTAAATTCCGACGATCAACAAGACGCCGAAGGCCATCCCGAAAGCGTAGTTATTGTAGTAGCCGGTCTGAAGCCTCCGGAGCACCCGGCTCATCGCTTCCACCAGGGATGCGATTGCATTGATGAAGCCGTCTATTATCCCTACGTCCACTATGCTCCATAAGATATGCGTGGACACCCATTTGATGGAACCTGACGAACACGAAGTTATAAATTTCATCGATATAATATTTGTTGTACAAGAGCGTATGTATCGGGCCGAAAGCCTTCGCAACCTTGCCGGGCAGGTCCGGCTTCACGATGTACATGAACCAGGCAAGCGCGATTCCGGACACTCCGATAAGGACGGAGACGGCCATCATGGTCATCTCCACGCCGCGCGGGCGGCTTCAGCCGCGGTCTCCGTGCCGAAGACGCCCGACATGAAATGCTGGAAGCTGTTTCCGCCCGCCCAGCACCTCCGGCACTCCGACGAAACCGGCGACCACCGCCAGCACGCCCAGGACTATCAGGGGGACGAGCATGTTCAGCGGGGATTCGTGGACGTGGTGCGAGACCTCGTGGTCCACGTTGGACTTGCCGTGGAACGTCATGAAAATGAGCCTGAAGGAGTAGAACGCGGTAAGGAATGCCGCAAGGGCCAGGAGGTAATAGACCGCATGGCCCGCGCCCGGCGAGCTGTACGCCTTCCAGAGTATCTCGTCCTTGCTGAAGAAGCCCGCGAAGGGAGGTATGCCGGATATGGATATGGAGGCCGCGAGGAAGGTGATGTAAGTCCATTTGATCTTCCCGGCAAGGCCGCCCATCTTGCGCATGTCCTGCTCCCCGGAGAGCGAATGGATTACGCTGCCCGCGCCCAGGAACAAAAGGCCCTTGAAGAACGCGTGCGTCATCAGGTGGAATATGCCCGCCGCGTACGCGCCCACGCCGCAGGCCACGAACATGTACCCGAGCTGGCTTATGGTGGAATAAGCGATGACGCGCTTTATGTCGAACTGCGTCAGCGCGATGGTCGCCGCGAAAATCGCCGTTATGCCTCCGGTCCAGGTGACTACGTCAAGCGCGGTCTGGGACTCGTTGAATATCGGGTGACAGCGGGCCACCATGAATATGCCCGCGGTCACCATAGTCGCCGCATGGATCAGTGCGGAGACCGGGGTGGGGCCTTCCATGGCGTCCGGCAGCCAGACATGCAGCGGAAGCTGCGCGGACTTCCCTACCGCTCCCATGAAGAGCAGGAGCGCGATGACGGTGTACAGGCTGTAGGTGTTCCCGAGGATAGTTCACCATCTGCCCGACATGGGACGGCACGGCCGCGAAGACCGCGTCGTAGTTCAGCGTGCCGAAGGTTATGAATATGAGCATCACGCCGAGGCCGAAGCCGAAGTCGCCGACCCGGTTCACGATGAACGCCTTCTTGCCCGCGTCCGACGCGGACTTCTTCTCGTACCAGAACCCGATAAGGAGGTAGGAGCAAAGGCCGACCGCCTCCCAGAACACGTAAAGCTGGAGGAAGTTGTCCGCCATGACGAGCATCAGCATGGAGAACGTGAACAGGGCGAGGTAGGAGAAGAAGCGCGGATATCCCTTGTCCCCGTGCATGTAGCCGGTGGAATATATATGGACGAGCGAGCTGACCGTGGTGACGACGATGAGCATCACGGCGGTCAACTGGTCGATCTTGAACCCGATATGGACGTTGAAATTGCCCGATACGATCCAGGAGTACAGAACGCCGTTGACGGTCTGCCCGCCCATGACGTCGAAAAGCGTGGATACGGACAGCGCGAACGACGCCAGCACCGCGATTATCGGCGGCCACTTTGCCTTTTCCTTCAGCCAGTGCCCGAACAGTCCGGACACGATGAAGGCCGTCAACGGTAGAAGAGGTATCAGCGCGTATTTTATCATTGGGGTCTCGTGTTATCCCTAAAACCGTTACCTTTTTGGTAAAAAGGTAACGCCAAAAACTTTTGGGCTTTAAACAGTCCGGCTTTCTTTTGGGTACCTTTTCTTTCACCTGAAAGAAAAGGTACGACTTTACCACTTCATTATATTTATCTCGGACGTATTGAGCGTCTCCTTGTTCCTGTACATGGAGATGATTATGGCCAGGCCTATCGCCGCCTCAGCCGCCGCGACCGTCATTATGAAGAAAACGAAAATCTGCCCCCGCATGGAGTTTAAGTAATGCGAGAAGGCGACCAGGGCGATGTTCACGGAGTTTAAGATCAGCTCGATGCACATGAAGATTATGATGACGTTCCGCCTGATGAGGACGCCCAGGACTCCTATGGAGAACACCACCACGCTAAGAGCTATGTACCAGGAAAGCGGTATCATTATTTCACCTTTTCAAAAGTTTTTGGCGTTACCTTTTTACCAAAAAGGTAACGGTCTTTAATCGATCTTCTTCTTCGCCAGCACTATCGCGCCTACCATCGCAACCAGCAGGATGATCGACGCGACCTCGAACGGGAAGAGATAGTCCGAGTAGAGCACCATGCCTATCGTCTGAGAGTTTCCGGCCGCCTTCACCATCTCGACGGTGTACTTGTCCTGCACCCCGTTGAAATCTGCCTTCATCAGTATCGACATGAAAAGGCCCATGAGGGCGATTACGAGCGGCGCGATGACGGGCCATCCCGGCACGAAGCTCTTTTCCTTTATCCCCTCGGCCCGGAAGAGCATGATAACGAAGAGGAACAGCACCATGATCGCCCCGGCGTAAACAAGCACCTGCACCGCCGCGACGAACTCGGCGTCCAGCATGATGAAAAGCCCCGCCACGTGGAAGAACAGCGGGAGCATGAAGAGCGCGCAGTGCACCGGGTTTTTCCTGGTGATTACCATGAGCGCGCAGAACACTATGACGGACGCGAAATATATGAACCCCGCCTGCAGTAGCATCAGTCTAAGTGTGTCTCCTTTCCTCTGTACCTGTCGCCGTTGGCGAGTAACATCTCCCTCGTATAGAGGAGCTTCTCCTTGGAGTAGCTCGCCAGCTCATACTCCTGGGTCATGGTGAGCGCCCGTACCGGGCACGCCTCGACACAGTACCCGCAGAACAGGCACTTCAAAAGCTCTATCTCGTATGAGTCCAGCTTCTTCTTGTGTCCCGGCCCCTCGGAGGTCTTTATCTTTATGCACCCGGTCGGGCAGTACGCCGCGCAGAGGCCGCAGGCGATGCACATCTCGGTCCCGTCCGGGTGGCGCCTCATCGCGTGAAGGCCCCTGAACACGGGCGGGATTACCGGCCTCTCGATGGGGTAGAGCTTCGTCACCGGCTTCGTGAGCATGGTGGAGAAGGTGAGCTTCATCCCCTTGAGGATTTCCCAGAAGGTGATCGTCTTTATGAACTTTTCGAAACCCTTCAAAGTCCGGCTCCCCTATTACCCTTGGACAAGTATCTTGATAAGTCCCGTAACGAGTATGTTCAAAAGCCCTATCGGGATCAGTATCTTCCACCCGAGCCTCATGAGCTGGTCGTACCGAAGCCTCGGCAGAGTCGCCCTGATCCAGAGGAACATGAAGAAGAAGGCGTATATCTTGATGATGAACCACCATACCGCCGGGTCGCCGAGGAAGCCCAGGTACTGCCCGAAGAGCGGCACCATCTCGAACACCGCGCGCGGGATTATGGGGTTCCAGCCGCCCAGGAAGAGCACCACCGCCATGCACGAGACCATGAGCATGTTCGCATATTCCGCCATGAAGAAATACGCGAAGCGCATCCCGGAGTATTCGACGTGGAACCCGGCCACCAGTTCGTTCTCCGCCTCCGGCAGGTCGAAAGGCGCGCGGTTCGTCTCGGCTATCCCGGATATCATGTAGATGATGAACGCGACCGGCTGATAGGCGATATTCCAGATATGCGCCTGCCCCTTCGTTATATCCACCAGCGAGAGCGAGCCGGTCATCATCAGGACCGATATTATCGCGAGCCCCATCGGTATCTCATAGCTGATGACCTGGGACGCGGAGCGAAGGCCGCCCATCAGCGCGTACTTGCTGTTGGAGGACCATCCCGCCATGATTATCCCGTACGCGCCGAGCGAAGAGAGCGCCAGGACGTAGAGTATGCCGATGTTCAAGTCCGTGACATAGAGGTGTATCGTATGCCCGAATATGGTCACCTCCGGGCCGAAGGGCACGACCGCATACGCCACAAACGCCGGGACGAGCGCCATCAGCGGGGCCAGGACGAATACCTTCCTGTCCGCTTTGGCCGGGATGATGTCCTCCTTGAAGAAGAGCTTCAGTCCGTCCGCCAGCGGCTGGAGCAGGCCGTGCGGCCCCGTGTGCATCGGCCCGACCCTGGCCTGCATGTGGCCCATCACCTTGCGCTCGTAGTAGGTCAGGTACGCCGCGTTCAGCATGGTGAACACGAGCACCACGGCTATCCCGAGCAGGGTCATCAAGGTATATATGCCGAAGTCCGCGAAACCCACTTTTATATTCTCCGTCTAATTTTGATCGGGTTCTATGGATACCGGCCAGTACCGCGCCGCCGGGACCTTGTTCACCGGGTCAAGTATTATCTCGGTCAGCGCGCTGCACCCGAAGCCAAGGAAGTGGTCCGGGATATGCACTATGCCCTTCGGCACTTCGCGGTCCAGCTTGACGTGAAGCTTCAGGGACCCGGAACGGGAGCGTACCTTTATCAGTTGCCCCTCGCCTACGCCAAGCCCCTTCGCATCCGCCGGGTTCAGCGCCGCGAACGGCTTGCCCACTACCATGTTCGGCCCCTTGGATTTCCGGGTGGTCGTCCCGGAGTGGTACAGGGAGACGGCGATGTCCGCGAAGAACGGGAAACCTTCATCGAACTCCTTCTTCACGTTACCGGCCTTGGTGATCTTCGCCGCGATCTCCTCTTCCTTGGCCGCCCTTTTGGCGTCGTACCCGTGGGAATGAAGTATCTCGGTGCCCGATTTCATCTCTTCGTAATAAGGCCACTGCACACCGCCGTGGTCCAGCAGGTCATGCGTTATGCCCGCATAGATGGGGGTGGAGATGGCGATCTTGTCCATGACGACCGAAGGCATCCAGTCCATCGGACGGCCCATCTTGTCGGATATGAGGGAGATTATCTCACCGTCCGGCTTTGCGCCGGGCCTGACTTTCATTACCGGGCGGATCCTCTGCACCCTGCGCTCGGAGTTCGTGAAAGTCCCGTCCTTCTCCGCGAAGGTGGCCGCCGGCAGGACCACGTCCGCGAGCGCGGCTGTCTCGCTCATGAACACGTCCTGGACGACCAGGAACTTCACTTTCTTAAGCGCCGCTATCGTCTTTGCCCTGTCCGGAAGCAGGGACGCCGGGTCCGAGCCCACGACGTAAAGCGCCTGAAGCTCGCCAGTGGCCGCCCTTTCGAACATCTCCATCACGGTCAGGCCGGGTTTACTCGAAAGCTCCGTCCTCCAGAGCGAGCCGAGCCTCTTCCTGTCCGCGGCGTTTTCCACTTTCCTGTAGCCGGGCAGCCTGTCGGGCAGGGCGCCCATGTCGCACGCTCCCTGCTCGCCGGCCTTGGCGGCCATCGGGTTTACGCCGCCGCCGGAGCGGCCGACGTTGCCGGTAATAAGCGAGAGGTCCGAGAGCGCGAGCGAATTCCTGTACCCGCATGTGCTCGCGGTGACGCCCCTGCCGAAGACTATCGACGCGGCGGGCGCGGTGGCGAAAATCGTCGCCGCCTTCCTTATGTCCGCCGCCGGGATACCCGTCTCTTCCTCCGCCTTTTCCGGCGTGTTATGAGACATCAGGGCCTTTATCTTCTCGAACAGGGCCTTATTTTTTTCTTCGAGCGCCTTGTCCTGGAGGTTTTCCGCGAACACGACGTTTATCATCGCCTTTATAAGCTTGCCCTCGGTCCCGGGCCGGTAGGTGAGCCTCAGGGCGGCGTGCTTGGACATCGTGTTCTTGCCCGCGTCGGCGACAATCAGCTTCGCGCCTTTTTTGAATACCGCGCGCTTTATGGCGAGCCCGGTGATGGGGTTCTCCGCGGCCGCGTCGTTTCCGATTAAGAAAACCGCGCCCGACTGGGCGATGTCCTGTATCTGGTTCGTCATCCCGCCCAGGCCGAAGGCGTCCTCCAGGGCGGTGAGCGCGTTCACGTGGCCGAGGCGGGCCATGTTGTCTACGTTGTTCGTCCCTACCACGACGCGCATGAACTTCTGGAGCAGGTAGGATTCTTCGTTCGTGTTCCTCCCGCCGATTACCGCGCCGACGGCGTCCGGCCCGGCGGAGGATTTTATCCTGCCGAGTTTATCGGAGACGAAGGATATCGCTTCGTCCCACGTGGCCTCGACGAAACTCCCGTCTTTCTTTATAAGAGGTTTCGACAGCCGCTCCGGGTTGTTCGGGAAATCGTATCCGAACCTGCCGCGCACGCAGAGGCTTCCGCGGTTGCTGCCTTTTGAATAAGTCTCGTCCGAAAGGGCGCGGACTATCGTGTCCTCCCTGCTCTGGAGGTACAGGGTGCAGCCGTCGCCGCAGTACGGGCAGATCGTCTCCGCCTGCCGCTCCATGAACCACGGGCGTATCTGGTTTTTGGTAAGCCTGCTCTGGATGGCGCCGACCGGGCAGTTGGAGAGGCAGTGCCCGCAGTGGACGCATTCCTCTTCGTTGCCGCAGAACGACTCCATCGTGACCCGCGAGCCGCGGTTCATGTCCGAGAGCACCCAGTCGCCCTGCACCTCGGCGCAGATGCGGACGCAGCGCTTGCAGTTCACGCAGCGCTCCATGTTGCGCTCTAAAAGCGGGTTCTCGTAGTTGACCGGTATCACGCGCTTCTTTTCGATGAAGCGGGAGCGGTCCGCGCCGTAGCGGAAGGCGTAGTCCTGGAGCGTGCACTCGCCGCCCTTGTCGCAGACCGGGCATTCCAGCGGGTGATGCGTGAGCTGGAGTTCCAGCACTCCCTTCCTTGATTTCGCTATCTTCTCGGACTCCGTGATTATCTCCATGCCGTCCGATACCGCCGTCGCGCATGCCGGGACCAGCTTCGGCCTGCCCTTTATCTCCACCATGCATATCCTGCACCCCGCATATATCGAGAGTTCTTTATGGTAGCAGAAATGGGGCACGTGCACGCCGACCTTGGCCGCCGCCTCTATGATGTTCGACGACTTCTCAAGCGTCAGGGGTATGCCGTTTATCTTTATGTTTATCATCAGTGCCTCGCCCTCGCCTTGAAGCCCAATGGGCAGCCGCGCCTCATGATATGCTCCTCGAAATCCCGCCGGAAATATTTAAGCCCGGAGAGCACCGGGTTGACCGCGCCCTCGCCAAGCGGGCAGAAGCAGTTGTTGTGGATGGTATGGCAGACGTCTTCGAGAATCTTCAGGTCGTCGAGCCTGCCCTCGCCGTTCTCTATCCTCGCGAGTATCCTGACCATCCAGTCCGTGCCTTCCCTGCACGGGGTGCAGCGCCCGCACGACTCGTGGTAGAAGAACGCCATCGCCCGCCAGACCATGTGCACCACGCAGGCGTCCTCGCTCATTACGGTCGTGGCGCCGGAGCCTATCGCGGAACCGGCGCTCTGGAGCGACTTCACGTCCATATTGATATCCAGGTGGTCCGGAGTCAGCATCGAGGTGGATACGCCGCCCGGTATTATGGCTTTCAGCTCCCTCCCGCCCTTTATGCCGCCGCCGTGCTCGTAAATCAGTTCGCGGAGCGTAACGCCCATCGGCAGTTCGTACAGCCCCGGCTTATTCAAGTGCCCGCTTATCCCGAATACCTTCGGCCCCGGCGAGTCCTTCGAGCCTATGGAGGCCCACCAGTCCGCGCCGCCGTTTATTATGTGCGATACGTTGACCAGCGTCTCGACGTTGTTTACGACAGTCGGCATCCCGAACGCGCCGTGCGTGGCCATGTACGGCGGCCTGACGCGGAACTGGCCGCGCTTGCCTTCCAGGGATTCGATAAGCGCCGAGGCCTCGCCGCAGATGTACGCGCCCGCGCCCCTGTGGACGGCCAGGTCGAACGAAAAGTCCGTGCCCTTTATGTTATTGCCCAGGATGTTCTTTTTGTATGCCTGGTCGATAGCGGCGTTTAATACCTTGTAGCCCTGCGGGTATTCGCCGCGGAGGTATATGTAGCCCTTGGAAGCGCCTATCGCGTAAGCGGAGACGATCATGCCTTCGATAAGCTGGTGCGGGTCTTTCTCGAGGAACGGCCTGTCCTTGAAGGTCGCCGGCTCGCCCTCGTCCGCGTTCGCTATAAGGTACTTCGGGAATTTATTTACCTCGACGCAGAACTGCCATTTCATCCCGGCGGGGAACCACGCGCCGCCCCGGCCCCGCAGCCCCGAGCGCTTCACTTCTTCCAGGACGTCCTTCGGCCCCATCTGGAACGCCTTGTCCAGAGATTTATATCCGCCGTGCGCGATATAGACTTCTATATCGTTTATGTTCGGGACGTCGGCGTTTTTTAGAAGAATCTTTTCCATTTAAGTTCCAGGTCGTACTTTTCTTTCAGGTGAAAGAAAAGTACCAAAAGAAAGCGGGACTTTAACCCCGTTTTTCTTTGGCCACTTTCTTTTTCCGCAAAAAGAAAGTGGGGTCTTGCTTTATTCCAGACTTGCCAGTATCCCGTCTATTTTCTCAGACGTCAGGTCGTAATAGAACGTCTCGTTTATGACCATCGCCGGGGCGTTGCCGCATGCGCCTATGCATTCCACTTCCTGGAGGGTGAACCTCCCGTCGGGGGTAGTCTCTCCCTCGTTTATTCCGAGCTTCCTCTCCAGGTGTTCGAGATAAGTCTCCGCGCCGCAGAGCGTGCACGCTATGTTCGTGCAGAGCATGACGACGTATTTGCCGACGGGCTTCTTCCAGTAGAGCGAATGATATGTAGCCAACCCCTGGGCCTTCGCGTTCGATACGCCTATCGCCGCCGCCACCGCTTCTATGACTTCGGCGGAGAGGTGCCCGTACTCCTCCTGGGCCGCCCAGAGCCCCGCCATCAGCGCGCTCTTCCTGTCCACGTACTTGGACGCGGCCCGTTCGATTTCCTGGAGTGTATTTTCGCTTAACGTAATCATTTATCCCTTTATTCACCCTCTCCCCGGCCCTCTCCCATCAAGGGAGAGGGAGAAGATTTTTTACCTGTCCACCTCGCCCAGGACTATATCTATGCTCCCGATGCAGGAGACGATGTCGGCTATCATGTGCCCCTGCACCATCCTGGGCAGGCACTGGAGGTTCACGAAGCTCGGGGAGCGCACCTTCATGCGGATCGGCTTCTCCGAGCCGTCGGATACGATATAGAACCCGAGCTCGCCTTTCGGCACCTCGGCGCCCACATAAATTTCCCCTTTAGGCACCGGAAAGCCCTTGGAAACGAGCACGAACTGGTGTACCAGCGTCTCGATGTCCTGCATCACGCGGTCCTTGGGCGGAAGCGTCACCGTGGGTATGTCGGCCTTGTACGGGCCGTCGGGCATGTGCTGGAGGCACTGCTTTATCATGCTGATGGACTCGTTCATCTCGTCCATGCGCACTATGTACCGGTCGTACACGTCGCCCCTGCCGCCCAGGGGCACCTCGAACCTCAGCCTGTCGTATGCCGCGTACGGCATGGCTTTCCTCAAATCGTAGTCCACCCCTGAACCCCGGAGCGACCCGCCGGTAAGCCCCCAGTCTATGGCTTCGTTATAAGATATTATTCCGATGCCCTTCGTGCGGCCAAGCCAGATGCGGTTCTGCATTATGAGGGTGTTGTATTCCTGTATCCTCTTCGGCATCACGTCCATGAACTCCCGCGTGCGCCGGAAGAATTCCGGGGTGGCGTCGCGCCTTACACCGCCGATGTTGATGTAGGATACGGTTAACCTCGCCCCGGAGAGGATCTCGAAGAGGTTCATTATCTCTTCCCTCTCCCGGAGGCAGTACAGAAGTACCGTGACGGCGCCGATGTCCGCGGCGTGCGTGGCAAGCCAGAGCAGGTGCGAGGAGAGCCTGGACAGCTCCGCGACTATGACGCGCAGGTAATCGGCCCGCTCCGGGACCTCGATCCCCATCATTTTTTCCACCGCGATGGCATAGGCCAGGTTGTTGTTGCCGCAGGAGAGGTAGTCGAAGCGGTCCGTAAGCGGGACTATCTGCTGGTACGTCTTTGTCTCCGCAAGCTTTTCCGAGCCCCTGTGGAGGTACCCGATATGCGGCGTGCAGGAGATGACGACTTCGCCGTCCAGCTCCAGTACGAGCCTTAAGACCCCGTGCGTGCTGGGGTGCTGCGGGCCCATGTTTATCGTTATTTCTTTAGTGGTAAGCGGCATATTTAATTTTAATTTTTATACTTCGTTACTTTTCTTTCTTTTTTTTGGGTGAAAGAAAAGTAACCAAAAGAAAGCCGACGTTTAAACCCTAAAAGTTTTTGGCGTTACCTTTTTCCAAAAAGGTAACAGGTTTTGAACTTTACTCCGGCCAGGGCTCGAATTTCCACTCGGGCCCCTCGATCGGGTAGTCCTTCCGGAGCGGATGGCCTTCCCAGTCTTCCGGCAGTAGTATCCTTCTCAAGTCCTGGTTGCCGTGGAACATTATTCCGAAAAGGTCGTAAGTCTCTCTCTCGTGCCAGCAGGCGGTCCTCCAGATGCCGGAAACCGTCGGCACCCAGGGGTCCCCGTCGTCCTCCACCGGCACCTTGAGGCGGATTCTGTGGCCGTGCTTCATCGAGTGCATGTTATAGACCACCTCGAACCTCGGGGACTTCGGCAGCCAGTCCACCGCGGTAATGTCTATCAGGTAGTCCATCTTCACGTCCGGGTCGTCCTTCAGGAAGCGGCATATATCCAGGAGCTTGTCCCTTTTGATGACGGCCCAGCTCTGCCCATAGGCGCTCCCCGAGCCGGTTGTCTCGTCCGGGAAACGCTCTCTTATCTGCTCGACAATATTATCGGGATGCAAGGCTTAAGTTTATCCCTTCTCGGCAAACAAAGGTTTTCGCACGTACCTGCCGCTCATTATCTTGTCCTGGAGCTTCTTCACCGCAAAGAACAGCGCCTCCGGCCTGGGCGGACAGCCCGGGACGAAAACGTCCACCGGCACTATAAGGTCCACGCCCCGGACCACGCTGTATGTCTGGTAGATGTTGCCGGTGCAGGCGCAGCTCCCCATCGCTATGACCCACCTGGGCTCCGGCATCTGGTCGTACACTTTCCTTAAGACGGGGGCCATCTTCTTCGTAAGGGTCCCGGCGACTATCATAAGGTCGGACTGCCTGGGCGTCCCGCGCGGTATGACGCCGAACCGGTCGAAGTCCATTCTGCGGCGCGCCGTATGCGTGTATCATCTCTATCGCGCAGCATGCCAGCCCGAAGGTCATCGGCCAGATGGAATACGCCCTCGCGGCGTTGATCACCCAGTCTATCTTGGTGGTGACGAAATTGTCTTCGAAACGTCCTTCGATCAGTCCCATTCAAGAGCTCCCTTTTTCCAGGCGTAGAAATATCCGACCAGGAGTATCGCGATAAAGACAAGCATCTCCACGAACCCGAACATGCCAAGCTTGTTAAACGATATCGCCCAGGGGTACATGAACACGGCTTCCAGGTCGAACAGGACGAAGAGCATCGCGACGATATAAAAACGGACCGAGAACTGCTCTCTGGCGTCCCCTACCGGCGGACAGCCGCACTCGTAAGGGGAAAGCTTTGAAGCGTTTGGACGGCTTGGGCGGAGAAGGGTTCCTAAGGATATGGTAACGACGCCGAACGCGACCGCGACGGCTAAATATATTACGACTGGCCAGTAATCAAGCGGGAGAAGAGTTCCGGGCGTCTGCATTGCACAACCCCCCTAAGCACTCGTTTTAACTTGATTATTTATGAAGCAATTACAGGATTAACCTAACCGCCGCGAATGATATTCCAAAACCGCCACAGTGTCAACTGAAAAAGAATAATTATCTGAAATTAACGACTATTTTATAGGTATATAATACAAAGGGATTAGATATCAGGCGCCTTTTTAAGGCAATATTCGTATTTTTCGATATTTTCAGCGTCCCGCTTATCAGGAAATGCTTCAACTCCACAACGGCCCCTCGTCGTCTTCCAGTTCCTCGAAAGACTCCGACAGCGGCCGCGCGACTATTTTCTCAAACACCTCTCCGCAGTCCGGGCAGCGCCAGTGATAGATCACCCAGTACTCGTCCTCGGTCTCCATCTCCGACTCTTCTTCTTCCAGAAGTTCGCCGCCGCCGCAGAAGGGGCACATTACCGGTTCCATCATGCCGCCGCTCCTTTTATTAGAACCATTTCTTTTTCCTGGGCTGCGCTTTGTCCGTCAGGTCCTTAAGCGCGTCCTCTATTTTCTCGTTTGAGTCCAGAAAGTTTTTCTTCAGGTCGCGCATCGCTTCCAGCACGGAGAGCATAAGCTGGTCGCGCCCTTCGAAAAGATTTTTTAAATCCGCGACTGCTTCCTCCAGCTTCGCCATACGTTCGATTATTGGGATTATATCAAACGCAGGGACATTTGTCCCCTGCGAAGCAGGCAAATTTTCACTGACGGCCGCCGGGCGCAGGCTCCCGGACCGGCTCCCGGACTGGCTCACGCACCGGCCTGTCGAATATCGGGGCCGCCACTATGCCTTCCGGCTCCATCATCCCGGGCGCGGTCATATCCATTCCCAGGTAGCCCTCGTCCGACGTGTCCGGAATCTCTTCGGGAGTAAGCTCGCGGGTATCTTCCATGTCGAACTCTACCTTAAACTCGCCGGTGGCGTGGGACAGCTCGATGCCGCCCGCCTGCCCGGCCGTCCGCGCTTTCTCCTTTGCCTCCTCCGCCTCCCGCCCCTCCCGGACGGTATCGAAAAAAACCTCCGCCTGCAGGGTATCCGCGAGCGTTATCGTCTCCACCTGGTCCAGGATGGATTCCGGAGCCTTTCTCTTCCCCGGCTTCCTTCGGCTCCTCATCCCGGATGCCGGAGCCCAATTCCAGTTCCAGCTTCAAATCGGCTGCCGGGAGGCCGTCGTCGCGCTTCGGCTCGAACATATCGGCGGGAAGTTCCTTTATGCCCGTGTCCATCAGCGAGTGCTTCCGCTTCAGGTCCTGTATCAGGAGCGTTATAACCCCCTTGATGGTCTCCATCACCCCCATGCCGGTTATCGCGGAGGCCTCATAGAAGGGCGCCTGCCTGAAGTTGACCTTGCCGTCCAGGAGCGCCGCGTCCAGTATGTTCGGGAGGTCCCGCTTGTTGTACTGGAATACGATGGGGATAGTCTGGGGGTCCAGGCCGTTCTCCACGAGGTTCTGCTTCAGGTCCTCCAGGCTCTCCACGTTCTTCGACAGCACGTCCGCCTGGGAATCGGCGACAAAGACGACCGCGTCCGCGCCTTTCAGCACCAGTCTCCTGGTGGCGCCGTAAAATACCTGGCCCGGCACGGTATAGAGCTGGAAACGCACCTTGAAGCCCTGCACCACGCCGAGTTCCACCGGCAGGAAATCGAAGAAGAGCGTCCTGTCCGCCTGGGTGGCAATCGAGATCATCTTGCCGCGCTTCTTCGGGTTCAGCTTCGTGTATATGTGCTGGAGGTTCGTGGTCTTGCCGCACAGGCCGGGGCCGTAATAGACGACCTTCGCGACAATTTCCTTGGTGGCGTAATTTATCAGGACCATCTCTGCCTCCGGTTACTACTCTTCGGGAGGAGCATTCCCTCCGAAAAATTATTATTCACAATTACGCTCTTATGGCAATATTTCTATTTTACGTTCAACGATAATTTTTCTCCGGGAACGCTCCTCCCTCTCGCGAACACGGGAGGTAATTCTATATTTTTACGATATCTTTTTCAAGCCCATTCCGTGCGTCCGGGCGTACAGGACCTCGGCCACCAGCAGGAATATCGTCGCCGAATAATATATCCATAACATGAAGAATATCAGCGTCGTGAACGAGCCGTAGAGGCTTAAGCGACTCAATCCTCCCCACGTACCAGGTGAAGACCAACTTCGCCGCCTCCCAGAGCAGTCCGGCGGTTACCCCGCCGATCGCCGCGTCCTTCAGACCTATCTTCTTCCTTGGGAGGAGCCGGTACAGGAGCATGAACGACAGACAGGTGAGCGCCACCGGGACGGCCTTTACAAGGACGCTCGCAGTGAGGAAGGGTATCGCCCTGGACGAGCCGAAAAATGCATAATGCTTCCTGATGAACGTCGGGATGTAAGTCAGCCAGAAAGACACCGTGAAAAGGATGCCGGAAAGGATTACCAGCGCGAACGCGGTCAGCCTGGACCTGAAGAACTGGCGCCTGTGATGCGACCTGAAGACCCGGTTTATGGAATAGTCGAGCGAGCTGAAGACCAGGCTTCCGACCCAGAGGAATATTACGAAGCTTAACCATCCCGTGCCGGGCCCGGCGGATATCTGGCTGATCCGGTCGCTGAAATCAGGGCTGATGGCCGGGTATGCGCTGCGCACGAACTGGAGCACCGCCTCGCGCATGTCCACGTGCCTGCCCAGCACCAGGGCGAAGACGCGTATCAAAAAAAATATGAGCGGGGCGAACGAGAGTATCGCGTAGAAGGATATGGCCGCGGACAGGTATATGCCGCCGTCCTTTAAGAACCGCCTGAACGCGGCAAGGACCGTCTTCAACGCTCCGGCGTCCTTTCCCGCTCTTCTTCCCTTTTGCGCTTCTTCAGGAAAATCCGGACCGGGTTCCCCTTGAAAGGGTACTTTTCCCGCAGCCTGTTCTCCAGGTACCGGAGATAGGAGAAATGGACGCCCTCCGGCCTGTTCACGAAAAAGATGAACGTCGGCGGCGATACCCCGACCTGCGTCCCGAAATAAAACTTTACCCGGCGGCCCTTGTACATCCCCGGCGGATGCGCATTCACCGCCGAATCCAGTATATTGTTCAGTTCAGGCGTGGATACCCTTTTTTTGCCTTCCTCCACCACCTCGTCCACCAGCTCGTAGAGCTTCCCTATCCTCTGTTTCGTCAGCGCCGATATCGCGACCACCGGCGCGTAGTCCAGGTACTTCATCTCTTCGCGGACTTTTTTCGCGTAATCGTCGAAGTTTTTTTCTTCTTTTCCGACCAGGTCCCACTTGTTCAGCGTGATTATTATGCCCTTGCCTTCTTCATGCGCGATGCCGCCGATCCTCTTGTCCTGTTCGGTCACGCCCTCGGAGGCGTCTATCAAAAGGAACGCCGCGTCGCACCGCTCCACCGCCTTCAGGGCCCGGATAACGCTGTATTTCTCTATCCCGGTCGCGATCTTCCCCCTGCTCCTGATACCCGCGGTATCCACTAAGTTATAAGTCTTGCCGTAGTATTTCACTTCGATGTCCACCGGGTCCACGGTGGTGCCGGGGACGTTGTCCGTGACGGCCCTCTTCGACCCGGTAAGGGCGTTCAGTAAAGTCGATTTCCCGACGTTCGGCCTCCCGATGATGGCGATATTGGCTGAGATTTCCTCCGCTTCGCCAACCTCCGTCTCCGGGGGGAGCATCTCCAGCATCCGGTCCATCAGCTCCACGAAGCCCGGCCCGTGCAGGGCGGAAACCGGGTAAAGCTCTTCCGCGCCGAGCCTGTAGAAATCGTAGACTTCTTCTTCCAGCTTCGGCCCGTCCACCTTGTTCACGCAGTAAAGCACCGGCTTCCCGGACTTCCGGAGGATCTCGGCCACCTTCAGGTCGGAAATCGAAAGGCCCTCGCGGGCGTCCGCGATGAAGATAATAAGGTCCGCCTCCTGCACCGCAAGCTCGGTCTGCTCCCTCATCTGGGAAAGCACGTTGTCCTCGGATACCGGCTCGAAACCGCCGGTGTCGATGATGGTAAAGCTCCTGCCTTCATATACGGCGGCGGCATAGTTCCTGTCCCTGGTCACGCCGGGGACGTCTTCGACCACCGCGAGTTTCTTCTTTAATATCCTGTTAAACAAGGTGGACTTGCCCACGTTCGGCCTGCCCACGATAGCTACTGTCGGAATACCCAAGTTACGCGCCTCCAATTGAAAAAATTACAATTATAATACCACGCCTGTCGAAAGGCTTCCATCTTTTAATAACTCCCCCTTCCCCCATCTTATCCGCCCCCGTTTTTTCGCATTGACTTAAGACACTCCGAAAGGTTAGAATGAGGCGCTTATCAGCAACACATCCGGAGAGCAGTAATGCGCGCCAAAAAGCTTTCATTTTTTGTATTCATACTCACCTCTTTTTTTATCTGCTCGGTCTTATCCCAGAATCAGGCATTTGCGAAGCAGAACCCTCAGACGGCATACGCGAAGGCGCAGTCCCGGTACAAGCGGCTCCTGAAGGACAAAAGGAAGCGCAGGCTCCGGACGTCATGGGAGGAATGTATAGCCCGCTTCGACGCGGTTGCCTCGTCCGCTCCCGGCACAAGCTTTGCCCGTCTCGCGAGCTATTCCGGGGCGGAGGCGCGCGAAGGCCTGTACAAGGTCTCCCGCGTGCAGGCGGACCTGGACCAGGCGTCGAAGGCATATTCCGAATGCATACAGGATTATCCCGGTTCGCCGGAAGCGGCTAAGGCGTCGAAACGGCTGAAGGCGCTGGGAATCGCCCCCACCCCCCCCACCTGGCCTCTACGCGGAGTGGGGAGAGTAACAAGGCAGAGACAGCCCCCTCCCCTGCACCTTCCGCGCGGAGCGCTCCCGTTCCCCCTCTCCTGCAGGCGGGCAACCTTGCGGAGCCGGAGGCCCCGAGGATGATAAAAAGTGATGCGCCTGAGCATGAGGGCCGGGGAGATGGTGACAAGCCGTTTCCTCCGCCGACCGGCCCACCTGCCGTGGAAGTGATAAAGGGCAGGGGGCCTGTCCGGATTAACGAGATACGCAACTGGTCGAATACGGGATACACCAGGGTCGTCATAGATATGGAGGGCGCGGTCCAGTATTCGTCAACGAAGCTTCGAAATCCCGACCGCCTGTTCTTCGACCTGAAGAACGCAAAGTTACCGAAAGACTGCAAGGGAAGCTTTATCGACGTAAACGACGGCATCCTCCAGAAAATCCGGGCAAGCCAGTTCGACGCGGATACCGTGCGGGTGGTGCTCGACCTGGCCAGCATCGCGTCGTCCAGGACGCTGATGTTAGAGCACCCGACGAGGCTGATAATAGACGTGACCGGCCAGGAGCGGCAGACCAGGGCCGTACAAGCGAGTCGACCGGCGTCGCGGTACCGGCGAGGGAAGGGCGGAAGGGTTATAACCCTCCGGCCAGTGAACGACCTGGGGACGGCCCCGCCGCTCGAGGGAGAAGCCGGCAGCCGTGCCGGAAGTCCCCGCGTCCGCTCCACCCTCTCCCTTCGATGGGAGAGGGCCGGGCGAGGGGCTCGCAATCTCCCCCAGAGACCGGCAACCCTGCCGCGCAACCTTCAGCCGCGCCAGGCGAACTGTTCACCGCAACCTCCCGCCGGGGCCGGCAAGACCGCGCCGGTGGAAGCCCCCAAACTCGGCTCCGCCTCGACCATCGTGCCGGCCACCGTGCCGGTCGCCCGAAGGCAGGCGCCCTCGCCCAGAATGTGCATCGGCACGATAGTCATAGACCCCGGCCACGGCGGCAAGGACACCGGGGCCATCGGCTGCAACGGCCTCTACGAGAAGGACGTGGTGCTGGATATCGGGCTTAAGCTAAGAGACATCATCAAAAAGAACTTCGACTGCAAGGTCGTGATGACCAGGAACAAGGACGTATTCATCGACCTGGACGCCCGGCCCGGAATCGCGGTGCAGAACGACGCCGACCTGTTTATTTCCATACACGCAAACGCGAGCAAAAGCCCGTCCGCGCACGGCATCGAGACATATCTGCTGAACCTCACCCAGTGACAGGAACATAATGGAGGTCGCGGCCCGGGAGAACTTTACCCCGCTCAGGAATATGGGTTCCCTGGACGTAATCCTGAAAGACCTCATCCTGGACAGCAAGCGGGACGAGTCCCTGAAGCTTGCCCACGCCGTGCAGGCGAGCCTTGTAACCGACCTTCATAAGGACAAGGTAAACAACAAGGGAGTAAAGCAGGGGCCGTTTTTAGTGCTCTACGGCGCGAGCATGCCGAGCATCTTGACCGAAGTCGGCTTTATAACCAACCCGGAGGAAGAGTCGCACCTGGCCGACCCGCAGTACAGAGAGGCGGTCGCCCAGGCGATATTCGACGGCATAAAAGAATATCTGGGCAGTTCCCGCATTGCGTCGTTCCAGGCGCCTAAATAAATCGATCCCGTCCTTACCATTGAATAAATACCCGCCTTTGTTGTAAAATAATATTCTATGAAAAATATCAAACTGATCCTCGAGTACGACGGCACCGGCTTCGCCGGATGGCAGTTTCAGCCCGACCAGCGCACACTCCAGGGCGAATTGGAGAGCGGCGATAAAAAAAATCTCCGGCGAAGACCTCCGGGTAACCGCATCCGGCAGGACGGACGCCGGGGTGCACGCGCTGGGCCAGGTGGTGAATTTCAAGACCGCCGCGGAAATGGACGCCAAGGCCTGGCTGGGCGCGCTGAACCATTTCCTGCCGCCGGAGATGCGGGCGCTGGAGGCGTCGGAGGAGCCGGAAGAATTCAGCGCGCGTTACTCCGCGAAAGGCAAACAATACGGATATATCGTGCTGAACCGGTACATCCCCTCCCCGCTCAAGCGGAACTACTCGTGGCACGTCCCGATGCCGCTGGACATTGAGGCGATGAAAGAGGGCGCGGCATACCTGCTGGGCGAGCACGATTTCACTTCCTTCCGCGCGGTCCACAGCGACGGCGTGAACCCCGTCAGGACTCTGCGCATGCTGGAGATACAACTGGACGGGAACAGGATATTCTTTTCACTCGAAGCGAGCGGGTTCCTGCGGCACATGGTCCGGACGGTGGTGGGGACCCTGGTGGAGGTGGGCAAAGGCCGCTTCGCGTCCGGCGACGTGAAGGATATGCTGGAAGCTCGTGACCGCACGAAGGCCGGCCCTACCGCGCCGGGCCAGGGGCTTTACCTGGTGCACGTGGAATATTAAAAATTTCCTCCTTAACCCCTCGCCCTCGGGGAGAGGGGCAGGGGGTGAGGGCTTATGACCTTGACGAAAAATTAAAAAACCTCTCCGACCGCCCCGGCGTTTACCTGATGAAGAACGCCAGGGGCCGCGTGATATACGTCGGGAAGGCGAAGTCGCTTTTGAACCGGGTGCGCTCGTACTTCCAGTCCACGCCGGACCCGGACCCGCGCAAGGCCCAGATGGCAGGTCTTATCTCCGATTTCGAGACCATCGTCACGGACTCGGAGATGGAAGCCTTCATCCTCGAATCCAACCTCATAAAAAAACACAAGCCCCGCTATAATGTCGTGCTCCGGGACGACAAGAACTACCCGTACCTGAAACTGACGGTGAACGAGAAATTCCCGACGCTCTGCGTGGTGCGCAAAGTCGAGAAGGACGGGGCGCTTTATTTCGGGCCGTTCGTCCCGACTGCCCCGATGTGGGAGACGCTGAAGTTCATCAACCGGATATTCACCATGCGCAAGTGCACGCGCAAGGGCGTCGGCCAGAAGCTTGAGCGCCCCTGCCTCCAGTTCGGAATGAAGCGCTGCTCCGGCCCGTGCGGCGAGATGATAACGAAGGAAGATTACTGGAAGATGGTCGAGGAAGTCCGGATGTTTTTGTCCGGCAAGGATAAAGAGCTTATCCGGAACCTGGAAGCCAGGATGAAGGAGACCGCCGAGGCCCAGAACTTCGAGGCCGCGGCGCATATCCGGGACAGGATATACGCGCTCCGGCAGGCCACGCAGTCTCAGCGCATCACGTCGCTCCGGATGGAGGACAGGGATATCATAGCCGTGGCCAAGGAAGGCTCCGCGGCGGACATCCAGGCGCTGTTTGTACGGAAGGGCAAGATAGTCGGCAGGAAAGACTTCTATTTCGCGGACGCGCTGGAGATGACGGAGGGCGAACTCCTGACCGATTTCATCAACCAGTTCTATTCCGGCGGCAAAGAGGTCCCGCCGGAGGCGCTAATCTCACATGAACTTTCCGAACAGGGGCTGGTAGAAGATTTTTTGAAGGAGATGCGCGGGAAGAACGTAAGCCTTTATTCTCCGCACAGGGGCTCCGGACGGCAGGGTAATGGAGATGGCGCTGGATAACGCGCGCGAGTCGCTCCGTCAGAACCTGAAGACGGACTCCGGGCGCGAGCTTACGCTTCTGTCCCTGAAATCGGAACTTCGGCTGAAAAAGATACCGAAGCGCATAGAGGCGTTCGATATATCCAATACCGGCGGCCATGACGCGTGCGGCTCGATGGTGAGCTTTGAGCTGTGCCAGCCGGATAAGTCCGGCTACCGCCACTTCAACATCAGGACCGTCCCGGAGGCGAACGATTTCGCCATGATGGAGGAGGTCGTAACCCGCCGGTACAAGAGGCTGATGGAAGAGGGCGAGGAATGGCCGGACCTGATAATGGTGGACGGCGGGAAAAGGACAGCTCTCGGCCGCAGTGGAGGCGCTTCGGGATATCGGCGCGGACGTGGACGAACTCGACATCGTGGGGCTTGCGAAGGCAAAGGAGAAGGGGCTTAAATTCGGCGGCGGGATACGCGAGGCGAACGCGTTTGAAACGCGTGTACAAGCCCTATGAGGCGGAGGCACGAGGTGCTGTCCCCCACCTCGGCGGCGGTGAACCTGCTGGCGGCGGTGCGGGACGAGTCGCACCGGTTCGCCATCACCCAGCACAGGAAACTCCGCAATAAAAAAGGACTTAAATCTCCGCTGGACGATATAGAAGGGATCGGCAAAAAGAGGAAGACCCAGCTGCTCAGGCATTTCGGGAGCTTCCGCGCTATCAGGGAGGCGGCGGTCGAAGACCTGGAAAAAGTGCCCAGGTTGCCGAAGAAGGTTGCGGGTGAAATATTCGAGAAACTACAGGAGCGGTACAAACAGGCGAACCATTCGATTTGACAAATCTTATTTAACATGTCATCAATATTATATGATTAACGTTAATATGAGGTAACAGAATGGGGCCACAAAGGGAAAGGGGTTTCAAGCTGACTCCCCAACGCGCCGCCATAATGGCCTACCTCGAAGGGAACCGTTCCCACCCTTCGGCGGAGGACATCTACGCGGCAGTACTCGAGAAATATCCAATGGTGTCCCTGGCCACGGTCTACAACACGCTTGAAGTCCTCAAGCAGATGGGCAAGGTCACGGAGCTGAATATCGACGGGGAAAGAAAGCACTTCGATCCGGAAACTGAACCGCACCACCACATGATTTGCACCCGGTGCAAAAAAATTGTGAACGTGCGTAAGGACTTTGATTTAGAAGTGCCGCGGGATATGGCTGAGGGCTTCAAGATTGAAGGGCGGCACGCAGATTTCTACGGCGTCTGCGCGGATTGCGCCGACGAGGCCGAGGCTGCGGCTTAAAACCGTTTCCTGGGCGACGTGTAAAAAAAGGAGGCCTTCTTCACGGGGGGCCTCCTTTTTTTCATTTTACCCTCTCCCCTGTGGGAGAGGGCAGGGAGAGGGGGAACTATCGGCTGGCGGCGCGGCCCAGGCGGAACGCCTTTATATTAATATTACTCATATTGCCGGTAAAGGTTTTTTTGATCGCGGCCTCGACCTGCTCGGGGGAAAAAGGCAGGGTCTTCATCGCCGCCCCCAGTAGGACCAGGTTTAAAGTCCGCGCATCGCCCGCCTGGACCGCAAGGGAGGTCCCGTCTATCAGGAGCGCGCCCCCCGAGCCATTAGGCCCGTCACGCGCGAATTTATTTCCCGCTCCACGTCCGCCGGATACTCTTCCGTGCCGATGGATACGGTCAGGGTGCTTATCTTCCGGGTATTGCAGACAAGGCTTCCTCCTTCACGGAGGAAGTGGACGTTCCGGAGCGCCTCCACCGGCTCGAAACCTATCAGGAGGCCGCACTCGCCACGGGTAATGGTGGGAGAGCAGACCCTTTTCCCGAACCGGACGTGCGAGACGACGCTCCCGCCGCGCTGCGCCATGCCGTGTACCTCGCTCTGCTTCACGTCGTAACCGGCGGCCAGGGCGGCGACGGCAATAATCCTGCCGGAAAGCAGTACCCCCTGCCCCCCGACGCCCGCGATGATTATATCCAGCCCCGTCAAAGCTCCGCCTCCCGATGAACGCCCCGGCACGGCAGAGGCTTGGCGCACACCCCGCAGCCGTTGCATTGCATCTGGTCCACGGAGACGTACTTGCGGCCCGCCGCATCCGTTACGAGGTTAAGCCCGATGCACCCGGCCTTAAGGCACCGGCGGCAGCCGTCGCATTTCCCGGCGTCGATGGATAACGGCTTGTAAGGCACCCTGTACCTTAGCGCGCAGGGCTGGTTGGATACCAGGACCACGGGCCCATCCGCCGCCATCTCCTCCCGGAAGAGGGCCTCAAGGCCCCTGATGTCGTATGCATCAATCTCCCTTACACGCAGGCCGCAGGCCCTGCAAAGCTCCTGGATGTCCACCTTCGGCGACGGCTCTCCCACGGCGTTCCTTCCGGTGCCCGGATGCTCCTGCCCGCCGGTCATGCCGGTGGTGTCGTTATTCATTATGACGATTATGGCGTCCCCGCCGTTATACGCGAGGTTTATGATGCCCGTGATGCCGGAATGCAGGAAAGTGGAATCCCCTATCACCGCGACGGGTTTGCTCCTTATCCCCTGCAGCTTCAGCCCCCTGGATATGCCGTGCGCCATCGGGATGCTCGCGCCCATGCAGATGACGGCATGGATAGCGCCGAACGGCGCCAGCGCCCCCAACGTATAGCAGCCGATGTCGCCGGAGACGAAAGCTTTCAGCTTTGAGAGCACGACGAAGAGGCCCCTGTGCGAACATCCCGGACAGAACGTCGGCGGACGCGAGGGAAGGCCTGCGACGGGGCCGGAGACGGGTACGGAACCGGGGCCGAGAAAGGGACCGTTGCCGGAGCCGGGTACGGAACCGGGACCGTGGCCGGAGCCGGTTACGGAGACGGGGACCGGAGCTTTGGTCCTGCGTCCCGACATTGCGCCCGACATTGCGCCCGACGCCGCGCCAGCCTTCGCGCCCGATAACGCGCCAGAGAGCGCACCAGATAACGCAATAGCCACGATTTCCCGCGAAAGCTCGCCCGTCATGCGGCAAGGACGTTTTTCCCGTAATCCACCCGCACTCCCGCCGCCTTTACCGCGTCTTCTATGAAAGGGTCGAGTTCCTCCACGACCGCAAGTTTTGTTACGCTTTCCGCGAATTTTTTTATCAGCCGCGCGGGCAGGGGCCAGGTCATTCCGAGCTTCAGGATGAAAGCCTCCGGGAACGCCTCCCTTGCGTACTGGAACGCCGCGCCGGAGGCGATAATCCCAAGCCGGTCTACCGGCCTTCGCCCCGCCGCCGCCAGGCTGGTTGACCGGCCCGATAACCTGATTTATTTCCGCCGTCTCCGCCCACTCCTTAAGCCTGACAAGCCGCTCCTCTATCCGGACGCGCCTTTTGCGCGCAAATGCGGGCAGCATCACGTATTTTTTTATTTTCTTTTGCAGGGGCCCTCGGCAGTAAAATCACCCCGCTTTTCCTTGGTTACTTTCTTTTCCCGTGAAAAGAAAGTAACAAAGGTTTTACCGACGACGCTTTTGGAGTGGGATATCCTCGTTGTTGTACGAAGTATTACCGGCGTGTCGAAGTCCTCCGAGATCTCGAAGGCAAGTTTCGTGAAATCTTTCGCCTCCTGGGAGTCCGACGGCTCCAGGCACGGGACCTTCGCGAGACGGGCGAAATGGCGCGTATCCTGCTCGTTCTGCGAGCTGAACATCCCGGGGTCGTCCGCCGCCATCAGGACAAGGCCCGCGTTCACCCCCGTGTAGGAAGCGGTCATCAGAGGGTCCGCCGCGACGTTCACGCCGACGTGTTTCATGGACGCCATCGAGCGCAGTCCGGATATAGACCCGCCTATCGCGGCCTCGAAGGCCACCTTCTCGTTTATGGACCATTCCGCGTGTATGCCGGGGACCCGGCATAACTCCTCCAGCACCTCCGTGCTGGGCGTGCCGGGATATGACGCGGCGAATTTCCCGCCCGCCTCTGCAAACCCGCGCGCAATGGCCTCGTTACCCGAAAGTATCTCTTTTTTCACTTTATTCCATAAATTTTTTCAGGAAGAATTGCGAATAACCATCATAATAATTACACCGCTTTTTTTCAAGCTTTTTTATTTTAAGATAGAATTGCCGGAAGGCCCTGGACGAAATGGCTAGAGAGAGCGCCTCGCAAGGGTCCTCTCGCCCTGGCTGTAGCCGGTTATGAAATATCGACAGCTTTATGGAAGTATCACGGAGGCGGACACGGCGGGTGAATACTTGAGTCCCCTTTGAACCGATCTGCACCGTACTCCCGGAGGTCCCGGCGATTGTTTTTCCGGCCGTGCCGTCCGGTTTGGTTACAGCGTATCCTTCGGACACGCCGTTATCATAGAAATATACCTTCCTGCCCCTTATCCCCTTCCCGGAGCCGTCTTTAACGGTTGCCGTCAGCGTAACCTTATCCAGTATGGTTTGCACCGGGGTCGAAAGCTCAAGGACCGGCACTGGTTTGTATGTAAATTTCGACGTCGCCGAATAGAGCGAATGTCCGGTGGGCAATACCGCCCTTACCCTCCAGTATTTTGCCGTTCCCGGAAGCATGGTAGCCGTGTAAGAAACGGAGGAACTCGCCGTAGTGGCGTAATCCTTCAGCGCGGCCGGGAAAGTCGGGCTCGAATTTACCTGCACCTCGTAATCCGTCGCGTCCGGATACATGGACGTATCCCACGATAATGCAACCGGCAAGGCGTCTACAACGGCTCCGCTCCGGAGAGGTCTGCCGCACCTTGCCTATCGTGTAAGGCACAGCCGGCGTGGACTGCGCCTGCGTTATCCCTATAGAGGTAATCGCGGGAGTCGTCGCATATGCCGTATGATTGCCGATTGCCGCCGTAAATTTCAGCGTGGCTACGCCCAGGGCGTTGGTTTTTACAGTCCCTTTTTTAACAGGACTGCCGGTGCCTGTCTGGTCGTAGAAGGTGACGGGTTTTTTAACCATCGGGGTATCGCCCAGGGAGAACTTCGCGCTCAGCGTAACGGCCGCGCCTTCCTGCGTTATGGACATGGAAAAATTGACCGCGGCGTCCTGCGATACAACGGCGCCGTTGATTACAAGGGCGAAGGGTTGAGGGCCATCGGGGACGGTGGAGCCGTTGACGGCTATCTCAAGCGGGCCGGTGGCAGACGGGTTAATATTGACCACTTCCACGTTATTCGTACTGTCGTATTGAGTGGGGTCGGGAGCGGAGAAAGGAGTTGAAAAACCGGTCGATGTATCGAATTTATTGCCATGATATATCTTACCGTCCGGCCCGGTAACCGTGAGGTCTAAGTCGTTGACCAGATCTTTTGCGGCTGGCAAGGTCGTCGGATAATCGGACCAGACCAGTGCAACTTTGACCGGCACGGATGTATCGATTACCTCGTAACCGTATGAGAGCGTCTGTCCAGTGGTAACGCCCGCCGGTAATCCACGAAACGGACTTTTCCCGGCGCGGGAGGGGTTATGGAATCCGTGACGTTCACCCTGCCCCAGCCCTGGCTGTTGTCCGGCGGGTTATGGATTTCCCGATATCGTCCCGTACCGTACTGGCCCGGCGCCATGTTATAGGCTCCGCTGATAAGCGTCGCCTTTATCAGCGCGGCGGAAGGATCACCGACGCCCTGTACGTCGGTATAATACTGCCTCACCAGCGCGGCGGCCCCGGCTGTAAGCGGCGTGGCCATGCTCGTGCCGCCGTCGGCGGCAAAATAATTATCGTATCCGGCGCCATATCCAATCTGCGAAGGCTTCGCCCAGTAATTAGGTTAAATGCGTCACAAGGGTAGATTTCGTGGAGAGCACATAAGTCCCCGGCGCAACCACGTCCGGCTTTACCCGTCCGTCGCCCGTCGGCCCCCTGCTTGAAAAAGCCGCCATCCCCTTTTTGTTGTTAGCCACCTTGGCAATGGCTCACGGAAATGGCTGATTAAAATAACCAAAATTCCAATAGATGATAGGATATTCAGATAATCGGCCTGTAGTTTTCAGTCGCGCCCACGGTTATTATGTCCTTTGCCGTGCCGGGCGGAGTGATGGAACCCGGGTCGATTACGCCGTTTCTATTGGCGTCTACCCCGCTATTGCCCGCCGCGAAACATGCGACAAAATCGGGATGATTCCAGATGAATGTATCCGCGCTCTGGGCAATGGCATCATACTCGCCAGGCGTGCCGCCGCCCCAGCTATTGCTGTGCACCCTTACGCCGTCGTTGTATGCATCGGGAAAGGCCTGCGAATTCAGGTCGGGGATGTAAAGGTTTCCGTCGCTGTCCATGTATACGCCTTGAAATACAAGTTGCGCGTTATAGGCGATGCCGCTGATATTGTAATTTTTTCCGTTGACGGTGAACGGTTTTCCTGTCAATGAACCGGAAGTATGCGTGCCATGCCCATCGCTGTCGCTCCAGCTTCCATTCCGTTGACTGTATGTCGCGGTGTAACCGAATGCATCCTTTATCTTTGGGATCTGCCGTTGCTCGACGGTCCCGGCGAAAGCCGGATGGATGGTTGGAATGTTTCCGGTATCCAGCCCGGTATCCATTATCCCCACCACCTGCCCCGTCCCGGTAAGACCCGTCTCATTCGGGAAAGATTCGGTCCGGACTGGGGTTACGTTCATGATACCCACGGCCACGTCGTTAAGCAGCCTGGGGGGAATGAACTCCTCCACCCACTCCACCTGCTCGATATTCGCGGCCTGGGCGGCCATGCTGTCGTCCATCTGGACGCGGAGCTTCTTTCCGTTCAAGCCGTCGCTATCCGCCACTACTTCCACCGTCGCGCCAAGGGCTTTGAGGCTGTTGATTATCGGGGCCATGTCTTCGCCGTCGAAGACCTTCACCGTGTATTTCTTTCCGCCCGGAGGCAGGGCCTCAGCCGGAGCAGGCCTCACCGGCGTCGTCTCTAACGTAGCCCTCTTCGGCGCGAGCTTGAACTCCGGCCTGTACGGCCCCACCCATGTCACGTTATGGTCCGCGCTTACGACCGAAGCGGTGGATGCGTCCATCTTCACGATAAACGCGTCCTCCGGCAAGTATCCAAAAAACTTCGCTCCGTAATCGGTTATCCTCTGTTTCCAATCCTCCTGGACGGGGCCGGAAAACTGGACGATATAGAAATGGCTCCCCGGGGACGGCTGTCCCGCCGAAAATATGGAGAGGTTCGGCCCGGAGGTATCGATCTCCGCGGTCTTCATCTTTATCGTATGCGGCATTGTGCATTTGGGCGGGGCCGCCCGCGGATGCGGAATTGACTATGGGCAGGGTGAGTATGGCGGCGCCCAGGACGACTCTCAGGCAGCTATCAAAACCCATTTATATATCCCTCCCGAATACCGCCGGAATTTAAAATTAGAATCTTGAAAAGGCGGGGTTTTCTTGCGTCCGATTATAACAGATAAACGGTTTTTTTGCAATTGGAGGTATCAGGATATTGAAGGATTTCAATCAATTAAAAAGGGCGGGAAGGACTCCCGCCATTTTTTTAATGCACCAGACTTGCCAGCCTGAAAACCTGGGGCGGCAGGTATGAATCGGTTTCCAGACGCGGAAATATTTGCTCAAAATGTACCACCACGACAGGGTCGTATTTAGTCCCTGAGTTGGATATGATTTCTGTTTTCGCCACTGTGGGGGTCAAGGCCTTGCGATAGGGCCGGTCGCTGGTCATGGCGTCATAAACGTCGGCAACTGCAATTATCCTCGCCCCTAAAGGTATATCTTCACCCATCATCGAGTTATAGCCTGTCCCGTCGTATCTTTCATGGTGGTGCAGTATCAGGGGTATTAACTGGTGCACCCTGCCCATGTACAGGCCCAAGCACATCAACACCGAATTCGGTATGCTGCTGTATATGGGCGCGCTCCCCGCGGGTCAACTCTCCCGCCTTGCTCAATATCTCGAGGTTGACCCCGATCTTCCCTAAATCATGGAGGAGGGCGGCGATCCTGATGTCCTCGCGGTCCTGTTCTGGAAGAGCCATTTCCTTGGCAATCAGGGACGCGATAGCGGACACGCGGTATGAATGGGTCTGCGTCTGCTGGTCAACCGAATCTATCACGAGGGAGAGCATCTCGATTATTCCGAGATATGTGTTCCTTATCTCCTTTATCGCCGCCTCCTTCTTCTCGTACAGGTGCCCGATACAATATCCCGCTATTATAATAAAGCCGCCCCATGTCGATAAGTCCAGCCACCGGTAAAATTCGTTATCACCCGAATATCTGAATGTTGCCGGGTTTATGTAGGCGACCGAGAAAATCAACATTATTGTGGCAAGTGCGGATAAAACGGCATATCTCTTTCCGAAGAAATACGCACCCAACAGTACCGGAAGGAAGAAAAAATTCAGAAATGCGCGCTGGTTTAAGACAAAGAAATAAATAATGGCGGTTATTGCCACCAAAAGAAGAATGATGATAAGCTCCTTGTCAATTTTTATAAAATGTTTTTTGATGAGAGTCTGGATCTCCATATGATTTCCTCCCTTTACGCGGCTATTCTTTCAAGAATTTCTCTGCAATTCCGTTTGATTTCCTTGGCTTTGTCTTCGCCGATAAAAAGGTCTGCTATGCTGATTAATCTGGAGCATGCGCTAACGAGGCATATCGTCGCACTCATCAATAATGCAGTCCACCCGTGTGTAGAAGACCTTGCTGGGAGCGTTCCCCAGAACATTCCTGATGGTCAAACCAATCTCTTCCTTGGCTTTTTTAAGACATTTCCATTCTTTTTACAGCCCAAGGTCGGATACGATTTTTGTAAAGAGGTTAACAACAAGTAAAACGAAGAGTGCCGCTAATAAGAACATGATCCCCATTATAATCTCTTTTGAAACCCAGGGGACTATCGGCAGGAAGGGTATTGAGAGAAAGCAGATAATTTCGACTCCGATTATTTGAGCAAATATATTGCTCGTATGTTCATACTACCGCCGTTCAGCGTCTTTCTGAATTTTGTGAACTTATACCAGGAATAAGACATCATTAATATTGATGCGCCGCTTAATATCAGGAAGATTGTTTCCATCAGATGCTCCATATTAAGATACCCGGCCATAGAAAGATTAAAAACCTTTAATAAGTATTAGGAACAACCATAAAATAAGTACAAGGCCATAGTAAATAAAAGAGGTTACGGACAAGCCGTAACCTCTTTTATTTTAATACATCATTGATATTGATGCGCCGCTTAAAACCAGGAAGATTGTTTTCCACAGGCTCCCCCATTAACCGGCCGAGAATGGTCTAAAATTAAAATTTTATTTTTTAAAACTATATTAATTATAAGCAAATTTAATGCCAAGACATGAAGTGAAACAAAAGCCATTATTTTCATTAAACAAAAA
>CAVTDB010000007.1:0-18397 GCA_963733375.1 Nitrospirota bacterium | reverse complement strand
GAGATAGCCCTCACCCGGCCTTGTCAGGCCACCCTCCCCCACGGGTGGGGAGGGTAATTAGGAGTATGGCGAGTGGACAAGAATTGTCATTCTGATGGAGCGAAGGTTCTGAATGTCTAAGGTATATTTCATCGGGGCGGGTCCAGGCGATCCGGACCTGATGACGATAAAGGCCGCGAGCCTGATAGCCGAGGCGGACCTCGTGATTTACGCCGGGTCTTTGGTGAACCCGGATATCCTGAAATTCGCAAAGCCTGAAGCGCCGCTCCATGACAGCAAGGAGATGGAGCTTTCGGAAATTATCGCGATGATGAAGGAATATGTTTCGCGGGGTAAGGCCGTCGCGCGCGTGCATACCGGAGAGCCAAGCCTGTATGGGGCGATAGCGGAACAGATGGCGGAGCTGGACAGGGCCGGGATCGACTATGAAGTAGTCCCCGGCGTGTCGTCCGCATTCGCGGCTGCTGCGGCGCTGAAATGCGAGCTGACCCTCCCGGAAGTGAACCAGACGGTCATATTCACCCGGCTGGAAGGTCGTACGGGCGTGCCGAAGGAGGAGTCGCTGGCGTCGCTTTCGATGCACAGGGCGACGATGGTGATATTCCTTTCCATAGGCGAGATAGAGAAGGTGGTCGCAGAACTGCGGGAAGGTTATCCCGAAGATACTCCCGCGGCCGTTGTATATAAAGCGTCCTGGCCGGAGCAGAAAATTATACGCGGCACCCTTGCCGATATTGCCGGAAAAGTAAGGGAAGAAAAGATCCAGAAGACCGCGCTGATACTGGTAGGAAAGGCGCTTGGCCGTTCAGCTATCGATAAATATTCGAAGCTCTACGATAAAGAATTCAGACACGAATATCGGGGCTGATATGCGAAAATTTTTATTTATCGTTCTGGCTTTTTTATCTTTTTTAATCTTTTTTGGGGCTGTTTCCGGGGCCGTTAGATCATATGGCTCCAATCATCTTAGGGTTGACGCGATAGCCAGTCACAGGGATGAAACCTGGTTTTTAACCGAAGGTGACGGTTGTGCTGTTTTTAATAAAAAGACTCACATATGGAAACGGAAATCGGGTTTTGAAAGTTCATTTCCAGGAGCCGCATATTTCACAGATAAGTGGTTATTCGCATGTGATAATAAATTTGATAGAAAAACTGGGGGAAAATATCCGATACCGGAATACGTCAATGCGCGGGATACAAATTATATCTATTTAAATCGCTCTCGCTATGTATTAAAAGACGATACAATAATTCCGGGAAATCTCGATGGCGAATACCATTTAATTTATTCATCCCATGGAGGTTACGCCAAACCTGTTAATGAAATAATTAATGGCAACATTCTTAGTGTTTGCGGTTACCTTAAGGACGGGGAAATTGATTGGTACCTTGCAGATTATGAAAGGAATGAATCGGATTCATCAAAGATAAAAATGGATTCCGATTGTACATTACTTTTAATTAAAATAGATCACTCTAAAAATACAAAAGAAGTAATTGAAGGCTTGCCTCCAACAAAATTTAAGAAAATGTTCAGATACGATGATTATATTGATTTTGGCTTGTACAAGATTAATGTAAATACATGGGAAAGGTTCGACAATACGTGTTCATATGAATCCCCTTTTTCAAGTAAATATTTAATCGATTATGATTCGGATGGCTACTGGTATTATTCCAATGGTGAAATATTGAATTTCGACAGAAATTGTAAATTGAAGAAAAAATGTTCTCTCTCTAAAAACGGTGAAAAAACTATCGGATATGAAATCAGCGGGTGCTATGATGATGGTGAATTTATTTGGATAGCGTCAACCGGTAAGGTTTATGGAATTAATAAAGCAACAGGTGATGAATATGATTATAAACTTAATCCTTCTCCTTCAGAATTTTTAAAAGGAATCGGTAAAGGCGTTGTGGGAGCAATTTTAGCGCCGCTATATATAATTTATGTTCTTTTAGGCGGGCGTGGGATTGGATAAAATGAATAAACTCGCCATCATAGCAATAACGCGCGGCGGCTCCGACCTTGCCAGAAACATCTGGGAGGCATACCCGGAGGGCGCGGACCTGTACCTGCCGAAGAAATTTTTAAGGCCGGGCGAAAAGGACGTGCGCGCGCTTTCGGACGACCTTGCGAAAGATATAAAGAAAATATTTACGAAGTATAAGGCGATTGCCTGCATCATGGCGGCGGGTATAGTGGTGCGGATGGTCGCGCCGCTTGTCCTTAATAAACTGAAGGACCCGGCGGTGGTCGTGATGGACGAAGAGGGCAGGTTCGTGATAAGCCTCCTCTCCGGCCATATCGGAGGCGCAAACGACCTCGCGGAAACACTGGCGGATATAACCGGCGGAGAGGCCGTAATCACGACCGCCTCGGACGTGCAGGGCACTTTGGCCGTGGATACGCTCGCGCAGAGAGCTGGACTGCGTCGTCGAGGATTACAACGAGGCGAAGAAGGTGACGGCGGCTATAGTGAACGGGGAGGAAGTCGCGGCATGGTCGTATATAGACCCGGCGCTGTACTCGCGCAGGATAGATAAAATACCCGGCAACCTCCGCTTCCTTGACTCGATGGAAGAGCTCCTGGAGACGAAGCGGGACGCCGCCCTGGTGGTGACGCCGTTTATCCTGCCGGAGGACGTGGAACTTGCGCTGAGGCCGGTCGCGGTCTTAAGGCCCAGGGTGCTTGTGGTCGGCATCGGATGCAACAGGGGGACAAGCGCAAGGGAGATAGGGAACCTCGTGACGAGGACGCTTATGGAAAATGGTCTCTCGATGCTTTCCGTGCGGAACCTGGCGACGATATATGACAAGAAAGACGAGGCTGGACTGACTGAGTTTGCGAGGAAGGCGGGGCTTAAGGTGGAGTACGTTTCCAAACGGCGGCTTTTAAGCGCGGGCACGCCTTCGGGACCGTCTGAAAAAGTTTTCAAGAACATGGGAGTATATGGAGTATGCGAGCCGGCGGCGCTGGTCTCGGCGGGGGCGGACACGCTCCTAGTGCCGAAGAAAAAATCAAAGAACGCTACAGTCGCGGTGGCAGAGGCGCCCTTAGCGTAATAGGCATCGGGCCCGGGTCGCTTCGTGATATGACAGTCCGGGCAAAAGAGGCCGTCGAAAAATCCGATACGGTAGTCGGATATTCGACATATATCCGGCTGGCAAAGACCCTCCTTCGGGATAAGGAAGTAATCTCCACGGGCATGACCACCGAAGTGGAGCGCTGCCGGGAGGCTATTCGTCTGGCGGCCGAGGGGCGGGTCGTAGCCCTGATATCCAGCGGAGACCCCGGCATTTACGGCATGGCGGGGCTGGTGCTGGAACTTCTGAATGAGGGGCCGGAAAAGAACCCTCACCCCCGGCCCCTCTCCCGCAAGGGGCGAGGGGAGAAGGAAGGAGAAACACGATTATCCTTCGACCTCGAAATAATCCCCGGCGTCCCTGCGGTATGCTCCGCGGCGGCTTCGCTCGGAGCGCCGCTGATGCACGATTTCGCGGTAATTTCACTCTCCGACCTGCTCACGCCATGGGAGCTTATAGAGAAGAGGCTGGGACTCGCGGCCGAGGGAGATTTTGTAATCTCGCTTTATAATCCCCGGAGCAAGGGCAGGCCGGAAAACCTTGCGAAGGCGTTAGAGATAGTGCGGCGGCACAGGGATGGGGGGACGCCGGTGGGAGTCGTGAAGGACTCGGCGCGGGAGGGGGAGCGCATTACGGTGACGACGCTTGAAAGACATCCCCGTGGAAGAAGTCGATATGACGACCATCATCATCATCGGGAACTCTAAAAGTTTCTCCTTCCTGGACTATATCGTCACGCCCAGGGGATATAAGGGGAAAAGAATATAGTAACGCCCCCTCTGTCCCCCTCTTAAGATAAGAGGGGGATAAGGGGGAGTTATGAGATTGTCATTCGCGGTGAATTTTTATTAACTGGAGGAGAAAACATTATGCGTGAGAGAAACAGAGAAATAAACAGGAGAAGGCACAGGAAAGATAAGGCGCAGAAGGCCAGGACGCGCGAGGCGATAGAGAACGCGAAGAAGGCCGCCGCCGCGAAGAAAAAATAATGCCGGGTTCTGCGTTCTGGCTTACGGGCTTGCCGGGCTCCGGCAAGTCCACTCTGGCTCTTGCCGCGAAAGAGGCGTTTCCGGAAATCGTCCTCCTTCAGATGGACGAGATGCGCAAAATCGTCACGCCGGAGCCGACGTATTCGGACGAGGAGCGCGAGCTTCTGTACATGGCGCTGGTTTACGCGGCGATGGTGCTGACCCGCGCGGGCAATGACGTCATCATCGACGCGACGGGACACCTGCGCCGCTGGCGGGACAAGGCAAGGGGGCTTATTGCGGGCTTCCATGAGATATATATTAAGTGCCCGATTGAGACCTGCATCGAGCGCGAGAAGGGTCGTCAAGACGGTCTGGCGCCGGTAGATATTTACGAGAAGGCAAAAAAGGGCTGGCCCGTGCCCGGGATAAACGTGCCCTACGAGGAGCCTTCGGTGCCGGAACTGGTTCTCGATTGCGAAAAAATGAGCGCAGGGGAAGCGGACGGGATTTTATTGAAATATATAAAGGGCGCGCCGAGCGGCGTCGCGCCCTGCGTAGGGCGCGACCCCCGGCGAGCCGCTTAAAGCTCAACCCCCGGGCGAGCCGTTTTACAGCCCCAGCTTTGTCAGCCATTCCTCGAAACATTTCCTGCCGGCGGTTTCCAGCGCGTCACCATACTGCTCCGTGTCGCGCCTGATTTCCTCGACCGTCGCCACCTTTGACGTTGCGATCTCGCTTGCGTGGCCTATCAGCCATGATTCGATCTTTGCCCGCACCAGCTCCGGGTGGCATTGAAACGCGAGCAAAAAATCTCCATAACTATAAACCTGATTTCTGGTCACGTCCGTAGAGGCCAGGAGCACGGCGTCCGGCGGCAGGTCGAAAGTGTCCCCGTGCCAGTGGAGCATGGATGTATTACCGGGCGCAAGATGGGCGACGGGCGAGTTCTCGCCCTCCTTTGTCAGCTCTAACGGTTTCCAGCCTATCTCCTTCTGCTTTCCGGGATAGACTCTTCCGCCCAGGGCGTGTGCGAGCATCTGCGCGCCTAAGCATATCCCCATGACCGGCCTCCGCGCCGCGATCCTCCTTTTGAAAAGCTCCAGCTCGTCGTTTATGTACGGGTATATATCCGCCTCGTAAACGCTGATCGGGCCGCCAAGGCCGATGAGCAGGTCCGGCGCGTCGGGGTCTATGCCCTTCAGGTCGTTAAGACCTGCCTCGGCGTAGGAAATTTCAAACCCCCGCGCCTTAAGCACATCGGCTAATGTGCCGCAGTCTTCGAAATGCACGTGACGGATTGCAAGCGCCTTTTTCATGTTTTTAAGCCTCGCTGTGCCGTAGGTAGAATAATCATACGGATAATTATATAACGGCAATCCGGCAAGTGCCTATAAAATTTTCCTCTTTTGTAAACCTTTCCCTCTTGCCCTTGCGCTTTATCCCTGCTAAAATCCCGCCATGCTTCTCCGTAAACCTATAGTCGCTCTTTTAATTGTTTTTTCTATAATTACAAGTTTTTCCGCTCTTGCCGCCGAAAAAACGCCCAGCCATGAAGAATTAAAGCAAATCCAGGAACAGCTTAAAGGGGTCAAGAAGAAGGTAAAGGAATCGGCGAGACAGGAGAAGAGCGTCCTGACCGACCTGGAAAAAATCAACCGAAGCCTGGAGGCAAAAAAAACGGAGGTAAAGAAGCTCGAAGGGAAGCTGGGCCAGGTGGGCCAGGAAATGACCGCCACCCAGTCCGAGATGGAGAACTACCGCGCGAAGGTCCGGGGAAAGGAAAGCGATTTAGCGGGCAGGCTCCGGGAGATGTACAAGACCAGGCGGGCGGGAGGCGAGTGGGTCCTTCTTCTGTCCGGGGACTACGGCTCAATGCTCCGCAGGTATAAATATCTCACCGCGATTTCCGAGCGGGACCGGAGCATGGTGCAGGGTTACGAGGAAAGCATCAGCGAGCTTACAAAAAATAAAGAGAAACTCGTCGTCCAGAAAGAAAGTTTCAACAAGATAAAAGTCGCCAGGGATACCGAGGCGGTAAGGGTTCAGGCAGAGGAGCAGAACAAGAAAGAACTTCTCGAATCTATACGCAAACAGAAAAGTTCCTATGAGGCGATGGCGCGTAACCTGGAAGAGCAGAGCCGCCGGATGCAGGACCTGATGCGGAAACTGGAAGCACAGGCCAGATCAAAGAAGAACGTCCGGCCTCTCCCGAAGAACATCCCGGCCCTGACAGGGGGCCTGGACTGGCCGGTAACGGGAACGGTAGTGAGTTATTTCGGGAAACAGAAACACCCCGTTTATGATACCTACATATATAAAAAAGGGATTGAGATAGAGGCGCCGGCCGGGAGCGAGGTCCGCGCCGTGGAGGCCGGGCAGGTGGCTTTCGCGAATTTTTTCAAAGGCCTGGGCCTCATAGCCATTTTAAGGCACGGGGGGGAATATTATACTGTTTACGCGCACCTGACGAACCTCAGGGTAAAGGCCGGGGAAAAGGTGAATAAAGGCCAGCCGATAGCGGCGCTGGGAGACGCCGGACCGTCCGGTTCGTCTCTTTATTTCGAGGTTCGAAAAGGCTCGGAGGCGATAGACCCGCTCATATGGCTTAAAAGGAAGTAGAAAAAGCTTTTCAGAACAAAAAGCGTGTAGTATAATTGACGATTGAACGCTCAGGCTTGCGTGTTCCCAATTTAACAGGAGGTTTTACCCAAAATGAGCTTCACCAGGAAGAGGAAGATTGCCCCGCTCATTGTAGTTTTAGTCTTTGTTCTCGGCATGATCATCGGCACCGGGATGGTGCGGTACAGCCAGGCCGCAAACGAAACATACGACAACCTGAGGACCTTCTCCGAGGTTCTCTCTATCATTCAAAAGAACTATGTCGAAGAGGTCAAGCCCAAGGCGCTGATTTACGGGGCCATAAAGGGCATGGTGGCCGACCTCGACCCGCACAGCTCCTTTATGACGCCGGAGGAATACAAGGAGATGCAGGTTGACACCAAGGGCGAGTTCGGCGGCCTTGGGATTCAGATAGGCGTAAAAGACAGGATGCTCACGGTCATAGCCCCGATAGAGGATACCCCGGCATATAAGGCGGGGATCAAGGCGGGGGATAAGATAGTCAAGATCGACGGCGCTCCCACCAATGAAATGACCCTGACCCAGGCCGTTGACAAGATGAGGGGCGCAAAAGGCTCTCCGGTCACCATAACCGTCATGCGGGAAGGTTTCGCCAAGCCCGAGGATTTCACCCTTATCCGCGATATCATCACTATCAAGAGCGTAAAGTCGAAGATACTCGACAACGAGATCGGCTATGTCCGCTTAAGCCAGTTCCAGGAAAAGACGGATGCGGACCTGGAAAAGGCGCTCAAGGAGTTCGACGAGAAGAAGGTAAAATCTATCATCTTAGACCTCCGGAACGACCCGGGCGGGCTTTTGAATATGGCGGTTGACGTCTCTGGCGAATTCCTGCCTACGGGCAAGCTCGTGGTTTACATCAAGGGCAGAAACGGCGAGAAGGATGAGTTCTTCACCAACCAGTCCAGCCCGCGCGTGAGCGTGCCGATGGTCGTGCTGGTGAACGGAGGCTCCGCTTCAGCCTCCGAGATAGTCGCGGGATGTTTGCAGGACTGGGGCCGCGCGGTGATTATGGGCACCACAACGTTCGGCAAAGGCTCCGTCCAGACGGTAATCGGCCTCTCGGACGGCTCCGGGCTGCGGCTCACTACGGCAAAATACTACACCCCGAAGGACCGCTCCATACAAAATACCGGGATTAAGCCGGATATCGAGGTGAAACAGCCTCAACTTGCGAGCGACAAGAAGAGGGAAACCGATTTCCCGCATACGCTCCGGGAGAGAGACCTTGAAAACCACCTGGGGAACGAGACCCTGAAAAACCAGGACCTGGAGATGGATAAGAAACAAAAGGGCGAGATTTCAGTAGGCGGCCCAACGCCGAAAGAGCCGAAGATAAACGAGACGCCGGAGAGCCCGGCCGAGCCTGCGCAGCTAAAAGACGAGGATGACTACCAGCTCCAGAGGGCTGAGGACCTCTTGAAAGGCTTGGCTATATTGGACAAAATGCCTGGCAAGAAGAAGTAAGCAGGCGGTTGATTGAGATTAAGGGGAGCTGAAAAGCTCCCCTTTTTTTATTTTCTGTTATACTTTAATGAAAAATTTTGTTGATTTTTGGAAAAAGCATGGTATATTTTGTTCAATCGTTAGCACTCAGCTTAAATGAGTGCTAATAAAAATTTAGGGCTTCCAATGCCTTAATATCTTAAAGGAAAGGAGAATGAATCATGGGTTTCAAGCCATTAGGTGACAGGATTTTCGTGAAGTACATGGAGGAAGTGGAGAGGACGGCCGGAGGGTTATTCATACCGGACGCAGCTAAGGAAAAACCCCAGAGGGGCAAAGTCGAGGCGGTCGGCAAGGAGGTCAAGGAGGTCAAAGTGGGCGACATTATCCTCTTCGACAAATATTCCGGCAGCAAGATAAGCATCGACAACGAGGACTACCTCATCGTTAAAGAGGAAGAAGTCCTGGGGGTTATTTCCTAATTTAAATAGTCAAGGAGGTTTTGAAGATGGCAAAGCAGATAATTTTTTCGGAGGAGGCCCGCGCTAAGATATTAAGCGGCGTAAACCAGCTCACCGAGGCAGTAAAGGCCACTCTGGGCCCGAAGGGCAGGAACGTCGTCATAGATAAAAAATTCGGCTCGCCCACCATCACCAAAGACGGCGTGACGGTGGCGAAGGAAATAGAGCTTAAGGACCCGTTTGAGAACATGGGCGCCCAGATGGTCCGCGAAGTGGCCTCAAAGACCTCGGACGTCGCGGGAGACGGCACGACGACCGCGACCGTGCTCGCCCAGGCGATATACCGCGAGGGCTCCAAGAACGTCACCGCCGGCGCATCGGCGATGGAATTAAAGCGCGGCATCGACAAGGCGGTCGAGGTCGTCATAGAAGAGCTGAAGAAGCTCTCGAAGCCGACCCAGGACAAGAAGGAAGTCGCGCAGGTCGGCACCATATCCGCCAATAACGACCCCACGATAGGCGACCTGATTGCCGAGGCGATGGACAAAGTCGGCAAGGACGGCGTCATAACCGTCGAGGAAGCGAAGTCCATGACCACCTCTCTGGACGTCGTGGAGGGCATGCAGTTCGACAGGGGCTACCTTTCACCTTACTTCGTGACGGACCCGGAGAGGATGGAAGTGGTCCTTGAGGACGCCCTTATCCTCATCCACGAAAAGAAGATATCGTCGATGAAAGACCTTCTGCCTATCCTGGAGCAGATAGCCAAGTCCAGCAGGCCGTTTTTGATTATCGCCGAGGATATCGAGGGCGAGGCTTTGGCGACGCTGGTCGTCAACAAGCTCCGCGGCACGCTGAACTGCTGCGCGGTCAAGGCCCCCGGTTACGGCGACAGGCGCAAGGCCATGCTGGAAGACATAGCGGTCCTGACGGGCGGACAGGTTATTTCCGAGGACCTGGGACTGAAGCTCGAAAACGTGAAGATGGAAGACCTTGGCCGGGCCAAGAAGGTCCACGTGGACAAGGACAATACCACGATAATCGAGGGCGTGGGCGAGACGGACAAGCTCCAGGGCCGCGTGAAGCAGATAAAGACCCAGGTAGAGGAAACCACCTCCGATTACGACAGGGAAAAGCTCCAGGAGAGGCTCGCGAAACTGGTCGGCGGCGTTGCGGTGATCAAGGTCGGAGCCGCGACTGAGACCGAAATGAAGGAGAAGAAGGCCCGTGTCGAAGACGCCCTGCATGCGACTCGCGCGGCGGTCGAGGAAGGTATAGTCCCGGGCGGCGGCGTGGCGCTTCTGCGGTGCGTTAAGGCGCTGGACAGTCTGAAGCTGACCGGCGACCAGAACATAGGCGTGAACATCGTCAGGAGGTCTCTGGAGGAGCCTATCCGTCAGATAGTCAATAACGCCGGTCTGGAAGGTTCCATAATCGTCCAGAGGGTGCGTGAGATGAAAACCACCGAAGGGTTTGATGCAGGCACCGAACAGTACGTGGACATGATGAAGGCCGGCATCATAGACCCGACCAAGGTGACCAGGACCGCGCTTCAGAACGCGGCTTCCGTGGCCTCCCTGATGCTTACGACCGAGGCGATGATAACCGATATGCCCGAGGATAAATCGGAGCATGGCGGCGGAATGCCCGGCGGCATGGGCGGAATGGGCGGAATGGGCGGAATGTACTAAGTCGTTAAAATTGTTAGGCCCCCGTACGGGGGCCTAACATTTTTATTTAACGAAGCATTTAAAATATCAAGGTTTTTTTTGTTGACAAAATAATTGATATATCCTAAAATTGATTAAACAGCATATTTCTAAGCGCCGCTTTTCTGACCGGAAAAGCGGTTATGTTTATCTGAATCTATACCTTCGACAGGAGAGAAGATAATGGGAGACAAGGCTTTAAAAGTTACTACGGGGACTTGGGAACAGGACGTCCTGCAGGCGCAGGGCCTTGTGCTGGTTGATTTCTGGGCGGTATGGTGCGGCCCCTGCCAGATGGTCGCCCCCGTTGTGGAAGAGATAGCCACGGAATACGATGGCAAGATGAAAGTCTGCAAGCTGAACACGGACGAGAACCCGGACATCGCCAGCAAATACCGCATCATGGGTATCCCGACCTTGATGTTCTTTAAAAACGGGGCGGCGGTAGACCAGGTCGTCGGCGCGGTGCCGAAGGCCCAGCTTAAATCAAAAATCGACGCCCTCCTGGCGTAAACCCATGGCGGTCCCTTTAGCGCTAAGGCAGGCCTGATGAAGACTGTAGCCCAGAAAATAAAAGACGCGATAAACAGGAAGGGGTTCAGCACCGTTAAGGAATGCGCCCAGGCTCTGGGTCTCCCTTACGAACTCCTCCGGAAAGTCGTGGGTGAGGACCATATCCCCAAGGACGACCAGCTCCTCGTCTATGCCAAAAAGCTGGGGATCGAGCCGAAGGACCTGCTCTTTACCGCCTACCATCAGAAGGCCCCTTCCGATTTTAAGGAATATTTTGAGAAAAAGCTGATAAGGGAAACGCCCGCACATTACAATAAGGTGCCTCTTCTGACCTGGGTGCAGGCGGGCGGATTCGCATCCGGCTCTGATAAATACCCATATCCGGGAGTAGCCGAGGAATATGTCGATACGGACCTGCAGAGCAAGTACCTTTTCGCCATGCGCGTAAAGGGCGATTCCATGGAGCCCCTCTTCCGGGAAGGGGAGGTCGTAATGATCGACCCGGAAGTCCAGCCTCAGCCCGGGGATTATGTAATAATCAAGAATGACGTAGAAGAAGAGGCTACCTTCAAACAGCTTAAAAAATACCGCGGCGTCTGGGTAATGCACCCGCTGAACCCCAAATACGAAGACCAGGAAATGACCAAGGAGATGCGGGTGCTTGGGAAAATAATTCGCAAGCAGATGGACTTCTAAAAAAGTTATGAAATCAAAAGCCGCCGGATAAAATTCCGGCGGCTTTTTTATTTTAAGTCTGAAAAGAATATGGTGCTATAGTTAAAGTAAAGGGAGGTGATTATGGTTTATATCGTCTCATTCCTGACCGTCTTCATGCTCGGCGCAACACTATCCCCACACCCGGGATATCTCGTCCCGGACATCTCCAAGGCGACGCTGACACTGGAAGAGAACCAGGTCATAGGAGATAAAAAGCCGCCTACCGTAATCAATATCAGGACATATAAAAATCCTGACGGCTCAATCTTCAGGTCGTATTCAGTCGGGGGGCATGTATTCCGCTACGACGTTGGAATAAACGGCGCTCCTCCGTTCCAGTACAGGCTGATAGACGAAACCGGGAACGGCATTTTCGAGAAGAAGGAGGCGATGACCGGGGAGATGAAAATAAAGGGCCGAACCAAGGAATATTTTATTGACCTGGGATCCCAACCCGGGAAAGAATACAAGTACAGTTATGAAAAGGTTGGACGGCCGGATATGAGGGAGCAGAAAGAACTCCTGGAAGGTCTTCCTATTTATATACCGGCATGGGTATTGCTGAGATGGGATTTATTAAAATAATCGGGTGGCGATATTAAATAATAGTATATTTTCTTGTTTTAGGTATAATTATCGTGTCTGATGCGGCGGGCGCCTGCGCTTATCGTGAATATAGGGCATGTTTTTTTATACGAGGGACGATGGATATTACCCGGAGTTTTTCGCTTTTCCAGACACTGTCAGCTATAGTCCTTATAATTGCCTCAATTTTCCTTGCGCTCCGGATGAGGAAGGAAATACCGGGGAGCATAAGGAATGAGCTCAACAGGACTACCAGCCTCATATTCCTCATCTTCAGCGGTTACATCTTCTTCGTTTTTATAATGGTCGGGAACGTCCATTATCCCGTTCAGCCGGTAACTGCGAGCATGCTGCTGGGAAGCGCCTGCTTCGTCTATGCCGACATCATGCTCATCAAATCGCTTATCCAGACTATAAACCAGAAGGACAAGGAGATAAAACAGTATATAGCGGACCTGGAGCGGGAGATATTCGAAAGAAAAAAAGCGGAAGGCGCGCTTTTGCTCCTGGACAAGGCGGCGAATACAACGAGGACGGGGATAACGATAAGAGACGGCAACGGGCGGATACTTTATATCAACCCGGCTGAGGCGGAGATGCACGGGTATAACGCCGAAGACTTGCTCGGGGAGGACATCACGGTATTCGTGACGCCGGACATGAGGAAGCCCCTCGCGCTGGAGGAGTTAAGGGATGCGAAGACCTGGATACGCGAAACCGTAAACTACCGGAAAGACGGATCGGTATTCCCGGTGAAGCTGGTCTCGGATATCGTCCGGGACGAGGCCGGCGAGCCGGTGGCGATTGTCACGACCTGCGAAGACATATCCGAGAGAAAAGAACAGGAAGAGGAACTGAAGCAGTACCAGAACCACCTGGAAGAGCTGGTGAAGGAGCGCACCCGGAAGCTTACGGAAGCAGTGGCGAAGTTAGAGAACGAGATCAAGGTCAGAAAACGCACCGAAGAACAGATAAAGTTCCTGGCGTATTACGACAGCCTTACGAGCCTGCCGAACAGGATGCTTTTCATGGACCGCTTTGAGCAGGCCCTCGAACACGCCAAACGCCACGACGGACTACTGGGAATACTTTTCCTGGACCTCGATAATTTCAAGCACATAAACGATACGTTTGGGCACGGCGCGGGAGACCTCCTGCTGAAAGAGGTGGTGGAAAAGGTAGCGGCTTCGCTCAGGAAAAGCGACTCCGTCATCTATCTGGGCACGGAAGGCATGACGGCTTATTTTTCCCGTCTTGGCGGGGACGAATTCGTAATATTGCTTAGCAGGATAAATAACGCGGACGACGCCGCGCTGGTCGCCCGGCGTATAATCGAGGCCCTGTCCCAGCCCGTCCACATAAACGGCAACGAGATATTTATCACAGCCAGCATCGGCATCACGCTCTTTCCGGTCAACGGAGAGGATGCGGAGGTATTGCTTAAGAACGCTGACGCGGCGATGTATCAGGCAAAAGACCTGGGAAGGAACAACTACCAGTTCTTCTCTCAGTCCCAGAACGGCAGCACGTTTTAAAAGCTGGCGGCTTGATGCCAACCTTTGCATGGCTGTGCTCCGCACTGCATGCGCCTTTTTTCATTTCGTAATGGCCAGTCTCAGCGGCGGGCCATATGCGGTATATTTCTCCGCCGTCGTTCCGGCCACCCTTACATAAACCGGGCTCCCCAAGGCGGTAATTTTTTTCCATGCCGCGCCGCCGACGGTAAGGCATGCCTGTTTTTGAAACCCCGAGCAGGAGAGGTTTAGCCGGGAAATCCTCTGTAGCGCTTGCCTGGACCGTGCAGGACGCAAAACCGGCCGTGTCCCAGGTTATGACAGGCGGAGAGTCCAAAGCGGAATCCATGGATGGGTCGGCGATTTCCGGGCCGCCTGTCACGGATGTCAGATGCGTCCCGCTGAAGGTTGTCTCGCCCGTGGAAAGCTTCCCTGAGAACCGCCAGTAGAACGCGGGACCCAGCCTGGTAATCTTCGACCACGTGCCTTTGCTTGGGCTGTATGATACGGTTGAGCCGTACTGAAGCTTTGGCGAATTGACTGGGGCTATGAAATAAGGCTCGGACGAGAACTGCACGAATAGCGATGAGCTCGCTCCGGGATCGCATTTCATTTCGGGTATATTTAAAACATCCGTCGAGGGATTATCGGGGATGTCCGTAAAGCCTGCGTCAAGGACCAGTTTACGGCTGCTGCTGTATAACATCTGCTTCCGCGCGTCCTGCCCCGCTATCTTCCAGAATATTACACCTCCAAGTCGCGTGATTTTATTCCACGACTGTGCCGTCGGGTTGAACGTGGAGCTTATACCGTGGTTGTCCGAGGCGAACTTAAGACCCTTTTTGAAATCCGGCGCGCCTGAAAAATATATCTTGAAATTGCCGCAGGCGTTCGGCGCCCATTTGAAAACCGGCGGGTCCGGGAAACCGGGCGGCAGGGTATAGGCGGCCGGGCGGACGGCATTATCCGCGGGTTCAACGGCGACGGGTGAGATATGATCTATGCTTATTGGGATGGAAGTTATTGCGGAAACATTACCGGCTTTATCCGTGGCGCGCGCGCTTATGGTGAAATTCCCCGAATTCGGAAGAGCCCATAAAAAATTCCATGTCGCCCCGCCTGAGACTTCCGTCCAGAAGCCGTCGCCGAAGGAGATTTCCACCTTGTCCAACCCGGAGCCGTAATCCCATGCGGTCCCGGTGATGTTGGCGCTGGAGCCGCATAAAATCGAAGACGGCGCGGGACCCGAAATGTTCACGACGGGAATGGCCGTATCAAGCAATATATTCGCGGAGCAGGTATTCGATTCGTTTCCGGCGGCGTCCATGAACTGCGCATATACTGTTTTTCCGCCGTCCCCCGCTGGCAGAGAACAGTCCTTTGACGCGGCGAAGCTCTCCCAGGGTACAGCGTCGAAGTCGCCGTCGCTGCAAATCCGCATTGCCGTGACGCCGCTTGAATCTGTCGCCGAAAGCGTTAGAGTAACCATGCGTCTGGTTTGTCGCGGGCGAATCGTTATTTATGCTTATCCTGCCCGCAGGCTTCGTGTTGTCCACCGTTATGTTATTCCCGGCGCCGGGAGTCTCAATATTGCCCAGGTTATCGACGGCGCGGGACTGGAGCGCATATTTCCCGTCGGCAGGCATTTTCGTCGAATAGCTCCAGGCCGACCAGGACCCGTTTCCGGAGGTATCATCGGCGTCCACCCAGTTACCCGTTACCGGCGACAGGACCTGGACCTGATTGATTCCCAGGCCGGAGTTGTCTATGGCCGTGCCGGTAACGGCAAGTTCAGCGCCGCTGATTAACGCGCCGTCTTTAGGCGAGCTGATGGCGGACGAAGGTTCAGCATTGGCTACGGTTATATTAACCCCGGACAGGGGAGCCTCCATGATATTTGAATAATCTATGGCGCGAGACTGGAGTGTATATCCGCCGTCGGCGGGCATAGTCGTCGAAGCTCTCCAGGTGGACCATGACCCGTCGCCGGAGGTATCGGCGGCATCGACCCATTGATATGAGCCTGAGACCGGAAGCAGGACCTGCACGATCTTTACGCCATAGCCCGCGTCATTTGCCGTCCCGCTTATCGTCATAACCGTGCCGCTTAAAGCGCCGGGCGCAGGTGAAGAAATGGCGGAAACCGCAGACGTATTGTCCACTATGGCTGTAATCCCCGCACCGGCGTCCTCTACGTTGCCTGCGTTATCCGTGGCGCGTGATTTAATTAAATAAGCGCCGTCCGCGGGGACAGTCCAGGTATAGCTCCATTTCTTCCATGAGCCGCCTTCGCCGTCCGTCATCCCGTCCTGGGGGCCTTTCCAGGTAATGCCGCCGTCAGTGGAGATTTCTATCTTCTGGACACCGCAGCCATTGCCGTCCGACGCGCTTCCGGTGATGGTGAAACTTGCTCCGCTTACAAGCAGGGCGTCCCCTCGACTTTTAAAAATACCCTCCGGGACGCCTGCGAATAAAGTGCTGTCCTTGTCATATTCCGGGGAGATTGCAAGGGCCTGCACCCCGGAGCCGGTCAGGCCGGAATTGCAGAGAGTCCAGCTCGCTCCGCCGTCCGCTGATTTGAACACGCCGCCGCCCGTCCCGATATAAAGGGTATTATCAGACGCGAACGCGGGCGATATTACCAGGCCGGTTATGGAAAGGCCGCCTATGCCGGTATTTATCCCGCTCCAGCTTGCTCCGCCGTCCGTGGATTTATAAAGGCCGGGGCCGGAGCCGTCGGAAACGGTCCCATAGGCGAAGACGGTTTTATCGGATGCGAATTCAGGAGAAATCCCAATGACGGAAATATAGTCGCTGTCCATCCCTGAATTGACCTGGCTCCAGCTTGCTCCGCCGTCCGTGGATTTGAATAACCCCGCGCCTGCCGTCCCGGCGAAAATGGTGTCGTCCGTTGCAAAATCCGGCGACAAGGCGAGGGCGAGCGCACGCTGGGAAAGCGGCGCCCCGGCCGGATACCAGCTTGCTCCGGCGTCGGTAGTTTTATAAATATCCCCGCTTTGGGTCCCGGCGAATAATGTCCTGTCCACGGCGTAATTTGGAGAGAACGCTATATCGCGGCCGCTATCTGACGGCAGACCGACGCCCGAGGAAGACCATGTTGCGCCGCTGTCCGTGCTCTTGAATATCCCGCTTTCCGTCCCTATGAAGACGCTATGGTCCGAGGCGTAGGCCGGAGATACGGCGACCTTCCAACATTTTAAATCGGTAAGGCCCGAGTTTATGGCCGCCCAGCTCGCGCCGCCATCTTCCGTTTTGAAGACGCCGCTTCCCGATGTCCCGGCAAAAGCGGTGTGGTCGTTTGCGTAATCAGGCGAAACGGCAATCGATGCGGCCGCAACCGGGTTGACTTTTTTCCATAAAAAGGCATATATCGAAGACGAGGGCTTGGTATTGTCCACCGTTAAAAGCGTCCCCGGGCTGGGTGACTTCCACGTTATTTGCATTGTCGGTGGCGCGGGACTGGACCCAGTATGTACCTTCGGCGGGCGGCGCGAATGAAAAGTGCCATGTAGCCCATCCGTCGGCCTGCACAGTGCTATCAGACTCTGCCCAGGTCTTGCCCCCGTCGGTTGAGACCTCAACTTTTTTAACCCCGGAACCCGTGCCGTCCCCGGCCGTGCCGGAGATTTGAACAGTTGTTCCCGAGAAGTAAGAGCCTGGCGCCAGGGCGTTATGGACGATTCCGGCGGCGTGGTATCAAGGAAAATCCCGGAGCTTATGACGTCCGACCAGTTTCCCTGCGGCGTCAACCAGCTGCGAATACACAATCTTCTAGCCGTCCCCGGAAGCGAGGTTCCAGCTTTTCACAGCCCCATATGTCTCCGTGGGCGACCAGCCGCCCGTGTAGTTGCCAAACCTCATCCCCGAAATCTGATTGTTATCCGATCCGCTCAGGTGCAGAGTCACCGTAGTCGAATTGGTATACTGGGCACCGCAGTTTATGTGCATATACGTTAAGACGGGTTTTACAGTATCTAATATTATCGAGCTGGAATACACCTCCGAGGCGGTTTCTTCCTGGCTGCACCATTGGATGCAGTCGCCCCAGGAATCCTTACCGCAGCAGTACGTAGATTGATAGGTATAGTAAGCGGTAACCTGTATTGTTTTGACGCCGTCGCCGGGGCTTAAGCTGAACCTGACGATGTTTGCCGGCGCGATGGACATGACCGTTCCTCCGGGCTCCCCGATGTCCAGGCTGGTTGTAGTCGGAGGGTAGCTGATAGAGAGGGTGACGCTTGTGCTGTTCGTATAGGCCGCGCCGCCGTGCGATGGTTATGCTTCCGTCCGCATATGCAGGGATGACTGGTGAAAGCAGACAAACCAGAAAGGACAGGAACAGTAATCTTAGAACTGAATTTCGCATCGCCTACCCAAATTAGATCATTTACAAGCTCAGCTGTAATGTAAAAAAAGGCATTATTTTTTAACATTTATTATCAAAAAAAGAAATCTGGGATTTTTACTAGGGTATAATTGAGAAATTTTAAATAATTAGTCTTTCTCAAGGCTTAATTTTATCCATATTTTTGGTAAGTTATAGCTAAAATAGTAAGCATATTCATTACGGTAGTGAAATACATTTTCAATAAAAAATCAAAAAAAGAGCGTTATTGAGTAAATAAATCAGCGTTAATTCACTCATTTATTATATTTGCTTATTGATTGTCAAGTGGAGAGATTGACGAAAGAATGGAAGGCTGAGGAATGTTTTTTTCGAAACTAAAGT
>CAVTDB010000006.1:0-102094 GCA_963733375.1 Nitrospirota bacterium | reverse complement strand
ACTCATTTATCAGGGTGAGCATGTTCTTTAACGTATATCCTGGTCGGGGTCAACAGTTCGTCCGCGACAGTTTTGTTCAGCTCCGGCACGAATGTATCAATCTTCAGCCCAGCCGCGTCGAAGAAGACCTTCCTCGCGAGCGACTAGCCGTTCGAGTGCAGGCCCGATGACGCGAGGCCAACTAACATGTCGCCCGGCTTGATTTTGCTCCCGTCAATAATTTTTGATTTTTCGACTATTCCGACCGCGAAGCCCGCCAAGTCGTACTCGCCCTCGGCGTAGAAACCCGGCATCTCCGCCGTCTCTCCGCCGATGAGCGCGCACCCGGCCTGCCTGCATCCCTCGGCTATCCCGGAGACGACTTTAGAATGCCTCTCCGGCTCAAGTTTCCCGCATGCAAAATAATCGAGGAAGAAAAGCGGCTCCGCGCCGGTGACAAGTATGTCGTTCACGGACATGGCGACAAGGTCTATGCCGACGGTGTCGTGCCTGTCCGCCATGAACGCGGCCCGAAGCTTCGTCCCGACGCCGTCCGTGCCGGAGACCAGGACCGGCTCTTTATACCCGCCCTTAAGCCCGAACAGCCCGCCGAAACCGCCGATGTCCGTCAGCACTTCCGGGCGGAAAGTGGACTTCACGAACGGCTTTATCATTTCCACGAATTTGTTCCCGGCGTCTATGTCCACGCCCGCGGATTTATATGTCAGTTTTTCCATTGCTTTCATTATAGAATAAAAAAAATTTAAGTTCAAGGATAACTGTATTTTAAAAGTTCCCTTTGCTGCGTCTCCCGGCGGATATTTTTATTTCTTTACCCGTAGATTTAAATAGTTCCCGGACATTGCCAGCCCCGATGCCTTTGTAAATCGACAACTCCTTCGTATTAACGAATATCTCAGCCGCCTCGCCCTCAAATCCTGCAACGCTCCAAGCATTTTCTTCAGCGCAATACTCGATTTCACCAGGTGCCCGAACGAAGGATGGTACGGCCCGGCCAGGAGCGTTTTTTCCAGTTCCTCACCCGGCTGGAGCCCCAGGCGTATCACCTTTATCCCCGCCGCCTCGAATATTTCCAAAGCCTCGGAGCAAAGCTCCACCGCCTCGTCCAGCGTCAGGGGCCTGTACTCGCCACGCCGCCACATATCCGCCAGCCCCGAGCCCTCCACTACCAGCGCGGGGTATATCCGCACGAAATGAGGCATGAGCCTCGCCGTGCCTGATACCGTCTCCAAAAATTTTTCTTTGCTGTCCCCCGGAAGCCCCGCCATCAGCTGGATTCCCAGTTCCAGCCCCGCGTCCTTCACCGTCCGTGCGGCCCGTATCGCGTCATCGGCGGTATGTCCGCGCCCGGATTTTTTCAGCACGCCGTCGTCAAGGGACTGCACGCCCAGTTCCACCGTCCGCACGCCGCGCTCTTTAAGGAACCGCGCCATCACTGCGTCCATCTCGTCCGGCCTCGTGGAGAGCCGGATGCCTGACGCCCGCTTTTCGGCCATGAAGCGCTGGGCGATTGATAAATATTTTTCCTGTTCAGCTAGCGGTATCGCGGTGAACGTGCCGCCGTAAAATGCGATCACGGCTTCGGGCCTATCAAGAGAGAGGGAGTTTTCCAGATAATTTACAACTTCTTCGGGAGACGGGGCGTGAGAGGCGCCTGAGATATTTTTCTGGTTGCAGAAAACGCAGAGGTGGGGGCATCCCATATGCGGGATGAAAACGGGTACTATGATCATTTTTGCTCCGTCATCCCCGAAAGATTTTGTCGGGGATCCAGAGTTTAAAAATTCCTGGATTCCCGCATTCGCGGGAACGACCGTTTATTACCTAAATGATTTTAGAGAGAGGCTCATTTTTTAAGGGTTTCCAGCGCCACCTGCGCCGCGTGCTGTTCGGCCTCTTTCTTGCTCTTGCCGCTGCCCTTGCCGAGCGCCCGCCCCTCGGCCTCTATCTCCACCTCGAAGACCTTCTGGTGGTCCGGCCCGGTCTCGTTCACGACCGTATATTTCGGCAGCTCGCCGAACCTGCTCTGGCAGGCCTCCTGCAGCTCCGTCTTGTAATCGTACACCATGCCGCCGGCGACCATCGCCTTTATGTCTTTCTCGAAGTTGTTCCGGATGAAATGATATGCTTCGTCCAGCCCGGCGTCCATGTAAACGGCGGCGATGATAGCCTCCACCGCGTTGGCCAGGAGAGAGGGCTTCTCGCGTCCGCCGGTCAGCTCCTCGCCTTTTCCCAGGAACAGGTACTCGCCAAGGCCCAGCCTTGCCGCCACCTTGAAGAGGTTCGGTTCGCTCACCACCACCGCGCGGAGTTTCGAGAGGTCGCCCTCCGGGGAGTCCGGGCAGAGCTTCATGATGAAATCGCTGATTATGAAATCGAGGACGGTGTCGCCAAGGAACTCCAGGCGCTCGTTATGCCCGGCCATTCCAAGGCGGTTCTCGTTGGCGTACGACTTGTGCGTCAACGGCCTGGATCAGGAGGGAAGGCTGGTGGAAATTATATTCCAGCCTCTTTTCCAGTTCGCGGACTTTCTCGTAGACCATTGCCCGGACTAACCCGTGAACTTCTTGAAGATAAGACAGCCGTTTGTGCCGCCGAACCCGAAGGAATTGGACAGCGCGGCCTGAACGATCATATCACGCGCCGTGTTCGGGACGTAGTCCAGGTCGCACAGCGGGTCCGGGGTCTCGTAGTTTATGGTTGGAGGTATCTTCCCTTCCATTATGGTCTTCACTGCGACTATAGCCTCCACGCCGCCAGCCGCGCCGAGCAGATGGCCCGTCATGGACTTGGTCGAGCTTACCGGCACCTTGTACGCCCTCTCTCCCAGCGCCGATTTTATGGCCATCGTTTCGAACTCGTCGTTGAACTTGGTGGAGGTGCCGTGTGCGTTGACGTAGCTTATATCTTCCGGGTTCATAGAGGCGTCCTTCATCGCCATTTTGATACACCTCGCCGCGCCTTCGCCGTTGGGGGCCGGCGCGGTCAGATGATAGGCGTCTCCGGATAGGCCGTATCCGGCAAGCTCCGCCAGGATATTGGCCCCTCTAGCCTTGGCATGCTCCAGTTCTTCGAGCACCATAAGCCCCGCGCCCTCGCCCATGATAAACCCGTCCCTGTCAAGGTCGAATGGGCGGCTCGCCCGCTCGGGCTCGTCGTTCCTTGTGGAAAGGGCCTTCATCGCGTTGAACCCGCCTATGCCCATCGGCGTGACGCAGGCCTCGGTGCCGCCGGCTATCATGGCGTCCGCGTCGCCGCGCTGGATGATTTTGAACGCGTCGCCGATGTTGTGCGTGCCGGTGGCGCAGGCTGTGACGACGGCGGAGTTCGGCCCTTTGGCGCCGAACATGATGGATATATGTCCGGATGCAAGGTTCACTATGAGCATCGGGATAAAGAACGGGGTAATCTTCCTGGGCCCCTTCTCAAGCGTTATGGCATGGTATTTTTCGATGGCGATAAGGCCGCCCATGCCGGAGCCGACCATTACGCCGACACGCTCCGCATTGGCCTCGGTGACCTGCAGCCCGGACTGTTCCATCGCCATCCTCGAAGCCGCGATAGCCAGATGGATGAAACGGTCCATCTTCTTTATCTCTTTGGCTTCGATATAGAGCGCGGGGTCGAACCCCTTCACTTCACCCGCGATCTTGGTGGCGAAAGCCGCGGCGTCAAACTGGGTGATGAGGCCTACGCCGCTTTTCCCTTCCAGCATTGCAGTCCATGTCTCATCGACCCCGATGCCGAGCGGAGTTACCGCGCCCATGCCAGTTACAACTACCCTTCTCTTCTCCAAAAATAATCTCCGTTTAATAGCTGGGGCGTTTTTAGACCTTGCCCGTGATGTAGTCTATCGCATTCTGGACCGTGGCTATCTTCTCCGCCTCTTCTTCGGGTATCTCGATGCCGAACTCTTCCTCGAAAGCCATGATCAGCTCAACGGTATCGAGAGAGTCCGCGCCGAGGTCGTCGATAAAGGATGCCTGGGAAGTTACCTCGCCCTCTTCAACACCGAGCTGCTCGGCTATTATCTTCTTCACTTTCGCGTCAACTGACATTATCTCACCTCCGTATTAATTGGCAATTTCAAGTAACTACAGGTAAAAAAACAGTGTCAGGGGCCAGGCGCCAGGTACCGGCGAGACTTTGAACCTTCATGTCCGCCGGCCACTGACGACTGATCCCCGGCCCCGGTTTCACATATACATCCCGCCGTTGACATGGATAACCTGGCCCGTAATGTACGACGCCGCGCCGGAGGCCAGGAACTTCACCGCCGCCGCCACGTCCTCCGCAGTACCGAGCCTTGTCAGCGGTATCTGCTTTATAAGCTCTTCGCGCACCTTCTCCGTAAGGGCCTGCGTCATCGCGGTGTCTATAAAGCCGGGCGCGACGGCGTTCGCGGTGATGTTGCGGGAGGCGTACTCCCTCGCGATGGTTTTAGTCAGGCCGATAAGACCCGCCTTCGACGCGACATAATTGGCCTGGCCCGCGTTCCCCATTGCGCCGACGATTGACGCGATGTTTATTATGGTCCCGCTGCGCGCCTTGGACATGTGCTTTATCGCCGCCTTCGCGCAGTTGAACGAGCCTTTCAGGTTGACGTCGATTACCAGGTCCCACTCCTCTTCCTTCATGCGTATTATGAGGTTGTCGCGGGTAATGCCCGCGTTGTTCACCAGCACGTCCAGCTTGCCGAGCTTGGCCACGGCCTCGTCCACCATGGCCGTAGCTGCCGCCCCGTCCGCGACGTTGCCCGTGATGGAGAACGCCCTTACGCCCAGGGCTTCGATCTCTTTTGCGGCTTCGGCCGCCTTCTCGCCGTTCACGTCCGAAATGGCTACGTCCGCCCCGGCCTTAGCTAACGCCAAGGCTATTGCCTTCCCTATGCCCTGCGCGGCCCCGGTGACGAGCGCCGTCTTGCCTTGTAAGTGCATATGCCTCCTAAAGTAGCAGTCAGATTATAAAAATACTCGTTTAAAAGTCAAGTTAATTCTTGGGAGCTACCCTGCAGCCGATGCTTAAGTAATCGAGGGTGGTGTTGAGGGAAACAGCATCTTCCACATGCCTTATCTCGGCTTCTTTCGTAATCCTTTTGACAAGCCCGGAGAGCACCTTGCCCGGCCCGACTTCAATCAGCGTATCGGCCCCGTATTTTATCAGGGAGTTAACGCAGTCCTCCCATAGGAGCGGCATCGTAAGCTGCTTAACCAGCGCCTCTTCCACATCCTCGGCCTTCTGGATTAACCTGCCTGTAGGCATTGGAGGCGACCGGGTAATCGAGGTCCCTGATACCCGCGTCTTTAAGCACGCTTTTAAGCCCTTCAGCCGCCGGCGCCATGAGCGGGCAGTGCGAAGGGACGCTCACTGCAAGCGGGATTACCCTCTTCGCGCCCATCGCCTGACAAAGCTCCGACGCCTTTTCCACCGCCGCCCTCTCCCCCGCTATTACCACCTGGCCGGGAGAATTGTAATTTGCCGGCGCGACGATGCCGTGAGAGGACGCCTCGGCGCAGGCTTCCCTTATCTTTTCCGCATCGAGGCCCAGGACCGCCGCCATTAGCCCCTTTCCCTCGGGCACGGCCTCCTGCATGTATTTCCCGCGCTTTTTGGCTATCGCCGCCGCCTGCCCGGCTGTAAGGCCCCCTGCCGCCGCGACCGCCGTCAGTTCGCCCAGGGAATGCCCCGCCGCCGCGACCGGTTTTATGTGCATTGCGCCAAGGACGGAGAGGACCGCCAGGCTCGCCGTAAGTATCGCGGGCTGGGTATTCTCCGTCCGGTTCAGTTCGCTCTCAGGCCCTTCGAAACAAAGCTTCGCCAGGTCCACGCCGGTAGCGCTCAGACGCCTCGTCAAAAATTGCACGCGCCTCGGGGTATTCGTTATACAGGCCCTTCCCCATCCCGACGTACTGCGAGCCCTGGCCGGGGAATATGAAAGCGGGATATGAAGCCGGTCGACCGGTGCCATCAGCCCCTCATCTCCTTAAGCTTCTTCGCGAACGCCGGGAGCACCTGCGAAAACGTCGCCCACGATGCCTATATCGGCCACGTTGAATATCGGAGCGTCCGGGTCCTTGTTTATCGCGATTATGAAATCGGAGGACTGCATTCCCGCAAGGTGCTGGATCGCGCCGGATATCCCGCAGGCGATATAGAGCTTCGGGCTTACCGTCCGTCCGGTCTGGCCTATCTGGTGCGGGTAGGGCACCCAGCCGGAGTCCACCGCCGCGCGCGTCGCGCCAACCACTCCGCCAAGCATGTCCGCGATTTCTTTCAGCAGTTCGAAACCCTTATCGCCCATGCCGCGCCCGCCGGCGACGATTATCTCCGCCTCTGAAATATTTATCTTGTGCCCGGCTTCCTCTATCGTCTCAAGGAGCTTCGTCATCGTGGTAAAAGGATGGGGCGGAGTTTCCTTTATTATTTCCCCTGTCCTTGCACCGTCCGCCGGCAGGCGTTTCATCACGCCGGGACGCACTGTCGACATCTGGGGCCGGTTATCGGGGCATGCGATTGTCGCCATGATATTGCCGCCGAATGCCGGGCGGGTCTGGAGCAGGATTTTCTTCTCCGCATCTATGCCAAGAGCCGTGCAGTCCGCTGTAAGACCTGTGCGTACACGGGTCGCGACGATGGGGACGAATGCGCGGCCTATCGAAGTCGCGCCCGCCAGGACTATTTCCGGCTTGTATTTTTCTATAAGCCCGGACAGCGCGTCGGCGTAGGCGTCCTCATGGAACTCGCTCAACAGCGGGTCTTCTATCAGGTAAACCTTGTCCGCACCAGCTTCTATCAACGACTTTGCGCTCTCGCTCATCCCGGTCCCGAAAAGGACGGCCGAGAGGTCCTCGCCAAGAGAGTCGGCCAGACGCCGTCCCTCGCCCAGAAGCTCGAACGCCACGGGGATTATTTTATTATTCCTCTGCTCCGCGAATACCCAGACTCCTTTATACGCCGAAAGGTCCGCCGCTGGTTTACTGTTGAGCTCCTCGACCATCTCGATGGCGTAGGAGGGGCAGATGTCCACGCAGGACCCGCAGAGCGTGCATTTGTCGCCGATGACGGCCTTCTCGTCCTTCATCTCGATTGCCCCGAACGGGCATTCGTTGACGCAGGCTTCGCATCCGACGCAGAGATCTACTTTTACTATGATTCCCATTTAAATCCTTACCTGAAACCTTTGTTACCTTTTTGGAAAAAGGTAACGCCAAAAACTTTTGTGTTAAATGAACTTATATAACTTTTAATTCCTTCAGCTTTTCGGCAAGCTTCGCCGCCTGCTCCTGGGGCGTGCCCTCTATTTTTTCACGGTTCCCTTTGGGCGGCGGGGAGAAGACTTTCATCACCTTGGTGGGCGAACCGGTGAGTCCAATTTTATCCGCTTCGGCTCCAAGCGCTTCGGCGCCAAGCGGTTTTATATCCATCGATTTCGCTTTCATCTTGCCTTTGAGGGACGGCATCCGGGGCGTGTTGATCTCCTTCACCACGGTTATCACCGCGGGGAGGGTCACCTCCACCACTTCGTACCCGTCCTCGATCAGCCGCTCCACCTTCATCTTGCCGTCCAATACCTCCACGACCTTGCGGACGTATGCGACGAACGGCAGTCCCAGGTTCTCGGCAACGCCCGGCCCGACCTGCGCTGTGTCGCCGTCGATCGCCTGCTTCCCGCAGATGACGAGGTCGAGCGGGCCGAGCTTTTTAAGCCCAAGCCCAAGCGTATAGGAAGTGGCCCAGGTATCCGCCCCGGCGAAAGCGCGGTCGGAGATAAGCAGGACCTCGTCCACCCCCATCGCCACGACGTGCCTTAAGACATCGCCGGCCTGGGGCGGCCCCATCGTCACGGCCGTGACCTTACCGCCATGCTTTTCCTTCAGGCGTATGGCCTCCTCGACGGCGTAACCGTCGAACGGGTTCAGGATGGACGGCACGCCCTCGCGCACCATCGTGCCGGTGGCCTTGTCTATCTTTACGTCGGAGGCGTCAGGTACCTGTTTTACGCAGACTGCAATGTTCATAGTCAAAGTCCTTGTCACTTTCTTTTCGAGAAAAGAAAGTAACCAAAGAAAAGCTAAACTGTCCGGCTTTCTTTTGGTTACTTTTCTTTCACCGGAAAGAAAAGTAACGGTTTTATTTCTTCTTCGCCGCGGCTTCTTTAATTATGGCCGTCCCGATAACGTTCCTCTGTATCTGGTTCGTGCCTTCGTATATCTGGAGGATCTTCGCGTCGCGCATCATCTTCTCGACCGGGTATTCGCGCATGTAGCCGTAGCCGCCCATTATCTGGACCGCGTCCACCGTCACCTTCATCGCGACGTCGGATGCGAAAAGCTTTGCCATCGCCGACGCCTTGGATACGTCTTTCGGGTCCGAGTCCACAAACCTCGCCACGGCATATACCAGCGCCCTCGCGGCCTCCGTCTGCGTGTCCATGTCCGCCAGCATGTGCTGTATGGCCTGGAAGGATATGATGGGCTGGTCGAACTGCCGCCTCTCCCTCGCATAGTCCACGCACTCGTCTATCGCGCCCTGGGCCAGGCCTACCGCCTGCGCGCCGATGCCGGGGCGGGACTTATCCAGCGTCTTCATCGCGGCCAGGAAGCCCATGCCCTCTTTCGAAAGCAGGTTCTCCTTGGGTATCCGGCAGTTCTCGAACACAAGCTCGCGGGTCGCGGAAGCGCGGATGCCCATCTTCTTCTCTTTCTTGCCGAACGAGAAGCCGGGCGTGCCCTTTTCCACGATGAACGCGGATGCGCCCCGGCTGCCCTTAGCGGGGTTTGTCATGGCGATGACTGTATAAATCTCCGCCTCGCCGCCGTTGGTTATCCACTGCTTCGTCCCGTTCAGCACGTACTCGTTTCCGTCCAGCACGGCGGTCGTTCGAGTCCCTCCGGCATCCGAGCCCGCGCCGGCTTCGGTAAGCCCGAAGGCCGCGAGCTTCTCGCCGGACGCTATCTGGGGCAGGTACTTCTTTTTCTGCTCCTCGGAGCCGAACAGCAGTATGGGATAAGCGCCAAGGCCGCTGGCCGCGAAGCTGACCGAGACGCCGATGCAGGCGCGGGAGAGCTCTTCCACCGCAAGGCAGTTCTCGAACGCCCCGCCGCCCAAGCCGCCGTACTCCTCCGGGATATACACGCCGAACAGGTCCGACTGGGCCAGCACCTTCATTATCTCCCAGGGAAATTCCTCTTTCTCGTCCAGCTCCGCCCTTACGGGCTTCACCTTTTCCCGTGCTATCTGCCGGGCGAGGTTCTGTATTTCCTGCTGCGTCTCAGTTAAGAAATAATCCAAACAAGACCTCCTCAAATTCGTTACTTTTCTTTCACGAGAAAGAAAAGTAACCAAAAGAAAGCGGGACAGTAAAAACAGTTTAAAAGTTCTTGGTGTTACCTTTTTAAGAGGTAACGAATCTACCATTTAATCAATGCCGACGCCCAGGACAGCCCGCCGCCGAAGGCTTCGAGGATCACGTTCTTTCCGGGGCCGATGCGGCCGTCTCTGACCGCTTCGTCCAGCGCGATCGGGATGGACGCCGCGGAGGTGTTGCCGTACCTGTCGAGCGTCACCACGACCTTATCCATCGGTATGCCAAGGCGTTTCGCCGTCGCCTGGATTATACGGAGGTTCGCCTGGTGCGGCACTACCATGTCGATATCGGACGCCTTCAGCCCGTTGCATTTGAGCGCCTCGTTCACGACGTCCTCCAGGGCGCGGACGGCTATCTTGAAAGTCTCGTTGCCGCGCATCTTGATGAAGTGCATCCTCGATTCGATGCTGTGGAGGGTTGCGGGATGGAGCGACCCGCCGCCGGGCATGAACAAGAGGTCTCCCTGCTTTCCGTTGGTGTGCAGGTGGGTGGAATAAATGCCGCGCCCGTCCTCCGACTTGCCGATTATCGCGGCGCCCGCGCCGTCGCCGAAAAGGACGCAGGTGTTCCTGTCCGTCCAGTCGGTTATCTTGGAAAGCGTCTCCGTCCCGACGACCAGCGCGTTTTTATATGCGCCGGCCTTTATAAAATTATCCGCCGTGGCAAGCGCGAATATGAAGCCCGAGCAAGCTGCGGATATGTCGAATGCGATGGCGTTCCTGGCCCCCAGCTTCGCCTGGAGGATGCAGGCGGTGGCGGGGAAGAGCATGTCCGGCGTTACCGTGGCGACGATTATCAGGTCTAACTGGGAGGCCTTTATGACCCGCCATCTTAAGCGCCCGCTTCGCCGCCTCGAATGCCAGGTCCGAGGAGGCGACGTCCTTGTCCGCTATCCTCCTCTCGCGGATGCCGGTCCTCTCTACAATCCAGTCGTCGTCGGTATCCACCATCTTCTCCAGGTCGTGGTTGGTAAGCACCATTTCAGGCGCGAACGACCCGGTCCCCAGAACCTTGGACCTTATCATTTATATATGCCTTCTTTTTCGTGGGCGGCGGCGGGAGGCAGTCCGGCGACCATCAGCTCGATGTCCTCCTGGATGTGCCGGTTCACCTGCTTCGCGTGGAAGTCCCGTGCGGCCTTTATAGCGTTTTTTATGGCCTTGGGAGTGGAATGGCCGTGGCTTATTATGCAGATCCCGTTGATGCCCAAAAGCGGAGCGCCTCCATACTCGGAATAATCTATTTTCTTCTTGAAGTTCCTGAACGCTCCCCGAAGCAGCATATACCCTACCTGGCCGCCTATCGCTTCTTCTATCTCGTGCCTGAGGAGCGCGTTCATGGCCTCGGCCAGGCCTTCGCTTATCTTCAGGGCCACGTTCCCGATAAACCCGTCGCAGACGACTATGTCCGTCCTGCCGTTGAAGATGTCCCTGCCTTCCACGTTGCCTATGAAGTTCAACCCGCTGCCTTTGAGCAGCTTGAACGTCTCTTTCGTCAGCTCGTTGCCCTTGGTGTCCTCCTCGCCGATTGACAGAAGGCCCACCTTCGGCTTCGTCACGCCCAGCACCTTGCGGGAGAACACGTCCCCCATCACGGCGAACTGGTGGAGGTGGACGGCCTTGCAGTCCACGTTGGCGCCCACGTCCAGGACCAGCGAGAAGCCGTTTATGTTCGGGAGCCTCGCCGCTATCGCCGGGCGCTCCACGCCTTTCATGGTGCCGAGGACGAAAAGGGCGGAAGCCATCGCCGCGCCGGAGTTACCCGCGCTGACGACCGCGACCGCCTCGCCCGCCTTGACCAACTCGGCGGCAACCCTTATCGAAGAGTCTTTCTTCTTGCGGAGCACAACGGTGGCCGGGTCCCCCATTTCCACTGTCTGCGAGGTGTGGCGGACCTGGATGTCGAGCCCGGAGGTGTCACAGAAGCGCAAGCTCGCGGTTCACCTTAGCCTGGTCGCCGACCAGTATAATGCCGACCCCCAGCTCGCGCGCCGCCTCCACCGCGCCTTTTACGGCTGCCTCTGGGGCAAAATCACCCCCCATGGCATCTACGGCTATCCTCATTGGCGGTCCAGCGTCAGATCTCTTCGATTTTAACGACCTCGCGGCCCTTGTAAGTCCCGCAGCTCATGCACACGCGGTGGGGCAGCTTCGGTTCGTGGCACTGCGGACAGACCCCGACGTTCGGGGGATGAAGAATCTTGTGAGTCCTCCTCTTGCCTGTCCTGGCTTTGGAGGTTTTATTAGTTGGGTTTGCCATCTACAGCTTCTCCTTTTTTCTACTTTTCCAGAAGGTCTTTCAAGCCCGACAGGCCCGGATGTCCCGTCGGCGGTTCGCACTCGCACTGAGCTAAGTTCAGGTCCTGGCCGCAGTACTGGCAGAGCCCCCGGCAGTCTTCCACGCAAAGCGGCTTCATCGGGACCTGCAGGAGGACCTGCTCGCGCAGGAAATCCTTAAAGTCGATTACACCGTTTTTATAAAACTCCACTTCGAGGTCTCCCGCCTGGAGTTCTCTCTCCTCCTCGCGGGACAGGGACTCCGCCGGGACCATGTCCAGTTTGAACTGGGCCGTCATGTGGACCTCGAAAGGCTTTCCGCACCTGGAACAGGCAAGCTCGACATCGGCCTCCATGCCCCCGGTAAGGTAAACCGTCGTCTCGATCTTCTTCAGCGAAAAAACCGCCTTTACCTGCGAGGAGACTCTTACCTCTTCGCCAAGGCCCTCGAAATCCGCGGCTTCGTAGGTCAGGTCGAGCTTCAGACCCTCCTCGGGGATGTCAACGACCTTTATTTCCATGACCCTCTCCCGAAAAAGGGCGCAAAAAAACACCTATCCTTCCCAAGGGGCCAACAGCCTCTGGGGAAGTGGCATAAAGAGCTAAAAAAACAGAAGGATTATACAAGCAGGCCATCAGGTTGTCAAGTAAATTAATGGAAGGGAAGTACCGGCGCCGGCTCGTCTTTGACCTTCTCCGCGCAGCCTTCGTCCTGTCAAACCAGCCTGCCATACCATTTTAAAAAAGTCGACCCGCAAAATATTGCCGCCATCGCCCCGGCGACCAGGAACGGACCGAAAGGTATGGGCGTTTTCCTTTTCATTCCCTTGAACACCATAAGCCAGATGCCGACGACGGCGCCAAGCAGCGAACCCACGAAAATCGTCAGGAGGACCGCCTTCCATCCCAGGAAGGCCCCGATCATCGCGATGAGCTTTATGTCGCCTCCGCCCATCCCTCCGCGGCTGAGGACGGCTATTATATAGAATATCCCCCCGCCCACCACCATGCCCAGAAGGGAATTTATAAAACCCGTATGCCAGGGGATAGCGGGGTTCCTGAGTACCAGCGGCCCCAGGATAAGCCCCAGGACGATTCCCGGAAGGGTTATCCCGTCCGGTATTATCTGGTGGTCCAGGTCTATGAAGGTTACGACAATAAAAGCTGAAATAAGGGCCATTATCAAAAAGCTGGCCGGATGAAACCCGAAACGGTAAAGCGCGGCGACGTAAAACAGAGCGTTCAAAAGCTCTATGAGGGGATATCTGGGTGAAATCCCGGCGCCGCAGTAGGCGCATCTCCCGCGCAGGAGTACATAGCTCAGGACGGGGATGTTGTGCCAGGGCTTTATTTTATTGCCGCAGTTCGGGCAGGCGGACGGCGGGGTTACAATCGACCTTCTCCTCGGGACCCGGTATATGCAGACGTTCAGGAAGCTCCCGACGACGAGCCCGACTATAAAAACCTCGATATAGACGAAATAGATGAAAAGTTCCACTTAAGCTTCCTCTTCCCCAAGCGATATCTTCTGAATATTCAGTTTAATTGAGGCGATCTCTTCCCGGATCCCGGTTATCTCAGTTAGCGCCTGCAGCACGTCCTGGTCCCTCATCACGCCGTGGCTCTTCTGCTCCCAGAGGAAATAGACGCGCTCGCCGAGCTTCTTGTACGCCTTCTCCTCTTTTATCTCAAGGCTCCCCTTGTCGATAAGGAGCCTCGCCACCGCGGCCTCGATGCGCGTCCTCTCCGAGATGACCTTCGATACCCTCATCACCTTCTCTATCCCGCCGTCCATGCTTTTCTTAACCCGGTCCCAGAGTACCATAGAATTACCTCTAACTGATTTTTATAAGCTCCAGCCTGTCCTTCCACTTATCCTTAAGCTCCAGTCCAAGCGCCTTGCCCGTCTCGGTTTGAAGCTCCGGGTCCTTTTCAATTATAGCTGAAGCCTCCTTCCGGGCGGCCTCGATAATTTTATAATCGCGGATTATGTCGCCGTAAGATATTTCAGGGAGCCCGGACTGCTTCGTCCCGAAGAACTCGCCCGGCCCACGGAGCCTTAAATCGTCTTCCGCTATATCAAAACCCGAGGTATGCTTCAGCATCGCCTGGAGCCTCTCGCGCGAATTTTCAGTCATTTTCTCCGCCATCAGGATGCAGTAGGACTGCTCTGCCCCACGGCCTACCCTGCCCCGGAGCTGGTGTAGCTGGGAGAGGCCGAAGCGCTCCGCGTGCTCTATCATCATCACCGTCGCCTCCGGCACGTCCACGCCCACCTCAATGACCGTAGTCGCCACTAGCAGCCTGATTTTACCGGAACGGAAATCCTCCATCACGGACTCCTTCTCGTCCGGCTTCATCCGGCCGTGCAGCAGCCCTACCGGGTATTCCTTAAAAATCTCCGCAAGCTTTTCCGCCCCCTCTTTGGCCGCCTTCAGGTCGCTTTTCTCGGACTCCTCGACCAGCGGATATACCACGTATCCCCGCGCGCCCCTTTGAAGCTCGCGCTTCATCAGCCGATAGGCTTCCGCCCGTCCGGAGCTGTCGAAAAGCTTCGTCCGCACCGGGCTTCGTCCCGGCGGCAGCGAATCGATAGTCGAAAAATCGAGGTCTCCATATACCGTAAGCGCAAGCGTCCTGGGTATCGGCGTGGCGGTCATGACCAGAACGTCCGGCTGAGGGCCAGCCCTTGTACCGCCTTCACCACCGGCTCACCGCCACCCTTGCCACCTTTGCCGGATAATCCGGCCCTCTGCATGACGCCGAAGCGGTGCTGCTCGTCCACGATTGCCAGCCCCAGGTCGTTGAAAGCCACCCCTTCCTGTATGAGCGAATGGGTACCCACGGCGAGTACGGCCTTCCCTCCGACAGCTCCTTCAGCGCGTTGTCCTTTTCTTTCTTCTTTAACGAACTGGTCAGGAGCGCGACGTGCAGCCCAAGGGGGCTAGCCACTTCTTCACGTTTAAATAATGCTGTTCGGCAAGTATCTCCGTCGGCGCCATGAGCGCGGACTGCACGCCCGCCTCCGCCGCCTGGAGCACGGCCATCATCGCCACGACCGTCTTGCCGCAGCCGACGTCCCCCTGCAGAAGCCGGTTCATCCGGGCCGGCCGTTCCATGTCCCGGCTTATCTCCCGGACGGCGTTCTCCTGCGCATCGGTCAACTTTGAACGGCAGCCGGTCCCGGAACTCTCTCCGTAAGACCGCCGTCCCCTTTCAAAACCCTGCCGGAGACGTGAGTCCGGCCCTTCTTCATCGCCAGAAGCCCAAGTTCCAGAAGCAGGAACTCGTCGAATATCAGCCGCTTCTGCGCCCTGGTCCCCTTCGCGTTCAGGAGGGTTACGTCCGCTTCGGCTGAAGGAAAATGCGCTTCTTTAACGGCGATTGGCAGGGCCGGTATTTTATATTTTACGAGCATCTCGTCCGGCAGGAACTCGCCAAGCTTCGGCGCGTACTCGTCCACCACGTTCTTGATGATAGTGCGTATCTGGCGGACGCTTAAGCCCGCGGTGGCCTTATAAATCGGGACGACCCTGCCGGTATGCACCGTATCGTCCCCGCCCTCGCCGCCGCTCTCCGCCTCTCCTCTATAATTCGTACTCCGGGTTCTCCATCACCGGGCGGTAATGCTTGTACTGGTCCTGCTTCACCAGCCCGTAGAGGATTACCCTGGCCCCTTCCTGAAATACCCTGGACATATAGGGCTGGTTGAACCAGATACCCGTGACATAGCCGGTTTCGTCTTTCACGGTCAGTTCGAAGATCTTCATCCGCCGCCTTGGGGTGGTGACGTTTTCGGCGGAGATTACCGTGCCCGTGACGGTCTCATAGGAGCCGTACGAGACGCGGGCGATTTTCTTAAAGTTGCCCCGGTCCTCGTACCTGTACGGGAAATAGTAAAGGGCGTCTTTCACCGTCGCGATGCCGAGCTTTGAGAACAGCTCGCCGCGTTTCGGCCCGACGCCCTTCAAATACTGGATGGGTTGGGACAGCTCGAAAAGTACGGCTGCCCCCGGATGCCTGGATAGTTGTCTGGTTTATGACGGAACCCGCTTTTGTGGTGAGTTCCATTGCGTAGGCTCAGGAAACCGTGTTAGAAAATGACATTTCCTTCGTCATGGCGCTCATTTCGTTTTTATCTCCTGTTCCTTACTGCATCCGTGGATGTTAACATAGGCGCCTCTTTTCTTGCAATATTAAAATTTTCGGAGGTATATAAATGTCAAGGGCATGTTCAGTATGCGGGAAAACTCAGCAGACAGGCAACAAAGTCAGCCACGCGAACAATAAATCGAAGAGGGTATTCAAGCCGAACCTTCAGCCCGTCAGGGTAGATAACGGCGGCTCCACGATGAAGACGCTGGTCTGCACCCGTTGCATCAGGACGGGCAAGGTTACGAAGGCGGTATCGTCAAAGCCCGCGCCGAAGACGGTATAAGCGCCCTCACCCCCTGCCCCTCTCCCGGAAGGCGAGGGGTCAAGGAAGGTGTCATTCTGAGCGAAGCTAAGAATCCGCTCTAACCGTCATTCCCGCGTAGGCGGGAATCCAGGAATTCAAGAGATAAATCAAAACCCGCCCAATTTTGGGCGGGTTTTTTTATTTGCCGCTCCCCGTCCTTTTGTCCGCCTTCATGACGTACAAAATACAGCTTGCCTGAAAGATAAAAGCCGCATGTCTCTCGTACCAGCCCGAGAACCTGTTAAACAGCCATTCCAGGCCGATCATCCTGAACAGGTCATGGATGTAGATATATTTTTTTATCATCTGAAGGCTTGTCTTGTAGTGCTGGTTTCCAGGCCCGAAATAATCGAGCGATCCTAACGTAAAGAAGTGCTTGTGCTGCCAGTGCCTGAACGCCTCCGGATGCGTGAAGTGAGGCACCTCGATTAAAACTATCCCTCCCGGTTTGGCTATCCTGTAAAACTCCTCGATGGCCGCCGGAACGTCTTCCAGATGTTCCAGGACGTGCCTGCAAAGCACTATATCGTATTCATCGTTCTCCAGGGGATAAGGATAAGTGTTCAGGTCGTGCTGTACGTCGGCAGAAGAGTTTGTACGCATATCAATGCCGGTTGCGCCTTGGAACTTCCGCCGCCCGCAGCCTACATCGACGACCGCCAGATTATTTTCCCTGGCATGTTTCTCCAGGGCGCGGTAAAGCTTATTTGGCGACCAGAAGGTCTTTGTATATGAAAAATCTTTTGGGGATACCGGGGACACCATGCTTAATTATTTCCTTTTTTTTGCCTTGCCCCGGGCTATTGCCGGATGAAAGAAAAATCCGAGACGTATTTGCTCATAAATAGTTTAAGTAGTCAATCAAAATAAAAACCCGCTCAATTTTGGGCGGGTTTTTTATTTGTCGCTCCCGAAAAAAGGAGGCTCAGCCATTCAGTTTCTTCTTTCGTAACCACAACTTTATGGACAGATAGGGAGAGAGAAAAAATACAATATTGAGTAACTTCATAAATGCAATACCGGCGTAATTTACCAAATCAAACTCATGCCTGTTAACAGCGAACCACTTTTCAATTATGCTATAAAGCCCTTCCGGCATGAATGTTGTCAAGCAAAACCACAACAACACGATTGCAACATTGATAAGAAATGCCCCGCCCAGCACCGTTGCCAGCGACTCCATGGTAATGTTATTTCTTTGTCCTTCGTCCATGATAATGCCCTCGCTGAAACCCGCGTTTACTTGCTTCAGGACAACAGCTTTACTTAAAGTATATCACCCTAACGACTTTAAAAATTAAAACCCGCTCAATTTTGGGGCGGGTTTTTTATTTCCGATTCTTGCTGGTACACACGCGAGAATGGGTCTTTTTTCTGCTTCAATAATCCGTACATTCAATCTTTTCCATTCCTCCCCCAGACTCGGATCGAGAGCAACGGCTTGCTTAAAGTCGGGCAATGCTTTTTCAAAATTTTGCATGGCGAAATATGTGTAACCTCTATCTGCATTTCCTTTAGCATATTGTGGATCTATCTTAAGAGCTTTATTATCATCAGCAAGGGCAGCCGAATAATTGCCCATCTGATAATATGCCCCGACTTCTTCCAACATATACTCTGCTATATTGCGAGTTCAGTTCAATGGATTTATTGAAATCAACAATGGCCGCCGAATAATTGCGCATATAGAGGTATAAAATACCCCTGTCATCATAACTTTTAAAATTTTCCGGATTTAATCGAATAGCTTTATTATAATCATCAACGGCCATTCCATAATTACCTAAGTGGATTTCATCATCAGCTCCTTTGACGATATGCGTGTTCATTTTTAGGATTAAGAAAAATCGCTGCATTCAGATATTTTACTGCTCTTTTTATAATCGCCGCCATCTTATTTATTTTATGGGAAAGTCAATTCCAACCGTTGGTGGTAACATTCATAACAGCCGATTTAATAAATTTTGAAGTAGATCGTGAATTATTCCGATAGTTGAGATCATTTAAAAATTAAATGCAATAATTAATAAAGCTTCTTCGTTAGCTCTCCAATTATGCAATTAAAATGTAGCGCTTTCTTTTTTCCGGTTTTTTATTCCCTTTGGAATGATTCATAGTCGCCTCAGTTAATTTTTTTATTATATCATTCCACCCCTTTTTTGTTAGTACAAATCCCATATTTTTTCTCTCTTAATAGCTCCTCCTGCTTAATCGGCCAAGCCATCATCGGCTCACATTTATTTAAGTATCCTCGAAAAAATCGACAAATTTTATCCGGTATCGAATTCGTGACGCTGTTCAGGGGAACGACGCCATTTAAGGGGGTCCGGGAGGGGTTTTCGAGACATGCGATTTCAGGGGGCCGGAGGGACTTTTTACTTTATTTTAAAATGAGTTACGCCCATTTGCAGACCTTTTCCGGAAATTCGGTTTTTGATTTTCTAACTATTTGAAAACTAAAGGTATTTTTTTGGCAAAAATTGGGGAAAAACGCCGGATTCACGCCTTTTTCGGAAAATGACGGTCTATTTTGCGGATTACTCGACTTCGCACGGGATAACCGTCGGTTTTTTATACGCAATCGCCTCAATCTCTATCGCCACGTCCTTCGGAAGCCGCGAAACCTCGACCACCGCCCTCGCGGGAGGATTCTCTCCGAAGAACCGGGAGTACACCTCGTTGACCCGCGAGAAATCGTCCATAAGCATCAGGTAAACCGTTGTTTTCACTACGTCCTCAAGGCCCATCCCGGCCTCCTGGAGGATGTTGCGGATGTTCACGAGGATGCGCTCGGTCTGCTCCTTTATGTCCGAAAATACCACCTCGCCCGTCTCCGGGTTTAGCGGTATCTGCCCGGAAACAAACACGAAATCGCCTGCCCGCACCGCCTGGGAGTATGCGCCGATTGCGGCAGGGGCGCGGAGTGTTTTTATAATATCTCTGGGCATATAATCTCCAGGTTCAACGGGGGAAGTCCCTTAATCTCTTCGTTCCCTTATGCTCCGCAAGCCACCTCGTCCCGAATTAATCTCCTACCTAATCCCCCTCGCCCACCTCTGGGAGAGGGGGCTGGGGACTGCCGGTGGGTCACCACTGGGCGCCGCGGTGGGCTAAACTACGATGTCTTAACCCTTTTCACGTTTATCACCCCGTCCACTTTCGTTATCCTCTTCATCACGCGTTCCAGGTGGCCCGTGTCGGTTATCTCTATCGTAAAGTTCAGGCTCGCGCGCTTGTCTTCGGTAGTGGATATCTCCGCGCTCGAAATATTCGAATCGGCGGAGGCTATCGCCGTGGAAACATTGGCTAAAAGGCCCGGCTTGTCCACCGTCGCCACGGAAATTTTGGCCGGGTGCATGACCGGGTGCTCCAGGTCCCATTCCACCGGTATCATCCTGTCCCGGTCCGATTCCAGGTCGATGACGTTCGTGCAGTCCGTGGAGTGTATGGAGACGCCCCTGCCGCGCGTGATGAAGCCGATTATCTTGTCGCCGGGGACCGGATTACAGCATTTCGAGAAGTGTATCATGATGTCGTCAACACCCTTTATTCTTACGCCTTTATCCTTCTTGGCGGTAATCTTTCTGGCCACTTTCCTGAGTATCGACTCGTCGCGCTTCTCCTCGGAAACGGCCTCTTCCGGGAGTATCACGTGTATCGCCTGGTGCGGAGATATTTTTCCAAAACCGATCTCGCTGTATAGCTCGTCCAGGTCCTCGACCTTCGCCGCTTCGAGTATCTTGCTCAAGTCCTGAGATTTGTAAAGTTTCTGGACGTTTATGTCCCTCTTCTTCAGCTCCTTCTCCAGGAGGTCCTTCCCAAGCGCCATGCTCTGCTTGTCTTCCTCCTGCTTCAGCCAGTGCCGTATCCTGGTCCTTGCCTTGGAGGTCTTCACGAACTTCAGCCAGTCCCGCGACGGGAAATGCCCCGGCTGGGTCACTATCTCCACGGTGTCGCCGGTCTGGAACTCATAACGTATCGGGACCATCTTCCCGTTCACCTTCGCGCCGACGCACTGGTTGCCCACGTCCGTATGGATGCTGTATGCGAAGTCCACGGGTGTGGAGCCTTTCACAAGCTCCTTCACGTCGCCCTTCGGCGTAAAGACGTAAACCACCTCCGGGAACAGGTCTACCTTTACGGTATCCAGGAACTCCTTCGAGTCCGTCAGCTCCTGCTGGTACTCCACGAGCTGCCGAAGCCACGAGAAGCGCTTTTCGTCCACTTCGGCTATACGCCCTTTTTCCTTGTACTGCCAGTGCGCCGCGATGCCTTCTTCCGCCACCCGGTGCATCTCCTCCGTGCGTATCTGGAACTCGACCCGGTCGCCTTTCGGGCCGATGACGGTGGTATGCAGCGACTGGTAGAGGTTGGATTTCGGCACGCCGATGAAGTCCTTGAACCGCCCGGGGACCGGCAGCCAGAGGGAGTGTATCATGCCGAGGATAGCGTAGCAGTTGGTCTTGGTGTCCGTGATGATGCGAAGCGCGGTGATATCGTACATCTCGTCCACGGTGATGTCCTGCTTCAGCATCTTCTGATAGATGCTGTAGTAGTGCTTGGGCCTTCCCAGGACGCGGCACGGCAGGCCGCTTTTGTCCATATGGGCCTTGACGATGGCGATGAGGTCCTCAATGTACTTCTCACGCTCTTCGCGCTTCTGGCTTATCCTGCTTACCAGGTCTTCATAAACCTGCGGCTCCAGGTACTTCAGGCATAAGTCCTCGAGCTCCCACTTTATGCGCCCAAGTCCCAGGCGGTTGGCCAGCGGCGCATAAATGTCCATCGTCTCCTGGGCGATTGCCTTCCTGCGCTCCGGCTTTAAGTGTTCGAGCGTCCTCATGTTGTGCAGGCGGTCCGCGAGCTTGATGAGGATTACCCGGATGTCCTTTGACATCGCCAGTATCATTTTGCGGAAGTTCTCGGCCTGTGCCTCCTCGCGAGTTTTGAACTCTATCCGCGCGATCTTGGTCAGGCCGTCCACGATGGAGGCGACCTCGTCCCCGAAATATTCGGCGATTTCCTCGACCGTCGTGTCCGTGTCTTCAACTGTATCGTGCAGGAGTCCGCTGGCGACCGTGATGTAGTCGAGCTTCAGTTCGGCGAGTATCCCGGCGACCTCGATAGGGTGGACGAGGTACGGTTCTCCGGAGAGGCGGCTTGTCCCCTGGTGTACCTTTGCGGAATAGATATAGGCCATCCGCAGGAAATCCAGGTCGGCTTCCGGCTGATAGCTCTGTATCTTCTCAAGTATGTCTTCAAACCTCAGCATCGCCTGAAATGAAGGTCCTTAACGTTAAGCTGGAGGCTCTTCTCTCCCTGCCATTCGGATGCGGAGAGCGAGAAGGCGGCGTTGACGAAAACTTTTTTCTGAGCTAAGCCCTGGTAGGAGTTCCCCATGTTGAACGCGATGGAGTTCAGGAAGTACCCATCCTGCACCGAGTTTCATCCGGACATGGTTCCTCCCCACTATCTTCGGGTACATTACCTGCAAAGGGCCGCCCGTGAGCACCGGCTCCGGGTTCGCCGGCCCGAAAGGCGCCATGGCCTTTATCTCCGAATAGACCTTCCAGTCCAGGTCTTTAAGTTTGACATCGTTGTCGATTCTAAGCCAGGGTATATAATCTTCCGGCGAAAGCGCGTCCTTCACCGTCGCTTCGAACCGCTCCTTGAATACCTCCAGGTTTTCCTTTTTAATGGAAAGCCCCGCAGCGAACTTATGCCCGCCGTATGCCTCCAGGTGTTCCCTGCACTTGTCCAGCCCGTGGTAGAGGTTGAACCCCGGGATTCCCCGCGCGGAGCCTTTCCCGGTCCCGTCCACCATGGATATCAATACCGTAGGACGGTAGAATTCCTCCACGAGCTTGGAAGCGACGATGCCTATCACGCCTTGATGCCATTCGCTGGAATGAAGGACAATCGAGCAGTAGCCGTAGTCCGGGTCGCATACTATCATCGACCGGGCGTCGTCCAGTATCTTCTCCTCTATCTCCTGGCGCTCACGGTTCAGCGCGTCCAAGTTTGACGCTATCGCGGCGGCTTCATCAGGGTCTTCCGTCAAAAGCAGCCGGACCCCGGCCTCCGCCTCACCCAGCCTTCCGGACGCGTTCAGCCTTGGGGCCATCTGGAAACCGACCGTGCCCGCGCTGAAATATTCATCCTTTACCAGCGCCACCTCTTTAAGCTTCTTGATCCCTACCCGCGAAGAGTCCTTAAGGAGTTGCAGCCCGTGCTTCACGAGTATCCTGTTTTCACCGCGAAGCGGCACCACGTCCGCGACCGTCCCTAAAGCCACGAGGTCCAGGTACTTCCGCAGGCCATCGTCCACGCCCGGCCCGGCCTTGTCTTTGCCCTCCAGCCCTGCCTTTACCGCCTGGGCCAGCTTCAGCGCAATACCGACCCCGGCAAGCCCCTTAAAGGGATATCCGCAGCCGCGCAGGCACGGGTTGACCACCGCCAGCGCCTCCGGCAGCGTCTCGGGCGGCTCGTGGTGGTCGGTTATGACAACGTCGAGCCCCATAGCCCTCGCGGCCTCCATCTCAAGGACGGAAGATATGCCGCAGTCAACCGTGACGACGAGAGACGCCCCGGCGGCCTTTATTTTTTTCAAGGCGCCGATGCTTATCCCATAGCCGTCCTCAAGCCGCTTGGGGATATAGTATTCTACTTTTTTGCCTGTATCCTGGAAAAATTTTACGAGAAGGGATGTCGCGGTGATGCCGTCGGCGTCATAGTCGCCGTAAATGAAGATAATCTCATCGCTTCTGATAGCGTGGATTATCCTGCGGACTGCTTTTTCCATGTCCGGGAGGAGGAAAGGCTCGTTGAGGTCTTCCAATGAGGAGCGAAGGAAGCTGTCCGCGTCTTCCCTGCTGGTGATGCCCCTGTTGGCGAGTATCCTGGCGGCGGTGAGGGATATTCCCATCTCGGAGCAAAGGGCCTCCGTAACCGACGGAGACGCTTCCTGCCTTATCCACCGCTTCTCTAACAACTTTTTTCTCTCCTGAACTTAAATCGCGCCTAGGCCCTGGCCTTTTTGCCTTTCTTGCCCTTTTTTGACTTGTCGGGGCTGGACTGGGCGGATGCCGTCTGGAGTGTGGTTTTAGGCTCGGCTATTTTAGGTGCGGCGGACGCAGGGGCCTGGGCGGCAAGGCTTTTCGCGGAGCCTTCCTTCGTCGGCTGCTTTGTCAGCATGGAAACCTTGATGAGGCGGCTCCCCTTCTTGCCCCTCCAGACGTATAGTACAGGACTGGCCACGAATACCGAAGAGTACGTGCCGACTACGACACCGCAAAGCATGGCGAACGCGAAGTCGTGCAGGACCTCGCCGCCGAAGATGAAGAGCGAGAGCACGGCCAGGAAGACCGTGAGCGAAGTGACGACCGTACGGGAAAGGACCTCGTTGATAGACTCGTTTATGATGTCCATCAGGCCGTCCTTCTGACGCATCTTCAGGTTCTCTCTTATCCTGTCGAAGACGACGACGGTATCGGTTAACGAGTAGCCGGCGAGCGTCAGCAGCGCCGTCACGACCAGCAGCGTTATCTCCTTATGCAGTATCATGAACACGCCGAGCACCGCGAGCACGTCGTGCAGGGTCGCTATCGTCGCCGCGATGCCGAACTTCCACTCGAACCGCCACCATATGTAGATGATAATGCCCGCGAAGGACAGGATTATGGCCAGAAGGGCGTCTCTCTGGAGCGACTTGCCGACCGTCGGCCCAATGGCGGAACTGGAATCCACGCGGCTGGGGTTGTCCGGGAACGCCTTGGTAAACGCGGCCTGGATGCGGTTGATCACGTCCCCAACCGGGACGTTCAGCTTCTTCACCCGGATCAGGAGCTTCGTCTGATCCGTGAACGACTGTATTTCCGCGTCCTTGAATCCAGCGGCATCGAGGGCGGACCTCGCCTTATCCACCGGCACCGGCTTGGCGAACACTAAATCGGCTGATGCTCCGCCCGAGAAGTCTATGCCCATGTTGGCCCGGCCCGTGGCGATCATTACGAGACAGATAACGCCCAAAAGCGAGAGGGTGAGCGATATGCCGAACGCTATCTTCCTCAGGCCAAGGAAGTTAATATTCGTTTTCTTGATGAGTTCCATTTAAAAAAGCCTCCGAATTTATATGCTGAGCTTCTCGAGTTTTTTCTTGGATGTCCAGAGGTCGAACACGACCTTCGTCCCGACGAGCGCGGTGAACAGGTTTATTAGAATACCCAGTGAGAGCGATACCGCGAAACCCTTAATCGGCCCCGTGCCGAACTGGAAGAGCACCGCCGCCGTGATAAGCGTGGTGACGTGCGAGTCCAGGACCGTGGTGAAAGCCTTGTCGTATCCGCCGTCGATCGCAGCCCGCACCGATTTCCCAAGATGCAGCTCCTCCCGTATCCTCTCGAATATCAGGACGTTGGAATCCACGCCCATGCCGATGGTGAGCAGGATGCCAGCAAGGCCGGGGAGGGTAAGGGTCGCGTTAAGGAGGGCCAGAGCGCCTATCAGGACGACCACGTTTAACATGATCGCGAAGTCCGCTATCACGCCGGAGAAGCCATAGTAAATGGCCATGAATATCACTACCAGGAGAGTGCCCAGTATTATCGCCTTGCGTCCGGACTGGATGGAGTCGTTGCCCAGCGTCGGCCCGACGGTAAGGTTCTGAAGGGGCTTTAAAGGCGCGGGCAGCGCGCCGGCCCGGAGGACTATGGCAGAGGTCCTTCGCTTCGGCCTCAGTGAAACGGCCGCTTATCACGCCGCTCCCGCCGCTTATCCTCTCGCGGATGACAGGGGCGGAATAGACGACGTTGTCCAGGATGATGGCCATCCTCTTGCCGACGTTCGCGGCCGTGGCCTGGTCGAATATCTTGGCGCCCGTCGGGTCCAGCTTGAAGGCTACTTCAGCCCCTTTGGTCTGCGGGCTTATTTCCATCCTCGCCTCCTGCAGGACGTCGCCCGACATTATGGCGTCTTTCTTTACGAGGTAGGGCCTCTTCGATACCGCGCCGGTGGAGCGGTCGACAACGCGCTCGAAGAGTATTTCGTCGCCCGCGGGTATCTTGTCCTTGTACTGCGCCATAAGTGCGTCCGTCTCGGATGCGGGGATGGTATCCGGGAGCGGCGGGGTAAGCTGGGTGGTTTCGTCCAGCATCTTGAACTCGAGCTGGGCGGTCTTGCCTATCAGGTCAAGCGCCCTCTGGGTGTCCCGGACGCCGGGTAGCTGGATGAGTATCTGGTCCGTGCCCTGCTGGACTATGACCGGCTCCGCCACGCCGAACTGGTCAATCCTGTTCCTTATCGTCTCAAGCGCCTGGGAGACGGCGCTGGTTTTGATCCTCTCCGCCTCCGTAGCCTTGAGGGCAAAGGATGACGGTATTTCCCTCCTGGGACTTCTTCTCCAGTACGCCCATGTCGCTTGCCACGGACAGAAGCTTGTCCATGTCCGCCGGGTTCTGAAGCGTGGCCTCGATGGTCGTGGGTGAGGTCTGCTTGACATCGACGACTGAGATTTTTTTGTCAACGGCCGTATTCTTTATGTTGGTCGCCAAGCGGCCGGTAAAAGACTCGACGGCCTTGTCCGACTCCACCTGATAAATCAGGTGCATTCCGCCCTGGAGGTCGAGTCCAAGATTTATCCTGTTGCCTGGCCACCACTTAGGCAGACTGCCTCGCACGCCGGGCAGGCTGGGAAGAAATATTATGAGAGCGACGGCGACGACCGACGCGACTAAGACCATCCTCCACGTAAGGCTTCTGTTCATGAAGAGAAAAACCTCCTGATTTTAAGATTATGGAATTGAAGGATTCATAATAAATCAAAAAAGGAGAGATTGCAAGAGCAAAAAAACCATAAAAGTTAAATAAGCGTTGTTTTACAAGGATTTTGGAAGGGATGATTTCAGAAAAAGCTGTCATCCCGAGCGTAGTCGAACGCTCGGGACGACAACTTCAAAAGGTTGACGCGCTGCCTTAAAAGTTTCGCCTCGAAGTTTCTCGAAAATGGCCTACGTGGGCGTACCCTTCTCCACTTCTTCCTCAGACGCGGCCACGTTTGCGATATATCCCCGCCCTACCTTAATCTTCACGTTATCCGCGATTATCAGCACAACGGATTCCGCGGTAAGCGAATAGATGATGCCGTATATCCCGCCGCTGGTTATCACCCGGTCGCCTTTTTTGAGGCTGTCGAGCATCACCTTGTGCTCCTTGGCCTTCTTCTGCTGGGGCCGGATGAGCAGGAAATAGAATATCCCGAAGATTATTATCAGGGGGAAGAGCGACTGGAACATGCTTGGCGCCCCTCCCGGCGCGCCCGCCGCGCCTCCACCCGGAGCACCCATAGCGTATGCAATGGCCGTCAGAATCATTGATCCACCTCCCGTTTATGGTAAAATTCCCGCCTGAACGAAGTCAACCTGTCTTCCCGTATAGCCTTCCTTATATCATCCATCAGCGTCAGATAATAGTGCAGGTTGTGGATGGTATTAAGCCTCATCCCAAGTATCTCGCCCGCCGAATATAAATGCCTCAGATACGCCCGCGAGAAATTCCTGCATGCGTAGCAGGTGCATTCAGGGTCCGCGGGGGAGCCGTCCTCCGAGAACTTTGCATTTTTTATATTCATTTTACCAAAACTGGTAAAAAGCGTCCCAGTCCGGGCATTCCTGGTCGGCATGACGCAGTCGAACATATCCACGCCAAGGCAGGCGCATTCGACCAGGTCCTCCGGCGTACCCACGCCCATAAGATACCTTGGCCTGTCCTCCGGCATTGCTTGTGCCGTATATTCGGTCGCCTCGTACATGAGGGGCTTCGTCTCGCCCACGGAGAGGCCGCCTATCGCGTAGCCGTCGAAGCCGATTTCAACCGTCCTGCCAGCGCTCTCGACGCGGAGGTCCTTGTGCATACCACCCTGGATTATACCAAAAAGAGCCTGGTCTTCTCTCTTTTTAGAGTCCTTGCACCGCTTCGCCCACCGCAGGGTCATCTCCATAGACTCCTTTAAGTAGTCGTATGTGCTTGGATACGGCGGGCATTCGTCGAAGCACATTATAATGTCCGCCCCGAGAGCCTCCTGTATTTCGGTCGCTCTCTCCGGCGTCAGGAAATGATACGAACCATCCAGATGGGATTGGAACTTTACCCCTTCCTCCGTAATCTTTCTGAGCTGGCTGTGAGAGAATACCTGGTAGCCCCCGCTGTCCGTGAGTATGGGCCTGTCCCAGGACATGAAGCGGTGCAGCCCGCCCATTTTGGCTATCAGCTCGTGCCCCGGCCTTAGATAAAGATGATAGGTGTTGGAAAGGATTATTCCCGCCCCTCCCGCGCCCAGAGCCTTTAAATCCTCCGGCGCCATCGTCTTGACAGTCGCCTGGGTACCCACGGGCATGAATACCGGGGTCTGCACCTCCCCATGAGGCGTTACGAGTTTCCCCAGCCTCGCCCTTGTCGAAGCATCTTTTTTAAGGACCGTGAAGCCGAAAGCCATAACGCAGGATTATAGCGGGCGCACCTTTTTTGTCAAACAAAATATGGAAATAAAAAAAGCCCCGTTTAAAGCGAGGCTTTTGAATTTCAGGTTATAACAGCATTATTGACCCTTGCCGGTTAGCAGGCAGGTCCATCTGGCAGAAGGCCAAAGACATCGGCATCGTGGTATTCCACGGAGCGCTCCGCCGTCACCTGCTTGCCGGTCAGGTCCCGCACCTGGCAGGTGGGGCATTCCGCTTGCGCTAATGCAAGCGCCTGCTCCGAGTTTTGCGCCCGTACATCCTCTGACCTTGCAGGGAGTCTTGCCGGAAGCTATCGCGGAATCCGATGCTGTAGTCGCTCATCGGGATCCCGGAACCCTGAAGGTCCGGACTCCCGGAACGGTTGCCCGAAGCCGGGTTTTCATAGCTGACCGCCCGCAGGTACGAGAACCCGTACGGGACCATCAAGAATGCCGAAAACCGCCAACCGAGCAGGGACAAATCCCGCCACCTGCCTTAGACTCTAGATCAAATATAATCCCTTCAGTCATTAGTAGAAGGGCCTCGCTTTCATTTCCATCCCTCGTTATGGCGTCTCGCTTATCGGGCAGTACTTCATGGTCTGCCATGCAAAGGTGTTTTTGCCCTTTCCGGTGAAGTTGTCAGTCAGGTCATAGACCGTGCATTCCCTGCAAGACTGGATCCCTTTGCGCACGGCCTCGGACAGCGACTGCGCCTTTATTACCTTCGTGAGGCATTTTTCTCCGGGGCTGTGCAGGCCGATGTAGTATTCGTGCAGGACTCCGCTCGCGTCCTTCATATCAAGCGCACTGGTTGGACTGGGGGTGCCGGTTATCTTTACGGAACCCTTGTCCGCGATCGCGTATGCCGCCAGCGCCAGTACGGCGAAGATTGCGGCAATTAATACTTTGTAGGTTTTCATAACAGCCTCCTAAGACCGTTACTTTTCTTTCGGGTGAAAGAAAAGTAACACAAAAGAAAGCCGGACAGTTTAAAAGTTTTTGGCGTTACCTTTTTTTACCAAAAAGGTAACGGTTTAAAACCTCGGACACGTCCGCGCGACCTCAAGCCTCTTCGCGGGCGTCATGTTCCGGAACGTATCGGTTAAGTCGTCGGTTACGCAGATGTCGCAGTCTTTCTTCGCCGTCTGCATCGCCTGGTCCACGTTATCCGCGAGCACGCGGACGGTCTCGCAACTCCCGTCGGGACGATGGACGCCGATATAATACATCTCCGGATGCGTCACACCCATCCCGCTGCCGCCGGGCAGGAGAAGCTCGTCCCCCATTGCCGGCATGGACGACAGCGCCATGACCGCCGCCATCAAAAATATTTTAAAAACTTTCATGGCCGATTCCTCCTCATGTGCCCGGCCCGGCCAGACAGTAATTTTTAAAATCCGGCGCGCCGGGCATATAGGCGTTTGTGATGTCGTCAACTGCACAGTCCTGGCAGCTGTTTGTTATCGAAGTCATCGCCTCGTCCAGCGAGTTCGCGTAGGTCTCGGTAATATAGCAGGTCCCGTCCGGCTTGTGGACGCCAAGGACAAATTTCGACTGAGTTTGGGCAGGCGGGATATAGATGTTAGTGTCGAAGTCGGTCGAGACGAGGGTGATATTTTTATCCGACGGATAAGCGGGCGCAACTGGGGAAAGGACATCAAGACCGGCGAACAACGCCAGAGCCGCAATTACAAACGTGAGGCTTTTCATACTTCTACTTCCTTGGATGTAACTCTACCTTTAAGTATAGCTCAAACAATCAGAAATAAAAAAAGCCCCAGATTTCTCTGGGGCTTTTTGAATTAATCCCGGCGGCGACCTACTTTCCCACCTCCTTACGAAGGCAGTATCATGGGCCCTGGAGAGCTTAACTTCCGTGTTCGAAATGGGAACGGGTGTGGCCTCTCCGGAATAACCACCGGAAACTTTAAAACTTGCGTTTTTGAATGCTTAATATGCGTCACGAGTTTCTTGCACTTGCCGAGCTTTTGGGCCTAGACTGCTCAAAGGCTAAAATTATGGTCAAGCCTCACGGCCGATTAGTACTGGTAAGCTTAACGCCTCTCAGCGCTTACACACCCAGCCTATCAACGTGGTAGTCTTCCACGGGCCTTCAGCTCCTTACGGAGAGGGATATCTAATCTTATGGTGGGCTTCCCACTTAGATGCTTTCAGCGGTTATCCCGTCCCGACATAGCTACCCAGCAGTGCCGCTGGCGCGACAACTGGCACACCAGAGGTCAGTCCATCCCGGTCCTCTCGTACTAGGGACAGCTCCATTCAAATATCCTGCGCCCACGACAGATAGGGACCAAACTGTCTCACGACGTTTTAAACCCAGCTCGCGTACCGCTTTAATTGGCGAACAGCCAAACCCTTGGGACCTACTTCAGCCCCAGGATGCGATGAGCCGACATCGAGGTGCCAAACCTCCCCGTCGATGTGAACTCTTGGGGGAGATAAGCCTGTTATCCCCGGGGTACCTTTTGTCCGATGAGCGATGGCCCTTCCACACAGAACCACCGGATCACTAAGCCCTGCTTTCGCATCTGCTTGACTTGTTGGTCTCGCAGTTAAGCTCCCTTATGCCTTTACACTCGGCGGCTGATTTCCGACCAGCCTGAGGGAACCTTTGGGCGCCTCCGTTACACTTTGGGAGGCGACCGCCCCAGTCAAACTACCCACCAGACAGTGTCCTTGATCCGGATAACGGATTCAAGTTAGGATTCCAGAGCAAGAAGGGTGGTATTTCAACGTTGGCTCCACCCAGGCTAGCGCCCAGGCTTCAAAGCCTCCCACCTATCCTACACATCCTACACCAAAACCCACTGTCAAGCTATAGTAAAGGTCCACGGGGTCTTTCCGTCTAGTCGCGGGTAATCGGCATCTTCACCGATAATACAAGTTCGCTGAGTCTCTCGCAGAGACAGTGCCCAGATCGTTATGCCATTCGTGCAGGTCGGAATTTACCCGACAAGGAATTTCGCTACCTTAGGACCGTTATAGTTACGGCCGCCGTTTACCGGGGCTTCGATTCAGAGCTTCGCCTTGCGGCTGACCCCTCCTGTTAACCTTCCGGCACCGGGCAGGCATCAGTGCCTATACATCATCTTTCGATTTAGCAGGCACCTGTGTTTTTATTAAACAGTCGCCTGAGCCATTTCTCTGCGGCCTCCTCACGCTTCTGGAGTAAATCCATACACGCTAACGAGGCTCCCCTTATCCCGAAGTTACGGGGTTAATTTGCCGAGTTCCTTTGCGAGAGTTCTCTCAAGCGCCTTAGAATGCTCTTCTCGTCTACCTGTGTCGGTTTGCGGTACGGACACCAACGGAACTCACTAGAGGCTTTTCTTGGCGGCATGGGCTCAATCAGTTTGTGGGCTTACGCCCTCCCCATCACCTCTCGGGGTAATGTTTCCACGGATTTGCCTATGGAAACCCCCTACCGGCTTAGACCCGGACAACCAACGCCGGGATGACCTACCCTTCCGCGTCCCCTCATCGCTCAAACGCTCCGTCAGTGGTACAGGAATGTTGACCTGTTTCCCATCACCTACTCCTTTCGGCCTCGGCTTAGGGCCCGACTGACCCTGGGCGGATTAACCTTCCCCAGGAAACCTTAGACTTACGGCGAGCACGTTTCTCACGTGCTTTATCGCTACTTATGCCAGCATAAGCTCTTCCATTTCGTCCACCGGTCCTTGCCGATCCGGCTTCACTCTACGATGGAATGCTCCCCTACCAGAATATATGCCCGAGGGCATATACAATCCGCAGCTTCGGTAACATGCTTGAGCCCCGTTGGATTTTCGGCGCAGATTCACTTGACCAGTGAGCTATTACGCTTTCTTTAAAGGATGGCTGCTTCTAAGCCAACCTCCTGGTTGTCTGTGCGCTTCCACATCCTTTACCACTTAGCATGTATTTAGGGACCTTAGCTGGCGGTCTGGGCTGTTTCCCTTTTGACCACGAACCTTAGCGCCCGCAGTCTGACTCCCGTGATAAGAGTTGGCGGCATTCGGAGTTTGATAGGGTTTGGTAACCTTGTGAGGCCCCTAGTCCTTTCAGTGCTCTACCTCCGCCACTTAATTCACGAGGCTAGCCCTAAAGCTATTTCGGGGAGAACGAGCTATCTCCAAGTTTGATTAGCCTTTCACCCCTACCCACAGCTCATCCAGGATCTTTTCAACGATCAAAGGTTCGGCCCTCCACGAAGTGTTACCTCCGCTTCAGCCTGGCCATGGGTAGATCACTTGGCTTCGCGTCTAATCCATGCGACTAGTTCGCCCTTTTAAGACTCGCTTTCGCTACGGCTCCGCTGCTGAACAGCTTAACCTCGCCGCATAGATTAACTCGCTGGCTCATTATGCAAAAGGCACGCCGTCGGGCATTTCCCTTGCGGGACATAGCCCTCCGACTGCTTGCGGACATACGGTTTCAGGTACTATTTCACTCCCCTCACCGGGGTACTTTTCACCTTTCCCTCACGGTACTGGTGCACTATCGGTCGTCAGCTTGTATTTAGCCTTGGGAGGTGGTCCTCCCGGATTCCCACGGGGTTTCTCGTGTCCCGCGGTACTTGGGAACCGATCAAGGAAGTCTTTATCCTTTAATTTACGGGGCTGTCACCCACTATGGCCGCCCTTTCCAGAGCGTTCAACTAGAATAAAGTTTTGTAACTTCCCGGTCCGTTTACAGTCGGACCAAGACCGGCCCCACAACTCCGGGCTTACAACGCCTGTAAGCTTGACATAAGCCCGGTTTAGGCTGTTCCCCGTTCGCTCGCCGCTACTAGGGGAATCGAGGTTTCTTTCTTTTCCTCGGGGTACTTAGATGTTTCAGTTCCCCCGGTTGGCTCTAACCGCCCTATGTGTTCAGGCGGAAGTGTTTCCGTATGACCGGAAACCGGTTTCCCGATTCGGAAATCCCCGGATCAAAGCCTGTTATCGGCTCCCCGGGGCTTATCGCAGATTGCCACGTCCTTCATCGCCATCTGACGCCAAGGCATTCACCGTATGCCCTACGTAGCTTGACCATAAAATTACTTGCCTTTGAGCACTCAAGGCCCATTCAATTCGGCAAGCGCTCGATTTACTCGTGACGCATATTAAGTTTTCAATGAACGCATTCTTGAACCGCCGGGGCTCAAGGTTTGGGGCTCGAACACAATCAAGCCTCAGACTTTATTTCCCGGCTTGGTGGAGATGAGCGGGCTCGAACCGCCGACCCCCTGCTTGCAAAGCAGGTGCTCTCCCAGCTGAGCTACATCCCCGAACCTACGTGGCTCACTAAGCTATGGTGGGCCTAGATAGATTCGAACTATCGACCTCGCGCTTATCAGGCGCGCGCTCTAACCAACTGAGCTATAGGCCCGTCTTTTCAGACCTCACCTGCCCTCTTAATCGGGCCTATTGTCAGGCGGGGCTTTAGCCCCTTTCGGTCATTCAAAACTAAATAGAGTGCGACGACGAGTTACCGACCTAGTGAGAATTATGGAACCGCGTTTCCCGAAGGAAACCAGACCCACGTTCTCCTTAGAAAGGAGGTGATCCAGCCGCAGGTTCTCCTACGGCTACCTTGTTACGACTTCACCCCAATCACCAATCATACCGTGGTAACCTGCCCCCTTGCGGTTAGCTCAGCTACTTAAGGTACAACCGGCTTTCGTGGTGTGACGGGCGGTGTGTACAAGGCCCGGGAACGTATTCACCGCGGCATGCTGATCCGCGATTACTAGCGATTCCAACTTCATGGAGTCGAGTTGCAGACTCCAATCCGAACTGAGACCGGTTTTTTGAGATTAGCTCCACCTTGCGGCTTTGCAGCTCTTTGTACCGGCCATTGTAGCACGTGTGTAGCCCTGGACATAAAGGCCATGAGGACTTGACGTCATCCCCACCTTCCTCCGCGTTATCCGCGGCAGTTCCCTCAGAGAGCCCGGCATTACCCGGTAGCAACAGAGGGTGAGGGTTGCGCTCGTTGCGGGACTTAACCCAACATCTCACGACACGAGCTGACGACAGCCATGCAGCACCTGTCTCCTGGCTCCTCTTTCGAGGCACCAACTGCTTTCGCAGAAGTTCCAGGGATGTCAAGCCCAGGTAAGGTTCTTCGCGTTGCGTCGAATTAAACCACATGCTCCACCGCTTGTGCGGGCCCCCGTCAATTCCTTTGAGTTTTAATCTTGCGACCGTACTCCCCAGGCGGGGCACTTAATGCGTTAGCTACGGCACGGGAGGGGTCGATACCTCCCACACCTAGTGCCCATCGTTTAGGGCGTGGACTACCAGGGTATCTAATCCTGTTTGCTCCCCACGCTTTCGCGCCTCAGCGTCAGTTGCGGTCCAGGTAGCTGCCTTCGCCACTGGTATTCTTCCCAATATCTACGAATTTCACCTCTACACTGGGAATTCTACTACCCTCTCCCGCACTCAAGTCTTACAGTATCGGAGGCAGTTCCGGGGTTAAGCCCCGGGATTTCACCACCGACTTATAAGACCGCCTACGCGCTCTTTACGCCCAATAAATCCGAACAACGCTTGCCACCTCTGTCTTACCGCGGCTGCTGGCACAGAGTTAGCCGTGGCTTATTCTATCGGTACCGTCAGCTGCGCCGATTATTTACCGGCACAGGTTTCTTCCCGATTAAAAGAGGTTTACAACCCGAAGGCCTTCGTCCCTCACGCGGCGTTGCTGCGTCAGGCTTTCGCCCATTGCGCAAAATTCCCCACTGCTGCCTCCCGTAGGAGTCTGGACCGTGTCTCAGTTCCAGTGTGGCCGTTCACCCTCTCAGGCCGGCTACCCGTCGAAGCCTTGGTGAGCCATTACCCCACCAACAAGCTGATAAGCCGTGGGCCCATCCGTATGCGATAGCTTAAGTCAGAGGCCATCTTTTACCTCAAGGCTTTCGCCTCGTGGTCTTATCCGGTATTAGCACCCCTTTCGAGATGTTATCCCAGGCATATGGGCAGGTTACCCACGTGTTACTCACCCGTGCGCCACTTTACTCATCCCCGAAGGGACTTTCTCGTCGGACTTGCATGTGTTAAGCACGCCGCCAGCGTTCGTTCTGAGCCAGGATCAAACTCTCCAGTTAAATTTGGAGTATCTGATCCAGGACTTGCGATTTTATTCGCGAGTCCGGATTTTCATTAATTGACTAAAGAACCCGTCGTCTTTTAATGCACTCTATTTAGTTTTCAAAGACCGAAAGCTTTATTTCGCGCCCCCTGCCGGGATGTCCAGGCGCCCCTTAAAGGCTGCCTTCTAAATTTTCCCCCGGCAACGAGGTCGGAACTTTAACAGAAGCAAAATCCGATGTCAACACTTTTTTTCTACTTTTTTTCGGCAGCCAGTTTTAAAATTTACAAGCTTAAAACTGAAACGCTTACCGGCCAAAAGAGAACAAAATTTACCACAACCGCCAAATGTTGTCAAGAAAAAAACTGGCGGCTCCGGAAAATCTAAAATGTGGCGGGGAACAACTTCCCGCCTATCGGACGGCCTATCTTCTTTCTTCGTTCTGGAAAGGATAATACCACTGCAGAAAGCAGATGTCAACAATTAAAAACAAGGAAGACGCCGTTTTTTATGGATATTATTCAATAATGTTTTCAAAGTGTTAAGCCTGCCAGTCATTTGACAGAAGCTGTTTCATGCTATAGATTCTAATAAAGAGCTATCCCCCTATCGAGCCTTTCACCCTGTAGCCGATACGCGTTTCTTACACCGCCGGAAGACCCGGCCAAAACCTACAAGGGGGTAACATGCGTTTCAAAATGGTTATTCTAATTGCGGTTGCGATGGTTTTTGCGGCTGTCAGCGGCGCGGCGGCGCAGACTTGCCTCCCTGCCTTCCCAAACAATTCCAGTATCTTCGCGAACGTCAGCGGCACATTTTCCAACCTCTCCGGCATTGCGAGGAAGCTGCGTGTAATATATGTGACCAGTGCGTCAGACAGGATCCAGAGAATCTCCGACAGACACGGCACTGACAAAGGCCTTCTATTCCAGAGCACTTCCGACAATTTCTGGCAGTTCGCCGATACTATTGTCTTCCCGGGAACCGGCGATAGACTGGATATAGATGGTTTCCTGTTGCCCGGCTTTAACGGCAGAGCGGCCTCCGGCTCCGCGGCCTTTACTTTCATATCGCCGGCGGGCAACCCCAGGAGTGGAACACAGCTGAAGATTACGGGCGCAGCTGTAGTCACGCGTAATTGGAAACAGGAGGGGCACCCGGGCGGCGGTCAAGGTCTTTAACATCCAGGCCTCGCAGGTGACCGTAACAACATTCAGCGGCAGTACCACAATAAGCTCAGTTCATGGAGACGCGATACTGCACCTGCTGCCCCATGAAGAAGACCGCCACCGATCATCCGATTCCATAGATTAAAACAAGAAAAAGCCGGGTCGATGCGACCCGGCTTTTTTTATTTACGCGGCCCGTGGGAAATCGCGTCTCTCTTCGCGCAGCTTCTTCTCCCCTTCCTCTATAGCAGCCTCCGCCTTCATGGAAGACGCGCCAATTCTACCTCCGCGCGGCGAGTCCGCCAAGGTAAGACCGACTGTAAGCCGCCGCTATCGAGGTATCGAGCGTATTGGTATAATTGTATGAGGGTAAAACCGTGTAAGAAGGTGATGCCCCTGGCTCGACTTACCGTTGAGCGCTCGACGGGAAGGCATCCCAATGAACTACATACATGTCGGTAAAGAGAACTCGGCACCATAGACCCCTATTACGTGGACCACGGCGCGGGCAGCCCTCGTGATGGTCCACGGCTTGTATGCCGCTAGCGGCGCTTCCTGGGAAGGCAGGCCATGGCGCAACTGGCTTCGGGTCGATCGCCTTATATCCACTCCGACCCAGCGGCAGCAAGCGTGGTCGGCTTTGATAACGGGGTGAAATGGCCCTGACTGCAAGGCCCAGCAGCGTGAGCAAGGCCTGTCTTCATGTCCTAATCCCGACGTTTCCGCTGAAGACGGCTGACAACCCGGGCGGCATGGACAAAACTATATTCGAGGGCATCCAGAAAGCGATCGTCGCGGACCGTCTTAAGTTCCTCTCGGCGTTTCTGGCGGATTTCTACAACGCCGACGTCCTGGGCGGCAAGCTGGTCAGCGACCAGGTCATTCAGTACAGCTGGAACGTCGCGGCCGCCGCGGGCGCCAAGGCCACCCTCGACTGCGTAGCGGCGTGGCTGACCGATTTCCGGAGCGACGTCTCCCGCATAAACGTGCCCACCCTGATAATCCACGGCGACGCCGACCGGATACTCCCGATCGCTTCGACGGCGATCCCGCTTTCCAAGAGCATCAAGGGTTCCCGCCTGGTCGTGGTGAAGGAGGGCCGCACGGCATAATCTGGACCCATGCGGAGAAGGTCAACAGCGCATTGCTGGAATTCATGGAACAGAAGACTCAAGCGCGGAAGAGCGCCGCTTGACAACGGCTGACTTTCCAAAAAAAAAGGGCGGAATTTTCCGCCCTTTTTTTTGCGGGATGACCCGCCCTATTTAACGGAAGCCGCACTGAATAGCGGAATCCGTCCTGTTTTTGGTGGAGCAGATCGGGATCGAACCGACGGCCTCATCCGTGCGAGGGATGCGCTCTCCCAGCTGAGCTACTGCCCCAAAAATCGAGTTACCTAAGTTATCAAAAAAATTATGGTGCGTCAAGGAAAAATGGGTTAGAATACTTTTTTGCTATACTCAATCTGATAATTCGGAGGCGTTAATGGCAAGGGAGCTCGCGAAAGTCTACGAACCGGCGGACGTCGAAGACCGCTGGTATAAATTCTGGGTAGATAAAAGGTATTTCCATGCCGACCCGGCAAACGACGGCAGGCCGTACTCTATGGTCATCCCGCCGCCCAACGTAACCGGCGTCCTGCACATGGGCCACGCGCTTAACAACACCCTCCAGGACGCCCTTGCCCGCTGGAAGCGGATGAGCGGCTGCAATACGCTCTGGATGCCCGGCACGGACCATGCCGGCATCGCCACGCAGAACGTCGTGGAGCGCCAGCTCGCGGCGGAAGGGACCACCCGCCACGCCTACGGCAGGGAAGAGTTTATAGCCCGTGTCTGGAAGTGGCGCGAGCAGTCCGGCGGGACGATAATCAACCAGCTGAAAAGGCTGGGGGCGTCGTGCGACTGGGAGCGGGAGCGGTTTACCATGGACGAGGGGCTTTCGCGCGCGGTCCGCGAGGTGTTCGTCCGCCTCTATGAAGAGGGGCTCATCTACCGGGGCGACTACATCATAAACTGGTGTCCGCGGTGCATGACCGCGCTAAGCGACCTCGAAGTGGATTTCGAGGCCAAGGCCGGAAAACTGTATTTCATAGACTATCCCCTGGAAGACGGCAGCGGAAAAATCACCGTCGCCACCACCAGGCCGGAGACGATGCTGGGGGATACCGCCGTAGCCGTGAACCCGGACGACGAGCGGTACAGGGACTTTATCGGGAAGTTCGTCATACTGCCGGTCGTGGGGCGGCGCATACCCGATAATCGCAGACAGCTACGTGGACAAAGACTTCGGCACCGGGGCGGTAAAGATAACCCCGGCGCACGACCCGAACGACTTCGAACTCGGCAGGCGGCATAACCTCCCGCTGATCCGGATAATGGAAGATGACGGGAGGATGTCCGAAGAGGCCGGAAAATACAAGGGGATGGACAGGTTCGATGCGCGCTCCAAGCTTGTCCTGGAACTTAGACAACGGCGGGTTCCTCAATAAGATCGAGGACTACGCGCACTCCGTCGGGCATTGCTACAGGTGCAAGACTGTCATCGAGCCGGCAGTCAGCAAGCAGTGGTTCGTGAAGATGAAGCCTTTGGCCGAACCGGCGATAAAGGCGGTGCAGGAGGGGCAGGTCAGAATAATCCCGAAGGGATGGGAGAACACCTACTTCGACTGGATGAACAACATCCGCGACTGGTGCATCTCCCGCCAGATATGGTGGGGCCATCGTATCCCGGCATGGTATTGCGACGAGTGCGGTGAGGTGGTAGTGGCCAGGGAGGACCCGGTTGTCTGCCCGTGCGGGAGCAGGAACATTATCCAGGACCCGGACGTGCTGGACACGTGGTTCTCCTCCGCGCTCTGGCCCTTCTCCACCCTGGGCTGGCCCGACGAGACGCCGGAACTGAAATTCTACTACCCCACTTCAGTCCTGGTTACGGCGTTCGACATACTGTTCTTCTGGGTCGCCCGCATGATAATGATGGGGATAAAGGTCATGGGACAACCTCCGTTTAAGGATGTCTATATCCACGCGCTTGTCCGTGACGCCCAGGGCCAGAAGATGTCCAAGTCCAAGGGGAACGTAATCGACCCGCTCATCATGGTGGAGAAATACGGCACGGACGCCTTCCGCTTCACGATGGCCGCGATGGCCGCCCAGGGGCGGGACGTGAAGCTGTCCGAGGAGCGTATCGAGGGCTACCGGAACTTCTGCAACAAGATATGGAACGCGGCGCGGTTCCTGCACATGAACCTGGGCGAGTTCCAGGCCCGCCCGCTTGCAAAAGAGGATATCGGGAGCCTTCCGGATAAATGGATAGTGAGCCGCCTCCAGACCGTCGCCGCCGAGGTGGACAAGGCACTTAGCGATTACCGCTTCAACGACGCGGCCAACGCGCTTTACCATTTCACATGGCATGAGTTCTGCGACTGGTATCTGGAAATGGCGAAACCGGCTCTTTACGGCGAGCCCGGGGCGAGGAAAGACGCCACGCTCAATATCCTGGTAAACGTTTTCGAGCAGGCGCTTCGTATGCTCCACCCGTTCATGCCCTTCATTACGGAAGAGGTATGGCAGAGCCTGCCGATGGCTGAGAGGGCGGATTCTATAATGGTTGCCCCCTTCCCCGTTTCGGTCGCGGATTTAAAGGACCCGGGGGCTGAAGCCCAGATGAAAATCCTTATGGACGCGGTTATGGGAATAAGGAACGTACGGGGCGAGATGAATATAAACCCGTCCGTGGAACTGGACGTGGTGGTCCGGCCTCTGTCTACCCTGGCGCAGGATTTCTTACAGTCTCACGCCGATTACCTCATGAAGCTCTCGCGGCTTCATGACGTTAAAATTTCAGCTTCCGCCGATAAGCCCAAAATGTCGGCGGTAGCCGTTACCACGGACGCGGAAATTTACATACTCCTCTCGGGCGTGGTGGACATAGAGGCCGAAACCGCGCCGGCTTAAAAAAGAGATAGAGAAGACGGATAAGGAGCTTAAAGCCGTTTGAGGCGAAGATGGCGAACGAGGGGTTCGTGAAGAAGGCCCCGCCGGAGGTATTAGAGAAGACAAAAGGGATAATTGCTGAGCTTACCCAGAAAAAGGAGAAGCTGGGGGAGAGCTACCGGCGTCTGGAGGAACTCAGATGAACCTGCACGAAAAAGACGTACGGGAGATAATAAAACGCGCATTGGCGGAGGACCTCGGGCCGGGCGGTGATATCACGACATTTGCCACCGTGGACCCGGACAAAGAGGGTGTCGCCGCCGTCATAGCTAAAGAAGATACCGTACTCGCGGGCCTTGAGGTTTTTCTGGAAACATTTCTCTACCTTGAGAGATCGGTGGATTTCTCCACCGGGTTCGCCGACGGGGACGTAATAAAAAAGGGCGAGGTCATCGCGGAACTCGTGGGGCCGCTCCATATCCTTCTCACGGGCGAGCGGGTGGCGCTGAACCTGCTCCAGCGGATGTGCGGGATAGCGGCTCTGACCTCTCAGTTCGTGCAGGCCGTGTCGGGCACGAAGGCGCAGATACTCGATACCCGCAAGACCACTCCCGGACTTCGCGTACTTGAGAAATACGCCGTGACCGTGGGCGGCGGGAAGAACCACCGCTTCGGGCTGTTCGACGGCCTCCTGATAAAGGATAACCATATAAAGGCGGCGGGCGGGATAAAAGAGGCCGTGGAGTCAGCGAGGTTAAAGATCCCGCATACCCTGATGGTAGAGGTGGAATGCGAGAGCATTTCGGACGTGCGCGAGGCGTTGGCTAACGGGGCGGACATATTAATGCTGGACAATATGGACATTAAGGCGATGAAGGCCGCGGTGAAAGAGATAGCGGGCCGCGCGCTGATAGAGGCGTCCGGGAACATGACCCTGGAGCGCGTCGGAGAAGTCGCCAAGACCGGAGTGGACTTTATTTCCGTCGGCGCGCTGACCCACTCCGCCAAGGCGGCGGATCTCTCCATGAAAATAAAATGAAAGAGATGCCGCAGCATGAGGGGCCGGACTGAGGGTGATTCAAGGCGCGCCCTAAAACTCCGGCTCCCGGCATTTCATATCGAATGACTCCGCGACGGGTTTCGAAGTAAGGTTTCCCTTCCAGAGGTTTAATCCCAGCATCAGCGCCGGGTCCGACCTGAGCGCCCCTTCCACCCCCATATTTGCAATCTTCATCGCATACGGGAGCGTAACGTTCGTCAGCGCGAATGTTGACGTCGTCGGCACCGCCCCCGGCATATTCGTTACGCAATAATGTATCACGCCGTCCACGACATATACGGGGTCGGTAAAACTCGTCGGCCGGGAGGTCTCGAAACACCCTCCCTGGTCTATCGATACGTCCACTATGACGGACCCTCTCTTCATTCTGGATATCGCTTTCCGGCCTGCCAGTTTCGGCGCCCTGGCCCCAGCCACCAGCACCGCCCCGACAACCAGGTCCGCCCCGGCAAGGGAATCCTCCAGCACCTGACGGTTTGAAACGAGGGTCCTTATCGTGCCGTGGAAAATATCCTCGGCATAATCGAGCCGGTCCACGGAGAGGTCCAGGAGCGTTACCTCCGCCCCCATCCCATGCGCGATCTTGGCCGCGTTCAGGCCCACCGTGCCCGCGCCGATAACCACGACCCGTGCGGGCTTCACTCCCGGCACTCCGCCGAGGAGTATCCCCCGTCCGCCGTTATTCTCCTGGAGGTACGTCGCCCCCATCTGGATTGACAGCCTGCCCGCCACCTGGCTCATCGGCATAAGGAGCGGGAGCGAGCCGTCTGTCCTCTGGATGGTCTCGTATGCAATACCTATGATGCCGCGCTTCAGCAGGGCCTCCGTAAGCCCCTTGTCCGCAGCGAGGTGCAGGAAAGTAAATATTATCTGGCCTTCCCGGAGCATGGGGTATTCCCGCGGCAGGGGTTCCTTTACCTTTACGATAAGCTCCGCCTTGGCATAGACCACCCTGGCCGAGCCTGCGAGGGCCGCCCCGGCCCTGTCATATTCGGCGTCCGAGATGCCGCTTCCTTCCCCCGCGCCCCGCTGGACGATCACCCTGTGTCCGGCAAGCGTCAACTCCCGCACGCCGGACGGGACCATGCCCACGCGGAACTCCTTGTCTTTTATCTCTTTCAAAATCCCGATTATCATGCGGATAGTCTCCTTTATAGTAAAGATTATAGCAGAATGCAGTTTCTTATTACAGATTTAATACTTCAGAGGGATACCGGGCCGGGCATTACGTTTTTTCTTTTGAATCTAACTATTCCGGCATGTTATAATCCGGGAGAATGATACAGGACATAAGGCTTCACGGCAGGATTAACGACCGGATAGAATATTACGCGACCGTAGCCGGCCCGGACGTGGTGAACAGGTATTTCCACGAGACGGGAGAGACAAAAAAAGGCACGTTCGTACGCTTCTTCTATTCCGGCAATGAATTCTCCATCACCCCGGACGGCATATCCTACCACGCATGCGGCGGGAGCTTCTGCGAGTATATGTTCGGCGTAGACCTGCCGATTAAGGACCTTGTAAAGCGCGACGTCCTTAACCGTCTGGTAATGTACGGCGCGGTCTATTCACCCGAAGGCGGGATAGCCTTTACAGACATGAACTACGGCGAAGAGGGCTTCGACCGGGTGTTCATGGACGGCAACGCCGTCAGCAACTACTACTTCTTCGTCCATTCGGATAAAAACATAACGCCTAAACTTCGCCAGGAAGAGATACTCCGCAAGGTCGGTAAATACCTGAAGCATACATCCAAGACAGGCGAAGGAGACGACGCTGTTCTTGTCCGGGAGCTTTTTCTGGAGCTGAAGGAGACGAAGAGCATCCTGTTCCTCATCAGGCTGGTGCACCTGCAGCACCATGATTATCAGAAGCTCTTCCGTGAGGTCTACCACAAGAACAGGACCATAGACGAGGATGGGGCGGCGAAGCTTAAGGCGCTGGCGTCCCTGTACGAGATGGACCGCTACCAGCAGGAAAGAATAAGAATAGACTCGATGTACAAGCACCCGGAAAACAAACGGATCGTGGATGAGTATAAAGGGGTGCTGGTAGGCTGCACGCACAAAAGCGAGATAGACGCGACGGACATGGCTAAATTGGCCCGGCTTCGGACGCTCTCTCTGCGAAACAGGATTCCCCTGAACCTGTTCGATACCTTGGATGAACTGCTCCTGAAGGGCAAGAAGATAAAAGAGGTGGACGAGCCGGAGTATATGCGGGAATCCCGCGCGATATTCGAGGGGCTATTCCTTAAGGGGCACGCGGAGAAGCATGTGGACTCGGAGGACCTGGTGAAGCTTCTCCGCGCCAAGCGCCAGGCGATACTGAACCGGGACAACTCTTTCGAGGAACTTCTGCTTGAGACCTGCCGCATGGCGGATGAGCGCTCGATAGGTTCCGACAACATGGACCTGCTTGAGAGCTTCGGGCGCATCGTTACCTACTTCGACAGGTTTGACACCACTTACGCCATGATGAGCAGGATATCTTTCATGGAAGACGCTTTGGTCACGGAAGAGAATATCCGGAGCCTGCTGGGGAACAAAAAGGCCTTCGAGGAAGTAAAGGCGGGGCTTTTCCGCGAACTCTTCTTCGATGACATGCAGAAGAACAGATATCTCACGTCCTACGGCCGCAAAAAATCCAATATCCTGTTCCACGGCCTCTCGTCGATTGAAAAAGGGGATTCCTCCGTAAAGGACGTAATCGAGGACCTGAACTTCATTATAGCGGAAGAAAAAAGCTATACCGCAATCCATCTGTTTATGAAGGACAAGATCAAAAATTTCTACAGTGACCTGTCGGACAGAGATTCGCAGGACCAGTTCATCTCGGAAGTCTGGAAGGAGATGCTGGACTCGCGGCTGATAAACGCCGCCGCAAACGAGAAGGTCTTCAGGGACGCGGTGATTAATATCCGTAAAGAGGCTTTCTACCTCCACAACCTCCTGCCAGTGATAATAGCCGGGAGCAACGCGAAACTGCGGACTGATTTCCTTGAGAACTCGGGCCTGGACCGTTTTTACGTGGAGGACCTGGAGCGCGAGTATTTCGAGAAGAACAGGCTGTCGCGCACGTTGATGGAGAGGATAAGGTCATAACAGAGGCGGCGTTACTTCAGCTTTTCTCTCACGTACTCCAGCGCCTCCTCCCGCGTACCGATTTTCCCTTCCGCCCTCTTCTCCCGGACCTCATTTAAAAGTTTGGCAAATACCGGCCCCGGTTTTAATTTAAACTCGCTTATCAGGTCGCGGCCTTTCAGAAGCGGCGCTTCCTCCTGGCTAAGGAACTCTCCGTAATAATATTCCGATAATTTCAGCGCCACGCCCTCCACGTCCGTGGATACCGACTCCGGCTTTTCTCTGGTCGCGAATGCGTCCGCGAGCGCAATGATCAGCGAGGCGGGCAGATGCCCATCCATGTCCCGCACGTACCTGTACATCGCGTGGCGCGTAATGCGCTCCTTTGTCATGTGGAGCGGCCTCATGTGGTGCCTTGCAGTCAGCGAAAGCAATTCCTTCGCCTTTGACGACAGCTTCAGCCGCGCCGCCGCCGTTTCGTTTAGCTCCGCCCCCTTCAGGTCGTGCCCGGTAAACCTTATCCTGCCCCCCTCCGCCTCCCGGCTCATGGCGCATGGTTTCCCGGAATCGTGCAGGAGCGCGGCGAGTTTGATTAGCCCCCGCATCGTTAGCCGGCCGTCGGCCCGCTCACTCAGATACCTGGATACCTCCGGCGCCCTGACGCCAAAATATTCTTCCGGATAGAACATCACGTCCTCGGCAAACTCCATCGCCTTGAGAGAATGCACCAGGAGATCGTATTGGTGCGCCTCCCCCTGCGGCAGTCCGCGCATGGGCTTTGTCTCCGGCAGGACGTGCTCCAAGAGTCCGGCTTCGGCCATCGCACGGAAAGGCTGGTGGGAATCCGTCCCCTCAAGCAGAAGGTACAGCTCATCCCGGACACGCTCCGGAGATATGCCGCTAATCAGCGGAGATAGTTCCCGGACAGCTTGAAGCGTCTCCTCGTCGATATGAAAATCAAGCTGCCGCGCGAGCCTGAAGGCCCTCATCAGACGAAGCGGGTCGTCCGATAAAGCACTTTTCGAAAGTGCCCTGATCAACTTTTTCCCGATGTCTTCAGCACCCCCGAAGGGGTCTAATACACTCCCGCCATCCGGAAAAGGCAGCGCCATCGCATCAATGGTGAAATCCCTCGCGGAGAGGTCATTGAATATTGCGGGAGAAGGATGGCGTGTTGACCCCCTCCCCACCTGCGGCATCCTTATGGAGCCGGCGGCTCCGAAGATGAAAAGATGCGATGCGCCCGAGATGGGAGGATTTTTTGCCCGAATAGACTTCTCGATATATCCACCTGGGCGCCCTTGGGCAGCGTGGCGCGCCATACGCCCCTCTCTTTGTCGAGGACGAATGCCGTGCCGTTTAACGCGGCGGCCGCCTCCCGGCATGCCTCTTCCGGATTTACCGGGACGACGACGTCGATATCGGAGATATCACGCGACATGATCAGGTCGCGCACCGCACCGCCGACAAGATATGCGCCGCGGAAATGCGGGAGGGCCGAAAGGGCGCGCAGGATAGGGTGTTCGAAGGTGATGATCATATCAATATTATAACCTCATAACTCCCCCTAACCCCCTCTTATCTTAAGAGGGGGGAGGGAAGGAAGGCAGTTTTTTCGCTTTGCAATAATAGCGTTCCTTAACCCCTCGCCTTCCGGGCAGAGGGGCAGGGGGTGAGGGCATAAAAAAACCCGGCCCAAAAGGGCCGGGTTTTGATTGCCATAGTGCGGCAGTCTTAGAACTTCATGCTGAGCTTGGTCTCCATGCCCCAAGCGACGTTCCTCTTGACCGGGCTGGAAGAATCAGTCGGGTCGGTGAGGATAGCCGCATTGGCAATAACAGGAGCATGGCCCTGGAAGGCATACCACGCGCCCGGAACGAACACGCCGCCGGTCACGTCGAGGCTCAGGTTGTCATAGAGCTTGTAGCCAACGTTGCCGTCAACTTCCCAGCCGAGGTCGCGGGACTGGCCCGGGAGCATCGACTCGGAGGCCCTTAAGTAAAGGCCGTCGATACCGATCTTCATCTTGTCGGTCGGGGTAAAGCCGGCGGATACCTTTATGTAGCCGGTGTTGGCAAGGCCGAAACCGCCGTAACCGTCGCCGAACCCGAAGCCGCCGCCGGAGCCGAGCGGGCCCTGGCCGATCTTGTCGTTATACAGGAACGCGTAGTTGTAGGACGTGCTGTTGTACGGGGTGTAATACGCGTGGTCCTGGTGCCTGCTGCCGCCCGAGGCTCGCGCCGCCCGGATTGTAGAATATCTGCGGCTCGCCGGCGGAGTTACCTGTGCCGTATGCGACTTCCGCGCCGACGTTCGCCACGTTCATGACGTTCATGTTCGCGCCCAGCATACCGGCATAGCCGTTGACTATGTAGCTGAGTTCGGGGCCGTCGATGAATATGTTCTCGGTGTCGGTGTGCAGCCAGTCGAGCTCGCCCTTGTAGGTAAGGCCGGCGATGGTGCCGTCCGCTACGATTGCGGCGTTGGTCGCCCATATCCTGTGGTCGCTGCCCATTAAGCGTTACGCCGTTAAGCGAGCCATTGTCACGGACGTAGGTGCCGTTGAAGCCGATGGTGTTGTTCTCCATCCAGGTGAAATTGGCCAGTGCGGCATATGCATTCGCGCCGCTGTGCTCGTATGGCGTTATCCTGACCGAGGTCGAGGGTGATGCCGCCCAGACGAGCGCGAATCCTGCTGAACGCGCCGTTGTTCATTTCGTCAAGTGAGTCGGCCCGCTCTGGGACATCTGGACATACGCGCCCGCGATGAGCAGGGCCGGCATGGGCTTGGAATATACGAGTATCGCGTCTGATCCGTACCTGTGTGTATCAAGCCAGATGCCGTGGCCCAGCGCTAACGGCTGGTGGCCTATCTTCACGCCGACCGGGATGCCCGGGACCATGGCGTTAATCCACGCCTGGCGGATGTTGATTGCGGCACCCTGGACGCCGCCGGTGCTGCCGAACTGGTGATTCAGGTAGGTTGGGACATTGGAAGCAAACCCATCATTGGGCTGGCCCCAGTTTTGGTTGTCGGTGTCGAACTCGACGAAGCCCTCAAGGCCTTCGGCTATTTTGGCGTCGACGTTTACCATCACCCTCTCGTCAAAGAAGTTGGTGGTCTGTGAGGTCGAAGCGCCGGTGTTAAGGTTGATGTTCTTCCAAAGGTCGTAACGGATTTCGGCGTTGCCGCCGACCGTCACTTCCGCCGCCGCCATGGAGGCAAAGCCCATTATCATGGCGCCGATGGCCAAAACTAAAACTAATTTCTTCATCTTATTTTTCCTCCCTTATGAAAAATCCTGCCGCTTATTCTATGATGCATCTAAACTTCTCGGTGCAGCTTGAATCGGATGAAACGCGCTGGTATGTTTAGATCCTCCCCTCCTTTCCTGCAGAATTTTAAGAATAAGACTATGAAATCGACTCCCCCCCACCTCCAATAATAGTATTAAAAAAGCTTAATCCACGATGCCGGGAATATATCATTCGTTTTTTTTCTTGTCAAGCAATTTTTCCCGGAATCCCCTTACTCTATTTGAAGTTGCAAATTTAGTGCCATTAAATTCCTGGACTGGCGCATGGGCCCGAAACGCCTATAGTTTAAGCATAAAATGCGTATTTCCATTATCAAAATTACCTGAATGGATTAAAATTATGTGGCGTGGAGGGTACAACTGTGGCAATTTTTCCACAAAAACCGGGACATCCCGTATCATTAACGCAACAGTTTTCTATTTTTTGATTCTGATTTTCCTGAAGTCCGCCCAGGTATCGAAGAATCCAGCCGTCCATAATAGCACCGCCAGTATTGGCTGGAATGCGATGACGACGAACATCAGGATGCGAAGAAACGGTGAGAGGCGGTATTTATCGAACATATGCACTAAGAGCGCTATCCCCAGGAAGACGTAAGGTATCGCGAACACAAACAGCAGGTTTCCAGAGATTATCCGGAGGACGGGCACGTCCGGTATCATCAGGAAGCCCGGAACAATTATTCCCCAGACAAGGTGGTCCGGGAGCCTGCCATTTGGCAAAATCCCATTCGGCGAACTGTGCGCCGCTCTTCAGGGCGTACTTCTTGAAAATTACCCAGGCTGTAAAGCTCGTCGCCGCCGCACTTGCGATAGTCAAGGCGGGAAAATAATCTTTTATCATCTGCGCCATCCTCTTGAGGGATGGCATCATCATGTCGATGTTGGCCTGGGACATGCCCATTTGTTTATAAATATCCTGGGACTGTTTTACTCCTTCGTCTATTATCTTTGCCAAAAGCTGGATAGGATTAACCTCGACTACCGCGAAATATGCGGCCGCCAACGGGATGAGGACGATGAGAGGCGCCACCGTCCCCCAGAAGACTGCCTTGTCGTCCGTCATCTTTTTCGCCGCGGCCTTCCCCAGCGCCAGTCCGCACAGGCAAAGGCCAAGGAACATCGAGGTCAGCACCGGGAAGCCCCAGATGCTGGCAAGCACCAGGACGATTAAGGAGGTGACGGTAAACGAGGCCTGGCCATGCCGGTAATATGCGTATGCGAGAGGCGCGGGCAGGATGAAGACTGTCAGGGAGCCAAGGAGCGGAACGAATATAAAAGCCGCGGTCAGGGCCAGCGCGATAAGCGCCGGGCCTGCGGGGCCTTTAAGTCTTGTATGGAAAGGATGCTGCAAGGTAAGTTTGGAGGGGGCCGGAAAAAACCCGGCCCCCAAGCCACTAGAATCTCTCGCCCACGAAGGGCAGAAGAGCAATGTTCCTGGACCTCTTTATGGCCGTGGCCAATTCCCGCTGGTGTTTGGCACAGCTGCCGGATATCCTGCGTGGGACTATCTTGCCCCGGTCGGTCACGAAGCTTCTTAAAGTCTTTGTGTCCTTGTAATCGATAAAAGGAATTTTATCCGCGCAGAAATGGCAGACTTTCTTCCTTTGAAAACGTTTTTTCTTCTCCTGCATCTTTTCTCCTTAGAAAGGTATGTCCCCTTCGTCCACTGGCCCTCCGGCGGTCTCGTCCTGGGGCTTTTGCTTGGGCATGAAAGTGATGTTTTCCGCGACCACTTCCACCTTGTTCCGCTTCTGGCCGTCCTTATCCTCCCACCGCCTCTGCTGCAGCCTTCCGTCCACCAGCACCGAATTGCCCTTCCCCAGGTACTGGCCGCAGTTCTCGGCCTGTTTGCCGAAGACCACGATGTCGAAGAAGCTTACTTCTTCCTTCAGCTCCTCGCCCTGGCGGTATTTGCGGTTGACGGCGATGCCGAAGTTCGCCACCGGCGTCCCGTTCGGGTTGTACCGAAGTTCCGGGTCGCGCGTAAGGTTGCCCATCAGAATTACTCGGTTGAAGCTTGCCATCGGTTTCCTTTTTTTACTGCCCTGTTTTATTTGCCGCCCCGGACGGTCAGCGCGCCGGGAATGCGTCCACGGCTTTGTGGCGGGCGCTGTTATTACTCGCCGGATGCGCTCTCCGGGATTTCCGGAGTTTCGCCAGATACCGCTTCGGATGCCGGTTCTTCCGCCTTGCGGCTCTCTTCGACCCTGGCGGCCTCGGCGGTCGCCTCGGCTTTCTGCTGGGCCTGAAGCTGCCTTGCCAAGTGCGCCAGCGCTTCTTTATCGAGTTTGATGGTGAGGAACTTTATTACCGCATCAGTCATTTTATAGTTGCGTTCGAGCTCGGAGACGGCGGGGGCGCCGCCCTTGAACTGCAAGAGGACGTATTCGCCCTTCTTGTGCTTCCGCACGGGGTACGCGAGCTTGCGCTTACCCCATTTCTCGACGCGGACTATCTCACCGCCGTTTGCGGTAATGACCTCCTGCATCCTCTGGTTGATTTTCTCGGATTCCGCCTCGTCGATCGACGGGGCAAGGATAAAGATGCTTTCGTAGTCATTCATTTGCTTTTTACCTCCTTCTGGACTTTTTTGGCCCCCGGACCTGCACAGGCTTTATTAGCGTAAACTAAACCGCCCGGCCCCGGGAGCAAGGAGTTCGACCTTTAATTTCCGCCCTCAATGCGGGCAGAAGATGTATTTAATACCACGTAATTGCGAAATAATCAAGTTATTTCAGACGTTGAACTTGAACAGCATGCAGTCCCCGTCCTGGACGACGTATTCCTTACCCTCCTGCCGGAGGACCCCCTTCTCCTTCGCGGCATGCCAGGAGCCCAAGGTTACCAGGTCGTTATAGTGGATTACTTCCGCGCGGATAAATCCCCGCTCGAAATCGGAATGTATTTTTCCCGCCGCCTGGGGCGCTTTGGAGCCTTTCCTTACCGTCCAGGCCTTGACCTCGTCCTCGCCCACCGTAAAGAACGTGATAAGTTCGAGCAGGTTATATCCCTCGCGGATAAGCCGGTTTAACCCCGGCTCTTTAAGCCCCAGGCTCTCAAGGAACTCCGGGCGCTCCTCCGGTGCAAGGGCGGCTATTTCCGATTCCGTCTTCCCGCTTATCACCACCACCGGCGCGCCCTCGGTCTTCGCAATTTCCCTGACCTCGGCAACCAACGGCGATTTCCCCTCGACGTCTTCCTCGGAGACGTTCGCGACATAAAGGATAGGCTTTGCGGTAAGGAGAAAGAAGCTTTTAACCAGCGCCTGTTCTTCCTCGTTGAAATTCCCCGTCCGTACCGGCTCGCCCTTCTCCAGCATATTTTTAAGGCGCTCCAGCAATTCCACTTCGGCCTTCGCCGCCTTGTCGCCGCCCTTCGCCACCTTCTGCCGCGAGTAAAGCCGCTTCTCCACGCCGTCTAAGTCCGCGAGCATCAGTTCCGCTTCGATTACCTCGATATCGCGCTTCGGGCCGATATCGCCGTCCACATGCACCACGTCCGGGTCCTGAAAGCACCGCACGACGTGGGCGACAGCGTCGACCTCGCGGATGTTGCCCAGGAACTTGTTGCCCAGGCCCTCGCCTCGGCTTGCGCCCTTGACCAGTCCGGCGATGTCCACGAACTCGATGGTCGTAGGCGTGAGTTTTTTGGGGTGATACATCCCGTTGAGCTTGATAAGCCGCTCGTCCGGCACCTCGACGATGCCCACATTCGGGTCGATGGTGGTGAATGGATAATTTGACGCCTGCGCCCCGGCGCTTGATAGGGCATTGAATATGGTGGACTTCCCGACGTTCGGGAGGCCGATTATGCCGCAGTTGAAACCCATAGTATTATCTTCCTGACTGCATTATAAACGGGCCGACACGAAGGTCGGCCCCTGCATTTCGCCCAATTTATAAAAGCAAGGGCCGACACGAAGGTCGGCCCCTACAGTTTCGCCTAATTAATCTTACTACAGGTGGATCAGCACGTGACCGGAAGCGAGAAGGCCAACGATAAGGAGCGCCACGATGTTGATGATCTTGATCATCGGGTTGATGGCCGGGCCCGCGGTATCCTTGTACGGATCGCCGACGGTGTCGCCGGTTACCGCCGCCTTATGGGCGTCGGAACCCTTGCCGCCGAAGTTGCCGTTCTCGATGTACTTCTTCGCGTTGTCCCACGCTCCGCCGCCGGAGGTCATGGAGATGGCGACGAAGAGGCCGGTTACGATGGCGCCGACGAGCATCCCGCCGACAGCCACTGGGCCGAGTATGTACCCGACGACTAACGGGGCAAGGACCGGCAGGAGCGCCGGGACCATCATCTCGCGGATGGCGGCCTTGGTGACGATGTCAACCGCCGCGGCGTAATCCGGCCTTCCGGTGCCTTCCATGATGCCCTTGATCTCGCGGAACTGCCTGCGGACTTCGTCGACTATCTCGCCGCCCGCTTTCGCGACTGCCTGCATCGACATCGCGCCGAACAGGTATGGCAGCAGGCCGCCGATGAACAGGCCTATCAATACCAGCGGGTTAGAGAGGTCGAAAGTGACCGGAGGCAGACCGTTCTTTATGAGCGCGTCGCCCAGTTCCTGGGTGTACGCGGAGAAGAGTACGAGGGCCGCGAGGGCCGCCGATGCGATGGCGTATCCCTTGGTTACGGCTTTCGTCGTGTTGCCGACCGCGTCGAGCGGGTCGGTTATCGCGCGGACGGAATCCGGAAGATCAGCCATCTCGGCAATGCCGCCGGCGTTGTCCGTGATGGGGCCGTAAGCGTCGATGGCGACGATTATGCCTGTCATGGAGAGCATGGAGACCGCTGCCATCGCGACACCGTAAAGCCCTGCCATGCTGAAGGCCACCAGGATGCCCGCCGAGATGAGGATTATCGGGGCGGCGGTTGACTTCATGGAGACCGCAAGGCCGGTAATAACGTTGGTGCCGTGGCCGGTGGTGGAGGCCTGAGCTATGGCCTTGACCGGAGCGTAGGCCGTGGAGGTGTAGTACTCGGTGATTACAACCATTCCGCCGGTGACGACGAGGCCGACCAGCGCGGATATGTAGAGGTTCACCCAGGTGTACTGCTCAAGGCCGGGCGTCGCGGATATCCCGCCCATCATCTGCTTTGTGATGGGGAAGAAGGCTATAGCGGAAAGGAGCGCCGACGCGATGAGGCCCTTGTACAGGGCGCCCATGATGTTGCCGCTCTTGCCTATCTTCACGAAGAAGACGCCGATGATGGAAGTCGACTATGGAGACGCCGCCCAATATCAGCGGGTAAGAGAGCGCCTTGGATACAACGTCCGGCCCGGCGTTCTTAAAGAGAAGCGCGCCAAGCAGCATGGAGGCGACGATCGTGACGGCGTAGGTCTCGAAGAGGTCGGCAGCCATGCCAGCGCAGTCGCCGACGTTGTCGCCGACGTTGTCAGCGATGACGGCCGGGTTACGGGGATCGTCTTCGGGGATGCCCGCTTCGACCTTGCCCACGAGGTCAGCGCCGACATCAGCGCCCTTCGTGAATATGCCGCCGCCAAGCCTGGCGAATATGGAGATAAGGCTGCCGCCGAAGCCAAGGCCGACAAGCGGCCTGACCAGCTCGGACGGAACCGCGCCCGGAGAGATCGCCTGGAGGACGAGGAAATAACCCGACAGGGTAAAGAGGCCAAGGCCCACGACCAGCATGCCGGTGATGGCCCCGCCCCTGAAGGCGACGTTCATCGCCTCGTTAAGACCGGTCCTCGCCGCCTCGGTAGTACGGACGTTTGCGCGGACGGATATGTTCATTCCTATGATGCCGGCCGCCGCGGAGCCCAGGGCGCCGATGACGAAGCCGATTGCCGTGAGAGGCCCAAGGCCTATTGAGGCAGGCGAGACACCGATGACTATCGCAAGGATTACTCCGACTACTGCAATGGTAGTGTACTGGCGCTTAAGATATGCACCGGCGCCCTCCTGAATGGCCTTCGAGATCGCCTGCATCTTCTCGTTGCCCTGGCCCAGTTTCATGATCCAGCCGATGCTGATGATGCCGTATATCACGGCGATAATGCTGCAGCCTAAAGCTATTAGAACGTTCGTATCCATAATTTTAAACTACCCCCTTTCAATGATCGCGGTTAAATAATATGAGGCAAAATTTCTTGCGGTGTCCCCCCCCTTCCCTAACGCATGTGGATATTAAAACGCCGTTTTATAAACTTGGGAATTTTACTCTTTCACCAAGGGTTTTCCAAATTAAAAAATTTAATGCAAATATTAATATGATGATAAGGGCTTCTAAACGAGCGGGATTGAATATAAACGAACTGAATAATTTTATCAAGCACTAATTACAATGCCGATCTTCAATTAAAAAGGTTCATTGCGGCTGGAACACCTTTTTTAAATACTGCCAGCACGGCCTCCACCGCCTTTGCCACGGCTTCTTCGACCTTTTCCCGCTCTTCCTGGATAAACCTGGAAAGGACATAATCCGACGGGTTCATCCGGGGGTCCGGGCGTCCAATCCCAATTTTTATTCTTATGAAATCCGGGCCTACGTGAGAAATGACGGAGGCGACGCCGTTATGTCCGCCGTCGCCTCCCGTGGAGCGTATCCTGATCCTGCCCAGGGGCAGGTCCATGTCGTCGTGTATTACCATCAAGTCCGAAGGGGCCACTTTATAGTACCGTGATTGCCTCCCCGACTGCTTCGCCGCTTCTGTTCATAAAATTCTGCGGCTTTATAAGGAGGAGGTTTTCTCCCTCGAAATCCGCGCGGCAGGTGAACGCACCGAAAGAGCTTTTGTAAGAGCCAGCGCCCAAAAGCTTTACGGCGAGGGCGTCCACCGCCATAAACCCGATATTGTGCCGGGTGCCGGCATACTCGCTACCTGGGTTCCCCAGTCCTGCGATCACTTTCAAGACTATTTCGCTTTCGGCTTCTCTTCTTCTTCCTTCTTCTTTGTCAGGACCTCGGGCTCCTTCACCACCGCGGAAGCCTCGCTCGAAAGCATTGCATCCAGCTTCTCCGCGGATATCGGCGGGGCGATGGCAAAGAGCACGGTGCCAGCGTCGGTGAGGGCCTTGACACCCTCCGGGAGTTTCAGGTCGCCGACGTGGACGGCTTCGTTTACCTTAAGCCCTGAGCAGTCTACCTCGACATGCTCCGGTATCGTGGAAGGCAGGCATTCGACAATTATCTCTCTGACCGGGTGCTGGAATATTCCGCCTTCCTTTACCCCGACCGGCTGGCCGCCCACCTGCACCACCGCCACGGTCACGTGTATGACCTTGTTCTCGGCGACTTCCTGGAAATCGGCGTGGATCAGAACGCTCTTGATCGGGTCTACCTGGTACTCGCGGAGGATGGCCATCTTCTCGCCCATGCCCTCTATCATGACCGTGAGGAGCTGGCTTCCGCCTTCGCCCGCGTTTATTATTTTGGAAAGCTCTTTCCTGTCCAGGGAAATGGGGGTGGACCCGCCGGTGCCGTATATTATCCCGGGAATCCTGCCTTCGCGCCTGAGGCTCCTCGCGGAACCCTTTCCCCTTCCTTCGCGGACCATGACTTTAAGTGCCGTTTTTTTCATCTGCCTTTGTTCCTCCTGAAATTTTATTTACATGAAAAGAGAGCTGAGCGAGCTCTCCTCATGTATCCGCTTTATCGCCTCGCCCAGAAGCGGCGCCACAGTCAGCACCTTGAGCTTCGGGCACTCCTTCTGCTTTCCGTCCATCGCTATGGTGTTGGTCACGACTACCTTGTCCAGCTCGGATTCGTTAAGCCTTTTTATCGCGGGGCCGGACAGCACGGCGTGAGAACACGCGGCCATCACCTTCTTCGCCCCATGCTTCTTTATCGCGTCCACCGCCTTGGTGATGGTGCCCGCGGTATCTATCATATCATCTAGCAGAAGTGCGTCCCTCCCCGACACCTCGCCGATAAGGTTCATTACCTCGGCTTCGTTCGGGGCGCTCCTGCGCTTGTCTATTATCGCGATGCTCCCGCCCAGCTTCTTGGAGAAAGCCCTCGCCCGCTCCACTCCCCCGGCGTCCGGCGATATTACGACAGGGTCCTTCAGTCCGATATCCTTCAGATAATCGAAGAGGACGGGCGTCGCGAAGAGGTTGTCCACCGGGACGTTGAAGAAGCCCTGTATCTGCCCGGCGTGCAGGTCCACCGTCAGGACCCTGTCCGCTCCGGCGGCGCTGATCAGGTCCGCCACCAGCCTCGCTGTGATAGGCACCCGGGGCTGGGCCTTTCTGTCCTGGCGAGAATAGCCGTAATACGGGATAACCGCGGTGATGCGTTTGGCGGACGCCCTCTTGAAGGCGTCAATCATTATAAGCAGTTCCATCAGGTGGTTGTTTACCGGCTGTGAAGTCGGCTGAACGACGAAAATGTCCCCGCCCCGGACGTTCTCGTTTATCTTTACGTTTATCTCCCCGTCCGAGAACGTAGCGACGAAGGCGTCGCCCAGGGGAATCCCCAGATGGTCGGCTATTTCCTTCGCCAGGAAAATATTCGCGTTACCCGAAAAAAGCTTCAGTTCTTGCGCCATGCCTTGATGGTCCTCTTAAAGAGATAAAAAAGAATCCTGGCTGGGGCGCCAGGATTCGAACCTGGGAATGGGAGATTCAAAGTCTCCTGACTTACCGCTTGTCGACGCCCCAACGGTCAGGTCATGTTTCTGCCGGGAGGGCCGCCATCTCCCTCTCGTATTCAGCCATGACTTTCTGCTCTATCATCTCGCGCGTCTCGGTATTGAGCGGGTGCGCCATGTCCCGGTAGGTCCCGTCTTTGCGTTTCTTGCTGGGCATCGCCACGAACGTCCCGGATTTACCCTGGATAATCTTCAGGTCGCGTACCACGAAGGAGTTGTCGAACGTTACCGTGACGTATGCCTTCAGCTTGTCTTCAGAAACAGGAAATACTTTGACTTCAGTTACCTCCATAAATTCCCCCTCTCGCTCTACCCTCAGGTGTCCCCCACTAAAGGGGCTCTAAGAACAGGCGCCGGCCAACTGGGGATACTTCTCGTAACGATCAATCTGCAGCCGGAGTCCGTAAGGCTTGCCGCGGCGGCTTTCGCTGCCGCCTCAGTCCTGAAAATGCCGAAAACCGTCGGGCCGCTCCCGGACATCAAAGCGCCCAGCGCCCCTCCTTTGACCAGTCTCTTCTTCAGGACTTCTATCTCTGGATACCTTACGACCGTCACGCGCTCGAGGTCGTTCTTCAGGCATGAGGCGATAAGGAAGGCATCCGCCCCTTCCTTAAACTGGAAAAGTTTAGTATTATCGGAATGTTTTGTCAACCCTAAATTTAACTGCGAATAAACCCAGGCCGTGGAGACCCCGAAGTCTGGCTTTAACAGCACGAACCATATTTCGCCGAGAGGTTCAAGCCGGGACAGCCTCTCCCCTGCCCCCTCCGCGAGCGCGACAGGCCACGAAAGGAAAAAAGGCACGTCCGCGCCTATCCCCGCGCCGATTTCACGGAGCCGCTCATCGGGAAGATCCAGGTTCAGCAGGATATTGAGTCCCTTCAAAACCGCCGCGGCATCGCTGGAGCCGCCGCCAAGCCCCGCCGCGACCGGCGTCTTTTTGGCTATTTCCACCCTAACGCCGCCGTCGTATCCAGCCTCGCCAATAATGGCCTTAGCCGCCCGGAAAGCTATATTGGACTCGCCGTCCGGCACTTCGCCGGAGTCGCAGGCGACCTCGATACCCCCTCCGGTCAGAGTAATTTTTACCTCATCGGAGAGTTCCAGCGCCTGCATCACGCTTCTTATGTCGTGATACCCGTCCGGCCTCCTGCCGATGACTTCCAGCCGCAGATTTACCTTAGCCGGCGCTTTAATAATGATTTCAGTCCCTTTTTTCATAGGTTTTGGAGTCTATATTCATTCAAATTAAAAGTCAAGAAAACAGCTTGTCAGTTAAGGTAAGCGTTAGCACTCACAAATTCTGCGAGTTTTAGCTCTAAAAGTTTAGATAAATAAACGCACGTCATCCTTTTTCGAAAGTGGAACCGCGACTTAAAGTTTGACAATTGTCCGGCCCGGGTTTAATATTTTACAATAACATGCAAAAGGAAATCTGTTTTATCGAGGCGAAATCGCCCGGCGCGCACGTATTCTCGGCGTTCCCCATACCGCGCCTGGGCACTGTGTTGGTCGCGACGATCCTGAAAGGGATAGGATACCGGACCCGTGTATTCATCGAGGACGTGGAGCCTCCCGACTGGAAGGAAGTTGATTCCTATCAGATAATCGGGATTTCCACTATTACGTCGACCGCTCCGCGCGCATACAAACTTGCCGACAGGCTTCGCGCCAGGGGCAAGACCGTAATCATGGGCGGTCCCCATGTCACGTTCATGCCGGACGAGGCTCTTGGCCACTGTGATTTCGTGGTGCGCGGGGAGGGCGAACACACTGTCGTGGAACTCCTGCGCGCCATCGAAGAGAAGGCGTCTTTCGAGGATATAAAAGGTCTTTCCTTTAACTCCCCGGACGGTCCCGTGCATAACGCCGCCAGGGAATTAATCGCTGACCTGGACCCTTACCCCGCGCCGGACTTCTCACTGGTCCAGGGCTGGAGTCCGAAGGTCATCCTACCCATCGCCACATCGCGCGGCTGTCCGTTCGAATGCAGGTTCTGCTCGGTCATCCATATGTTCGGCAGGAAATACCGGTTCAAAAGCCTGGAAAAAATAATCGAGGAACTAAGCGCGGCCAGGAGCGGCTCGTTCGTATTCTTCATAGACGACAACTTCACGGCGAACAAAAAAAGGACCAAGGAACTACTGCGACGGATTATCGCCCTGGGGCTGAAGTTCAACTGGAGTGCCCAGGTAAGGAGCGACGCCGCCGCGGACCCTGAACTGCTCGACCTTATGAAGCGCTCAGGCTGCGAAAACGTGTTTATCGGTTTTGAGTCCGTAAACGAAAAGACTCTGGAACTTTTCAATAAGAAGCAAGGGGTGGACGATATTATCCGGGCGGTTGAGGCATTCCACGCCCGCAAGATCCGCATCCACGGCATGTTCGTCTTCGGTTCGGATATGGACGACGCCGCCGCCATCAGGGAAACTCAGTTGTTCGCCAGAAAGATGCATCTGGAGTCCGTGCAGTTCCTGATACTCACGCCCCTGCCGGGAACGCCGGTCTATGATGAGTTCAAGGAGCAGGGGAGGCTTCTGCACTCGGACTGGAGCAAGTATGACGCGCAGCACACGGTCTATCGACCGGCGCTGATGTCGCCGTCCGAGCTTCAGCGGGAGACGTTCAAGGCGATGGCGAAGTTCTACTCCTGGAGCAAGATTTTCCGGCACATCTCAAGGTTCAACTTCTATTGCGGTATGCTAAGCCTCTACGGAAAACGCGCGGTTAAAAAAGGACGCACGGACAGCGAGACGTACCTCCGCGAGATGAAGGAGCTAATGAACCTCCCGCCGCTTAAGCCGCATAAAAAGTAAAGCATCTCTCTCCCAACTCTTAAGATAAGAGGGGGAACGGGAGGTGTGGAAATAAAAAAAAGCCCGCAACATTCGTTGCGGGCTTTTTGCGTAAAACCTTGTTCCAAAGACTTATAGCTTCACGGCCGGCCCCTGCAATTTATCCTTAACCCCTTGCCGGCCACTGGGGGAGGGGTTATTTCACGCTATTTGTGAATCCCTTTCGGCGCGGTATGAGCTTTGTTGATTACTTTTTCTCCCTTATCAGGGACGGTATTCGCGGACGGCGGATCGCCGAAACCGGCGTCCTTGAACTTCTTCGCCAGGGCTACGTTTTTCGGGTCCAGCTCCAGAGATTTCTCCCACTGGGCCTTTGCCGCGTCTTTCATTTTATCCTGGAATAACACGTCGCCCAGATGCTCACGGAGCGTCGCATCTCCAGCTTCCGCATTCACGGCCTTCTCGAGCCATTCCTTCGCCTGAGGGATTTGGCCCTTCTTGAAATAAGCCCAACCTACGCTGTCCAGGTAGAAGCCGTTATCCGGCTTCAGGGTTGCCGCCTTCCGCGCCAGGTCCAGGGACTCGTCCAAGTCCACGCCCTTCTCCGCGTAGCTGTATGCCAGGTAGTTGAGCGCCTCGGCGTTCTTCGGATTGAGGGCGATGGCCTTCTTCATCACGGCGACCATTTTATCCCAGTCTTTCAGTTTGTCGTAGGTGATGCCGAGGTTGAAATATACATCGTCCTTGTCCGGCGCCAGTCCCAGGGCCTTCTCTAAATAAGGGAGCGCCTCCGACGGCTTGTCGCTCGAATTAAGCGTTGCGCCCACGTACAGGTACAGCTCGTAGCGCCCGGGGTTTTCCTTAATGGCGGCCTTCAGGTACTCAAGCGACGCCGCTGTCCCCTCCGATTTCTCTTTCAGATAGGCGAGATGGATGATGGAGTCCACGTCTTTCGGGTTTTTCTCCAGCACCTTCTTATACTGCTCGGCCGCTTTCGCGTACTCGCCCTGGTCTTCATAAATCTGCGCGATATAAAACCTCGGTTTGGGGTCCCCGGGGTGCCGCGCGGCCAGGATATCGAACTGTTCGATAGCCTTGTCGTATTCCTTCTGCTCCAAGTAAATGTACGCCATGTTAGTTATGGCGTCTGAATTGTCGGGGTTCGTCTTCAGCAGGTCTTTATACTGTTCCAGGGCACTGTCATAGGATTTGCTGTGAATATATAACTGCGCCAGCCGGCTCCTCACTTCCTGGTTATCCGGGTCGTTCTGGAGAATCTTCTCATATTCCTTCTGGGCCGCGGGCATATCCCCTTTTATCTCATGGACTATGGCTATGCTGGTCAGGGCCATCTCAAGCTCTGGTTTTAAATCCGCCGTCTTCTGGAACGCCGCGATCGCCTTGTCGTACTCCTTCATGTCGGAATATACCCTGCCCATGTAGAAGTACCCCATAGCGGATTCCGGATTTCTTTTCGTTAAAGTCTGGAGGACATCGAGAGATTTCTGAGAGTTCCCCGTGGTGGCATAGAGGATTGAGAGATATACGTAAGAATCTTCCTTTTCCGGGTCAAGCTCTATCGATTTTTTATATACGTCGGCTGCTTTATCATTCTTGCCCGAGGAGGTATAAAGTGCGCCCAGGAAGAGGTATGCGGGCTGGTATGTCGGATCTTTCCGGATCGCCAGTTCCGCGGACGTCTGGGCCTCATCCAGCTTTCCAAGCTTCATCTGAGTCTTGGCGATAAGTGTAAGCAGCGGCGCGGAGTCGGGGTCGTAGGTCAGGGAAACCGCGTATTCGTTCATCGCCGTCTGATAATCTCCTTTTTTCTCGGCCATATCAGCGTTCATATAGTGCAGGTAAGCCTGGTCGATCCCCGCGGGGAGCGGCTTTTCCTTTTTAACAGCTTCAATTTTCCCGGTGGAATTTTTAACGGAGGAGCCCGCCGCCGCGCAGGAGGACAGGAGCGCAAGCGCAAGCGGGATCATGAGGAGCTTTAAAAGTTTGTTCAGGTACATCTTTTTTAACCTTCCTTTACTTCTTTTTTCTTCGTCTTTCCCGGATATGGATTTTTTAAAATTCGCTATCGCCTTCCCCAGCCCTTCGCCTATCTGGGGGAGCTTCCCCGCCCCGAATACCACCACCACTATCAGCAAGATGAGCAGCAACTCACCGATGCCTATCGTCTCGCCGAACAATTTTCAACCTCCGGAATTTTCTCCCCGGTCAAGTAATCAAATGCGATTTCCGCCCTTTGGCCAGGCCTTCCGCCATTTTTAGTTCTTCCGGCGTATTCACATTGATGAAAGAAAGAAGCCCCGGATCGTACTCCATGGCCTCGCTCTCATCCACGAACAAGACGTCCAGATCCTTGAAAAGCTCCTGAAGCCGCGGCCTGCCGTTTCTCAGCGCACTCCCGGCGTATTTCAGAACCGTCTTGGAATAAACCGCGAAAAGCGGCTCCGGGTATCTCTTTATTACCGGGACCACGGCGTCATGGCCCCCCTTAAGCTGTGCAAGTCTGCGGGCAAGCTTCCCGGAGATGAAGGGCATGTCGCAGGCAACAACGAAGATGGTCTGGTTCCTTGCCGCTTGAAGCCCTGTATAAACGCCAATTAAGGGACCTTTTTGTCCTGAAAATTCCGGATCGTCCGGCAGGGCCTTAAATCCAAGAGATTCATAGGGTGCGGGGTCATTTGCGACGACTATCAATTCATTAAAAAATGCGCCTTCCGACTCCCCGGCGTTCAGTCCGGCAAGTCGTCTCGACATGCCTCTAATCGGCCCCTGCCAGCCATCCGTTGTCCCACCTGTCAGGGCGGCAGCCTGCCTCTCGATTATGGAAATTCCCCCGATTACAAGGAATGCCTTGGGGATTTTCATTCGGCGGTTTTCACCGCCCGCGAGTATCACGGCGCTTACCGGAATCAGGCTGTCGGCCACAGATTTAATTTACAGGAAATTGCCTAAAAAGTCAATTAAATACGGTTTTAGAGGAACCGGAGCCGAGGGACGTCTGAGACCTCGCCGAGCTCTTTGGCAAATTCGTAGAATTTCATAAGCCCGGCTATATGCTCATCCGAAAGTTCGTAAGACATGGTTTCCCAGTAATCGACCAGATTGGGGATGCCCATCCAGGCGGATTCCGGGGCAGAGGCCGCAATTTCGGCATACCTGCCGGCGGCGGCTTCCTTCGCCGAGATTATTCCCGTTTTAAAAAGTCTTGCAAGCTCTGGAAGACGTTTTGCGGAGTCCTCTCGGACCATCCATAGCGCATAAACGAACGGAAGCCCTGTAAACTCCTGCCAGAGCGTCCCCAGGTCATATACCTTAAGCCCCAGGGACGGGTCTAGCGCCAGGTTTTCTTTCAGGGCTTCGTCTCCGATCAGAAGCGCGGCCTGCCGTCCCTCCAGCATTTCATTTAAGACAGGCCTCCGTGGGACTAACTTCACTTCGATCCCATACCTGAACTTAAGAAGCGCCTTCAGCAAAACGACGGAGGTGGCGGATGCGGAGGACACCGATATTTCCGCGCCCGCGAGTGATTCTATGGATTTCCTTGAAAAAAGCAGGATGCTTCCGACCTTGCCATGCGAGCTTATGGATACGCCTGGCACGGCAAGATACTCCCGCCAGTGTCTCGCGTACTCGATGGAAGACGAGGAACTTATATCTATCCCGCCATTCGAGAGAAGCAGGTTAAGCTCCGACGGCTCGCCCGGTACGAATTCGAAGTCAGAGCAGTCGGAATACCTTTTGAGCATCGAATACAGCGGCGTGCAGTTAGCGTATTTTATCTCGCCTATGCGGAGCTTGCCGTTCATTCATTCCCCCTTTTTCACTCTCCAATGCCGATTCCGGCGCTACTCGTAACGCAGGGCTGAAATCGGGTCCATCCCCGCCGCTTTCTTTGCGGGATAAAAACCGAAGAATATCCCGACCGCCGCCGAGAAGAGAAACGACAGAAGCACGCTGTAAAGCGACACGCTGGTCTTAAACTGCGAGAACATCGCCACAGCCGTCGAGAGTCCCACCCCGAGCATTATCCCGATGATGCCGCCGATCAGCGAGAGCACGACCGCCTCCACCAGGAACTGAAGCAGGATGTCCTTCTCCTTTGCCCCGACGGCCATCCTTATGCCTATCTCGCGGGTCCTCTCGGTGACGGAGACGAGCATTATGTTCATTATCCCGATGCCGCCGACCAAAAGAGAAACCGAGGCAACGCTGCCCAGGAGTATAGCCATTATCCTCGTCTGGGCCTCCGCGGTGGCGAGCATTTCGGACAGGTTCCTGACGGAGAAATCGTCATCTTCGCCTTCCGTTATTTTATGCCTCTGCCGCAGGAGCGCCGTCACCTGGTCCACCGCCCGGTCCATCTGGTCATTGCTTTTTCCTTTGACCATTATGGCGTGCACGGACGTTATCCCGAAAAGCCTGGACATGGCAGTCGAGAGCGGCACGAGCACGGTGTCGTCCTGGTCCTGGCCCGATCGGGGACTGGCCTTTCTTTTCAAGCACGCCCACCACCGTGAACGGCACCTGCTTTATCCGGATTATCTTGCCTATGGGGTCCTCGTCGCCGAATATCTCCTCGACGACCGTCTGGCCTACAAGACAGTTCTTCGTTCTGCCGTCCACGTCCTGCTTGATTATAAACCTGCCTTTAGATACCGGCCATTCCCGGACGAACTCGTAATCCTCTGTCGTGCCCATTATAGACGTGCTCCAGTTCCTGTCCTGAAATACGACCTGTCCCGTGCCGCGCACCAGGGGGGCGGCGGAGTCTATCGCGCTCTCACTCGTCAGCGCCTGGGCGTCCTCGGGCACCAGGGTAGTCGTATTACCCGTACCCATCCTTGCCCCGCCGGACGTGGTGCTCCCCGGTATCACCAGTATCATGTTGCTCCCAAGCGACGCTATCGACTGCGCCAGGGACTGTTTCGCGCCTTCGCCGACGGCGAGCATCGTTATTACCGCCGCCACGCCTATTATTATCCCCAGCATAGTAAGCGCGGAACGCATTTTGTTTACCCGGAGACCCCGGAACGCAATTTTTAATGTCGGTAATATGAACATGGCTTAGGCACCTGCCTTCGCGGAGGGCGCGGTTTTCTCGTCTGAGATGATTTTACCGTCTTTAAAATGTATCTGCCTCTTCGCGAACAAGGCAATGTCCGGTTCGTGGGTGACCAGAACGATGGTTATCCCCTTCTCTACGTTCAGCCTGGTGAATATGTCCATTATCTCGACGCTCGTCTTACTGTCCAGGTTCCCGGTCGGCTCGTCGGCGAGTATGACGGACGGGTCGTTTACAAGCGCGCGCGCGATGGCCACCCTCTGCTGCTGGCCGCCGGAGAGCTGGCTGGAGAAATGCCTCTCGCGCCCGGCAAGGCCCACGGACTTAAGTGCCGCGAAGGCCTTTTCCTCCATGTCCGCTCCATGCCCGTTGTAATACATCGGGAGTTCCACATTCTCCAGGGCCGTCGTACGCGACAGGAGGTTGAACCCCTGGAAGACAAACCCCAGCATCCTGTTCCGGATTTTAGCGAGGGCGTCCTTGGAAAGGGTCTCTACCGGAGCGCCGTCCAGGATATAGCTCCCGGAAGTGGGGCGGTCGAGGCATCCCAGGATATTCATGAACGTGGATTTGCCGGAGCCGGAAGCGCCCATTATCGCAACAAACTCCCCGCGCCCGATCTTAACGTCCACCCCGTCCAGCGCACGGAGTTTCGTGTCGCCGATGACATATTCCTTTACGAGATCCCTTGCCTCTATCACGCTACATCCTCATATAACCGTGGGAACTGGCGCCGCCCCCTGGCTTGCTTTTGGCCCCCGAATAATCAGTCACGACCGGGTCGCCTTCTTTAAGCCCGGAAAGCACTTCCATATTCGTAAAGTCGGTCAGACCGGTCGTCACCTGAACGGGTTTCGGGCCGTCCTTTTGCATCACCCAAACCGTTTGACCGCCGTGCCCGTGGCCCTTTCCGGCCTTCCCTTCCTTGCCGCTTCCAAGCTTTACCCGCAGGGCGGACATGGGTATCATCAGGACGCCTTTCTTTTGTCCGGTTATTATCTTTACGTTCGCCGTCATACCCGGCCGCAGGAGTCCGTTTTCATTATTCACCTCGACTATGCCCGTATAGGTCACCACGTTCTGCACCGTTACCGGGGCATAATATATCTGGGACAGAGTACCTTCAAAAACGCGGTTAGGGAATGCGTCCACCGTGAAAGTGGCCTTCTGCCCTACCTTCGCCTGGCCCACGTCCGCCTCGTCAATGGAAATAGCCACCTGCATTACGGAAAGGTCGCCGATGGTCAAAAGGTTCGGGGTGCTGAAGCTTGCCGCCACGGTTTGCCCTACCTCGACGGTCCTGTCTATCACTACCCCATCCATGGGCGATGTGATTACCGTCTTGGAAAGGTTCGTCTCCGAGGTTTGCAGGCTTGCCTGCGCCTGTTTTACTTGCAGCTCTCGCCTCGGCTATCTGCGCGTCCGTCACATCGTTCTTATCCGTCTCCGCCTTCGCCTGCTCGTACTGCGATTTTGCCACGAGATACGCTTCCTGCATTGCATCTAAGTCCTGCTGGGCGATATACCCTTTTTGAAGAAGTTGGCGGTTGCGGTTGAAGTCCGCATCGGCCTTGTCCAGCGTGGCCTTCTTCTGGTCGATGGAAGTCAGGACACCGCTTCTGGTCATTCCACGCCCGGATTCCATCTCCTTAAGCTTCGCCTGGGCATTCATAAGGTTCGCCCGCGCCTGGTCCACCTGGGCCTTGAAAAGCTCCTGGTCGAGCTTCACCAGCACCTCGCCCCTTCTTTACGGGATAATTGTAATCCACCATTATCTGCCGGATCGTCCCCGATACCTCGGTACCCACCAGGACGGTCACTTTCGCCTGGAGCTTTCCGGTGGCGGAAACGGAGGAAGTGATGTCGCCGACGTGCGCTTTTTCGACAACATAGTCCTTCGGGTCAAGAGATTTTTTCCCGGTGTATAAATAACCGGCGACCGCGGCGAGGGCCGCGAGAACGACCGCAATTATGATAATCTTTTTCATTTTTACTGTACCACTCCTACGCCCGTGCTTCTTAAGAGTTTGGAATACGCCAGGTGATAATCGTAGTAAGCCTGCGCCTTGTCCGTCTTCGCTGTCGTTAAAAGCACCTGGGCATCCGTCACGTCGATAATATTTCCCACCCCCGCCTCATACCGCCCCTGGGCAATATCCAGGTTTTCCTGCGCCTTCTGGACAGATACCTCCAGGGCTACCGTCCGCGCCTTTGCGTCCTGCACGCTCAGGTATGCGGAAGCCACGTCGTTCAAGACGTTCAGCTTCGCGTCCTCCACCCTGTATTTCGAGGAAAGCGCCGCCGCCCGCGCCTGGCCTACCTGGGCGACTGTCCCGAACCCCTGGAAGATGGGTATGCTGATCCCGACTTGTAGTTGGATGTATCGTAAATATGCTAGTGTGGGCCTGATCGTTCCAGTTGTAAGCGCCGCTTGCGCTTATAGTGGGGAGGAACCCGGACAGAGCCCCCTTTGCGGCTATTTCGTTCGCCTTCTGCTGGGACTCAAGCGACTGGATATCCGGGCGGTTAACGACCGACGACACAGGTACTGGTCAAGTGTCTTGTCCAGCGGCTCCAGTTCCGGCCTGTCCACCACGACAGTCGGGGTCATCGTGTTCACCGTCATCCTGGTATTTAAATTTATCCTGGCCTGGGTCACCGCGTCATATGCCTGGATGATCTGCACTTTGGCGTTATTGACCTCCACCTCCGCCGACGTCACGTCGTAACGCGGCTTTACCCCCGCGTCGTAGAAAGCCTGGGCCTGCCGCAGGTGGCTGTTCGCCTGGTCCAGTGTCTCCTCGGCCACTTGCACGAGTGTCTGGGCCCGGAGCAGACCGAAGAATGCGTCCCGGATATCATATACGACATTTTCCTGGACATTTGTAAGCGTCTTCTTCAGCGCCGTCTCAAGTTCCTTGTTGCTCTTGACCGAGTAGTACGTCCTCCCGAAATCGAAGAGGGTCCAGTTCCCGGTAAAACCCCAGTAAGTGGAATGCTCGTTCAAGAACTCAGAAGCTGACTGCCGATAGGTATAACCGAGTTTACCCAGCTTTTGGTGAGGTTGAAATTGATCTGCGGATAATAGTTCGCCTCCGCGCCGAATAGTCCTGAACCGCCCGAAATCCACGTCCTGACTCCGCGCCCTTTATCCTGGGATGATCGCCCAGGGCGATGGCTATGCAGTCCTCCAGGGTCATCGCCTTGGCGGAAGCCGGAGGCGTCGTCGAAGGCGCTACGGCTTGCGGCGCGGGCGGCAGTTTGATCAGGCTTGGGGAACCTTTCGCCGAGGATGAGATTGGCAAATGACTGCGCGGCCGGGGCCGGAGGGGCTGAGGATGCGTTGGCGAACCCCGCGGCCTGTGCAGCCTTTCCCGTATCCGACGCAAGCGCGGGCGCCGCAATTAAAATCACGCTGAGAATCAGAAAAAATTTTAGAAGTCCGGACATAAATATTATTCCTCCGATTAAACCTGCTGTGCCTTCATGCCATTTAAAAAAACATCAAGGATAACCGCCGCCTCGTCCGACATCGGGCTTCCCTTGCCGCACATCATGCTGAACATCGCCATGCCCCGCACCATCGAGAAGAGGATATAATAACATTTTTGCGGGTCCATCTCCCGGATCTGGCGCCTGTCCATGCACTCCCGGATGCAACCGCTTATCATGCGGGCGAGCCTGTCATACCGTTTAGCGAACTCCTGGCCGCACTCCGAAGTCTTGTCGAAAAGCAGGTCCTTGCTTTCGATCAGGTAAACTTTAAAAAAGTCCCTGTCCGAGTCGATACATTCCACCTGGGTCAGCACCAGCTTGCGGAGCCGCTCCATCGGGTCGTCGATTTCCGCCGCCTTTTCCATCTCCGCCAGAAGCTCGTCCATCCTGTCCACGACGCACCGGTAATAAAGCTCTTCCTTGTTTTTAAAATAAAGGTATATCGTTGCCTTCGAGATGCCCGCCTCGTCCGCAACCTGGTCCATCGTAGCCTTGTCGAGACCTTTTTGGGAGATTACGATCCGGGCGGCGGCGAGTATGCCTTCGGTGCGAAGCTGCTGTATTAATTCTTTTTTTTGAAGATGTTTTTTTTCCATCGCCCCTGCCGCGCCTAAAAACTGACCAAGCAGTCATTTCACTGACCGAATGGTCAGAGTTTAAGCGCGAGGCCTGATTTTGTCAATGAAATTTTCACCGATACACAGAAGACGCAAGGGGAAGATTTAAAGTTACACAATGAAAAAAAGCCGGAACCTTTCGGCCCCGGCTTTTGCGTATATTTGCTGCCCGGCGAATTACTTAGCTATCTTAGTAAACGATGTTATTGTCCCGCCCGGCATGACGGCGCCTGAGGCATTAAGGTACTGGAAGTCATCACTGAAGAGATGGATACCAGGACTTACCGTTCCAACGCCGCTGTAATTCGCGATTACAGTCTGGACCGTTGTTTCCTCCGGCTTGATAGCGCCAACCTTGAAAGTCGCCGAGGAGTTATCGCTCTTGATGTTCGCGACAACACTTATAGCTCCGTGCATGTGTACCTGCTGCGCCGTCTGGGCAGGTGACACACGTCAATGTGCCTGTATAAGTATTAAAAGCTGCCGTACCAGGCTGGAAAGACATCGTAACGATACCCTTATGGCCACTCCTGACCTTAGTTACCCGAACCGCGCCGGTCACTTCAAGCCTCTGTACGCCTGCGGTTTTCACTGCGGGGCTGAACACAAGTAAATGTAGCCGGTCCTCTGTGGTAGGTATCGGTATCTTTTTTGTCTCTGAGTTTTACTTTTCTAACGATATTGCCGGTTACAATTATCTGGGTATCGTTGCCCACGCCGGTAAGGTGATTTGTCATTGCAGAATCTTACGCCCGGAGTTATAGTCGTATGGTGCCCTGGTCATTGCCGTTAATAAACTTTATCAGCCCTGGCCGGATGCCACGTTTGACTTTTTCCCGGCCTTAACAAGGCGGCATTTACAATGGCCTGACCTTGTCATAGTTGACGATTCGTAAAAAGGATCTTAAGGCCCTGAGCGGGGGCTGCAGGAGTAGAAGTCTTCTTGTCATATATGAACAGCTGCCGAAGAGAGTTAGTGAGAGCGGTAGTGGCTAATTTGCCGCCGGTGAGTGTGAACTTCTTGGTTACCTTCTTCGTCGCGGAATAAGGTCAATGACGGTAAACTTAGCGTCCTTGGCCGTGCCGGCAATTGCTTGTGTTTATGGAGCTAAGGTCAGTAAACGTATTGCCGGTAAAGTGACCGCGGTCGCGGCACTGGCGGCGAGCGGCGACATGAGCGCCGCGATGGCTGCTGCTATAACAAATACTTTAATTTTCATCATAATTTTCTCCTTCGTTTGAAAATTAAAACAATCGACTGTTAGAATACTGCATTTTCACTGACTGCCCTTTATCTTAGTCCCTGTTTTTATCCCTGCCTTCCTCCTTTCTTCATTTATGACATTTTAGTTAGCGCCGTTATTCGTTTTCTTGCTTTTGGTCTTCCTCGTCAAGGAGCTGGTTGATGGTCTGGTCTAATCGAGCCTGCTCATTCTCGTCATCCGTGGCCAGATAGCGATCAATTGCATTAGCTAACGGCACGTTCTCCTCGGCGGACCCGCCAAACGGCAACACAGCAGGTGTTTCTGGCGCGATTGCTGGGTACTGGCCGTAGCTGGTTGCTGGCCTGCGCCTGCATGGGCGTCCTGAATGGCGTTGTCTTTTGATGTCAGGGTTTGTGGGTCGGTTTTCCTTTAGGTCTTACCGAACTTCCCAGCATAGACGGCCGCCTGTCTGAAAGCGCTAAGGCCGTTGGGTTGACGGCCTTAGGCGACGGTTTGGCTCTCTTTATGCTCGACGGACACGCCCGCTGACTGCAACAGCTCCACGCTCCCGTCTTTCTCCTTTATGGAGAGGACCTTGTTAAGCGGGAATGTCACCTCGCCCACGGGATATTCCAGGCGGACTTTGTCCTTCTCGATGCTATAGGAATTGGCCTCGATAACGTTTCCGTTGGAAAGAGTAACGATGAAAATGGAAGAGCAGAAGGCGCTGTGGGAATATATAAAAAGGATAGTAATCGCCGTCAGAGCCGCTGCAAAGAGCTTCAGCTCTGCAAAGCCCTCTTTAAGACCTGCCACCGTTACGGATTACAATCAAGACCGCCTTGCGAAAATCCTGGAATAACTGAAACAAGCTCTACCTTCCATGCAGCCTGGGCATTAGAAATGCAGAACAGAATAACAAAACTGAAAAGGACCAGTAACGGAAAAAATTTCCGTGACACTTGTGTCACCCCTACATTTTGTTGCGATTGTAGTATAAGGTTACTTAAGGAATAAAATCTTGTCAAGGCAGGGTAGCAGGCATTTTGGACAACGGTTTTAAATGAACCCGTCCATGTGGTTATGACATCTCGTGCAGTCCTTGCTTCTGTATTTCAGGTGGCTCCCGCTCAAGGCATGACATACCTCGCAGATGCCGGAGCCGCTGCCGTCGGCGAACGACCCGCTGCCTTCGCGTCCGCTGAAATAAACCTTTTTAACGCCGTTCGACGTCCTTACCATATCCCGGACTGCCTTCGCGTTTCCACCGCCGTGTATCCTGTGGCACACGAGGCAGTTCAGGCCCTCGTGCGTGTTCTCCGAATGGCAGTCATAGCAGAGCGCGTTATGCTCCGTCGTGATACGCAGATACGGGTTGGTCAGCGTCACGTAAACCGAGTACGACTTCGGAACCGGCTTTTTGAATATTATTACGCCCTCCCTCTCGTCATATGAATAATCAGACGGGGAAGCCTCCATCCGCCTCATCTCGCGCACCTTCTTTGGCATCTTTGCTATCGATTCCGACAGATATACCTTCGGCGTTATATACCCCATGCCGTCCCAGCCGCCCTTGTACAGCCACCAGTTCACTCCGTCGTCCGAGGACGCAGGCTCCCAGCTCCGGCCGTAATCGCCCGGCTTCTCCATCACGTTATGGCAGGTTATGCAGACGATCTTTCCGCCGGGGAGGTGCGTCCCCAGCCTGTCGCTCCAGGGGCCTTTCGGGTCCGTGCCCCTTGTTGGAAATCTGGTGCCCCCGGCCCCGGCTTTTACGCCTGAAGGATGCCCGCCGTGGGGCAGGACAAACGCCTTCGCCATCCCGGACGGGTTGTGGCAGAGCGAGCAGAACTCGGGCTTCGACATGAAGTCCGGCTCCGGCAGAAGCGCCTCGGGCATATGGCAGACCTTGCACTCGCCGTTCATATACCCGTCGTAAGCGAAATGCGGCAGGTACGGCGTCCCTTTCTCCTTCGGGAGCACCATCAGCGTCACATCGACTTCGTCCCCTTTCACGCCGGCATCCGACGGCACTATCGAAACGGTCGCGTCATAAAAACCGACCGAGACTTTACCAGGGTCCACACCGATGCGTATAAGGCCGGGCGCGGCCCCCGATAAAGGCGATACGATTAACCAGTCCTCGTCCGCTTTCGCCTTCCAGCTTACCTTTCCCCCGCCCTCCGCGCCCAGAACATTTACCCGCACCCTGACCATCCCCGGCGCGGGCCAGCCCTTCTGGTACTTGAAATTCACAGTCTCCCTGTCCGCCTTTACGCCCAGAGCCGCCGGGACGCGTCTCTCGGCAACGGCCTTTATTTCAGGAGCGGGAGAGGCCGCAAGGGAAGAGTGTGGTACGGAGGATGGTGCGGAGGGTGGAGCAGGCGGAGCAGGGGTCACGGCGGCCGGTTGCGCGGCCAATCGTGTGGACGGTTGGCGATCGGCAGCGCGGGATGGACGGCTGGGGCGGCCTCAGGATGGAAGCTATGGCCGCCTTGGGCCGGAAGCCATTGTCCGCTTTCGCGGTTTCCGGCCTTCTTCCCGCTGATAAATGCAGCCGCCGTTTTTCCGGCATGGTGATGCTCGCCCGGTCTTGCCTCGAGGTTTACCGGCTGGACGTAGAGGAGTTCTTCTGCATATTTCGGGAGTTTCGGAGACGGGAAGGGCGCTGGCATCAGAAATGCCGCCGCGATCAAAATCGCGTGGATTGCTACGGAGAGGGATAAGAACTCCGTGCGGTTCATTTATTCGCGCCGTCTCCTATCGCGCAGGGCGGGAAGCAGAATTTCCGCACGTCTTCCCAGGAGAATACGCGGGTAATGCTGTCGTGGCTTAAGTGCCGGTTCCACGGCGCGTCATAGAGCAGGACGTAGCTTCCGCTGTCGGCTATCTCGCTTGCGAAGTTGTCCTGGTCCTCGATAAACAGGTCGTATGGTATTCCGTTTACCTTAGACTCCGGGGTGAAGTGCAGCTCATGGAACGGGATATCGTTTTTCTCAAGCCATGTCCGTGTAAAACCTTCCACCGCGGGCGGGCGGCTTGTCACAAGGACGACCCTGTGCCTCTGCATCAGCCGCTCGAGGGTCTCCCGCGCGCCGCCTATCACGGGTGCGTTCAAGAATATGCTGCCGTCCTTAAACCGGCCAAGGATATAGTCCAGGTTTTCACTGCCGAGGCCGGGCATGTTCTCCAGGGCGTAATGCTTGAAGTCGTCCCGGACGAGGCTTATGCCCCTGTCATTTTTCAGGACGCGCCTGACCTCTTTTTCGGTATCCGCGATAACGTTGTCTATGTCCACGCCAATTATCATATAACTCCCCCTGCTCTGCCCTCTTTTCCCGCCCAGGTAAATGATGCTTACGCCGGAACCGATAATCAGCGCACCGCCCGCGAGTGCGAAGGGATGCGGGATTTCACCAAGAAAAACAACGGCCAAAATAATTCCCAGTACCGGTTCGAAATAACCTAGCACCCCCGCCTCCTGTGCGGTAACTGTCCGGATGCCCTTAAGGTACAGGACATTTGCCAGCGTGGAGTGGAAAAGCGCCGTAGCCGCTATAACGGATAACTGGCTTACGCCCGGAGCCTTGAACTTAAGCCACGGGATCAGCACGCCCACGGAAATCACGCTCAGGACCGCCTGCACGAGCGAGAGCTTCAACGGGTGGTTTCTGGGGCTTAAGACCCGCGAGTACAGTATCACCGCGGCATATGCAAGCCCGGACAGCGTGCCGGAAGCCGCGCCAAGGATACCCTTGCCGTCCGAGAAATCCAGTCCGCCCGCAAAGATAAAAACAAGCCCCGCCGCGGCGACCACGAGTGCCGCCAGCGTATCCCTGCCCACCTTGTCTTTCACCGTAAGCGGGGCAAGGAGGGCGACCAGAACGGGGGCCACGTAATGCGTCAGAAGCGCCGCCGCAATTGTCGTTACTTTCAGCGCGTACAGGAAGGACAGGAGGTTGACCAGCCCGAAAAACCCAAGCCATAGCGCAGGGACAAAATCAGGCCGAAGCCTCGCCCCTGAGCGCCTCCCCCGAAATGCCAGCCATCCGCTCTGGAAAATACAGGCGAAGAGTGCATTAAAAAAGATGATCTCGCCGGCCGGGAGGCCCAGCCATCTCACGGTAACGCCCCAGGTGCTCCAGACGAAAAAAGCGCCGGTTATAAGGAGATAGCCTTTCAAACCGCTACGGCACCCGAAATAATAAATAATATATTAAATTTATTTGACTTAACCACTGAAGTATAATTTCCGTGTTATACTATAAATAAGATAATATTTACCACTACTGAAAACGGAGACTAAAAATGAAAAAGTTATCGCTCTTTATAGCCGCAGGGCTTTTCCTGGTGGCATTTGCCGGCGCGGCATATGCCTCGTCCGCTCACGAAGGCTGGTCATCTAATTCCATCGATCCCGGCGGGTTTTGCCTCTGTCTCGATTAACCCGCCATCTCATTATGAAATGACCACCGCCTCAAACGACACCATTTACCTGGACTCCAACCACCTGTGGGCAGTCCGGAACCCGGCGACCATGAACGCAGAAGGCTTCGCAACGAGTAAAATCCGGGCCGAAAAACTTCTCTGCTTCGATTCCATAAGCCGGTTCTGCGCCATCTCGCAATAAACGTGAGCCTGATAACAAGGCGCGGCTTGAATAAAAGCCGCGCCTTTTTTTATGCCAGAACCCGCTCCGGATGGGTATAGACGTTCATCCTCCGCCCCCTGGCAAACCCGATTACCGTAATGCCAAGCCTCTCCCCCAGCCTCACCGAAAGGCTTGTGGGTGCGCTCCTGCTGACGATGACCGGGGTACGGCGCTTGGCGCATTTCAGAAGGATCTCCGAGGAGACCCTGCCGGTGGTAAAGAGCAGGGTATCTTCCGTGTTTATCCCTTCCAGAAGGCATTTGCCGAATACCTTGTCCACCGCGTTGTGCCTGCCGATGTCCTCCGCGAACGCTATAAACTCTTTCCCGTCCGAAAGTGCCGCGCTATGGACGCCTCCGGTCTTTTCAAAAAGCTCCGATATCTTCCTGAACTGCGCGGCCAGTTCGAGTACCTTGTCCTGCGGGATGGCGCGCTTCGATCTCAGCTTCTTTATATCCTGCACGCCCTGGGGATAGATAAAGCTCACACCTCCGCCGCAGCCGGAAGTGATGGTCTTCCCCGCACTCCCCTCCCGCTTTTGCGGGGCGCCGCCTTTCAACTCCACGAAAACGCTTCCCTTTTTTATAGAAAGGGACGTGATATCGTCTCTCGACTTTATCATCCCCTCCGAGAAAAGGTAGCCCAGGGTAAGTTCCAGCGTCATCGGAGGCGTGTAAAGGAGCGTCGCCACCTCCAGCCCGTCGGCGAAAACCGTCAAGGCCTCCTCGGCCGCGACAAGGTCCTCCGTTTTTGACGGCACCCCGGAATCAAACCGCGTAATGAATACCCGCTTCTCGCCCGGCAATAGACTTCAACCCTCCGACCCGCAAACGATGGGTTCCCCCGCCTCTCCCACAGGATGGAGAGGGGGAGATTTGGTAAGAAGCACGCTGCTCCTTTAATGATGAATCAGGTTATCAGAAAACGGAGAAATTTGGAAGGTGTTATCTTGAATTGCCGGAGAGCAGGAGCGTGGTGAGGGCAGTTTTAGACTCGACTCCCACTTTTTTGAAGATGTTCCTGAGATGGACTTTGACGGTATTCTTGCTTATGCTTAAATTTTCGGATATTTCGGCGTTGGAGACGCCTTCGGAGATTATAATCTTGATTATCTCCATCTCTTTTTTCGTCAGTTTGTAATTCTTGGATATTTTAAGGTAGTCGAGCTTGTTTATAAGCTTCTCTTCCGACTGCTTCTGTATCGCGCGGTCTATGGCCGCTTTCAGCTCGTCGTACTCGAAAGGCTTAAGCAGGTAATCGAAGGCCCCTTTTCTGATGGCCTTTATCGCGGAATCAAGCGAGGCATGGCCGGTGATGACGATGCACTTTGCCTCCTGACAGCAGTCCTGGAGGTATTTCATGATGGCGAACCCGTTGCCGTCCGCCAGGAAGAGGTCGGTAATGATCAGGCCGAAATCCTCTTCCTTCAGTTTGACCAGCGCGCCTTCCTCGTCCTCCGCCTCGATTACCTCAAAGCCGTTCTTCTTCAGGAACATCGAGAGGCTGGCCCTTAATGTCTCCTCGTCCTCCACAAGCAGGACTCTGCCTTTTATCATGCTATCCTCCCGCTACCGGCGGAAATACAGATATTACATCCCCATGCGAGAGCGTCCTTTCCATGGCTGCATATCTGCCGTTCACAAGGACTACCAGCGTCGATTTACCCCAGACGTCCGCCCGTATCAGCAGTTCCTTGCAGGTTGCCCCGTCCCGGAGGTTAAATACGGTTGACCCCTGGGAGCGATCATTTTCGGGCAACAGCCGCCGCATGGATGCCAAGAGCCTAAGTTCTACCTGCATTTAAAATCACCTATCAATTACTCAAATTAGTTCTTGCACTAATGATTACTTTGCAATTTCTCTGCCAACCTTGCAATTTTTTTATCCCGCCTTCGGATTCCCTTTGCAGGCATAAACATAAATAATTATCAGTAATTAATTAATTTATCAGTTGAAAGATGCATATTGCTTGATTATATCACTTTTTCATTTTCCGCTCAGAAAACATGCGCACTATTACTCAAGTTAAGTATATTTTTATGTATCGTTTTAGCAGAAAACGGAAAATATTGCAAATGGGAAAACGAAAATAAAGGGAGGCGCGTGCGCCTCCCTTTATTTTCGTTTTATTTTTCGCGGATTAGAAGAGCCCCAATATCTTGCCGTCCTTGTCCAAATCCACCCTTTCGCCTGCCGGGGAAGAAGGCAGTCCCGGCATGGTCCTCATGTCGCCGCACAGCGGATAGAGGAATCCCGCTCCCACTGAGGCACGGATGTCCCGCACGGGGAACGTATAACCGGAAGGCACGTTCTTCATCGCGGGGTCGTGCGAGATGGAGAGATGGGTCTTCGCCATGCATATGGGGAGCTTGTCGAAGCCAAGATCGGTATATAGCTTTATCTTCTTCTCCGCCGCCGGCGCGTAGGTGACTTCCTTAGCGTTGTATATCTTCTTCGCGATAGTCTCTATCTTCTCTTTTATAGAAGCGTCGAGCGGGTAGAGGAACTTGAACTTGCTCGGCTTGTCGCAGGCCTTGACAACCGCCTCAGCGAGTTTGGTAGAACCCTTGCCGCCGTCCGCCCAGTGCGTGCTGGTTACCGCATCCTCGGCCCCGCCTCAACGGCGAGCTTCCTGCAAAGGTCTATCTCCTTCTTCGTGTCCGTGGCGAACGCGTTCACCGCGACGACGACAGGCACGCCGAAGTACTTCATGTTCTCAATCTGCTTGGCCAGGTTCTTGCAACCCTCGCGGAGCCAGTCGAGGTTTTCATTGACCAGCTCTTTCGGAAGCGGCTTGCCCGCGATGACCTTCGCAGTGCCGCCATGCATCTTCAGCGCCCGGATAGTAGCGACGATGACGACACAGGACGGGGTAATGCCGGAATAGCGGCATTTTATATCCATGAACTTCTCCGCGCCCATGTCCGCGCCGAACCCGGATTCCGTAACTACGTAATCCGCGAGCTTCACGCCCATCTGGTCGGAGATTATCGAGCTGTTTCCGTGCGCGATGTTCGCGAACGGTCCGCAGTGGACGAACGCCGGGGTGTTCTCCAGGGTCTGCACCAACGTCGGCTTAATCGCATCCTTGAGGAGCACTGCCATCGCGCCCGCGCATTTAAGGTCCTCGGCGGTGACGGCCTTGCCGTCGAAGGTCGTCCCGATGACTATGCGGGAAAGTCTCTCCCTCAGGTCCTTGAGGCTGGTGGTGAGGGCCATTATGGCCATGACCTCGGAAGCCACGGTGATATCGAAGCCGGACTCGCGGGGATAGCCGTTCAGCTTCCCGCCCAGGCCCGTGATTATCTCCCTGATGCTCCTGTCGGAGATATCCATGACCCTGCGCCAGGTGATGGAGTGCGGGTCGATATTAAGCTTGTTGCCGTGGTAGAGGTGGTTTTCCACGAAAGCGGAAAGCAGGTTGTGCGCCGCGCCGATGGCATGGATGTCGCCGGTGAAATGGAGGTTGAAGTCCTCCATCGGGACGACCTGCGCATATCCTCCGCCAGCGGCCCCGCCCTTTATGCCGAAAACCGGCCCAAGGCTCGGCTGGCGTATGTTCAGCACCGTGTTCTTGCCGATCAGGTTCATGCCCATCGCCAGGCCCACGGAGGTCGTGGTCTTGCCCTCTCCGAGCGGGGTCGGGGTGATGGCGGTCACGTCTATTAACTTGCCGCTCTTTTTCTTCTTCAGCCTGTCGAGGACGGAAAGCTCGACCTTCGCCTTATACTTCCCGTAATATTCGAGTTCGTCTTCCTTGAGTCCCAGCTTCTTTGCTACCTGTCCTATAGGCAGCATTTTCGCCGCCTGGGCTATCTCGATATCGCTGCCCACCTTTTTCTTTGCCATCCCGTAAATCCTCCTTTTCGGACTCTTGGAAAAATAAAAACAAACCGTTACCTTTTTGGTAAAAAGGTAACGCCAAAAACTTTTAAACTGTTTTTAACTTTGGTTTTCTTTTGTGTTACTTTTCTTTTTTCCAAAAGAAAAGTAACGGTTTAAAAAAGGGGCGGCCAGCTAAGGCCGCCCCTGCATAATATTTAAATGCCGCCGATCCCTTTGTGGGCCTGGGCGGACGCCTCCAGCTTGCGGCGGTCGGCCATGTCCATCAGGACCTTCTCGACGCCGAAATTGCCCTTCTCGTACTTACGGAGCTTCAGGGCCTCGCGCTTCTTGTCGATATGCGCGAGCGTAGCCGCGAGCATTTCCTCTTTTCCGGGGATAAACTCGAGCTTCCCGCCGATCTTCTTCTCCCAGCCCTCGCTCATTAATTTCTGAACGGTGGGCGAAGCCGCGATGGGGGACTCTACGCCGAAGATGACGTACAGCCCTGAGGCCACGGCGTAAAACGCGATAGCAAGCGCCTTCTCGCTCATCCACTCCGGCGCGATGCCGACGACAGGGATATCGGAGATGTCATCGCCTAAGCCGCCTTCCTGCGCGACCGCGGTGAGGACGGTAAGGATGCGGGAATTGTCCACGCAGGAACCCATGTGCAGGACCGGCGGGATGCCTATCGCCTCGCATACCTCCCGGAGGCCGGGCCCGGCCATCTCCATCGTCTCCGGTGTCATCAGTCCGGCCTTTGCGGAGGCATGCGCGCCGCAGCCGGTCTGCACGACCAGCACGTCGTTCGCGATCAGCTCGCGCACCAGGTAGTCGTGGAGGCTGTCCTGGTCGATGCGGGGGTTGTTGCAGCCGACTATGCCCGCCAGTCCCCGGATGCGCCCGGAGATGATGGCGTCGTTAAGCGGCCTGAAGGAGCCCCTGTACCTGCCGCCCTGCATGTACTTGATGTACTCGTGGGAGAAACCGGCGACCATCGCCTTCCCGGAATCCGGTATGCGGGTGTCCTTCCTGTTGGGGAAGTTGTCGCAGGCGAGCCGGACTATCTTCTTGGCCACGTCCATCGCATGCAGCTCGTCGAACTCGACATGCGTAGCGCCGGGTATCCTGCCCTTTGGAGAGGTGGTGACGAGCTTCGTGTGGAAGCCCTTGGTTATTTCACCGAGCGCAGGCATTATGCACTGCACGTCCACGACCATCGCCTCGACCGCGCCCGTCAGTATCCCAAGCTCCTGGTTCAAGAAGCCGCCCGCGGACTTTATGCCGTGGCGCAGCAGTATCTCATTCGAGGTGCAGCACATGCCGACCAGGTTTATCCCCTCCGCGCCCTTGGACTTGGCGTACTCTATCATGTCCGGAAGTTCAGAGGCGACCACTATCATCTCGGAGAGCGTCGGCTCGTGCCCGTGGACGACGATGTTGACGTGCTTTGCCTGGAACGCGCCCAGGCTGTCCTCGCTCTTAAGGGGTTTCGGGGTCCCGAACAGGATATCCGAGAAGTCCGTGCCTATCATCGAGCCGCTCCAGCCGTCGGCAAGCGAAGTCCTGAGCGCCGAATCGAGTATGTCCTCGGGGTCGGTGTCCACGCCCATCGTCGTCCTGTGCATAAGCTCGCAGACCTCGCGGTCCACGCCCCTGGGGACAAGCCCAAGCTCGCGCCACAGACTCCTGGCGTTTCTTTGTCGCGGTGCGGATGTAGGAGACCTCGCCCTTCTGCTGTCCGAAATCCTTGAGCGCGAACTCCGCCACTTCTTTCCCGACCTCGTTCTTCGACTTGCCCGCGATGTCTATGCCGAACTTGTTCGCGACCGCCAGAAGCTTCTCCACGTCCTTTATCTGGTAGTCCTTGGTATGCTCCTCCGCCGCCGCCAGCAGGGTGTTCGCCACGTCTCTCGCGTGGTCGGAATGGGCGGCGGTGCCGCCGGCCACCATGCGGGCTATGTTCCTGGCGGTGACTGTCGCGAGGCTCGCGCCGCATACGCCCCTGAGGGCGTCTTCGCCGTCCTTGCTCTTCAGGCGGCATGGCCCCATCGCGCATATCTTGCAGCAGGCGCCCTCGGAGCCTATCGGGCAGGCCTTCATGTTGTCAGACCTGGAGAATGCGGTCGGTATATTGCACTCCTCCGCGTATTTGAGAAGGTCTACCGCGCATTTGTCAATGCTCGACGCCTTCCTCTTTTCTTTTTTCTCTTCGCTCATTTCTATTCCCTCCTACAGAATTGAATCCATCGTAAGCGCCGGGTGGCCTTTTTCGCTCAGGAACTCCAGCATCTTCTCGCTGTCCTCGGCTACGGTCTCGTCGCATATCATGTCGATGAAACCGGGCATGCCTTCCTCCTCGGAACGCCTTATCAGGTCTTCGCGCAGGGCCTCCTTCAGAGACTTGGGCATCCATACCAGCCTCCTCAGTCCGCCATCCGCCCTCAGGAACTTCTTGGACGTGATGAAGAACTTCCCTATGCCGCCGAAGCCGGGGGCCTGCACGCCGCCGCCGACCGTACCCGCGAGCGTCGAGAACTTCATCCCGATGGGCGTCATTCCGGTATAGCCGCGGTTCACGACCATGAACCCGTTGGCCTCCGGCACAAGCGCCACGATGCACTCGAAGCAGCCGCACGAGGTCATCGGCGCGTCCATTATGGAGTACGCCGAGAAACCTTCAAGCGTCTGGTGGGAAGCCTGGAATACGTAATCGTCGACGCCCTTCCACCGCCCTTTGAATTCGTCCGTGCACTCGCCTTTCAGTACTGGCTGGTTGGGGCCGGTGGGGTCTATCTCGTAGGCCGCCCTGGCGTCCAGCCAGTTGTACGCGCCGCACAGGCCCAGCCTCTCCGGAGAGATGACGCAGGCGTGGTTCGGCGCGAAGGACTGGCAGAGCAGGCAGGAGTAGAAAGTATCCACGGACTCGTCCGTCAGGGTCGATACCCTCTCGTTCCTGGCCTTATAGACCGCCCTCGCCTGCTCCTGTATTTCCTTCACCTTGTCGTCGTCCAGGTACAGCTTCACCTGAACCTTGTCCACGATGGCGGGGAACTTATTTTTCACCATAACGTAAACGATGTCGCCAAGGTGTTTTATCCGGAAGCCGTCATTAAAGGCCTGCGCGGATATCCTCATCCAGTTCACGTCTCTCTGGCCCATGTGCCAGACGCCCTGGGCGCAGTTTATGTAGTCGTGGAGCTTGCGCTCTATTACCGGCTCGAAGTCCGGGTTCATCTTCCTGCCCGCGACTTCTATCATCAGCGCCATCGGGAGTTGAACCGCCTTGCCGGGCGCGGCCGATTCGATCTTGGCCAGGGTCTCCGCCGATGCGATGACCTCGATCTTGCCGTCCTCTATGTCGGACAACTCCTTCGCCGTCACCCACTCGAACGACGCGGACTTCGTCCCGCCGAACTCGAAAACGGTGTCTTCCTTCCTGATGCGTTCGCCTTCGAATGCAGGGCCGTACGCGACGGGGACCGGGACCTTGGTTATGATGATCTTCAGGCCCCTGGTCTCCACGCATGTATCCACTATCTTCTTATGGTCTGTCTGGCTTACGACGTGCTCGTAGGTGCAGACGCCCGTGGGGCGGATTTCCGGGACTTCCGTGTCGCATATCGCCGGGAAGCCGTAGGTGATTGCGCCCGCGCCGGTGGACCATATCAGGTCGCTCATCGGACCCAGGACCATTGCGAATGCGAAGACGCGGTCCTTGTTATATTTAAGGACGCTGAGCGCGTCGCCGCCCTTCTTGCCGCCGAACATCAGGGCGCCCCTGCATGCCCAGTCGCCCGCGTAGAGCGCGTGGTAGGTCTCCGGCCCGAGCGCGACCAGCCTTGCGTCCCAGCCTATCTCCACGCCCTTCCTGAGGAGCTGTTTGGCCACGTTGTCGCCGTCCACGTTGCCGCAGAGGAAGGTCAGGATATTTCTCTGCTGGAGGTCGCGGCATATCTCGACGGCTATCTCGTCGGTCGGGGCCTTGCCGATTATAACCGCGAAGCCCGGCATGGTGCCGTCGACAAGCTGGACACCCAGGTCCCTGAGTATCGTGTCCGTGATGAACCCGTTATAAGTCAGGTCGCCATCGACGACAGGCTCCAGGCCCAGGACGTACCTGGCCGCGAGCAGTATCTCCTCGGCGAAGAGCGTGGCCTGGCCCGCGTCCAGCGTCTCGCCCAGGTATGGCAGGTACTCGTTTGCCGCCGGTTCCGCGGAGAGCATACCCTTCGCGTAGTCCAGGGCATCCTTCATCTGGCCCAGGGTCTCCACCTTCATGCCGGTCATGCCGAAGACATGAGGGAGATAAAATGCGGTATCGGGGAACTCGAACTTATACTCTTCCCCTTTGGCCGCTATAGCCTTATTCAGCGCTTCCTCCGCCTCGGCGACTATCTTGTGAGAGCCGCGTATGGCCGCTGCTGCAATGTGTCTCGACATAAATACAACCTCCTTGCCCGCTTAAGCGGCAGCCGTCTTGTTCTTGAGAAATGCCGGGAGCGCATTGGCTTCCCTCGGCCCTACCGTAATTTTCCAGCCAGGCAGCTTGTCTTCGAGCGCGCCCGAGAGGACAGCCACGTAACCGGGTATTATCAACTCCTTATTGGAGATTTTGCTTTCAATGCCTGATTCCTGGATATACTGCGCGATCTTCGCCGCGGTGAACTTGCCCGCCGCCCACGCTGTCAGCACCGAAAGCCCTTCCGTCTCCATGACCGCAAGCCAGCTCGGCACCTTCGAGTTCTCCACCTCGCCCAGCACGATGAAGTACGTAAGGGAGAAGTTCGTCGTGATAAGGAGCGGCGCGTTCTCCTTGGCGTCGCCGACCTTGTATATATTCTGCCCCACCTGCATCGGGACCTGCGGGTCCGTATAGATGTTCTGCCGAAGCGAGATGAGCGCGACCGTCTTCCACCTGGAAATATCCGAGAGCACGATGATGGACGCGTATTTCGCGATGGCCACGCTTGCCAACGCCTGTTCGACGTATGGGTCTGAATTGACCGCGAAAGAAATAATCGGGAAACCGAGCGGCTTGAAACCCTTCTTCAGAGCGGCGCGGCGTACCTGTGTGTACTGTTCTATCATGTCCTTGGGCTTTCTTGCGCCGGTATCGATGACGATATCCTTGAAGCCCATCCCGACTGCTTTTTCAGTCAACTGTGAGACTGCGTCCACCCCGTCTGCCTTCACGGAAAGTGACGAGCCTGAACTCTTGGCGAGGTTTACCATCGCATCGAGATTGTCCGCGTTCGCGCCGCAGATAAGGGGCTTTTTGCCCGCGACGTGCGGCAGCGCGGCCTCGATGGCGGCGGGGTTCTCCGACACCAGGATGATACCCGCGGACGGGGCGGCGGAAGCCGCCTTTGCCACGGCGGCGGCGAATGTCGCCGGGTCGCCGGAGGCATTTTCCACCGCGATTAATTCGATGCGAAGCTTCTGGCCCACGCGCTCGATTTCGGACTCGGCGACGGCCTTAGCCTTGGCCTCGATCTCCGTGTCGGTATCCTTGATAGCAAGCGCAAACCCGCAGGGGTTTACGAATTTCTTCTCATGCCTGAAGAGCACAGTCTCCTCGCCGACCTTCAGCGCCTTGTCTCCCGCGCCGATGGTGATGCCTTTAATCGGCGGCTCGGAGGCCGCGCCGAGGAACGCCTTCGCTTCTTCCGATGCGTCGGGGCAGGCGTCGAGCGTGGCCTGCTTCGCAGCTAACTTCATCGCGAACGCCAGGCAGGTAGGATGGCCGCATTTCTTGCAGTTCGTCTTCGGCAAATGTTTAAAAATTTCTACGCCGGACAGAGCCATTTTATTTTATCTCCTTTCTTTCGTTAAACGAGCTCATCGATCATCTTGGCCACCGTCTCGATAGCCTTCGGGTGGCGCATGATGAGCAGGTCTGACCCGGCCATAAGGAAGCTCATGGCAGTCGTGGCTTCCCATCCTATGCCTCTGTCTTCGACCGGCCCCCACATCGGCTGGTCGGCCTCCGGCGCCATCGTCTCCTTTACCTTCCATACGTACATCCCCACGTCGTTCACCATCGGCGGGGCCATCGTCGCGTCGTTCTGGAAGAGCGCCGCGGAGCGTATCCTCTCCATGACGGAGTAGGTATACTCTATGCCGTAGCCCAGGGCGGAAGACATCGGGTCGGTGACGATTTTATCCTTGTCGAAGCCCATCTGGGTGATGAGGATGTTGAGCTGCTTTGCCAGGTTCACGTCTAGATCGCTCATCGCGACCAGCTTGTGTCCGGCCGCCATCGCCGTCGCGACTATGGTCTTGTAATTTGCTTCCTGCGCCTTTCCGATAAGGCAGTTCTTGCCCTGAGCGGCCTCGCAGGCGCTTTTGAGGACCTGCGCGTCCTTCTCGGCGTTATTGCTGCCCAGTATTATAAGCGGCACGTCTATCGCCGCCAGGACGTCTTTTACGGTCTTCGCGGCCTCTTCAGCCGTCCTGTTCTGCCTGTCCGGGTGCGTGCCGATAAGCCGGAGGGCTATCATCTTGGCGCCCAGGTCGTCCTGGCAGTGCTTCGCCCATTTCACTGGGTCGGAGCTTACATCTTTATAAACATCCTGGAGCGTCTGCGGCCAGTCCTCTGGCGGCACGTCCTGTATCTCATAGGCTATGACAGGCTTGTTCGGCACGGAACCCTCGAAGGCCAGGAAAGGCAGCGTATTCTCTCCGCCTATCTTGACTGCCCTGGGTCCGGTCCCGATCTCGACTTCATAGACCTTGCCGTTATACGTTTCCTTCGGAACTACGAAAGCCATTTTTACCCCCTTTACATTTCCAGATAGCTGTGCGCGTAGAGTGTTTTCCCCATCAGGATGTCAACGGTCTTTATGACGTCGATCATCTCCTTCTCCAGCGGGTCGATGATCGCCGAATCCAACCCCTCGTACATCAAAAGCGCGGTATATACGCGGTTGAGGAGAGGCCGGAGCTCCTTGGGCGCCCCGTTCGATATATTTGACAAGCCGACGACAGTCTTCATCGGCGGGTCGTTCAGCTCCCTGAACATCCTTATCGCGCGGATGGACTCGAGGCTCTTCTCCTGCGAGAACGGCACCGGCATGATGAGCGGGTCGAGATATATATCTTCCATCGGGACGCCGCACTCGACCGCCTTGCCCATTATCTCCGCGGCGATGGCGCAACGGTCCTCGGCCAGCGCGGGGATGCCCTGCTTGTTGAGCGTGAGCCCGATTATCAGCGAGTTGTACTTCCCGGCCAGAGGCATCATCATGTTCAGCCTCTCCTCCTCGCCGGAAGCGGAGTTTATCAGGGCGCGGCCCCAGGTGTTGTCGTGGGCTTTAAGTCCCGCTTCCATCGCGACCGGGTTGGTGGTGTCCAGGCACAGGGGGACGTGCGCCACTTCCTGCACCGTCTTGACCATCCAGTCCATCAGCTCGTCGCCCTTTTCTTCGGCTGGCCCGATGTTGATGTCCAGCATCCCGGCTCCGCACTTGACCTGGTTAATGGCCATCTCCTGAATAGGGCCCTTGTTCCTGTCCATCATCGCCTGACGCTGGAGCTTTGTTATTACGTTAATCCTCTCTCCGATAATCAGCATATCTTTCCTGCCCTCCCTTTCGCGATAAAGTACCCGACGTTGCTTATATAATTAACCCGGAAATTCTGTTTCCGGAATCGCCCGCTATTTTAAAATCTTCCTTAGCCTTGCGGCGTCCTCTTCGGCAAGCGAGCCTTTCGCAAGGCCGACTTTAACCGTATGCCTGCCCAGGGCCGTATACAGCGAAACCATCTCCGGCAGGTCTTTCTTCAACACTTCCAGGTGCCCTTCCACCGTCTCGACGTCACCCCTCGCTATCGGCCCGGTCAAGGCATCCGGCACGCCCACCCGTTCCACGTTATTTACCGTGCCCCGGACAAGCGGCATGATGGCCTTGACCGCCTCGTCCCGCTTCATCCCCAGCGCCTCGTAGATCATCACTGCAAAGTCCAGTACGGCGACCAGGTAATTGGAGGCCACCGCCGCGCCGGCATGGTACAGGGCTTTTTGCTCGCCCGGTATCATCACCAGTAGCCCGCCCAGGGCCTCCACTATCTCTTTTCCTTCCGGCACCGATTCAGCGTCGCCCTCGATGCTGAAGTACGAGCCGGGGAAATTTTTTACCGCCTGTTCGGACGACGCCAGGCTCTGCATCGGGTGTATCGATAGAGCGCCGGCCCCGGCTTTTCTCGCGGAGTCCAGTATTTTCGAACCGAGCGCTCCGCTCATATGCACCGCAAGCGACCCTTTGCCGAAACCGCCGCCTTGGGCTATTTTTTCGCAGGTCCCCTGGATTGCCTTGTCCGGCGTAGTGATGAAAATCCAGTCGGCCCCGGATGCGCCCTTTACCGGGTCAGTCCCCGGTTCGCCTGCGCCTATGAAGGAGGCCGCATTTCGGGCATTTTGTAGACCCCGGGAAACGACCGACTGTATCTCGTATCCCCTCTCCCGAAGCAGCCTGCCCACGGCCGAGCCGACAACGCCCGCGCCTATTATCGAAATTTTTTTCAAGGTATTTCCAGATTCATCTAAAATCTTATAAAACGCCGCGACCGCTTTAGAATCATCAGGGTAGCTTGGCCAGCGGCGTCCCCTGCATGTCGTACTGCGTAATCAGATCGTCCACCGGCACAGTACCCGCCAAGGAGAGCCCCTGCTTCTCCACGGTCTCTTCAAGCTCCGCCGGAAGCCCATTGCCATTCACGCGGTTGACGATAAAAGCCCGTTTGCCTACCTTCAGCCCCAGCTCGTCCACTATCCCGTTCACCCGCCCGGCGGTGAGTATCCCGCGCACGGAGGGTTCCGAAATAATCAGCAGGAGGTCCGTGTCCTGGGTCGTCCTGCGGGAGAGATGCTCCAGCCCGGCTTCGTTGTCCGTCACGATATATGGGTAGCTGTCCAGCAGGTGGTCCGTGTATTTCCTGATTACGTTGTTCGCCGCGCAGTAGCAGCCCGGCCCTTCCGGGCGGCCCATTACGAGGAGGTCGAAGCCTTTCGCCTCCGTCATGACCTGCGCGATGCGCATGTCAAGGTACTCGTCAAGCGACATGCCGTGCGGCCTGCTCCCCACGGTCTCCAGCGCCTCCTCCCGGAGCTCGCCTACCGTGCCCTCGCAGTGGACGCCCAGCACTTCGTTCAGGTTCGAATTGGCGTCCGCGTCCACGGCCAAAACCGGGCCCTTCCTCTTCTCTGTCAAATAGCGTATAAGGAGTCCCGTCAGGGTGGTCTTGCCCGTGCCGCCCTTCCCGGCGACCGCTATCGTAAATGCTGGCATTATATTTTGTTCTTGAAAAACTTCTTCCTGACCTCTTTTTGTTTTCCGCAGCTCATCTTGCCTTCCGGGCATTTGCCCATTGAGGCAGCCGGGGCCCGCGCCCTTGAATATTACCGGGGCGACGTTCTTTACCTCCCGCAGCATCTCCGTGGCCATGGCCCGTATCTCCCACTGCGCCCGGTTGCAGCAGCGTACCCGGAAGAAGTGGAGCAGCTCTCTGGCGTTCATCGTCACCACTATCTTCGTCTCCGCCGCATTCGGCAGGAGAAATCTTGCGTCCTGCTGGGCCGTCTCGCCCGTTATCCCCTGCTCCGCCAGTCCCTTCATAATCTCGTCGTATGCCTTCTGGGCCTGCTTCATGTATTTATTGAACGAGGCGGTCAGCTTCTTGTCGTTCTTCACCGTCGGCGGTATCACATAATCGAATTCCGTTTCCTTGACGTACCGCTGGGACTGCTGGGAATACGAAGCTACCCGGTGCCGCACCAGTTGATGCGAGCAAGCCCTTGATATGCCTTCGATGCCGAAGGTGAAAGAGATATGCTCCACCGGCGACATATGGCCAATGGACACCAGCTTCTCCACGAAGTCCTTCTGGTCCTTCGCCAGAATCTTTCCGCGCAGGCCCTCCACGTCGGACTGGCTGTAGCAGAGCTTCGCCGCCATCGCCACCACGTTCTCCGGGTTCGGAGTGTGCTCCAGCAGGATTACTTTTAATTTTGCTTCAGGCATTTTTTAAACCTTTCGTACTTTTCTTTCGCGAGAAAGAAAAGTACCAAAAGAAAGCGGGACTTTAAACCCGGCTTTTCTTTGTGTTACTTTCTTTTCACCTGAAAAGAAAGTAACGACTTTAATGAAAGCTCTCTTTATCGGAAGGGAACTCGCCCGACTCCACTTCCTGCTTGTACTGCGCGATGGCTTTTATGGCCGTCTCTTTTATGTTCGCGTAGCGCTTCACGAACTTCGGCACGAAGCGGTCGAACATCCCCAGCATGTCGTGCATAACGAGCACCTGCCCGTCGCAGTCCGGACCCGCGCCGATGCCTATCGTGGGTATCGAAAGCGCCTCCGTAATCTGCTTCGCCACCTGCCTGGGTATGCCTTCCAGCACCACCGAGAAAGCGCCCGCCTCCTCTACCGCCCTGGCGTCCGCGATTAGTTTCTCGGCCTGGCTTTCGTCTTTCCCCTGCACCTTGAACCCGCCCATCCTGTGGACGGACTGCGGCGTCAGGCCTATGTGCGCCATGACCGGTATGTCGTAGCGGGAAAGGGCCGAGATAAGCTCTGTTACGCAGGAGCCGCCTTCAAGCTTCACCGCCGCGGCCCCGGCCTTTAAGAAATCACCCGCGTTCTTCAGTCCCTGACCGAGATCGCACTGGTAGCTCATAAACGGCATGTCGCCTACCACCAGCGCGTTCTTCGACGCGCGTGCGACCATCTTCGTATGGTAGAGCATCTCTTCCATCGTCACGGGAAGGGTGTTCGCCCAGCCCTGCACGACGACGCCCAGGGAGTCGCCGACCAGGATTATGTCCATACCCGCCTCGTCCGCCATCTGGGCGAAGGGGTAATCATACGCCGTGAGCATGGCAATCTTTTTGCCCTCGGCCTTCTTCTTGTATAGTTCAGGTATCGTTACTGCCATTTAATTCCCCTGGTGCTCTTACGCTATCCCCGCCCTCGCCAGAATATCCGGCACCTTGTTCTCAAGGCCTATCGCCATCACGTGGGCGCCGTCGGCTATGCCCTGCTCTTTTATTATCCTTACCTGCTCGGCGGCGATGTCCATGCCGCACTCGAGCGCGCCTTCCTTGCCGGCGGCCTTCAGCCTGTCTATAAGCTCCTGCGGGACGGTAATCCCGGGCACGAACTTGTTCAGGAAATTCGCCATGCCCGCGTTCTTCAGGAGCAGTATCCCTGCGAGTACCTTGACGTTAAACTTCCTCGCCCTGTCCATGAACCGCCTGAAGTTATCCATGTCGTATATCGCCTGGGTCTGGAAGAAGTTCGCGCCCGCTTTTATCTTCTTCTCGAACTTCAGCATCTGCGGCTCCAGAGGGTTCGCCTCCGGGGTCACGACAGCGCCCTGGTAGAGGTCGGTCGCGCCTTTCATCTCGTTGCCGGCAAGATCATGCCCGCCGTTTAAGGCCGACACGGTCTGGAGGAGCTGTACGGATTCAAGGTCGTATACAGCTTTCGCGGTCTTGTGGTCGCCCGCCGAGACATGGTCGCCCGTCATGCAGAGCACGTTCTTTATGCCCAGGATATGCGCGCCCATCAGGTCGGACTGAATGGCAAGACGGTTCCTGTCCCGGCAGGTGAGCTGGAATATCGGGTCGTGCCCCATTTCGCTAAGAAGCCTGCAAACGGGGAGCGAGCCGATGCGCACCACCGCGCTCTGGTTATCGGTAACGTTTATGGCGTTTATCTTTCCAAGCAGGTGCTTCGCGTGCTCCAGCATCTCCGCTATGTCAGTGCCCTTTGGCGGGCCGCATTCCGCCGTTATAACAAACTCCCCTGCCTCGAGTGCCTCCTTCAGCTTTTTCATAGACTCTATTTCTCCTCCTTCTTTTTCTCTATCACGAAAACCTTAGGGGATAGTTTTTTGGAATAGTCTTTCGGCGGTATTATCTCTTTCATTTTATCCAGCTCGCCCGTGCGCTCCATCCGGGCATATATCTTGGCCCAGGCGCACTCTATATCCGGGCTGACTTCGCAGAAGCCGTTGTTCGTGCCGCCGCATGGGCCGTTCAGGATGCCTTTCGGGCAGGTGGTGACGGGGCAGATGCCGCCGGTCTTGTCTATGATGCACTCGCCGCACATCGAGCAGCGCTCGTCGAAATGCTGGAAGCGGGTCATGTTGCCAAGGAAGGCGGTGTCGTTGGCCGGATAAACCTTCTTGTCCTTGAACACCTCCACCATGGACTGGGTACCCGCGCCGCAGGACATTACCAGGATAGCGTCCGCGGCCTCCACCTCTTCCTTGTTCCCTTTAAGCTCCACCTTCGTGCCCAGGACCTGGCAGCCGGTCTTCGCGACGAACGTGCCGGTGACCTTCTTGCCGATATCTTCCAGGGACTGCTTCATCTCCGCGAGCGCCTCCGGGCTGCCGGTGCCGCAAAGCGACGCGCACTCGCTGCACCCGATCAGGAAGACGCTCTGGACGCCGTCCAGCATGTTGATTACGTCCTTTTTCTCTTTCGACTTCGAAATAATCATTTGTTCCCCCTCTTGCTCAGTTATTTACTTCTTGATCAGTTCCAGCATTTCCTGCCTTGTGGATGGCTTGGAGCGGAATATCCCCCGCACTGCCGACGTAACCGTGCGCGAACCCGGCTTCTTCACGCCGCGCATGGACATGCAAAGGTGTTCGCAGTCTATTACCACCATCGCGCCCTTGGGGCCCAGCGAGTCCATTATAAGGTCCGCTAACTGCGCCGTCAGCCTCTCCTGCACCTGCGGCCTTTTGGCCAGTATCTCCAGCGCCGCCGCCAGCTTGCTTAAGCCCACTATCTTGCCCTCGGACGGCACGTAGGCAATGTGCGCCTTCCCGAAGAACGGCGTAAGGTGGTGCTCGCAGATCGAGAAGAACGGTATGTCCTTTATGAGCACCATCTCATCGTGGGTCTCGCCCCGGATAGGAGCCAATAGCCCGTCGGTCGGCTCGGAGAGCCCCGCGAATATCTCCTCGTAAAATTTGGCCACCCGCTGGGGCGTCTCTTTTATTCCGGGACGTTCAGGGTCTTCGCCGACGCCTTCCAGGATGAGCCTTACGCCTTTTTCGATCTTTTTTAAGGTCCATTCGCTTTAAGCCTCTATGACCCGCGCCTCTGTAATTATTAAATCCACTTTCCTGTCGTGCGGGAGGCTCGGGACCTCGTCCACCACCTGCTCCTCGAAAGCCAGCGCCACCAGCTTCACCCCGGGCCGAAGCTTCAGAAGAAGTCTGTCGTAATATCCGCCCCCGTACCCCAGCCGGTTGCCCTTTTCGTCGAACCCCACGCCCGGCATCACCACCATGTCCGGCTCCTCCGGAGAGGCGACGCGCGTCCTTTTTTCCACCGGCTCGTATATATTCATATATCCGGCTTCCAGGTCCGTCGAGAGGTCCTTTATCTCGAAAAGCTTCAGTTCGTGGCTTCGGCGGTCCACCTTCGGGACCAGCACCTTCTTCCCCTGCGCGAGAGCCTCTTCTATCATCTTGCGGGTCGCCACTTCGCTTCTGAAATTGACATAAAAAAGGACCGAACCTGCCGTTTTATATTCCGGGAGACCAAAAAGGCCCGCCGCGATTGAGAGGCTTCTGCCCCTGCGCTCATCCAGTGAGAGAGCGTCGCGCTTCGCCAGGAGTTCCCTCCGAAGCACGGCCTTCAGTTCGCCGATCATGCCGCCTTGGCCAGCTTTATCAGCTTTTCCTTTATCGTCCTGATTTCGGCCACCAGCCCCGGACAGTTCCCGTAGACGTCCCGGCCTTCCAGGTCCGCGTTGATTACGTCGGGGCTGTAACTCATGAAACCCCATGACCTCCATCCCCGGCAGGCTGGAAGTGATAAACTTTTTATCCTCCTCCGTCCGGACCTTATTGCCGACCACATACACCTTCCTGACGCCCAGGTCGTCCGCCAGCGACTTCACCTGCCTCGCGGTCTGAACACTCCTGCCGCCGGGCTCCACCACCACGATGAACGCGTCCACGGAGCCGGAGGTGCCGCGCGTCAGATGTTCTATGCCCGCTTCCATATCGAGTATGACCACGTCGTCCCGCTTTAAAATGAGGTGCCGGACGAGGCTCTTCAAAAGGACGTTTTCGGGGCAGTAGCAGCCCGCGCCGCCCGTCTTGTATTTGCCCATCACCAGAAGTTTCACGCCGTTATGGGAGTGGGAGAACTGGTCGGGTATGTCGTCGACGCGGGGGTTCAGCTTGAAAACGGAGCCGGGCGCCCCCGGCTTCGCGCCGGTACGCTCTTCTATCAGGTCCCCCATCTCCGCGATGGGGCGGATTTTATCAATATCTTCCTGTGCGACGCCCAGGGATTGGGCGAGGTTCGCATCTGGGTCGGCATCGACGGCAAGCACATTGCTTCCGTCTTCAGAAAAGGCTCTGGCAAGTACGCTTGAAAGAGTGGTTTTGCCCACCCCTCCCTTGCCGGTAATGGCTATTTTCATCAATTCGCCTTCCGGTGGAAATTAACGGTGAAATGCAACCGCTCATGCAGATTCATATCAGTAAATTTTATACCACCATTTATTTTTCTTATTGACGGTCCTTTGTTATTTTTAGTAAATTGCCCTTCATATTATACAGAAATCACTGATTAATGCAATTTTTAAAGATTACTTTTCCCTGAATACAAGCAATTTGGTAATAATTAAAATAAAAGGAGTTCTGATTGGGACATCAGGTATTTAAACGCGGAATATCTCGAGTTCCAAAATGCCTCAGGCTATGCCTGAAAAAAAGGCAGCGGGGCAACCCATTTCTCTTTAAGGTTTCGGCCTGCTTGATGAAGTTGTCAAAGACTCTTTAGGACGAGATAGCGCTGTTATGCCCGAGCCTGCGCGAAATGTCCTGAGCCGCGGTTTTTAAAAGAGGCAGGAGTTCCGTCTCCATTCTCTTTCTGGTCATGCGGCAGCCCGGCCCGGATATGCATATCCCGGCGACTGCCCTGCTGGTGTGGTCCATGATGGGCACGGCGATGCACATGACCTCTTCTTCGTATTCCTCTATGTCCAGAGCGTAACCTTTTTTTGCAACATCTTTAAGATGCGCGATCAGCTCTTCCCGGTCCGTGATGGTGCTGGGGGTAAAACCCTGAAGCTTAGACCTCGCGAATATACGGTCTATCTCGTCCTCGCCAAGGTATGCGAGCTGTGCCTTCCCCACCGCCGTAGAGTATGCCGGGAGCAGCGAGCCTACCCTGTTCGCCACCCTGACCGACTGGCTTGTCTCGGCGATGTCCAGATACACCACCTTGTCGCATCGCAGCACGGCCACGTACACCGTCTCGTTGCATATCTTGACAAGCTCGTCCATCACCGGCCGGGCCTGCTTTAAAAGTCCTGTCTGGGACAGGAATACCTGGCCCATCTCGAAGGTGCGGATGCCCAGGCTGTAATTCCCGGACAGCTTGTTCTGTTCTATATAACCACGGGTCTCAAGCGTCGCAAGCAGCCGGAAGACATTGTTTTTGTGCAGGTTCAGTTTTTCGGCGAGTTCGGTAACCCCAAGGTCCTCCTTGGATATTCCCTTAAACGCCTCCAGTATGTCGAGCGCGTGGACAACAGATTGTATGGTATAATCTTGCTTGTCCTTTTTTACCTTACAATTTGCCAACTTAAAGCACCTGCTGATAAAAATTACTAAAACATTGGTAAGAATTTTGGAGTCATTTTAGAACAAAGTTTTATTTCAGTCAATATCTTTTTATATCTGTTTTGATTCTCCATCTTTCAGTTTCTGTCATTTGCACGATTTAGCCCTTAAAAATTGAAGGACTTTCGCCATGTCTTCGGGCACTTCCTTTTCAAACTGCATATATTTGCCGGTGGAAGGGTGTGTGATGCCCAGGAGGGCCGCGTGGAGCATCTGGCGGGGTATTTTCATCCCCAGAAGTTTCGCCGCGCCCGCGCCCCCATATACCCGGTCCCCCGCCAGGGGGTGCCCGATATGGGCCATATGCACCCGGACCTGGTGCGTTCTGCCCGTCTTTAGCCTGAGCTTCAGATATGCCGCGCCGTTGAAGTTTTCAAGCACCTTGTAATGCGTAAGCGCGTTCCTGCCCTGGAAGGTCACGGGGGACATCTTCTTCCTGTCCGTGACGTGCCGCCCTATCGCTACCGCGACGGTCCCCTCGACGTCCTTGAAAGCCCCGACGGCTATTGCCGCATATTCACGGACGTTTTCGTGCGACTTGAACTGGCTGGCGAGCGCATAGTACGCCCGGTCGTTCCTCGCCACCACCATCACCCCCGACGTGTCCTTGTCGAGCCGGTGGACTATCCCCGGCCTGAATTCGCCCCCCACGGAAGAGAGACTGCCGTACCTGTGCAGGAGCGCGTTTACCAGCGTACCCGAAAAATTTCCAGCCGCCGGGTGCACCACCATTCCCGCCGGTTTGTTTACTACCACTATATCCTCGTCCTCGTAGAGCACCTCAATGGGGATGTCCTCGGGGATGGCCAGCACCGGCGGCGGCTCCGGCACGACTACGTCCACCAGGTCCCCGGGCCGAAGCTTGTAATTCGCCTTTTTCGGTTTGCCGGAGACTGTAACCAGCCCCTCATCTATCAGTTTTTGAGCGTGACTCCGGGTCAGGCCGAGACCTGCCCCGGCCAGGAAAACGTCGAGCCTCATCCCGGTCACCGTCGGGATTAAGGAAACAGGTTTTTGCGGCATCAGGAGAGTATTTTATTCTTCAGGATAAGTATTTCGAGCGACATGGAGGCCTTTGACATAAGAGAAAGAAAAAAGGCAGTCTCGCACCGGGTCATGGAGCCGGGCCCATTGTCTCCGTAAAGGACCGCCACCACCTTGTCCTTTATCACCAGCGGGCATGCAACCGCCTCAAGCGGCCTGTCCCCGCCCAGCGCGTCCATCAGCATGTCGTTTTTTGGCAGTGGCGCCACAGGCCCCTTATACAGTGATTTTTCTTCCACCACCTCTTTGAATATGCAGGGAAGGTCGATTCTTATGGCAAGCCTGGAAATATCCGTCGCCGCTCCGGAAAGGGCGCATCTCCATCCGGACAGCACGCCCTCCTTTACCCTGAAAAGCGCCACCCGCGATAATTTTTCGACAGCCGCCATGACCACGGCATCCGCAATGCTCTCCCTGTCCGAAGGCGACGCCAGCATCTCATATGGCGACTGCGGGGATTTTGCGGCAGGTAACAGCCACGGCCTCGCCGGACGGCGCAAGGTTCAGACGCAGAAACTGACGGCTCGAGGGGGATCCTCCGATATGCAAGTCAGGCTCGCCGCCGTCTACCGGCTCGGGCACGGCTTCGAGCCTCTTCACGGCGCGCCCGGGGCATGGCTCCGGTTCCGGGACGGTTTTCATATCTTGCGGCGCCGGTGGGATGCGGGGGCCCTGACGCCGGTGCCGGCTTATCTTCCTTTTGCGGTATCTTAAGCAGGTCTGGCGCCTTTGACTTTTCCCACGTCTCCTTCTCCTCGTCCAGGATAGAGACGTACCTCAGGTCGCGCTTGATGCCGTAGTATTTCTCCAGCGCGTACAGTATCCTTATCTCGGAGGCGATATAGCCCTTGATCTCTGTCCCCAGGACAAACCGGAGTTCGTCCACCAGTGCAATATCGTTCGGGTCCTTCATCGCGAGGTGAAGCTTTGAGCGCTCCTTCTTTAACGGAAAGATAGTATATTTCTCGACCAGCTCCGGCTTTACGGCATCCAAGAGCGTCCTGGGGCACTTCCTCGAACTGAGCGGGCTCGGCATACGGCACGCCCAGCACCTTCCCCAGGAACCGGGCCAGGTTCTCCTCGGATATGGCCCCCATCTCGATAAGGTTCGTACCCAGCCTGCCGCCGAAAATAATCTGGCGCTCCAGCGACCTGGCCAGGGTGTCGTTGGTAATAAGGCCTTCCTTTACCATCGCCTCGCCGAGTTTCAAGTTTTCTTCCGCCCCTTCGGATAGTGTTTCGCGATTACCTTATAAAGCTCGCCCGGAGTGGGGACGCCTCCGCCCGGCCTGCCGTAAAACTCCACCGGCCTCTTCCCGTTTACCGCCAGGCGCACGTCCTCCACCATCTGGCCGAGGTTCATCTCCACGGTAAGGAATTTTTTCGCGCGGGCGGCGGCATTCTGGTAGACCTTCTCAGGGAACGGGAAAAGCGTAATCGGCCTGATAAGACCCACCTTCTTCCCCGCGCTTCTCATCTGCCGGACTGCCGATTTTGCTATTCTCGCAGCGGTGCCGTACGCGGTTACGATCAGTTCCGCGTCGTCCACCATGAACTCCTCCGCCATAGTCTCTCTATTTTTCATCCGGATATATTTTTTATTAAGGAGAAGGTCCATCCTTTCGAGTTCGCCTTCGCCCATGAAAAGCGATTTCACGACGTTCGGCTCCCGGCCTTCACATCCCGTAAGCGCCCAGCCCTTATCGAACTTCTTAAGCTTCGGGACCTTAAGCCTCACCGGCTCCATCATCTGGCCCAGTATGCCGTCCGCCAGTATCATCACCGGGGTACGGTACTCGTCCGCCTTATCGAAGGCCTTTACCGCCAGGTCATACGCTTCCTGCACGCTCGCGGGCGCATAGACCAGCATATGGTAGTCTCCGTGTCCGCCGCCCTTCACCGCCTGGAAATAGTCCGCCTGCGACGCGGATATATTGCCAAGTCCGGGGCCGCCTCTCTGGACGTTCACTATCACCGCCGGCAGCTGGGCCCCTGCCAGAAAGGATATCCCCTCCTGTTTCAAGCTTATGCCGGGAGACGATGAAGAAGTCATGGCCCGCGCCCCGCAGGCGGATGCGCCGAAGACCATGTTTATGGCCGCCACTTCGCTCTCGGACTGGAGGAATACCCCGCCCACCTCCGGCATCCTCCTCGCCATGTATTCCGGTATCTCGTTTTGAGGCGTGATGGGATAACCGAAAAAGAACCGGCAGCCGGCTTGGATAGAGCCCTCGGCCAGGGCCTCGTTGCCCTTTAAAAGGACGGTATTTATGCTCATGGATAATCCGCCTCCCAGAAATCGAACTGTATGCCCGCCGTCCCGGCCCTCAAAGCGGCGGCCGATTACTTCTCGAATACCTCTATAGCGCCGTCCGGGCAGATCAAGGAACACATCCCGCAGCCGGTGCATTCTTCCTGCCCGGTCGCGATAATGGCATAAAAGCCGAAGCTGTTGTACTCGTTGCCCTGCTTAAGAAGGCCTTTCGGGCACATGGCCGTGCACAAAAGGCAGCCCTTGCACCTCTCCCTGTCCACCTTAGCCTCAGACAACCCCGCCTCCTCTTTTCACAAGCTCCGCCGCATGCGCCGAAGCCGCGCTTGATTCGTCATCTCCCAGCATCCTTGCCACTTCCCTTACCCGCTCGTCTTTATCGAGTTTATGTATGGACACTTTCGTCCTTTTCCCGTCGGTTTTTTTCTCCACAACGAAATGCTCGCCCGCCTGGGACGCGATCTGCGGCAGGTGCGTTATGCAGAGCACCTGACGGCCTATTGCCGCCTGCCTGAGTTTTTTCCCAACGGCTACCGCGGTCTTCCCGCCAATGCCGGAGTCAACTTCGTCAAATATCAAAGTCGGCACCCTGTCCGCGCCCGAGAGTATAACCTTAAGCGCCAGCATCACGCGGGAAAGCTCTCCGCCGGAGGCTACTTTCGACAGGGGTTTAAGCCCTTCGCCCGGGTTTGCCGAAAATAAGAATTCCGCCTTCTCCATCCCCTGGGGGGCTGGCTTCTCCTGGAGGTAAAACTCCACCTTAAATTCCGCCTTCTCCATCCCCAGTTCGGCTAACTCTATCCGTATCTTCGCCCCGAAATCCCTCGCCCCCGCCTTGCGCCTCTCCGAGAGCTCCCGGCCAAGGGATAAAAGCGACGCTTCAGCCTCCGATATTTTCGCCTTCAGCCCGTCCAGGTCATCTTCCGCGCCGGCCAGACTGTTTAGTTCATCCTCCAGCCCGTCCCGATAAGAAAGCACCTGCTGGACCGTCTCGCCGTATTTTTTCTTCAGCCTCGATATAAGGTCCAGCCTCTCCTCGACAAGGGAAAGCCGCTCCGGGTCCGCCTCAAGCGTCCGCTCAAAGTCCCTGATGGCGGAGCATGCCTCCATAAGGGATACCTCCGCGCCCTCGACCAGCCTTAACGTCTCCCCAAAAGAGCCGGTTAAGCCTTCCATCTCTTTTACCGCCTTCTTGGCCTCACCCACGCCGGTTAGCGCGGGAGAATCCGAATCCCTGAGGCACGCCAGGACCTCCTGGGATAGCGCCCGGAGCCTGTCCGCATGCAGGAGCCTTGAACGCTCCGAGTTGAGATCATTCTCCTCCGACGGGGAAAGCTCCGCTTTGTCTATCTCGTCCCTCTGGAACAGAAGCAGGTCCAGCCTCTGCGCCCGCTCGCGTCCGCCGGCCTCGAAACCGCCGAGTGCGGCCCGCAGTCCTGAGAGTTCGCGGTACTTTTCGATATACGAGGAATAGAGCGCGGATGCCTGGCAGAACTCGTCCAAGAGTTTAAGCTGCCTGTCAGCCTTCAGGAGGGATTGGTGGTCATGCTGGCCGTGGATGTCGGCAAGATGCTCGCCGATTTCCTGGAGTGCGGAGAGGTTGACAAGGCAACCATTTATGTAAGCCCGTCCACGGGGAAAGATAAGCCTTCTTACCACTAGCTCGTCCTCCGCGGGCAGGCCCCTTCCCTCCAGGAGCGCCTTAACCTCCGGAAAGCCGGAGAGGTCGAATATCCCCTCGACTGCCGTCTCGCCCGCTTCCGCGCCGCCCCCGTCAGCCCCGCTGCCAATCCTTGCAAATTCCGCCCCGGCCTTCCCTCCCAGGAGCGCGCCTACCGCGTCGGCGAGGATGGATTTCCCCGCCCCGGTCTCGCCGGTCAGACAGGTGAGACCGCCGGATAGGGAGATATCCAGCTTTTCTATAATGGCGAAATTTTTTACCGAAAGCTCTTTTAACACTTTTATCTCATCTCGTACCAGGACATCTTCGTCGTAAAATCCCAGTTCGCGGCGCACGAGCCGCATGTAGCTATGTCGATGCTTGGCGAGGACATGTTGTTATTGATGTATATGTCCGTGACCTCGCCCGGGCTTATGGTGATTTCCGTCGAATAGGTGCGCCAGACGGGAGTGCTGTCCCAGGAGGATTGGTCCTTGAAAGGCATCCTCACCGCGACCTTGTAATTGCCCGCGGGCTCGTTCCGGCAGAACTTGGACAGCATGTAGATGCTCTGGAACTGGGCCATGGAGATGGTATCGCCGCCCAGGGATATGTCGCTGTTGGGAAGGTCGCGCCACCATACCCGGATGCCCCCGTAAAGGCGGATAAGTTTCACGTCCACCTTTGCGGCCTCGTTCTCCTTTACATCCACTTTCTGGGTATATTCCTGGTATCCCGCCAGTACCAGCCTTATATTGTGCACGCCCGTCTTTAAATTCTTAACCGTCGCCGGGGTTATTCCCGCATTGTCTCCATCCACATACAGCGTAGCCGCCTCCGGGTCGGTCTTTACCTGAAGCCCACCCGGGGCCGGCGGCAGCGCGCCCGCTATGGCCACTACCATCTTGTCCGAGAGCTGGTCCACCATATCGAACATGGCGTCTTCCTTGGATTGGGCCTTGTCGATGAATTTTATCGTCCCGCTCTTGACGTCATAGACCCGGACGTCGATCCTGAACCGGCCGCCGAATACCACGAAATCCCCGGTGACCGCATAAGCCGCGCCAAGGTCCGCCGCCGCCTTCAGCGAGTCCTCCACACTCGGCGCACCTCCGGTAAGCACTAACTTGGACATCGCCGCGGAGACCTTTTGCGTGTCCACCACGTCAACGTTTTTAAGTCCGGCAAGATTAGTGGCGAACATTGCCGAAAGACCGGAGGCCAGTCCGTTCTGCTGGGGCTGTCCATTATTTTTGAACGGGAAGACCGCCAGCTTCGGGTTTTCGCAAAAACCAAGGGCGGGGAAAAATAATATAAGCAGAAGGAAGGATAGGAAAAGTGATTTTCTCATAGATACGCATTTTACTTCAAGGACGCGGGCTTGGCAAGGGGAATGTAGGCCTGGAATTAAGCGGCGGAAATCTGGGACCCGCTCTCCAGGGCGGGGAGGCGGATGATGAAGGTGGAGCCCACTCCGGGCTCGCTTTCGACATCTATCACGCCGCCGTGGTCATTTATTACCCTGTCAACGACCGAAAGTCCGAGCCCCGTCCCTTCCCAGTCAGACTTGGTGGTGTAAAACGGGATGAAAATTTTGCTTAGAGCTTCCTTCTCAATGCCGATGCCGGTATCCTTAAGCTTTACCTCGACATAGTCGCGTTGCGAGGGCGGGCGGTCACGGAGAAGTTCGGCTTTCGAGTTGCCCCTGGTTTTCGTGACCCGGATGACTATATCGCCTCCCTGGGGCATGGCGTGGAGCGCGTTCACCAGAAGATGGGAGAAAACCTCCTCCATTTCTTCGGGCGACGCCAGTACCTCCGGGATGTCCGGCTCCATGTCCAGCCGCACTTTTATGTTGTTCTTCATGAACTGCGTGGACATTGTCCGGATCGACGCTTTTATGGACGAGAGCAGGTGGATTGGCTTCTTTTCCCTTTTTATCCTGCGCGAGAAGAGGTTCAGGTTCGTGACTATCGCGTTTATCCTGTCCACATCGGACATTATCTTCCCTATATACTCGCGCCTGGGGTCGCCCTCATCCAACTCGTCAATCATTATCTGGGAATAAAGCGCGATTGAATTTAACGGGTTCCTTATCTCATGCGCCATGCCGCCGGACATCTCGCCAAGCGAGGCCAGGTTTGTCTGGTGGATAAGCCTGTCCTGGGTCTCCATTAAATCTCTTGTCCTCTCCTCCACCTTTCGCTCAAGCTCGCGGTTAAGCTCCTGGACCTCTTCCTGGAGGTGTTTCGCCTTTATCTCGGCGGTCCTTATCCTCAAGGTATCCTTTACCACCGTCAGTATCTGGTCTTTCACGAAAGGCTTTATCACGTAGTCGGACGCGCCGGCCTTCATCACCGAGGCGGCCACTTCCTCGCTTCCGCGCCCGGTTACCATTATTACGTATACTTCTTCGGAAAATGCCTTTATCTGTTGCAGGACTTCCAGGCCGGTAATATCCGGCATCATGTAGTCCAGGAGCACCAGATCGGGGTTGTTTTCTTTGACGTATTGGACGGCTTCGGTCCCGTTGTAGGCGGAAATCACTTCGTATCCGGCAAGTTCGAGGATTTTAGAAAGTACCTTTACGATATCCTGTTCGTCATCGACAACAAGTATTTTTTCGGACATCTAAATTCCCGCTTTCCTTTTATATCAAGTATGTAACTATAAAGAAACTATAAATCCGCCTGCAAACCTCCCGCTTATGAACCTCCGAAGATTACAATAATGAAATAATTCTGTCAATAAAATCGCACATTAAAATATGAGCGTCACTACTCAGCAATAATTACAATTTGACCTTTAATATGAGAAAAAATAATGATTTTAAAGCAATTCCGGTAATCGTTATTATATCATATGGAATGATTATTAACGGAAATGGCAATAAGATTTAATATAAAAACGTGAACCAGATATGTCAGGGCTTGCATTCTGACAGCCGTCTATCAGGATGGCGTGTCTAAGGAGCTTCGCGATATGCCAGGCCTTGCATTCTGACGGCTGGCGTCATGCCGAATTTCAGCGTTTACGAAGTTTTCAATGACGCCGTAGATGACTTTCCGTTCATTCTGCGAGCACCTCTCTTCGCTCCCTCGCAGACTGGAGCGCTTCATCGAAATGCCTGTTTGTCACTTTAAACTCTACTCTCAGGTTGATATGCTCCCGAATTGCCGACATGGAAGCCGTCCGGCAGATAAACCCTATATCCGAACCGGACATCCCATCCGTCTCCTCGGCGAGCCTCTCAAAGTCTATGTCCGAGCCGAGCAGTTTGCCCCTTGTGTGTATTTTAAAAATCTCACGCCTTGCCTTTTCGTCTGGCGGACGGAGTTCCATGAGGGAGGTCGAACCTGCCACTCCTCAAAAGCGCAAGGTCTATAATATCGATCCTGTTCGTGGCTGCCAGGACCATGACGCCTTTCCTGCCAACGTCCTTCTTATGACCTCTCTGGCTTTCAGAATGTCTGTTTCTTGTCCGTTTGGCATGTCCGCACCCTCTCTGTTTTTAACCGATCATCCACTTCTCAACGGCCGTCAACGCCTCCACGCCCTTTATTTCACGCGGCTGCAGAGGAATTACCGTTACCTCCACAAATAAGTAATTTACTTTTTATAAGCTACATCGTCTCCCGCATTTTGTCAATGTCGGCAGATAAAAACTCGCGCGGAATATTATGCTGTAATTTCAGATGATTGGGTTGAAATGATCAATGTTTGGACGGGAGAAGTGGGAAAAAAATTGTTACATCGGGGAATAAACACATCGCCATTATCGTCGCGCCCACGAAGCATTATTTAAATTAAATCAGTTTCCGGTCAAGGCTTCTGTACTGGATAGCTTCGGCGACGTCCGGCGCCTGTATCGTCTCCCGGTTATCAAGGTCCGCAATCGTGCGGGCGACTTTT
>CAVTDB010000005.1:0-17442 GCA_963733375.1 Nitrospirota bacterium | reverse complement strand
ACGCGCGGAAGAAATACAGCCTGGGTGATTTGGCAAAGGTAAAGGCCGAGCTGAAGGGGCTTGGGCTTCATACCGTGTGCGAATCGGCCCGGTGCCCCAACATCGGGGAATGCTTCAAGAAGCCTACCGCCACCTTCATGATACTGGGCGACGTCTGCACCCGCAGGTGCCGGTTCTGCTCGGTGAGGAAGGGCGTGACCGCGCCTGTGGACCCGGCCGAGCCGGGCAACATTGTGGTGGCGGTGAGGAGGCTCGGGCTGAAGCACGCCGTCATCACTTCCGTCACGAGGGACGACCTGGACGACGGCGGCGCCGGACAGTTCGCGGCCGTGGTGAGGACGTTAAGGGCCGAGTTTCCAGGTATGGTAGTGGAGGTCCTGACGCCGGACTTCCGGGGCTCGGAAGGCTCTCTAAGGGCGGTAATCGAGGCCGGGCCGCACATATTCAACCACAACGTCGAAACGGTGCCGAGGCTCTACCCGGCAGTCAGGCCGCAGGCGTTGTATGGACGGTCGCTTATGGTCCTGAAGAGGGCCAGTGAGATGAGCGGAGGGGTACGCCAAGTCCGGGCTGATGGTCGGCCTGGGCGAGCGGAGGAAGAGGTCATATCCGTGATGCGGGATTTGAGGGCGCCGGCTGCGACCTGCTGACCGTCGGGCAGTACCTCCGCCCCATGAAGGAGAACATAGAGGTCGACGAGTACGTCCGGCCGGAGGTATTCGAGAGGTACGGGAGCGCGGGTATGGCGATGGGTTTCCTTCCGTGGCCTCGTCGCCGTTTGTCCGGAGCTCTTATAACGCGGAAGAAGTATTTGCAGCTATAAATAATAGTCAGTGTTTAAAAATCCGGTTTATACTTTACTCTCGGTGTTACTTGTCTTTTTTCCGGCGGGCAAGCTAAGATTAGCAGAAAAAAATAAGCAAATAAATAAGCGAACGTATGCCTAATTCAGGAAAAGATAACCGGAGGTTTTATTTTGTTCGATTTCCCGAGGATAAAGCGCCTGCCGCCGTATGTGTTCGCACATGTGAACCAGATGAAGATGGAGGCCAGGAAGCGTGGCGAGGACATCATCGATTTCGGGATGGGCAACCCGGACATGGGTACACCGCAGCACATCGTGGACAAACTGGTCGAGGCCGCGTACAACCCGCGGAACCACCGCTACTCGGCAGCCGCGGGATCCCGAAACTCAGCGGCGCGATAGCGGACTGGTACAAGCGCCGCTACGACGTGGACATCGACCCGGAGACCGAGGCCATCGCCACGATGGGCGCGAAAGAGGGCCTTTGCCACCTGGCCCTGGCTACGATCGAGCCGGGCGACGTAGTGCTCTGCCCGTCTCCGGCCTACCCAATACACCCATACTCGGTAGTAATAGCGGGCGGCGAGGTCAGGCACATCCCGCTACGGCGGGACTCGGATTTCTTCGAGGACATGCCCTCCGCTTTCAAGCAGGCATGGCCCGCGCCGAAGATGCTGATTATCAGCTTCCCGAACAACCCGACCACCGCAGGTTGCGACCTAAAGTTCTTCGAGAAGGTGGTGGACTTCGCCCGTGAGCATAAAATCATGGTGATCCACGACCTTGCCTACGCGGACCTGGTATTCGACGGGTACAAGGCCCCTAGCTTCCTGCAGGTAAAAGGCGCGAAGGACGTGGGTGTCGAGTTCTTCTCGATGTCCAAGAGCTACAACATGCCGGGATGGCGGGTGGGCTTCTGCTGCGGGAACAGGGAGATCGTGGGCGCGCTCAGAAGATAAAGAGCTACCTGGACTATGGGATGTTCCAGCCGATACAGATAGCCTCGATAATGGCGCTTAACGGACCCCAGGACTGCGTGACGGAGATATACAGAGGTTACAAGGTCCGAAGAGACTGCCTGGTGGACGGGCTTGCCAAGATAGGCTGGGAGATACCTAAGCCGAAGGCCACTATGTTCGTATGGGCGAGGATACCGGATAAGTTCAAGCACATGGCCTCGCTCGAGTTCTCGAAGATGCTCATAGACAAGGCGAAGGTCGCGGTATCGCCCGGGATAGGTTTCGGAGAGGACGGCGAGGGCAGGGTGCGGTTCGCACTTATCGAGAACGAGCACAGGACGAGGCAGGCGATAAAGGGACTTAAGAAGGCTTTCGGAGAATATTTTATGAAATCTAAAATTGACATTGGCCTTATCGGTCTCGGCACGGTCGGCTCCGGAGTGGTGAAACTCCTCCGGGATAACGCGGAAATCATCTAGCGGCGGCTGGGCGCTGAAGTTATGCTCGGCAAGGCGGCGGACCTGGACGCCTCGCGCGCTAAGGCGCTCAAGCTTCGGCAAGTATTTATACGAAAGACGCCACGAGGTAATACACCATCCGACGGTGGACATGGTCATCGAACTCATCGGCGGGCACAAACCGGCGAAGGAGTTCATTCTATACGCCCTGGCTATGGTAAGCCGGTGGTAACGGCCAACAAGGCCCTGCTTGCCATGCACGGCGAGGAGATATTTTCCGCGGCGGATAAGGCGGGCGTCCAGTCGGCTTCGAGGCGTCCGTCGGCGGCGGCATACCCATCATCGGCGCGATAAAGCAGGGCATTGCTGCGAACAACATTGAATCCATTTACGGGATCATAAACGGGACGTCGAACTTCATCCTCACGAAGATGACGGACCAGGGGCGGGATTTCGACGAGGTGCTCGAAGAGGCACAAGGCTTAGGATACGCCGAAGCGGACCCGACCTTCGACGTGGAGGGCATAGACCCGGCGCACAAGCTTGCGATACTCGCCGACATTGCCTACGGCACGCCGATAAACTTCGCGGACATATATACCGAGGGCATATCCGGCATATTGCCGGAGGATATCCACTACGCGCGGGAGCTGGGGTTCAAGATTAAACTACTTGCAATAGCCAAGCTTGGAGGCGGAGAAGTCGAGGCGAGGGTGCACCCGACGATGCTCCCGGAGGACTATCTGATTGCGAAGGTGGACGGCGTTTTCAACGCGTATACGTGAGGGCGACGCTCTAGGCCCGGCGATGCTCTACGGGCGCGGCGCGGGCGACATGCCGACGGCCTAGGCGGTCGTCTCGGATGTGATGGACATATCGAGGCGACATCATCTACGGGAAGCCCGGCAGGATGCCCAGTGCCTCGTTCAGCAGGGAGAACAGAAAAAAGATGAAGATATGCCCATCGAGAATGTGCGGTGCCGGTACTACCTCCGCTTCACGGCGCAGGACCGCCCCGGCGTGCTTTCCAAAATTTCCGGCATACTCGGGAAGCACGACATAAGCATCGCTTCGGTCATCCAGCACGGACGGGACGAGGAGAGTGCCGTGCCCATCGTCATGATGACGCACGAGGCGGTGGAGAGAAACGTCAGCAAAGCGCTCGCGACAATAGACGAACTGGAAGTAATTTCCGCGAAGACGATAGTGATACGAGTAGAGGGCGAAGAATAATATAAGGAGTAGAGATGGCCTGGAAAGGGATAATCGAAGAGTACCGGGAGTTTCTCCCGGTTACGGCAAAAACGCCGGTGGTGACTTTACTTGAAGGCAACACGCCGCTGGTCAGGACGAAGAACCTTGCGAAGCTTATAAACCCGAAGCTCGATATTTACCTTAAATTCGACGGCGCGAACCCGACCGGGTCTTTCAAAGACCGGGGCATGACGATGGCGATATCGAAGGCCGTGGAGGAAGGCTCAGGAGCCGTCATCTGCGCGTCCACCGGGAACACGTCCGCCTCCGCCGCCGCGTATTCGGCGCGGGCCGGGATAAAGGCGTTCGTGCTTATCCCGGAAGGGAAAGATCGCGCTTGGGAAACTGGCCCAGGCGATGATGCACGGCGCGCGCGTGATCCAGATTGAAGGAAATTTCGACGAGGCGCTGAAGCTGTGCGGGAGATATCGAGCAAGTACCCCATCACGCTTGTTAACTCCGTCAACCCGTATCGTATCGAAGGCCAGACCTCCGCGGCGTATGAGATCTGCGACGCGCTGGGCGGCCCGCCCGATTTCCACGCCCTGCCGGTAGGCAACGCCGGGAACATCAGCGCGTACTGGAAGGGGTACAAAAAATATAAAGACGCCGGGAAAATAAATTCGCTCCCGATAATGAACGGTTTCCAGGCGGCGGGCGCGGCGCCTATAGTCCTCGGACATCCGGTGGAAAACCCGGAGACGGTTGCCACGGCCATACGTATCGGGAACCCGGCGTCATGGAAGACCGCGGAGGCCGCGCGCGACGAGTCCGGCGGCGTGATAGACATGGTCACGGACGAAGAGATACTCGAGGCGTACAAGCTGGTCGCCGCGACCGAAGGGATATTCTGCGAGCCCGCATCTGCGGCGAGCATCGCCGGCGTGATAAAGCTGAATAATTTAGGCTATTATAAAGGCGAAGCGCGCATCGTCTGCACTCTGACCGGCCACGGCCTCAAGGACCCGGACACGGCTATCAAGGTATCCACCAAGCCGCTTTCCATAAAAGGAACGATGGAAGAAGTGGTGAAGGCGCTGGGATATTAATTCTTAGAGGTGCCATTTGAACCGGGCGCCAGCGCATGCGAGGGTCGATGAAGAATCTGTTTCTAAATATATTTATAGTTGCCGCCGTAATTTTTGTCCCCGCGGCAGCTATCGCCGGGCCGATGGAGAAGTCCCTTTTCGATGCGGCGAAGTCGGGGGACGCGGCAGGCATACGCGAGCTTGTAAAGAAGCATGTGGACGTGAACGCGCGTAATACTGACGGGGATACTCCCTTGCTGCGCGCGGCGGCGGAAGGCGGAAAAGACGCGGCGGAGACGCTTCTTAAGGCCGGCGCGAACCCCAACCTGAAAAATAACGACGGCTACACGCCGCTTATGGCCGCGGCTTTTAACGGCCACCCTGATATAGCGAAGATGTTAATCGATAAAGGTGCGGAAGTGAACGCGCGCGCTAAGGACGGCAATACCGTGCTGGTTTACGCGGCGGCGATGGGGCACGAGGACATCGTGAAACTGCTCCTGGAAAAAGGGGCGAACCCGAATATAAAGAGTAAGGATGGCACGACAGCGCTTATGGTAGCAGCTACCGCCGACTGGAACGGCGTGGTCAAGGAGCTTATAAAGCACGGCGCGGAGGTAAACGCGAAGGATAAATTCGGCATAACCGCGCTCACATACGCGAAGGCGAAGAAACATGAGGAAGTTGCGAAGGCTCTTCTCAAGGCGGGGGCGAAATAGTGAAATACCTCGTGTTATTGGGCGACGGAATGGCCGGTCTTCCGCTGGATGAACTGGACGGGAAGACGGTCCTTCAATATGCCAGGACTCCAAACCTTGATTACCTTGCCTCGCATGGGACGATGGGCCTTGCCAGGACCGTGCCGGAAGGAATGCCGCCGGGTTCGGACGTTGCGAACCTCTCCGTCCTGGGCTACGACCCGCGAAAATACTATACCGGACGCGCACCGCTGGAGGCCGCCGCGATGGGACTTCCGCTGGAGCCCGAGGACGTGGCCTACCGGTGCAACCTGGTTACGCTCGCCGGGCTGGAAAAAGGATACGAGTCTTCGGTAATGGAGGATTTCTCGGCGGGACATATCTCCACGGACGAGGCGCGCGCCCTCGTGCATGAACTGGAACAAAGGCTCGGACGAAACGGCGTGAGTTTCCACCCCGGCGTGAGCTACCGTCACCTCATGCTGTGGAAGGGCGGCGAAGACGGAGCAGTCTGCACTCCGCCGCACGACATAACCGGCAAGCCTGTCCGTGGCCATCTGCCTTCCGGACCGGGCGCGGACTTCCTGCTGGGTATGATGAAGGCGTCGGTGGAGGCGATTTCCGGACATGAAGTAAACCGCAAGCGGACGGCGGCGGGGAAGTCCAAGGCGAACTCGATCTGGCTCTGGGGGCAGGGCAAAAAACCCGCGCTCCCTACCTTCAAGGAGCGGTATAATATCTCCGGCGCGATGATCTCCGCCGTGGACCTGCTGAAGGGGATAGCGGCGACGCTTGGCATGAAGGTAATAGAAGTCCCAGGCGCGACCGGCTATATCGATACGGACTATAAAGGCAAGGCACAGGCCGCATTGTCCGCGCTCGACGCGGCTGATTTCGTGTACGTGCACGTGGAGGCCCCGGACGAAGCCGGGCATGGCGGGAACCTCCGCCACAAGGTGCAGGCGGTGGAGGATTTCGACGAAAAAGTCGTGGGGACGGTGTTAAACGCCGTAAAGGGAAAGCCGGGTTTCCGCGTGCTGTCCATGCCCGACCACCCGACGCCCATAAAGATAAAAAGTCACACAAGCGACCCGGTGCCGTTCGTTTTATGGGATTCCGGGAAGGATGAACAGATAAATAATTCCAAATATGACGAAGCGGCTGCGGCCGGGACCGGACTCTTAATCGAGGAAGGGTGGAAGCTGATCGACCGTCTTTTGGAGCCTTGAGGAGGACAACTTGAGCCTGATAGTCCAGAAGTACGGCGGGACCTCCGTGGGGACCGTCGAGAGGATCAAGAACGTAGCGAAGAGGGTCGCCAGGACCAAGAAGCAGGGACACGACGTGGTGGTCGTCCTCTCCGCGATGAGCGGGGAGACGGATAAGCTGATAGCGCTGGCCAGCGGCGTCTCGTCCAACCCGGACGAGCGGGAGATGGACATGCTGCTCTCCACGGGCGAGCGGGTCACCATCGCTCTTCTCGCGATGGCCTTGAAAGACCTAAGCGTGGACGCGGTGTCTTTTACCGGAAGGCAGTCGGGGATCCTCACGGACGACGCGCATACCAGGGCCAGGATAAAGAGCATAGACGCCGGCAGGATCAGGGACGCCCTTTCCAAGAATAAAGTCGCGGTGGTGGCGGGGTTCCAGGGCATAACCGAGGAGCAAGACGTAAGCACGCTCGGACGCGGCGGCTCGGACCTGACGGCTGTGGCGGTGGCGGCGGCGTTGAAGGCGGATTTCTGCGACATATATACGGATGTTGACGGGGTATATACCACGGACCCGAACATAGTGCCTGAGGCGAGGAAGCTCGACAAGATTTCATACGACGAGATGCTCGAGATGGCGAGCCTGGGCGCGAAGGTGCTCCAGACCCGCTCGGTCGAGTTCGCGAAAAAATACAGCGTACCGGTCAGGGTGCTTTCGAGCTTTCACGACGCGCCGGGCACTCTGGTAACGAAGGAGGACAAGACGATGGAACAGGTGGTCGTTTCCGGCGTTGCATACGATAAAAACCAGGCGAAGGTGACGCTTTCCGGCGTGCCGGACAAACCCGGCGTGGCCTCGAAGCTGTTCCGGAGCATCGCGGACGCAAAAGTCATTGTTGATATGATAATCCAGAACGTCAGCAAGGACGGTTATACGGACATCTCTTTCACCGTGCCGAAGACAGACCTTAAGAAGGCCATGCCCGTGATAAAGGACGCGGCGAAGGCCTCGGGCTGCGAAGAGGTCATCGTGAACGACGAAATTTCCAAGGTGTCCATCATCGGCGTGGGTATGCGCTCGCATTCCGGCGTCGCGTCCGGGATGTTCACCGCGCTCGCTGACGAGGGAATAAATATTATGATGATAAGCACCTCCGAGATAAAAATCTCCTGCGTCATAAACGGCAAATATACGGAGCTTGCGGTGCGGGCGCTCCACAAGGCTTTTAATCTCGGCGAGGCGCCGAAAAAACCTAAAAAATCAGCCAAACCGAAGACAAGGGCGTAAGGTAGAAGTGTACGACCTCCATGCCCATATCCTTCCAGGCGCGGACGATGGTCCGCGCGAGATGGAAGAGTCCCTCCAGATGCTTAAGCTCGCCGCCGCCGACGGGATAAAGGGCATCGCGATGACCCCGCACGTCATACCCGGCCGTCACGACAACCCCAAAGAGAAGGTCATAAAGCTGACGGCGGAGCTTCAGGCCAGGGCGGATGATGTGGAAATCGAGCTGTATCCCGCCTCGGAGATCGCTCTGTCCGAGGAGACGCTGGCGGGACTTAAATCCGGCTCTTACTGCACCATAAACGGTTCCAGGTATGTCCTTACGGAACTCCCGCCGCTTTTCGATTCAGAAAAAATTTACGAGGCGATGCATTCCCTGCGGGAGATGGGTCTTGTCCCGCTCATCGCGCACCCGGAGAGGAACCCGAGGGCGCTTAAGGACGTGGAGTGCCTTTACGAACTGGTCTCCATGGGCGCGCTGATGCAGGTGACAGCCGGAAGCTTCCTGGGGGTATTCGGAGACGACGTCCGGAAACTTGCGCTGTCCATGCTGGAGCGAAGGCTCGTGCACGTGATAGCGAGCGACGCCCACGATAACGGCCCAAGGCCGCCCGTGCTTTCGACGGCCGTAAAAGAGGTGGCGAAGCTGGTGGGAGACAGGGCCGCGCGGACCATGGTGACGGCAGTGCCGGAGAAGATACTGAAGGACGAGCAGGTCAAGCCGCCGGAGCCGGTGCATCCGAAAAAATCCCTCTTCTTCTTCAGTGACCTCCCTTTTTTCGATTGACCGCTTGCTTGACAGCAGCCGGCCCGTTATGCGAAAATTAATAGATTTTTTGATGGCAAACCGATCGCCGGAAGGCTTTGTTTTTTAATGAATACTGCCTCAAGGAGAATAAAGGGAAAAGGGGGAGCAAAACCCCAGAGGGAGAAGTTCGCCTCGACGGAAGAGGCGGGCGATTTTTTTTGGACGGCAGTCATCGTCTCACTCGTCCTGCATGCGGCGGTTTTCGGAATAATCTGGATTGTGCCGGCCCGAAAGGCGCCGAAAGCGCTGCAGATATTCAACGTCACCGTTACTACCCTGCCGGGCCCGGCGGGCGGGGGCGGCAAATCCCATGAGCAGGTAAAAAAACCGGTTAAAGAAGTAAAGCCTGTCCCGGAGAAAGAGCCGGTGAAGCTGGCGAAAAAAGAGGTGGAGAAAAAACCGCCCGAGCAAAAGAAGAAGCGCGAGCCGGAAAAACCGGAAGTGGCGAAAATCCAGCCATCGGCGCCGGTAGGCCCCGGACAGGGACCGGCTGGCGGAGGCGGCAAGGCAAAGCCGGGCGCGATAACCGGCCCGGTGGCGTTCTCAGGGAATTTCGACTCTTGGTACGCAAATCTTATCCAGAAGAAGGTAGAGGGGATTTGGGAAAATCGGGTACCTTGGAACTTGCCAAAAAAACCTGCCGTAATATCTTTCGTCATCGACGGAGCTGGAAATATAACCCAGGCGCAGATAGAAACTTCTTCTGGAATTGATCTCTATGACCAGCAGGCGCTTATTTCTGTTAAACTGGTAAAAAAACTGCCGCCGCCCCCGGTTGGCCTGGGGGACGCGGTCGGAGTGCATTACTCGTTTGTACCAGGGAAAACATAGCCCTCACCCCCTGCCCCTCTCCCATCGACCCATCAGAATGGGTGCCCCGGGGCGAGGGGTTAAGGAAATTGTCATTCTGAGTAGCGAAGAATCCGAACTTTAGGGGTAGACCCATGTGTCGGCCCTGCCGTTGCTTTTCACAGGTAAATTTGAGAAAGATATCCGGAAAAATGAAAAAAATTATTACGGGAATCACGCTATTAATAGTTGCTGCGGTCTTTTTCCTTCCGGCGTCAGGCATCGCCGATGCGAAGCCGGAGATATACCTTTCCACCACGAAGGGCGCGGGGAAGATAAGCGTAATAATCCCCGATTTTGAGCGCGAGGGAGGCTTTGCAGACCCCGCAGGGACGGGACAGGGCGATGGCTGACGAACTGGCGGACGACCTGAACTTCTCCGGGTTCTTTGACGCCAAAAGAGTCAAGCAGGTAAAAGGCGACCCGAGCGCCTGGGCCTCGCTGGACGTGAACGACGTCATTACCGGGGCCTATTCCACTGACGGACGCGACATTACGATATCCGCAAAGCTGGTTGACGCCAAAGCCGGTTCGGTTATCATGAACAAGCGCTACCCGCGGTCATTGCTGGTAATGCGGGAGAATATACACAAACTCGCCGACGAGATAATATTCCAGCTCACGGGCGAAAAAGGCATCTGCCAGACGAAGATAGCCTTTATCTCCGATATGAGCCGCCATGCCGAACTTTATATCGCCGATTACGACGGGCGCAATGTATTCCGCCTGACCACGGATTCGGGGATATGCCTTCTACCCGCGTGGTCGCCATCGGGCAACTACATCACGTACACTTCGTATAAAAGGCTGAACCCCGACCTCTGGTGGGTAGGCACGTCCGGCAAAAGCAGGGGGATAATCTCGTTTTCCCCGGGCTGAATACCGCGGCGTCATGGTCGCCCGACGGCGAGAAGATCGCGCTGTGCTTAAGCAAGGGCGCCGACGCCCAGATATGCACCATGAACAGGGACGGCAAAGGGCTGAACCAGATCACGCACAGCCGGGGCATCAATACTTCGCCGTCATGGTCGCCAAACGGGCGCGAGATAGTCTTCAACTCAGACCGGGCAGGCTCGCCCCAGGTTTATGTGATGGACTCGGACGGCGGCAATGTCAGGAGGCTAACGTACAGCGGGAAGTACAATGCATCCCCCGCATGGTCGCCCAACGGGGATAAAATAGCGTATGTAGGCCGGGAAAGCGGCGTCTTTAATATCTTCATGATGGACTCCAACGGGGACAACGTCGTACGGCTTACCTGGAATAGCGGAAGCAATGAAAACCCGTCATGGTCGCCTGACGGCAGGCATATCGCTTTTTCCTCTACCCGAAGCGGCAAAAATGCGATATATTTAATGGACACCCACGGTGAGAACGTAAAAAAACTTCCGATGGGCGGGAGCTGCCAGACCCCCGCGTGGTCGCCCCGGCTGGGCAGTGAAAAATAATTTGACTTTAGCACTTTTGTGTTATAATACGACAGTTGTCGAAACAATTTTCCGGGGTGCTTTTCCCTTGTTTATAAACCAAGCGAAAAGGAGGCAAAGGGGTGAAGATTAACAGGGTTCTTCTGGTATGCCTGGCTGCGGCGCTTCTGGTTTTTACGGGTTTTTACGGGTGCGCAAAAAAACAGGTTAAAGAAACCGGTGGGTTGGAAACCCAGAAGCCGATGGAGAAAGCCCCGCCGGAGGCCGCACCCGAAGAAGGCGCCCCCCGCCGAAGTGCAGACCAAAGAGGCTCCTCCCGGGCCTGAGAAACAGCCGGCTGCGGTAGAAGAGGGCAAAGAGGTGAAGGCCCTTAAAGACGTTTTTTTTGATTTCGACAGCTATGTCATAAGGCCGGATGACGCATCCGTATTGCAGCAGGACGCGGGGTGGATAAAGGCTCATCCCGGGGTTATCGTTACGGTGGAAGGCAACTGCGATGAAAGGGGCACTGTCGAGTATAACCTCGCCCTGGGCCAGAGGCGCGCGGACGCCGTAAAGAACTACCTTGTATCCTTAGGCATACCAGCCGGCAGGCTTAAAACGATAAGCTTCGGCAAGAGCAAGCCGTTCGACACCGGACATAACGAGGCGGCGTGGGCCAAGAACAGGCGGGACCATTTCGTGGTCCAGTAATACATTTCATAACTCCCCTTAATCCACCCTTTTATCTTAAAAAGGGGTAAGGGGGCGTTACATCTGGAAAGGCGGGTCCCTGCGGGGCCCGCCTTCCGTGCGAAGAGGGCATTGATTAAATGAAGAAATATATAATTTTTTTGCCGCTTATTCTCATGGTTTTCGGGTATGGTTGCGCAACGAGCGCGGACATAGACAGGGTCGAGCGCCAGTCCGCCGCCACTAACGCCCAACTCCGGCAGATGCAGGGCAGTATAGACGACATAAATTTCTCCCTCCAGGCGGAGAACAAGCGAAGCCAGGAATCGCTTGAGTTGCTCAGGTCGTTTACGCAGGTAAAGGGAAGCCTGAAATCACTAAACGAACAGACAAATACGATACTCCGAAACCAGGCGGACCTTGGTAACCGCGAGTTTTCCGGCACAAGCGGCGGAGTCTCCCAGGGACAGATAGATGATATCAGGCACGAGCTTTCGAAGGTAGATGAGAAGCTGGACGCTATGAAGGCCCTTCTGATGCAGAAGATGGCCGAGGCTCAGGCCCAGGGGGCGGCTCAAGGCGGCGCCGGCGTGCGGCGCAGGCTGGCGCGGCCGGGACAACTGCTCCGGACCCGAACCGGATGTATCATCAGGCCTACCTGGATTATACAAACGGAAATTATGAGATTGCGATAAGCGAATTCCGGGAGTACCTGAAGGATTTTCCGGACGCGGAATATGCCGGGAATGCCCAGTTCTGGATAGGCGAATCGCTATATTCCATGAAAAAGTATGGCGATGCCCTGCCTGAGTTCGACAAGGTGATAAAAAATTACCCGACCAGTTCCAAGGCGGCCGACGCGCTGGTTAAGAAAGGCTATACCCTGGACGCCTTAAAACGTCCGTCGGAGGCGAAGGCCGCATACACCGAGGTCGTAAAAAAATACCCCGGTTCAGACGCGGCGAAACTGGCCGCGGAGCGGCTGAAAAGGAAATAGTAACGGCTGATTTTCGTGGAAAAAAGCCATATTTCTGATAGAATATTAGCAGGAATGGTTTGCGTTTTCTTTGGAGGTAATAAAGGAAAATGTACAAGTTAAGGACGGCCATGCTGATGGCGGCGCTTACGGTCCTTCTGGTCTTGATAGGCGAGGCCGTCGGCGGCACGAGGGGGATGTTCGGGTTCTTCATCTTCGCCCTGCTCATGAACTTCTTCAGTTACTGGTTCTCCGATAAAATTGTCCTCAGGATGTACCGGGCGCAGCCGGTCACGGAAACTGAAGCCCCGGAGCTTTACTCCGTGGTGCGGGGGCTTGTCCAGAAGGCGGGCATGCCCATGCCGAAGGTATATATCATACCGGACGACTCGCCCAACGCATTCGCGACCGGCAGGAACCCGGACCACGCCGCCGTCGCCGCGACGGAAGGGATATTGAGGCTTCTTAGCAGGCAGGAGCTCGAAGGCGTCATGGCGCACGAGTTGTCCCACGTGCAGCACAGGGATATATTGGTCAGCACCATCGCGTCGGTAATAGCGGCGGCAATCACGATGCTCTCGCGGTTCGCTATATTCTTCGGCGGCCGGGACGATAGAGACGGAAACCCCATTGCGGCGATAGCCATGATGATCTTAGCGCCCATCGCGGCAATGCTCATACAGCTTGCCATTTCGCGCTCCAGGGAGTATATGGCGGACGAGAGCGGGGCGAAGCTTTGCGGCAACCCGCTCTACCTCGCGAACGCGCTTAGGAAACTGGAGATGGGTACCGAGAGAATACCGATGAACGCGAACCCGGCGACGGCGAACATGTTCATCGTGAACCCCTTCTCGGCGCGTGGGATAGCGAAGCTCTTCTCCACCCACCCGCCTATCGAAGAGCGCATAGAGCGCCTCGAGGGGATGGCCAGGGGAAGGTCTTTATAGTGAGATGGTCAGGGAGTGGTGAGACTAAAGGCAGGAGGATAGCACTACGAAAAAGGAACTTCTAATCGAGGCCGACGAGGACCTGAAGGTCCTGTACGGAGAGTTCGACAAGAACCTCCGGTATATAGAAGACACCTCCGGCGTTGACATCAAGGCCAGGGGGAACAAGCTTTCCATAGAGGGCGAGGAGCCCGCGGTCCTGAACGCCGAGAAGCTGATAAAGGACCTGGCGGGGCTTGTCGGCAGCGGTTATACGCTGAAGCTGGAGGACGTCAAACTGGCGATGCGGGCCTACGAGGCCGGCGCGGCACGGGTATCAAGGACATATTCTCCGACACCGTGCTTATCGGCCACAACAAAAAACATATAAGCCCGAAGACCGAAAACCAGAAGACGTACGTGGAAGCTATCAGGACCCACGACATCGTCTTCGGCATCGGCCCCGCCGGCACCGGAAAGACATACCTCGCGATGGCGGCTGCGGTCGCCGCGCTGTATGAAAAAAGAGGTCAACCGGATTATCCTTGCGCGGCCGGCCGTCGAGGCGGGCGAGAAGCTCGGCTTCCTGCCGGGCGACCTCTACGAGAAGGTGCACCCCTACTTAAGGCCGCTCTATGACGCGCTATACGACATGATGGACCCGGAAAAGGCGGCCCGTTTAATGGAGCGGGGGACGATAGAGGTCGCGCCGCTTGCCTTTATGCGCGGGCGCACGTTGAACGACTCCTTCATAATCCTGGACGAGGCCCAGAACACCACGTCCGAACAGATGAAGATGTTCCTGACCCGGATGGGTTTCGGCTCTAAAGCGGTAATTACCGGGGATATAACCCAGGTGGACCTGCCGGCGGAAAAGGGGTCCGGACTTATAGAAGTTATCAAGATCCTCGAATCGGTCAAGGGGATAGAGTTCGTGCGGTTCTCCGAAAAAGACGTGGTCAGGCACAGGCTGGTCCAGCAGATAGTCAAGGCTTACCAAAAGTACGAGGAAAAAAATGGCCGCCCTTAAAGGGGAGCGCGCAAGGGTAGGCGTAACTCTTCGGAAGCAGGAAGCGAAGCCCCTTTCCATCCAGAAACAGAACCTGCCGGCGGTGAAACGCCTCCACTCCGAGAGAGTGAAGAAGGCCGTGATGGGCGGATTGCTTGTAGTCGCCCTGTCGGTCCTTCTGATAGACTATTCCGAACTTGCCAAGATGCCGCCGCTTGACAGCCTCCAGACTATAGTGGGGCTTCTCCTGGTAGTTTCCATGCCGATATATGTCCTGTACAGGGACATACGCCGCTACAAGAGGACCCTTACCCATGACCTCCAGAAGCTTGCGCTCGTATGCGTCATCCTCGTCGGCTCAGTCGCGATAAGCCGCGTTTCGGCGGAGGTATTTTCCACCTTCACCGGAAACCTCCCGGGGGTCGGAAGGCGCGCGGGCTTCTATGCCGTACCCATATCCACCGCCGCAATGCTCGCCACGCTTTTGTTCGACATACACCTGGGCATCGTGATGTCCATCGTGATGAGCATTTTCGGAGGGCTCCTCATCGGGCACGAACCCATGTTCGGCTTCTATACCTTCATGGGGAGCGTAATCGCCAGCTTTTCATTATTGCGGTGCACGCAGCGCTCGGCGCTTTTGCGGGCTGGGCTCTTCGTGGCTTTGGCCAACGTCGCCTCCATCTTATGCCTCGACCTCTACCAGCACGAGCTTTTTACCCGCGCGGCGATGTATGACTATCGTCGCGGGTGTAACCAGCGGCTTCCTCTCCGCAATACTGGTCTCCGGTATTCTGCCCCTTTTGGAGTCCATGTTCAAGACGGTCACGGACATCAGCCTCCTCGAATACAGCGACCTGAACCGGCCGCTTCTGAAACAGCTTATGATGGCCGCGCCGGGCACTTACCACCACAGCGTCATTATCGGAAGCCTCGCCGAGGCGGCGGCTGAATCCGTGGGCGAAAACCCGCTCCTGGCACGCGTGGCGTCGTACTACCACGACATCGGGAAGATAAAGAAGCCGGAGTATTTCATAGAGAACCAGGCGAAAGGCGAAAACCGCCACGACCGGCTTACCCCGTCCATGAGCAGTCTTATTATTTCTTCGCATGTGAAGGACGGATACGAGCTGGCGAAGGAACACAACCTCCCGCCGCAGATTTCGGACGTAATACAGCAGCACCACGGGAACGCCCTGATGAGCTTCTTCTATGAAAAAGCCAAAAGCGCCGAAGGGTCCTCGGTGAGCGAAGACGACTACCGCTACCCCGGCCCGAGGCCGCAGACGAAGGTGGCGGCTATCGTCATGCTGGCAGACGCGGTGGAGGCGGCGTCGAGGGTGCTTGAAGAGCCGACCCCGGCGAGGATTTCCGCGCTGGTGGACAAGATAATCGGGCGGTTCTTCGTGGACGGGCAGCTTACCGAGTGCGACCTGACACTGAAGGACCTGACCGCCATAACCAGGAGCTTTAATCAGCTCCTCTCCGGGATTTACCACCACAGGGTGGACTACCCTGGCCTGGGAATCCCGTCCGGAGGGAGGAAACTTGCCGGTCAAAGCGGCAAATTCACAGAAGAGCATAAAAGTTCCGACTGGCATGCTGAGACAGTCAGCCCTGAAAGCCCTGTCGTCCCTGGGTTGCCCAGACGCTGAGCTTTCCATCCTGATTACCGGCGACAGGAAGATGCGCCGCCTGAACCGGGAGTGGCGCGGTATTGACAGCACTACGGACGTCCTGTCTTTTTCCATGCTGGAAGGGGACGGACTGGCGCAGCCGGATGACGCCCCGCTCGTCCTTGGGGATGTAGTTATCTCCGCGCCCAGGGCGCTTGCCCAGGCCGGGGAAGCCGGACATTCTTTCGAGGATGAACTGCTCACACTGCTCACGCACGGCATACTGCACATCATGGGCTACGACCACGAAAAGGGCAGGCCCGCGAGGCTCAGGATGGAGAAAAAACAAAGGGAGCTTTTAATATCCATAAAGAAAAGATAAAGCCCCAGAGCAGTATCAGAGCGCGAACCTGGCGATAGAGGGAATACTGTACGCGACCGGACGCAAAAACATATGCGGCTTCATTTCACGGCCGCCGCGCTGGTCATCGTGCTGGCGCTTTTTTTTGGCCTTGAGCGGCTTCCTTCATCGCGCTCTCCCTGGCCGTCGTCATAGTCCTGGTGGCCGAGGTGATAAATACGGCGGTCGAGTCGATAGTGGACTTGATCTCCGAGGAGTTCCATCCGGCCGCCAAGGTAGCGAAGGACACCGCCGCCGGAGCGGTATTCATAGCCTCGTTCGGCGCTTTCGTGATAGGCTTCCTCATCCTGTACCCCCACGTCGCGCAGGTAGTGAGGGCAGGGGTGGGCGAGGTCAGCTTCGCCAGGGAAAACGTGGCCTTCATGGCGTTGATAGTCGTGGTCATCCTGGTGATCATGGCCAAGGCATATATAGGACGGGGCGCTCCCCTGACGGGAGGGATGCCCAGCGGCCATGCTGCCACGGCGTCCTCGATATTCGTTATAACGCTTTTTTTAACGTCGAACGCCTTAGTCGCGGGGCTTGTGTTAATGATGGCGGCCATGGTAGCCCACAGCCGCATTGCGCTCAAGATACATACGGCGAGGGAGGTCATTCTGGGCGCGCTCCTGGGGGGACTTATAACGCTGCTCATATTCCTGCTGTTCGTGTAGGTGCGCGGTCCATCGCAAGTGAAGGAGGGTTCTCTTGGGTTTTTTCGACAAACTTAAATCAGGTCTTGCCAAAACCCGCAACAATGTCGTCACGGGGATAGAGAAAGCCGTCTACGGCAAGACGCAGGTAGACGCAGTACTCCTTGACGACCTTGAAGAGGTGCTGATATCGGCTGACCTGGGCGCGGAAACCGCGGCCGCGATCGTAAAAAAAGTGCAGGATAAACTCAAGCGCGAGGGGCTTACCAATGCGTTCGCGCCGCTTATTCAGAAAGAGATAAAGGAGAGCGTAAGGGATATATTGCGAGGCGACGCCGGGACGTTCCGCGGCGGCGGGAAGCCGCTTTCCGTCTATCTCTTCGTCGGCGTGAACGGGACAGGCAAAAC
>CAVTDB010000004.1:0-18926 GCA_963733375.1 Nitrospirota bacterium | reverse complement strand
ACGCGCGGAAAAAATACAATATAGGCGAACTGGCCGCGGTCAAGGCCAAGCTGCGTGAGCTTGGCCTCCATACGGTCTGCGAGTCGGCAAAGTGCCCGAACATCGGCGAGTGCTTCAAAAAGCCGACGGCCACCTTCATGATACTGGGGGAGATCTGCACCCGGCAGTGCGGGTTCTGCTCGGTAAAAAAAGGTCTTACTCTGCCGCCTGACCCCGCCGAGCCGGACAATATCGCCATAGCGGTTGGCAAGCTGGGCCTCAAACATGCCGTAATCACCTCCGTTACCCGGGACGACCTGCCGGACGGGGGCGCGGGTCATTTCGAGGCGGTCATAAGTATCCTGAAGAGGGAGTTCCCGGGGCTGGTGGTCGAGGTACTGACCCCGGATTTTAAGGGGTCTACATCGGCGCTTCGTAAAGTCATAGAGGCCGGGCCGCACATATTCAACCACAACCTTGAGACGGTGCCGAGGCTCTACCCGAAAGTACGCCCACAGGCGGTTTATGAGCGCTCTCTTAAAGTGCTCCGCGCGGCGAAGAGCTTTAGCCCGGATGTGTACGTCAAGTCCGGCATAATGGCGGGCCTGGGGGAGCGAGAGGACGAGGTCGTCTCAGTAATGCGCGACCTTCGGGACGCCGGCTGCGACCTGCTGACAATCGGCCAGTACTTAAGGCCGTCGAAAGAGAACCTGCAGGTAGAGGAGTACGTGTTGCCGGAGGTATTCGAGAGATACGCTGAGACCGGAAAAAGGATGGGGTTTCTATCCGTCGCCTCCGCGCCGTTTGTCCGGAGCTCGTATAACGCGGAAGAAGTCTTTGCGGCGATAAAGAGATAGCCGTGCACGCATCCAAGATATATCATTTTACTCTCGGGGTGGTAATCGTCTTTGTCGCCGTGCTGATAATAGCCAGGAAATTAGGCAAGAAACGATATAAGAAAAAATACAAAAAGAAAAGATAACCGGAGGTTTTATTTTGTTTGATTTCCCGAGGATAAAACGCCTGCCGCCCTACGTGTTCGCCGCCGTGAACCAGATGAAGATGGAGGCCAGAAAGCGCGGCGAGGACATCATAGACTTCGGCATGGGGAACCCGGACATGGGCACTCCCCAGCACATCGTGGACAAACTGGTGGAGGCCGCTTATAACCCGCGCAACCACCGCTACTCCGCCAGCCGCGGGATACCGAAGCTCCGCTCCGCAATCGCCGACTGGTACAAGCGCCGCTACGACGTGGATATCGACCCGGAGACGGAAGCGATCGCCACGATGGGCGCGAAAGAGGGCTTAAGCCACCTGGCGCTCGCGACGATAGAGCCTGGGGACGTAGTCCTCTGCCCGTCTCCGGCGTATCCCATCCACCCGTATTCGGTCGTAATAGCGGGCGGCGAGGTCCGGCACATACCGCTTCGGCGCGATTCGGATTTCTTCGAGGATATGCTCTCCGCGTTCCGGCAGGTATGGCCCGCGCCGAAGATGCTTATTATCAGCTTCCCGAACAACCCGACCACGGCAACCGTGGACCTGGAGTTCTTCGAGAAGGTGGTTGAGTTCGCCAAAGAGCATAAGGTCATCGTCGTCCATGACCTCGCCTATGCCGACCTGGTATTCGACGGGTACAAGGCCCCGAGCTTCCTTCAGGTAAAAGGCGCGAAGGACGTCGGTGTCGAGTTCTTCTCGATGTCCAAGAGCTACAACATGCCGGGATGGCGCGTGGGCTTCTGCTGCGGTAACAGGGAGATAGTCGGCGCGCTCCAGAAGATAAAGAGCTACCTGGACTACGGGATGTTCCAGCCGATACAGATAGCCGCGATAGCGGCGCTGAACGGACCGCAGGACTGCGTGAAGGAGATAACGGAGGTCTACAGAGTCCGAAGAGACTGTCTGGTGGACGGACTGGCGAAGATAGGCTGGGATATGCCGAAGCCGCTCGCGACTATGTTCGTATGGGCTAAGATACCGGAGAAGTTCAAGCATCTGGGCTCGCTTGAGTTCTCGAAGATGCTGATTGCCGAGGCGAAGGTCGCGGTATCGCCGGGCATAGGCTTCGGAGAGTACGGCGAGGGCCGGGTGCGCTTCGCACTCATAGAGAACGAGCACAGGACGAGACAGGCGCTGAAGGGGCTGAAGAAGGTGCTGGGATAATAGGACGGAGGTGTTGCCATGTCCGAAATATTTTTGAGACTTCATGTAGAGGAACTCGACGAGGGCGGGTATGTCGCTACCAGCCCGTCGCTTCCTGGGTTGGTGGCGCAGGGCAGGACGATTGCTGAGACGGTGGACATAGCACACGACGTAGCAAGAAAGCTCATAGAATCTTATCAGGAGCACGGCGACCCCTTGCCGGAAGGTCTTGTAAGGCCGGGCCGGGAAATCGATTTGGATATAGCTGTCGGGATGTGATGGGCATACTGAGCGGGTTTAAATACAGCGATGTGGTGAGGAAGCTAAAGCGCGCAGGTTTCGAGTTTGACCGCGGCGCCAAAGGTAGCCATGAGATTTGGTGGAACCCGGAAACAAGGCGTCGCACCACTATCCCCAACCATCCGGGAGATATGCCGGAAAGGACGCTCAGGGCGATACTGAAACAGGCGGGAATTTCGACGGACGAGTTCGCAAGTCTTTGATGCATACAAAATTGATCCTGGCGAGATAGAGAGGCTTGGGGCAAAGTTGATAAAAGTGAAAAGAGATACTGAGAGTTGATGAAATCTAAAATCGGCGTGGGTTTAATCGGTCTCGGCACGGTCGGCTCCGGAGTGGTGAACCTCCTCCGGGATAACGCGGAAATCATCTCGCGGCGGCTGGGCGCCGAAGTTACGCTCGTCAAGGCGGCGGACCTGGACGCCTCCCGCGCGAAGGCGCTGAATCTGTCAAAGAGTATTTATACGAAGGACGCCCGCGAGGTAATAGACCATCCTGACGTGGATATCGTAATCGAACTCATCGGCGGGTACAAACCGGCGAAGGAGTTTATTTTATCCGCCCTGGCCAATGGCAAGCCGGTCGTAACGGCCAACAAGGCCTTGCTTGCGATCCACGGGGAGGAAATATTTTCCGCGGCGGATAAGGCGGGCGTGCCGGTCGGATACGAGGCCTCGGTCGGCGGCGGCATACCGATTATCGGCGCGATAAAACAGGGCATCGCCGCGAACAACATCGAAGCGATTTACGGGATCATAAACGGCACGTCGAACTACATCCTCACGAAGATGACGGACGAGGGGCGGGATTTCGACGACGTGCTCGAGGAGGCCCAGGGCTTAGGATACGCCGAAGCGGACCCGACCTTCGACGTGGAGGGGATAAACCCGGCGCACAAGCTTGCGATACTCGCCGACATTGCCTACGGCACGCCCATAAACTTCGCGGATATATATACCGAGGGCATATCCCGCATATTGCCGGAGGATATCCACTACGCGCGCGAGCTGGGGTTCAAGATCAAGCTCCTGGCGATAGCCAAGCTTAGAGGCGGAGAAGTCGAGGCGCGGGTGCATCCGACGATGCTCCCGGAGGATTATCTGATCGCAAAGGTGGACGGTGTTTTCAATGCCGTGTATGTGGTGGGCGACGCGCTCGGGCCGGCGATGTTCTACGGGCGGGGCGCGGGCGACATGCCGACGGCAAGCGCGGTCGTATCGGATGTTATGGATATATCGAGGGACATCCTCTACGGGAAGCCCGGCAGGATGCCCGTAGCCTCCTTCCGCAGGGAGAACAGAAAAAAACTGAAGGTGATGCCCATCGATAAGGTGCGGTGCCGGTACTACCTCCGCTTCACGGCGCAGGACCGCCCCGGCGTGCTTTCGAAAATTTCCGGGATACTCGGCAAGCACGACATAAGCATAGCCTCGGTAATCCAGCACGGACGGGATGAGGAGAGCGCGGTGCCTATCGTCGTCATGACGCACGAGGCGGTGGAGAGAAACGTCAGAAAAGCGCTCGCGACAATAGACGAACTGGAAGTAATTTCCGCGAAGACGATAGTGATACGGGTAGAGGGCGAGGAATAAGATTGTCGATCTTTTTAGATAATATTAAGAGATTAGTTAAGGACGAGAGAATTGAATGGAAGAAACACGCGCTTAAGCGGTTGATTGAAAGAGGTATCGGCAGTCAAGAAGTTCTGGATGCTATTGGCGGGGGTGAAATTATTGAAACCTATAAAGATGATAAACCATTTCCGAGTCATCTGATATTGGGTTATAGCGGCAACAAGCCTTTGCACGTTGTCCTCGCGTTAAATGAAAATGATGGTATGGTCTTTATCATCACAATGTATACTCCGTCACCCGCGGAATGGCATAGTGATTGGAAGACGAGGAGGGGAATATGAACTGTCCTTTATGCAGGGGAAAATTGGAAAAAGGTATAACCACCTTTCCAGTTATGCTGAACGGCGTTTTATTAATCATTAAAAATGTTCCAGCGGATATATGCAATCAGTGTGGAGAAGAATTTATTCCAAACGCTGTTGCCAAAATTATTGAAAAGACGGTGGAAGGCGCGCGTGGTAGTAAGGCGGAAATAGAAATAATATCTTACGAAAAGGTGGCATAGAGATGGCCTGGAAGGGGATAATCGAAGAGTACCGGGAGTTTCTCCCTGTGACGGCAAAAACGCCGGTGGTGACTTTACTTGAAGGCAACACGCCGCTGGTCAGGACGAAGAACCTTGCGAAGCTTATCAACCCGAAGCTCGATATTTACCTTAAGTTCGACGGCGCGAACCCGACCGGGTCTTTCAAAAACCGGGGCATGACGATGGCGATATCCAAGGCGGTGGAGGAAGGCTCCGGGGCCGTCATCTGCGCGTCCACCGGGAACACGTCCGCAGCCGCCGCCGCGTACTCCGCGCGGGCAGGTATTAAGGCGTTCGTGCTTATCCCGGAAGGAAAGATCGCGCTCGGGAAACTGGCCCAGGCCATGATGCACGGCGCGCGGGTGATCCAGATCGAGGGGAATTTCGACGAGGCGCTGAAGCTCGTGCGGGAGATATTGGATAAGTATCCCATAACGCTCGTGAACTCCGTCAACCCGTACCGCATCGAAGGCCAGACATCCGCGGCGTATGAGATATGCGACGCGATAGGCGGCCCACCCGATTTCCACGCCCTGCCGGTCGGCAACGCCGGGAACATCAGCGCGTACTGGAAGGGGTACAAAAAATATAAAGACGCCGGGAAAATAAAGTCGCTCCCGATAATGAACGGTTTCCAGGCGGCGGGCGCGGCGCCGATAGTCCTCGGGCATCCGGTGGAGAACCCGGAGACGGTTGCCACGGCGATACGTATCGGGAACCCCGCGTCATGGAAGACCGCCGAGGCCGCGCGCGACGAGTCCGGAGGTGTAATAGACATGGTCACGGACGAGGAGATATTGGAGGCGTACAAGCTGGTCGCCGCGACGGAGGGGATATTCTGCGAACCCGCATCGGCCGCGAGCATCGCCGGCGTTATAAAGCTGAATAACCTGGGCTATTATAAAGGGGAAGCGCGTATCGTCTGCACTCTGACAGGCCACGGCCTCAAGGACCCGGACACGGCCATCAAGGTATCCACCAAGCCGCTTTCCATAAAGGGTACGATGGAAGAAGTGGTGAAGGCGCTGGGATATTAGCAGGAGGTAAATATATGAAAAATTATAGATATAATGTGATCATTGAGCCAACTGAAGAAGGCGGCTACTTTGCAAGCTGCCCCGCTCTTGAAGGTTGCGTATCGCAGGGGGAAACTTACGAAGAGGCGGTCGAAAATATAAAGGAAGCGATAGCCGCATATATTGAAAGTTTAAAAAAAGATAACGAGCCAATACCGGACGATGTCGATGTAAAAGTACAGTCGGTTCAAGTTGCCGCGTGACGCCTCATTTTCCGGCGGTCGGATCGAAGGACCTGGAAAAGGTTTTGAAGAAGCTAGGATTCGAAGTGAGTCATACCAGAGGAAGCCATGTAGTTTATAAAAGGGCATCCGATAATAAAAGGGCGGTAGTGCCAAGGCATTCAGGGAAAATTTTGAAACGAAAGGTTGTAGCCACGATCTTAAAATCCATAGGGTTAGATATTGAAGAATTCACAAACCTGCTTTAAATATCTTATTATTTTCGCGGCTATTTTTATCCCCGCCGCAGCCCTTGCAGGGCCGATGGAGAAGTCCCTTTTCGATGCGGCGAAGTCGGGGGACGCGGCAGGCATACGCGAGCTTGTGAAGAGGCATGTGGACGTGAACGCGCGCGATACTGCTGGGGATACTCCCTTGTTGCGCGCGGCGGCGGAAGGCGGAAAAGACGCGGCAGAGACGCTTCTTAAGGCCGGCGCGAACCCGAACCTGAAAAATAACGACGGCTACACGCCGCTTATGGCCGCGGCTTTTAACGGCCATCCCGATATAGCCAATATGCTGATCGACAAAGGCGCCGACGTGAACGCCCGCGCGAAGGACGGCGTTACCGCGCTTGTATACGCAGCGGCGATGGGGCACGAGGACATCGTAAAACTGCTGCTGGAAAAAGGGGCGAACCCGAATATAAAGAGTAAGGATGGCACGACAGCGCTGATGGTAGCAGCTACCGCCGACTTGAACGGCGTGGTCAAAGAGCTTCTAAAACACCGCGCGGAGGTAAACGCGAAGGATAAATTCGGCAATACCGCGCTCGCCTTCGCGAAGGCGAAGAAACATGAGGAAGTTGCGAATGCGCTCCTCAAAGCGGGGGCGAAATAGTGAAATACCTCGTGCTGCTTGGCGACGGAATGGCAGGTCTACCGCTTAGCGAACTGGGCGGGAAGACGGTCCTTCAATATGCCAGGACCCCAAATCTGGATTACCTTGCCTCGCACGGGACGATGGGCCTTGCCAGGACCGTGCCGGAAGGAATACCGCCGGGTTTGGACGTTGCGAACCTTTCCGTCCTGGGCTACGACCCGCGAAAATATTACACCGGACGCGCGCCGCTTGAGGCCGCCGCGATGGGACTTCCGCTGGAGCCCGACGACGTTGCTTACCGGTGCAACCTGGTTACGCTCGCCGGGCTGGAAAAGGGATACGAGTCTTCGGTGATGGAGGATTTCTCGGCCGGACATATCTCCACGGAAGAGGCGCGCGCCCTCGTGCATGAACTGGAACAAAGGCTCGGACGTAGCGGCGTAAGTTTCCACCCCGGCGTGAGCTACCGCCACCTCATGCTCTGGAAGGGCGGCGAAGACGGGGCGATCTGCACTCCGCCGCACGACATAACCGGAAAGCCCGTACGGCCACCTGCCTTCCGGGCCGGGCGCGGACTTCCTGCTGGGCATCATGAAGGCGTCCGTGGACCCGATTTCCGGCCATGAAGTAAACCGCAGGCGATTGGTGGCGGGGAAGTCCAGGGCGAACTCGATATGGCTCTGGGGGCAGGGCAAAAAACCCGCGCTCCCGGCCTTCAAGGAGCGGCATACTATTCCGCGCGACATTCCGCCGTGGACCTGCTGAAGGGGATAGCGGCGACGCTTGGCATGAAGGATAGAAGTCCCCGGCGCGACCGGCTATATCGACACGGACTATAAAGGCAAGGCGCAGGCCGCGCTCTCCGCGACTTGACTCCGCTGATTTCGTGTACGTGCATGTTGAGGCCCCGGACGAAGCGGGGCACAGCGGGAACCTGCAGCATAAAATTCAGGCGGTGGAGGACTTCGACGAAAAAGTCGTGGGGACGGTGTTAAGCCGTAAAGGGAAAGCCTGGTTTCCGAGTGCTGTCCATGCCCGACCACCCGACGCCAATAAAGATAAAAACCTACAAGCGACCCGGTACCGTTCGTGTTATGGGATTCCGGGAAGGATGAAAAATAAATAATTCTAAATATGACGAAGCGGGCGGCCGCCGGGACCGGACTCGTGATCGAGGAAGGGTCGATCTCATCGACCGTCTTTTGGTGCCTTGAGGAGGACAACTTGAGCCTGATAGTGCAGAAGTACGGCGGGACCTCCGTGGGGAACGTCGAGAGGATCAAGAACGTGGCGAAGAGGGTCGCGAAGACCAAAAAGCAGGGACACGATGTGGTGGTCGTCCTATCCGCGATGAGCGGGAAGACGGATAAACTGATAGTGCTGGCCGGCGGCGTCTCGTCCAACCCGGACGAGCGGGAGATGGACATGCTGCTCTCCACGGGCGAGCGGGTTACTATCGCCCTTCTCGCGATGGCGTTGAAGGACCTCAACGTGGACGCCGTGTCTTTTACCGGGAGGCAGTCGGGGATCATCACGGACGACGCGCATACCAGGGCCAGGATAAAGAGCATAGACGCCGGCAGGATCAGGGACGCCCTATCCAAGAATAAAGTCGCCGTGGTGGCGGGGTTTCAGGGCATAACCGAGGAGCAAGACGTAAGCACGCTCGGACGCGGCGGCTCGGACCTACGGCGGTGGCGGTGGCGGCGGCGTTGAAGGCGGATTTCTGCGACATATATACGGATGTTGACGGGGTGTATACCACGGACCCGAACATAGTGCCTGAGGCGAGGAAGCTCGACAAGATTTCATACGACGAGATGCTCGAAATGGCGAGCCTGGGCGCGAAGGTGCTGCAGACCCGCTCGGTCGAGTTCGCGAAAAAATACAGCGTGCCGGTCAGGGTGCTTTCGAGCTTTCACGACGCGCCGGGCACTCTGGTAACGAAGGAGGACAAGACGATGGAACAGGTGGTCGTTTCCGGCGTTGCATACGATAAAAACCAGGCGAAGGTGACGCTTTCCGGAGTGCCGGACAAACCCGGCGTGGCCTCGAAGCTGTTCCGGAGCATCGCGGACGCAAAAGTCATTGTCGATATGATAATCCAGAACGTCAGCAAGGACGGTTATACGGACATCTCTTTCACCGTGCCGAAGACAGACCTTAAGAAGGCCCTGCCCGTGATAAAGGACGCGGCGAAGGCCTCGGGCTGCGAAGAGGTCATCGTGAACGACGAAATCTCCAAGGTGTCCATTGTCGGCGTGGGTATGCGCTCGCATTCCGGCGTCGCATCCGCTATGTTCACCGCGCTCGCGGACGAGGGAATAAATATCATGATGATAAGCACCTCCGAGATAAAAATCTCCTGCGTCATAAACGGCAAATATACGGAGCTTGCCGTGCGGGCGCTACACAAGGCTTTTAACCTCGGCGAGGCGGCGAAAAAGCCTAAAAAATCAGCCAAACCGAAGACAAGGGCGTAAGGTAGAAGTGTACGACTTACACGCTCATATCCTTCCTGGCGCGGACGACGGTCCGCGCGAGATGGAAGAGTCCCTCCAGATGCTTAAGATTGCCGCCGCCGACGGGATAAAGGGCATCGCGATGACCCCGCACGTCATACCCGGCCGTCACGACAATCCCAAAGAGAAGGTCATAAAGCTGACGGCCCAGCTTCAGGCCAGGGCGGACGATGTGGAAATCGAGCTGTATCCCGCGTCGGAAATCAGCCTGTCCGAGGAGACGCTGGCGGGACTTAAATCCGGCTCTTACTGTACCATAAACGCTTCCAGGTATGTCCTTACGGAACTCCCGCCGCTTTTCGATTCAGAGAAAATTTACGAGGCGATTCATTCCATGCGGGAGATGGGTCTTGTCCCGCTCATCGCGCACCCGGAGAGGAACCCGAGGGCGCTTAAGGACGTGGAGTGCCTTTACGAACTGGTCTCCATGGGGGCGCTGATGCAGGTGACAGCCGGAAGCTTTCTGGGGATATTCGGAGACGACGTCCGGAAGCTTTCTCTGTCCATGCTGGAGCGAAGGCTTGTGCACGTGATAGCGAGCGACGCCCACGATAACGGCCCAAGGCCGCCCGTGCTTTCGACGGCCGTAAAAGAGGTGGCGAAGCTGGTGGGAGAAAGGGCCGCGCGGGCCATGGTGACGGCAGTGCCGGAGAAGATACTGAAGGATGAGCAGGTCTTGCCGCCGGAGCCGGTGCATCCGAAAAAATCGCTCTTCTTCTTCAGCGACCTCCCTTTTTTCGATTGACCGCTTGCTTGACATCAGCCGGCCCGTTATGCGAAAATTAATAGATTTTTAGATGGCAACCGATCGCCGGAAGGCTTTGTTTTTTAATGAATACCGCCACAAGGAGAATAAAGGGAAAGGGGGAGCAAAACCCCCGAGGGAGAAGTTCGCCTCCACGGAAGAGGCGGGTGATTTTTTTTGGACGGCGGTCATCGTCTCAATTGTCCTGCATCTGGCGGTTTTCGGAATAATCTGGGTTGTGCCGGCCCGAAAGGCGCCGAAAGCGCTACAGATATTCAACGTCACCGTTACTACCCTGCCGGGTCCGGCGGGCGGGGGCGGCAAATCCCATGAACAGGTAAAGAACCCGGTTAAAGAAGAAAAGCCTGTCCCGGAGAAGGAGCCGGTGAAGCTGGCGAAAAAAGAGGTACAGAAAAAGCCGCCTGAGAAAAAGAAGAAGCACGAGGCGGAAAAACCGGAAGTGGCGAAAATCCAGCCGTCGGCGCCGGTAGGCCCCGGACAGGGCCCGGCGGGCGGAGGCGGCAAAGCAAAACCGGGCGCGATAACCGGCCCTGTGGCGTTCTCAGGGAATTTCGATTCTTAGTACGCCGATCTTATACAGAAGAAGGTAGAGGGGATTTGGGAAAATCGGGTACCTTGGCATAAGCCAACAAAACCTGCCGTAATATCTTTCGTCATTGACGGCGCTGGAAATATAACCCAGGTGCAAATAGAAACTTCTTCTGGAATTGATCTGTATGACCAGCAGGCGCTTATTTCTGTTAAACTGGTGAGAAAATTACCGCCGCCCCCGGCAGGCCTGGGGGACGCGCTCGGGGTGCATTACTCGTTTATACCGGGGAAAACATAGCCCTCACCCCCTGCCCCTCTCCCATCGGAAGGTGCCCGGGGCGAGGGGTTAAGGAAATTGTCATTCTGAGTAGCGAAGAATCCGAACTGTAGGGGCCGACCCATGTGTCGGCCCTGCCGTTGCTTTTCAAAGGTAAATTTTTAGAAAGATATACGAAAAATGAAAAAAATTATTACGGGAATGACGCTATTAATAGTTGCCGCGGTCTTTTTCTCACCGGCGTTAGGCATCGCCGATACGAAGCCGGAGATATACCTTTCCACCACGAAGGGCGCGGGGAAGATAAGCGTATAATCCCGGATTTTGAGCGCGAGGGAGGTTTTGCGGACCCGCAGGGGCGGGACAAGGCGATGGCGGACGAACTGGCGGACGACCTGAACTTCTCCGGGTTCTTCGACGCCAAAAGAGTCAAACAAATAAAGGGCGACCCGAGCGCCTGGGCCTCGCTGGACGTTAACGACATCATTACCGGGGCCTATTCCACGGACGGGCGCGATATTACGATATCCGCAAAGCTGGTTGACGCCAAAGCCGGTTCGGTTATCATGAACAAGAGCTACCCGAAGTCGTTGCTTGTAATGCGGGAGAATATACACAAACTCGCCGACGAGATAATATTCCAGCTCACGGGCGAAAAAGGCATCTGCCAGACGAAGATAGCATTTATCTCCAATATGACCGGCCATGACGAACTTTATATCGCCGACTATGACGGGCATAATGCAATCCGCCTGACCAGGGATGAGGGGATATGCCTTCTCCCCGCGTGGTCGCCATCGGGCAACTACATCACGTACACCTCGTACAAAAGGCTGAACCCCGACCTCTGGTGGGTAAGCACCTCCGGCAAGAGCAGGGGGATAATCTCGTTTTACCCCGGGCTCAATACCGCGGCGTCATGGTCGCCCGACGGCGAGAAGATCGCGCTGTGCTTAAGCAAGGGTGCCGACGCCCAGATATTCACCATGAACAGGGACGGCAAGGGACTAAACCAGATCACGCACAGCCGGGGCATCAATACTTCGCCGTCGTGGTCGCCTAACGGGCGGGAGATAGTCTTCAACTCAGACCGGGCAGGCTCGCCCCAGGTTTACGCGATGGACTCGGACGGCGGCAATGTCCGGAAGCTCACGTACAGCGGGAAGTACAATGCGTCCCCCGCCTGGTCGCCGAACGGGGATAAAATAGCGTATGTCAGCCGGGAAGGGGGCGTCTTTAATATCTTCATGATGGACTCTACCGGGGACAACGTCGTCCGGCTTACCTGGAATAGCGGGAGCAATGAAAACCCGTCGTGGTCGCCTGACGGCAGGCATATCGCTTTTTCCTCTACCCGAAGCGGCAAAAATGCGATATATTTAATGGACACTCACGGTGAAAACGTAAAGAAGCTTCCGCTGGGCGGGAACTGCCAGACATCCGCGTGGTCGCCCCGGCTGGGCAGTGAAAAATAATTTGACTTCAGCGCTTTTGTGCTATAATACAACAGTTGTAGAAACGCTTTTCCGGGGGCTTTTTCCCTTTTACAAACCAAGCGAAAAGGAGGCAAAGGGGTGAAGATTAACAGGATTCTTCTGATATGCCTGGCTGCGGCGCTTCTGGTGTTTACGGGTTTTTACGGGTGCGCAAAAAAACAGGTTAAAGAAACCGGTGGATTGGAAACCCAGAAGCCGATGGAGAAAGCACCGCCGGAGGCCGCACCCGAGAAGGCGCCCCCGGCCGCTGAAACGCAGGCCAAAGAGGCTCCTCCCGGACCGAAGGAACAGCCGGCGTCGGCAGAAGAGGGTAAAGAGGTTAAGGCCCTTCAAGACGTTTTCTTTGATTTCGACAGTTATGTCATCAGGCCGGATGACGCAGCCGTGTTGCAGCATGACTCGGAATGGATAAAGGCTCATCCCAAGGTTATCGTTACGGTGGAAGGCAACTGCGACGAAAGGGGCACCGTAGAGTATAACCTTGCCCTGGGCCAGAGGCGCGCGGACGCAGCAAAGAACTACCTGGTATCCTTGGGCGTGCCAGCCCGCAGGCTTAAAACGATAAGCTTCGGCAAGAGCAAGCCGTTCGACCCCGGACATGACGAGGCGGCGTGGGCCAAGAACAGGCGGGACCATTTCGTGGTCCAGTAGGACTTTTCACAACTCCCCTTGGTTCACCCTGTTATCTTAAAAAAGGGTGAGGGGGCGTTATATTCTGGAAAGGCGGGTCCATACAGGGCCCGCCTTCCGTGCGAAGAGGGCATGGCTTAAATGAAGAAATATATAATTTTTTTGCCGCTTATTCTCATGGTTTTCGGGTACGGTTGCGCAACGAGCGGGGACATAGACAGGGTCGAGCGCCAGACCGCCGCCACTAACGCCCAGCTCCGGCAGATACAGGGCAGCATGGACGACATAAATTTCTCTCTCCAGGCGGAGAACAAGAGAAGCCAGGAATCGCTTGAGTTGCTCAAGTCGCAGGTAAAGGGAGGCTTGAAATCACTGCACGAGCAGACAAATACAATACTCAGAAACCAGGCAGACCTTGGCAACCGCGAGTTTTCCAGCACAAGCGGCGGAGTGTCCCAGGGACAGATAGATGACATCAGGCACGAGCTTTCGAAGGTGGATGAGAAGTTGGACGCGATGAAGGCCCTCCTGATGCAGAAGCTGGCCGAGGCTCAGGCCCAGGGACGGCGCAAGGCAACACGGCGGCGGCTGGAACCGCGGGCGGCGCGGCGCCGGCTGGCGCGGCCGGGGCAACTGCTCCGGACCCGAACCAGATGTACCATCAGGCCTACCTGGATTATACAAACGGAAATTATGAGATTGCGGTAAGCGAATTCCGGGAGTACCTGAAGGATTTTCCGGACGCGGAATATGCCGGGAATGCCCAGTTCTGGATAGGCGAATCGCTCTATTCCATGAAAAAATATGACGATGCCGTGACTGAGTTCGACAAGGTGATAAAAAATTACCCGAAAAGTTCCAAGGTGGCCGATGCGCTGGTTAAGAAAGGCTATACCCTGGACGCCATGAAACGTCCGCTGGAGGCGAAGGCGGCATACGCGGAGGTCGTAAAAAAATACCCCGGTTCGGATGCGGCGAAACTGGCCGCGCAGAGGCTGAAAAAGAAACAGTAACGGCTGATTTTCGTGGAAAAAAGCCATATTTCTGATAGAATATTAGCAGGAATAGTTTGCGTTTGTTTTGGAGGTAATAAAGTAAAATGTACAAGTTAAGGACGGCCATGCTGATGGCGGCGCTTACGGTCCTTATGGTCCTGATAGGCCAGGCCATGGCGGCACAGGGGGATGTTCGGGTTCTTCATCTTCGCCCTGCTCATGAACTTCTTCAGTTACTGGTTCTCCGATAAAATTGTCCTCAGGATGTACCGGGCACAGCCGGTTACGGAAACGGAGGCCCCGGAGCTTTACTCCGTGGTGCGAGGGCTTGTCCAGAAGGCGGGCATGCCCATGCCGAAGGTATATATCATACCGGACGACTCCCCCAACGCATTCGCGACCGGCAGGAACCCGGACCACGCCGCCGTCGCCGCGACGGAAGGGATATTGAGGCTTCTTAGCAGGCAGGAGCTCGAAGGCGTCATGGCGCACGAGTTGTCCCACGTGCAGCACAGGGATATATTGGTCAGCACCATCGCGTCGGTAATAGCGGCGGCAATCACGATGCTCTCGCGGTTCGCGATATTCTTCGGCGGCCGGGACGATAGAGACGGAAACCCCATCGCGGCGATAGCGATGATGATTTTAGCGCCTATCGCGGCGATGCTCATACAGCTCGCCATCTCGCGCTCAAGGGAGTATATGGCGGACGAAAGCGGGGCGAAGCTCTGCGGCAACCCGCTCTACCTCGCGAACGCGCTTCAGGAAACTGGAGATGGGTACCGAGAGGATACCGATGGACGCGAACCCGGCGACGGCGAACATGTTCATCGTGAACCCCTTCTCGGCGCGGGGGATTGCGAAGCTCTTCTCCACCCATCCGCCTATCGAAGAGCGCATTGAGCGCCTCGAGGGGATGGCCAGGGGAAGGTCTTTATAGGAGAGGGTCAGGGAGAGGGGGAATAAAGGCAGGAGGATAGCACTACGAAAAAGGAACTTCTGATCGAGGCGGACGAGGACCTGAAGGTCCTGTACGGAGAGTTCGACAAGAACCTCCGGTATATAGAAGACACCTCCGGCGTTGACATCAAGGCCAGGGGGAACAAGCTTTCCATAGAGGGCGAGGAGCCCGCGGTCCTGAACGCCGAGAAGCTGATAAAGGACCTGGCGGGGCTTGTCGGGAGCGGCTATACGCTGAAGCTGGAGGACGTTAAACTGGCGATGCGGGCCTACGAGGCCGGCAGCGGCACGGGTATCAAGGACATATTCTCCGACACCGTGCTTATCGGCCACAACAAAAAACATATAAGCCCGAAGACCGAAAACCAGAAGACGTACGTGGAAGCTATCAGGACCCACGACATCGTCTTCGGCATCGGCCCCGCGGCACCGGAAAGACATACCTCGCGATGGCGGCGGCGGTCGCCGCGCTGATGAAAAAAGAGGTCAACCGGATTATCCTTGCGCGGCCGGCCGTCGAAGCGGGCGAGAAGCTCGGCTTCCTGCCGGGCGACCTGTACGAGAAGGTACACCCCTACTTAAGGCCGCTCTACGACGCGCTTTACGACATGATGGACCCGGAAAAGGCGGCCCGTTTGATGGAGCGGGGGACGATAGAGGTCGCGCCGCTCGCCTTTATGCGCGGGCGCACGTTGAACGACTCCTTCATAATCCTGGACGAGGCCCAGAACACCACGTCCGAACAGATGAAGATGTTCCTGACCCGGATGGGTTTCGGCTCTAAAGCGGTAATTACCGGGGATATAACCCAGGTGGACCTGCCGGTGGAAAAGGGGTCCGGACTTATAGAGGTTATCAAGATCCTCGAATCGGTAAAGGGGATAGAGTTCGTGCGGTTCTCCGAAAAAGACGTGGTCAGGCACAGGCTGGTCCAGCAGATAGTCAAGGCATACCAAAGGTACGAGGAAAAAAATGGCCGCCCTTAAGGGGGAGCGCGCAAGAGTAGGCGTAACTCTTCGGAAGCAGGAAGCGAAGCCCCTTGCCATCCAGAAACAGAACCGGCCGGCGGTGAAGCGCCTCCACTCCGAGAGGGTGAAGAAGGCCGTGATGGGCGGGCTGCTTGTAATCGGCCTGTCGGTCCTTCTGATAGACTATTCCGAGCTTGCCAAGATGTCTCCGCTTGACAGCCTCCAGACTATAGTGGGGCTTCTCCTGGTAGTTTCCATGCCGATATACGTCCTGTACAGGGACATGCGCCGCTACAAGAGGAGCCTTACCCATGACCTCCAGAAGCTTGCGCTCGTATGCGTCATCCTCGTCGGCGCCGTCGCGATAAGCCGCGTTTCGGCGGAGGTATTTTCCACCTTCACCGGGAACCTCCCAAGGGTCGGAAGGCGCGCGGGCTTCTATGCCGTCCCCATATCCACCGCCGCGATGCTCGCCACGCTTTTGTTCGACATCCACCTGGGCATCGTGATGTCCATCGTGATGAGCATTTTCGGCGGGCTCCTCATCGGGCACGAGCTCATGTTCGGCTTCTATACCTTCATGGGGAGCGTCATCGCCAGCTTTTCATTGTTGCGGTGCACGCAGCGCTCGGCGCTTCTGCGGGCGGGGCTCTTCGTGGCTTTGGCCAACGTCGCCTCCATCTTATGCCTCGACCTCTACCAGCACGTGCTTTTTACCCGCGCGGCGATATATGACCTCGTCGCGGGGGTAACCAGCGGCTTCCTCTCCGCAATACTGGTCTCAGGCATTCTGCCCCTTTTGGAGTCCATGTTCAAAACGGTCACGGACATAAGCCTCCTCGAATACAGCGACCTGAACCGGCCGCTCCTGAAGCAGCTTATGATGGCCGCGCCGGGCACTTACCACCACAGCGTCATTATCGGAAGCCTCGCCGAGGCGGCGGCTGAATCCGTGGGCGAAAACCCGCTCCTGGCCCGCGTGGCGTCGTATTACCACGACATCGGGAAGATAAAGAAGCCGGAGTATTTCATAGAGAACCAGGCGAAGGGCGAAAACCGCCACGACCGGCTTACCCCGTCCATGAGCAGTCTTATTATCTCTTCGCATGTGAAGGACGGATACGAGCTGGCGAAGGAACACAACCTCCCGCCGCAGATTTCGGACGTAATACAGCAGCACCACGGGAACGCCCTGATGAGCTTCTTCTATGAAAAAGCCAAAAGCTCCGAAGGGGCCTCGGTGAGCGAAGACGACTACCGCTATCCCGGCCCGCGGCCGCAGACGAAGGTGGCGGCTATCGTCATGCTGGCCGATGCGGTGGAGGCGGCGTCGAGGGTGCTTGAAGAGCCGACCCCGGCGAGGATTTCCGCGCTGGTGGACAAGATAATCGGGCGGTTCTTCGTGGACGGCCAGCTTACCGAGTGCGACCTGACGCTGAAGGACCTGACCGCCATAACCAGGAGCTTTAACCAGCTCCTCTCCGGGATTTACCACCACAGGGTGGACTACCCTGGCCTGGGAATCCCGTCCGGAGGGAGGAAACTTGCCGGTCAAAACGGCAAATTCACAGAAGAGCATAAAAGTTCCGACTGGCATGCTGAGGCAGGCAGCCCTGAAGGCCCTGTCGTCCCTGGGTTGCCCAGACGCTGAGCTTTCCATCCTGATTACCGGCGACAGGAAGATGCGCCGCCTGAACCGGGAGTGGCGGGGGATAGACAGCACTACGGACGTCCTGTCTTTTTCCATGCTGGAAGGGGACGGACTGGCGCAGCCGGAAGACGCCCCGCTCGTCCTGGGGGATGTAGTTATCTCCGCGCCCAGGGCGCTTGCCCAGGCCGGGGAAGCCGGACATCCTTTCGAGGAGGAGCTGCTCACCCTGCTCACGCACGGCATCCTGCACATCATGGGCTACGACCACGAAAAGGGCAAGCCCGCCCGGCTCAGGATGGAGAAAAAACAAAGGGAGCTTTTAATATCCATAAAGAAAAGATAAAGCCCCAGAGCTGGTATCAGAGCGCGAACCTGGCGATAGAGGGGATACTGTACGCGACCAGGACGCAAAAACATATGCGGCTTCATTTCACGGCCGCCGCGCTGGTCATCGTGCTGGCGCTTTTTTTCGGCCTGGACAGGGCTTCCTTCATCGCGCTCTCCCTGGCCGTCGTCATAGTCCTGGTGGCCGAGGTGATAAATACGGCGGTCGAGTCGATAGTGGACTTAATCTCCGAGGAGTTCCATCCGGCCGCCAAGGTAGCGAAGGACACCGCCGCCGGAGCGGTATTCATAGCCTCGTTCGGCGCGCTGTGATAGGCTTCCTCATCCTGTACCCTCACGTCGCGCAGGTAGTGAGGGCAGGGGTGGGCGAGGTCAAGCTCGCCAGGGAAAACGTGGCCTTCATGGCGTTGATAGTCGTGGTCATCTCGGTGATCATGGCCAAGGCGTATATCGGACGGGGCTCTCCCCTGATGGGAGGGATGCCCAGCGGTCATGCGGCCACGGCGTCCTCGATATTCGTCATAACGCTTTTTTTAACGTCGAACGCCTTAGTCGCGGGGCTTGTGTTGATGATGGCGGCAATGGTCGCCCACAGCCGCATCGCGCTCAAGATACATACGGCGAGGGAGGTCATTCTGGGCGCGCTCCTGGGGGGGCTTGTCACGCTGTTAATATTCCTGCTGTTCGTGTAGGGGCGGGGACGATTGCAAGTGAGGGAGGGTTCTCTTGGGTTTTTTCAACAAACTTAAATCAGGCCTTGCCAAAACCCGCGACAATTTCGTCACGGGGATAGAAAAAGCCGTCTATGGCAAGAAAGAGATAGACGCCGCGGTTGGTCGACGAAGACCTTGAAGAGGTGCTGATCTCAGCCGACCTGGGCACAGATATTGCGGGCGTGATCGTTAAAAACGTGAAGGAGAAGCTCGCGCGCGAGGGGCTTACCGACGCGTCCCGTCGCTCGTCAAGAAGGAGATAAAAGAGAAGATAAGGGATATATTGCGGGGCGACGCCGGGACGTTCCGGGGCGGCGAGAAGACCCTCTCCGTGTACCTATTCGTCGGCGTGAACGGTACAGGCAAGAC
>CAVTDB010000003.1:0-346851 GCA_963733375.1 Nitrospirota bacterium | reverse complement strand
TTTTTTGTGTAACAGCTCCCAATCATAGCAGTTGTTAACCCGCATACAATAATAATCCACCATTGGCGCTAAATACCGACCGGTCGATATTGGATGCCGATTACGGCGACGCTATTACAATGTTTTGATGTTGTTGTTTTACAATGCTATCCTGCATATCCTTGGCATGGCTCCCCCGGGCACTAATTCCATCTGCTTCAATAAGAATACACCTCGCGATCCCTTATTGAATTATAGTTGAATAACGCCATGTTTTGTGCTACCTTATTTAACTAAACTTGAATAAGGAGTGGATTATTGAACAGAAGCGGAACATACGTAAACCAACCAACCGGGTTATAAGGCGTTCATTCCCGCGCCACTGCCACCGAACCCTCCCATAAAACTTGAAGGCGATCTACAGAACCTGCTCTCAAAAGCGGATATGTCTCTGGCGCGTCTGGATGGCATGGGCCGTATATTGCCCAACGTGGATCTTTTCATAGCCATGTACGTGAGGAAAGAGGCGCTGCTGAGTTCCCAGATAGAAGGTACACAGGCTTCATTGGAAGATCTGTTTGAGTTTGAAAGCGGGGAGACGCCGGAAAACATTAACGACGTGGAAGAGGTTGTTAATTACATCAAGGCCCTAAATTATGGCATGGAAAGGCTGGACAGCCTGCCCATGAGCCTCAGACTCATTAAAGAGATCCATGAGACGCTGATGAAAGGCGTGCGTGGAGGGAAAAAACAGCCTGGAGAGTTCAGGAAGACACAGAACTGGATAGGCCCCGCCGGGTGTACACTCCAGGATGCGTCTTTTGTTCCCCCACCCCCGCATGAAGCAGTGAAGACTTTGGGAGAACTCGAAAAATACCTGCATGCCAAGAAGGGTTTGCCCGTACTCATTGACTGCGCCCTGGTGCATTACCAATTCGAGACGATACACCCATTCCTCGACGGCAACGGCAGGCTTGGACGCCTTCTGATTACATTCTACCTGTACTGGAAAGGGGTGCTCCACAGGCCACTCCTTTACCTCAGCTTCTTCTTCAAGAAACACAGGCAGGAATACTATGACCGGCTGAGCATGGTGAGAGTAAAAGGGGATTACGAACAGTGGCTGACTTTCTTTCTCGAAGGCGTCATAGAGACTGCAGACTCCGCTATCGAGACATCCAGGCGGATTCTGGAGCTACAGACGAGCCACAGACAGTTACTATGGCAAAAGAAAATCTCTTCGCCATATGCGGTAGGAATACTGGAAAGCCTCTATTCCAAGCCTTATGTCTCCGTAACCGAGGTAGCAAAGGAATTCAGCATATCCTACCAGTCGGCGGGAAAGCTGGTAGTCCAACTTGAGAGGGCTGGTATTCTGAAGGAGATCACCGGGAAGAAGAGGGGCCGTAGATACCTCTACATCGATTATATTAATATCCTGGCCGAGGGCACGAGGGTGTAGATCTGCGGAATACACCCTTGGTGGTTTCCTCGTTTATGAAGTCGAGAAGACAGAGTTGGGAAGGCTGTTTCTGATTACAGATTAAATATTAACTCATTGAAATGACAGTTCTTTTGCTATGGCCAAGGTACTCAGTAACTCCCCTGTTGGCTCAAGCAATAAAGTTCTGATAGCGTCCACGCTGGGGAGCCAGTTCACTCCAAATATGGGCACACCTGAATGGGTGCCCATATTTTTTGTGAAACTGCCCCTGCCGATGCAGGATAACCGTCCCTTACTAGTGCGGATTTTCCTTTAAGCTTTACCAATCGAGTCGAAAGTCGCGTGCGGCCTGATTCAGGTCAACTCCTGGTTCATCTGGGCGGCCTGCTCCCGGAACCGCGCGTCCTCTTCATCCCCGTGGGGTTTTGGTCCCGTATTCACGATGCGCTCCTATCCCCCAGCTCCTTTAACCGGGATGAATAACCTGAACGTGCTTCCCTTGCCGGGCTCGCTCTCTACTTCGACCCGGCCGCCGTGCGCTTCAGCGGCGGCCTTTACAATGGCGAGCCCGAGGCCGCTGCCCTTAACCCTTGCGGTTTTTTTAGAGCGGTAATATTTTTCAAATACGGCTTTCTGCTCGCTGGCGGTTATTCCCTTCCCTGTATCCGTTACGGAAATAATTATGAAATCCTTGCCGTCAAACACCGCTTTAAGAGCGATTGTCCCGGGGGCGGGTGTGTAATTAACCGCATTATGAAGCAGGTTCAAGACTGCCCGCTGGATTAACCTGGAATCCACCGCCGCTTCCGGCAGGCCGTCGGGTATTTCTATTTTTAAATCGAGCTTCTTTTTTTGTACAGCATTTTCAATTTCCGAGCAGGCATCCCGCAGGAGCGCGGCTATATCGGTTGGAGCGGTATTTAGAACAACTTTCGCGGATTCCATTTTTGAGATAGCCAGAAAGTTTTCAATCAGGTGGTTAATCCGCTCGCCGCTTCTCATTATCGCGGCAATCATCTCGTTTGTGTCGGCGTCATACTTATCGGCCTTGGACATAAGAAGTTCGGAATAACCCAGTATGCTGGTAAGAGGGCTCTTCACGTCATGCGTAATCATTGCGTAGAAATCGGCCTTCTGCGCCTCCAGCACTTTTCTTTCTGAAATGTCGCGGAAGTTGCACTGGACGAGTCTTGTATTACCGATCTCATAAACGCTGCTTATGACCTCCACCTCGATAATGCGGCCATCGCTGGTTTCCAGCGGCAGGTTTTCATAGCGGGCCGAGTCTTTTTTCAACAGTTCCTTAAACGCGGCATTTGCCTTTTCAATATTTTTTATAGGGCCTGTTTCCCAAAACTCCTTCCCGACCATATCCTCGTGGGAATAACCAAGCGTTTTCATCAAGGAAGGATTTACATCGTAAACCGTGGCGTTATCCGCGTCCAGCAACAGTATCCCGTCCTTTGCGCTTTCGAATATCCGCCTGTAACTAAGCTCCGAAGCGCTGAGGGATTCTGTAAGTTCATGCTGCCGCACCACGGAAAGCATCAGCTCCTGGTTCATCGCGGCGGCCTGCTCGCGGAACCGCACGTCCCCGGTCTTATTCGTCACCAGGACCACGACCCCCGCCTGGTGTCCCCCCGCGCCCGGGACCGCCCACATCGCATAAGACCAGCCGGCCTCGCATTCTTCAGGCTTTCCCGTGCTGTACACCCGGTCAAGGACGGGCAGGCATGCCTCCGCCTCGGGCACGGCCTGGGCGAAGTGGATTCCGGCCATCTCTTCGCACTTCTTCCCGAGCAGGCGGCAGAAGGCGGGGTTGACATACCTCACAATATGCCCGTCCCCTTCCACGGCGGCCATGGGCAGGGGCGAGTACTTAAAGAGCAGTTCGGGCATCGAGTCCTCCGCGCGGGCATTTTTTTTTGCGCCCATGATATTTGCCTATTTCTTGCCCGCAGGCTTCTCCGGGGGCTGTTTTTGGGAGCTCTCGTTAAGCCGCTCTGGTATCCCGGTGGTCAAGGCCCGGTAGCCTTCGAAGCGAGGGCCTATGATGGCCATCCCTCCATCGGTAATTTCATATTCGCGGATGTCGCGGCTGTGTTTGCCGCCCCGCATCTTGATGACGGTGAGGATCGTCCGAAACTGGCCCTCTATCTCCACGTAACGAAGCCGGATAATATCGTCTGTCAGAAACGATATCGAGTAGGCACTGAAGGGGAACAAGTTATAGGATTCCGTCGTCTCGACCGTGCTTAAAATCGTCACCCCGATCCCCGTCAAAGCGCCCATCATCCGGTAGAGCGATTCCCGGAAGTCCTCCCGGAAGCCGGGCGCCAGCGCCATCTCGAAACCGGCCAACGAATCGATTACCAGGCGTTTGGCGCCTAATTTCTGGACGGCATCGAGTATCTCCTGCATGGTCTCGTCCACCGAGAGGTCGAGCGGACGGAGGTATAGGATATGGAGTTTGCCCTCTTTCTGCGGCGTTTCCAGGTCCAGGCCGAAGCTCTTTGCCCGCGTCGCGTACTCCTGCGGACGTTCTTCGAATACCGCCGCAATGGCCGGCTCCCCATGACGCAATCCATCGGCTATGAACTGGGTCGCCAGGACCGATTTCCCCGAGCCGGAGGGGCCTGCCACCAGGACGCTGTCCCCTTCGGGGATCCCCCCGCCCATCATATTGTCCAGCTCGGGGATGCCGATGGAAAGGCGCTTCCGGGCGGTTTTTTTCTCTTTTCTTCCGGTCAAGCCCAGGGTGCGCGGGAAAGTCTGAAGTCCCGCGTCGGTAATGCGAAAGGTATGCAGGCCGGGCACGGAGGCCTGCCCGCGCAGTTTCATTATCTGGAGCTTGCGTACAATGGAATTCCGCTCCACGTTCTGGTAGAGCCAGAAGAGGCCGTCGGCGACGGTGAACACCGGGTTATCGCGTATTTCCACATCCGAATATTCACCTAACAGAAAAGTCGTGGCCTGCCAACTGGTCAGGTGCAACGCCAGCCGCTGGACGAAACCCTGCAGTTCCGTTTCGCTGGCGCCGCCCTGGGCCTTGCGCACCACGGTACGAAAAGAGTCAACGACGACTATGCCGGGGCTGGCCGCCTCGACCTCTCGGGAAATCTCGTCCAGGACTGCGCTCAGGTCCTTCTCCAGCACGACCTGGCTCAGGTTTATAAAACGGATGGATCTGGATAACTTCTCATGGTCGAAGAACGTATACTGCTGCTGGTAACGCAGCATTTTCAAGGCGGGTTCGCCCAGGACGGTGAAATAGAGCGTGGGGTGCTCCGGCGTCGCATTGGCGAACACGAATTGATGCGCAAACGTGGTCTTTCCGCATCCCGGTGTGCCCGCGATGATGTTGAAAGAGTATTCCGGGAGGCCGCCGCCCATGATCTCATCTAAGCCCGGGACACCGGTCGGCAGTTTATTAATGACCGCTTTGCCTTGTCCGCTCATTGTTCTTTCTCCGTTTCAGAACCAATGCCCTCAAAGGGCGCATCCGGCCACGCGTCGCGCACCAGTTGCATCGTCAAACCTATGCCTATAAATGTGGCGAGCAGCCCGAGCAACTGTGACACGAGCGCCGCTTCGCCCTCCGCGCCTTTGTCCGCGCGCCGCTCCGGCTCGGCGGAGCCCGGCACCTCTAAAGTTCCATCTTCCCCGACCCGTAATGAGCCAAGCGAGGGAATCTCCGCCTTCGCCAGCGCCAGGGCGCGGGAAACGAGGGCTTTGTACCCGGCGACTCCCGCGAGCGTGGACAGGGGCTTGCGCAGCTTGTCGCAGACGCAAATGCAAGCCGCCGGCGTAGCTGTTGCCTCGGAGGGATTGGCCTCACATAACTCGTGAGCGATCAACCAGCGGGCTAAATTCTTGATCGCGGGATAATTGTCCATCTCAATATGATATAGCACAACCATGGAATATTCAAATAATTTCAAAAAACCCGCAATGGGGGTTGCGGGAAAGTTAGTACTAAATCTTCTAAAGTTTTTGCATCTTCTATAAAAGAATCTATATAAGATTCACTGATTTATGTTGGTCCTTGATAAGTATAGCTTTGGGGCTTTTTAATCGTATTTGTTAGGAAGCTCTACTATCTATGGTTTTTGCATAATCCCAGGGGCAGTGTTATAATACAAGTATTATTTATTTGCGATTATAATGAAGATAATTATTTTAACACTGATAATGTTCACAGTTTGCCGCATAGACGGGAAAAAAGTTCTGGAGTTGGCTATCACTGACAACAACCGCGAGGCGCAAGTAAATGTCGGAGAGAAGGTTAAGCTGGTCCTAATTGCACAGGGGGGCACGGGTTATGAGTGGCACTCGGAATATCTTGACACGAATATACTTCGATTTATAGATAAGAAATCAGTGTACGAGGGCGGCAGGGGCAAGGTCGGGGGAGAAATGGTTCAAACCTGGCTCTTGGAAGCGTTCAAGCCTGGCGACACTGAACTGCGGATGCTGTATTACAGGAGGTGGGAAGGAAAGAGCAATGCGCTCAAGAGTTTCAACGTAAAGCTTCACGTAGTTGAGGGGCGATAGCGAAGCAAACGTAAAGGTGAGCGCCATCATGAAAATCTGAGAATTGCCCCTGAATGCCTTATTTTGAGTTTCCCGCCCGGTTCCAGCGTATTCGTCCGAAATAGATGACATAAACTCTCCCATCAGGTTCAAAAAGGGCCTGCTGGAAGGACAGGAGAGATACGTCCATGACACCCTTTCTCCGGGAGAGCGCATCAAGCGCCGCGAAGTCCTATGCAATCCGTTGGCGGAGGAGCGGAGAAAAAAAATTGAAGCCGCGCCTGCTTCCTTACCCGCCGCGCTGAAATACCTACAAATATCAGGAGTCGATTAATGCTGACAAAAGGAGGGTGCCTACAATGAAGAACGCAAAAATATACGCACTTGCTATTTTCATGGTATTTATGTGGTTGTTCCCCGCGTATGCTTCAGAGGTTGACGATATAAACGCTGCTATCCAGGCGAAGGGTGCCCTCTGGACGGCCGCCGATACCTCCATGAGCGTGTTGCCGCCGGCGGAGCAAGTGTCAAAAATGGGACTACTGACCGCGCCGCCGCCTTTGGGCCAGGCTAGACCTATGATGATGAGGCCCCTCCTCTCCGCGCCGCTGCCGGTATCACTTGACTGGAGAAACAATAACGGCAACTATGTGACCGGCGTTCGCGACCAGGGCAATTGCGGAAGTTGCTGGGCGTTTGCCTCGACCGCCGCGCTCGAAGCCGCCACGATTATAAAAGATAAAACTCCGGGCACTGACCTTGACCTCTCGGAACAGGTCGCCGTATCCTGCAGCGGTGAGGGAAGCTGCGACGGCGGATATCTGATCGACGATTTTTTTGTGACTAGCGGTCTCCCGCTTGAGTCCTGCTATCCTTATACCGGCGGTAACGGCTCCTGTTCCAACGCCTGCGCGAATTGGCAAGACGATGCCTATAAAGTATCAAGTTATACCTGGGTAGTCCCTTATGGGAGCCAGCAGACCGCCGATGTTTTAAAGAACGCCCTCAACAGCTATGGTCCCGTAGCCGTGACAATGGCCGTTTATAGCGACTTTATGTACTACAGCTCCGGAATCTACAGCCATGTAACCGGTTATCTGGAGGCGTACCACGCGATACTGCTGGTCGGCTATGACGACGTCAACAGCTGCTTCATCGTAAAGAACAGTTGGGGGAACGGATGGGGAGAGAACGGCTATTTCAGGATCGCATACAGCGAACTGACCGATGCCGTCGATTTTGGATACGAAGCATCTGGCCTACAGCATCAATCCCGATTCCCCTCAGGCCAAGCTGAACCTTACAATAAATCCTGACGGCAGCGGGTCCATAACCGCCAATCCGTCAAGCCCAAAGGGGCTCTACAATTTCGGCGATACCGTGCAGCTTACAGCTGTTCCTTTAAGCTGCAGCGCCTTCCAGGGCTGGAGCGGTGACGCTTCGGGTTTATTAAACCCCGTCAGTATTACTATGGATGTGGACAAAACGGTGACGGCAAATTTTGCGACTAATAAAGTCAATCTTAAATACCGCGGTTAATGATCCGCAAGGAGGAACAGTGACGAGCGGCGGCTCGTATGAGTGCGGCAGCACGGTGCAAGTAACCGCGTCAGCCAACACGGGCTATTTCTTTGCGGGCTGGAGCGGGGACGCCTCCGGCACGACAAACCCGCTTACCGTAATTATGGACAAAGAAAAGTCCGTAACAGCCAACTTTTCGACGGGCGGCATAGCCCTGTCATCTTCGCTTAACGGCACTTCAGTAATTCTCACTGCTGCAATGACGTACAACAATGCCGCCGCTGCCGGGCAAACCCTTATTTTTTATGTAGATAATAAGCTCCAAACCCAAGCGGTTACGGACGTCAGCGGCACTGCCATGGTTACGTTCACTTGCAAGTCCTGGTGACTCATTCGGCCTATGCAATGTTCACGGCAAACGGCGGCATTCCGACTATGAAGTCGAATACTATATAATTTAATATAGTATTAGTTTCGTTTACAATAACGGTTACTCGGGGCGCAAACGGCAGCATAACGCCTGGTACCATCGATGTGGTGCAGGGCACCAGCCAGACCTTCGCTATTGCACCAGCGAGCGGCTATGCCATCGGGAACGTGACAGTTGACGGGACTTCCATAGGAGTGATGACCGGCTGGACATTCTCCAATGTCCAGGCTGCCCACACTATAGCCGCGACGTTTATCCCGACTATCACGGCCACAGCGGGCGCAAACGGCAGCATTTCTCCTTCCGGTACGGCAAGAGTGGCCATCGGTGCGAACCAGACCTATACCATTCAGCGCCAATGCCGGTTATCATGTAGCGGACGTACTCGTTGACGGCTCATCCGTGGGCGCTGTGGGTACGTACACCTTCAGCAATGTAACTACGCCTCACACGATATCGGCGAGCTTCGCCCAGAACCCGTCTTTTACCATAACGGTTACGCCGGGCTCAAACGGCAGCATAACGCCGGGGACAACCGCCGTGGTGCAGGGCACCAGCCAGACCTTCGCTATTGCTCCCGCATCCGGCTATGCTATCGGTAACGTGACAACTGACGGGACTTCCATAGGAGTGATGACCAGCTGGACCTTCACCAACGTCCAGGCTGCCCACACTATAGCCGCGACGTTCATCCCGACTATCACGGCCACAGCGGGCGCAAACGGAAGCATTTCTCCTTCCGGTACGGCAAGAGTGGCCAGCGGTGCGAACCAGACCTATACCATTAAGGCCAATGCCGGTTACCATGTAGCGGACGTGCTCGTTGACGGCTCATCCGTGGGCGCCGTGGGTACGTACACCTTCAGCAATGTAACTACGCCTCACACGATATCGGCGAGCTTCGCCCAGAACCCGTCTTTTACCATAACGGTTACGCCGGGCTCAAACGGCAGCATAACGCCGGGGACAACCGCCGTGGTGCAGGGCACCAGCCAGACCTTCGCTATTGCACCCGCATCCGGCTATGCCATCGGTAACGTGACGGTTGACGGGACTTCCATAGGGGTGATGACCGGCTGGACCTTCACCAACGTCCAGGCTGACCACACGATAGCCGCGACGTTTATCCCGACTATCACGGCCACAGCGGGCGCAAACGGCAGCATTTCTCCTTCCGGTACGGCAAGAGTGGCCAGCGGCGCGAACCAGACCTATACCATTAAGGCCAATGCCGGCTACCATGTAGCGGACGTCCTGGTCGACGGCAAGCCCTGTGCCGGCAACTTCGTACACCTTCAACAATGTAACTACGCCTCACACGATATCGGCGAGCTTCGCCCAGAACCCGTCTTTTACCATAACGGTTACGCCGGGCTCAAACGGCAGCATAACGCCGGGGACCACCGCCGTGGTGCAGGGCACCAGCCAGACCTTCGCTATTGCACCAGCGAGCGGCTATGCTATTGGTAACGTGACAGTTGACGGGGCTTCCATAGGGGTGATGACCAGCTGGACCTTCACCAATGTCCAGGCTGCCCACACTATAGCCGCGACGTTCATCCCGACTATCACGGCCACAGCGGGCGCAAACGGCAAGCATTTCTCCTTCCGGTACGGCAAGAGTGGCCAGCGGTGCGAACCAGACCTATACCATTAAGGCCAATGCCGGCTATCATGTAGCGGACGTCACTTGTGGACGGCTGCTCCGTGCGGCGCTGTGGACACGTACACCTTCAGCAATGTAACTACGCCTCATACGATATCGGCGAGCTTCGCCCAGAACCCGTCTTTTACCATAACGGTTACGCCGGGCTCAAACGGCAGCATAACGCCTGGGACCACCGCCGTGGTGCAGGGCACCAGCCAGACCTTCGCTATTGCACCAGCGAGCGGCTATGCGATCGGTAACGTGACGGTTGACGGGGCTTCCATAGGGGTGATGACCGGCTGGACCTTCACCAACGTCCAGGCTGCCCACACTATAGCCGCGACGTTCATCCCGACTATCACGGCCACAGCGGGCGCAAACGGAAGCATTTCTCCTTCCGGCACGGCAAGAGTGGCCAGTGGTGCGAACCAGACCTATACCATTAAGGCCAATGCCGGCTACCATGTAGCGGACGTGCTCGTTGATGGTCCTCCGTGGGCGCTGTGGGCACGTACACCTTCAACAATGTAACGGCGCCTCACACGATATCGGCGACGTTTGCTGCAAATTAACCAACCGAGGTATAGATAAAAATAAGGGGTTGCAACTTTCGCAGCCCCTTATTTTTTATTAATTGTAAAATAACAGTTGCTCGGGGCTCATGAATGATGGCGTTCCGCCAGCCTTTCAGTCGGAAAGTGCGGCAGTCGGCAGGGACCAGCCGAAGACGGCGTCGGTGTACTCGAATCTTCCTTTGTTGAAAGGGACCAGCACAAGCTCGCAGGCCAGCGTCTCCACCTTAGCCGTCTGGACGAATTTCACGAGCCGCCGGTTCTCCTTGGGCGCAAGCGAAAAGAGGATGAGTGGGGCAATAAGCAGGGAATCCTCCGGCGAGAACACGCACCCTCGCACGCAGGCCGTGGGTTCAGGCTGCGCGTTCGACTGCCCCATCAGCATACCGGGTATGAGCATCCCCAGGCCCGCTCCCGCGCCGAGGCCAAGGCCGGCGCCCATGCCGCCCTGGTTGTTTGCGGCGTCGCCTACCGCCATTGCGGCCCTGAACTTCATGAAGCTGTCCAAATCTCCCGCCGCGCCCATGCCGGAGCGCTGGTCGATTACCTTCTGAACGTCTTCGGGCGGAGTGATCGAATTTATATAGAAGTCCCTAAGCTCCAGCCCGTAACGCGAAAAATCCTGCTCCACCCGCGCCTTTACGGATGACGCCATCTCGTCGTATTTCCGGGGGAGGTCCAGGATGGAATCCAGGTTCTCTCCAAGGTAATCGTTCAGGCGCGATACCGTGACGTCGCGCAGGTAGTCCTTTATCGCATCGGTTGTGAAGACGCCCTGCGTGCCGACGAGCGAGTTTATGAAAAGGAGCGGGTCGCTGACCTGGAATGTGTACGCCCCGAAAGCCCGGAGACGCACCATTCCAAGCTTGCTGTCCTTGAACACAACCGGGTCTCTCGTCCCCCACCTGAGGCTTGTGAATATCTTTCGGCTGACGAAATAAACTTCGGCTTTGAAGAAGCTCTCGAACCCCCAGGGGAGCATGAGCATCTTCGTCAGGATCGGCAGGTTTTGCGTCGAAAGCGAGTGCCTTCCCGGCCCCAGCACGTCGGTGCCGCGCCCGTCCTGAAAGAACACCGCCGCCTGCGAATCCCGCACGATACACTGCGCGCCGAACTTCGTCTCGCCGGAGCCTTCGGGAGGTACCCTGTGAACCATCTGCTCGCCGGTCGGGTCAAGGAACTCTAATACTTCCAGAAACTGGGACATGGCCACCTCTTTTGTTTTATGCCTCACGGTATTTTAGAGAAAGAAAAGGACAAAGTAAACGGGAAAAATGATCGGATTAAATCGATTTAACTAATGGACCGTCGGCAGGTATATTTTAAAAGTGCTTCCCTTTTCCGGTTCGCTTTGCAGTTCCACCCTTCCGCCGTGCGCCCAGGCGACCGCCTTGACGATTGCGAGACCAAGGCCGCTGCCCTTAATCCACGCGGTCTTCGGGGAGCGGTAGTATTTTTCGAAAACCGATTCATGTTCTTCGGCGGGTATTCCTTTTCCGGTATCCGCGACCGAAATCAATATAAAATCGTCCCCCTTTTCACTAATTGACTCTGCTTTCAACGTTATTTTCCCTCCAGCCGGGGTATAATTGAAAGCGTTCTGGAGCAGGTTGGCCACCGCCCGCTGGACAAGCTGTTTGTCCATCAGCACCTTGGCCGGCAGCCCTTCCGCTATTTCTACGTTAAAAGTAATCCCTTTCTTTTTGATGGCCTTTTCCAGGCCCCTGAACGACTCCTGCAAGGTCTCGGATATGTCTGACGGGAAGAGTCTCGGGATGAGTTTTCCAGACTCCATCTCCGAAAAAGTCAAAAAGCTGTCAACCAGCTTATGGATTTTTTCGCCGCTGGTTTTGACGGCGGTTATCATCTCATTCGTGTCCGCGTCAAACTTGTCGGCCATTTCAGAAAGCAGCTCCATGCTGCCTAATATGGCGGTGAGCGGCGCTTTTATATCGTGCGAGACCATTGCTAAAAGGTCCACCTGCCGCCGCTCAAGGTCTTTTCTCTCGGTGATGTCAAAAATCATGCCGTCAATATATAGCGGCATTTCATCACTTCCATATACGGGCTCTCCTCGTTCTAACAAATGACAAATCGAGACCAGACTTATGCCTGAGTCTGTACTCCACGGAAAATGGTTTTCTCTCTAAAATAGCTTGCTTCACGCTTTCAATCTACCCGGCGTCGGTCTTCAGGAAGAATGAGGTTATCAATACAGCAGACTTCCCCGCGGTCAGTTCCCTATCGGTATAACCGGTGACACCCTCGGCCGCCCGGTTGAAAAACTGCATCCTGTTATTTTCCCGAAGGAATACCCTGTATACAATTCCAGGAAGGTTTTCCGCAAGCGACTGGTATGCGCGCTGCTTCTCTTCCAGCGCGTTCGCGGCTCTTCTCTGTTCCGTAATATCGCGGGTTATGCCCAGCAGGGCGGTAACCTTTCCCTTTTCGTCATGAAGCGGGACGGCATTGGTCTCCAACCTGCGGATCCTCCCCTTTAACCCCACCACGTCAAACTCCAGTTTTCCGGTGCCTCCCTGAAAAACCTTCATGTTGAGCGCCTTGAATGCCTTGCGGTATTCAGGGGCGACCAGGTCCAAAATGTTTTTTCCCTTTACCTGGTCGAGAAAATCCGCCTGTATCATGTTCAGTCCCGCACGGTTCATCATCAGGAGGGACCCGTCAGGGCTTAATAGCTTGACGCACTCGGGTTCGTTGTCAATTATGGATTTCAGAAACTCCTGGCTGACTCGCAGCGCGTCCTCCATCTGCTTGCGTTCGGTGACATCCTGGATAGTCCCGAACATCCTCGCCGCGTTTCCGTCCCGGTCGAAGACCAGTTCACCAAGGCCGTATACCCATCGCTCAGCACCGTCATTCTGCCGGATGATCCTGTATTCGGATTCAAAGCGCTTCTTCTCCGCAATCACTCCGGCGAAATATTGCGCCAGGCTGTCGCGTTCATCCGGATGGATGAACGAAAGCCAGCCCTGGAGGGATTTATCATAATCCTTGCCGATCCCGAAGATTTCATCGAGTATTTCCGAACTCGTCCATCTGTTGGCCGATATATGCAGGACGTACGAGCCGAGACGCGCTACCTTTTGCGATTCATTTATCCAGAAATCCCGTTCCTTTACTGCCTGTTCCGCGCCCCTTTGCTTAACCGCCTGCTCCACGGAATTTATTATCCGGGCAAAATGAGCAAACCCGACCTCTTTTGTGAAGTAGTCATACGCCCCGTTCTTGAACGCCTCCCTTGCAACCTCCTCGTTGCCCTGGCCGGTAACAAAAATAACCGGCACATCGCTGCCCTGTCCCTTCATGGCAAGGAGCAGCTCCATGCCGTTCATCCCGGGCATCTGGTAATCGCTTAGAATGCAGTCAACGGTATGGTTTTTCAGGTAATCGAGGCATTCCTGGCCGCTTTCGACAAATGCTATCGAAAAATGCGGGGCCTCTATGGAAAGCTTCCGCTTTATGAACATCCCGATTTCAGCGTCGTCGTCAACCAGAAGTATGTTCAAAATTTCCATAGCGCAGCAGACCTCAAAGCGAATATTATCCAAAGATAGAACGCAAAATATGCCTTATTATACATCATTGACAAATTAAAATAAACAACGTCTTAACAGTTGAAAAGCTTGCCGAAACCAGTGTCGGGCTTTTGGCTTCCGGAAACGGAACATGTCTCGGGTTGGACGCCCGCATGGCGATTTTTTATTTCCGCCGATTTGCTTTATAATTAAAGCAGGGAGCATGGTTATGGGGCCTTTATCCATAGTGATAGTGGACGACGAGCCGGATATCGCCAACCTGATGCGGCTGATGCTGCAAAAGGAAGCGCCGGACCTGAATATCCACATAGCCGAAAGCGGCCGGGAATGCCTTGAATATATAAAGGAAAACCCGGTCGATTGCATACTGTCCGACTACCAGATGCCTTACATGGACGGGATGGAGCTGCTGATAGCCCTGAGGGGGCAGGGCAGCGACATCCCGTTTATATTCGTGACCGGCCAGGGTAATGAAGAGATCGCGAGGAACGCTTTTAAAAACGGCGCGAACGATTACTTCACCAAGGACTTGGGCGGCTTCGCCCACTTCGCCCGAATAATTAACTCCATCGGGCAGGCGGTGAGGCAGAGGAAGGCGGAGGCGGCGAAAAAGGAAGAACTCATTTTCCGTCAGGCCATCGAGAGCTCCGTTTTGTCGGGGATTGTCGGCGTGGACACCGAAGGCCGGATTAACTACGTAAATTCCGCCTTCTGCAAGATGGTGGGCTGGAGTGAAGAAGAGCTTATGGGCCAGGGGCCGCCTTTCGTGTTTTGGCCGCCGGAAGAGACGGAAAAAATAAGCGATGCCTTCATGGCAACCATGAGGGGCGAGATGGAGTCCAGTTCGCCGGAGTTCAAGTTCATGCGCAAGGACGGAGAGCGCTTTGATGCGTTGTTTTTGATTTCAGCCATAAAAGATGCGCGGGGCAGGCTGGAGGGATGGATGGGGGCGGTTTATGACATGACCGAGCGCAAAAAGACCGAGGAAGCGCTGAAGGAATCCGAATCCAAATTCAAAAAGACTGGCCGACGAATCGGTCGCGGGCATATGGATCTCCCAGGACTGGCGGCTGGTATACGCCAACCCGAGCATGTCCGAAATGGTGGGGTACTACGGTGGAAGAGCTGCTTGAGAGGGAGACATGGTTTGATTTCGTGCACCCGGAAGACCTGCAGAAAGACCATGGAAGCCATGGCCAGCGTCCAGCCCGGCAAGAGCGTCCATATCGAACTGCGCGCCGTAAAAAAAGACGGGGGCGTTATCGATATAGAAAGCAGGTCCGCATACACGCTTTATAACGGACGGCCCGCCGTCATGGGCATGGCGATCGACATTACGGAGAGGAAGCGCTTCGAGATGGAGTTGATGGATGAGCGGAACAGGGCGCGTAAATGTTTCGATTTTGCAAGGTCCATGATGGTCGTGATCGCCCCTGACGAGACGGTCGTGAAGATTAACCGGAAAGGCTGCGAGGTTCTGGGATATGCCGAAGAGGAGGTCGTCGGCAAGAACTGGTTCGACAACTTTATCCCGGAAGGCCACCGGGGCGAGGTGAAGGGCGTTTTCAACCAGATGATGGACGGGGAGGCAGTCCTTGTCGAATATTACGAATACCCCGTCTTGACTAAAGGCGGCCAGGAGAGGCTCATAGACTGGCGCAACTCGGCATTCTACGACGAGAAAGAAAAGGACTTCTTCGGCTTAAGCTCCGGAGAGGACGTAACGGAGAGGAAAAAGGCCGAAGAGGCATTGATGAAGTCCGAAGCGCGTTACAGGGCCTTCATAGCAAACAGCTCGGAGGGCATCTGGCGCTATGAGCTGGAAGAGCCGGTCCCGACCTCCCTGCCGGAGGGCGAACAGATAGAGCTATTTTATAAGCATGCATATCTGGCGGAGTGCAACGACGCCATGGCGCGGATGTACGGCTTCGAGAAGGCCGGCGATATGATAGGCGTCCGGTTAGCTGAGACCATGCCGCGCTCCGACCCGCGAAACATCAACTACCTCCGCGACCTGATACGCTCCGGATACCGGCTCGAGAAGGAAGAGACATACGAAAAAGACGTGCACGGCAATATCCATGTTTTTTTAAACAATTATATCGGCGTGGTGGAAAACGGCTTTTTAGTGCGGGCATGGGGAGTGCAGCGCGACATTACCGCCCAAAAACTGGCGGAACACCAGAAAGAGGATTTCTATGCCATGGTGACGCACGACCTGAAATCCCCCCTGACGGCCATAATGGGCTACGCGGAACTGCTCACGACAAAGTTATCAGGAGGCGACCGGGATATATTCGAGATGGCGAAAGGGATAACCAGCAGCGGAGAAAGGCTGGGCGCCCTGCTGGAAAATTTCCTTACCATCTCGAAAACAGAGGCCGGAAAGCTGATTGTCTATCCCTCCCCCAGCAATATGGCGACGGTCTTGCGAGATGCGTGCTCGGGACTGGAAAAAGAAATGCTGGGAAAGAACCTCACCTTCCATGCGGAGATATCCCAGGACCTGCCGAAGGTGCTCTCGATAGACCGTAAGCTCGTCCAGCGCGCAGTATACAACCTCCTTCAAAACGCCATAAATTATACCCCGGCGGGTGGGAATATCTCGCTTAAAACGCAGCGCGCCTCCAGGGCCAAATGCGACTTTTTTGTTATATCGGTGGCCGACACCGGCCCGGGCATAACGGAGGCGGAACTGGAAACCATCTTCAATAAATATTACCGCTCTCAGAGGACCGCGGGGACCAGCGGAAGCGGCCTGGGGCTTGCGATTGTCAAGGCGGTAGCCGAAGCGCACGGGGGCCGCGTGGAAGTAGAAAGCGAACCGGGCCGAGGCAGCGTATTCAGGTTATATCTCCCCACGGACTTAAAGATGGATAAAGCCGCGTAGGGCCCCGGACTTTATTTTAAACAGCATATCTGGTAAAATTATATCAATAAAGTAATATGGATGTTTTTAGGGGAGCGGTTTTGCTTCCCATGCGGGAAAGGAGCTAGAGTATGCCGAAGTCAGCAGCAAAAAGAAAACCCATAGAGGGATTTGACGACCCGGTGGAACTCGACCCAAAACACTACAAGGCCGAGTTTGAAAACGATACCGTGCGGGTACTCCGGATAAAATTTGGCCCGAATGAGAAGTCCGTAATGCACGACCACCCGGCGGGTGTGGGCATTTTCTTGACGGACCAGCACGCTAAATTCACTTATCCGGACGGCAGCACGAAGGAAATCGAGGTAAAGGCCGGCGGGACCAAATGGCTCGACGCGTTCACTCACCTGCCGGAGAACTTAAGCGACAAGCCGATGGAGATGATACTTGTTGAGATGAAGGAGTAGTCCCGGCAAGGAAAGTTAAAGGGCCGTTTACGTAAACGTAAGCGGCCTTTTTTATTGGCGCTTTATTAATTTATTAACTATACTGTATGGCATGTCCTTCACCCTCTTTATTGCCATCGCCACCGGCCTCCTGCTTAGGTATCACTTATTTCTGCTATTACTCGTTCGCCAGTTTCTTCGGGATAACCGCCCCGGCAGGCAGGCTTATCACCCTCGCCCTTTTCATATTTTTCTCCTTGAGCTTCATCTTCGCCTCACTTTTATCCCATTGGCGGGAAAACATATTTACACGCTTTTATTATGCCGCATCGGGCTTCTGGCTGGGCCTTCTCGTGAACCTGTTAATGGCCTCCCTGGCCGGCTGGATTGTAATTTCAATCGCCGGATTCAGCGGCCATAAAGCCGGTTCCAACATCATCGGCGGGTTATTTTTCGGTATCGCGTTCATATATTCCATATACGGCGTCTGGAACGCGTTCAATCCGCAGGTGAAGGAGGTCTCAGTCAGGATTAAGAACCTGCCGCCCGGGTGGGAGGGGAAGACAATCGTCCAGCTCTCGGACGTCCACCTGGGACATATCTACAAAGCGGATTTCCTTGGCAAAGTAGTAAGGACGGTGAACGGCCTGAAGCCCGACATGGTCGTTATCACGGGCGACCTGTTCGACGGGATGGACGGGTCGCTGCCCAGCCTGGTAACCCCGCTGAACGACCTTGTCGCGCCGGACGGGGTATATTTCATCACCGGGAACCACGAGACCTATCTCGGAGTGGGCAAGGCGTTTTCCATACTTGAGAAAACCAAGGTAAAAATCCTGAACGACGAGGTCCGGGACATCCGGGGGCTCCAGTTAATCGGCATAAGCTATCCCCAAAGGGGAGAGAGAAAAAGCATAATCGACACCATCAGGAATATGCCCGGCTTCATCCCCGGAAAGCCCACGGTACTGCTCTACCACGCCCCGGTAAGGATAGAGGAGGCCAGGGCGGCGGGCGTAAATCTTCAGCTCTCCGGACACACGCACAAGGGACAGATATTCCCCGTCAATTTCATCACCCACGCGGTCTATAAAGGCTATGATTACGGCCTGTACACCATGGGCGATTACTCGCTTTACACTACGGACGGCGTTGGCACCTGGGGGCCGCCCATGCGGACTGGCAATACGCCTGAGATCGTGGACATAAAACTTCATTAGCCCTGTTTCTATAATATTCACCGTCACTTAAAAAACTCTTGGCCGACAAATCAGGCATAAACGCAATCTCCGGGCTTTCCGAAGCCCAGGCCGCTGAAAGGTTAAACGAAGAGGGATATAATGAACTTCCCTTCGAGCGGAGCCGCGGCGTACTGGCTATCATTTTAAAGATAGTGCGCGAGCCGATGTTCCTGCTGTTAATCGCCGGCGGGATTCTCTATCTTCTGCTGGGCGACATACGGGAAGCGCTGATGCTCCTGGCCTTTGTTTTTGTCGTGATAGGTATCACGTTCTACCAGGAGCGAAAGACCGAACGGACGCTGGAAGCTCTTCGCGACCTCTCCAGCCCGCGCGCCCTTGTAATCCGGGACGGATCGGAAAAGCGCATTGCGGGCCGTGAAGTCGTAAGGGGCGACATATTGGTGTTAAAGGAAGGCGACCGCGTCCCGGCGGACGCGAGGGTGCTCTCCTGCATAAATCTTTCGGCGGACGAATCCCTGCTGACGGGCGAATCGGTACCCGTGCGGCAAAGCCGCCCTGGAAGGAGAAATGGAAATATGCCCTCCCGGCGGAGACGGCCTGCCTTTCGTTTATTCCGGTACGTTGATAGTACGCGGCAGTGGCATCGCGGAGGTAAGGGCTACCGGGATTAAATCCGAGATAGGAAAAATCGGCAAGGCGCTTTAGGCGGTCTGAGTCGAAGAGACGTCGCTCCAAAAAGAGACCAACCGCATAGTGAAGGTACTCGCCGTGGCCGGTCTGTCTTTGTGCGCGGTCGTGGTAACCGTCTACGGGGTTACGCGCGGGAACTGGCTGAATGGGCTTCTGGCGGGTATAACCCTGGCCATGTCCATCCTGCCGGAGGAACTCCCGGTTATCCTCGTCATATTCCTGGCCCTGGGCGCGTGGCGGATATCGCAAAAGCAGGTGCTGGCGCGGCGTACCCAGGCGATAGAGACGCTCGGCTCGGCCACCGTATTATGCGTTGACAAGACAGGGACGATTACGCAAAACCGCATGACGGTCAGCGGGATATACGCCGGGGGCGAATTTTATAGCCTGGACGGCATAAGCCCCCTGCCGGAGAAGTTCCACGAGCTGGTCGAGTTCGGCATCCTCGCCAGCCAGACGGACCCGTTCGACCCCATGGAAAAGGCCATACGGCGGCTTGGCGAAACCAGCCTGGCAAAAACCGGACACCTCCACGGGGACTGGACGCTGGTGCAGGAATATCCCCTGTCGGAGGAGATGCTTTCCCTGTCGCATGTATGGAAATCCCCTGACGGAACCGACTTTATCATTGCGGCCAAGGGCGCGCCCGAATCAATAGCCGACCTGTGCCATTTTACAAAAGAGCAGACGAGAGACCTGCTGTCGAACATCGACAAGATGACCGGCAAAGGGCTTCGAGTCATCGGTGTCGCAAAAGCGAGTTTCCGGCAAGCCGTCCTGCCCGCCCGGCAGCATGATTTCGGTTTCGAGTTCATAGGGCTGATAGGACTGACCGACCCGGTACGGCCGATGGTCGCCGAAGCGGTAAAAAACTGCTACGGCGCGGGCATCCGCGTGGTAATGATTACCGGCGATTATCCCGGCACCGCCCAGAACATAGCTCGTGAGATAGGTCTTATCCGGCTGGACTGCATAACCGGGCCCGAACTCGATGGAATGACCGACGGCGAGCTTAGGGAGCGGATAAAGACGGCTGACATCTTCGCCAGGGTCGTGCCTGAGCAGAAGCTCCGCCTGGTGAATGCGCTGAAGGCGAACGGCGAGATAGTCGCAATGACCGGCGACGGGGTAAACGACGCACCCGCCTTGAAATCGGCTCACATCGGCATCGCGATGGGCGGAAGGGGTACCGATGTGGCGCGCGAATCCGCCGATTTAGTCCTGCTCGATGACGATTTTTCGTCAATCGTGAAGGCGGTGAGGCTGGGCCGGAGGATATTCGACAATATAAAAAAAGCGGTCTCTTATGCCACTGCCGTCCATGTGCCGATTGCAGGCATGGTCTTGATACCGGTGCTCCTGAAATGGCCCCTGGTCCTCTTGCCCGTGCATATCCTGTTCCTCGAGCTGATCATCGACCCGGCCTGTTCAATCGTTTTCGAGGCGGAACCTGAAGAGTCGGGCATCATGGACCGGCCCCGAGGCGCCAGAACGAAAGCCTTTTCGGGAAGAAGGCAGTTTTAATAAGCGCCCTTCAGGGCTTAAGCGTGCTGGCTATCGTCTTTGGCGTCTTCTATTTCGCCATGGTGAATAACCGGGGCGAAGACGAGGCGCGCGCCCTGTCCTTCACGACCTTGATTGTCGCCAACCTGGCCCTTATCCTTACAAACCGCTCGTGGTCGAGGACGGTTTTCAGACGCTCCGCACGCCAAACGCCGCGCTTTGGTGGGTGTTAAGCGGGGCGATAAGTTTCCTGGCGCTGGTTTTAAGCGTGCCCTTCCTGCGCGGGTTATTTAAATTTGCCGAACTCGGTCCGGCAGATTTATTAATTTGCTTCGCGGCAGGGATGTTAAGCATAGCCTGGTTCGAAGCGCTTAAGGTTTTTGGGTTTATATCTCCCGGCGGTCAAAAAATTGAAGTTGAAGCAGGTCAGACATAGACGGGATTACGTTTGACCGGATTGTCAATTAAGTTTCTGATTATTAAACAGAATTAATTTCGGACGGTGAAACTTGTAAGGGCCTTTTATACTTGACAAAATTAATTTAGTTATTGATTTTTTTTACTTGACTTATGGTATAATCAATTCAGGCGAACCCCAGGAGAATCCGATGGAAAAGGCGGACGTGCCCGAACAGAAAAAGGGAACGGAAAAGGGCGAGGGCGGGCTATTCGAAAGCGAGGTCAACCGCGCCATTCTCAACACCGTTCTTGACGGCATTATAACGATAAACTCTGACGCAACCGTCGTCAGTTTCAACCCCTCCGCGGAAAGAATCTTCGGCTACAGCAAATCGGAAGTCATAGGCAAGAACGTCAACATGCTGATGCCGGAGCCTTACCACTCCGAACATGATTCGTACCTGAACAACTACCTGACCACCGGCGTAAAAAAAGTCATAGGCCTGGGCCGCGAGGTCAGGGGCCGGAAGAAGGACGGAAGCGAGTTCCCGCTCGACCTGGCCGTTTCGGAGATGCTGGTGGAAGGCAGGAGGATGTTCACGGGGATAATACGCGATATTACCGAGAAGAAGAAGGTCGAGGCCGGGCTTCGGGAGTCGGAGGCCAAGTTCAGGACCCTCGCAGAGGGGGCCCTGATCGGAATATACCTTATCCAGGACATGCGCTATGTCTACGTAAACCCGGAGTTTGCCGACATGCTCGGTTATTCGAGGGCCGAGCTGACCGGGATGGAGAACATGCTGGAATGCGTTTACCCGGAGCAGAGAGAGCCTGCAAGGCAGGGGATAGAGAAAATCATTAACGGCCAGGAGAGCATAGGATATCAGGGCAGTTGGCTCAGGAAGGACGGCGACCCGGTCGAGGTCGAGGGTAAAGCCGCCTTTACGATTTTCAACGGCAGGCCGGCCATTATCGGCACCGCCCTGGACGTAAGCCAGAGGAAATACCTCGAGAAGCAGAGGGCGGATTTCCTCGCAATGATAACGCACGATTTTAAATCTCCCCTGACAAGTATCCTTGGCAATGCGGAACTGATATCGATGATGAAGCAAGGCTCCGCGGACCAGGAGACCGCCGACATGGCGGCGAATATCGTGCGAAGCGGCGAGAGGCTCCGGAGCCTGGTGGAGGACTTCCTCGTCCATTCCAGGCTGGACTCGGCGGGCTTACGTCCGAGCTTACCTCCGCAGACGTGCGCGAGATATTAAAGGACGTGATAAAGGATTTTGAAAACCAGGCCACGAAAAAGGGCCAGACGCTGAATACGGAATTCGCCCAGGACGTCCCGGCGATTAACATGGACGTAACGCTTGTCCAGCGCGCGGTCTCAAACCTGCTCCAGAACGCCGTAAACTATACCCCGGAAGGGGGCCGGATATCGCTGAAAACACAAAGGGCCGAAAACGGAGGCAGGGCTTTTCTGGTGATCTCCGTGGAGGATAGCGGCATCGGGATACCCGCCGCGGAGCAGTCGAAAATCTTTCAGAAATATTACCGGATGTCCAGGACCTCACGCACGGGCGGGACCGGCCTTGGGCTTGCGATAGTCAAGGCCGTCGCGGACGCGCATAACGGCCGGGTCGAGCTCACAAGCGAGGAAGGAGCCGGGAGCACTTTTAAGTTATTTATACCTGAAGACTTAAAGAAAGATTAAAGCGGCCGGTCTGCCCGCTGCCGAAATTTCCCTCTCTGGCCGTCCTGTTGACAGAAATTAATTCAGATGCTTCACTTGTAGGAGTTACATCCGCGAAGTCCGGCAAAAATACTTTAACCAAGTCAAGGAGAAATGGATGAAGAAATATCTATTGCTGCTGGTAGCTTTTTCGCTTGTTTTAACAATCGGCGCCGCCTTAAGCGCGGGCGCGGCGGATAGCAAAACTTCTCCGAAAACGGTAAGCATGGTGGGCTATATCATAGACAGGGCCTGCGCCATTCCAAACAAGGACAACCTGGACGAGTATGTAAAAACTCATCCGAAGGAATGCGCCCTTGCGCCGAACTGCCAGGCCAGCGGCTACATGTTTTACTCGGATGGCAAGCTCTACAGTCTTGACGAAAAGACCAATAAGAAAGTAATCAAGTTCCTGGCGAAGCCGGAGAGCAAGCTCCACGTGAAGGCACAGGCCATTCACGGCAAAGGTGATAACTTGAAGATAACGTCACTGTCAAACGCAGAGTAAATCTTTTGCATATAAAAGCGGCTGGTTATTCCAGCCGCTTTTTTTATTTGTTGCCCGCCGCGCTCTCGCCCGCGAGATGCCCGGTGCTCCATGCCGCCTGAAGGTTATACCCGCCGGAAGGGCCGTCGATGTCGATTACCTCTCCCGCGAAATACAGGTTTTTATAAAGCCTTGAACGCATGGTCAGATGGTCTATTTCACCTAGCGATACTCCGCCGCTCGTGACATACGCCCGTTCAAAACCCTGAGTGCCTTTGACCGTCAGGGAAAGGGCCTTTATGGCTCCCTGTCAGGACCCGCCGGTCATTTTTCGATAACGTGTTCAACCGCCTGTCCTCTTCCAGCCCGGCAAGCATGAGGAGCGTCCCGGAGAGCTTCGGAGGCACGAGGGAAGTAACGACGTTTTTAATCAGCCTGTTCGGGTGTTCGTTCAAAGACCGGAGAAGCTCATCCTGAAGACTCTTCACTGCTCACGTCCGGGATAAGGTCGAGCAGGAGAGTGACCTCGCCCTCCCTCAAAAGCTCCCGGACTTTGCGGCTTGCGCTCAGGATTGCCGGACCGCTCAGGCCGTTGGCCGTCACGACCGCATCCCCACGGATTACCGCCTTCTTCTTCCCGGATTGAAGCAGGGTAATGTTCACGTCAGTTCAAGGTCGCCCCTTCCATCTTCCGTATCCAGTCTTCTTTCACTGTTATCGGGACGAGCGCGGGGGCGGGCGGCACGATTTCGTGCCCGAGAGAGCGAAGCCAATGGAATGCCTCGCCGGTCGAACCGGTCTTCGGGAATGATTTCCCTCCCGTGCAGAGGATAAAGTTTTTTGCGTGAATAAGTTCTCCGTTGACCTTTACGCCTTTTATATCGCCCGCGCCCGCCTCAAGACCTTCCACCGGCGCGCCGGTAATAATGTCCGCCTTCTTTGCATAATCCCTGAGGACCCGGAGGACGTCCGCCGCGCGCTCCGACGCCGGGAATACCCTGCCGTCCTCCTCCTCCTTCGTGGGAAGCCCTCTTTTATTGAAAAAATCGATCGTCTCCGGGACACCGAATAACGAGAAGGCGTGGTAGAGGAACCTCCCGTTCCTGCCGTATCTTTCAACCAAGTCCCGAAGGCTGTTGACGTTATTGGTCAGGTTGCACCGGCCGTTCCCAGTCAGGAGGAGTTTTTTCCCAAGGCTCGGCGTTCTTCTCCAGTAACGCGGTTTTCGCGCCAAGCTCCGCCGCGCGGCCTGCGGCGATAAGCCCCGCCGGCCCGCCGCCGATTACAATGACGTCGTATGTGGTTGTATCCATAGCGGGTATTATAGATGAATAAAGTGGAGAAGGGAAAGGATGTATTTTACTTCTTTGTCGCCTGTCCTATAACGTCCATGATGCCCTGCATTATAGCCGCGGGGCTTGGGGGGCATCCCGGTATATATCCGTCCACCGGCACGACTGAGCCGGCCCCGTCCAGAACGCCGTAAGCCCCTTTATAGACGCCGCCGTCTTTCGCGCAGCTTCCGCAGGCTATTACTATCTTCGGCTCCGGCATGGCGAGCCAGGTCTTCTTCAGCGCCTCGGCCATCGGAAGGGATACGGGCCCGGTGACCAGCAGGACGTCCGCGTGCCTGGGCGACGCCACGAAATCTATGCCGAAACGGGAGACGTCGTAGACCGGGTTCCCGAGCGCCGTGCACTCCCATTCGCAGGCGTTGCACGAGCCCGCGTCCACCTGCCTTATGCGGATGGAGTTCTTAAATACCGCGTCCAGCTGTCGGGGCGTTTCCGTGATTTCCGCCGCCTCTTTGGACTGCCGGGAAATCTCGTCTCGCCCGATGGCGGGTTTTTTACGGAACAGATTTGAGATTACGTCTTTTAACATATAGGACCTATAGGTCGCAGCCCGAGTAAGAGAGGTTGAAGCTCTTGTTCACCAGCGGGAAGTCCGGCACGATATTCCCGTGAATGGCGTAAGACATGAGCGGCCAGTTGCAAAATGACGCGGAGCGCACTTTTACCCGTAACGGCCGCCCGCCGCTTGCGGCCATTACCCAGTAAAAGATGGAACCCCGCGGCCCTTCCACGTACCCCAGCGCACGGCTTCCCGCTGAATATTTTCCGGCGGGCACCGTGAGGCCTCCTTCGTGGCGCTGCTCCAGAAGAGAGTCGATGATCGAAAAAGAACATTCCGCCTCGTCCGCCCGGACCATCATCCTGGAGTACACGTCGCCCTTCCGGTACGTATTCGCCTCGAATACGAGGCTGCCGTATGTGAGGTTGGGGTGGGCGCGCCTTATGTCGTCCGAGATCCCGGAGGCCCTCGCCGCCGGCCCTGTCGCGCCCATTTTGACAGCTATATCCTTCGCAAGTACGCCCGCGCCTTCCATTCTCTCGATGTGCGAGATGGAGTCCTGAAGGAAGGCCATAAACTCCTTGAACCCGGTTTTTACCCCGTCCAGGGTGGAGATGATTTCATCGGCGTCCCTGAAAATATCCCGCGTCACCCCGCCGACGGCGTTTATTCCCCTTAAATACCTGCTGCCCGTAAGCTTGTTGTTCAGCGCCATGAGCGCCTCTTTTAACAAAGCCCCCTTCGCGTAGCCGACGGCGAAGCCCGTCCCGGCGCAGAGGTTCCCGATGTCGCCGATATGGTTATACAGCCGCTCCAGCTCTATTAAAAGCGTCCTCACGGCCTTCGCGAGCGGCGTGATCTCAATTTCCGCCATGCGCTCCACGGCTATGCAGTAGGCCGAGGAATGCGAAAAAGACGAGACTCCGGATATCCTTTCGGAGAGTTCGACGCCCTCATCGAAGCTTCGCGACTCGAATAGTTTTTCCGTGCCCTTATGCGTATAGAAAAGCCTGGGGTCCAGGTGATATATCGTCTCGCCCACCGCGCTGAAGCGGAAATGGCCCGGCTCGATTATACCCGCATGGACCGGGCCGACAGGTATCTCATAAACACCCTGGCCCAGCATTTTCATGTACGAATAGTTATCCTCCCTCAAGAGGTCTGTCGAGCGCTTTATCCCGTCAACCGTGACATCCCGCCTGAGCGGATAAACGTTCTGGCCGTACATCCCGTGCAGGCAGAGCGGCCTTAAGTCCGGGTGTCCTTCCGGGACTATCCCGAACATATCGTGCATCTCGCGTTCGTACCAGTGCGCGGCCGGGACCAGGGGGGTAATGCTTTTATACGAAAGGTTATATTCCTTAAGCTTCAGGGTCAGGATTTCGAATATGTCCTCGCCCGCCGGGGAGAAGACGGCATAGACCTTGAAATGCCCGTCCATAGCCCGCTCGTCCGCCGCGAACATCGTCCGGAATAAATATTTGCCGTCGAAATATTCCGCGCATTTCAAGGGGAACTCATCCCGGCCTATCTCTATGTATCTCTCGTTTACCGGATTCACTATATATCCTTCTTCAGTTACTCCTCTCCACCTGAGGAAGAGGTAAAAGGGCGATTAAAGCGCCCCTTAAGAGAGGGTAGGCCTATCCGCCTATAATCCCGGCTGAGAGCGTTATCAGCCTGTCCAGGGGCCCCGGGATATAGAGGCCCAGCAAAAGAAGGGCCCCCGCCATGCCGAGCATCATGAAGCCCGTCGAGCCATGAGCTGCGGGGCCTGAATACGTCCGCGCCGACCGGCATGGGGTGCAGGGTATCCAGGGGGGCCGACGGCGTGCCAAGGAACATCCCGCCGAAACTACGGAGCAGGCCGTAGAAAACCATCCCACCGGCCGCAAGAAAGACAGCCATGATAAACCAGTGGCTACCCGCCGCCATGCCTTTAAGCATCAGGAACTCGCTTATGAACATGCCGAAAGGCGGAGCGCCCGCAAGAGCCATTATCCCGACAAAACCGGCGACGCCGACCAGCGGCATGGTCTTCATGACGCCTGAGACCTGCTCGGACTCCACGGTATTGTAGAAGCTTTTGATGCGGCCGGTCACGAAGAACATGAGCGGCTTTCCGATTGCGTGGTTTAAGATGTGCAGGAGCGCCGCGTAAAATCCAAACGGCCCGCCCACGCCGAAAGAGAGGGCGATGATACCCATGTGCTCGATGCTGCTGTACGCGAGGAGCCTTTTGGAGTTCCTCTGGATGAGCATGAATATGGAGGCCACGGCGACGGAGGATATGCCGAACAGGAACATCATGTCCCGGACGAAGGGGTATCCCAGGCTTGCCCTTGCGATAACGGCAAAGCGCAGTATGCCGTAGAACGCGCAGTTAAGGAGTATCCCGGAAAGGAGCGCGCTTATCGGGGTAGGGGCCTCGCTGTGCGCGTCCGGGAGCCAGTTATGCACGGGAGCGAGCCCGGCCTTCGTGCCGTATCCCACGAGGATCAATATGAACCCGAGCCTTACAGTCGCCGGGTTCAGTCTTGGCGCCATCGCCATGAGAGCCGTCCACTCCAGCACGCCTCTGCCCTGCCCTACCGCCCCGGAAGAGGCGTAATAGATGATGAAGGTGCCGAGCAGGGCGAAGGTGATGCCGACGGTGCAGAGGATGATATATTTCCATGCGGCCTCGACGGACTCGCGCTTCCTGTATGTCCCGACTAAAAGCGCGGAGACGAGCGTGGTGCCCTCGATGGCCATCCAGAGGACGGCCAGGTTGTTGGCGATGGGCACCAGGGCCATCGTTAAAACGAAAAGGTTGTACAGGAGGTAGTAGTAGCGGTGCGCCTTCTTGTCTATGTGGCCGAAGTCAAGCTCGTTCCCCATGTACCAGGCCGAGTATATGGCCGTCGCGAACGAGAGCAGCGTTATTATCATCAGCATGAACGCCGAGAGCGGCGTCCGCGTACATGATGCCGCCGGGGACCGTTATTATCTCGCCGCCGAGCGCGCCGCCGACAATGAAAAAAGATATGACGCTCATACCGGCGGTGGCGCAGATAGTCGCGTATTCATAGACGCGCCGGTCGCTAACCAAAAGACATATAAGGGCGGCCGCGGCCGGTATCAATATAAGCGGGAGAAGCATCTCTATCCCTTCAAGGTGTTCAGCTTGTCCAGGTCCACGGTTACGAACGCCTTCTTTATCTGGCTAAGGAAAACGCCCAGTATTATCACGCCCATCAGCACGTCGAAAACCACTCCAAGCTCGATTATCGTGGACATCCCGTACGTCAGCGAAAAACCGGCCAGGAACAGGCCGTTCTCCATGAGCAGAAGCCCGATTACCTGGGTAATGGCCTTCTTCCTGGTTATCATGATGAAAAGGCTTATGAGGATTATGGAGATGGAGACCTTGAGGGTGTTCTCGGTGAAGCCGCCTATGAAAATTCCCTTGGAGAGAGAGGAGTAAACTACCACCACCAGGACGGACGATATGACCAGCGAGAGCGGGGTATTGATGTTCGGCTCCACCTCGTGGGTTATCTTGAGCGAGCGCACGACCTTCCTGAGGAGAAGCGGTATCGCGATGCCCTTGGAGGCAAGGGTGAACGCGGCGGCTATATAAAGATGCGCGAGACCTAAATAAAACGCGCTGATGGCCATAAGCAGGGCGAGCAAAAGCGAGTTCAGGGTATACGCCTGAAGGCAGGTCTCTATCCTCCTCAGCGAGTTCATCGCCACGACCGTCAGGAGCATCCCGATAGTTATGAAATCCGTTATGGAATAGACTACTACCCACTGCCTTGGCATTTATTTTCCCGTCATTATAAAGGTTATTATGGAGAGCGCCGATAGCACGAACGCCGCGCCCAGGAGAGACGGGAGCTGGAAGAACCGCATTTTCGCCCTCGTGGACTCCGCAACCGCCATCACAAGGCATAAAACCAATATCTTTACGGCATAATACCCAAGCGCCTCCACCGCGCCGAATCCCAGCCCCGTGCTTGCCATGCCGTACGGGAAGAACAGGTCCGCCGCCAGGGTGAAAAGAAGCATCTGTTTCATGTAATGCGCCCATTCCATCAGGGCCAGGTACTTTCCGGAATACTCCAGCAGCATCCCCTCATGGATCATCGTAAGCTCCAGGTGGGTGTCCGGGTTGTCCACCGGTATCCTGCCCGTTTCCGCGATAACCGCCACGAAAAATGCGGCCAACGCCAGGACATGCGCGGGCGAATAGAAGACGCTCCCGGACTTGGCGATTGCGGCAAGGCTTGTGGAGCCGCTCGCCACCGCCGCCGTGAATATCGCCAGCATCATGCTTGGTTCGACCAGTATCGCCACGGTCATCTCGCGGCTGGAGCCCTCGCCTCCGAACGCCGTCCCGGCGTCAAGCCCGGCAAGCGCAAGGAAGAACCTGCCCAGCGCCAGCGTATAGATTACGGCGATGACGTCGCCCATCCTGAATACCGCGCCACTGGCGGAGAATACAGGCACGAGCATGGACGCCGCGAGGACGGACGAAAAAACGATATAAGGCGCGGCACGGAATATCCAGGAGGTGGTGCGGGCGATTACCATGTCTTTCTTAAAAAGCCTCGCCAGGTCGTAGTACGGCTGCAATACCGGGCTTCCGACCCTCCCCTGAAGAAGGCACTTCACCTTCTTTATTATCCCCTGAGCCAAAGGCGACAGGATAAGTATCAGTATGAACTGAAAGTTTTCCATTAACCCCAGACCACCAATAAAACTACGAGCGTCACCAGTATGTATCCCAGATAGAGCTGGAGGTTCCCCGACTGAAGCTTTTTTGCGGAATGCGCCAGACTGTTCACCGTGCGGGTCAGCGGTGTGTAGAGATACATATCGAAGAAAGGCGTTATCTCCGAGCGGTACTCTATCTCGCGGGTGAAAAACGGCTTCACGACATACTCTATCCGCACTTCTTTCCGCGGCTTGTATATTTTTTTGAATATCCGGCGAAGCGGATGGGTAAACGCCGTTGCCGTATATTGCATGCTGGGGGTGAGCCTCCTGAGGCCGCAGTCCCAGGGGTCGCCCTCGGTCACTTTCCTCTTGCCGCCGTAAAATTTCGGGAAGATATAAATTGCCCCGGCGCCGGCAACCATGGCTATAAGGATTGCGGCAGGCAGGACCCCGGCCGCGCCTCCGCCGGCCAGGGTAAATATCCCCGGGGCGAACTGCGGCAGGTTTGCCAGCCCGGGCAGGGGGACGGTTGAGATGAGCTTCAGGACGTATCCGGGGAAGATACCCAGGAGCAGGCACAAAATGGACAGAATGCCCATACCGAAAAGCATCGAAATAGACGCCTCATGGGCATCTTCGGCTTCCCGGCTTCTCGGAACCCCCAGGAAGGATATCCCGAACGCCTTGACAAAGCTCGATGCGGCAAGCGCCCCGGTCAGGGCGAGCGCGGCCCCGGCAAGGAGCATGAATGTCTTCGTAAGGACGACAGAGGTCTTGATACCCAGGACGAGGGACTGGAACGTGAGCCATTCGCTCACGAACCCGTTGAACGGCGGAAGCGCGCATATCGCCACCGAACCGGTCAGGAAGAAAAGCGCGGTCAAAGGCATCCGCTTTATCAGCCCGCCCATCTTCTCCATGTTCTTGGTACCCATCGCATGGACGGCGGAGCCCGCACCCATAAAGAGCAGCCCCTTGAATACGGCGTGGTTTAACGTGTGGTACAGCGCAGCGGCAAGGGACAAGCCAGCCAGCGCGGGCAGACCGTTGGCGGAAAAAATAATGGACCCGCCAATCCCCAAAAGGATAATGCCGACGTTCTCCACGCTGCTGTATGCCAGGAGCCTCTTTATATCGCGCTCCATCAGTGCATACATGATCCCCATAACCGACGAAACCGCGCCCGCGCAAAGCACTACCACCCCCCACCAGAGGCTTCCGCCTCCGCCAAGACCGCCAAGGATACCCAGCGAGACAAAAAGGATGCCGTATATGCCGGACTTTATCATCACGCCGGACATGAGCGCGGAGACGTTGGACGGCGCCGCGGGATGCGCCCTCGGGAGCCAGCTATGCAGGGGGATTATTCCCGCCTTCGTCCCGAACCCGATGAGCGAGAGGACGAAGATGACCGACCTTAAGGTACCGGAGCCGTGGAGGCCGGCCTTGATGGCGGCAAACTCAAGCGAGCCGGTGGCGAAATACATGACCAGGAACGCGGCTATGATGAACGCCGTGCCGACATGGGTCATGACGCCGTAGAAGAGCCCGGCGCGCTCCGCTTCCTGGTTTTCCGTATCCGAGACGACCAGGAAATAGCTGGCCAGGGACATCGTCTCCCAGGAGATGAGAAATGCCGGGATATTCGCCGAAAAGAACACGGCATACATGGAGGCCAGAAAGATTCCGAAAAGCAGGGCGGAGGTCCAGGGCGATTTGAAGTGCCGGGAGTAGCCGGCAGAATAGACGGAGACGGCAAAACCCAGGACGGAGAGTATAAGGGCGAAGTATGTCGAAAGCCCGCCCCCCTTGAAGCTCAGGGCCATGACGCTGGACAGGGGGACCGCAAAAGTCCAGGCATATCCCCCGACAAGGTCCCTGAGGGAGAGAACTCCCATGACCAGGCATCCGGCGGCATAGAGGAGGTAGCAGGCGCTGGAAATCTTCCGGGTACTTTTTGGCGAGGCTATTTCAGGACTTTCCGTTTCCATCTCAGGCTTAAGGCACAGGTTTCCATAGAACGAAAAATAACTGCGGAAGTTTATATCCTCGGGCCGGGGCATGTCAATAAAAATTAATCCCAAACTTCTTGCTTTGAAACATTTTTGGACTTAAAATAGCTTATAAAGGCGGAAAAAGATGATGCTCGACAGGGTTAACCGGAAGATAGACTACCTCCGCATCTCCATCACGGACAGGTGCAACCTACGCTGTGTCTATTGCATGCCTTCGGCTGGCGTGCCCAGGCTGCCCCACGAGGCGATCCTCCGGTACGAGGAGATACTGCGGATAGTGAAGGTGGCGGCGGAGGACGGTATAAAAAAAGTGCGTCTGACGGGAGGCGAGCCTCTCATCAGAAAAGGCGTAACAAGCCTGGTGCGGGAGATCGCCGCCATACCGGGCATAGAGGACCTCTCCCTTACGACCAACGGGCTCCTGCTTGGGCGGATGGCCCGGGAACTGGCGGATGCCGGGCTTAGGAGGATAAACGTAAGCCTCGACTCGCTGGACCCGGACAGGTTCCGGGAACTCACCAGGGGCGGAGAGCTTAAAGACGTCCTGGAAGGGATACATCAGGCGGAAGAGGCGGGTTTTGACCCGATAAAGATAAACGTCGTGGCGATCAAGGGCTTTAACGGTGAAGAAGTACGGGAGTTCGCGCGCCTGACTCTCCTGAAGCCCTACCAGGTCCGGTTCATCGAGTTTATGCCCATCGGCCACCGCGCGATGTGGGAAGAATCGAAGGTGATGACGGAAGGCGAGATAATGGAGAAAATCTCTACCCTGGGCGAGCTTATCCCCGTGGAGCAGAGGGGGCAGGGGGGGCAAGGGGCGGCAGGCGGGCCCCGCAAGGCTTTACCGGCTCCCCGGCGCGAAGGGGATATTAGGCTTCATCAGCCCGCTCTCCAACCACTTCTGCGGAAGTTGCAACAGGCTGAGGCTGACGGCCGACGGGAAAATTCGTCCCTGTCTGTTTTCGGAGACGGAGATAGACTTGAAGACCCCGCTCAGGGCGGGATGTGACGATGCGGAGCTTTCACGTCTTATATCGATTGCGCTATCCGTGAAGCCGGAAGGCCATTCCATAGCCGACGGCGTAAAAGATAAATACCGCCGCACCATGAGCAGGATCGGGGGGTAAAATGGCCGAGCTGACTCATTTCGACGAAAAGGGGGCCTCGCGGATGGTGGACGTATCCGGGAAGGACGTGACGGAGCGGGTAGCCGTGGCAGTGGGCCGGGTGCTGATGGCGGCGGAGACCTTCAGGCTGATAAAGGACAAAGGGGCGGCGAAGGGAGACGTCCTGGAGGTCGCGCGTATTGCGGGTATTATGGCGGCAAAAAAGACATCCGGGCTGATACCGCTCTGCCACCCCCTGCCGCTGGAGAAGGTAGTCATCGACTTTGAGCTGGACGAGAAATGCCAGTGCGGTGGAAATTTGCGCGGAGGCGAAGGTGACGGCCAGGACCGGCGTGGAGATGGAGGCCCTGACGGCGGTAACAGTCGCGGCCCTTACAATATACGACATGTGCAAGGCGGTGGACCGGGGGATGGAGATTACGGGTATATGCCTGATGGAGAAGTCCGGCGGGCGCTCCGGACATTTTACCCGGCCAGGAAAAAACTCTTGATTCAAAAGCATTTTTCCGTTAATATTCTCTTTTTATGAAAGACCGTTACCTTTTTGGAAAAAGGTAACACCAAAAACTTTTGGACTTGTACAGCTAAAACAATTCACGATTTTCTTTTGGTTACTTTTCTTTTTTCCAAAAGAAAAGTAACGAATTTTTTTTAAAGGAGCTATTAAACATGATTGAGCTTATCCACCGGCACCCGGTGCTTATCAAGGTGCTTCTCGCGGTCGTCACCCTCACGTTCGTCGTGACGGGCGGATGGATGATGGGGAAAGAAGATGTAGCGGACTACGCCGCGAAGGTGGGGAAGGAAAAAATAACGATGGTCCAGTACGAGGAAGCCCTGGACCGGATGCAGGAGTTCTACCGTAACCTGTACAAGGGGAATATCCCCGAGGACGTACTGAAGAGGCTGGATTTAAACAAGAGGACAATCCAGGCCCTGGTGGACCAGAAGCTCCTCGTGGATGAGGCACAGAAACAGGGTCTTACCGTAACGGACCAGGAGCTTTCCGATGCCGTTACGGGGAATAAATCTTTTCAGGACGATAGCGGGAGATTTGACCGCTCTCGCTATGCCCAGGTGCTCCAGGCAAACGGGATGACGCCGGCATTATACGAGCACCAGCTCAGGGACGAGATGCTTGCGGATAAGTTCCGGAATATGGTGAAGGATTCGGTTTACGTTACCGATAACGAACTGAGGGATTTTTATAAGGCCCACCTTGCAAGCCAGAAGAAGGAATTCGACGAAAAAGAGTTCCAGACCCAGAAGGAGAACCTCAGGAGGATGCTGACTACGGTCATGCAGGAAAAGGCGGTGGCGTCCTTCCAGGAAGGCCTTAGGAAGAGCAACAAGGTCGAGATAAGCCCGTCGATACTGAATGCAAATTCTTAAAGCCGCCGGGTTCCCGTTTTCTTAGGGAATGAAATTTGCTGAAACTAAAAAATGCCCGCAAATGCGGGCATTTTTTAGTTTCATTTATCGACGCGCCGGAGGCTCCTCCGCACTTTATGTTAATTTAAGGTTTGCCGCCTTCGCAAGGAGCTTCTTCTTGCCGACGCTTGCAAAAAGCACCGTCAATTTCTGACATTCTCCCCTGCCTTCGGACTTCTCGATTACGCCGCATCCCCACATGGGATGGCGCACCTGACAGCCGCTCTTGAACGGGCTGGGCTGCATGCCTCTCTTCAGTCGCGCAAGGCATTACCGCGAACGTATGGGCCGAATAACGTATGGGTTTCCACGTTTTTCCTCGCGGATGCGCCCATTTTGCGGCATTGGATCAGTTCGGCCGGTATCTCGTCCAGGAACCGGGATGGCCTGTTCGACTGGGTCAACCCGGCCAGCCGCCTGGTCACGGATGAAAACAGGTAGAGCTTTTTCTTCGCACGCGTCATCCCCACGTAAAGGAGCCTGCGCTCCTCTTCCATCTCCCGCTCGTCGCACTTCGACTGGGCGTGCGGGATAAGCCCTTCCTCCATCCCGGCGATGAAAACCACCGGGAATTCGAGGCCCTTGCTAAGGTGCAGGGTCATAAGCGTTACGGCCTCGCTTGACGCCTTGGCGCTGTCCCAGTCCGTGATGAGCGAGACCTGAGAGAGATAAGCCTCCAGGGAGGGGTCTTGCGATTCCTCCTCGAACTGCTTGATGGACGACAGGACCTCTTTTATGTTGTCGATCTTCCCCTGGGATTCGGCGCCCAGGCTCTCACGCAGGTGCTCCAGGTATCTCGTTTTGATCAGGATTTTATCAAGCAGATATGCCGGGCCGTGTTCCGCCTTCATCTCCGCCAGTTCGGAGAGGATTGTCAGGAAGTCGCTTATCCTTCGCCTGGGGCCCGTGCCCATGCCCTCGTCCTGAACGAGCCGGTGCAGGTTATCGATAAGCGGCAGGCTCTGATAAGCGCCGGACTCCATCGCCTTCTTCATGGTCGCTTCGCCGATGCCCCTAGGCGGGGTGTTTATAATCCGCTTCAGGCTGACGGAGTCTTTCGGGTTGGAGACCACTTTCAGGTAAGTTATAAGGTCCTTGACCTCCTTGCGGTCGTAGAACTTCATCCCGCCAACGACGACGTAAGGTATCCCTTCCCTGCGGAACGCCTCTTCTATGGTGCGGGACTGGGTGTTCGTGCGGTACAGGACGGCGAAATCCTTTAGCGAGCGGCCATCCTTTATCTGCTTGGAAATCTCTTTCGCGATACTGGACGCCTCCGCTTCCTCGTCCATTACCCGGACGTGCTCCGCCTTGTCGCCCTGGCCAAGTTCCGTCCACAGTTTCTTTGGCCGCCGTCCCGGGTTATTGCAGACCAGGGACCACGCCGCGTCCAGTATCCCCTGGGTGGAGCGGTAGTTCTGCTCCAGCTTTATGACCTTCGCGTCGGGATAGTCTTTCTCGAAATCCAGGATATTCCGGATGTCCGCGCCGCGCCAGCCATATATCGACTGGTCGTCGTCCCCGACCACGCAGAGGTTCCTGTTCTTCCCGGCGAGGAGCTTTATCATCTTGTATTGGGCGGTATTGGTGTCCTGGTACTCGTCCACCATGATATATCTGAAAGTGTCGTGGTACTTGTTCAGGACCTTGCGGTGCCCCTTGAGGAGCTGCACGGTCAGCATCAGGAGGTCGTCGAAATCCAGTACCCCGGAGTTCTTCATGCGTTCCTGGTAGAGCGGGTAAATCTTCGCCACCTTGGACTCGAAACCAAACTGCTGCGCCGCGCCGGCAAAATCCTCCGGGGTGGCGATGGCGGTCTTCAGCGAGCTTATTTTGGCCGCCACCTGACGTGGGGAGAAAAGCCTGTCGCTTATCCCCAGGTCGTTCATGCAGGATTTCAGCAGCGCCAGCGAATCCGCCGCGTCCGCGATCGTGAAGTTTTTCGGGTAGCCCAGAAGGCCAATGTCCTCGCGGAGTATCCTTGCGCACGCGGAATGGAACGTGGATACCCACATTCCGCGGGCGGAGCGGCCAAGAAGCTCCTCCACCCTCGCCAGCATCTCTCTGGCCGCCTTGTTCGTGAAAGTGACCGCGAACACCTCGCCAGGCTGCACCCCGAGTTTCTTAATCAGATATGCGATCCTGTAGGTAATGGTCCTGGTCTTGCCGCTTCCGGCGCCCGCTAAAATCAGCAGGGGGCCTTCACATTGGGTTACCGCTTCCCTCTGCTCTTTGTTTAGGTCGCCCAAAGCCTTCATATACTGCCGCCTTCCTGCAAATGCCAATAAAAAAAAACCTTTGCCACCTTTTTGGTAAAAAGGTAGCGCCAAAAACTTTTAAACTGTCCGGCTTTCTTTTGTGTTACTTTTCTTTCACCTGAAAGAAAAGTAACGGTTTACTCCACGGTCACGCTCTTAGCCAGATTTCTGGGCTGGTCCACGTCGCTTCCCCTTAGCACCGCGATATGGTACGCCAACAGCTGGAGAGGTATCGTCATCAGTATCGGAGAGAGGCAGGGAAGCGTCTCCGGCACGCAGAACAGGTAGTCCGCCTTAGTGTTCAGGCACCTGTCGCCGTCCGTTACGAATGCTATGACCCGCCCGCCGCGCGAGCGCACCTCCTCGATATTGGAAGACACCTTCTCGTATACCGGGTCCTTCGGCGCCAGCACCACCACGGGCATCTTCTCGTCTATCAGCGCTATAGGCCCGTGCTTCATCTCACCAGCGGGATAGCCCTCCGCATGGATATACGAAATTTCTTTCAGCTTTAGCGCGCCCTCCAAAGCCACCGGATAGCTGTACCCGCGCCCGAGGTAAAGGAAATCGGTATTCCTGAAAAATTCCTTGGCCAGCTTTTTTATCCCCTCTTCCGTATCTAAAAGGAGCTTCTCCGCCTTAGAGGGTATCTTCACCAGTTCGTCCAGGTACACCTTCATCTGCTCATCGCTCAAGTTGCCGCGCGACTTGCCGAAATGAAGCGCGAGCAGAAAGAGCGCGGTCAGCTGGGCGGTGAAGGCCTTTGTGGACGCCACGCCGATTTCCGGCCCGGCATGGGTATATACTACGCCGTCGGCCTCCCTAGCCGCGGTGCTGCCGACGACATTGCATATCGCGACACTCTTGACCCCCCTTTTGGCGGCTTCCCTCATCGCGGCCAGCGTGTCCGCTGTCTCGCCGGACTGGGTAATCGCGATAAGCAGGGTAGACTTGTCTATTATCGGCTGCCGGTAGCGGAATTCGCTTGCGATATCCACCTCGCAGGGTATCCGGGCCAGCTCCTCCAGCATAGTCTTGCCGATGAGGCAGGCATGCCATGAAGTCCCGCAGGCCACAAGGGTCACCTTCTTTATTTTCTTTAGCTGGGCCTCAGGAATTCCCATCTCCTCGAGGTAAACGCTCCCCGTCTCCGGTGATATCCTGCCGCGGAAGGTGTCCGTAATCGCCCTTGGCTGCTCGTAAATCTCCTTCAGCATGAAGTGCTTGTACCCGCCCTTCTCCGCCATCACCGGGTTCCAGAGCACCCTCGATATCTCTTTTTCTTTGTGCCTGCCTTTAAGGTCCGTCACCTGCACGCCCTCGCGGGAGAGGACCGCCATCTCGAAGTCGTCTAAGAATATCGCTTCTTTCGTATAGTTCAGGATCGGCGGGAGGTCCGACGCTATGAAATATTCCTGCCTGCCCATGCCGATCACCAGGGGACAGCCCGCCCGCGCCGCGACAAGGATATCCGGCTCGTCCTCGGCCACAACGCCTATGGCGTATGCCCCTTTAAGCTCGGAGAGCGCCTTCCGGGTCGCCTTTACCAAGTCAGCGCCTTTCCTGGCGTGCTCATCGATAAGGTGGGCTATCACCTCGGTATCCGTCTCAGATGTAAAGATATGTCCCTTTTCCGCGAGCTTTTCTTTAAGCTGCACGTAGTTTTCTATGATGCCGTTATGCACCACGACGAACTTACCGGACCTGTGCGGGTGGGCGTTCTCCTCAGAGGGCCTGCCATGGGTCGCCCAGCGGGTGTGGCCGATGCCGAGGTTCGAGTATAAAAGCTCGCCTTGTATAGCCGCCTCAAGGTTCCTGAGCTTCCCGACGCTCCTGCGTACGCCCAGCTTCCCGTCCTGAAAGAAGGCGATGCCGGCGGAGTCGTATCCCCGGTACTCAAGCCTTTTGAGGCCGTCAATCAGTATGGGCACCGCGTTCTGCCCGCCTATGTATCCGACAATTCCGCACATAAGTTCCAATTCTCCTTCTTTTCTTTCGCGGGAAAGAAAAGAAGCAAAAGAAAGCGGTGTTTAAGTCCGGCTTTTCTTTGCTTCTTTCTTTTCACCCGAAAAGAAAGAAGGGTTTAGCTTTTCTTTTTTATTTTTCTGCTTCTGTTCTCTTTCGCCCAGTTTTCCCGGTTCATCTGCGGCGCGCGGGAAAGCGCCAGGGCGTTGTCCGGCACGTCTTTGGTTATCGTGCTGCCCGCCGCGATGAGCGCCCCGTTGCCGATATTCACCGGGGCGATGAACTGGGTGTCGCTTCCCACGAACACGTCGTCGCCTATGACCGTCTTGAACTTGGAAAATCCGTCGTAGTTGCAGGTGATGGTCCCGGCGCCTATGTTGACGTTCCTGCCGATAACCGCGTCGCCCAGGTACGTCAGGTGCGACGCCTTCGTCCCCTGTCCGATCTCCGCCTTTTTAAGCTCCACGAAATTGCCCACACGCGCCTCGGCCCCGACGACGCTTCCTGGCCGGAGGTGCGCGAACGGACCCACTTCAGCCCTTTCGGCGATCCTTGAATCCTCGATGACCGAATAGCCCTTGACCTTGACTCCCCCGCCGATTACGCTCCCGGAGATGATATTCCCCGGCATCAGGATGCACCCGGGGCCGATCGAAGTATTGCCCGTAATATGGTTGCCGGGATGGATTATGGTGTCCGGTCCTATTTTTACCTCGGCGGAAATGTAAGTGCTTTCCGGGTCTGTCATCGTTACGCCGGAGGCCATGAGGCGCTGGTTTATTTGTTTCCTTATTTCCCTCTCGGCCATGGCCAGTTCCGTCCGCGAGTTCACCCCCATGGCGACCATCGGGTCGTCCACCGGGAGCCCCGCCACCTTGCCGCCGTTTTTTTGCACTATCTCTATCACGTCGGTCAGGTAGAACTCCCCCTGGGCGTTTTCGGAACGCACTTCACTGAGCGCTTTTTTAAGGCTCGCGATATCGAAGCAGTACGTGCCGGAGTTTATCTCGCATATCTCCCGCTCGGAAGGTGTCGCGTCCTTCTGCTCGACGATCCTTTTTACTATCCCGTCTTCCCGCACTATCCTGCCGTAGCCCGTGGGGTCGTCGAGGTACGCGGTGAGGACGGTTATATCCGCCTTTTTTCGTTTATGGTATGAGATCAGTCCCTTCAGCGTCTCGTGGCCCAGGAGCGGGGTGTCGCCGGACACCAGAAGGAGCGTGTCCCCTGCCCCCCCTTTGGCCCCCCCCTTTGCCCCACTGGCCGCGCCGAGCCTGCCAAGGCCGACAGAGGCCGCGTGAGCCGTACCCTTCTGCTCCTTCTGGAAGGCCGGGACAACACCCGGCGGCAAAAGCGCCTTTACCTTATCCGCCTGGTGTCCCACCACAACCGCAGTCTTTACGGGCTTAAGCGCGAGTACGTTGTCCAGCGTGTACATCAGCATGGGACGGCCGGCCACCGGGTGCAGGACCTTCGCAAGCGATGACTTCATCCTCGTCCCGAGCCCCGCGGCCAGGATTACGCAGTAGAGGTCCTTCACTCGGCTTCCCCCTTAAGGACGGCGGGGGCCGGTCCGACGGCGGGAGTAACGGAAGGCAGCGTTTCGGGATACCTCAGGGGGTGGCGGGCGCGGCGTATGCGGTAGGGCGCTTTTATAATATGGGTTATATGAGTCATATCTTCCCTGATAATTAGGCTCGGCGCGGCTATCCCCGCCGAAAGCAGGATCTTTATCCCCTCTTCGATGCTGATGTCCGTCAGGATTACCTGATCCTTTTTAAATAGCCTCACGTCCCCTAAGTAGAGGTTGTTAGTGGGGATATAGACCGTATAGTGGCATTCCTTTTCCCCGTCGCTGTTCTGGATGCTGCACTCTTTCGTGAGGAAGCCGAACGAGTGCACCCCCTCGCGCGGATATTGCACGATGACGAACTTCTTGAACGCGGAGCGGTTCTCCGGCGAAAACGCATCGCCTAACTGCTTGAATGTGCTGTAGAAGCTTTTGAAAACCGGCAGGCGGAGCATGAAACGCTCGAACCTGTCCAGTATTTTTTTTCCAAGGACGGTAGTGGCTAAGGTACCGAAGGTATAGATGACCAGGAGCGAAAGGATAAGCCCAAGCCCGGGGTACTCGCGCCCCAGCAGTTTGTAAATCTCTCCTCCGAGTATGCCGTCTAAAATCTTGAACAGCCAGACCACGGCGAGTACGCTTAGCACCAGCGGGAAGGTCACGAAGAGCCCCGCGAGCATCTTCTTCTTTATGGAACTTTTATAGTCGTCAGCCATCTTTAGTAATTACTCCTGCACTGCTTATAAAAATCGAGATTCCGCCTTTCATAATAAGCCTTTTCACTTTTAATCTCAAGTCTTTTCTTATTGCAACGCACCCTTTTTTATAGTATCATTCCCACTTCAAATACTTATCATCCTTTGGTTTTTTCAGTTTGCGAGGGGGTTTGGATAAAATAGGTTTTATCAATGCGTTAGGGGGCTCTTCAGGCCGTATTTTAGTCCTTGACGGCGCGATGGGGACCATGCTCCAGGAATCCGGGCTTAAGCCCGGGGCGTGCCCGGAGTCTATGAACCTGGAACGGCCGGATATCGTTACGAAAATCCATCTGCAGTACGCCATGGCCGGGGCGGATATCCTGACCACCAACACCTTCGGCGGGAGCCGGATAAAGCTTTCCGAGTACGGCCTTGGGGATAAGGTAGCCGAAGTATCCCGCGCGGCGGTAAGGCGGCCAGGGACGGCGGCTGATTCATATTGCAGGGAGCGAGGCCCCGGCGCCACGCCGGTATTCATCGCGGGCGACATGGGGCCGACGGGGAAGTTCCTCGAGCCGGTGGGCGAGCTGTCCTTCGACGACGCCTACGCCAATTTCCACGAGCAGGCAAAGGCGCTGGCCGAGGCCGGGGCGGACTTACTGCTTATTGAGACTATGTCCGATTTGAAAGAGGCCAGGTGCGCCGTGATAGCGGCGAAGGCGGCATCGTCCGAGGCCGGTCACCGGCTTCCGGTCGCCATCACTATGACATTCCAGCAGGACCTGCGGACGCTTCTGGGGACGCCGCCGGATGTCGCGGTTGCCGTGCTGGAAGCGGCCGGGGCGGACTTCGTAGGCGCAAACTGCTCACTTGGGCCGGAAGGCATATACGAGGCGGCAAAGATAATGGCCGCCGCCGCAACGGTGGACCTGCTGTTTCAGCCGAACGCGGGGCTTCCGAAGCTTGTGGACGGCAAGACCATATACCCGGCGTCACCCGGTGAGCTTGGCGAATGGGCCGGGAAATTCGTAGGCCTCGGAGTGAAATTGATCGGCTCCTGCTGCGGCTCCACTCCCGCCCATACTAAGGCCATAGCGGACGCCGTCAGGGAAAAAGGCGGTCAGACGGCGCGCCGACAGGCGTCGCGCCCTACCGGTACCCGCCTGACCAGCCGGACGAGGCTCGTATCCGTCGGGACGGGCTTCATGCCCGCGGTAATCGGCGAACGGATAAACCCGACCGGCAGGAAGGCGCTCTCCGAAGAGCTTTCAAATGGAGTTTTCAATATCGTGAAGCGCGAGGCCAGGGAGCAGACGCAATCCGGCGCGGCGCTGATTGATATTAACGTCGGCCTGCCCGGCGCGGACGAGGAAGCGCTCATGGCGAGTGTCGTGCGCGCGGCTGAAGGGGCGACGGACCTGCCGCTGGTCATTGATTCCACCGACCCGAAGGCTATAGAAGCCGCCTTGAAGGAAATCGGCGGAAAATGCCTCGTGAACTCCGTGACCGGCGACAAGGAAAGATTAGAATCAATACTTCCGTTGGTTAAAAAATACGGCGCGGCGGTGGTGGGGCTGACGATTGACGACTCCGGCATCCCGCAGACAGCCGAAGAACGGCTGAGAATCGCGGAGAAGATTCTGGATGCCTGCGTTGCCCACGGGATTCCGAAGGAAGACCTGGTGATCGACTGCCTCGTTATGACCGCATCCGCGGAGCAGGACCAGGCTGTCTTGAAACCCTGAAAGCCATCTCGCTCATAAAGGACAAGCTGGGACTGACCACTTCGCTTGGCATCAGCAATGTCTCCTTCGGGCTCCCGGAGAGGCCGCTGATCAATGCGACCTATCTGGCGATGGCGCTTCGCATGGCCTGGACGCGGCGATGGTGAATCATTACGACCATTGCATAAGGGACGCGATGGCGGCTGGCGCGGTGCTGACGGGCCGGGATAGGGCGCGGGGAAGTTACGTAAAGGGATATAAGGAATTATGTCAGATATGCTGTCGAACATCCGCTTTACCGCACTGTCAATCTTGGGAACAGCTGTTATCGGTTTACTTTCGAGGACAAAATTAAAAAAGCAGTTATTGAAGGCGACAAGGATAATATCGTATCACTCGTGGAGGAAGTCCTCGCAAAGGGCATGGAGCCGATGGAAGTCGGCAATACCTGCCTTATCCCCGCTCTGGAAGAAGTAGGCAAACTATACGAATCCGGCGAGATATTCCTCCCGCAGGTGATGCAGTCCGCGGAGACGATGAAGGCGGCGTTCGCACGGCTTAAGGTTGAGATGAAGGGGCAGTCCCGCAATGCCGGGAAGGTGCTGCTGGCTACCGTTTACGGCGACGTGCACGACATCGGGAAGAACATCCTGGCCACGCTGCTTGAGAACCACGGCCTGGAAGTAATCGACCTGGGCAAGAACGTGCCTGTAGAGAGCGTCCTGAACGAGGCGGAGAAACACAAGCCCGACGTTATAGGCCTCTCCGCGCTTATGACCACCACCATGACGCAGATGGGCGCGGTGATAAAGGAACGGGACAGGCGCGGCCTGAATATACCGGTAGTCCTTGGCGGCGCGGTGGTTACGGAGAGCTACGCGAAGTCCATCGGCGCGGCGGCGTTCTCCCGCGACGCGATGGAGGCGGTAGAGATATTCAAGCGGATAATCAAGGAACGGAAATAACTGAGGGTGGACTTCTTGTAGAAAAATTATCGTTGAACGTAAATGGACGTTGCCGTCCACGCATTATTGTGAAGTAATAATTTTTGGAAAGAATGCTCCACGCGAACAATAAATTGTCCAAAGGTTTTTTCATCACATTAGAAGGCATTGAGGGCTGCGGGAAGACCACCCAGGCGAAGCTTCTGGGCGAGTACCTGAAGGGGAAGGGCCGCGAAGTCGTTTCCACACGCGAGCCGGGCGGGACGGACATCGGCAAAAGGATTCGGGAAATCCTGCTGGACCCGAAAAGCGCCGGGATGGACAGAAGCGCCGAGCTTCTGCTCTACTTCGCCGACCGCGCACAGCACGTCGCCGAAGTGATAGAACCCGCGCTGACGAGAGGCGCGGTCGTGATATGCGACCGGTTCGTCGATGCCACCGCCGCGTACCAGGGCTTCGGCAGAGGGGTTGACATGGATACTATCGCCGACCTGACGGAGGCTGCGACGCACGGCCTGACGCCGGACCTGACGCTTCTGCTCGACCTGCCGGTGGAGGAAGGCCTTAAACGCGCTCGAAAGAGAAACGGCGATAATGAGCAGGGGCACGAAGGCCGGTTCGAGGAAGAGCCGGACGAGTTCCATGAGAAGGTGCGCCAGGGGTATCTGACCATCGCCTCCTGCGAGACGGACAGGTTTAAAATTATCGACGCTTCCGGCACGGTTGAAGAGATACAGGCGGCGATACGGAAAGTAGTAACGCCCCTTCTGTCCCCCTCTTAAGGGTAAATATAAATTGAACTTTTCTTCTATTTTAGGCCATGAGCGGCAGTTGGAGGTAATCCGGAGGAACTTATCCACCGGACAGCTCCCGCCGGCGTACCTCTTTTACGGAGAGGAAGGAGTCGGCAAAAGGCTCGTCGCGCTCGCGCTTGCGAAGGCCCTGAACTGTTCGAACCCCACCCTTGACGGCGACTCGTGCGGGGTCTGCCAGAGCTGCCGGAATATAAATTCCGGCTGCCACCCGAATATCATGGCGGTGGGGCTGGAGCCGAACCCGGACACGGGGAAGATGCGCCAGGCGATAGTCATCGCGCAGGTCCGGGCGGCGCAGGAGTTTATATCGCTTAAGTCCGTCGGCGGCGGCAGGAAAGCGCTGATAGTTGACGGCGCGCACCTGATGAACGAGGAGGCGATGAGCGCCTTCCTGAAGACACTGGAGGAGCCGCCGGCTGAAAGCCACATAGTGCTGGTGACCTCGAGGCCGGACAGCCTTCTCACGACGGTATTATCCAGATGCCGGGCAGTCGGGTTCTCCTGCTTAAGCGAGGAGGCGCTGGCGCGCCTTTTGATGGAGAAGAAGGGGCTTCCGCATGAGGACGCGTTGATTGTCGCGCGCCTGACCGGCGGGAGGCCGGGTGAGGCGCTGGGAGTTGATCCCTCCGACCTGCTGGAGCGAAGGCGGGACGTCATAAAATTCATGAACAAGCTGCCGGAAAAAACTCTCCCGCAGGTTTTGAAAGCGGCGGAAAAGATGGCCGCCGATGAGGGCGTTCTCGAAGACCTCGTGGTGTTCGGGAGCGCATGGTTTAGAGACATAATGATATTAAGCGCGGGCGCGAAAGAGTCGCTCGCAATCAACCGGGACTTAACTTCCGAGTTAAGGATATGGGTTGGGAGGATAGGCGGATGGAGGTCGGAGGAGGCGATTTCGCTCCTGGGACAGACGGGCAGGGCGCTGGAGAGGACGTTCAACAGGAGGTTGATGGCGGAGGACCTGTTCCTGAGGCTGAAGCGGGAAGTCCTGATCTGAGTCAGTCCGTGCCAGGGTTGCATAAAGCGGAAGGGAAAGGGGCCGGGACGTTCAACGTCGTCGGCGTCCGATACCGCGAAGGCTGCAAGGTGTATAACTTCGACGCGGGGACGCTGTCTCTTTCCGTCGGAGATACGGTAATAGTTGACTCCGAGCAGGGGCTTGGCGTCGCGACCGTTGTGGGCGAGGTGCGCCCGGAAGAGCGCGGGCCGTCGGACAAACCGCTGAAAAGGGTCCTGCGCAAAGCAAGCGACGACGATAAAAGAAGGATAGAGAGAAACCGCGAGCTGGAGGACGAGGCGTTCAAGGTATGCCAGCAGAGGGTCTTCGAGCGAGAGATGGTGATGAAGCTCGTCCGGGTGGAATGGTCCTTCGACAACTCGAAGGCGACTTTTTATTTTACCGCGGACGGCAGGGTGGATTTCCGCGACCTGGTGAAGGACCTCGCGCACAGGTTCCGCATAAGGATCGAGATGCGCCAGATCGGAGTCCGGGACGAGGCGAAGATGCTTGGCGGCTTCGGGCCGTGCGGGCGGTCTCTTTGCTGCTCGACATTCCTCCGGGACTTCGAGCCTGTATCCATCCGGATGGCGAAGAAGCAGGACCTCGTGCTGAACCCGGCGAAGATATCCGGCATCTGCGGCAGGCTCATGTGCTGCCTGGGCTACGAGTACAGCCTCTACGACGACGCCAAAAAGACAGAGCGAAAGAGGTGCTGTCAGGACCGCCCCTGCGGCAAGAACGAGGCCGGGGTGGAAGAGGTGACGGTCCCGGCGGTTAAGGCGGCTCCGCAGCCGAAGCCGCGGGAAAATTCCAGCGGCGCGAGGCCTGGTACGGCGCAAGGGGGTCAAGGGGCGCAAGGGGGGCAGGAGGGACAGGGGACGCAAGAAGGGCAGGACAAAAAGAAGAGGCGCAACGCCTGGCGCAAGCGCCGCAAGAAAAAACCCGGCGAAGGCGGCGGCGCACCGGAAGGCGGGGGCGGTGGCGCACCGGAAGGCGGAGGCGGCAGCGCGTGAAGAACACGTTCTACATAACCACCCCGATCTATTACGTAAACGACGTCCCGCACATAGGCCACGCATACACCACCGTCGCCGCGGACACCATGGCGCGGTACAAACGCCTCATCGGCGAGGACGTTTATTTCCTCACCGGGACGGACGAGCACGGCCAGAAGGTGGAGAAGACCGCCGCCGACAAGGGGCTTCAAGCCCCAGGAATTCGTGGACTCCATCGTTCCCCGGTACAAGGAACTCTGGAAGCTGCTTAACATCTCCAACGACGACTTCATCCGCACGACCGAAGACCGGCACAAAAAAGCAGTCCAGCACTTATTCAAGACCCTCCAGGATAAAGGCGACATCTACAAGGGCGAGTACGAGGACTGGTACTGCATCCCATGCGAGAGTTTCTGGACCGCCCTTCAATTAAAAGAGGGCAATAAATGTCCTGACTGCGGCCGGCCCGTGGAGAAGCTCAAAGAGGAGAGCTATTTCTTCCGGATGTCGAAGTACGGAATACATCACGCTCCTCGCACATATCGACAGCGCATCCGGAGTTTATAGAGCCGGAGTCCCGCAGAGAACGAGATATTCAGCTTTATAAAGACCGGCCTTGACCGCGACCTCTCAGTCTCGCGTACGACTTTCAAATGGGGCATACCCGTGCCGGGCGACGAGCGCCACGTGTGTATGTCTGGCTGGACGCGCTGACAAATTATATTACAGCCCTCGGATATCCGGATACGGATGCCGAAAAATTTAAAAAGTTCTGGCCGGAAGAAAGCCCGGTGGCTGTGCACGTTATAGGCAAGGACATCCTCCGCTTCCATGCGGTTTACTGGCCGACCTTCCTTCTCGCGGCGGGACTGCCGCTCCCCCGACAGGTTGTTCTCGCACGGCTGGTGGACCATCGAGGGCGAGAAGATGTCCAAGTCCAAAGGCAACGTGGTGGACCCGTATGCCGTCGGCTAACGAATACGGCGTGGACCAGTTCCGCTACTTCCTGCTCCGCGAAGTCCCTTTCGGTCTGGACGGCGATTTCTCCAAGGACGCGTTAGTTAGCCGCATAAACTCCGACCTCGCGAACGACCTGGGCAATCTCCACTTCCGCACGATTAACATGATAGAGAAGTATCTGGGCGGAGAGATACCGGTAGTTATCTGGAATGCAGATCTCTTATGCAAATGCATTAGCGCAGTAACGACTTAGTCACTAAGTAGCTGTGTCGAGCGTCGCACATGTCATAGTGAATATTACGACATGATGAGAAGCATGGCTTTTCAGCGAGGCTCTTCACGCGTGTTTGGGACTGTATAAGCTGTGCACAAATAGGCTGATAGATCATTCTGCTCCCTGGGCTCTTGCCAAAAGTGATAAAGAAGAAGATAAAGCGGCTCTTAGAAGATATACTTAGGTTTCTCCGCGCAAGTTTTAAAAACTTCCGCTGTTCTCCTTTCTCCCTTCATGCCCTCCAAGATGCAGATGATTTGGGAACAGCTTGGACATACCGAGCCGCTTGAATCGTTGCGGATTGATATATCGAATCCGAACTTTTTTACATATGAAAAAGGCCAGAAAATAAGGCGCGGCCCCGCGCCTTTCCCGCGAATAGAGACCGACCGCATAAAGGCGTTAAAGGCCGCATCCGCCGCGTCGGGAAATCAGCCCTCACCCCCTGCCCCTCTCCCAGAGACGGGCGAGGGGTTAAGGAAGGATGTAGGGCGCGACACCCTTGGCGCACCGGAAAAATCTCCCGCCCCGGAAACCGGCGTATAAAAATTGACGACTTCATGAAGGTTGACCTCCGCGTGGGAAAAGTCCTTGAGGCCGAGCGGGTGCCGAAGTCGGACAAGCTGGTGAAGATGCAGATCGACATCGGCTCCGAGACCCGGCAGATAGTCGGCGGGATAGGCAAGGCATTCTCGCCGGAGGAACTCGTGGGACGCACGGTGGTGGTCGTGGCGAATTTGAAGCCTGCTAAGCTGATGGGTATAGAGTCCCAGGGGATGGTGCTCGCGGCGGGAGACGTGGACACGCTTAAACTCGCCGGCTTCGACGCCGCCGTCCCCCCCGGCACGAAAGTCAAATAAAGGATTATAAATATGTTGCAGACGCGCAAGGCGCTAAACCGTCCAGCGACTTTCGCCGCCCCCGCACAGCATGCCCGCCTCCCGTTATCCTTTTTGGCGCGCGGGAGGCGCCCTGCCCTGTATCTTCTCGCGGCGCTTTTGCTCCTCCTTGTTGCCGCACCCGTCCCCGCTTCACGCATATCTCGTTTACTTCAAGAACGGCTCCACGATGGAAGTGCAGTCGCACAGGTTCCAGGGAGATAAGGTCTACCTGAAGATGCAAAGCGGGGAGACGCGGGTTTAATAAAGACCAGATAGACCTGGAGAAGACCCTCAAGGACTACAATGCCTATCAGAAGGTAATCAGGAAGGCATCCAAAGTCTCCGAAGACGGCGACCACCTGGGCGCGCTAAAGCTGTACCAGTCGCTTATCGCCATGGACGGAAACGACGCGCAGGCCCGGTTCCTGCACGGGAAAGAGCTGATGGCGCTGAAGAGATATGACGAGGCGGTCCACGACTTGATGCGCGTGCTGGAGCTGGACTCCTCACTACCCGCAGGTGAATACGCGCCTTGGCGACATATATTTCAAACAGCTTAAGTACAACGACGCAATCGACAAATACCTGCGGGCACTCGACGAGGACCCGAAGGACAAGGAGGCGCACCTGGGGCTTGGCATGTCCTACGCGAAGCAGGACATGTACGAGGGCGCGAAAACCGAACTGAACCGGGCGCTGGAGCTAAGGCCCGACTACGCCCTGGCCTATGCCGTGCTGGGGTATGTCGATTACAAGAAGTCCGATTTCGATGACGCCCTTGCGGCACTTGACAGGGCGGAAAAATTAGACGCCCTGCTTCCCGAAGCGCATTATTACAAGGGCCTTGTTTACGGGGTGCTGGGCGCGGAGACCAAGGACGCCAGGGAGCGCGTCGACTATCTCGATAAGAGCATAGAGGCGTTCAGGAAGGCCGTACAGCTCCGGAAGGATTTCCCCGAGGCCCATGCAGACCTTGGCGTGGCTTTTTATAAAAGGGGCTCGGTGGCCAGAGCCGTCGAGGAATTCAAAACGGCGCTCTCCCAGAAGCCGGACATGGCCGTCGCGCATAACAACTTAGCCGGGATATACCTCCGGCAGGGATATTACGACGAGGCGGTAACCGAGGCCAAAAATGCCGTGACGTACGAGCCGAACATGGCGGAGGCGTATTTCATAATGGGGAACGCATACAACAACATGAAAAAATACAAGGAGGCCGCCCGCGCCTATGACAAGTACCTTTACTACTCGCCTGACGGCGCCATGGCCGGCGAGGTGAAGGCCAGGCTGGACAACGTGCTGAAAGAAGGCGGGCAGTAGTTGGAAGGCAGGTACTTTAAATATTACAGGGATTCCGCATGGCAGGCGCTCAAGGCCGGGGACTACCGCAAGGCGTTCGATTACGCGGAGAAGGCCCTGGCAAGGAACCATTATAACCTTGAAGCGCTCAATACCGCGGCCATAGCCGCCACGAAGCTTGGATACTACGAGAAGGCGGCGGCGCTTTACGAGCAGGCGCTGGTAACCCAGGGCGAGACGCCGGAGGTCTATCATAACCTGGGGCTTCTGCTTGCCAGGATGGGCGACCATAAAGGCGCCATAAAGGTTTACCGGGAAGCCCTGGCCCTGGACCAGGAATCGGCGGATGTTTATCTGTCGCTGGCCGATTCCCTGGGCGAGACAAGGCAGATGGAAGCCGCGCTCGCGGCATACGACGAGGCGCTTCGGATTGACCCGGGTATGAAAGACGCGCTGTATAACAAAGGGGTCACCTTGAACCGCGCGGAGCGTTATCCCGAGGCGGAGGCGATTTTCAAGGGGCTCTTGAAAGAAGATCCGAGCGAGCCCTCTTACCTCGAAGGCCGCGCCTATTCCTTAAGCCAGATGGGACGGTACTCGGAGGCCCTGCAACCTGTACAGGAAGGCGCTGGTAGCCACCCCCGATAACCCCGGCCTGTCCTATAACGCCGCTTTAATGCTCGAAAAACTGGGGCACCCGGAGGATGCGGTCATGGCGCTTGAGCGGACGCTGGAGCTGGACCCGGACTTTGCGGGGGCGAACCTTGAGAAGGCGAATATTCTGGGGGACATGGGGGCGGACGAGGAGGCTATAAAAATATACGACCGCGAGGCGCTCAAATCTCCCGCGGACCCGCTGATATATTTCGACCGCGGTATATCCCTTGTAAGGTTAGGGAGGCATAAGGAGGCGCTGGCCGACTTCGAGCGCGTGCTCGGCCTGGAGCCCGGGAACCTGGACGCGCTGAACAACAAAGGCAGCGTGCTCTCTCACCTAGGCAGGCAGGATGAGGCGTTCTCGTGCTTCGACGAGGTCCTGAAAATAGAAAAAAAGAACGTCATGGCCAACTACAACAAGGCCTGCGCGTATGCCAGGGAAGGGGACGCAAGGTCTTCCGCAAACGCCCTTAAGAGGGCCGCCCAGTCGGACAAGGGCGCGCTGGCCGAGGCGGAGCGCGACCACGATTTCGACCTGGTCCGCACCTCCCCCGAATTCCAGGCAATTTTCGGGAATAATCCTAATTCTTGACAACCGTACTGAATTTATCGGATAATCGCGAAAAAAACGAGCCTTACGAAAAAAGGGGGGACAGATGCCAAGACGTGAGCCGCCAAAAAGCCAGCCAAAAAATATAGTCAAGCCGGTCGCCGGGGCCGGGATAAGCAACAAGCTGAAACTCTCCTATTTCATCGCCTCAATCGTTCCGATAATCGTGATGACCTACCTCTACCTGGACTACATCACGCCCGAAGCGGAAAAGAGGGGCAACTCCAGCATCCCGAAGTAATAGCCATACTGCTCGTCCTCACCGTATTCCTCTCCGTCATGGGCCTTATACTGACGAACCGCGCCGCGGGCGAGTCCATCAGTACGCTGAAGACGCTGAATACCAGGATGGATACGCTGCTCGACCTTACCAAGAACTTCAGGGAAGGGTTCTACGTGGACGTCCTTCTGGACTCCATCGCCAGCTCCGCGACCAAGCTATTAAATGCCGAAGCCAGTTCGGTGCTCCTCTACGACGAGACAGGTCTGCTTAAGTTCGTCCATCTCTCCGGCAGGAACGCCGCGGCCCTGAAGGGCAGGGAGGTCAAGCTCGGGCGAAGGCCTGACCGGCTGGGTCGCTCAGCGAGGGGAAGCCCGTCATGCTGAACGACGTGAAAAACGACCCCCGATTCTCCGGTAAATACGACCAGGAGACCGGCTTTAAGACCCGTTCGATGCTCTGCGTGCCCCTCGTGATGGACGGCAGGAACATCGGCGTCCTCGAGGTGCTGAACAAGAAGGACGGGGAGCTGTTCTCGGAGCAGGACCTGAAAATTTTATTCTCCCTGGCGGACCATGCCGCCCTGTCGATTTACCGGACCAAGAGCAACGAGTCCTCGCATACCGATTTCATCCAGGTGACCGAGATACTCATGTCCGCGATGGACTACCACATACCGGAGAAGAAGGGGCACGCCCGGCGCGTGGCGCGGTACTCGGTGAAGATTGCCAAGGACATGGGTTTAAACGAGGACGAGCAGAAGAAGGTCTATTTCGGCGCGCTCCTGCACGACATAGGGCTACTGAAGTACGACAAGGACGAACACTGGGGGCAACAGAAGTTCGAACTGCACTCGAACCTGGGATACGATATGATAAAGTCCATCAGCATCTGGCAGCCCACGGCCCCGCTGGTGCTGTCCCACCACGAGCGATACGACGGGAAAGGCTACCCGAAAGGGATTTCCGGGACGGAGATACCGCTGGGGGCGAGGATAATCGCGGTGGCGGAGACGTTCGATACGATAGTCAGCGCCAGGTCATACAAGCCCACGAGGAGCTTCGCGGAGGCCGTCACGGAACTTAGAGCCAACTCCGGCACCCAGTTCGACCCAAGCGTGGTGGACATCTTCGCGGCGAATTTCAAGAAGGAAGATATAGTGGAATAAAATAAGCGGTTTATTCCAGATTTTTTTACGGCCGCGGCCGCTTCTCTGAAAGCTCTTCCATAAGCTGCGTTTGAATCTCCTGTATTTCCAGGAGCCTCTGCCATTGGTTCACCAGCAGATGGTCCACTTTTTCGTGCAGGTGCCGGATTTCAAGCTCCGCCTTCAGGTTGACCTTGTAATCATGCTCCGCCCTTAAGCGGTCTTTCGACTCCTGCCTGTTCTGGCTCATCATTATAACCGGCGCCTGAATCGCGGCAAGACAGGAAAGGATCAGGTTTAGAAAAATGTACGGGTACGGGTCGAACGGTTTCAGGAAAAATAGAGTCGTATTTATTCCGAGCCACACAAACAGCACCGTCCCGAATATCCCTATGAACCGCCAGCTCCCGCCGAAGTCCGCGATCTTATCCGCGAGCTTCTCCCCCAGGGTGGATTGCCGGTCGAACTCGTCGTTGATGTTCCTGGTCAGAAGCTCCTGGTCTCGGAGGCTTTTTACGACCTGGTTCTCAAGCTCCGTAAGCTCGCCCTTGTCCTGCTTTATTGCATCCTCGACATATTCGTCCCTGAACCTGTTGAGGTCGGGACGGCATATATAGCCGTCTGGCGACCAGTCGGGATACGCAGCCTTAATCCGTTCTGTCACGGGACCGCGGATCAGCACTGCCGGTATCATCTCCGCCGGCTTTTTTTCCATCTTGCATATCTGGCATATTACGCGGCCAGTTCCCTTTTTCGTTGCCATTTCCTTTTCGTCTCCCGGGTTCAGATGGACGGCATTTCAAAGCCGCTGACATTTGCTCATAAATCAACCGGGCAGTCAATAAATTTATGGGATTGAAACAGGGCGGCCTGAAAGGCGTTGGGAGTGGGAGAAGGCGATAAAAAAGGCGGCGCATTATGCGCCGCCTCTCTTGATTTCTGATAACCAGTCTTAAGCTACGGCGCGGGCTCTTCCGTTATGTCCCGGATGCAGCTCTTGCCCTCCACGTCAAGGCAATACGCCTTCACGCGCTTGCCAACCTCTTCGTTAGTCAGAGGCATACCGGTTGTGGACTCCTGATAATAAAGAGTTTTCTGGCCTTCGGTCGTGCTGATGACGATCGTCTTGCCAGCCGGGTCTATCGATACGATCTGACCCGTATAAACCTTTGCAGCCGGCTCCCCGGGGGCGACGACAGTTACCCTGTTGGCGCAGAATTTGCCCTCGCTGTCGAAGCAGTCCACCCGTACCTTTGTGCCGGGCTGAAGCTCCGTCATGGGCACCGGCTCGGACTTTATACGTCCCGCCCGGCATTGGTGTAAGTTTTTCGGCGGATGAAGATTCAATCCTCAGCGTCATCTCCTGGCCCTGGTCGTTTTTCAGGACCAATGTCTTGCCCGAGGGGTCAACCGATACCACTTCCCCTTCAAAAACGCTTGTTTTCTGGGCGATAGCGATGACCTTAATGTTCTTGCCGCAGGCTTTTCCGGACACGTCAACGCAGCTGATCTCAACGTTGTCGCCGGGCTTCACGTTAGGCGAACAGGCCCCTTCCGCCCCTGTCAAGCCCTCCGCACCCTGGAAAAGGATAGTTTTCTGGCCCTGGTCAGTGTCGACCACTACGGTCTTTGCAGCCATATCGACGGAGACCACCTTCCCCTTGATCATATAGCCGGCGTCGTCGGCATAGGCGATCCCGGAGACGACAAGAACTGCCATAAACGCCGCCAATAATAATCTCTTCATTTTCCCTCCCGGTTTAAGTGATGGGGGCGACAAGTTATTTAAGTGGTTATACCCCCATCATTAAATTTAGCAACAGGCCGGGAAGCTGTCAAGGCGGCCGGATGAGGGGCGGGGGCAAAAAAGGAAGGCCGCGGGTTTCCCCGCGGCCTCTTTAAAAAAACAGCAGAAACTTTTAAAACTACTTCTTGTGGCACTTTGCGCAGTTTTCAGCGGCAGTCGCTGCGAACGCGGTTTTGCCGTCGTGGCACCCGCCGCAGAACTTGCCTTCCTTTATGGCTGCCATCGTTATGTCGTCGCCACCCTTCTTCATCTTGAAGAGCTTCGTGTGGCAGTTCTTGCAGGTCACAGCCTGCCCGTCCACCTTCTGGGCCAGATGGGCCGTGTGCGAGAAGGTGACAGCACCCTCGCTGCCGACCGTCTTGAACGCGAAGTCCGCGGGAGCTGCGAAGCAGATACCAGCGAAAGCGAAGGCCATTACAGCCGCCATCATAAGAACAATAAGTTTTTTCATCTTTTCACCTCCTTTCTATTTTGGAGCGCTTTGAGGGAGAAAAAAACCTCTCGGCTTTAGACGGCTTGCATCGTAAAAGGTTGACAGTAATTCTAAAAATACTATCCAAATATTAAAATGTCAACTCCGTTTATTTTAAAAAATGACAAAAATCATGACACCGTCCGCCGGAAGATGTATAATATGAAGAATTAAATCTATAAAAACGGAGGTCTGAAGCGATGCCCCTCACCGTCGACAAGAATACCATAATAGGCGAAGCCATAAATGCAGACCCGGAAGTCAGGAAGATAATCGAGAAGCATTTCGGGACCGGGTGCTTTACCTGCCCCGGGATAAACATGGAATCGATTGGCTTTGGTTCTCTTATGCACAACCTCGACCCGCAAAAGATTGTTGACGAGATTAATGCCGCCCTTGCGGGAAAGTAATGCGTTTCCGCCCCCCTCTTTAAGGTAAGGGGGGAGTCAAGGGAGTTACGAAGAGCCCTTGCGCGCTTGTAAACAGGTTTTTTAAGCTATCTCAATATCGCTCATTCCCCCGCCCCGAAAACTCTCTAAAATTAAAAAAGCTTAAGGAATATAAAGAATAAGGGTGCGCATTTTTGCGAGAATTAACTTGAACAAATGGGCCTCTTTAATATATAATGACGGACTGATGAACCTCGGGGAAGGCGGGAGGCACTTCGCCGCACTCTGAAAGGTATCGATGCCAGTTTTTGTTTATAAGGCCGGGCGAGAAGACGGAAGCGTCTTTATAAAGGAAGCGGACGCCGACAGCCCGGAGGCGCTCAGGAAAGAGTTGGAGGAGAGCGGATATCTCGTACTCCAGCTCAAGAAGCGGCATGCGCTGGGGCTTGGGGCCCTGTCGGGCCGGAAGAAGCTGAAGACCGAAGATTTTCTGGTCTTCAACCAGGAACTGCTGGTGCTGATAAAGGCCGGTCTGCCCATCGTGCAGTCGCTGGACATCCTGGCGGAGAGGACTTCCCATACAGCATTCAAAGACGCTCTTGTGGATGTAAAGACGGAAGTCCGTGGAGGGAAGTCCCTTTCGGATGCCATGTCCCGGCACCCAGGCTTCTTCTCGGAACTTTTCTGCAACTCTCTTCGGGCGGGTGAACGCACCGGCGCCCTGGCTGACGTGCTGGAGCGCTTCATAATTTACCAGAAGAGGCTGCTCGATGTGAAGAGGAAGATGGTCAGCGCGCTGACCTACCCGACTTTCATTGTAGGGTTTACCATCTTACTCCTCATCTTCCTGCTGACCTATGTAGTGCCCGCCTTTACGCAGACATACGCGGACTCGCAAGCTTCCCTCCCGTTGCCTACCTTGATGCTGATGAATTTTACGCACATTTTAAGAAAATTCTTTCTGCTGTTTGTTGCCCTGGCCGTGGGTGCGGTTTACGCTTTCAGGGCCTGGTACCGCACTGACAACGGAAGACTGACAGTGGACAAGTATCTGCTCAAAGTGCCTTTAATCGGCGGCGCGCTGAAGGGCTATATCATAAGCACCATGACCAGGACCCTGTCCACGATACTCTCGGGCGGCATACCTATGCTCCAGGCGCTGGAGATGGTGTCGAGGTCGATCACGAACCGCGAAGTATCGAACAAGCTGAAATATGTCCAGGAGAGGGTCCGGGAGGGGATAAGCCTGGCCGGATCGTTCGAAGAGACGAAGATAATGCCCACCATGACGATCAGGATGATAGAGGTCGGGGAGGCGACGGGCGCCCTGGAAGCCATGCTGGACGACATATCCAATTTCTACGAAGACAAGGTCAACGTCCGCTTGCAGAGGCTGACCAGCCTTATCGAACCCATCATAATCGCTACCCTGGGGCTTATTGTCGGGTCTATCGTGATAATAATGTACCTGCCTATATTCGAGATGGCGGGGACCATTAAATAAAGGACGTCTAAACCAAGATGGAAGAAGAATTGAAGACTGCGGGAAAAGAAGTCCTTGCGGGGGTAGAGCCGGGACCGGCAACGGAAAAAGCTACCATCCTCGTGGTGGACGACGAGCGGGATATCCTCGTATTAATCTCGAAGATCCTGACCTCGAACGGTTTTTCCGTCCTTTCCGCCTCCAACGGCATGGAGGCTTTAGAGAAGGTGAAGGATACCTCTCCGGACCTGGTGCTCCTGGACTACATGATGCCCGGGCTGAACGGCCTGGACGTCCTGAAGGAGATAAAGAAGCTCCGTTCGGATACCGAGGTCATCATCATAACCGGCCGGGGGAGCGAGACCACCGCCGCGGACTCCATCAAAATGGGCGCCGTGGGCTACATAACCAAGCCCTTTGACAGGGACAGCCTGCTGGGCGCGGTCAGGCGCGCCTTAAACGAGCGCGGGGAGCGTCTGGCGGCCGAGGACCGGGAGATAGTAAAAATATCCCGGATGGTCGGCAAACAGCGTATCGGCGAGATCATGGTCTCCAAGGGGTACGCCAGCCTTGCGGAGATAGAGGGCGTCCTGGAGGGCGTGAAGGGTACGGAAAAGAGGATAGGCCAGGTGCTCATGGAGAACGGGGTCATATCCGAAGAGCAGCTTTCCAGGAGCCTCGCCTATCAGCACGGGGTCAAGTTCGTAAACCTGTTCAACTTCCATATCGAGCCCCGCTTCTTCGAGACCGTCTCCTACGAGCTTATGGACCGCTACCAGTTCGTGCCGTACGAAGAGGAAGGCGGCAGGCTCATCATCGCCGTCTCCGACCCCACGAATATCATAATGGTGGACGAACTGGAACTCCTCCTGGGACGGCCCCTGGGGATATGCGTGGCGACGAACGCTTCCATCGCCGAGGCCCTGAAAAGGAGCGAAGGCTCTCAGAGGGTCTTGAAAGAGGTGACCGAGGAGTTCAAGCTCCACCTGGTAAAGGAGACGGAGGAGGGCGAAGAGACCCTCTCCATGGACCGCCTGGGCGAGGAGATAAGCCCGATCATAAAGCTTGTGGACACGATTCTCTTTTCCGCCATCCAGAAGCGGGCCTCCGACATCCATATCGAGTCCGACGAGCGCCACGTGATCGTGAAATACAGGATAGACGGCGTGCTCTACCGTGCGATGGACCCGATTGACGCGCGTTTTCAGACCACCATCATCTCGCGAATAAAAATCATGTCCGAGCTTGACATCGCCGAGCGGCGCATCCCGCAGGACGGGCGTTTCAAGATAAAGCTCAAGGACAGGAAGATCGACTTCCGCGTGTCCATAATGCCGTCCATATTCGGCGAGGACGTGGTGATAAGGATACTGGACAAGGAGTCCATTACGGCGGACCTCCACGAGCTCCGGCTGGACCGCCTGGGATACTCCGATAACGACCTGAAGCGCTTCAGGAAGGCGGTACTGGAGCCTTACGGGATGGTGCTTGTCACCGGCCCTACCGGCTCCGGAAAGACTACCACGCTCTACGCCGCCATAAGCGAGATAAACACCAGCGAAGACAAGATGATAACCATCGAAGACCCGGTCGAGTACCAGCTCGCGGGCGTGGTCCAGATACCGGTTAACGAAAAGAAGGGCCTCACCTTCGCAAGGGGGTTACGTTCCATCCTCAGGCATGACCCGGACAAGATACTGGTCGGCGAGATCCGGGACCAGGAGACCGCGCAGATAGCCGTGGCGGCGGCCTTGACCGGCCACCTGGTCTTTACCACGGTCCACGCTAACAACGCCTTCGATGTCATAGGCCGGTTCACCAACATGGGCGTCGAGCCCTATAACTTCGTCAGCTCGCTGAACTGCATCCTGGCCCAGAGGCTGGTCAGGGTTATTTGCCTTAACTGCAAGCGTCCGGTCAAGCTTTCCAAGGAGGCGTTCGCCGACTCCGGCCTTGATTACGACGACATAGTCAACCGGGGCATAGTTTTTTACGAGGGCAAGGGCTGCGCCGAGTGCAACGGTACCGGTTACAAGGGCAGGAAGGCCATAACGGAGTTCCTGGACCTCTCGGACCGCATAAAGGAAATGATGCTGGAGCGAAGGCCGGTTTCCGAGCTGAGGAAGGCCGCCGTCGAGGAGGGCATGAGTACGCTGAGGCAGTCCGCGCTTCAGAAGGCATTCAAGGGAGAGACTACCCTGCGCGAGATAAACAGGGTTACGTTTGTGGAGTAAAGATGTTTTCTTTCAGGAAAAATCTGGGTCTTGAGATAGGCCAGAGGGCCCTCAGGGCCGCGAAACTCAAAAAAAACCGCGGGGAGTTCGAGGTCCAGTGGCTACAGGAAGCGCCGCTTCCGGCGGGACTTCTGCAGGACTCGTTCACGGAGCCGAACATCTCGGACATCCCGGAGTTCGCGGCGAGAGTCCGGGGCCTTCTGGATGGGAACACGCGCGGGACCCGGCTGTCTGTCACGCTCCCGGACTACGTGGCGAGGGTGCAGGTACTGGATTTCGATTCCGCCCCGAAAGTGAACGAAACGGAACAGATGCTGCGGTGGCGGCTGAAAAAAATACTGCCGTTCGAGATCGACCTGGCGACGCTTCGGTGGCAGTACCTTGGGAAATTTCAGGCAAGCGAAAAGGAGCAGCACCGTTATCTTGCCTCGATAATAAAAACGGAGATACTCTCGCAGTACCGGGCGGCGCTCGCGGAGGCTGGCGTTAACGCGGAGCGGCTTGGATTAGCCTCTTTTTCGGTGTGGAACCTCTTCCGGGCCAATGTCCTTAAGGAATTGGGCGAGGATGCCAATTTCGCCGTCATGAACCTGGCGGCCGGCAAGCTCTCGGTAATAATATTCCACGAAGGCTCTCCGCATTTTATGAGGCTGAAGGACCTGGGGAAGCTGGATGAGTCTTCGGAAAACGGCCGCATGGACATTATCCGGGTGCTCCGGGAACTGAACGCGTCGCTTGTCTATTACAGGGAAAACTTTTCCTCCTCGTCCATCAAGACCGTATATCTCTCCGGGGACGCCGGAGGGATAGAGAGCCTGGCGGAGGAGGCCGGCGCGAAATCGGGGATAGACGCGCGGATGCTTTCACTGAAGAGCGCGGTGCGGCAGGGTGCCGTTCCGGGCATGTCCGCCTGTTTCTCGGCCGCCTGCGGCGCGGCCTCGGAGATCTAACCAGATAAATTACCAAAGAAATTACCAAAGAAATTAAATGATGCGTATAGAAATAAATTTCGCTTCAAGAGAATACCAGCTGTTAAGGAAGGCTTATCTGGCGCTTGCCGTCGCAATCGCGGCGGCGGTCCTGCTCTTCGCCTATAATTACGGCGAGTACAGGAATTCGGTCCAGAAGGTCCGCTCTTTTTCAGCGCAGCTGGCGTTGCAGCAGAGGATAGCTTCCGAGATGGACTCAGAAACTGGCCCAGATTAAAAAAGAGGTGGGCGGCACGGCGGATGTAAAAGCGGCGCTTAAGGAGGCGGATTTCGCCAACAACGCCATTGCCAGGAGAGTCTTTTCGTGGACGGCGTTCCTGAACCGGCTTGAGGAGGTAGTGCCGGACGGGGTGGGGATAACCGATGTAAAGCCGGATTTTCAGACGCTCGAAATGAATATCTCCGGCACGTCGCTTTCGTCGAACCAGTTGATGGAGTTCGTGGAACGGCTTACGAAATCCAAATACTTCGAGGAGATACCGCCCGACTTCCATACCTCTTCAGTGGTGGTGGACAAGGATATCGGGATGACGGTGCAGAAATTCAACCTGATAATAAAATATAACCCGGACGGGACGCGCTCCTCAAAAAGCCCTTACAAATCTACGGAGCTTAAGGGAGGGGCGCAGTGAAGGCTTTGGTTGAACTTTTGATAAAAAACCGGAAGGCGCAGCTTCTGACGCTGCTTCTGACCGGCCTGCTTCTGGCGAATGGCGGCTTTTACCTGTTCAGGACGAAGCCGGCCTCGCTCAAGGCGTCCGGCCTGGAGACAAGGCTTCAGGATAACAGGCGGTCCATGAAGGCAAAGCAGGACCAGTACCGGCTTTACGCCTCGTTCGGCCGCGGGAAAGAACAGCTGGAGACCTTCAAGAAGATGCTCCCGGCAAAATCCGATTATACGGGGATACTCAGGGAGGTCTTTAAAATGGCAAAGGAAGACGGGGTGAAAAGCGATACCATCTCCGCCATGAAGAAAGAGGTGGCGCACAACCAGGAGGAAGACATAGTGCAGATATCTTTCTCCATGCCCGTCACCGGAAGGTACAAAGACGTCAGGAAGTTCATCCACGACATGGAGAGCTCTTCCTTGTTTTTGAATATAGACGATCTGGGCCTTGACAGTAACGAGGGAACGGGGGAGATAGCGGTTACCCTCGGTCTTACCACCTACGCGAGATCCTGATGAAAGATAAAAGAACGACTGTACTTATAGCAGTGCTGGCCGTCCTGGCGGGGATATTGATTATTACTAAATTGATGTCTTCCGGCCCGGCGAAAAACGCTCCGGCCCCCGTCCGCGCCGCGGACAAAAAAGCCGCCCGGGCGGGAATGCCGAAGACGGCCATTAAAGTGGACCTTGACCTGCTGGGGAAGCCGAAGGAGGGCTACCTGGCGTCGAAGAACATATTCAACCCGGTATATGAAAAGCCGTCCCTGCCGAAACGCGCCGCGAAAACGAGGGGCAGGGGGGAACACGGTTACGGTAACTCCGCTTAAGGCGCTTCCGCCGCCTCCGCCGCCGAAGTCTCAGGCGGAGATAGACATGGAGAACGCGCGCGAGGAGATGAATAAGCTCAAGGTCCTGGGTTTCCTGAAAAGGAAGGGGAGGATGGACGTCTTTTTATCCCTGGGCCCGGAAAATTATGTAGTGGCCAAAGGGGATAACATAACGAAGCAATATTATCTCACGGACGTGGCTAAGGACTCGCTGACCGTATCCGACAGGAAGACGGGCATCGCGGTAAAACTCAACACGGATTTCACCAGGGATGCCTCTTCCAAAATCGTCCCTTCTCCCGGATTTGGGGGGATGGGAGCAGGGGGCGGAATGCCGCAGCGCTATCCAAATCCGTACGGGGGAAGGCCGCCGGGGCCTCCGGGCGGGAACTATGTGCCAGCCCGGGAACGTGCCGAGACCTCAGGGCATGGCCAGTCCGGGAACATGCCGAGACCTCAGGGCATGGCCGCCCAGCCCGGCAGCGCGCAGGGGGCATTGCCTGATCCTTTGAATAATTTTTCGACAAGGATGGGACGATATTTTAGCCTTATTCCTGAAAGGGGGAACATGTTCAATCTCGTCAGGTTTTGCGCGGCGCTCCTCATATGCGTAGTCCTCGCGGGCTGTGCCGGAGACGTCGCTTTCAAGAAGGGAGAAAAATCCGCCTTGAATGGAGACCTGGACCGGGCGGTGTCGTTTTACCGGCAGGCATTGCAGCAGGACCCGGAAAATGTCGATTATCTTACCCGGCTGACCAAGGTCCAGAACCAGGCGGCGTTAAACCATATCGACCGGGCCGCCCGTTACCTGCAGGAGAAGAACCCCGAAGCCGCGATATACGAGGCCCAGCAGGCGAATATCTACGACCCGAACAACGACAAGGCGCGCATTCTCATAGAAAAGGCCCGGAAGCTTAAGGATGTCGAGGAGACCCTCGCATCGGGCAAAAGCTACCTCGCCGCGGGAAGGCCCAACGAGGCGCTGAACCAGTTTAACAAAGCTCTTGAGCTGGACCCGAAGAACAAGCTCGCCGCGGAGTATGTGGAGAGGATAACGAAGCAGAAGGCGCAAGCGGAGGAAATCGACGAGCTCGACCTGGCATCGAACGAGCCGATTACGCTATCGTTTAAGGACGCGAAGCTCAAGGAGGTCTTTGAATTTCTCTCGAAGATTTCCGGCATAAGCATCCTGTTCGACGAAGACGTGAAGGACCAGCCCGTTACCGTCTTCGCCAAGGATGTCTCGTTCAAGCAGGCGCTGAACCTGCTGCTCGCCACGAACAAGATGTTTATGAAAAAGATAGCAAAAGACGCGATAATAATAATACCCAAGACAAAGTCGAAGCTGGACCAGTACCAGGACCTGATGATCAGGACCTTCTACCTCTCCCATATCCAGGCGAAGGACATGGTGAACATCCTGCGCACGATGCTGGAGACGAGGAAGATAATAATAAACGAAACCCTGAATTCCATTACGCTCCGGGAGACCCCCGACAAGCTGAAGTTAGCCGAGAAGCTTATCGCGGCGAACGACCGGCAAGACTCCGAGGTCATCATAGACGTTTCAAGGTGATGTCCGTGGACAAGGGGCCGGACGAGACAGACTACGGGATTGCCTGGCCCACGTCGGTTACGGGCACGATTTTGCCGGGCGGCCTGAGCAGTTTAACCGCGAGTTCCACCATCAACGGACACCAACGGTAATACCGTCACGACGCCGCCTCGATACCGACTTCGGTGACAACGAACTGGTTAGGTGGCACTGACGCTAATGCAACGATATACCGGGACTGAAAGACGCTCTGCACAGCTTTGGCAAGAACCTCGTCTTCAGCTATCCCTCGTGCCACTGCCATGTGAGTGAGACAGCTGGCCAATGCCGAGACCCTTACCAACCCGCAGATAAGGACGCTGAACAACAAGCCCGCGAAGATACTTATCGGCAAGCAGGATACCCGTCCAGACCAGCACGGCGGTCGGGAGCGCGGTAGTGGGCGCGGTCAGCACCTTCGAGTACAAGGACATCGGCATCAAGCTCACCGTCGAGCCGGATATAGGACTTGGCGACGACGTGAAGCTGAAGACGACGCTGGAAGTCAGTTCTCTGGGCGCCAGCATAAGCGTAGGCGGCCTGAGCGAGCCGACCTTCAACACCACCACCGCCGAGACCACCCTGAGCCTGAAAGACGGCGAGACCGTCATAATCGGCGGCCTGCTGGAGAACGTTGACGGCACATCGGCCAGCGGAATCGCGGGGCTGATGGACGTACCCATCCTGGGCAAGCTATTCTCAAGCAATGTCGTCGGCCCGAACTCCAAGCGCGAGCTGGTAATGACGCTCACGCCGCACATAATCCGGCCGCTGGAGGTTCCGGGGACACAGGATACTTCCTTCTGGTCCGGGACGGAAGAGGCGTACGATACGAAGCCGCTGTTCGAGGAGAAAAAGGCAAACCTCTCGACTCCGGAAACTGAAGCCGCGCCCGAAGGCGAAGCCGCGCAGGCGCCGGCTCCGGCGGCGCCGGCCGGGCCCGTCGCGGTAATGCCCGCTCCGGGCGCAACCGTTCAACCCGCTGCAGCCGGGCAGCGCCCGCGCCGGGAGCACCAGTACAGCCGGTAGCGCCAGCACAGCCGGGAGCGCCAGCACAGCCGGGAACGCCAGTACAGCCGGGAGCGCCAGCTGCAGCCGGGAGCCAGCGCAGCCGGTAACCCCGCCAGCCGGGACTGGCGAAAATGCGGCCGCCATGCCCACGCCCGGCAAGATTGGCCGGGTGGGCACACTCTCGTTCGCGCCGGAGGTCATCCCGGTCAATGTGGGCCAGGAGATAACCGTGGACGTGATGGCGACGGATTTAGACTCGGTATTCGAGGCGCCGCTCTCGATTATCTATAACCCGAAGCTCGTAAAGTTTGTTAAGGCGGAAGAGGGCAATTACATGAACGTGGACAAGAAACCGACCTCCTTCATGGCTACGGCTAACGAAAAGATCGGGCTGATAGACGTCATGCTGACCAGGGTGGGGGGCGTCCCGGGGGTAGCGGGCTCCGGAAGGCTTTTCTCGCTGACCTTTAAGGGCGTGGCCCCCGGCATCAGCCCGCTGGTCTTCAAGCAGAACGACTTGAAAGATGTAAACCATGCTACAGTCCCCGCGGATCTGAAGACGGGCACGTTGTATGTTAAATAATACAAAAGGCATCACGCTGACCGAACTCGTCGTCGTGATGGTCGTGATGTCGATTCTGGCGTCGGTGGCGATGCCGATTTACCGCATATCCGTAAAGCGCACAAAAGAGGCGGAACTCCGGGCTGACCTCCGGGAGATGCGGGACGCCATCGATGCATATAAGAAGCTCCATGACGACGGCAGGATTTCAACGGTGAATGCCGAATTCAACCTGGGGGCAAGCAGCGCCTACGGGGTATCCTCCTACCCTCGGAGAACTGACCAAGCTGCAGACGCTTGTGCCCGTGGCCACAGTCGCGATAACCACCACCGGTTCCAGCGTTCCGCAGCTTCCGGCGAAGATAAGGCTTCTGCGGAAAATCCCGGTGGACCCGATGACCGGAAAAGCTGAATGGGGCATGAGGAGCAACGCGGACGACCCGGACAGCACCGTATGGGGCGGACAGGACGTGTTCGACGTTTACTCGCTTTCCGACGGGACCGCGCTGGACGGGACGAAATACAAAGACTGGTAAAGGTGAAGATGAATGTTTTAAAAGAAAAAAAAGGCTTTACCCTGCTGGAGCTGATGATAGTCATCGCGATAATAGGCATACTCGCGACGCTCGCCCAGCCCATGTTCAAGACGGCTCGTCCTGAAGTCCAAGGAGGCCGCGTTGAAGGAGGACCTCTTCAACCTCCGGAACGTCCTGGACCAGTACTACGCCGACAACGGGAAGTACCCGGACTCGCTTGACGACCTTGTGACAAAAGGCTACATGCGTTCCATCCCGCCCGACCCGATCACCGGGACGAAAGACTGGCGTCCTGAATATTTCACGAGCGACGACAGTTCCTCCGGGGAGACTTCCGGCGGTATTTGCGACGTCCACAGCGGGAGCGACAAAACAGGGCTGAACGGTAAGAGCTTATGCGGAATGGTAAGGGCCAGGAAAATGGGCCGGGGGGCAGGAGGCTGGCGGGTATAAAATCCATATTTCGCCCCCTGTCGGGCAGGGCCGGTTTCACTTATATGGGGATGCTGGTGATCATTATGATCATTGGGATAACCTCAGCCGTCGTGGGGCAGTCCTGGAAGATTGCCGCGAAAAGGGAGAAAGAGAAGGAACTGCTCTGGCGCGGGCATCAGTTCCGCCTGGCGATAAACCGATATTATCAGGCCAGGCAGAAGGGTCAGGCTGCGGCCGGCCACAGGCCCGGAACGCGAACCATTATCCGACCTCACCTGGGCGACCTCCTGAAGACCCCGGAGCTTGGAACACGATAAGGTACCTGAGGAAGATATATACCGACCCCATGACCGGGAAAGGCCGACTGGGCGCTGGATCCCCCGCCGCCGCCCGGCGGCAGTAACATCAGCGGGCGGCACTGTCGAGTCTGGCGAACCATATCGGGGGGGTGCACAGCGTAAGCGATGCGGAACCTCTGAAGAAGGACAACTTCGACCTGGAGGATATAAAGTTCACAAATATTTCCGGTGCGGGCCGCAAGGCGCGCTATTCCGAATGGCTGTTCGATTACGACCCGAACGCACCCGCACCCGGCGCAAACGTCGTGATTCCGACCGGCGGACGCGGACCGGCCCCAGCGGGTGGACCGGCCCCCGCCGGCGGAACGACCTCCAGCGGACCGAGGCGACACCGGCTCCAGCGCGGGCGCGGGCGGCTTTTAAGTGATGGAACTCTTTTACATGTCCTTAGTTATACGAGGGTATTAAATGTTTTATAAGAGCCTTAGGACGAAGATAATCGTCTTCATGGTCGCCATCCTCATCGTAGCCATTGGCCTCGGCACCTGGGTTATTATCGACCTTCAGATAATGGAGCTCAGGAAGCTGACGGAGGATAAACTTACCATCCTCGCCAATACTATCGAGCGCTCCCTCAGTACCGCCATGCTGGAAGGCCGCAGCCAGGACGTGCAGAGGATAGTGGAGATGGTGGGGACGCATAACAAGATACACGCCATCAGGGTCCTTGGCGTCGGCGGCATCATACTCCGGTCGTCAAGGGCGGCAGAGATAGGCATGACGCGAGAACCTCGACTTCTCCGCCATGCAGATAGAGGACCAGTCGAACATCATAATCCAGGATAAAAACGAGTTCGGGGATGTAATCCTGCGGAACCTCCGTCCCATATTAAATCACCCGGAATGCTTCCGCTGCCATACTGCCGGCCAAAGGATTAACGGCGTGCTGGAGGTGGACGTCTCACTGGCCGAGATGCAGCAGCACGTGGGAAGGCTCAGGAAGACGATGATAATATGGGCGGTGGCCATAACGGCCCTCCTTGCGCTGGCGTTGTCCACTCTCCTTTCCAAATTAGTCACGAATCCCATAAGAGACCTGACGAATACGATGGCGAAGGCCGAGGAGGGTCTTGACGTCCGGGCGAAGGTGATATCCGAAGACGAGCTTGGGAGGCTTGCCCATAGCTTTAACTCGATGCTTATAAAACTGAACAAGACAAAGAAAAAAGTGGAGAAGCTCCACTACGAGCAGATGAAGAGGGCGGACAGGCTGGCTACCGTCGGCGAGATGGCGGCGGGCATAGCGCACGAGATAAAGAACCCTCTCACCGGGATAGCGGGGGTGATACAGATCCTCGGCAGGGGCATCCCGCCGGAAGACGACAGGCACAAAATAATAAAAGAGGTCCTGGAGCAGATAGACCGGCTGGACAAGGCAGTTAAAAACCTGCTCTCCTTCGCCCGTCCGCCCGCGCCGAACCTGACCGAGGTAAGGATAAACGCGCTCCTGGAGAAGATAATCGCCTTCCTCTCTCCGCAGTTCTCGAAGAACCAGGTCACCGTGCGCAAGGACTATTCTGCCGGAAGTCTCGGAAGTTTTGGGCGACCCGGAACTCCTCCAGCAGGTTTTTCTGAATATAATCCTGAACGGCGTCCAGGCCATGCCGGGAGGGGGAGAGTTACGGGTGGAGACGAGCATCAGTTCGATCGCCGCCCCGATAATGCACAAAGTAGGCCCCGCGGAAGACGGAGAACCTTTTATGGCATCGGATGCCCGTACCGACGCCATAACGATCAGGATAACCGATTCCGGGAAAGGGATCCTGCCGGAGAACATGGTGAAGATATTCAACCCCTTCTTCACTACGAGGCAGCAGGGGACTGGCCTTGGCCTGGCCATAACCCAGAAGATAATAGAACAGCATGGAGGCGGGATTACCGTCGACTCGGAACCCGGGAAGTGGACCGCCTTTACGATTTATCTGCCGCTGGCAAAGGACAGGATGACGGCGCCGACAGTTTAACGCAAGAGGGATCTGGAATGGAAAAAGCCAAGATACTGGTAGTCGATGACGAGCACCTCATCAGGTGGACATTGGAGCAGCACCTAGGGCATGAGGGGTATGAGGTATACACCGCGGAGGATGGAGAAAAAGCCCTTCAGATGGTAGCGGACCTGATGCCGAACCTGGTGCTGCTGGACAACCAGCTCCCGGGCATCCAGGGGATTGAGGTCCTGGGCAGGATAAAGGAGATAGACAAAGAGACCATCGTCATAATGATTACGGCGCACGGCCTGCTCGGAGACCGCCGTGAAGGCGATGAAACTGGGCGCGTACGACTATATCAGCAAGCCGTTTAACTTAGACGAGATAACGCTGACCATAAATAAGGCGCTGGAGACCGTCTCGCTCCGGGAAGAGGTAAAGCTCTTAAAGGAACAGCAGAAGAACCACTGCCCGCTCCTATAACATCATCGGCAAGAGCCGGGCCATCCAGGGCGTCCTGGACATGATCCAGAAGATAGCCCAGTCCGACGCCAGCACCGTCCTTATCCAGGGCGAGTCCGGCACCGGGAAAGGAGCTGGTGGCCAGGGCGGTCCATGCAGGCAGCTCCCGCGCGGACAAAGCCGTTCATGGCAATCAACTGCGCCGCGCTCCCGGAGAACCTCCTGGAGTCGGAGCTGTTAGGGCACGAAAAAGGCGCCTTCACCGATGCGAAGGCGCAGAAAAAGGGCCTTCTGGAACTGGCGGACGGCGGTTCGGTCTTCCTGGACGAGATAGGGGACATGCCCTACCCGATGCAGGCCAAGCTCCTCAGGATACTGGAGGACAAGACTTTTAAAAGGGTCGGCGGCGTGAAGGACATACAGGTGGACGTCCGGATCATATCGGCCACCAACCAGGAAATAAAGACCCTGATGATGGAGAACAAGTTCAGGAAGGACCTGTACTACCGCCTCCAGGTTGTGCCCATATACCTCCCCCCCTTGAGGGAGCGCAAGGAGGATATACTCCCCCTGGCAAGGCATTTCATTGAGACTTTTAATCTGGAATTCCGAAAAAACGTCAAGGAGATATCGGAAAAGGCTAGGGAATTCCTTATCCGCTATGACTGGCCGGGCAACGTCCGCGAGCTTAAAAATGTCATAGAACGCGCAATGATACTCGAATAGCGAGGATATCCTCCTGCTCGAACATCTGCCCGTGGAGCTTGTCGGCGGGATGCTGCCAGCCGCTTCATCGGCCGCTTCCTCCATAAATATCCCGACGGAGGGGATGTCCCTCGAGAAGGTCGAGGAGGAGCTCGTAAAGCAGGCGCTTGCGGCAGCCGGCGGAAACCAGAGCAAGGCGGCCGACCTGCTGGGGGTGCAGAGAGACGCTTTCCGCAGGCGTATGAAGAAGTTCGGGCTGCTGTAATCATAATTTTAATCCGTGCGTTATGGCCGGGTAACAATAACCAGGAGGGTTTAGGCATGAGAGAGAAAGCGGCATTGATTTGCGCGGTTGCGGCCTTATTTTTAACAATTTCGTTCTGTGCGACCGCGACCGCCGGGCAGGCCATGCCCAAAGTCGAGATAACGCCCGCGACGGTTAACCTGGGGACGATTGACGAAGGCGTAAAGGCGAATGCCACATTCACCATAAAAAACGCGGGCGATGCCGACCTTATCATTTACGATGTAAGGCCGACCTGCGGCTGCACCATAGCAAACTTAAGCTCCAAGATCATAGCCCCCGGCAAGACCGCGACTGTCCAGGCGATCTATAACTCGCGAAACGCCAGCGGCCAGATCCGGAAGTTCATAAACGTCCAGACAAACGACGTGAAAACCGGAAATGTCAGCCTTATTCTTAGCGCAAATGTAAAGGCCAAGCCTGCGCCCGGACATCGCCCTCTCCGTCTATATGCTTGCAAACATTCAGGTTCCCGCCGGGGGGCAGCGCGCAGAGGAGCATAACAATTTCAAATCCCGGGCAGATGGACCTCGTAATAAACCAGATAGACGCCACCCCGGGCATACAGGCCGATATCGACGGCGTGAAGGCGGAAAGCGGCCAGACGACGAAGACCGCCGTGACGGTCAAACCCGGCGAAATCAAGAACAATGGATGTGACGATAGCTCCCAAGATCCAGAAAGGCAATTTCCAGGAGGTGCTGACCATCCGCTCCAACTCCTGGAGAAACCCGGTAAGGCCCTTTATCGTGCAGGGGTTGGTCCAGTAATTTGGGCGGGTACTTAAATTCGCTCAAATAAATAATCTTTGATTAAAGGGATGCGGCTGCCGGAAAGTCCGTCGAGGCCGGAAAAAAATTCGTTTAAAATCAGCCGGTTGCAAAAACGGAAACGGTGTTTCCACGCACCCTGAAAATGGACGTTTTTAGAGGCGTATCTGTTTGTTAAATAAAGGTAAAATGGCGCAACTCCCTTTTAAAAACGATGCCTCCAAAACCCCTCCCGGACCCCCAGAAATAGCGTCAAAACCGGTAAAAATGGCCGTTTTTTGATACCCGATAAAATTCGGCGCATGAGCCATTTATATATTGATTGGCGTTAAGGAATGATGGGTTGGGGCGGAAAACAGGAAGGGCTATTAAGAGCAGGAAAACAAATGAGGTAATCATGGGGAAAAAGGTACTTCTTCTGTTTGTCCTTTTGTTATTTTTTGGCTGCGCTAGTGTACAAGGCCCCTGGAAGGGAAAAGTAATAGACGCAAAGACTAAAGAGCCTATTGATGGGGCAGTAGTCGTAGCTATTTGGGATGAGTTCCATGCAGCTTTGGGCAGCGGGTTTACAGATTTCTATGATGCAAAGGAAACTTTGACTGACAAGAATGGTGAATTTAAAATACCATTGTTTATAGGTTTTAGTATTCCTTTAATCGATGGAATAGGAGCGCCGATGTTTAGAATTTTTAAACCAGGTTATGGATATCAAACAGTCCCACAATGGCCTAAGCAAAAATTTATACCTGTTGAATTATCTGAATTAAAGGAAAAAATTGAAAGACAGGAAAATTTGGATGAGATTAAATCTCTGGATGTTGACGCCCCCGAAAAAAAGACACCCCTATTAAACAAGCTAATTAATGCAGAAGAAAAAAATATTGAAACAATCAAATTGGAAGAAACAAAAAAATACGGGTTAAGCGAGCCGCCATTAGTAGTAACTAAAAAACGGGCGGAAGACGGAGAAGAGAATGTTGCAATTAAGCCGGGACAGGGATTAATGTTAGAACTTCATTTAGGTGCTGCTATGGATCTTGAATTAAAAAGTTATGACAACAAACAATTAAAATTGCTCGGAACATATAAATCACCCCACTCTTTCGTCTGGCAATGGGTTTTTATTGGAGAGAAACCAGGCACGTCAATTATCGATTTTCAAGAAAAAAGCGACCGCTATTATCCATATTTTAAAATTAACGTGAAAATTATCTAACAAGAAAATTTAGAAATTAGAAAAATTAGGGACACATCCCCTATTTTTAAAGTCGCTGGATTCTGTCTTCGCTATCTGTCTTCGCTTCCGCTCTGGACAGGTAAACCGTTTCGCTCTGGACAGGTAAATCTTTCCCCGCGTGCGCGGGAATGACGTGCTTTAAGGAAATAAAAATCGAGGAAAATTTTAATGTCTGACAGCATATGCGGCAAGCTGTGGTTCGTGGGCGGGGGGCCGGGGGACCCGGAGCTTCTGACTTTGCGCGGGATGGAGGTATTGAAAAATGCCTCGCTCGTGTTCGCGCCGGGACATTTCAAGGACTCTTATGCCGCGCTGCTTGAAGGCAAGGAATATTACGACCCGTTCGATTTCCATTTTAAGGAGCTGACAGAGAAGATCGATTCCGTGCTGGCGAAGGGGCAAGACGCGGTATTTTTAGTGCCCGGAGACCTGGCCATTTTCTCGCCCGTGCAGTCCATAATCGCGCGTTACCCGGACGCGGAAGTAATCCCGGGCGTCGGCGTTCTTAACGCGGCCTCGGCGGCGCTTAAAAGGACGTTCGTCATCTCCGGCGCAGCCCATTCCGTCATCGCAACATCCCCAAAGACCGTAGAGGGCAGTCCCGATACTATCGGGGCGCTCTCCAGGCACCAGGCAACGATGGTGCTCTTCATGAATAACAAAAGGCCGGAAGAGTTGACATACGAGCTGCTGGAAGGATATAACTCCGATACGCCGGTCGCGATAGTCTCGCGGATTTCCCTGCCGGGCGAGGGGATTATAAATACCACAATCGAGAGGCTTGCAAAGGACGTTGACCCGGAGTGGTTCGCGGACGAGGACGCCTTCAAAATAATTGTGGTGGGGAAGGCGCTTACCGCCTCGGAAGACCCGTCCGCCTGGGACCGGCGAAAAGATATGCGCGACGAGCGGCAAAGGAAGAGGCAAGAGGGAGGGGGGAGCGTTCTCGGAGAAAAATTATCTTGAACGTAAAATAAAACTCACGCGGCTTAAAGCGAAATTGTGAATAATAATTTTTCGGAGAGAATGCTCCCCCCGACAGCAAACTCGGACGAAAGCGGGAATCCGGGAATTTAAATCAAACCCTGGATTCCCGATTAAATCATTCTGTCTTCGCTATCGCTCTGGACAGGTAAATCATCTCGGGAATGACGGACAAATAGGATTAAATCATTCGGGAATACGGAAATCCGGCGATTTAATCGTATATAAAAATCCATGAAAATAAAACTTACAGCAGGTCCGCCCGCGTACGGCGGCTATACCGTGGCGAGGCTGGACGGCAAAGTGGTGATGCTCAAGGGCGCTATCCCCGGCGAGACCGTGGAGGCGGAGGTACTCGATGAGAAAAAAGACTATTCGGTCGCCATTGCACGGAAGATTTTGGAGCCCTCGCCTGAGCGGGTGGAGCCTCCCTGCCCCTACTTCGGCGTCTGCGGCGGATGCCAGGTCCAGTATGCCTCATACCCGATGCAGGTAGGCCTGAAAGAGGAAGTCCTGAAATCGGCGCTTAAGAGGATAGGGAAAATGGAGTTATCCCTTTCCGAGCCGCTGACGGGGAGAGCCTGGAACTACCGGCACAGGGGCCAGTTCAAAATATCAGGCGGGCGGGTCGGCTATTTCAGGGAGCACTCGCGGGACCTGGTGGACATAAGCTCCTGCCCGCTGATGGTCGATGAGATAAACGAGGTCTTCATAAATGCGAAAAGGCTCCTTAAAAACACGGACGCTCAGGAGCTGCATATCTGCCGTGGTGATAAAACCCTCGCGCTGATAAAAGTCCCGTCCTCCACCAGGCATGTCTGGAAGGATGTTTCGAAGGATTTGCTGGGCGGGGGTTTTTCGGGAGTCCGCGTGGAGATCGAAGGGAAACAGCCGCTGCATTTCGGGGCCGGTAAATTGAACCTCGAACTGGACGGTATAAAATATTCCGTTTCGTCCGAGAGTTTTTTCCAGGCCAACTGGAGCCTTAACCGCGCCCTTGTTGACCTCGTACTTGAAAGTCTGAAACCGGTTGCGGGAAAGGCCGTGCTCGACCTCTATGCAGGCGCTGGAAATTTCTCGCTGCCCGTCTCGCGCCTAGCCCGGAAGGTGGTCGCGGTGGAGGAGGGGCGGTCTTCCGTCAAAGACGGAAAAGAGAACGTGAAGCTGAATAAAATTGAGAACTGCCAGTTCGTCAGCGTAAGCGTGGACGGTTTTAACATCCGTGAGAAGTTCGATGCCGTTATAGCGGACCCGCCACGCGCGGGCATATCGGAGGCGGGTATCGGGAAAATTCTGTCAATTATGCCGGGCATGATTGCCTACGTATCCTGCAACCCCGCGACGTTAGCCCGAGACTTAAATAAATTTCAAGACGACTATTCAGTGGAATCTTTACGGATGGTGGATTTCTTCCCGCAGACGTACCATATCGAGGCCTTCGCCCTGCTCAGCCGCCGCCGACGAAGCTGAGGATTTTTCAGGCGGTGCGTGTCAGCGCCATGCCTGCATCCACGCGCGCCCCTGCCCCCGGCCCCCCCCGGCTCAGCCGGTCAGCCGCCGCCGACGAAGCTGAGGATTTCGAGCGCGTCTCCCTCGCTTATCGCGGTTTCGGCGTAAGCGTTTTTGGGGAGTATCACCCGGTTGTGCTCCACGGCCACACGCCGCTCGGATAGCCCCAGGGAGCATAAAAGCTCCCCCACCGTCCCCACGTCCGGGCTGGTCTCAAGCGGCTCGCCGTTTACGGAAATTCTCATGTCTTGGATTATAATTGGCGATTTTGAGATAATCAAGTCTTTTTGAAAGGCAGATAGTCAAGCCGCGGGCTCTAGTAATGTATATCTCTCTTGCCTTCCTTGAATCATTTCCATTTTCTGTTTCAGGTCTTCCCGAAGAGGTCCTGTGAATCCGTCCAGGAAACTTTCAAGCGCGGCCTCGACGTCTCTCCCGCCCGTCCGGCCCCACGTCCAGCAGGTATTCCTTTAACGACAGAAGCGCGTTTGCCGTACAGAGTTCTTTCAGTTTCCCGGACGAGGCCGTATTCAGAAAATCCGGCCCCTGCCTTCCGCTCCGGTAACAGGCCGTGCAAAGCGACGGCAGAAGCCCCGCCTCAGCGATTATCCTCACCATTTCATTAAGCGGGCGGTGGTCCGCTAAGTCGAACTGCGCCGTGCTATGGTCGCCCTTGTCATAGCCTCCCGGCTCGGTCGATGAGCCGGCGGATATCTGGGACGCGCCGCAAGACAGGGATTCTTCCCGGAGCTTCGCCGGTTCGCGCGTGGATATCACCACCCCCGCCTGCGGGACGGAAAGGCGGTATACCGCGACTACCTTTTTAAACTCTTCGTCGCTGACGGGATAAGGGGCGTCCTTAATCCCGGCGCCTTCCGCCGGACGCAGGCGCGGCACGGAAATGGTATGGGCGCTAGCGCCGAAGGTCGCCTCCAGGTGCTTCGAGTGGGCTATTGCCGCCAGGGCGTCGTAATGGTAATCGTACAGGCCCAGAAGCGGCCCTATCCCCACGTCGCCGAAACCCGCTTCGAGCGCCCTGTCCATCGCGGACAGCCGGTAGAGGAAATCCGATTTTTTGCCGGTCGGGTGCAAAAATTTATAGCTTTCCCTGTGGTAGGTCTCCTGAAAGCATTGATACACGCCGTAACCCGCCGCCTTGATTTTCCTGAAATCCTCCACCGAAACCGGGGCGGAGTTCACGTGCAGTATCCTCACGTCCGTCCGGGAGTAAATTTCGCGCGCGACTTCAACTAAATAATCGACCCCGGAATGGCGCGGGTGCTCGCCCGCCACCAGGATAATCCTCTTGAAACCCATCCGTGACAGGATTTTCGCCTGCTCCACCGCTTCGTCCGGAGACAGGGCTTTTCTGCGGGCCAGGGAATTGGACTTCCTGAAACCGCAGTACAGGCAGTCGTTGGAGCAGTAATTCGATAAATACAACGGGGCGAAAAGCACCACGCGCGGGCCGAATACAGCCTCCTTCACTTCCGCCGCTTTTTCGCGGATGGCCGCTACCGTGTCTTCGTCTTCGGCCATCAAAAGCGCAGCCGCGTCCCGGATGGACAACCCCTTAAGCTCACCCGCGCGAGCGAGGATCGCGTCAACTTCCAGACGGGAAGGAGCCTTCGCCTCTTTAAGCGCGGCCTCCACGTCGTTTAAAATATCTTTCACAAACCGCCTCCGAAAAACCTAAAACTTGTTACCTTTTTGGGAAAAAGGTAACGCCAAAAACTTTTAAACTTGTTCCCGTTTTCTTTGTGTTACTTTTCTTTTTCGCAAAAGAAAGTAACGGTTTATTCTCCCGGTTCACCCAATAAAATTCTAAGCACGCAATTTGCCTGGTGGTGCGCCGCGATGCCTACCCTGGGCGCCATCAGCCCCTGGCCTGCCGCCGCCTCCGACTCCTGGTCGCCGACTATGAAATATTTGCCGAACGGCATTGTCTTTATCGAATTGGAAGGCCCATGCCCCGCCACGCCGGAGGCGGTCACCACCGGCACGTCCGGACAGTGCTCGGCCATGGTATTCAAGAGCATCGCCTTCGCCTCCGCCTTGTCGAACGCCTCGACCAGCACGCTTACCTTGCAGAAATATTCCGGGATATTCTTTTCCGTCAGGACCGTCTTGTGCGACGATACCTTTACGTAGGGATTGATCCTGCGGAGGTTTTCTTCCATCGCCTCCGTCTTGGGCTTCCCTATCTGGTCTATGAAATACTGCTGCCGGTTCAAGTTGCTCGGTTCCACCATGTCATAGTCCACGATGACCAGTTCGCCGACTCCAAGCCTTGCCAGGGCCACGGCGACGACCGAGCCAAGCCCTCCGAGCCCCGCTACCCCGACCCGCGCCTTCTTGACCACCTCGTGCACGCCCGGGGTATGGCGCGCCGTCATAAGGGCCTCCAGTTCTTCCCTGGAAGGCATGGCCCCTTTCCTTATGAACACGATGTTATCTCCATCGTGCAGGACAGGGTTTTCCTGGGTGGGGAAGCCGTTTAAAATAGTAAGGTCCGAGCCGGGTTTATACTTGGCGCGGACCTCCATAAGCTTCGGCGGCTCCTTGAATTCCACGAACCGCTCATTTACTTTTAATCGAACCATGATATTAAAATTGTAAGCCACCGGGGACGGGAAGTCAATCCTCAGGCCGCTCTCCTGAAAGATAAATTAGCCAATGTGGCGGTTACGGCCAAAAACCCTATTAACACCGCAAGGTCAACAAAGATAGGATACTCAGGCCTGAAAGAAGCGCCCAATATGTTCTTCATCGCGTCTATTCCATATGTCAAAGGATTTGCGCGGGTAAGCTCCTTAAGCACGGAGGGCAGACGCTTTATCGGATACATCGCGCCTGACAGAAAGTACATCGGCATGACGATTAAATTCATTACTACGTTGAACCCTTCATAGGAGCGCATGCTCGCAGCTACAAGTATCCCGAAACAGGTCATCGAAAAAGCAAGCAGTCCCGCCGACATCAACAGCAGCAGGAATTGGACAAAACCTATTTTTATTCCCAGTACCGGGATAAAAACAGACATGATCAATACCTGGAACAGGGATATGGACGTACCGGCCATAGCCTTGCCGGCGACGACCGAAAACCTGGAGATGGGCGCGACCAGTATCTCCTTTAAAAATCCGAACTCCCTGTCCCAGACAATCGATATGGCGGAGAATATGGACGCGAAGAGGATAGTAAAGCCCAATATCCCGGGAAAAAGAAACTGTGTGTAAGTTATGCCGCCGCCGGGGAGGGTGACTATCCTGCCCATCCCGCCGCCCAACACGAAAAGCCACAATATTGGCCGGGCCATCGTACCCATTATGCGGCTTCTTTCCCGGATGAACTTCCGAAGCTCCCGGAAGGAGATGACGTATATCGCCTTAAGCTCGTGCGAAAGATTAGCCATCAATGCCTCCCGGAGGCCTTGCGGGCGTAGGAACGCATGGGGCCGTAAGGGTCGGAGTTCTCTTCGCGTATGCTCTTGCCCGTCAGGCTTAAGAATACGTCGTTCAAGGTGGGCCGGGTCATGCTGACGGAGGTAATCCGGGTGGAGAGTCCTTTTATCAGTACCGGCAGCACCTCTTCCCCCTTCTCCACCGTGAGGGTAACGCCGCCGTCGGTTAATCTCGGCTCCATTTGAAATTTCTCCCGAAGCTCCGACGCCAAGACCTTCGGGTCGTCGGCGGAGAGTTTCAAGGTATCGCCGTGAAGCCCGGACTTCAGCTCGGCCGGGGTCCCGGACGCGATAATCTTACCCAGGTCGATTATCGCAATCCTGTCGCAGAACTCCGCCTCTTCCAGGTAATGGGTGGTCATAAATACGGTAATGCCGGTGGTCTTTTTCAGCTCGCGTATGAATTCCCATATCATGTTTCTGGTCTGCGGGTCGAGTCCCAGAGTAGGCTCGTCCATGAACAGCACCTTGGGGTAATTCAAGATGCCGCGCGCTATCTCCAGCCGCCTTTTCATGCCGCCGGAGAACCTCCGCACAAGCTCGTTCTTCCTGGCGGAGAGGCCGACTAACGAAATCGCGTCCTCTATTCTCTTTTTCGCCGTTACCCTGTCCAGACCGTAGAGGTATGCGTGGAAAAGAAGGTTTTCATAAGCAGTCAGGCCGTTGTCGAGCGTCGGGTCCTGAAAGATTATCCCTATGGAGCGGCGCACGGAGTCCGCGTCCCTCACGCAGTCGAAACCCCCCACGGAGGCATGGCCTGAAGTGGGGGACAGAAGCGTGCAGAGGATGGATATGGTGGTGGATTTCCCCGCCCCGTTCGGCCCGAGAAAACCGAATACCTCGCCCGGCGCGACCTCGAACGATATGCCGTCCACCGCGGTCAGGGAGCCGTACTTTTTGACTAACGAATTTACAGAGATATTAGACATATTTATTTAAAGCAGGCATCATTTGCTCGCTCTCGGAAGGGTCCTTCGGGTAAATGTCCGCTCGCAAATATGCCCGCTTCTATTGTGTATACCATTCTCCCGGGTTCCTCGGCACGTACCAGTCCTTTAAATTATAGAATATCCCGAGCGGCTCCTTCTTCACGCCTTTAAAGCGTTTATGGATTATCGGCAGGGCGTCGGGTACGTACAGGAAGGTATAGGGCGCGTCGTCCGATAATATCGCGTGGATGCGGTGATATATCTCCTTCCGCTTCCCGATGTCGAACGTCTGCCGGCCCTGGATTAAAAGCTTGTCCACTTCCGGATTATTATAGCTTATGAAGTTGAATTCACCTTCCTTGGTTTTCTTGGAATACCACATATCATAGGAGTCGGGGTCTCGGCCTAATCCCCAGCCCATGATGAGCGCCTCGAATCGCTTTTTGTCTATGAAGTCGTGCAGGAGCGCCTGCCATTCCAGCGCGGTTATTTCCACGTGGACGCCGACCTTGGCCAGGTCCTGCTGGATAATCTCCGCCGCCATCTGGCGCTGTTTGTTCGCCTGGTTCACCAGTATCGTAAACGTGAAAGTCTTCCCGTCCTTTGTCAGCACCCCGTCCGGCCCAGGCGTCCAGCCAGCCTCCTTCAGCATAGCCTTAGCCTTTTCCGGGTCGTAGGGATATCCCTTCACGTCCTTGTTGAACGCCCAGGACTCCGGCGGGAACGGGCCGGTGCAAGGCGTGCCAAGGCCTAAAAGCACGCCCTGTATTATACCCTTCTGGTCTATCGCGTATGATAGCGCCTGGCGTACGCGCTTGTCCTTGAACAGGGGATTGGTCAGGTTATAGCCCAGGTAATCATAGGCAAAAGCGGGATAGCGGATTTTATTGAACCGATGCTTTATCTCCGGAGTATCGGTCTCTCTTGAATATTGCATGGGAGTGAGGTTCATAAGATCTATCCCGCCGGTCTTTAACTCCAGGAATTGCGTCGCCTGTTCCGGGAGGATGCGGGAGACGTACTTGTCGATATGCGGCCTGCCCTCGAAGTAATCGTCATATGCGTCCAGGACTATCCTGTTCCCGGTAATCCACTCGCCGAACTTGAACATGTTCGTCCCTATGGGATGCCGGTTGAACGGGTCCTTGTTTATGTCCTTACCCGCCAGGAGGTGCTTCGGTATGACGCCCATCCCCCATGCCTCCAGGGCCGGGGCGAACGGCTCCTTGTACGTTACCCTGACGGTGTACGGGTCCAGCGCCTCGACTTTATCGACAGGCCCCAGCGTATCGCTGTAAGGTGTCGCCGTATTCGGGTCTTTCAGGACCTTGTAGGTAAAGAGTACGTCGTCCGCGGTAAAAGGCTTTCCGTCCTGCCACTTCACGTTCTTGCGCAGATGGAAGGTTATCACCAGCCCGTCCTTCGATACGTCCCAGTTTTCGGCCAGGTCGCCGGTAATCTTTATGTCCTTGTCGTATTTCGTCAGGCCCTGGAAAATCAGGCCGGATATGTCTCCGGAGGCGGAATCGGTCGCCAGCATCGGGATTAACCTTTTGGCGTCCGCGCCCATTGCGACAGTGAGGTAATCCGGGTCCCTGACCAGCCCCTCTTCGTGTTTTTTACCACATGCCGAGAGCAGGAGAAATAAACCCAAGGCCAATACGGCAACCCTTTTCAATGATTACCTCCCAAGGACAAAAAAGGGGACTCGAAATCAGAGCCCCCTAAAACCGTTACCTTTTTAGTAAAAAGGTAACGCCAAAAACTTTTAAACTGTCCAGCTTTCTTTTGGCCGCCTTTCTTTCTGCGAAAGAAAAGTAACGGCTTATTTGCCGCCTTTCTGCGCCGGGGCCGGTTGACCGGCGGTGGAGGGAGCCGTCGCCGCATTCCCGGAAGGCGTCCTTGACTATCGAGGCACTCGTGCCGTGCGATTCGAGTATTGCAAGCGCAAGAGAGGTAATCATGAATATCGCGCCGGCGGCCGCCGTAAGCTTCGTCAGGAAATTGCCCGCGCCACGGCTTCCGAATACGGTCTGAGAGCCGCCCGTGCCGAAAGTCGCGCCGACGCTGGCCCCTTTACCTTGCTGGAGAAGGACTACCAGCACGACAGCCAGACAGACAATTACATGAATTATCATAAGAAAAGTAACCATTATACCCTATACCTCCGAATAATTAACGAGGGCGGAAAAGGAGTCCGCCTTTAAACATGCGCCGCCCACCAGGGCGCCGTCGATGTCTTCCATTGCCATTAAACTCTTGACATTATCGGGCTTTACGCTCCCGCCGTACAGCACCCGAACCCTGGATGCGGCGTTCTCTCCGAATGTGCCCAATAATTTTTCCCGGATGAACTTATGGACTTCCTGCGCCTGCTCGGGCGACGCGGTCTTGCCCGTCCCTATCGCCCAGACCGGCTCGTAGGCCACGATTATTTTCTCGGCCTGCTCAGGCGTCAGCCCGGCAACGCCGCCATTTAACTGGGTTTCTATTACCTTGAACGCTAAGCCGGATTCCCTCTCGGCCAAGGTTTCGCCGACGCACATGATTGGGGTCAACCGAGCCGCGAGCGCCGTCTTTACCTTCTTATTTACCCCTTCGTCCGTCTCGCAGAAATACTGCCTGCGCTCGGAGTGGCCGATGATGACGTGCGTGCATCCGGCGTCTATCAGCATGGGGGCGGAAATCTCGCCGGTAAACGCCCCTTTCGGCTCGTAATGCATGTTCTGGGCGGCAAGGCCTATGCCTTTTCCCTTTATCTCGCAAGAAGTTGCGTGGAGCGCGGTAAAGGGCGGGCCTATCACCACCTCGACCCCGGTCTTCCCGGAACACGAGGAAATAATGCCCCGAACCAGCTCCAGTGCTTCTGGGACCGTAAGATGCATCTTCCAGTTTCCGGCTATGACAGGTTTTCGGACCATAACGGTTGAGTCTATTATTTTTGGGGTTTTCTGTCAAGACAAAACAACGTGTTACAGTAACCTGCATAAGGAGGCGGGGGATTGCTATTTCCTGCGGCGGGGTTTTTTGGATTCGCGTTCCACGTCCGATTTGTCCAGGTAGTGCCGCACCTTCTCCAGGCTGATTTCCTGCTTTGATAAGGCGAAGGCGCGGACCTGCCTTCCCATGATGGAGGCTATGCCGTTTATGGCCTCGTTCCTCGTGAAGCCGTACGCGGAGAAGCCTTCGTCCGCCTTCGCGCAAAAAAGAGGCGTGCCGGTTTCCTTCAGCTCGTACTCCCAGAGGAATACGCTCCACCTGTAGGACTCGGTTTCCAGATAGTATCTTCTGGCGGGGAGGCCGGGGGACGCGGGCTTGTAGGCCCGGTCCTCCGTTATGGCCACCTTTACGCCGGATGATCTCTTTTACGTGCATCTTAGACCTTTGTTACCTTTTTGGTAAAAAGGTAACGCCAAAAACTTTTAGACTGTTTTTAAGTCCCGTTTTCTTTGTGTTACTTTCTTTTTCGCAAAAGAAAGTAACAAGGTTTTTACACCGCCGAGTCGCCCCGCTCGCCGGTCCTTATTCGGATGGTCTCGTCCACCGGGAGGACGAAAATCTTGCCGTCGCCTATCTTGCCCGTCTTTGCCGTCTCCTCGATTACCTTCAGCACCTCGGGCACCAGGGCGTCCTGGACGACTATCTCTATCTTTACCTTCGGCACGAAGTTCACGTCGTATTCCGCGCCCCGGTACAGCTCCACGTGCCCTTTTTGCCTGCCGTAGCCCTTCACTTCCGTGACCGTGAGGCCGGCGACGCCGGCCTTGTTAAGCGCGTCCTTCACGTCCTCCAGCTTGAAAGGCTTTATAATCGCCTCGATCTTTTTCATAGTAGAGCCGCCTCCTTTAATCCTCGAATATGTAGCCGGACTCGCCGTGCTGGCTGTAGTCCAGGCCTAAACTTTCTTCTTCGGCGTCTACCTTCAGCCCCATCGTCATGTCCAGGACCTTAAGCAGGATGCTGGTGACGACGAAAGAGTAGACCAGGGTTGCCCCGACCGCTATCGCCTGCACGCCCAACTGCTTCGGGTTGCCGTAGAACAGGCCGTTGCCCCCGGCGGAATTTACCGCTACGGTAGCGAATAAACCGGTCGCCAGGGCTCCCCATGTCCCGCCCACGCCGTGGACGCCGACGACGTCCAGGGAGTCGTCGTAACCCAGTTTCGGCTTCAGCGATACCGCCGTATAGCATAAAAGCCCGCCGACCACCCCTATGATCATTGCCCCAAGCGGGGTGACGAACCCGGAGGCCGGGGTTATCGCGACAAGGCCCGCGACCGCGCCGGAGGCCGCGCCCAGGACTGTCGGCTTCTTCCTGTGTATCCACTCGGCGAACATCCACGCAAGCGCCGCCGCGGCAGTCGCCAGGTGCGTGACGACGAAGGCCGTGCCAGCCAGCCCGTTCGAGGCCACCGCGCTTCCGGCGTTGAACCCGAACCAGCCGAACCACAGAAGCGCCGCGCCCAGAAGCGTCATCGTCAGGTTGTGCGGGGGCATCGGCACCTTCAGATAGCCCTTGCGCTTGCCGACGATTAAAGCCGCCGCGAGCGCCGCGATGCCGGAGCTTATATGGACGACCGTGCCGCCCGCGAAATCCAGCGCGCCCATGTTATGTATCCAGCCGCCCATACCCCATACCCAGTGGGCGATAGGGTCGTAAACCAAAGTGCACCATAAAAGCGTGAAGACCAGGAAGGTCTTGAACTTGAACCGCTCCGCGACCGCCCCGGTAATAAGCGCCGGAGTGATGACCGCGAACATCATCTGGAAGACCATGAAAACCTGGTGCGGGATGGTCGCCGCGTAATCCGGGTTCGGGGTCTGGCCCACGTCATTAAGCCCGAACCAGGACAGGTCCCCTATAAAGTGGTGGACGTCCGGGCCGAACGACAGCGAATAGCCCCAGAGCGCCCACTGCACCGATACCAGAGCCACGATGATGAAAGACTGCATTATCGTGCCCAGGACGTTCTTCTTCCTGACCATGCCGCCGTAGAAAAGCGCCAGTCCCGGGGTCATCAGCATCACGAGCGCCGAGGATATCAGCACCCATGCGGTATCGCCGGAATCCACTTTCGGCGGGGGGGCGGCAGCCGCCGCCGCAATGCCGGCCGCACCAAGGACCAGCCCGACGATAACACCTAAACCAATTGCCTTCCTGTAAATGCTCTTCACTGTTTTTTCTCCTCCTCGCTAATTTCAGCCAAGGCGTCTTGCCGGCCGAAGTTAAACCTGTCCCTGTCGGGCTTTATTACAAAGTCCGTGCCAGGAGGAGGCACACCAGTGTGTTACCCGCGTAACCCACGGGAAAACAAGAATAAATCTAATTTTTGAGCATGACTACAAAATTGGCATACATTTTTGTTTCACTGCACATAAAAAGGGCAGCAAGTCACAAGTTGCACAATTACTGTGCATGTCATTATATCTTCAGCACATAATACCTGAGCCAGACGTAAATGGCGGATATCGCCACGGTCATCACCATGACCGGCATGCCGTAAAGCATGAATCGCCCGAAAGTGATCTTCCTTCCCATTTTCTCCGACATGCCCACGACGATTACATTCGCGGATGCGCCGATGGCCGTGCCGTTCCCGCCAAGGCAGGCCCCGAGGGCAAGCGACCACCAGACGGGCATGAGGTCTGCGCTGTGCAAAAGCGCGGTCCCGGTAAGCCCCGGGTGCATCTCTTTTGCCATGTCTATGATGAGCGGGTTCATCGTGGCCACGAACGGGATGTTATCGATAAATGCCGACGCGAACGCCGAGAACCACATCACCAGCATGCTGGTGCAGAACGTGTTACCATGTGTCAGGCCCAGTACCTGCACGGAAAGCCACCCTATCAGACCGACCTTGACCACCCCGCCGATAATTATAAAAAGTCCTATAAAAAAGAAGAGCGCGGACCACTCGACCGCGAGCAGAGAGCCTTCCGGCGCATCTTTGCGTGCCAGGAGGAGCATCAGGGCGGCCCCGGAGAGGGCTACCGTGGCGGGCTGGAGCCCTAACCTGCCGTGTAGGACGAAGCCCGCCATCACCGCGCCCAGCACCGCAAGGGATTTCATCAGGAGCGGAAAGTCCTTGATCGCCTCCCGCTCGTCCATCTCCATGAGCCGCGCCTTCAAGTCGTCGCGCGTCCTTAGTCCTTCGCCCCAGATGAACCTGGCCGCAAGCAGATACGCGACAAGTACTATGATGATGACGGGCGCCAGGTGATAAATGAAAGCCATGAAGTCCAGGTGCGCCCTGGAGCCTATCATTATGTTGGGCGGGTCTCCGATCAATGTCGCCGTGCCGCCTATGTTGGATGCAATAGCGCAGGAAATCAGGAAGGGGATCGGGTCCACGTCCAGGACGTCGGCGATGTGAATAGTAACGGGGGCTATCAGCAGCACGGTAGTCACGTTGTCCAGGAATGCGGAAGCTACCGCCGTCACTACCGCGAAAATCACCAGTATCCTGCCGGGCGAGCCCTTCCCCAGCTTTGCGCTCTTTATCGCGACGTACTCGAATACGCCCGTGGGCTTCATCAGGTCAACGATTATCATCATGGACAGAAGCAGGAATATGACGTTCCAGTCCACCCCTAAATCAAGGGAATGAAAAGCTTCTTCCTGTTTCAGGATGCCCAGCAGTATAACCAGCGACGCCCCGCATAGCGCCACCACGGTCTTGTGTATGCCCTCGGTTATAATGAGCGCGTACGCGACTACGAATATCGCCGTCGCCATCCAGAACGTGGCGTCCATTACTATCGGTTGCGGAGTCATTTCTTCCTTTAAAAGTAAAACGGAGACCGGGCACCATGCCCGGCCCCCAGGGAGGAGTTATATCGCGCCCGTGCCGCGCTCGCCCGTCCTGATGCGGACTATCTCTTCGACGGGGATTATGAATATCTTCCCGTCGCCGATCTTGCCGGTCTTGGCGGTTTCCTCTATTATCGCCAGGACCTTATCGACGACCGAGTCGTCAACCACCGTCTCGATCTTCACCTTCGGCAGGAAGCTTATCTCATACTCCGCGCCGCGGTAGAGCTCGACATGGCCCTTCTGCCTGCCGAAGCCCTTGACCTCCGAGACCGTAAGGCCGCTGATGCCGCCTTTATTGAGAGCGTCCTTCACTTCGTCCAGCTTGAAGGGCTTTATTATCGCCTCTATTTTTTTCATTTCATATCTCCCTTATCGTCCGCCAGATTAATGGTGGATGGTCTTGATGTTGAAGTCCGGATACGCCCTGACCGCGACCTCGGCCATGTCGAGCCCTTCTTCCTCGACTTCCGGCGGAACCCTCAGGCCGACTACCTTGTCGAGGACCTTGAAGAAGACATAGGAGATTATGAATATAACGATAATGTTCGTTGCCGTGCCGATCACTTCGGCCAGGAACTGAGAGGGGTCGCCGTAGAAAAGCCCCTTTACGGTACCCGCCACGCCGTTTAAGCCGTCGCCGTATTTGCCGTCGGCGAAAAGCCCCAGGGCCAAAACGCCCCATGCGCCGTTAACCCCGTGCACGGATATCGCGCCGACCGGGTCGTCAAGCTTCAGGGTGCGCTCCACGAAGAATACCGAGAAGCAGACCAAAACGCCCGCGACCAGCGCCGATAAATACCGCAATCGGGGCGGTGACGAAGGCGCAGGGCGCAGTGATCGCGACCAGGCCCGCCAGGAAGCCGTTGGCTATCATGCTGATGTCCGGCTTTCCGTATCGAATCCACATGTAAATCATCGTCGAAAACGCGCCGCCCGCGCTGGCGAGCATCGTGTTTGTCGCCACCACGCCGATCCGCAAGTCCGTGCCCGCCAGGGTGGAGCCGGGGTTGAACCCGAACCAGCCGAAGGCCAGGATGAAGCAGCCGACTATCGCCATCGGCATGTGATGGCCGGGTATGGCGTTAGGGGAGCCGTCCTTGTTGAACTTCCCGATGCGCGGCCCCAACACGATCGCTCCGGCCAGGCCTATGACGCCGCCTGTCATGTGGACGACGGAGGAGCCTGCGAAATCCACGTGGCCGTGGCCCAGGCCGAAATTATGCCCGAGCTGGCTAAGCCAGCCGCCGCCCCATACCCAGTTCGCATAAAGCGGATAGATGACCGCGCCGACGAAGAGGCCGTATATCACGAACGACTTGAAGTTCCACCTCTCCGCCATCGCGCCGGTCGGGATGGTGGCGGTGGTGTCCATGAACACCATCTGGAACAGGAAAAGCGTGAAGACGCCGGTATCGTAAGACCCGCCGGACAGGAAAAACGCCTTCAGGCCGAACAGGCCGAAGTCGTGGCCGAACATGTGCAGGATGAACTCGTGGTTCAGCACTCCCGTGCCCGCGCCAAGCGATGCGACGCCGCCGACGCCGCCCATCTGGAGGGCGAAGCCCATTGCCCAATAACCCAGCATGCCCAGGGGATAGACCATGAAGTTCATGGCCATGGTATGGCCCGCGTTCTTCGCCTGGGTGAAGCCGGTCTCCACCATTGCGAACCCGGCCTGCATGAACATGACCAGGAAGCCGGTGACCAGTGTCCATACGAAGTTTATGGCTATGCGGTTATGGCCGACGCTGTCCGCCAGCTTCAGCGCCAGCGGCTCGGTCTTTCCGAGCTTCGTCATGTCGTCGGCAGTGGGTGAATTAGGCGCCTCGCCCACCGCGTCGGCCGCGACGCCGGTATTTACGCCGGACGGGTCAGGCTGGGGTTCGGAAGCCGCGGGCGCCGCGGTGGTAGCGCCGCCCATTGCCGGAGCCGCCGCCGGCTTGTCGTCCGGGAATGCCGCCGTGGCAAGCCCTACAAGAAGGGCAAGCCCGAATATTATTGGTATGTACTTCTTGAACGTCTTTTTCACTTTTTCACCCTTTTTTTGTCTGGTTTTTTAAACCGTTACCTTTTTGGGAAAAAGGTAACGCCAAAAACTTTTTAGCCAAAAAACAGTCCCGCTTTCTTTTGGTTCTTTTCTTTCTCGCGAAAGAAAAGAACGGTTTTACGGGAAGTTGATATCAAGCTGCGTCGTGAAGGTCGGCTGGCCGCCGGTGGCCTTCCTTGCATAGATGTCGTAGCCGACGATGACGGAGACGTTCTTGGAGAACGCCCATGATACGCCGAAGCTGGTCGCGCCGAAGAGGTTGTCGCCGCCCTGGTAGTCCACCGCCATCCAGAGCTTGTCGGATATCTCGGTCATGGTGCGGTCCCAGGAGAGCAGGACGCCGTTATTGTCGGTGCTTCCGTTCTGGTCCTTCAAAAGGGCGGCGTTGCCGATATACCAGCCGGCGGAGAGCCTGCCGATGACCGGGAACGTCCTGGCGGCGAGGACGTACGAGATGGCGTAGTTCGTCTTGCTGTCGTATCCCAGGTCGTAAGAGCCTATCGCCAGGGCCGGCGACCACTTGACTATCGAGTCTTCCGGCGTGGCCAGCTTGGCGTTGAAGAATACCGGCCTGTCGTCGGCCGCGGCGCTTAGGCCCCGGATGTAATCCACGCCTATCTCCGCCTGAATCTTGTCGAATGGCAGGACGCCAGCCGTGAGGCCTGCGTCATAAGCTATCGGCGAGTACGTGCCGTCCGGGTTTTTCTGTGTCCTGACGTAATCGTCGATGCCCAGATGGAGCGTTTTGAATGCCTGGATGTCCGTGGAGGGTATCCAGATCTGGGTGGAGGGAGTGGCCAGCGCCGTGCCCGAAACAAGAGCTATAAAAAGACCGCTCATCAATAAAATCCCTGCTCTTTTCTTCATCCCTTCTCCTCTCTAAGTAAAAAGAATCCCAAACAACTGACTCGCGCTGAATGCGCTTCCTGATTATTAGCTTTACAAGACTCATGCCATATCCCGCATTTTTCGTTTTTAAGCGCTAATACGCTGATTAATCAGCAAAAATATTGCCTATAATGTGTGCTTGGTAAAGACTGGTGTATAGATTTGTATGCGCAATAAATCGGCTTTCGAGGTTATTGTGATTAAATATTAGGCAATTTTCGGACACGTGGGCCCGATGACGGGAAAATCTTATCTATGCTATAATTTTCTTAAACCGACCCAACCAAAAGAGCACGCTTAGCCTAAGTCCGTGGCAAGTCCTTAACTATTCATTAAATAGAGGGTATTCCGCCATGAAAAAGGCACAGGCGCAGGGCAAAAAACCGGACCTGGAAATATATCCCGGAAATCCGTATCCCCTGGGGGCCACATGGGACGGTAAAGGCGTAAATTTTGCCGTCTTTTCGGAGAATGCGGAGAAGGTGGAGCTATGTCTTTTCGACCCGGAAACGGGACTCGGAACCCAGCGAATAAAGTTCATCGAGCGCCTCGACCTCGTCTGGCACTGCTACATCCCCGAACTAAAGCCGGGTACGCTTTACGGCTACCGCATATCCGGGCCGTACGAGCCGAATAACGGCCACAGGTTCAACCCGAACAAGCTGCTGCTGGACCCTTGCGCCAAGGCGATAGAGGGCGAGTTCAAGATGACGGACGCCTGCTTCGGCTATGAGATCGGCAAGGACGACCTCTCGTTCGACCAGCGCGACAGCGCGCCGGACATGCCCAAATGCAAGGTCATCGACCAGTCGTTCGACTGGAAGAAAGACCAGCTGCTTAAAATTCCCTGGAAGGACACCGTAATCTACGAAACCCACGTGCGCGGGATGACTATCAAGCATCCGGATGTGCCTAAAAATATACGCGGCACGTATTCGGGGCTGGCCTCGGACCCCATGCTCAAATACTTCGAGGAGTTGGGCATCACCACCGTGGAGCTTATGCCGGTGCATGCCTTCGTGGACAGCAGGAACCTGCTCGATAAAGGACTGAAGAACTACTGGGGCTACGATTCCATCGGGTACTTCGCCCCGGAACGCCGCTACTCGTCGTCTGGCGACCCGCGTGAGTTCAAGGAGATGGTGCAAAGGCTCCATTCGGCCGGGCTGGAGGTAATTTTAGACGTGGTTTACAACCATACCGCCGAAGGGAACCAGATGGGCCCGACGCTCTGCTTCAAGGGCATGGACAACTTCAATTACTACCGCCTGATGGAAGACGATAAGCGCTTCTATATGGACTACACGGGTACCGGGAATACGCTTAACATGACCCAGCCGATGGCGCTGAAGCTTATAATGGATTCCTTAAGGTACTGGGTGCTGGAGATGCACGTGGACGGGTTCAGGTTCGACCTGGCCGCCGCGCTGGCCAGGGAGCTGCACGACGTGGACAAGCTGGGCGCGTTTTTCGACATCATAAACCAGGACCCTGTCCTCTCCCAGGCAAAGCTCATAGCCGAGCCGTGGGACATCGGCGAGGGCGGCTACATGGTGGGGAACTTCCCGGGGGGCTGGGCGGAATGGAACGGGAAATACCGCGACTGCATACGCTCGTTCTGGAAAGGGGACGGGGGCAAGATAGGAGAGCTGGCCTACAGGGTAACCGGCTCGTCCGACCTCTACGAGCGCGACGGGAGACGGCCGTTCGCCAGCGTGAACTTCATTACCGCGCACGACGGCTTCTGTCTGAATGACCTTGTCAGCTATAACGATAAGCACAACGAGGCTAACAAAGACGACAACCAGGACGGGGATAACAATAACCAGAGCTGGAACTGCGGGGCCGAGGGGCCGACGGATGACCCGGAGATAAACGCCCTCAGGGAGAAGCAGAAGCGGAACTTCCTGGCCACGCTTCTTCTATCGCAGGGCATCCCCATGGTGCATCACGGAGACGAGATAAACCATACCAAGCAGGGTAACAACAACACCTACTGCCAGGACAGCGACCTCTCATGGATTAACTGGAAACTGGATGAAAACAGCCGCCGGATACTGGAGTTTACTAAGACGCTTATCCGGGTGGTCAAGGAACATCCGACCTTCCGTAAAGGGCACTTCTTCCAGGGCAGGAAGATCCGGGGCGAGGACGTGAAGGACATAATGTGGCTGAACCCGGACGGCCTTGAGATGACGGAAGAGCAGTGGAACGACGGTTTCGCGCGCAGCCTGGGGATGTATCTCGCCGGCAAGGCCCCCAACGAGAGGGACGAGCATGGAAACCCCATCAAGGACGACGACTTCCTGCTCCTCATCAATGCACATCACGAGGACATCCCGTTCACGATACCGGGCTACCCGCTCCGGAATAACTGGGTACCCTTAATCGATACGGATAACCCGCTCGGCATTGACGGAAACGACGTATGCAGGCAGGGAGATTCCTATCTCCTGAAGGCGCGCTCTCTTGCGCTTCTGATATCCCCCGCCGAGCCGGAAGTACCGGAGGTAAACGGTAAAGCCAAAGGATGAAGCGCAGACACGAGATGAAGTTCGGGGCAAGCGTCCTGCCCGGGGGAGGGGCCGAGTTCAGGCTGTGGGCGCCGGCGGCAAAAAAAGTGGAGCTTTGCCTCCAGCACGGCCTGGGAAAAAAATTCTTCGAGATGGACGACCTGGGCGGCGGCTGGCGGGGGACAAGGAACGATGAAGCCCGCCACGGCATGCTGTACTGGTACAGGATAAACGGCGATACCCTGGCGCCCGACCCCGCGTCCCGTTTCCAGCCGGAGGACGCGCTGGGCCCGAGCCAGATAATAGACCCTGAAATATTTGATTGGACGGACACAGAGTGGCAAGGCAGGCCGTGGGAAGAGGCGATATTCTACGAGCTGCACGTCGGCACGTGCACGCCGCGCGGGACGTTCGATTCGCTCATGGGCCGCCTCGATTACATAGCGGACCTGGGAGTGACCGCCATCCAGATGATGCCGCTCAACAGCTTTCCCGGGCCGCAGGAACTGGGGCTATGACGGAGTGCTCCCGTTCGCGCCGGAAGACACTTACGGCCATCCGGAGAGTTTGAAGTCCCTGATCTGCGAAGCGCACGCGCGGGGGCTCATGGTCTTTCTGGACGTCGTCTACAACCACTTCGGCCCGCTTGGAAACTGCCTGCACCTCTACGCGCCGCAGTTCTTCACCAGCCGCCACAAGACCCCGTGGGGTGACGCCATAAACTTCGACGGCGAAGGAAGCCGCACCGTCAGGGACTTCTTTATCAATAACGCCCTTTACTGGCTGACCGAATATAACTTCGACGGCTTAAGGTTCGACGCAAGCGACTGGCTGATAGACGAAACGCGCCCGGACTTCCTTGACGGAGATGGCAAAGACCATACGTGAACGCCTGGGATATGGGAAGCACCTGGTACTGGAGAACGACGACAACCCGGTAGAGTACCTCCGCCGCGACGATAAGGGGCGGCCCAGGCTGTATAACGCTATGTGGGATGAAGACCTCCACCACTGCCTGCATGTGTCGGCCACGACAGAGACAAGCGGTTATTACCATGACTACAGGGAGAAGCCGGTTTACTTCCTTGCAAAGAGCCTGACGGAAGGCTACGCATACCAGGGGGAATGGTCCGAGTACAGGAAGAAGAACCGGGGAGGCGAAACGGGGGAGTTGTATTCTTCTTCGTTTGTCGCGTTTATCCAGAACCACGACCAGGTGGGTAACCGGCCGCTGGGCGACCGCATTAATATGCTGGCAAAGCCGGAGGCGCTCGGGGCGATAACGGAGATACTGCTCCTTTCACCCGCGCCGCCGCTAATCTTCATGGGCCAGGAGTTCATGACGGACAGCCCGTTCCCGTTCTTCAGCGATTTATCTCCGGAACTGGCCCCGGCGATTTCCGACGGGCGACTGAAATTCTTCATCGACCTGCCGATGTTCAAGGAGCGCTATAACTTGGACGACATGCCGGACCCGTCCGACGAAAGGACATTCCAGTCGGCAATACTGGACTTTAAACAACTCTCGGAGCCGGAGCACGCGCTCTGGCATAAGCTGCATAAGGAGCTGATAGAAACCCGTAAGAAGGAAATCGTTCCAAGACTCAAAGGCGTGAAGGTGGACGGGGCAGGTTTCGAAATGCAGGGGGACACGGCCTTCAAGGCCTGGTGGACGTTAAACGACGGAAGCATGCTTACCCTCGTTCGCCAACCTGGGGCAGGAGGACTCAAACGTACCCGAGTTCCCCGGCTATCCGCCGCTGCGCCTGTCGGAGTGCGGACTCATCGAAGAGATGAATTCGGGCAGGATGCCGCCGATGGTCGGTCGCCTGGTTCCTTGGAAAATGAGGCCATAACGCCGGGGGGGCTGACCTGATGCTGGACAATGACAAGCTTAGAAAACTCTCCGGGCTTTGCGGGATAAACCTCGAGTACTGGGACATCTGGGGCAACCTCCACGCGGTTTCCGAGGAGACTCAAGCTTCGGTCCTGGCCTGCATGGGCTACCCTGTTAATTCCCCGGAAGACCTGGACAAGGCGCTGGAAGAATGGAAAACCGCCCGTGGCTGAAGACCGTTCCGCCCGTCCAGGTAATCAAGATAAACCAGAAAATATCCGTGACGGTGACGCTCCAGGAGGATATGCGGGAGCGGCCGTTAAAATGGCGTTTCCAGCTTGAGGGGGGCGAGAGCTTTGATGGCATTTTCAGCCCTCTCGCATCCGAGCCTGTCGAAATCCGGAAGGCAGGCGGGAAAAACTATTACCGCTACATACTGGAAATCGACGCACAGGCCCCGGCAGGCTATCACGATTTTTATATAAGCGATGAGGAAGGCGAGGAACAAGGCCGGTGCCGGATAATAGTAACACCGCCCGCATGTTATTTGCCGGACGCTTTAAAAGGCGACGGGAAAATCTGGGGCGTCTCCACGCAGCTCTATGCGCTTAAGTCCAAACGCAACTGGGGCATCGGCGATTTTACCGACCTGAAGGAGTTCATCGAAATATGGGCTGGACAAGGCGCGGCGATGGTCGGAGTGAACCCGCTTCACGCCATGTACCCGCACAAGCCGGAAAGGGCAAGCCCATACGGGCCGTCGTCCAGGCTGTTTTTGAACGTGATGTATATAGACGTCGAGGCCGTGCAGGAGTTTAACGAAAGCATCGATGCGCGGTGAGCTTTTTTCGTCACCCGATTTCCAGGCGAAGCTCCGCCAGCTCCGGGAATCCGACATGCTCGACAATGCCGGGGTCTATCAGGCGAAGCTTTCCATGCTGGAGTTGCTGTACCGGCAGTTCAGGGCAGGGCCATTTAAATGCCGGGACTCCAAGCGGCGGAAGCCTTCAGGGAATTCCAGCGCGCCAGGGGCGAAAAACTGTTTCGGCACTGCCTGTTCGATGCGTTAAACGAAAAGTTCATCTTCGAACACCCGGAAGTGGACGGTTGGAAAGACTGGCCTCTAGAGTACCGGGACCCTTCCTCGGACGCGGTTAAGAAATTCGCGGAAGAGAACCTGGAGAGGGTCGAATATTTCGAGTATATGCAGTGGCAGGCGCACGCGCAGCTTGAAATGGCGGGCATGCGCTCCATGGAGATGGGGCTCGGCGTGGGGCTTTATCAGGACCTTGCCGTCGGCTGTTACCATAACGGCTCGGACACCTGGGTGGATCAGCACGTCCATGCACACGGCTGTTATATCGGTTCTCCGCCGGACGATTTTAATTTCAAGGGGCAGGTATGGTATCTCACGCCGTTTAACCCCGGCGCACTGAGGGAAGAAGGTTACGCGCCTTTTATAGAAGTGCTGCGCGAGGCCATGAAGAACACGGGCGCGTTACGCATCGACCACGTCATGGCGTTCACCCGGCTCTTCTGGGTGCCGGCGGACAAAAGCGCGATGGAAGGCGCTTACGTCAATTATCCTCTTGACGATTTAATCGGGATACTGGCGCTTGAGAGCCAGAGGAACAAGTGCCTCATAATCGGGGAGGACCTGGGCACCGTGCCGGCTTACCTGCCGCCGCTCCTTAAGGAGTACGGGATATTTTCATACCGCGTATTCTACCTGGAGCAGGACGAGAAGGCGCACCGGCCGCCCTCGGAGTATCCGGAACAGGCGATGGTCGTGGTCGATACGCACGACCTGCCGACGCTTATAGGATACTGGCAGGGACGCGACCTGCTCCTCAGAAAAGAGCATAACGCCTTTCCCTCGGACGACCTGCGGGAGAGGCAGGTGCTGGCGCGCGCCAGGGACAGGACGTCGGTCCTTGTCGCGCTGGAGAACCAGGGCCTTCTGCCGGAGGGGATAAGCACGGAGGACCCGAAGACGGTGCCGGAGATGTCGGAAGACTTAATCCTCGCCATCCATACCTACCTGGCAAGGACGCCGTCCAAAATATTTACCGTCGCCATAGACGACGTTACAAAAGAGGCGGACCAGGTAAACCTCCCTGGAACCGGGGGGGTGCATAACTGGCTCAGGAAGCTGTCGATGGACTTAGACGATTTGAAAGACTCGGCATTCATGGCGAGGCTTTCGTCCATGCTCCGGAAGGAGCGGGGAACGCTTCCGGCGAAGGCTAAGGCGGACAGGCTTAAAAGCCTTGCGGCGCGAGATATCCCCGCGCGACATACAGGCTCCAGTTAAACGGAGGTTTCCGTTTTGTACAGGCCGCCGAAATCGTCCCCTACTTAAGCGAGCTTGGGATAAGTCACTGCTACTGCTCGCCGTATTTCAAGACGCGGAAGGGCAGTCAGCACGGCTACGACATCATAGACCATAACGCCCTCAACCCGGAGATCGGCTCCTGGGAGGAATATGAGAGGTTCGCGGGGGCGCTGAAAGACCACGGCATGGGCCAGGTGATGGACCTGGTGCCGAACCACATGGCGGTGATGGGGGACGACAACCTCTTGTGGCTGGACGTGCTGGAGAACGGGCAGGCTTCGGTATATGCCGGTTTTTTCGACATAGACTGGCAGCCGGGGAAACCCGAACTCCGGGGGAAGGTACATGTCCCGGTGCTGGACGACCAGTACGGGAACGTCCTTGAGAAGGGGGAATTAAAACTGGTCTTCGATCCCCGGCGGGGCGAGTTTTCGGTATATTACTGGAACCACCGTTTTCCCATAGACCCGATGCAGTATCCTTCCATCCTGGGCCGCGGCATAAACGGGCTTGAGGGCGCCTTGGCCCGGACAACCCCGTACTTTTGGAGTTTCAGAGCCTGATAACTTCGTTTGGCCACCTCCCGGCGCAGAGGGAAAAAAATACCCAGCGCCTGATGGAGAGGAACCGGGACAAGGAGATATACAAGAAACAGCTCGCGGAGGTTTATTCTTCCTCTCGCCGAGATAGCATCGTTCTTAGATGCGAACATGCGGGAATACGAAGGCTCCCCGGAGAGGCCGGAGAGCTTCGACCTGCTGCACGAACTGCTGGAGAAGCAGGCGTACCGCCTGGCCTGCTGGAGGGTAGCATCCGACGAGATAAACTACCGCAGGTTCTTCGACATAAACGACCTGGCGGGACTCAGGACGGAAAACATCGAGGTTTTCGAGAAGACCCATGAGCTGGTCTTGAAGCTCATCGCCGAGGGGAAGGTGCAGGGCCTTCGGGTGGACCACCCGGACGGGCTTCAAAACCCGCTGGAGTATTTTCAGCGGCTTCAGGAAAGGGTCGCGGAATCATTGGCCGCCCGTGCGGGTGAGCCGGAGCTGGGCAGGATGCTTCTGGAAGAGGGCCGCGGGAAGCCCGGGTACGTCGTGGCGGAAAAAATTCTGGCGGGACACGAACACCTGCCCGAGGACTGGCCGGTCCACGGCACGACCGGTTACGACTTCATGCGCTTAGTTGACGGGATATTCGTAAACCAGGACGCCGAGAAGAAGCTGGACCGCGTCTATGCCCGTCTCATAGGCCATAACATAGACTGGGATATGCTCACGTACGAGCGCAAAAAACTTATCATGAAGGTGGCGCTGGCTTCCGAGCTTAACGTGCTTGCGAACATGCTCTCCCGGATATCCGACTCCGACAGGCATACCCGCGATTTCACGTTGAATAGCCTCCGGGACGCCATAAAGGAGACGGTCGCCTGCTTCCCCGTTTACCGCACCTATATCAGCGGGCAGGTTATAACCCAGGAAGACAGGATGCACGTGGACTGGGCGGTTAACCTGGCAAGGAAGCGCACCCGGACGGCGGACGTGAGCGTGTTCGATTTCTTAAGGGACGTGATGCTTTCCGGACATGCGGGAATCCCGGACTGAATATTTTCAAGGAGTCGGCGGCCCGGTTCGTGATGAAGCTTCAGCAGTTCACCAGCCCCGTTACCGCCAAGGGCCTGGAAGACACCGCATTTTATATATATAACCGCCTGGTCTCGCTGAACGAAGTGGGAGGCGACCCGTCCCGTTTCGGCGTCTCGGTCCAGGCGTTCCACCATGCGAACATGGAGAGGGCGAAGCGGTTTCCCCATTCCATGCTCGCAACTTCCACGCACGACAGTAAACGTAGCGCGGACGTGCGGATGCGCCTTATGGCGCTGAGTGAGCTTCCCGCCGAGTGGCGGGACCGGGTCGCCCGGTGGAGCAAGCTGAACGAAAAAGGGAAAAGGAAAGTGGACGGGAAAATGGCCCCAAGCAGGAACGACGAGTATATGTTTTATCAGACGCTCGTTGGCGCGTGGCCGCCGGGCGTACCGCCTGGAGAACCGCTGGCGGGAGATGGCGGATTTCGAGGAGCGGGTTTCGGCTTATATGATAAAGGCGGCGCGCGAGGCCAAGGTGCATATGAGCTGGATAAACCCGAACCCGGACTACGAGCAGGCGCTGGTGGATTTCGTGAGGTATGCGCTGACCCGGCAGAGAAAGAATATCTTCGTCGAGGACTTTATACAGTTCCATAAGAAAATTTCCCGGCTGGGGATGTTCAACAGCCTGTCGCAGTCGCTTCTGAAATTCACCTGCCCGGGAATGCCGGATATATACCAGGGCGACGAGCTGTGGAATTTCAATTTAGTGGACCCCGACAACAGGAGGCAGGTGGATTACGGAAAACGCCGCGAGATGCTGGACTGCCTTAGGCGGCTGTTCGCCCAGCCTTCCGGGACGCTTGAGGGCCTGCGCGAGATTATGTCGGATATGGAAGACGGCCGGATCAAAATGTACCTGACCTGGCGTGTATTGTCATTCAGACGCGAGCAGGAACTGCTTTTCAAGGAGGGCGACTACCTGAAGCTGAACGCGGAAGGGCCGCGAGCGGCCCACGTCTGCGCCTTCGCAAGGACGCGTGCAAGAAGACTCTGCCGTAGTTATCGCGCCGCGTCTTTTTTACCCTCTGACAGAGATACAGGACCCTCCCGTCGGCGCGGGCGTCTGGGCGAAGACGGCGGTGGAGGCGCCTTCAGAGGCGGTGAAGGAATATAGGAATATTTTAACGGGTGAGACGGTCGGGATATTAATCAGGGAAGAAAAGCCCTGGATTCCCCTTGAGGACGCGCTCCGCGATTTCCCGGTAGCCGTGCTGGTCACCGGCTTAGGCCGCGCGGGCCCCGGCCCTTTCGATAAGGCCTTTAAGGGTCAGCGCGTTTAAAGCGGCATAGCCCGCATTGTCGTTGTCGAAGTAGCAGAAGACCGCTCGCCCTTCACGCGCGTATTTCCTGAAAGCCGCCGCAAGTTCACTTAAGAGGCTGTCGGGATATGAGCCGGCGTAGTTTCCGGCCGGGCCGTGCAGGCGGAAGTACACCAGGTCCGACGTGATTTCCCAGGGGGTAAAATAGCCGTTGAAATCGTAAACGCAGAAGGTCATCTTTTTATCGGCCAGGATTTTAAAGGTTTCGTCATTTACCCAGCCCGGATTCCTGAACTCGAAGACGTAGCGGAATCCCCTGGGCAGGACCGAGATGAACTCCTTCAGTTTGCCGGGGTCGAACTTAAGCACGGGCGGGGTCTGGAAGAGTATCGGGCCAAGTTTCTTATCCAAACCGCTCATCCGGTCTATCAGCGTTTTGAGCGGCTCTTCGCAGTCCTTCAGCCTTTTTATGTGGGTTATAAACCGGCTGGCCTTGACGGCGAAAATAAAATTATCCGGCGTAGCGTCCCGCCAGTTATCGACGCTCTTCTCACTCGGCAGGTGATAAAACGAGTTATTCAGCTCTACCGTGGAGAAAGAGCGGCCGTAAAATTCCAGCATCTCCCGGTCCTTTATGCCCTCCGGATAAAAAGGGCCCTTCCAGTGCTTGTAGTTCCAGCCCGAGGTACCGACGAAAATATTTATGACGCCTGCCGAAGCGCGCCTACTTCCACGCCCGGCATCCGCGCGGCCTCTCCTTACCATCCGGCATGAATAGTCCCACTCGTTGCTGTACCAAATCCGTTCTTAAAAAAGTCTAACACCCCGATAATGCGGCGTCAAAAGGAGCCTCGGAGCGCGCTTTAAGGCTTCCGGCGGAAGCGGGGAAAATTGGGTATAATTAAAAAAGGCGGCGTAGACTAAACTCATTCGGGGAGGGCGTGAACTTAAAGGAGAGCGAGAATGGCATTCGCAATAAAAGACTGCGCGCTGGCCGCCATCGCGACCGGCGTGCGCGCGCATAACTTAAGGGAACTCCGGGACCAGCTTATGACGGTGCACCCCGGGAGCATCTATTACCATTTCTGGGGAGAGCTGCTGAGGCCCGCATTCGACCTCCGGGAGTACAACAACGACTTTGCGAACTGGGCCAGGAGCGCGCACGGCCTCCATGACGAGGCGCTCGCGGAAAGGCTTTCCGTTATAGACCCGACCGATTTCGACGACTTAGAGGACTTAAGGCAGCAAGTGGTGGAGGTGACCTCGGACAGGCTGGAGGAGAGCGAGAAGCTGAGGCTCTTACATGCGGACAGGCCGTTCATGTTCATCCGCTCACAGATAGTGATATTCGATACCGGACGTGACCATAGAACACCCGTCCCAGCTGGCCGCCGCCGCGCCGCTGATGACCCCGTCGTCGATTTTTTTTCCATTTCGTGGACGCGCGCAAAAGGACGAAAGACCGCGTGGACGACTTCCGCGAATGGCTGATGGAATACGGCGATGAATTCAGGCCGCTTATCGACCTGCTCGCGGGGCTGGACCCGTACTTCATCTCCACTGACCGAACTGAAGGAAAAAATTGTGAACATCTTTAACGGTTTTTTTTCAGAGGGGGGAGAAAATGAGCGGGCTGCTTGACGCATACGCGAAGGTGGTGGGCGAGGATACCATCTCCCATTTAAAGCAGCTCTCGGCTTCTTTGAAAGGGATGAAGGTGGTGCATGTCAACTCGACCCGCGAGGGAGGGGGAGTCGCCGAAATACTTTACCGGCTCATCCCGCTCCAGCAGGAGCTGGGTTTTGTTTCCGAATGGGAAGTAATAAACGGCGAAAAGGATTTCTACCAGTGCACTAAAAGCTTTCATAACGCATTGCAGGGGAACCCGGTAGTGATCCCGGAGAGGCTCCTTAAGGAGTTCGAGAAGACGAACCAGCAAAACGCCGACAGGATGAGGGCCAGCACTGGAAGATGCGGACGTCGTCTTTATACACGACCCCCAGCCCGCGCCGCTTATCAAATACTTCCCGAACCGCAAGGGGAAGTGGGTGTGGCGCTGCCATATAGACGCATCCCAGCCGTACAGGCCGGTATGGAACTACCTCCGCAGGTTCGTGGCGCAGTACGATACGAGCGTCTTCTCCCTGGCCGAGTTCTCGCAGTCGCTGCCGCACCCCCAGTATATTATCCCGCCGTCCATAGACCCGCTTTCCGAAAAGAACGTGGACCTGCCGGAAGAGGAGCTGAGCCGCGTCAGCGAGATGTTCAACCTGGACCGCGGCCGCCCGATTATCGTGCAGGTCTCCCGGTTCGACCGGTTCAAGGACCCGGTCGGGGTGATAAAGGCATACCGCCTGGCCAAGAAGTTCGCGCCGGGCCTTCAGCTCGTTTTAGCGGGCGGCGGCGCCACCGACGACCCGGAAGGGGAGGTGGTCCTTCACGAGGTCCAGGAGGCGGCCGGGGATGACCCGGACGTGCACGTCCTGCTCCTGCCCGCGGACGCGCACCGGACAATCAACGCCCTTCAGCGCGTGGCGGACATCGTGGTGCAGAAATCCATACGGGAAGGCTTCGGGCTTACGGTGACCGAGGGGCTCTGGAAGGGGAAGCCGGTAATCGGCGGCAACACCGGCGGCATCAGGATACAGGTAGTCGACCACCACACGGGCTTTCTGGTAACCACGCCCGAAGGGGCGGCCCTGCGCATCCGCTACCTCCTCCTGAACAAGGAAAAACGGGAGGAGATGGGGAGGAATGCGAGGGAGTACGTGCGCCAGAACTTTCTTCTGACGAGGCAGTTAAGAGAGCATTTGACCCTGATGGTGGGCCTGCATCACGGCTCGGAAGACAGGATAGCAGTGGGATGATAATCTTACGAGCCCGCGCCACTGCCGCCCGTCCCGCGACATCAGTTCCTCGGCCTCTTTCGGCCCGCTTGAACCGGCGGCGTAGTTCGGGAAGTTCAACCTCCCTTTCATCCCGTCCAGCCGCTCTATCACCGGGGTGAGAAGTCCCCAGGTCAGCTCCTCTATCTCCCCGCTTACAAAGAGCATCTGGTCGCCCGTCATGGTGTCCAGGAGCACCCTCTCGTATGCGTCCAGCAGGTAGATTTTCTCATATGTGAAGTCCATCAGCACCGGCTGAAGGCAGGCGCGCGATTCCGGCATCTTGGTCTGGAACTGGAGGCTTATGCCCTCGTCCGGCTGGACCCGCAGCACAAGGTTGCTCGGGTCTATCCTGTCCGGCAGGAGGTGGGAGAACATCAGATGCGGGACCGTCTTATATGTTATGGCTATCTCCGCTTTCGAAGCCGAGAGCCTTTTCCCGGAGCGCATGTAAAAAGGCACGCCGCTCCAGCGCCAGTTGTCTATGTAGAGTTTCATGGCGCCGTATGTCGCCGTCTTTGATTTCTTATCCACGCCCGGCTCGTCTTTGTAAGCCGGGACTTCTTTCCCTTCCACCGTCCCCGCCCCGTACTGCCCCAGGGCGACGTACTCGTCGAGCTTGTCGAGCGGTATGGGCCGGATAGACCTTAACACCTTCGCCTTTTCCTCGCGCACCCTGTCGGCCGTGAAGATGGCCGGAGGCTCCATCGCCGTCAGGGAAAGGAGTTGCAGGATGTGGTTCTGGAACATATCCCGGAGCACCCCCGCGCCCTCGTAGTAATCGGCCCTGTGCTCCACCCCCAGGGTCTCGGAGATGGTGATCTCGACATGGTCTATGTACCTGCGGTTCCACAGCGGCTCGAATATCGAGTTCGCGAACCGGAACATCAGGATGTTCTGGACGTTCTCCTTCGCGAGGTAATGGTCCATCCGGAAGGTCTGGGCCTCGGTGAACGACTCCGTTATGACGCTGTTTAAATGCCTGGAAGAGCTGATGTCGTAACCGAAAGGCTTTTCCACCACTATGCGGGAGTAGCCGTTTTCCTCCGAAGACAGGCCGCTGGTCCCGAGGTGGCGTATCACGGTCTCATAGACCGACGGCGGGATCGCCATGTAGAATATGCGGTTGCCGCAGGTGCCGAACTTCTTCTCAAGCGGCCCAAGACGCGAGGGGAGCTGCCTGAAGGACTCTTCGGAATTCACGTCCGCGACGGTTTCATAGAAGAGCCTGCCGGAGAATTTCGTCCCAGGCCTCGGGAGAGAATTTTTCCGGCAGGGAGCGGCCGACCGCTTCTTCCATTATTTTCCGGAAGGCGTCGTCGTCCATCTCTGTCCGGGAAACGCCGAGTATAAGGAACTCGTCCGGCAGAAGTCCGTCGGCGAAGAGCCGGTAGAGCGACGGCACGAGCTTTCTTGTGGAGAGGTCGCCGGTCGCGCCGAAGATGACGATGCACGCCGGGGCGGGCTTCTCAATCTTGCAGGTGTCCTTCGGGCGGGGTTCCACCCTGCATACTGCCTGTCCCCTCCGGCGGCTTATCTGTCTCGCTCATCGCTTCTCCAGCCGCGCTATTTTGGAAAGCCTGCGCAGGAATCGTTCTTCGCCCGCGAATTTCGCGTTCAGGAAGATATCAACCAGGTCCCTTGCCAGCTCATACCCTGTGACCCTGCCGCCCAGGCAGATTATGTTCATGTCGTCGTCCTCGACTCCCTGGTGCGCGGAGAACGCGTCGGTGATAAGGGCCGCGCGTGCGCCGGGCACTTTATTCGCCGCGACCGCCGCGCCTACCCCGCTCCCGCATACGGCAATGCCCTTTTCTACCTCGCCCGAAGCCACCGCGCGCGCGAGCGGCACGACGAAGTCCGGGAAGTCGTCGTCCGGTTTAAGGATTTTAGCGCCGAAATCCTTCACCTCGCGGCCAGGCCCGGCCAGGTATGTCTTCAGCTTTTCCTTCAGGTCGAAGCCGCCGTGGTCGGCGCAGATTCCTATTTTCATGTAGAGGACCCGCTTTTTTTGAAGCCGTGGCCTCCGAACTCGTCCCGCAGCGCCGCAAGCAGCCTGTCCGCGAAACATTCCTTCTCGCGGGAGCGGAACCTCTGGAAGAGGGCGCCGGAGATAAGCGGCGCGTGCACCGCGAAATCCACGGCCTGCTGCACCGTCCATCTGCCTTCGCCGGAGTCCGCGACGTACCCTTCTATGTCAGACAGGTCGCCGTGTTTTTTGAACGCCATCTCCGCGAACTCCAGAAGCCATGACTGTATGATGCTCCCGTGGTTCCACAGGCTTGCCAGCCTTTCGAAATTTATATCTCCGTACGGGGATTTTTTCACCAGCTCGAAACCCTCGCCGTATGCGGCCATAAGCGCGTACTCTATCCCGTTATGCACCATCTTTATGAAATGACCCGCGCCCGTCGGCCCGCAGTGCATGAACCCGTCCTTCGGGGCGAGAGTTTCGAATATCGGCGTCAGCCGGTCGAATAAATTTTTTTCCCCGCCTATCATCAGGCAGTATCCCTTCTCAAGACCCCAGATGCCGCTCGACACTCCGGCGTCCAGGAAGCCGATGCCGGCGTCTTTGACGAAGGCTTCCTGCCGGAGTGAATCTTTATAGAAGCTGTTACCCCCCTCGATGATTACGTCATCCTTCGACAGGAGCCCTTTAAGCGAATTAATGGTGTCGTCGACCGGTTTTCCGGCGGGGAGCATGATCCATACCGCGCGCGGCGGGGCAAGTTTGCCGACCAAATCTTCCAGCGAGGAAGACGGCTCCGCCCCTTCACCTGCAAGGGCCTCTACATTTTCAGGCGAGAGGTCGAAAACCACCGCCGCATGACCGCCCTGTAGAAGCCTGCGGGTCATGTTCGCGCCCATCTTGCCCAGGCCGATCATCCCAATCTGCATTCTTGTTCCCCCTTGAAATCTGCTACCTTTTTGGAAAAAGGTAGCGCCAAAAACTTTTGGGCCGTTTAGACCCGCTTTCTTTTGGTTCTTTTCTTTCCCGTGAAAGAAAAGAACGGTTTTGCTTATGCGGCTTTCGTCTTAATGCCCTCTACTTTCTTGGCAATCGCGCCGAGCACGTCGTTATAGGAATCGCTGAATTTTTTTACTCCCTCTTCCTCAAGCTGCACCGTCGCCTGTTCCAGGTTAATGCCGATAGATGCAAGCTTTTCAAACACGTCGCGCGCGTCCTGTATGTCCTGCTCTATCGCCACTTTGACCTTGCCGTGGTCCTTGAACGCCGTCATGGTTTTTAGCGGCATGGTATTTACGGTATCGGGCGCGATAAGCTCTTCGACATATTTGATGTCGCTGTATTTCGGGTTCTTCGTCCCGGTCGAAGCCCACAGGAGCCTCTGGTCGTTTGCGCCCTTTTCCCGGATAAGCCTGAAGTTCGTGCTCAAGAAAAGCTCCTTGTACTTCTGATACGCGAGCTTGCAGTTCGCTACGCCGACCTTCCCGTACAGGTTCATTATCCTGCGCTCCTCGATCTCGGTGCCGGCCGCCGGGAGCTTCTCGTTCAGCATCATGTCGAAGAGGGTATCCACCCGGCTGACGAAGAAGCTTGCGACGGAGCGGATCTCCGAGACCGGCTTCCCGGCGCTTATCCTTTTCTCTATCCCCTTAAGGTAGGCGGCCGCCACCGCCTCGTACCTCTGCACGGAAAAAAGGAGCGTCACGTTTACGTTGATCCCGTCCTCAATCAGCGCCTCGATAGCTTCCGCGCCCTCGGGCACGCCGGGTATCTTTATAAAAATATTTTTCCTGCCTATCTCGGCGAAAAGCCGCTTCGCCTCACTTATAGAGCCCTGCGCGTCCCGGGCCAGCTCAGGCGAGACTTCGATGCTGACGAACCCGTCCTGCCCGCCGGACTTGTCATAGGCCTCCTTAAGGATATCGGCGGCCTCCCGGATATCCTCCGTAGTGAGCGCCTCGTATATTCTTTTCGGCTCCGTGACCCCGCGTTCCACCAGGTCCTTTATCTGCGTGTCGTAGATGTCGCTTCCCTCTATCGCACCCTGGAATATGGTAGGGTTGGAAGTGACGCCGCAGACGCCGTCTTCCTGCAATGAGCCTTTTCAGTTCACCGGAGCGGATTATGTCGCGGCTTAGAAAATCCAGCCAGACGCTCTGCCCGGCCTGGTTCAGTTCCAATAAAGGATTGCCTGCCATGTTAAGTCTCCTTTATGATAATTTCCCCGCGGCCTTTTGTTTTCGTCCCCCTTCGCCCTGGCTTAGAAGTTTCCTGCTCTTCTCTATAATATTCTCCGCGGTGAAACCGAATTTCTCAAGGTTGACGCTTCCCTTGGCGGAAGCCCCGAAACGGTCTATACCGATGGATATCCCTTCCATGCCCGGCGTATCTTTCCCAGCCGAAAGTTGACGCGGCCTCCACGGTTACCCTTGCCGTGCCGGGGGGCAACACCTTGTCACGGTACTCCGCCGACTGCCTCTCGAAACTCTCCCAGCAAGGCATGCTTACCACCCGGACCGCCGCGCCTTCCTTGATAAGCTTCTCGTACGCCTCCAGCGCCAGGTGGACCTCCGAGCCGGTGGCGATGATTACAAGCTCCGGCCGCCCCTTCGGCGCGTCCGCAAGGATGTATGCACCCATGTGAAGGCCCGACGCGAGAGAATATTTTTACCTGGTCGATTACCGGGACGTTCTGCCTTGTGAGCACCAGGGCGACCGGCCCTTCCTTCTCCATAATAGCCGACCTCCACGCCTCGGCCGTCTCGTTGGCGTCCGCCGGACGGATCACCCGTATCCCCGGCATCGCCCGCAGCGACGCCAACTGCTCGACGGCTGGTGCGTAGGGCCGTCCTCGCCCAACGCGATCGGAGTCATGGGTGAAGACGTATATGACCTTGGCCGAACTGAGCGCGGCCAGACGGATTGCGGGGCGCATGTAGTCGGAAAAGACGAAGAACGTGGCAGTGAACGGGATAAGTCCGCCGTGCAGGGACATCCCGGTGCTGATAGCCCCCATTGCGTGTTCTCGTACACCGTATGCGATATTTGCCCCGCCGTAGCCCCAGTGGCCCGCCACCGCCCCCTGGATGCCCTCGTCGCCATTACCGTTGTGCTGGAAATCCCCCCGCCCCTCCATCGCCGTCTTCGTGGACGGGTCCAGGTCTGCGGAACCGCCGATAAGCGACGGGATTTTCTCCGCCAGGGCGTTCAGCACCTTGCCTCCGGCGGAACGGGTAGCCATCCCTTTGGCGTCCGGAGCGAACACCGGGATGTCCCGGTCCCAGCCTTCCGGGAGCTTCGGCCCGGTCATCAGCTCCCACTCGGTCAGGAGTTCCGGATATTTTTTGCCGTAAGAGCGCATAAGCTCCGTCCATTCCTCTTCCCGTCCCGGGCCCTTCTCTCCGGCCTCCCGGAAAACCTTAAGCGCCTGGTCCGGCACGTAGAATACCTCGTCCGGAGGCCATCCGAGATTATCCTTCGTGAGGCGCACCTCCTCGACGCCCAGCGGCGAGCCGTGCGCCTCGAAGCTGTCCTGCTTGTTGGGGCTCCCGTAGCCCAGGTGTGTCCGGACGGAAATGAGAGACGGCCTTTTTATATCTTCCTTCGCCGCCGTTACGGCCTTTAATATGGCGTCCAGGTCGTTTCCGTCCTCCACGCTCTGGGTATGCCAGCCGTAGGCGTCGAAGCGTCTGTTCACGTCTTCGGTAAACGAGAGTTTCGTGTCCGCGGAAAGGGTGACGTGGTTGTTATCGTATATATAAATGAGCTTTCCAAGGCCCAGGTGCCCTGCCAGGGACGCCGCCTCGGAAGATATGCCTTCCATCATGTCCCCGTCGCTGCAGATGACGAACGTGTAATGGTCCACTATCTCATGGCCGGGCCGGTTAAACTTGGCCGCCAGATACCGCTCGGCGATGGCCATGCCGACCCCGTTCGCAAACCCCTGGCCAAGGGGCCCGGTCGTGCACTCGACGCCGGGAGTAACCCCGTATTCAGGGTGGCCGGGCGTGCGGCTCCCCCATTTGCGGAAACTTTTTATGTCGTCGAGACTTAAGTCGTATCCCGTTAAAAAGAGCATCGAGTAAAGGAGCATGGACCCATGCCCGGCCGAGAGGACGAAACGGTCCCGGTCCGGCCAGCGGGGGTTCTTCGGGTTATATTTCAATAACTTCGTCCACAGGAGATATGCCGTGGGGGCCATGCCCATGGGCATGCCGGGATGTCCGGAATCGGCATTCTGGACGGCGTCCACCGCCAGGAAACGTATGGTATTAATGCAAAGCGCGTCTTTGCCCATTTTTTTCAAGATAACCCCTCCGAATTTATAAATACTATACCCCTATTCTTAAAAGTATAGCAGAAAACCGTACCTTTTCTTTCAGGTGAAAGGAAAAGGTACCCAAAAGAAAGCCGGACAGTTTCGCTTTTCTTTGTGTTACTTTCTTTTCTCGAAAAGAAAGTAACTATGTTCTTTCAGGTTGCTTTCGGTAAGCCGCCTGTGCTATATTAAGCTCACGCATTTGCAAGAGTTTTTCATACTGGGAGTGTAAAAAGATGAACATGGATTTTGTCCCCAAGTGGATAGCCTGGGAAGTAACCCGCCGATGCAACCTCAACTGTGTCCACTGCCGCTCCGCCTCCACCAGCAATTCATTCGATACGGCATTTAATACCGATGAAGCCAAAAAACTCCTTGACGATATAGCCTCGTTCTCCACCCCCGTCATAGTGCTCTCCGGCGGCGAGCCGCTGCTGCGCAAGGACCTGTTCGAGATAGCCTCGTATGGGACGTCACTTGGCCTTCGGATGTGCATCGCCACGAACGGCTTCCTGGTCACGGACGAAGTCTGCGAGAAGATGAAGGAGGCCAAAATCAAAATGGTCTCTATGAGTCTGGACGGGTCTAATGCCGCCGTCCACGACAACTTCCGCGGCCAGCCGGGGGCGTTCGAGGGCGTGGTGCGCGCCGCCGCGCTTTTCAACAAGCACGGCATCGAGTTCCTGATAAACTCATCCTTCACGAAAAGGAACCAGGCTGAGATACCGGAAGTTATGAAGCTCGCCAAGAAGCTTGGCGCGAAGGCATGGTATATGTTCATGATCGTGCCGACCGGCCGGGGCGAGGATATAATGTCCGAACTTATCTCCAAGGAAGACTACGAAGACCTGCTCAAATGGCATTACGAGACCGAAAAAAATGAGTCTGATATGCTCATGCGCCCGACATGCGCGCCGCATTATTACCGCATCGTGCCCCAGATGAACAAGCTTGCCGAAGAAGGCGACAAACTGGAGAGGCGGACGCTGAAATTCTCCACGGGCGGCTCGAAGGGGTGCCTCGCGGGGCAGGTGATATGCCTCATCACAGCCGAGGGCGAGGTATTCCCGTGCAGCTACTTCCCGCACTCCGCGGGCAACGTGAAGAAGACGCCGTTCAAGGATATATGGGAGAACGCGCCTCTGTTCCACGACCTCCGGGACTTCAAAAAATACAAGGGCAAATGCGGCGTCTGCGAGTACGTGAACGTCTGCGGCGGATGCCGCGCGAGAGCCGACGCGGTCTACGGCGATTACCTCGAAGAGGAGCCGTTCTGCAACTATACGCCGGTGAGGATGCAGAAGGACAAGGCGGGGAAGAAATAAAATGGATATTGTCTTTTCTGACATGCATTATTTGAAATAGGCAGAAGGGCGATTTCCAAAGAAGTTATCATTGCTCGGAATAATGGCATTTTTTATCGGTTCATTATTGTATCCTGTAAATGCTCTTGTCGAAGTCATGGATAAAGACCCGACAATTAAATAAATTTCGTCATCTCTATTGCCAGTTCGATTGTTGCTTTTTTTGTCAATCGTATTAGGGGATGGTTAATATTCATAATATTACCTAACACATTTATTATTCCGCTTTCCGTGATAATGGAAATTAGTCTTCGAGATATCTGGACCTTTCGTCCTAAAAGAGGCTGGATAAAGGTATTTAATACAAATGTCTATTGCAAGTATTTTTGGTAGTAATAGCAATTTTTTTGGCGCTTTCTTTTTTAAAAGAAAGTGGGACTTTAATCCTGGAGACGTTCATGTCCGATTACCGATTTATTAAAGCCTGCTTTTCCCAGCCCGTTGACAGGACGCCCATCTGGCTCATGCGCCAGGCGGGGCGGTTCATGGAAGAGTACCGGGCGGTCAGGGCGAAGGTGGATTTCCTTACGCTCTGCAAGTCGCCTGAGTTATGCACCGAGGTGACGCTCCAGCCGATTGACAAGTTCGGCCTGGACGCGGCGATTGTATTCTCCGACATCCTGGTCCCCATCGAGCCGATGGGCCTGAAGCTGGACTTCAACCCGGCCCCGGTATTCGAGAAACCTGTTCGCACGCAGGCCGACGTGGACGCGCTCCGGGTAATAGAACCGGAAGCGGACGTCCCGTTCGTCGCGGAGACGATTCAACTACTCCGGCGCGAGCTGGAGTCCCGCAATGTGCCGCTCATAGGCTTCGCGGGCGCGCCTTTTACGCTTGCCAGCTATATGGTGGAAGGCGGCGGGAGCAAGAGCTTTCAGAACCTCAAAAAAATGATGTGGCGGGAACCGAAGATTTTTCGCTCCCTGATGGAGAAGCTGACGGAGACGGTAATCAGGTACCTGAACATGCAGGTGGATGCCGGCGCTCAGGCGATACAGATATTCGATACCTGGGGCGGCGTGCTGTCTCCGGCGGATTATCTGAACTACGTCCTGCCGTACACCAGGCGGATTATCGAGGGCATAAAAAAATCGCCCGAAGGCGAAAAGGTGCCCGTAATCAATTTCGTCGGGAACAGCCAGGGCTTCCTGCCGCTGGTCGCCCAGGCGGGCGGCGAGGTGATAGGCATAGACTGGCGCATCGATATCGCCGAGGCCAGGAGGCAGGTGGGCGCCAAAGGCCGTCCAGGGGAACATGGACCCGATATTCCTGCTCGCGCCGATACCGGAGATAGAGAAGCGGGTGAAGGAAATTCTGGCCGCCGCGGGCGATACGGGGCATATATTCAACCTCGGGCATGGAATCGTCCCGGAGACCCCGCCGGACCACGTGAAGGCGCTCGTGGATTTCGTGCATAAACACGGGGAATCGCACAGGGTAAAAAGCTAAAACCGTTACCTTTTTGTAAAAAGGTAACACCAAAAACTTTTAAACTTATTTTCACATCCGGCTTTCTTTTGTTACTTTTCTTTCACCTGAAAGAAAAGTAAGAATTTTAAAAAAATGGATAAAAAAGGCGTACTGCTTATCACTATGGGAGACCCCGCCACTTTAGGCGGGGTTTTCCCTTATCTGATGAAGCTCTTCATGGACCCGCTGATCCTGCGTGGTGTGCCAGGGCCGCTCCGTCCTTTCCTCGCGGCATATATCTCCATCATGAAAAAAGAGCCGGTGAGGGAGAAATACCAGGCAATCGGCGGCGGCTCTCCCATGGACGCGATTACACGGAGACAGGCGGATGCGCTCCGGGAGTTATTAAAAGGGCAAAATATATCCGTCTATCACTCCAACAGGTACACGCAACCTTCCGTCCAGGACGCTTACCGGGAGATAAAGAAAGACGGCGTAAAAAAATTGCTCGCCCTGCCCCTGTACCCGCACTTCTCGCCCGCGATAACAGGCTCCAGCTTCGACATTTTAAAAAAACTGATGGAAAAGGACATGGACCCGCCGGAGATGGTTTTCCATGAAGGGTTCGGCGCGGACCCGAGGTTTATCAGGCTGCTGGCGGACAGGACATTGGCGGCGCTCTCGAAGGTTTCTGGGGCGGGGAAGGTCGCGGCGGTGCTTTCGGCCCACAGCCTGCCGGAGGACTTAATCCGCGAAGGCGACCCTTACCTGGACAACGTAATGCATTCGGCGGCGATGCTCCAGGAGGAGCTTGGGGATAGAGTCGCGCAGGTCGGCTTCCAGAGCAAAGGCCGCGCCGGTATGGAATGGCTGAAGCCGGAGACGGACGCGGTACTGCGGCAGATTGCAGCCGAAGGGGTGAAGGGCGTGGCGCTCGCGCCGATAAGCTTCGTGGCGGAGAATATCGAAACCCTATACGACTGCGACATCCTGCAAAAATCCCTGGCCGAGTCGCTGGGGATGAAATATGCGAGGATAAAAAATTTCGACGACGACGCGGAATTTATAAAATTTCTCGCCGAACTCACCCTGGAAAACCTGGCGGTTTAATCGCGGCATTAAGTAAAAATAGACCTCTTCCCCACTTCGGACTCTGCCATAACCTTCCCGCAGTTCCTTTCTCGACTCATTTCACTATAGCAAGCCAAAAGCCCCCAAAGGCCCCGTGCCGCCTCCGGTCATGGCGGTGCAATACCTGTATCAGACCCGGAAAACTCTATGCGGCCCAAATTACGGGTCGAAATCCCTCTAATGCCGCTATTTTTGCTATACTTTTAGAAGGAGGCGGATATGGAAGAGGACAAGGAGAAATGCTATAGCCCGGGGCTTGAAGGGATAGTCGCCGGGAAGACGAGTGTATGCGAGATAGACCCGGAGCGGGCGACGCTTACCTACCGGGGATATGACATCCGGGAACTGGCGGTCAAATCGACATACGAGGAGACGGCATATCTTCTGCTTTACGGGGAGCTTCCCACGGAAGGCGAACTGAAGGAGTTTTCAGATACGCTGAAATCGGAGCGGGAGGTCCCCGACGAGATTATAGACCTCTACAGGAGAGTGCCCCCGAAATCCCACACCATGGACCTTCTGCGTACCGGGATATCGCTTGCGGCGCTTTACGACCCCGACGCATGGGATAACTCCAGGGAAGCCAACCTGCGCAAAGCCGCCAGGATAATAGCCGTCATGCCTACTTTGGTCGCGCTCGGCTATCGGCTCCCGCACAAAAGAAAACCGATAGAACCCAGGGACGACCTCTCGGTCGCCGAAAACTTCCTTTATATGCTGCACGGCAAGGAGCCTGACGGGCCCGCGGGCAGGATTTTCGATTCCTCGATGATCATATATGCCGAACATGAGTACAACGCGTCTTCATTTGCCGCCCTGGTGACCGTATCCACGCTCTCTGATATCTATTCCGGCATAACCTCCGCTGTCGGGACGCTGAAAGGCCCGCTGCATGGCGGCGCGAACGAGGCGGTGATGAAGATGCTCCTGGAAATCGGCTCGGTGGAGAAGGCGGAAGCCTGGATAATGGACGCTCTCGCCAAGAAGCAGCGGATAATGGGCTTCGGGCACAGGGTATATAAACACGGCGACACCCGCGCTCCGATACTAAGGGAAGCGAGCAAGGAGATATGCGAGTTCGAGAACTACTGCCGCTGGCACGAGATCTCACTTAAGGTGGAAGAGATAGTCAAGCGGGAGAAGGGGCTGCTGCCGAATGTCGATTATTTCACCGCATCGGTATATTATCTCCTGGGCCTGCCGCTTGAGACCTATACCCCGATATTCGCCATGGCGCGCTCGGCAGGCTGGTGCAGCCATATCATAGAACAGCTCTCGGACAACCGGCTCATCCGGCCCACGTCCGAATATATAGGGGAACGGGGGCTTAAATACGTGCCGCCCGCGGACAGGAAAAAGGCGGAAAAGGCGGCATGAGGAGCGATTACGGAGGAATAATTGAAACGAGGGCTGGCTATTCATTGCCAGCCCTTGTTTTATGTGAGAAAGTAAGAAAGGCGGCATGATGAAAGCGGTGGTACTGGAAGGTTTCGGCGGGGTCGAAAATTTTAAAGACGCGGATTTGCCCGATGCCCGAGCCCAAGGCCGGCGAGATGCGGGTAAAAATTCATTTCGCCGCGTTTAACCCGGTAGATTACAAGATGCGCCGGGGAATGCGCGAAGGCGTCCTTCCCGCAGTGCTGGGCCTGGATATTTCCGGCGTCGTGGACAAAGTCGGGGAGGGGGTGACCGAATTCAAGCCGGGTGATGAGGTGTTCGCGTTCATCGGCGGCCCCAGGAGCAACGGGGGGTATGCCGAGTATGCGGTCTTTCCGTGGCAGTTCGCGGCGAAAAAGCCGCCGGGTCTCTCAAAGGCTGAGGCCGCAGCCGTGCCGCTCACCGCGCTTACGGCCTGGGACTGCGTTTTTGAAAAAGCGAGAGTAAAAAAAGATAGCGAGACGGTATTTGTCGCGGGCGGCTCAGGCGGGGTAGGCACGATGGCTATCCAGTTCCTGCGCCGTGCGCACGCGACAATTTTCAGCACCGCCGGGAATGATTCCGAGCAGTGACTACCTCATAGACCACCTGGGAATAAAGCCGGAGCATATCCTGATGTATAAGGGGCTGGACCTTGCGGGCCTGGAGAAGGCATATTTAAATCTTTCCGGCGGCAGGCGTCCGGATATCTGTTTTGATTTTGTGGGCGGATTCATGAAGAAGCTGTGTCTGCAACTGGTCGGGGACGAGGGGCGCGTAGTCTCGACGGTGGCGGAGCCGGAAGATTTTTCCTATGATATCTTCAGCGCCGGAGGAAGTCCGATCTTCTACCGTTCCGCCTCGTTCCATTTCGAGTATGTGCTGGCAAGGGCTAAATCGGGCGAGCCTTCCGGCTGGGCGCAGTACGGGAGGAAACTTTCTGAAATCGGCGGCTGGCTCGACTGCGGGAAGATCGCGCCCCCGAGGGTCAAGGTGCTTGGGAATCTAACAGCCGAGACAGTGCAAAAGGCCCACAGGCTGCTGGAAGAGGGGCACGTCCAGGGGAAATTAGTAATGCAAGTCGGGGTTTAGGGGGTCCGGAAGGGTCCGGCAGACAAAAAAGGCGATCCGTAATAAATACACAAAAAAAAGGCGGTTCTGCGTAAAGGATAAAAAAGGCGGTCCGGCATATACCCGTCCCGCCCACTTGTTATAGTTCCGCATAATGGTTTGCTATGACGACCGACCCGGCTGACCAGTTACCTACTTGCTGTCGGCGGGGATTTCCTTCTTCGGCTCTTCTTCTTTGCTGCCGTTCATCGCCTTCTTGAAGTTCTGGATGCTCTCGCCTAAGCCCTTGCCTATCTGCGGGAGCTTCCCGGGGCCGAACACGACTAAAGCGATAAGCAGCACCAGAAGAAGGTGCATCGGGCGGAACAGATTTTCTATCATGGGTTTAACCTCCAAATGCCAAACATTATTACGAATTATACTTGAATATGTACTGAAAAGTCAAATTTTAAATAATCCCGTTCATAGCTTTTCTCACGGCTTCAAAAGAAAATCCACGCCTGCGCAGATAATCGGTCAACCGCCTTTTCGCCTTGTCCGGCGGCAAGTTACGCATGGAATCAGCCTTTTTGCGCGCTATAGCCAGGGCTATGCCGTCCTCGTCATACCCGTCTTCCCCGAAAAGCCCTTCCAGCGCTTCCTCTATGTCGCCCTCCGGGACGCCCTTTCTCTTAAGCTCCATCTTAAGGGCGTACCGGGATAGCCCCCTGCGCTCGATTAAGCCTCTGGCGAACGAGGACGGCAAACCGGCGGTCGTCCAAATACCCGTACCGGATGAACTCTGCAAGCACCGTTTCCGCAATATCGGCCGGGACTTCCTTGCGGCAGAAATAATCCCGAAGCTCTTTGATGCTTCTGTCGCGGAGCGCGAGATACCTGTAGGCCAGCTCCCGCGCCCTCTTCAGTTCCCTGTCCCCGCTCAATCGCCAAGCCGGTCGATCTTGAAGCCGCCGGATTCACCCGGTTTATTAAACCCGGACGAGACGCCGCCGGAGGAAGCGTCTTCCCAGGTATCGTCGGAGGTGGAGGTGATGCCGCGAATTTTAAGGGCGAAATCGTCCGGGTTGGAGCTTCTCCTGAGAGCCTCCTCGTAGGTGACCAGCCCCGCCTTGTAAAGGCCGTAGAGCGACTGGTCGAATGTCTGCATACCGTATTGCGAGCCGCCCGACGCGACCAGGTCATGGATGTTCCTGGTTTTATCGGGGTCTACGATGCATTCCTTTATCGTACCCGTCACGACCAGTATCTCGCAGGCCGGGACACGTCCCTTTCCGTCCGCCCGGGGGATGAGCCTCTGGGACACGACGCCCTTCAGTACCGCAGAGAGCTGAAGGCGCACCTGTTTCTGCTGGTACGGCGGGAAAACCGAGATTATGCGGTTTATAGTCTCCACGGCGTCAACCGTGTGGAGGGTGGAAAGGACTAAATGGCCCGTCTCCGCGGCGGTAAGCGCGGTGCTTATCGTGTCGTAATCCCGCATCTCGCCGACGAGTATAATATCCGGGTCCTGCCTGAGCGCGGAGCGGAGCGCCAGGGAGAACGACTCCGTATCCATCCCTATCTCGCGCTGGTTCACGAGGGATTTTTTGTCCCTGTGGAGGAACTCGATAGGGTCCTCTATGGTCATGATGTGTTCGGTCCTGGTCGCGTTGATATGGTCTATCATCGAGGCGAGCGTGGTGGACTTGCCGCTTCCGGTGGTGCCTGTGACGAGTATTAAACCGCGCGGCTCCTGTGCGAGCTTGGAGATTACCGGCGGGAGCGTCAGGTCTTCGATAGAGGCTATCTTGGTGGGTATGGCGCGCATAACCGTGCCGACGGTGCCCCTCTGCATGAACACGTTCACCCTGAACCGCCCAAGCCCGGGGACGCCGTACGCGAAGTCCGCTTCGTTCTTTGCCTTGAACTTCTCGCGCTGCGTCTGGTTCATCATGGAGAACGCGAGCTTCACCACGTCTTCCTGGGTAAGGCGCTTCTGCTCCAGCATCGGCGTAAGCTTTCCGTCAATTCGTAGTACGGGCGGGCTTCCCACCTTTATATGAACGTCCGATGCGCGCCGTTCGACGGACGTTTTGAGTATGTCATTAATCGAAAGGCTTCCCGGGCTCTGTATATCCATTTTTTTTTGCCTCTTACGCCGGTACGGCTGGCGGCACAAGACCCGCCTTCTCTTTTACCGCGGCCTCTATATCGTCTAACGACTCCGGATGGTCTTTCATGTATGATTTTACGTTCTCGCGCCCCTGGCCGATGCGGTCTCCGTTATAGGAATACCATGCCCCGGCCTTCTCTATTATGCCGGCATTCACCCCGGCGTCGATTACTTCGCCGATTTTCGAAATGCCCTCGTTGAAAAGGATATCGAACTCCGCCTGCTTGAAAGGCGGCGCCACCTTGTTCTTGACCACCTTTACCCGCACCCTGTTTCCCAGTATTTCCTGGCCGTCCTTTATCGCCTCCGCCTTCCTGATATCGAGGCGCACGGATGCGTAGAACTTAAGGGCGTTTCCGCCGGTGGTCGTCTCCGGGTTGCCGTAGACGATGCCTATCTTCATGCGTATCTGGTTTATGAAGATAACGGTAGTCATGGTGTTGGAGATGGCCGCGGTCAATTTACGCAGGGCCTGGGACATGAGCCTTGCCTGGAGCCCCATGTGCGAATCCCCCATCTCGCCCTCTATCTCCGCCTTTGGGACCAGTGCCGCGACAGAGTCCACGACGACTATGTCCACCGCGCCGCTTCGGACCAGCGTCTCCACGACTTCGAGCGCCTGCTCGCCGGAGTCCGGCTGCGATATGAGCAGGTCGTCCGTTTTTACCCCGAGCTTGCGGGCGTAGGTGACGTCGAGGGCATGTTCCGCGTCTATGAACGCCGCTATGCCGCCCAGCTTCTGGGCCTGCGCGATCGCGTTAAGGGAGAGTGTTGTCTTGCCGGAAGACTCCGGGCCATATATCTCGATGACCCTGCCGCGCGGATAGCCGCCGACGCCAAGGGCAATGTCCAGGCCCAGAGAGCCGGTCGGTATTACCGCTACATCCGGCGGCGGCTGGTCGTTCCCCAGGCGCATGATGGAGCCCTTCCCGAACTGTTTCTCTATCTGCGACACCGCCAGGTCGAGCGCGCGCAGTTTCTGGTCTTTTTCCGTCTTTTCCGCCATCTTATTGCTCCTTCCTAATTGCTACAGGTTTATTCCAAGTACAAAATTAATTAAACTCAAGCAGCCAAAACAATTCTCCGCATCTCCGTATATACCGCGCCGCTCCTTTGCAGCTCGCTCTTCATCACGGATACAGCGTCAGCCTTGAACTCTCCCAGGTCCGCGTCCTTGAAATTTTCCAGCATCTTCACCAGCGCGCCGCGTCCCCCTGGCGATTTAACCCGCCCCAGAGTCAGGTGCGCCTTGAAAGGACGGTCTTCTTTCGGGAATTTTAAATTTGCGCAGATTTCTTCCACCGTCTTTGCAAGCGCGGAAAGCCGCGTAACTTCGCCTTCCACGCCGAGCCAGACCACGCGCGGAGCCCTTGGAGTCGGAAACGTGCCGACGCCTTTCGCCTGAAGGATAAATGGGGTTTCCCCCTTCAGCCCTTCCGCAAGCGCGTCGCCAAGCTCCGCGACTTTTTTCTCCTCCACGTCCCCCAGGAACTTCAGCGTCAGGTGCACGCCTTCCGGGCGCACCCAGCCCACGTCCGCGTCGGATTTCCTAAGTTCCGCCTGCACCCCCGCCATCGCCTCCTTTATTTCGGGAGGAAGCTCGATTGCGATGAAGGTGCGGATAAAACCTTTTTGAGACATTTTTTTAACCGTTCTTTTCTTTCGCGAGAAAGAAAAGAACCAAAAGAAAGCGGGACAGTTTAAAAGTTTTTGGGCCGCCTTTTTTCAAAAAGGCGGGGTTTCGACGTTAGCTTATCAGGTATCGCCGTACCATGTCCAGCGCCTTTTGCGATGACGCGAAACGCACCGCCGCACGGTCGCCCGGAAAATTGAAGCTTTTTACCGTCACCCCGTCCGGCGTGGCGAGGCCGATATACACCAGCCCGACCGGCTTTGAAGGAGTGCCTCCGCCCGGCCCGGCAATGCCAGTGATGCTGAGGCCCAGGTCCGTCTTCGCGTTCCAGCGTATCCCCTCGGCCATTGCCTGCGCCGTCTCCCTGGATACCGCGCCGTGCTCGCTTAACACCTCCGCCGGGACCGAGAGCAGTTCTTCCTTTGATTTATTGGAGTAAGTCACCACGCCGCGTTCCATGTAAGCCGTGCTTCCGGCGATGTCGGTGAGCCTCTTCGCGACCAGGCCCCCGGTGCAGGACTCGGCGGTCGCAATCGTCAGCTTCCTGTCGATGAGGAGTCTTGCCGCCGCTTCATGTAGGCCCTCCCCGTCCGTCCCGTAAAAGGCGTCGCCGACTTTGCGGACGACTTCCGCGCACAGCTCCAAGAGGACCTTCTCCGCCTTCTCGTAGGTATCGGCGCGCGTAGCCGCCTTTATGTCCAGGCCTTCAAGGGAGACGCTGAACTGGATATCTCCGTCCGGGACGGAGATTTTTTCAAGGAACTCACGCGCCAGGTCTTCGTTTATGCCATAGCACCGGATGGTCCGGCTCGCGGTAAACTTTCTGCCCCTGCCCTTGGAGAGCGCCCTTGCAAGCTCCGGCGGAATAACATCCCTGAGCTTCACGTTTTCCCGGAGTAAAACGACATACCTGCCGCCGTGCTCCAGCCAGAAACCGGCGGGCGTTCCGGACGCGTCGGACAAAGGCCTCGCGCCGCTCGGCAGGAGCGCCGCTTTAGTAGAACCCTTTTCCGCAAGTTCCGGGTGGAGTATCAGCCGTTTCCCCAGGACGCGCGCGATGGTCTTTCTGGAAAGCTCCTCGACCCTGCCCTGTCCCTGCCTGCCCGACAGCACCACCATCAGCGAGCGGGAAAGGGCCAGACGGACGGCCTCTTCGGCCTCTTTTTCCTTTGGCGCGATAAACGATACCGCTGCCAGCTCCAGCCCGAACTCCCTCAGTGAATCGGAGAGCGACTCGATATAGCCGCCTTCCGGGTCGGGCAGCAGGAGTCCCAGTATTACCGCCTCCGCCCTCAACGCATAACCCGTACAAATATCTGGAGGCTTATGTTTGCGTAAATCCCCGCCGCGATGTCGTCAAGCATCACGCCCCATCCGCCCTTTACTCTCTGGTCTATGCGCCTTGCGGGAAATGGTTTTACGATGTCGAATAATCTGAACAGCAGAAAACCCGCCAGAAGAAAGCGCCAGTCAAACGGCACCAGGTAAAGCGTAACGAGCATCCCGGCAATCTCGTCTATCACGATTTTGCCGCAGTCCTTCTCGCCGTAGATGACTTCAGCCCTCCCGGCGGACCATACGCCGATGGCGAAGATGACGGCGGTCGTAAGGGCATAAATAAACCCGGAAAAGATATTGAGGCCAAAGAGGAGTATAAAAAGAATTGCAATAATGACCCCGACGACGCTGCCTGCCGTGCCGGGCGCGACGGGAGAGTATCCGGCGCCCAGGCCGGAGGCAATCGATATGGCAAGTTTATCGACCATAACCCTCGTAAAAATCACAGCTTATCTTATCAGAGGCGTCACCGTCGGTCAAGGACAAAGTGGGTGTGCGCGGGCTGTTCAAGGGATTGATATCTGTTGACACACCGTCGTGCAAAGTGTTAGAATTTCAAAGATTTAAACGCACTTAAGGCAAGGTATCATGCCATTTGTATTTCATGATGAATTCGGCGCCGGTTTCTACGAGGTTTCCGGCTGGGAAGGGGCGAGAGGAGTATTCACCACCCGGAAGGGCGGCGTAAGCCCACATCCCTTCGAGTCCCTTAATATGGGCGCGGGCTCGGGGGACAGCCCCGGGAACGTAAAAAAGAACCGGGAGCTTTTAACCGCCGCGCTTGGTTTGCCCGGAGCCGAGATAAAGATGGTCCGGCAGGTGCATGGGGATGATATCTATGTCCTGCGGGAGCCTGGTCCCGGGGTACACGGCGAAGCCGGGCGGAAGCAGCCTGCGGGGCACGACGCGGTAATTACGGACCTTAAGCGGGTGCCGATAGGGGTGCTTACCGCGGACTGCGTGCCTATCCTGCTATACGACCCGAAAAGGTCGGTGGTCGCGGCGGTGCACGCCGGCTGGGCCGGGACGGTCAAGGGGATAGCGGGGAAGGCGGTGGCGGAGATGGGCCGTCATTTCGGCTCCAAGCCCGAGAACCTGCTGGCGTCCATCGGCCCCTCCATCGGCCCGTGCTGCTATGAGGTCGACTCGAAGGTGCTCGACCCGCTGAAGGAATCCATGCCTCACGCGGCTGAGTTTATTACCAACTCGCGTCCGGGACATTGGCGGCTGGACCTCTGGAAGGCAAATATGAAAACTCTTCGAAATTGCCGGCGTCCGGCCCGGCAGGATAAATGTTTTTGGCGCATGCACCGCATGCAACCCTGAGAAGTTCTACTCCCACAGGGGGAGCGGCGGGAGGGCCGGCAGGATGATGGCCTTGACCGTCCTTCTGTGAGCCGCATTCCGGAAAACATGCGCGCGGTGCTTGCGAAGCTTGAGGCGGCGGCGAAGCGCGCGGGCAGGGAGCCTTCTTGGTCCGGCTGGTCGCGGTGACAAAGACCGTATCCGCTGCCGAGGCTCTTGGAGGCGGTGGCGGCCGGGGCGTCCATACTGGGCGAGAACCGGGTCCAGGAGGCGCTTTCCAAGATGCGGGAAATGGACACCTTGAAGGCGGGGAGCGCGGGGGGCGGGTGCGGAGATCGAATGGCACCTGATAGGCTCGCTCCAGAAAAACAAGGCCCGGCAGGCGGTTGGAGTATTCAAACTGATTCACTCGCTTGACTCGCTCGACCTGGCACGGGAGATAGACAGGCAGGCCGGGAAGAGGGGGATAATCCAGAAGGCGCTTCTTGAAATAAATATAGCTTCCGAGGAGACGAAGCGTGGAATCCGCCCGGAGGAAGCGCCCGGTTTCATGAAGGAAGCTTCCCGCCTGGAAAATTTAAAAATCACCGGGCTCATGTGCGTCCCGCCGTTTACGGAGGACCCGGAGAGTTCCCGCCCGTACTTTAAAGAGATGAACCGCCTCGCGGCGGAGCTTACGCTGGAAGGGTTCGAGATGACCGAGCTTTCAATGGGCATGACGCAGGACTATGAGGTGGCCGCCGAGGAAGGGGCGACGCTGGTCCGGGTGGGGACGGCTATTTTCGGTGCGAGGACTATGGGATGAATAAAAAAATTGCTTTCATAGGGGCGGGTAACATGGCCGAGGCGATGGTCAAAGGCCTTGTCATATCCGGCCTTGTGCCGAAAGAAGATATTACCGTCTCGGACGCGTCGCCGAACCGGCTCCTGCACATGAAGAAGTTCTACGAAGTGGGCGCGGTGACGGACAACGTCAAGGCCGTGAAGGGCAAGGACGTGATAATCCTTGCCGTGAAGCCGAAGGATATAGCGGGCGTATTGCTCGAAATATCCTCGTCCGTTACGCCGAAACAGCTTATCATATCCATCGCGGCAGGGGTAACCGCCGCCAATATCGAGAAGTCGCTGGGGAAGAAGGCGCGTGTAATACGGGTGATGCCGAATACGCCCGCGCTGGTGCAGGAAGGCTCGGCCGCGGCGTTTGCCGGGCCGAACACTAAGCCGGGCGATATGGAAATCGCGACGAAACTTTTATCGGCTATCTGCAAGGCGGTCGTGACCGTCCCCGACGAGAAGCTGATGGACGCGGTGACGGGGCTCTCCGGCAGCGGGCCGGCATACGTGTTCGTGATTCTCGAAGCGCTCTCGGACGCGGGGGTGCGGATGGGGCTGTCCAGGGAGCATTCGTTCCTGCTCGCGGCCCAGACGCTCGTTGGCTCGGCCAGCATGGCGCTCCAGACGAAGGAGCCGCTGTCGAAGCTGAAGGACATGGTGACTTCTCCCGGCGGGACGACTATCGCGGGGCTCCAGGTTCTGGAGGAGAGGGGACTGCGGGCGGCGCTTTACGCGGCAGTCGAGGCGGCGACGAAGCGCTCGCAGGAACTGGGGAAATAATTTAACCGCAGAGTTAAGCAGCATTGAGCAGATTAAAAAACAAGAAATCTGCAGTATGGTCTGATAAGGAAACACAGATGAAAGAGATACCCGAAAGACCCGTCTGGAGAGAACTACCATTCCCCTTGTTTATAATAATAGCCGTCTCCCTTGCTGTTTATTCAAACACCCTTGGAAACGGGTTCGTTTATGACGACAATTTTCAGGTGCTGGGTAACCCCTGGATTAAAGATGCGAGGTTTCTTCCAAATATCTTTTCAAGCGATGCGACTGGGGGTTTAACAGGGGACACCACCAACTACTACCGGCCAATGGTGCATAGTTATACACATGCTGGCCTATTACGTCTTCGGTATCATGCCCCGCGGGGTTTCACCTTGTCAACATCCTTTTCCATGCCGGGTCTTCCGTCCTTGTTTTCCTGATAGCCAGGATACTTGTTCAGCGAATACAAGGCCCCTTTTAAATATCTCTCGATCCCTCTGATGGTGGCCGTCCTTTTCGCGGTGCACCCCATACACACGGAGGCGGTCGCGTGGATTTCGGCCGTCACGGACCTCTCGTACACGTTTTTCTGCCTGCTGTCATTCTATCTCTACCTCCGGTCCGAGAACAGGTTCAACACGGGCTACTACCTCTCAGTAGTTGCCTTCTTCATAGGTACACTGTGCAAGGAGCCCGCGCTAACCCTCCCGGGCCTGTTAATTGCCTACGACCTGCTGCTCAATAAAAAGAAAGCGGCCCTTCCATTTATCGTAAAGAGATACGCCTTGTTTGCACTCGCCGCATCCGCTTACATGAGCATCAGGTTTTACGCGCTCGGATGGATAAGCTCGAAGCAGCATGGCGAGTATGGCTATTTCGGAAACCTGTTTATAATCTTTGCGACATACTTAAAAAAGCTGATCATGCCAACCAGCCTCAAATTTATTTATTTGTTCAAGCCGGTCCATTCCCTGCTTGAGGTAAACGCGTTGACGTCCGCCCTCCTGACGGTGCTGGTAGCGGCCCTTTTTTATTTCACGTACAAAAAGGACAGGCTGGCCTTGTTCTGCCTTTTGACCATAGTTGTCCCGCTTCTCCCGTGCCTTTATTTACCCGCGATTACCGGGCAAAGCGTTTTGGGCGAGAGATACCTCTATCTCCCGTCCGTCGGGTTTATCATGCTGATCACTTTAACTATGGCCCGGCTTGCGAATTCGGGGAGGAGGATTGCCGTCGCGTCGGTATTCCTAGCGCTGGTTGCCCTGTACTCTACAGGAACCGTACTCAGGAATGCGGACTGGAAGGATGACTACAGCCTTTGGACTGCCGAATTGAAGAAGTCCCCCGGGTCCGACGTTGCGCGCGACAACCTCTTGCTGGCTGCGGGTGCGCATATCAACCTAGGCGCAATGTATGAAAAAAGCGGCCGCGACGATCTGGCCATAGGGGAATACATAACGGCAACGAAGTGCAATCCAATCCCCGACGATGCGTATGTTGCATATAAGGACCTCGGCAACACATACGGCAGAAGAGGCAAGGTACGACGAGTCCATACGGGCATACGAGGAAGCGCTGAAAGTGAAACTACCGGCGGCGCGGAGTGTGCGCAACAATGCGGAAGCTGCACAATAATATCGGCGTGGAGTATGCGAAGAAAGGGGATATGAAAAAGGCCATAGAGCACTTCCAGGCCGCTGTCCATCTGGACCCAAACGACCTGACGTCTAAGATAAACCTGGAAAAAGCTCTTAAGGAAACACAAACATAAATAGTGCTCTTATGAGTTTTCCATGGGTGAGTTTTAGCCCTATGGAATGCCGGAGCCAGGCAACCGAGGTCTATTGATTGAGCATGCTAACTGATACCTTTAAGATGATGAGGCCGCATCAGTGGGCCAAGAACCTGTTCATCTTTCCCGCGCTGCTGTTTTCAAAACACCTCTTCCACCTGCCCTCTTTGTTAACCAGTATCGCCGCGTTCGCCATCTTCTGCCTTCTATCCGGCGCGGTATATATATTCAACGACATCCTGGATGCGGAGGAAGACAGGTGCCATCCGGTAAAGAGGGCCAGGCCGATTGCCGCGGGGCGCATGACAAAATACAGCGCCGGCATCATTTTCGGGCTGATGTCCGCTGTGTCCCTCGCGCTTTCCTTTGCGTTAAATACGGGGTTCGGGATAATTGCCGCGGTTTATTTCATCATGAACGTTTGTTATTCGTCATACTTAAAGCGCATAGCCATTGTGGATGTCATGGTGGTATCATTGGGGTTTGTACTGAGGGCGGCCGCCGGCGGGGTCGCGATCTCTGTGAGGGTATCGTCGTGGCTTCTGGTCTGCACTATTCTCATAGCGCTGTTCCTTACGATCGCAAAGAGGAGACACGAGCTGACATTGCTGGGCGAGCTTTCAATCCTGCCGCCGGACCTGTCGGCTGCAGCCGATGACGCAGGATGCGCTATCAGGTACAGGAGGACCCTCGACGAGTATAGCGCCTACTTCCTGGACCAGATGATCGCCGTGACGACCGCGTCGTCGCTTATGGCTTACATACTGTACACCCTTTCCGGGGACGCGGTAATCCAGTTTGGCCAGCGCATGATTTATACGGTGCCATTTGTCATATACGGGATATTCCGCTACCTTTATCTAATCCACCAGAAAAAGGAAGGCGGGAGCCCCACGACAACGCTCCTGGGGGACAGGCCCCTGCTGGTCGATATCGGTTTATGGGTGATTGCCGTCGTGGCGGTCATTTATTTTTGATGCCATTAAAGGAGTCTTAATGTTCATTCTCGGAAATTTTTTAAATGCTGCGGCCTATGTGCTGCATACAATTATCTGGGTATATATAATCATCATAGCCGCAAGGGCTATTCTATCATGGGTAAACCCTGACCCCTACAACCCTATCGTCCGGTTCCTGTACGCGGCGACGGAGCCGGTGCTCCGGCCTATCCGCAGAAGGCTCCCGGCGATGGGTATAGACTTCTCGCCGCTTATTGTAATAGCTGTATTTATTTTCTTAAATATTTCCTCGTTGCGCGCTTAGCGATCTTGGCGATAAGAATGCATTAGGATGGAGGAGTACATGAACATTACGCCCCTCGACATAAAGCAGAAGCAGTTCCGCCTCAAGTTCCGCGGCTTCGACATGAGCGAGGTGGACTCTTTCCTGGAAGACGTTACCGCCGAGATGGAGACGCTGATGCGGGAGAACGACCAGCTACGCACGGAAAACCAGACACTCCAGGCGTCGCTTTCAGAATTCAAGGATACTGAAAAAAACCTGCGGGACACCCTGATGTCGGCGCAGAAGATGTCCGAGGAGATGCGCCTCGGCACGGAGAAGGAGGCGGCTCTCAGGCTTAAGCAGGCGGAGATGGATGCGGAGGACCTGATGCGCAAGTCCCGCCAGGAGCTTGCGAAGATAGAGCAGGAGATAACGGAGCTTAACCGCATAAAGGAGCGGTTCGCCCTGAAGATAAAAGGGGTCATAGAGGACCACCTGAAGATGCTGGACTACGAGCAGAAGCAGGAGGGCCGGGAGTGAGCGAACCGTCCGGCGCCCTCTCCTTAAAGGAAGGGCCGGAAGGTATTACGTTCCAGGTCCGCGTCCTGCCCCGCTCGTCCAGAAACCAGGTCGCCGGAGTATCCGAAGGGGTACTGAAAATAAAGCTTACCGCCCCTCCGGTAGAAGGCGCGGCCAACGAGATGCTTATAGAGTTCCTGTCGGATAAGCTGAAAATCTCCAAATCGAAAATATCCATCGTACGCGGCCAGTCGTCAAAATCGAAGACCATAATGGCCTCAGGGATTGACGCCGCAGAGCTCAGTAAAATTCTTTCATAGTAACGCCCCTTCTGTCCCGCATCCCCCACATTATCGTCCACGGCGCAAGCAGAAATCTCATTTTTTGCTATACTTTTGAAAATCCTTATAAATCCGGAGGCCGGGATGACCCAGAACTCGCTCAAATACATGTTTATCTGGGGCACCGTTTTTTTCTCCATAATCTTCCTTTATCTTTCATATGATTCTCTGAAACAGATGCCGGTGCGCACGGACGAGGCCGGATTGACTTCGGAGGTCGTGGCCGGGAAGCGCGTGTGGCAGAAATACAATTGCAACGACTGCCATACGATACTGGGCATCGGCGGATATTACGCGCCGGATGTGACGAAAGTCGCGAAATACAGGGACCCGGAGTGGCTGGCCCGGTTCCTTAGGGACCCGCATGGCGTTTGGGCGGCGAAGAGGCGGATGCCGAAATTTAATTTCAGGCCGGGCGAGGTGGAGAACCTGGTGGCATTTATAAAATGGGTAAGCACTGTGGATACGAACAACTGGCCGCCCACGCCGATGATGGCCGCCGCCGCGCCCGAAGTATCCGGCAGCAGCCAAGGGAAGATGCCGGAGCAAAAGGGGGCGAGGCTTTTCGCACAGGAGGGTTGCCAGAGCTGCCATACCGTGAACGGCATCGGCGGCAAGGTCGGCCCCGATTTGACTCACGTGGGGACAAGGCTCCCGGACAGGGAGTGGCATATAAAGCACCTGAGGGACCCGCGCTCGGTGCATCCGCAGTCGGCTATGCCCGCATTCGCTAAATTATCCGAAAGCGACCTGGAGAAGCTGGCGGATTACCTGGTGTCGCTGAAATGAACTCTGGGAGGAGCCCTTTAACATGACCCGCGCGACGCAGAAAGAAGCTTACCCGTACTTCGTCCTGGCGGTCCTGTTATTCGGACTCCAGATAATATTCGGCCTCCTGACAATCGTCAAGTACATATGGCCGGACCCGCTTCTTTACTACATCCCGTTCAATACCTCGCGCGCAATCCACATAAACCTCCTCGTGTTCTGGCTCCTGCTGGGTTTCATGGGCGGCACGTATTATATGATCCCGGAGGAGTCCGAGACTGAGCTTTACAGCGTGAGACTGGCAAGGCTCCAGTTCTGGCTGCTGGCCGCGGCAGGGGTGTCGGCCGTAGTCTCTTACCTGCTTGGCTACTCGTGGGGGATGCCGTTTCTGGAGCAGCCGACGATAATTAAAGTGGTCATAGTGATAGCCGCGCTCATATTCCTTTTCAACGTATTCATGACGATATTGAAGACCGGCAAATGGACCGCGATACAGGGGGTGCTTCTGGCCGGGATGGTTTTCCTGGCCGTGATGTTCCTATTCGGCATATTCTTCATGAAAAACCTCTCCACGCAGTATTTCTTCTGGTGGTGGGTGATTCATCTCTGGGTGGAGGGGGCCTGGGAACTTATCGCGGGGGCGATACTCGCGTTCCTGCTCCTGAAGCTCACGGGCATCGAAAGGGTACATATAGAGAAGTGGCTTTACGTGGAAGTGGGGCTGGTGCTTTTTACCGGCATAATCGGCACCGGGCACCATTACTACTGGATAGGGACGCCGAAGTACTGGTACTGGTGGGGCGGGGCATTCTCGGCCCTGGAGCCGCTCCCGATACTGCTCATGGTGATGGACACGATGCGCCACGTCCGTCAGAAGAAGATAGAGATAACCAACCGGGTCGCGCTCTATTGGGTGGTAGGCGGGGCGTGGTTCCATTTCGTCGGAGCGGGGGTATGGGGCTTCGCGCATACGCTCCCGCAGATAAACCAGTGGTCGCACGGCACCCAGGTTACCGCGTCGCATGGTCATATGGCGTTCTTCGGAGCTTATGCCATGCTGAACTTCACGATGTTCTATTTCGCCCTTCCGAAGCTTAAAGGCCATGAGAACTACAACCAGTGGCGGGGGATGTTCTCTTTCTGGGCTATGGTCTCCGGGATGTTCCTGATGGGGCTTGCGCTGGCCGTCGCAGGCATTGTGCAGGCTTATCTTAACAGGGTGGTAGGGATAGACTTCCTCACTACTCAGGACTACATGCGGATCTGGTTCATCGTGGACTTGGTCGCGGCCTGCTGGTTCGCCGCCGGGGCATATATGTTCATCTATGACTTCTTCACCTTTCGCGAGGGCCGGGCCTGACAAATATCATCTATTAACCAGCGCGAAATCAGCGACCCCGGCACTGGGAGATGATAAATTGGTGTGAATAGCCCTGGTTAATAGCCCAGCTTTCTTTTGGTCCTTTTTCTTTCTCGATTATGATTTGCCTGTCCAGAGCGAAAGCGAAGACAGAAAGCGAAGACAGAAAGAAAAGGACGGAATTTTCAACGGAGGTAATCGGCATGGCAGAGGAAAAACATATATGCGTAAGTTGCGGGGCGGACAGCTCGGCGAAGCTTCTGATATCGTGCGAACAGGAAGGAAAGGCGGTCTGGGTGTGCGCGCGCTGCCTGCCGATGTTCATCCACGGAGCCCACTAAGGGAAGGAGTATTCTCGGAGAAAAATTATCGTTGAACGTAAAACAGAACGGCAGCGGTTAAAGCGTAATTGTGAATAATAATTTTTCGAAAGAGAATGCTCCCTCCCGATAACATATTGGAGGTCTTTTAAATGGATAAGGAAGTCGTCTGGTTTATTCGCCAGAGCGTCATCTATTTCCTGCTGGGCACGCTGCTCGGAGTCATCTTTCTTTTTTCCCTGATTCGGCCAACCAGGACAGGATTTCCCTGCACGTCCACATGAACCTGATCGGCTGGATGTCCATGATGATATTCGGCGTGGGCTACCATATCCTTCCCAGGTTCTCCGGCAAGCCCATATTCAACCGGAAACTGATGACCGTCCAGTTCTGGCTGGCGTCCGCGGGCATGATGGGGATGGCAATCGGCTGGCTGCTGCGCAGCCTGGTAATCCAGGCGGAAACGAGATACTTATCGTCTTCGGCGTGGTGATGTTCATCTCTATAGTTCTGTTCGTTTATAACATGCTCCGGACGGTGCAGGGGCCGTAAGACCTTTGCTACCTTTTTGGTAAAAAGGTAGCGCCAAAAACTTTTAAACTGTCCGGCTTTCTTTTGTGTTACTTTTCTTTCACCCGAAAGAAAAGTAACGACTTTAAGTAATTTCCTCCAACGCATACTCCCTGCTGCCCAGGCCGAGCTTCTCGGCGTGTTCGATGCACAGGGAGTAGTTCCTCGGGTTCACCATGCTCATCACGTCGTCACCGGGTTTGCATTCCCGCTCCTGGGCCGCCGACTGCGGCAGAGGGTTTGCCTTCCGGAGCATATCGACAGTTGCCTGTTCAATGGCGACCAGATCGTCCGAAATCAGTATCCCCTGGTCCTGGAGCATCGGCGTGTCGCAAGACGGCATGCAGTCGCACTCCGGCTGGATCTCGAACATGAAATTGATATAGATTACCCTGCCCGGCTTGAACGTGGAAAGCACCGCGCCGGCGCTCTCGGCAAGCGATTTCTGGAATGTCTCGTCGTCCACCGGAAGGGTCAGCCCGCCGGACGGGCAGACGCGGACGCACCTCCCGCAGAACCAGCACTGGGACGCGTCGTGCACGAGCTTCTCGTCAACGAATTTTATGGCGTCCTTCGGGCAGACGTTCTCGCACTGCTGGCAGTACGTACAGACCTCCGGGTCCCACGAAAGAGGCACTTCTCCATGGCAGTGCATGTGCCCGCGCCCCTTCTTCCAGCCGCCTTCCCTGTGCGCCGCCGAGACCCCGCCCATTGCGAGGTTCTTTAACGCCCCGGCATATCCCGCCTGTATATGCCCCTTGACATGCGAGCAGACTACCATCGCGGGTGCGTCGTGAATGGCGGACGCGACGGCAATCTCGCCCAGTATGTCACCCGGCGCGGCTATTATCAGGCTGTCCTTGCCGAACGGACCGTCCGCGAGGATCACCGGCGCGCCTACGGACAGGTGGTTTATTCCGTTTGAATTGGCTACCTCCAGATAATCCACGCCCATAATCCGCACGGTGTCCGTTACGAAGGGTTTTCCGCCCGCGTTCTTTACGGCGTCGGTCGTTTTCCTGAGGAACGATGGCCTTACAATCCGGTGCGCGCCCTCGGAGCCGAAGTGCGTCTTTACCGCAACGTACTCGCCCTTGTCGAATTCATCAGGCCGCATTCACCGAGCATCCTCTCGAAGCGCCCAAGGACGCTGTAGCGGTAGTCCCAGCGTGTGCCGCGCGCGGACGTGAAATACACCTTTGGACATCAAACGCCTCCTTGCAAAGTCGTACTTTTCTTTCGGGTGAAAGAAAAGTACCAAAAGAAAGCCGGGTATAAAAACCGGCATTTACGCTAAAAGCTATGAGATTATTCTATCAAAAATCTCTCTTATCCGCGCGGCATGCTTTTGATAATCGTGAAGAAGGGCCTTTGCCGCGTCCGGGCCATGTCCTTTATAGCCCATCCTCGCGGAAGTCAGCTCCAGCTTCTCCTCGTCCGGCGGGAGCGTCGTTTCTGCGGCCCCCATTATCATCCGAAGACGCGACTCCAGCTCTTTCATAAAGAAATATGAACTGCGAAATGCCGCCCCTTCCGCCTTCGGGACAAGTCTTCTGCTCAATAATCTCATCGAGCGCGGCAAGCGTCCCCGGCACCAGTAATTCCGGGTGCGTCCGTCCGTGCAGGAGCTGCAAGTACTGCACAGCGAACTCGACGTCCACGATGCCGCCTCTGCCCCGTTTTATGTCTATCCCCTTGCTTTTCGCGGACTCGCGCTCCAGGCGTCTTCGCATGGACAGTACTTCGTTTGCCAGTGACGTTTTCTCTCTGGCCGCAGATAGAATAAGTTGACGCATCCGCTCAAACCCCGCGAGCAACTCCTTATCGCCCGCAATCCCGCGCGCGCGGGTTAAAGCCTGCAACTCCCAGACCGGGGCCGCGGCGTAATATTCCGTGAGCCCGTCCAGCGTATGGGTAAGCATACCCTTGGAGCCGCCCGGCCTAAGCCTTAAGTCCACCCGGTATGCCGTGCCTTCATGCGTCAGCGCGGTCAACGCGAAAATTACACGTTCGGAGAGACGGTCGTAAAATTCATGTCCGCCGATGTTCCCTCCCTGAGATGTTTGGCGCGAATTTCCCGTGGATGAAGGTTATGTCCAGGTCCGAACCGTAAATCAGCTCCCGTCCGCCCAGTTTCCCGAAGCCGATTACCGCGATATCCCTGGCGTTTTCCACGTCCTTAGGCAGGCCGTATTTCTCACCCATGTCCCGGACTGAGGCCAGAAGAGCCGCTTCCAGTACGACTTCCGCAAGAGCCGATAATTCAGACGAGATTTCTACCCAGCCCGGGTCCATGAATACGTCCCGGATTCCCACCCGCAGCTCTTCCGATTGCTTGAACTCGCGTAGCGCGTCCATCCTGGCCGCGAAACTCTCGGAGTGAGACAGATTAGCCGCAAGCTCACGGGATAATTCTTCTTTGGACTTTTTAAGTCTGCCCGGGTCCATGAAGAGAAGCGCGTCGCTCATCTCCGGACGGGAGACAAGAAGGCGCGAGAAATATTCGCTCGAACCGAACAGCCTGGTCATCCGCTCCGCCGCCTGAGGTGTCTCGGTCACAAGGTCGTGGATAGCTTCCCGCGAACCGAAAGAGGTTATGAAAGACTCCAGGTTGTTCAAGGCCATGTCCGGGTCGGGCGCGTCCTTGCAACCCGTGAGGAGCGCCGGGAGTATCCTGAGGAAAAGGTTCCTGCTCCTCGGGGTGATCGGGCTCTCCGACGTGCCTTCCTTCAGCAGAATAAAATTCCGGTATGCCTGGCGCGTGTCTTTGAAACCGGCCAGACGGAAGGTCTCCACCGCTTCCCGCTCGGTTAAATCCTCCGACAGCAGTCGCTCAAATTCGCTTCCGGCGCCCCGTTCCCGCACGTCAACAGGCTGTTCCATGAAGAGCCTGTCATATATCTCGCGCACTTTCCCGGTATGCTTTTTGAAGTCTTCAATGAACGCCGCCCCCGCGTCCTTCTCCCCCGCATCCCGGTATCCCATCCGAAGCGCCAGCGCCCGGATGCTTTCATCGTTTCGGGGACAGGAGTGGACCTGCCTCTCGTCCACCACCTGGAGCCTGTGCTCGGCAAGACGCAGGAACTCGTACGCGCGGGAGAGCTCGCCCTGTTCCCCGAATGTTATAAGGCCCGCAAGCGCAAGCCGGTGGAGCGCCCGGAGCGTGCCCAGCTCCCGGATACCCGGCTCGCGGCCTCCATAAACGAGATGCAGGGTGGATATAAAAAATTCTATCTCCCTGATGCCTCCGGGACCGAGCTTTACGTCCAGGGCCTTTGCCTCGTGCGACGGCGAGCTTTCGATGCGGAGCTTCAAGTCCCGGATTTCGGCGATGGCTGAGTAATCGAGATATTTCCTGAATACGAACGGCCTGAGGGCAAGGATGAAATCGCGTCCAAGTTCCATGTCCCCGGCGCACGGGCGCGCCTTGATAAGCGCGGAGCGTTCCCAGGTGCGGCCCCAGGACTCGTAATAGGTCTCGTATCCGGCGAGGCTCTGGGCAAGGTCGCCCCTTTCACCTTCGGGCCGCAGGCGCGTATCCACACGGAACACGAACCCGTCGGGCGTTCTCTCCCCGATAAGCTTCACGATGATCTCGGAGAGTTCCACAAAGTACTGGTGGTTGGTTATTACCTGGGGGCCGGACGTGTTCCCGTCCTTTCCATATAAAAACAGTATGTCGATGTCCGACGAGAAGTTCAGCTCCCGTCCGCCAAGCTTCCCCATCGCTATGACGGTAAACGGACAGCGGGACGTTTTCCCGCTCGAAGCTTTGTATTGGGGCAGTCCGTATTTTTTGTCAAGTATATGGCGGCCCGCGCGATACGCCGCCTCCAGGACCGCGTCCGCCAGGTTGGACAGCTCCGCCGTGGTCTCCGAAACCCCCGCGATTCCAAGCAGGTCGCGCGCGGTAATCCGGAGGAACTCGGTGTATTTAAATCTTCTCAGCAGTCTTGATGCATCAACGAGCGGCGTCTGCGGCGGGCATGCCGTCAACATTTCTTTCCGTACTGCCTCTCTATCCCGGGGCGCGTCCAGCACTCCCGGCCCGGTCAGCCAGTTGACCAGATGCAAGGGCTCCGACAGGATAAACCTCACGAGGAACAAAGACGAGGCGAAGAGCGGGGCCAGGACCTTCAGGGCGTCCGGCCGGCCGGCTATTGATTTAAAAAAATCGGCCGGCGTCGGGAAGGCGGCGCAGACCCTCTCGAAGTTGTTGAGGCAGACATCGGGGTTCGCCGAGCGCGAACAGTAATGGACAAGCGGCGTGAGGTTTTCTCTTAAGAGCCCCTCGTCCACCCTCTCGGAGATGAGCCGCAGGTTCGAGACGGCTTTCGCGGGGTCGGAGAAGCCTTTTCCGGCGAGATATCGGGAAAGCCCTTCATCTCCGGATATGATAGATTCAAGAATTCCCATTTAGAGATAGGATACCATCTGGAATGGAAATTTTAAATTATTTAATGCCTGTGGAACTGGTAGTGGGAATGGACGTGGCGGTGGGTAGTGCCGCCGTGGGCATGGACGTGTTCGTGGATCAGGTTAACCTTCAGCAGGAGTTCCTGGTCGGAAAGCACGACGTCCGCCGGGCCGACCTTCTCAATCCTGTGCTCTTCGGAGAGCACCGCGACCGTACCGTTTAACTCGTCAACCAGCGCCAGGTCGTGCGTCGCCACCACGATGGTTTTCCCGGCCTGGTTCAGGCTGAACATCAGCTCGATTAAGAACATCTGGGACTTCGGGTCCAGCCCGCTTGTCGGCTCGTCCAGGAGCAGGACCTCCGGGTCCATCACCAGCACGGACCCGAGCGCCACGCGCTTTTTCTCGCCTCCCGAAAGCATATAAGACGGACGGTCCTTGAGCGCCTCCACACCCAGGTCGGCCATCACGCGGTGGGCTCTTGAGAGCGACTCTTCCTCGGAGAGCCCAAGCTGCATCGGGCCGAACACCATCTCGTCCAGCACCGTCGGGCAGAAGAGCTGGACGTCCGAGTCCTGGAAGACGTAGCCCATCCCGCCGCGAAAGAATTTCTGGAACTCCCGTTCCTTCAGGCTTTCCTGGCTGAGTTCCCGGCCCATGTAAAAGACTTTGCCCGTATCGGGAGTTATCAGCCCGTCCAGCGTCTGAAGCAGTGTTGACTTCCCGCATCCGTTGGAGCCGATGATTGCCAGCCGGTCCCCGCGGCCTATCTCGATGTTCACGCCGCGGAGGGCGGCTATCTTGCCGTAATAGCTGTAGCTTACGTTTTCCGCCTTAACCGCGGTCTCCATTTTTTATCCCTCAAACGATTATCAGGACAATACCTGCCGTTAGCGCTGCCGTCAAAACCAGCCAATCCGATTTTTTCATAGACCCCCCGCCCCGGAGCTTTATCTCACCCGTAAACCCGCGAGCCAACATGGCCTTGAATATCTCGTCGCACTTCCCTTGAGTCTTCTTGAAAATAATGCCCATCCTGCCAGCCGCCCACCGCCTGGCCTCGGAGCCGTCCAGCGCCCCGGCGGTCCTGCTCATCTTCGCCAGGTGCATGTCCTCCACGGTATTTGCGAAAATAAAGATGTATTTATAAGTGAGGTTGACGACCGCCAGTACGGAGTCCGGCACCCGGAACATCTTAAGCGCGCGCATTATCTCCGTGAACGGGGTGGTAAAAAGGACGAGCATGGCAAGCGACACGGAGTTTATCACGCGCAAGGTAAGCATTGCCACGCCGAATAGCCCCCCGGCCGTCACTCCGACCTCTTTCGGTATTTTATATATCCAGAGCGAGTGGGCCTCGTGGAGAGACAGCAGAGGCAACACTACCCTGCCCGGCGTGATTACGTTCAGTGAAGACGGCAGGGCGATAAGGAAGCCGAAAAAGAACCCGACGAAGGCCACCCGGGCATACATGACTTTAAGGCCGACCCCCGACGCCAGCGCGAGGATAAGGACAAAGGCCGCTATAATCAGCTCCGTGGGCAGGTCCTTGCGGACGTTTACCGCTATGAGCATCAAAAGCATGAATATAACCTTTACCCGCGCGTCCAGCTCCTGAAAAAAACCCTTGCGGGATGAAAGCTCCCACTGCACGTACGAGTTCTTCACCAACTTCGCTATATGGTCAAGGCTTTTCTCAAGATACGAGCGCGGGGCCTTAGGCCCGCCCCTCAAAAGCCTCACGAGGACGTAAATTATTGCTACCGCCAGGACCGCGCCGGCGAACCCCGACGCCAAGTATCCGCCGGCGCCGGATGCGGCCGCCCCGGCGCCAGTACCGTAATCGGGTATGGGGGGGTTCCACAGCGTGTTCATCTTCTGTAACCCGGCAGGGACGTAACCGATACATCTCGCCGAAGCTTCTCCGGCCCCCACTCACCCCATGCCGCTCCCCCGCCCAGCTTTTCCGGGATTATAATCCCAAGCGGGGTCAGCGCCGCAAGCAGCCAGCAGGGCCAGCCAGAGTTTCCAATTGAATTTCGGCCCCGTCCTGGCTGACGCAGCCGCAAAATCAGGGTCCATTGAGTAGAAATATTTCACCAGGAGCATCGTTATGATCCCCTCCAGGAGGCCGAATACGAGCAGGTGCTCCAGGAACATCGCGGGCAGGGCGATCGAAAGCGGGTAGGGGGCGTAAAGCGGCGCGCCGCCCGGACCGTGGGCGATTACCGGCTGGATGCCTAACTCCACTCCCGCGGCGAAGGCGGCGGCGGAAAGACCTATCCAGCCTGACAGGAACGCGCCCGCCATGAGTCTGAAGCCGCCCTTCTCCCTTCCAGCGAAGGCGCGGAAGACCCACCACGAAACAAACGGCATGACGACTGCCATATTGAAACAGTTAGCGCCGATTGCCGTTATGCCGCCGTCCCCGAATACCAGCGCCTGTATGACCAGGACGACGGAGACTGCGATAACGGCAGTCCACGGCCCGAGCAGTATGGCGATAATCCCCGCACCGACGGCGTGTCCGGACGTGCCGCCGGGGATGGGTATGTTGAACATCATGATGAGGAATGAAAAAGCGGCGGCCATCGAGAGATAAGGCACCTGCTTCACGGCCAGTTCGCGCTTCAGTTTCCTTAAGCCCACCGTCCAGAAACCCGCGGAAACGCCGTAAAGCGGCACGAATGTCTGAGGCGAGAGATACCCGTCGGGTATGTGCATGTTAGTCCTGAGTTTTTCCTGAATTAGTAATACTTTTAAAGAAAACGTAACACCATAGGCAGAACCTGTCAAGAATAAATTGACTTAATCCGGCCAATTAACTAAACTTTACGGGGGTCAAGACATAACTCTTACGAAAGGGGAGGAAATGAAAAAGTTTTTGTTAGTCGTGGCTGCGGCCGTCCTGGTCGTGGTAATACCGATGGCTGCATGCGCAAAGGAGAAGAAGATGAAGGACGGACTCGTAATAGATGACGTGAAGGTGGGTACGGGCGCGGAGGCGAAGGCGGGGCAGACGGTAACGGTACATTATACCGGCTGGCTCACCAACGGGAAGAAGTTCGATTCCAGCAAGGACAGGAACGAGCCCTTCACCTTTCATCTCGGCGCCGGGGAAGTCATAAAGGGCTGGGACGAGGGAGTCCAGGGGATGAAGGTAGGCGGAGTCCGGAACCTCACGATACCGCCAAGCCTTGGATACGGTGCGCAGGGCGCGGGCGGGGCCATTCCGCCGAATGCGACGCTGAAATTCGAAGTAGAACTGCTGGGAGTAAAGTAGCGTAAGACCGTTACCTTTTTGTAAAAAGGTAACGCCAAAAACTTTTGGACTGAAAAGCCCCGCTTTCTTTTGTGTTACTTTTCTTTCTCGCGAGATGATTTACCTGTCCAGAGCGATAGCGAAGACAGAAAGAAAAGTAACGGTTTTTCTGGAGTTTATGGAAAAAATACGGCTGTCAAAAGTGATGTCCGAGCGCGGGATTTGCTCCCGGCGCGAAGCGGACTCGTATATCGAGCGGGGCCTGGTATTAGTCGACGGACTTCGCGTGAGCGAGCTGGGTATCAAGGTGGACCCTTCCGCCGAGATAACTCTCGACGAAAAAGCCGCCTCCGAGCAGACCGGGCTGGTTACGATAATCCTGAATAAACCGGCAGGTTACGTCTCCGGCCAGGCGGAGAGGGGCTACAAGCCCGCTTCCGTCCTGCTCACTCCCGCGAACCGCGCCAAGGGGGACCCGTCAAAGATAAAGTTCTCGCCGCACCACCTGAAGAACCTCGCTCCCGCGGGCCGGTTAGACATTGATTCTCAAGGGCTTATCGTATTCACGCAGGACGGGCGGGTGGCGAAGAGGCTCATCGGCGAGAAGTCGGACGTGGAGAAGGAGTATGTCGTGCGCGTTGAGGGGGTACTCACCGTACAGGGCTTAAAGCTCCTGAACCACGGCCTCTCGCTGGACGGTGCGCTGCTTAAGAAGGCGGTCGTTACCGTGCTGAACGAGGACCAGCTTAAGTTCATACTAAAGCAAGGGAAAAAGCGCCAGATACGAAGGATGTGCGAGCAGGTGGGGCTGAAGGTGACCGGCCTTAAACGCGTCCGTATCGGGAACGTGATGCTCGCGAACCTGCCTGAAGGGAAGTGGAGATATCTTGGGCCGGGTGAGGAATTTTAGCTTTTCCCGTCCGGCCCGAAACCGCCCTGATTATCACTGCTTAGTTTAAAAACCGTTGTAATGGTGGTATCCCCGGTCGTGGTCGTAGTCGCGATCGTGGTGCTCGTATCTGTCCCTGTCCCTGTATCTGTCATCGTGGTCACGCTCCACGAAGAAACATCCCGAAAGCGATACCGCCGCTACAAGGGCTGCAATAAATGCAATCAGCATACGTTTCATTGCCGTCCCCTCTCCACGTTAAAACTCAGAATAGCCCACATAACTAGAAGTATAGCGCGATGACCAGGAAAATCAAACGCGATGCGCCTTAAGCGGTTTTAATAATCCGTGAGAAAAATCCTAAGCCAAACAGTTATATAACCGCCCTTGATCACTAACAAAAACCAAATAATGCGATACAAGTTAAATGTTTTTAATAATAATTATTATTGACAGTGAGCGGGGCGGCTGGTAGCTTTATCGCAAGTTTTAACCATGGTTTGCAAGACATAAGGAGTGCAGGTCGCGACGCCCGCACCCTGGACCGTGGTTACATTACCTTAAAGGTAATAAACTAGGTGAAGGTCAGGACGCCTGCACCACGGACGGCAGCTTTCTCAAATGCGGCGGATGGAAGAAATACCGAGTGGAGCAGAAAGAAAAGGAGAAAGACAATGTTTGGAATTAGGCGCATGATAGCGACGATTACCGTAGTTTCTTTTGCCACTATAATGCTGGCGCAGTCGGCATTGGCTGGAAGTGTAACCGTTAAATCAAATTACGTGGTGTTTGCCTGGAACGACCTCGGCATGCACTGCGCCAACAATGAATTCGACAAGGCGGTCATCCTGCCGCCTTATAATACGCTGATAGTCCAGGTGGTAAAGCGAGGCGACCCGCCGACGGTGGTCACGACGGGCCTGACCGTAAGTTACAGCTTAGTCGGCAACACCTATTCCTCCGGCAAGGGTCTCTTTGGACAGTTCTGGGCCAATTGCATGAAGCTGTTCGGGATCACCCTTAAGGCGAACACGGGGCTGAACTTGGTCGACCCGACGATACACAACGGGCTTGCCGGCAAAATGGTCGTTCACGGCTCTCAGTTCGAGGCCGACGGTATACCCGCCACTCCGCTCAACGACAAAGGAGTATGGAACCCGTACCAGGTCGCAATCATTACCGTGAAGAACAAGGCCGGTACGGTCGTCGCCCAGACGCGGACGACGCTGCCGGTATCGGACGAGATAAACTGCGCCAAGTGCCACGGCAGTACGGACCCGCTTGGCGATATCCTTAAAAAACATGACGCAGCGCAGGGCACGCACTTATCCGGCAGTGGCCCGGTGCTCTGCGCCGGCTGCCATGCCGACCCGGTACTGCATACCGTCAACCAGGGCGGCGCGACGGAATACCTCTCCGTGGCGATGCATAAATTCCACAGCGACAAGGGCGCGACCTGCTACGACTGCCATCCCGGCGACAAGACCCAGTGCAGCAGGAGCCTTGCGCATACCAATGCCGACGGCGGCTGCACCACCTGCCACGGCGATATGGCGAACGTAGCCAATACGGCAATGACCGGCGGCAGGATACCCTGGATGAGCGAGCCGAAATGCGTCACGTGCCATCAGGGTGTCGCCGAGGTAGATACGGGCACGACCCTGTACAGGAACGCGGCCGGGCACGGCGGGCTTCACTGCTCGGCCTGCCACAACTCGCCGCACGCGATGTTGCCGTCGAGGGAAGCCTCCGACAACTACCAGGCCAACCAGTATCAGGGCGCGGCAAAGACAATCGGGAGTTGCGGGGCCTGCCACAGCAGTTCGAAAGGGGAAGGCCTGTCGGATTATCTCGAAGAGCACGGCTACCAGAACCCGCAGAGAAAAAACGGCTGCAATATCTGCCATACCGCGATAAACTCGACCGACACGACGAACTGGCCGCACCAGTACCAGTGGAAGAACAGCAACGTCACTTCAGGCACCTTCGGGGGCGGCACTTCCGGTGGCTCGACCGGGGGAGGCACGACGACAACGGACGGGGCAACGCTTTACGGCACATACTGCTCCGGCTGCCACGGCCCGCTTGCTACCTCGTCTAAATCAGGCGCAACCGCCGCGCTGATACAAACAGGCATAAGCTCCGTGTCCCAGATGAGTTCGCTCAGTTCCCTCACGACCACGCAGATACAGGCCATAGCGCAGGCGCTCAGCGGGTCCACGTCCGGAGGCGGCACCTCCGGGGGAGGAGGCACCACGACCCTGGATGGGCCGACCCTTTACACGACGTACTGCTCAAGCTGTCATGGAGCGCTCGCAACTTCGTCGATAGGAGGCTCATCGACCTCGACGATACAGAGCGCACTGAACTCCGTGTACCAGATGAGTTCGTTAAGTTCCTCTCTTACGAGCGCGCAGATACAGGCCATATCTCAGGCGCTCGCCGGGGTGTCCGGACGCGGCGGGGACGATTAACCCACTGTTACGCTACAACAAAAGGCCCGGCTATTGCCGGGCCTTTTCCATATTTAATCAATAGCTCCTTATAGGCAAGAAGGTTTCAACCTTAAGAACTTGCCATTTCGTCAGTATATTTTTTTGTTAGTATTACACTGTCTATCCAATTCACGGTTAAATGAACAAGTCGTTTTAAGTCCTCAATATCCTTGTCTTCCCATTTTTTTATGTAGTGAGTTTCATCGTTTCCGAGCCAGGTTGCCCTTTTGGCACATTCTTTAATATTTGTATCAGCAACATAATTACTAATGCACGATGCAAGCGAGCATTTTTTTATTTCCTCATCCTTATCGGGATTCATTTTCAAAGCAAAATCTTTTATTAAAAATTCAAGAGACTTTCTAAGACCAATACCAACAATTTCGTTTAAATTGGCTGCTTCGGCAGCTAGTGCTTGGTTATAAATTTTGACAAAATCGACCGAAATCTCTTTAATTGTTGCGGGAAATTCTTTTTCTCTGTATTTTAGGGGTTCAGATTTAAAAAACAAATAGTCAGAAGTTCTTCCCGGAAGTAAATTATAAGTTCCAATAAACAATTCTTGACATGCGGAATTTGCACACCTAAAAGCAACTTGTACCTTTTTCACCGGCGGAAATGGAATAATAATAATAGCTTGAATATGAGGAGTCATTTTATGACTACATACTGGACATGTATTAGGTAAACCTTTTAAAACTACACTAATAGCGGCACCCTCTAAAGTACTAGCACTTACCTGTTTCTGCCAATCAGTTTGCATTGGAAATCTCCTAAATTTATTTTTTATCCGGCCCCTACCGGCGCCACCTTTAATCCCTTGAACCTGCCCGTCGCCAGGACCTTACCCGCGTCGGTTATCATCAGGACCTCGATTTCCGGATGCTTTAGGGCCAGCGCGTAAGCCTTATCCGGCCCGAGGACGAACAACTTACCCATTGAGTCCGAGAGCCACGACTCCTTCGACAGCACCGTGACGCTCATCAGCCCCCGCGCGGGATAGCCCGTCCTGGGGTCCAGGATATGGTGGTAGCGCACGCCGTCCTTTAGAAAGTATCGCTCGTAATCGCCGGAGGTAGATAGCGCGCAGTCTGTCAGGGTGAGCTTGGCCATCAGCTCGCCATCTTTCTTGCGCGGGTGCTGTATGCCGACCGTCCAGAGCGTGCCGTCAGGACGGACGCCGAAGACTTTTATATCCCCGGCGCAGGCGACGATGCCGCCCTTTATGCCCGCCTTCTTCAGGACTGAAACCGCCATGTCGGAGGCGTAGCCCTTCGCTATACCGCCAAGGTCGATCGATGCGCCCCGTTTCTTTATGAAAACCGTCCCGGCGTGTTTATCGATTTCGATATTCCGCCAGCCCACTAGTGTGAGCGCCTTCCTTATCTCGTCCGGCGAGGGCACACGCGCACCTTTGGAGCCTATCTTCCAGGCATTAACCAGCGGCCCGACGGTCACGTCGAACGCGCCGTCCGTGAGTTTGGCGACATATAGCGCCTTCTCGATGTTATCGATGACCTCCGGGTCCGCATGGACGGGCGCTATTCCGGCGGACTGGTTTATCCGGCTCAGGTTGGACTCGGGCTTATAGGTGCTCATAAGCTCGTCCACCTTCGTAATCTGCGCAAACGCGTCACTGGCAGCCTTAGTCAAATCGTCCTGGCTTTTGCCGTTCTCGTTTAAGGTAATGGTGACATACGTCCCCATTATCACCCGGGTTTCCTGATACAGCCCTTCTTTTTTGGAGCAGGAGGAAACGAGGGCCAAAATGATGAGCAGAAGGAATATTTTTTTCATGAGATGGCGCTTTTTCATGACAGAGCACTTTAGCAGAGTTGAAAAGCCCGTTCAACATGTATCTGTCCACCCCTGCTTGTTATTCTTAATCGGCTTCATGTCCGCCCTCGTTCCCGGTATTTATGATATCGCTTGCTTTGACAGCCCCTTTCATGTTATCTTTTCGGGAGTTTTCGGTATGTTTGCAATCTCTACGGAAGGTGTTCCATTATGAAGAAGTTAAGCCTTGTCATAGGCGCGCTTTTGCCGATGCTATTTTTTGTTTCGACTTCGTCTGCGGTCGAGATAGACCGGGTAGTGGCGATAGTCGGGCCGGACGTTGATAACCTTAAGCGAACTCCAGAGCGAGATGGCCCCGTCGCTTAGCCAGCTTAAACAGCGTTACGACGGCGAGGACCTGGCGAGAGCTGAGGAGAAGCTAAGGAAGGCGACCGTTAACGGCCTGGTGGACAAATACCTCCAGGTCCAGGAGGCGAAGAAAGAGGGGATAGAGGTATCCAAGGAAGAGGTGGACGCGGCCATCGATGACATCATGAAGAAGAACCACATGGATAAAGCCGCCTTCGACGCCGCGCTGGAGAACGAGGGATATGTCGCCGACGACTATAAGCAGAACCTGGGCGACCAGCTCCTGATAATGAGGCTCGTCGGCCACGACGTAAAATCGAGGATATCCATCAAGGACGAGGACATCGTAAAATACTATAACGAGAATAAATCGAAGTTCGTAATCCCCGCGTCCGTCAAGGTGGCGCATATCCTGTTCCCCGCTAAAGACGGAGATATGGACGGGGCGCTAAAGGCCGCGAACGAGGCGAGGGCGGAGATAGAAAAGGGGACGCCGTTCGAGGAGATGGCCGCGAAATGCACCGGGGACGAGGGCGCGTCCAAGACGCTGTGTCCTGGGCACGTTCGGCAAAGGGGAACTCGCCCCGGATATCGAAGCCGCCGCGTTCGGCATGAAGCAGGGAGAGGTTAGCCAGCCGATAAAATCAGACGATAAAGGATACCAGCTTATAAAGGTGATGGAGAAGACGGAGGCGTCGTCCAAGACCCTTGATGACGCCCGGCCCGAGATAGTCGAGGAGCTTTCCGCACAGCAGGGCGAGAAGCTGTTCGCGAAATGGATAGGCGAACTGCGGGAAAAGGCGTATGTCGATGTCCGGGAGTAACAGGCCTAGTTAAGGGCAGATTAAGGATTCTCTATGGCTCAGGTACTTGCCGACCACGAAATTAAGAAATTATTGGATTCTATCATTGTAGACTCCGATGAAAATCGTATCAAACCTAATAGTATCGAGCTAAGGCTTGGAGCGCATGTCAAATTTAGTTCGACGGGTGAAGAAAATGAACTCAAACCCGGCACGTTTCTTCAAGTCAATCCGGGTGAAACGGTACTTATCTCTAGCTTAGAAAAAATTGATTTTACGCCTGACACGGTTAATAAGATTTATCCTAATTCCATGTTGATGGGTTTAATTACGCCCACAACTACAATGATGCGAGAGGGTATTTCTCAACTTACAACTAAAATAGACGCGGGATTTCGAGGTAAATTAAATTGGAGCCTTCGAAATAATTCCAATAAAGAACTCGTTGTTCAATATGGCGAACCAATTTTCAAACTTACTATCTTTCTTCTCGAAGGGAATGAAGTACCAAATCTACCATACGGTGAACGAGAAACCGACAAATATCAAGATTCAGATGGCATAGTTCGCTCTACACGTCAAATTCCAGCCGACATTCCTAAAAATAAAATTATATCGTCATCATTTGCTAAACTTGATCCCAAAAAACAACTTCGTGAAGCCGGGTATCCATTTGATCATATCGGCACTGAACTCGTCGCGCTTGATGGAAAATTTGAGATGGTTTCAAAAGATGTCTTACTAATGAAAGAGCAGTTTGAAAAAAGAACTGGAGAATTATCCACTAAAATTGATAATGAGACGGAGCACCTTTCGGGGAAACTTAAAGAATTACAGCAAAGTTTTTTGGATAGCATTGAAACAATTTTTACGAAGAAGTTTACAAAAATTGCCGGGGTTGTAGTCGGACTTATCCCTCTTATGTATGGTGCTAATAGCTTCCTTAAAATTAAGAATCTTAGTGATAGCGCTCGTGCAAATTTCGCGGTGGCTATTGGTATTGTAATTATTGCAACAGCCTTTATACTTACTCACAAGAAAAAGTGATAAGATATTTCTTCCTCACATCAAGTTTCCTTTTTTACATCTATGCCCTTTCTTGATAAATCTCCCTTAAACTTATTTATAAAAAGGAATAATTTTGAATAACTATACATCCATTAAGACACTTCGCCTGAAGAAGAAAGAAGACCGCCGCATCCGCCGTGGGCACCCGTGGGCGTTCTCAAACGAGTTCGAGGATATCCCCAAGGGCCTTACGCCGGGCGATATGGTGCTGGTGGCCGATTACGCCGGACGGCCCGTCGGCACGGGATACGTCAACCCGCACAGCCTGATCGCCGTCAGGCTCCTTACCCGCGGGGACGAGCCGTTTACAGTAGCTCTTTTGAAGAAAAGGATAGAAGACGCAAAGCGTCTCCGGGAGAGGTTTTATCCAGACAGAAATTCCTGGCGCGCGGTGTTCTCGGAGTCTGATTTCCTGCCGGGGCTTATCGTGGACAGGTATGGAGACTGGCTGTCCGTGCAGGCGCTGACACAGGGGATGGAGAGGCTCCTGCCGGACGTGCTGGACGCGCTGAAGGAGGTTTACAAGCCTTCCGGCATAGTGCTCAGGAACGACTCGAAGCTACGTGCCCTGGAGGGCCTGCCGCTGGAGAAAAAAATCGCGTACGGTGAATACGGCGGGGCTGTAGAGATTGATTTATCAGGCCTGAAGCTGAAGGCCGACCTGCTGGAAGGCCAGAAGACCGGATTCTTCCTGGACCAGGCGGACAACTATTCCCTGCTTGAGAAAATATCCGCCAATGCCGATGTCCTGGACCTCTTCTGCCATACCGGGGCCTGGGGCATCTCAGCGCTTAAATTCGGGGCGAAGGGCGCAACCTTCGTGGATTCGTCCGCGCCCGCCCTGGCTTTCGCGAGGGAGAATGCACAATTAAACGGATGTTCGGAGCGGGCGGATTTTATACGGGAAGACGCGCTGACGGCCCTTAAAAGAATGTCGGATGAGGGGAAAAAATTCGACGTGGTAGTGGCCGACCCGCCAGCCTTTATAAAGAGCCGGGCCAAAATCGCCGAAGGGCTGCGCGGGTATAAGGATTTAAACGCCAAGGCCTTAAGGCTCGTCAGGCCGGGGGGATTTTTCATTTCCTGTTCCTGTTCTCACCACCTGGGCAGAGAAGATTTCTATGAAATGCTACGGGCGAGTGCGTCGGGGACGGGCAGGGGAGTCCGGATAATCGAGACGCGTTCCCAATCGAAGGACCATCCAGTGCTTTTGAGCGCGCCGGAGACGGAGTACCTGAAGTGTGCGCTGATGCAGCCGGAATAAAAAAGCCGAAAAAGCCGCTCTGGTGGGTTTTTTCGCTTGCCGCCCTTCTGCCCGGGGCGGGATACTCGTACTATGTTTATTCCGGGAGTTGCAAAGGCCAGGCGGAATTATTCGACGTTTTCCTGCTGATGCTGTTTGCGGGCTGGGCGGGGGCGCTTCTGGGAGGGATACTGGACCTGGTCATCCGGAGAAGGTCTCCCCTGGAACCGTTTTTCCCGGGCTGCTGGCTCTACCGGCGGGGGTTCTGGTTCAGGCTGATGCTCCTGATGCCGGCGGCATGGGCGGCATTTATAGTGGTTGCGGTCGCTGCGGCATTTTTTTCCGGAGCAAAAAAAGAGGCCGCCCAGCTTTTCTCGCTGGAAGGCGGCCTTATCTTTATTATCTTTTTATTCGTGTTCGCGTTAGAGGGCGCAATAGTAGGCGGTCTTATCGACCTCCTCGGGCGGCTGCTGAAGGACACATAACTGTTCGCCCCTCGTCACGCATTCGCGTAATCAGGCCATCCATTCCAGGGGCGGCATGCGCGTGCTGTAGTATGCCGATGGGCGATCATCTTCGTAACGGGTCCGGAGATGATAAGCAACGGGTTAACGCCGTTATTTCGCCCCGATGAACTCGGCAAGCCCCTCGATCCGAAGTTCGTCCATATCGTAGAAGGCTTCCAGGACGCCCATACCGGTATCCTTCATCCGAAGGAGCTTGTCCACCGCCAAGAGGAGCTTGGGGTTGTCCTTCAGCTTCTGGATAGTGTCGTCTCCGGAGGGCGCGGAATAACTCTTGAAGCCGCACCACCTGTCACCCCTGCCGGTCAGCATCCAGTCGATGCTCGAGTTGGTGATGCCGGAGACCCCTTTAAGGAACGAGAGCGAAGGCTTCGTCACGCCGTTCTCCACCTGGGAGATATAACCCTGGTCGCAACCTATCTTTGAAGCCCAGTCCTTCTGTCTTTCGTTCCCCCTCAGTTCCCTTATCCGCTTGCCGATTTCCTGATAAATCAAATTGTTAGTCATATTTTGCTCCAATTTCTTTTTGTTTGCCGCCCGTTATACAAACTATTTTACTCTAACTTCCGGTTTTTTTCAACCCGTCCTCAAGCGGGTTTACTTATTTTTATGTTGCCAAGGAACCGTCACGGAGACTTAAATGAGAGTTTTTCCTAAATGCTATCTCTTTGATTTTGCTTAATAAAAAACTCTTTTTAAGTTTCCTCTAACACTTTAGGGTTAGATTATATAGATTCTACAAATAAATTTCAAGTATTTATTTATATAAATGTTGACATGCTTATCTTCCGGAAATATAATGCAAAAATGTTTGTTTAGAATTTTTTTTTAGTTTTATGTTTTAAAAGAGAAATGGAACAAGAGATGGAAGAACTTCAAAACCCGTACGAAAGAGAGATTCAAGACCTTAAAGACAAGCTCGAAAAATACGAAAGTCTTGAATCGAACCTGCTGCACTTCGCCGAGGAGTCTGATCCCGCAAGGCTTATCGACATTGTAGCGCAGACCGCCGCCCGCATGATACGCGCAGATACCGTCGCGGTCCCCATGCTTTCCCCGGATAACCTGGAAATCCATTATGGACATGTCTACGGCAGGAACAAGGAGAAATTCCTTTCCATCCGGCTCCCCATAGAGAAGTCCGGCCTTTGCGGCTGGGTGCTGGAAAACAGGAAATCCATCCTCTGCGAAAATTTAACCGACGACCCCCGCGTCTCAAAGGACCTGGCGAAAGAGCTTGGCTATACGACCGCCGCGCTGGCCCCGCTTATCGCGCACGGCAAGATAATGGGCGGCCTATCCGCGTTCAGGGGCGGCCCGCCCTTTACGGACGAAGATAAGGCGGAACTGGCCAGGCTTGCCAATTACGCGGCGGTGGTCATAGATAACGCGCACCTTATGCAGGAACTCTCCAGGGAGCGGAAGAAGCTGAATACTATTTTCGACGAGGTGGAGGACGGTATTATTTTATTATCCCATGAAGGCGTGGTGCTGAAGGCGAACAAATCGGTGGAGAACTATCTGCCGCTTAAGTCCCACGAACTCCTGGGGACGTCCGTGCAGGAGTTCATAAATCTCCCGCCGCTTGACGAGGTATTTGGCTGGAACGTCGCGGCCCCCACCGGCAAGAGATGCTGGGAGGTCAAGGAATGCAACTGCCCGACGTGCCCCATGTACAAGAAAGACTACGTCAGGTGTTGGGCAAACTCTGAAGGATATAGTTGCAGCGGCGGAAGCTTCATCGGGAAAGACAGCGCAAAACTCTGGGGCCAGTGTTCAAAATGTGAAGTAATCGGCTCCGCGGCGGAGGCTTTCAGAAGGCCCAGGGAAATAAAAATAATGGGCAGGTCCCTGACAGCCGTAAGCTCAATAATAAAACCGGAATCGCAAGGCGAGATGTTCGGAGAGATTCTGGTCCTTTCGAGGGCCGGAACGAGGTTTAAAGAATTCCCCTAAAGCGGTTTAATGCCCTTCTTCTTAAGCGCGAGTTCTATAATCCTCTTCTTGCCCGCCGGGTCTTTTTCATTCTTTATCTCGCGGATTACCTTTTTCGCCTCATCCGGCGGGAGCGCGGTAAGGATCCTCGCCACGTTATCTATATCTTTCGAGCCCGGTTTGGTCAACGTATCCTCCATTTTAAAAAAAATGCTAACATACATCCATCGAGACTGCAACCGCATTTTCCGAAAGCTGTTGACTAACGGGCGTACTTTATGGTATCAGTACAGGTAACACGGGCGATTAGCTCAGCGGGAGAGCACTGCCTTCACACGGCAGGGGTCGAGGGTTCGAACCCCCCATCGCCTACCATTAAAATCAAGGACTTACGGATTTCCGTGAGTCCTTTTTTTTGCCAAAAACGGGCAATGTAGCAAAATTGTAGCAATTTTCATCCAACTATAGTAAGACAAGTAATCTGAAAACGCCGGGAAAAGGCGGGAATACATGGGAAATAACGGGATTTAAAGGACTATTCTGAAAATCGCCGGGAAAAGCCAATTTGAGAATAAACGGCTCGGAAGGGCAGTTTTAGACAAGCAATTTGAGAATTTTAAACCGTGCGCTCGGCGCATGTAAGAGGGCGGCACAGGCCGCCTTATTTTTTCACCTTCTTTATCGCTCCCGCTATGGGTTTTAATTCGTCAATGCATTCCGTAATATCGCTCTTATATTCATTAAAACATTCATTATTAGGGAAAAAATCCAAAGCCTTTAAAGTCCATCTCAACGCTTTCTTATATTGTAAAATTTTTAATTCTGGATGCTTTCCTATGCCCGGTCGCGGCATTTCGTCAGTAATTTTACCTTCATAAAACGCTTGAAATAATTCCTTTTTTGCCTCATCGAAAAAAACAATCTCCTCAAGAGTCGTTATATGTCTAAAATTTATCACCGTAAAAATTATGATTTTTGCAAAGACGCTATTTTTATGTCCAGGCGGCGTAATCTTTATTAGTTGTATGGCCGCTGCTTTCGCTTTTTCGACGTTATTTTCTATAGTTTTAATGGTCTTACCATCTCTTGCAGCCTGCATGTGACGGTCTATAATCCCTTTAAGCCGTTGTGCCTCTTCAATAAAGGCATCGTACCGGCTTGCAAGATGGTTTTCCTCCGGCTGTGGATCGAACACGCATTGTAAAAACCTCGTCATAGTTATCATATTTTTTTCCCCCTCCTTTTAGGCTCCTCCGGATTAAGCGCCTTTAAAAGAGACTCTATCGCCTCGATCTTCGCCGCCTTCCCCTCTTTATAGATTTTCCGCACGAGATGTATCATATTAGCCAGGCGGATGTCCTGGTATTCCTCCTTCAAAGCCAGTGGGGCCAGCCGCTCAGGGCCTTCGCCGGTTAAAAGCCACTCGAATAATATACCCTTTTCCTGTGCGTAAATAGCTAATATATCAAGGGGAATTCTTCTCGCAAGTTTGGCGTTAAATAAAGACTGGGGCTTCATTAATAATTTATCAGCCACCTCTTTGTCTTCCGTAATACCCTCAAATCGCTTAATCCGGTCAAGGATTTCATCGACATCCATAGGAAAAGAAACACGTGTCCGCATTCCGCGCCCTTTTGCGGACATTTTTGCGGACGTTTTTTCTTTTGCGGACATAGTAAACATTCTAAATAAAATAATAGGTTAGGCGGGAAGTCGCCAAAGTATATCAAAAATCATTGCGGACGATAAATTATTAATTTATTTAGCTTGACAGTAATAAATTAATAGTGTATTTTCAGTTCAACATCACCCGCATTAGAGAATTAATTCACAAGGGAGCACGTTAAAATGGAACTGGAGCATCAAAAGGCCACTCCGGGCTGTATAAAAAAAGCATCTCAAGGCACGTCAGCCCGGCCCTTGCCGTCATTTCCCGATATGAAAGCCCCGGTTGCAGGGGGCGACTATCCAGTAGGTCGAGAAGCGACTTCGACCAGCGGGCCTGTTGTAGGGCGGCGTAAACGATCCGCCGCCTGTAAACCTTATCTTTCCATTTCTTCTTCCTGTCCCGAACCGATTGTGTTGCCAGTAGGAATTCAAATATCGCCTCGCTGTTATCCCGCATCCAGGCGTACCAGGCGGGTCTACCGAGAGTGGCGCAGTCCTCTCGCAAGGCGTCTATATCTTCTTTGGTTAGAGATCCTTTTAATTCCGCTACGTGTTCGCTACTTGAGTACGCGTATGTGGCATAACCGCTCATAGTTAAGGAGTACCCGACATGACAGTAAGAGAAAAATCCCACATGAAGCTCTTCCTCCGCCAGCTCAATCTTGAGACGGACCGCCAGGAACGGGGCCGGATCATCTACCACGAGCTTCGCCGCAGGAACCTTAACTGGTCGAAAATAGGCCGCCAAATGGGTGTGTCCTGCAACGGCGTTAAGTACGCCGTATACGACCGGGACAAATCGGAGCGGGTACAGACCTACGTCGCCGCCATACTGGGCGTGCCGAAGGAAACCCTCTGGCCGCTCCGTTACCGCGCGGACGACTGCGCCGCCTGAGTTCAAGATTGAACTGGATTTTAAAACGTCCCAACGCGAATGTCAACGGCTAAAACCGAGGGTGGATATGCAGGCACTACTTGAAGTAAAACAAGTAGCAGAGCTTTTAGGAACGATAGGTTTACAGACAACGGAACGGACCCTCCGGCGTCAAATAATTTCCGGGAAACTCGCCGCCAAAGAAGTCCCCTCACGCGGCGGCCGGGGCGGCATGAAATATCTCGTCCCGCTATCCTCCCTTCCCCCTTCCGCCCAGGCTGAATATCTTAAATTGCAAGGCCAGTCGGTGGCTCCTCCGGCCTTGGGCCGCTCCTCCATCGCCACGCCCCCTCCCGCCGCAGGGAGTGGGGCTGGGAGGGGCGTTATGATTCCCGGTGTTGCTTCAGGAATCCTCCCGCCCTGGGCCCAGAAAAAGGCCCTTGCCAGAGCGGACCTCGTGCATGCCTGGCACAAGGCGAAAGACGACGCCAAGAAGGAACGCAAGACGAAGATCGCGCTCAGCCGTTTCCTCGCGGCCTACAATTCCGGAGTCCTGCTGGAAGAGATTTTCAAGGAGCTGGACACGGTCAGCCAGGGCACCCTTTACCGCTGGGAAAAGACATACATCGAGTCGGGCAACGACTACCGCGCCCTGGCGCCGGAGTGGGGCACAAGCAAGGGCTCCCGTTCGGTCATGGCCCACGAGTCCACGACTCTCCTGAATATCCTGCTTACCCCCCAGAAACGCCCGGTGCAGACGGCTATAAGGCTTATGAAGTACGTCCTCGAAGAGAAGGGAATCCCTTCCCCCTCGTCCCCGAAAACGTTAGAGCGCCATATCAAAGAATTCATGGATACCCAGCGGGACCTGTGGGTGCTGATGCGCGAGGGCGAGAAGGCCCTAAACGACAAGGTATCGCCGTATATCAAGCGCGATAGCTCGATGCTGGAGGTCGGGGACGTGCTCATAACGGACGGGCACAGGCTGAACTTCCTCGTGATTAATCCCTGGACCGGCAAGCCCTGCCGGGCGACCTTGATAGGCTACATAGACTGGGCCTCGCGTTACCTCTGCGGCTACGAGATCATGATAGAGGAGACCACACAGGTAATCGCGGGGGCGCTGCGGAACGCGATCCTTACGCTCGGCAAATTCCCGCGCATAGCCTATCAGGACAACGGCAAATCATTCAGGGCGAAGTTCTTCACGTCGGATGTGGACCTGGAGCAATGCGGCATAGTCGGCCTCTTCGGCAGGCTCGGCATCAAGCCCGTTTTCTCCAGGCCGTACAACGCCCAGGCGAAGATAATAGAGCGCTTCTGGGGCACGTTCGGGGACCAGTGCGAACGGATGATCGAGTCTTTTACCGGAGCCTCCATAGAAGACAAGCCCACCTGGATGATGCGCAACGAGAAATTCCATAAACAGGCCCACGGGGACTTCGTCCCCAGCATCCCGCAGGCCGTGGAGATGATAGGCCGGTGGCTCAAGTTCCACCACTCCCAGCCGCACAAGGGACTACAGGGCCGGATTCCCGCCGAGGTCTTCGCCGCTGGACGCGGCTCCGGCATCGACGCCCGTCAACTCGACTACCTGATGATGTCAGCCGAGGTGACCAAGGTGACCCGCGAGGGCATACGCTGGCGCGGCCTGAACTACTGGCACGACGCCCTCTACGGATATGCTGGCCGGGCGGAAATCCGGTATTCGGTCTTCGATGTAGAACAGGTGCATGTCTATCTTCCGAACGGCGGCTATCTCTGCTCCGCAAGCCTCCAGACGGCCGTGCCCGCGATGGCGGCTCTCACCGGAAGCAAGGTGGATATGGAGGCGGTCAGCCAGGCGAACAAGAACAAGGCCCACCTCCGAAAACAGACGATTAAAACCGCGCGGGCATATCTTGCGGCCGGGTACGGAGTCCCGGACGCCCTGGTCACAGGCGAGGCTGACACGCGAGATGCCGAGGCTGATAGCGGACGTTGCCACGTTAGAGACGGAACGCCGGTGCGCGGCTACTTCCCTTGCCGACAAGCTTATATGCCTGCCAGCGAAACAGCAGGCCCCTCTACCGAGGCGGTGCCGCCGAAGCTATCCCGCAAGCTCTACCAGTCGGACTACGAAAAATACGAGGACTTGAAGGGCAAGGCAACCATGACGAAGGATGAAAGGGGGTGGTTGGAGCGATACGAAAAGGAACTTCAGTACGCGTAAAAAGCATGGCCCCCGCGGCAACGAGGGCCTAACAAACCGAGCAGTACGAACGACGAATGGAGGAAACAATACCAGATGCGCAATGCCATTGTAAAGACAAAAAACGTGATGCGGACGCTGGAGCTGGTGAAGAACCTGCGCGATAAGAAGCCAAGCGTGCCGGGGCTGGGGCTTGTCTATAGCGACCCGGGGCTCGGCAAGACGGAGACCTGCTCGTGGCTCGTCGGCCGCAAGGGGTCTAACGCGAAATACATCCGCGCCAAGGCCAACATAAGCGCGCGCTGGCTGATGGAGCTGATAGTCGCGGAACTGGGCGAGGAGCCCAAATACAACTACGCGAAGCTCTTCGAGCAGGCGAAAGAGAAACTGATGAAACAGGAAACCATGCTCCTGGTGGACGAGATAGATTTCTGCTGCCGTGATACGCGGGTGCTGGAATCGCTCAGGGACCTGCACGACGAATGCGGCACGCCCATCGTCCTTATCGGGATGGGCAAGGTGGACCGGATGCTGAAGAGGCACCCCCACTTCTTCTCCCGGATAAGCCAGATATACAAGTTCCGGCCGCTGGACGAAGACGACGTGGCCACGGCGGTCAAGGAGCTATGCGAGGTGGAGCTGACGAAAGACGCCTGCAAGGTACTCCACGGCTGTAGGTAGTCACTTTATATGTCAATATTAAAATCGCGGGAAAAAACGAGAAAACGCGGGATTACGTGGGAAATGGAACCTCTTAAACGAGATTTAAAGAGAAATTAAATCCCTTATAATGCAATAGATTAACCCTCCTTTAAAAAACCTTTAAAACCCCTGATTTTATCGCCCCAGGCATCGGAAAGCCGCCCAAATCCAAGGGCCAAATAGCCAGTTTATTTGTCAGTAACGGAAATGTTATGTAAACTCTCAAAACGGGATAGCCTAAATTTTACAATAGGATAAGCTTTGTTAGGAATTATCCCAGGGCCACTTTTATTAAAAAACCTTGAATCCAAGGGCCAAAATCTAAAAAACTAAACATTTAAAGGAGTTTCGGCTCTTAGGTGCCGATTATTAGGAATTATCCCAGGGCCACTTTTGCTTTTTAAATTGTGGCCCCTGTTTGTTACGATTTCTAAAAAAGTATGTTTACTTCTCTTTATTATCCCGGCCAGGATCAAGGGAATTTAAGAAGACCGTTAAAGCCTTAACCTTATCGGCCCCACACTCTTTAAAAATCCGATGTGTTTTCCATATTGCGTCAAGTTCTCGCCGTGTAGCAGAGTCGGGAACCGATAAAGGCTTATCACCGTCGAGGTACATAGGACCCTCGCCTGTAAACAGCCAATTAAGATTAATCGTTTGATCCGCAAGGAGCTTAAAAAGATATATCGGCGGGTTAATATCGCCGGATTCATACCGGCTTAACAGGCTTGGACTTTCAACAGTAGGCCCAAAATGAAGACAAAATCGTTTTTGCGTCATTTCCATAGATTGGCGCACTTTTTTAAGTCTTTGACCTAATTCAACTTTAAAAGAAGGCGGCATTAGAATTTAAATGAAGTTGTAAATAATGAAATATTTTATTTGACATATTTCGTTTAATGAAATATTATTGCATTTATATTCCGCTACAAGAAAAAATTAACTGGGAGTTTAACAAATCTTAAGGGCGCTGTAAACAGTAAACAATGAAAGGAGATTAAGGAGATGGAGATGGAAAACACTAAAAAGAGGCTGATTATCAGCCCGAAGAAAATGAGCCTGAAACTGAGCCGCTACATCCAGGGCGGCATAGACACGTTCATTGCCGAAGAAAAGGCAAACATGAAGGACACCATCGCAAGGGTGGAGAAGGAAAGAAAAGCCCTTATGAGCGGGAGCCACGACGTAAAGGAGATCGAGCTTTACGAGTACCACAAGCGGGACCTCCTGGAGACGGGTAATGCCATAGCGTATGCGCAGGAGATGAAAGCCGCCCTTGAGGACCTCTGCGATAAAAAACACCTGCTGGATTTTTAATCACAAGGGGCCCGGCGTGGACGATAAGTATATAACCATAGGAGAAATGGCGAACATCCTCAAAACCCCCTTGAGGACCGCTAAACGTCTTCCTAAAAAATATTCGCTTGTCGCTCGCCCGGCCCCCCGCACGTCCCGCAATGGAAAAAGGCAGACGCTGATTTTATTGGAAAGCCTGTATAACCTGCCCGCTAAATATCTCGCAAATGCAAACCTTCCAATAAAGCCCACGTCCCCCGCACCTGAACAAAAGCCGACTGATAGCCAATGGCTTTATTTAAGCAATGAGGAAAAAAACGAGGTAAGCGAAAAGATAGAAATTATACAGCCGCTCCTTTTTTCGGACGCCACGGATAAGAACCGTTTTGGCCGGGAAAATCGCAGACTGCTAACGAGGTGTCGCCCCGCACCGTTTTCAGGTGGGTGCGCGCCTGGAAAGAAAAAGACTATAAAGCCCTCTGCCGTAAGGACCGCAAAGACAAAGGCATTATCCGGGCGGTATCCGATGAAGTTCAAAAGACGCTCCAGAAATTTTATTTAAGCAAGCCTAAATATTCCATTTTGGAAGTTTATGAAAAGACGCTACCGATTGCGGATGCGCGGGGCGAGAAATTGTCTTATACCGCCGCCCGGAGGATCATCGGAAGTATCCCCCGGCTGTAATAGCCCATGAGCGCGAAACCAAAAAAACCTTTACGGATAAATTTGAAGTAAAAACCGCGCGTAAGAAACCGGACTTCATAAATGATATTTGGTGCGGCGATCATCATAAGCTGGACCTCTTTATAAAGAACAAAAATGGCAAGGCAGTAAGGCCCTGGCTATCCGCATGGATGGACCTATGTGATATGAGCATTGTCGGTTATAGTCTGACCTTTCAGGGCAACTCTTTAACCATTATGCAGAGCTTTATGAATGGAGTCGCGCCCAAGCCGGATAAGGATTATCCAATGTTTGGAGTTCCGGCATCCGTCTATGTCGATAACGGCAAGGACTACTTAAGCGCCGATTTTGAAGCGCTTCTTAATGACATGGGAGTTGATAAAACTCATGCTATTCCATATAGAGGATCATCGAAACCGATTGAAAGATTTTTTAGGACCTTTGAAGGACAGTGTATCTCAAAACTGCCGGGCTATTGCGGCAGAAACCCCGAAAATCGCCCGGACGATATAAAGCCGCTTTTAACAATGGCTGACCTGGAACGGATCATTTACAGCTACATAAAAGACAAGTACCACAAGGAATTTAGAAGGCCGCTTAAAAAATCATGCCTTGAAAGGCATTGTGAATTTTCCAAGGTAGCGAAAGTAACAGCGCCGCCCGAAGTCCTTGAAGTGGTGGCCGCTTCAAGAGTGCCCAGGAAGGTTACTACTCAAGGAATTCAATACGACAATATTTTATATCAGCATGAGGCGCTTTTTGAGTTCATCGGGCAGAGCGTTGAAATCAGGCCGGTATATAAAAACAAGGGCGAAATTATTTGCTTCTTTAGGGGTGAATATATCTGCCATGCAAAGGACCGCGAATTAATGGGCTATCACATCACGGAAGAGGATTACAGGGCGATAGCAAGAGAGAAGAAAAATCAGAAAAAGCAGATTGAAGATTATATCGCCCTGGTTGATAAAGGCGCGATCATTGAGGACGTGAGAGACGAGGCTATAAAACGGGCTTCCGATCCGGTTATAGTCCCTGGATTTGTAACCGTCCCTATGCATCTGAAAAAAGAACGTAAGGCAGTAAAAGCAAAACACGAGGAAGATCGCGCGCCGCAAGTTAAGAAAAACAATATTTATAGATTTGTAGCAGACAAGGAAGCCGCTGAGGCTAAGGCGGCAAACTCTTAAGAACCGTAAAAGGAGGATTTATGGTTTTGGAGACGACGTACACAAGGAAATTCCGCGAGATCGCGGCGAGGGTCATTGATAACAAATCAATGGCGCTGGTTATAGGTTCTGCCGGGACAGGCAAAACCACAGCTGCAAATCTTTATGCAGAACAAGGCCATGCACGGTGTTATTTCGTCTCCGGGCATAACTTAATGACACCGAGCGAGTATTTAAATGCGCTCCTGGACAAGATGGTTCAATACCGGGACTGGACACTTTCGGCCCGGTATGAACAAGCCTTAAAGCATTACAAATGGCAGCACGGTATAACCATTGTTGATGAAGTGGACCTTCTAAGCACAGACGTTTTGGAACTGATTCGCGGCCTTCACGACGCAAGCGGCGCGCCGGTCCTTTTCATCGGGTCCAGGAAATTCACGGGCCGGTTAAGAAAACAGCGCCTGGACCAATTAAGCTCAAGGTTACAGTTCCGGGCTGATTTTTCTAACCTGGACCTTTCGGAAATGCGGTTAGCTTTACCGGAACTGGATTCCGAAACGACAAAGCTTTTACACAAAGCTTCAAGGGGAAATCTTCGCATTTTGTCTCAGCTATTAAAAAATATAGCGGGCCTTAAAGAAGTAAACGGAATTAAGGAAACTACCCCGGAGCTTATAAAGGCCGCTGCTGAGGATTTGGTGCTTGTTTAGGGGTAAGGGAGGCGGTTGCGTTTTAAGGACCGCGCAGAGGCTTTTAAACGCCTTTTAAACGAGGTTTAGAGTGGGGGAGACAATGGGCCGCGAGTTTAAACATGAAATCAGCACTGCGAGTGATAAAAAGCTGACAAGCTTAATTCAGACTATAGGCAAGGAGATTGAGAAAAGAAGCAGGTCTTTAACGCCGAAGCTTAAGATTACTCCAACGGCTAAAACGCTTCGAGAGCTTTTTCCCATAGCGGCAGATCAGCGTGATGAAATTGATAATGTCACTTTCCGGCTTGAGGGAATTACTGAATCTCTACTTGCCCTTGGAGAGACGCAAAATTTCAATATCCGACGATTAACAGGTATCGCTTATCTTTTGGAGGACCAGATAAAGCGCCTTGTAGAGATATCGGAAATGTTAGTTTCATCGGGGGAAGTTTGAGTGATTTATAATTTGCCGGGGACTTCCTCCTCTCTCCCCTGGCAATGGGGGCCGGACCCGCACCGTCTATCGGGTCCGGCCCTAAACTTAAGGGAGCAATTTAATGGACCTTAAAGAAGAAATAAAGATAGAAGATTTCCCTGACTATTATTTAAGGGTGGCGGACGTGATCGGGCTGGATATGGCGGTACAGCTTTGCGAAAAAATAGGCGGTACTGCCATGTATGTTCCGATTTTTAAGCGTTGCACGGCAAGGGCAAGAAACAGGAGCATTAGAGAAGAATTCAGCACAGGGGCGGACGTGAGAAAATTAGCAAGGAAATATGAAAAAACTACTCGCTGGATTAATTACGTCGTGAAGGGAATCAAAAGGCCCCCGAAATGAAAGCTTCCACCCTGGCAAAATATATCCTTGAAGCTCGTCTCCGGGCGGGGCTGACAATCGTGGACTTTGAGAAGCGTTTCAATTTTTCTAACCAGACGTTGAGCGATATAGAACATGGGGCCGTGCCGCAGTTTTCTACCTATGAAAAATTGGCAGTTGCTATTACTAAATTGGGCTATGAAGAGGAAGAGCTTTTTAGGCTTTATAAAGAAGCTTATGAAAGACGGCGTGAAGGTTCCGCAATAATGCGGCAAAAACAATCTCAATAGGAGGCAGAGAAGTATGATTATCAATCAGGCGAATTTGCAGATCGTTTACCAAAGTGTCGCAACGATCTTTAATGAGGTGTTTGAGACGACGCCCAGCGTCTTAAATAAGCTCGCCACGACGGTTCCCTCTGCCACGCGGGAAGAAATTTACGCATGGCTCGGCAGGTTCCCCAGGATGCGGGAATGGATAGGTGAAAGGGTCCTGGCTAACATGAAGCTGTATGACTACAGCATAAAGAACCGGGACTGGGAATCAACCGTCGCGATCGACAGGAATGACATTGAAGACGACAGGTATGGCGTATATAAGCCGCTTGTGGCTTCAATGGCAGAGGCCGCGAAATACCACCCGGACGAGCTTTTATATGAGCTTCTCCTTGGCGGTTTCACAGGCTTATGTTACGACGGCCTACCCTTTTTCACCGCTGCACACCCTTATGGCCTCGATGGCGCGATACAATCGAATCTCGGCCACGGCATCCTCGCCTCAAACAGTTATGCGCTTGCCAGGTCGCAGATGATGTCCTTGAAGGATGACCAGGGAAAGATATTAAACATCGTGCCCGATCTTCTCGCCGTGCCGCCGCAACTTGAGGAGGTTGGCCGCATTCTCCTCCATAACGACTTGATCGACGCAACATCAAATCAATGGAAGGGCAGCGCCGAACTTTTGGTGGTTCCCGGCCTGTCCGCCAGTCCGACCGCCTGGTATCTCTTAGATAGCAAGAAGGCGGTTAAGGCGCTCGTATTCCAGCAGCGCAAAGCGCCGGTGGTGACAATGATCAACCGCCCGGATGAAGATTCCGTGTTTATGAAGAAAGAGTACAAGTTCGGCGTGGACAGCCGCGATAACGCGGGCTATGGCCTTTGGCAGTTAGCATACGGCAGCGACGGCACTCAATAGGCCGCACCGGGGACCCTTCTCGCCCGTTGCGCCGACTCCCCCGGAGGGCTACGAATGTAGCCCTCCGGGGGAGAGAGGGCAGCACCAGCGTTTAAGGGGCACTTAAAAATGGAATTTTTACAGAGGGAGAGGAGATCATGTCGGGATTTGAGCCGTTAAAGGTCGAAATAGACGATACGGGAATTAAAAAACTCCTCGAAATTGGACGCCGCACGGGCAAGCTCCTGCCCGCTTTTAAGAAAATGGGCGAGACGGTCAGGACCTCCGTCATAAAAAACTTCGAGGTCGGGGGCCGGTACTCGGAGCCGGGCAGCGCGAAAGGCGGCAACGAGAAGTGGAAAGAACTTTCAGTAGCGTCGCTGTACGCGGGGAAAAATAAGTACGGCCAAGGCGGCGTCCTAAAGAAGAGCGGCGGCTATCAGAAAGGCATGAGCCCCGAAGAGATACGCAAGAGGCGCAAAATCCTCATTAAGTCGGGGCAACTCTCAGATGATATTGTTGTTAGGGCAAGTGACGGCGGTATTGTGGTCGGGTCGGATAAAAAATACGCCGCGATTCAGAACTTCGGCGGCAAGGCTGGGCGCGGCAAAAAGGTAACCATCCCCGCCAGGCCCTTCCTGGTTGTCCAGGACGAGGACTGGCGGGAGATTGGTGAAGAGCTTGAAGACTTTTTGTTGAAGGGGGTGTGATGAATAGGAGGTTTAAGTGAAGGAGAAAGTAGCATTTTCAGTTGGTGCGGATTTACAGGGGATTCCGACCTTTATACAGGTTCTTCCGGGCGGTAAAATCTCTCCGAAAGGGAAGCCTGAGATGCTGGTGGACGCCGAATCAAGGAAAGAGGTTCTTGCTAAATATTCGGCGCTTCAAAATGACACGGTGATTGACTATGAACACCAAACCTTAGCGGGGACACAGGCCCCGGCTGCGGGTTGGATAAAGGGGCTTGAAGATAGGGGCGACGGCAAGGAAGGCGGCATTTGGGCTACCGTGGAATGGACCGAGAAGGCGCGGGAGTATCTTAAAAACCGCGAATACCGTTATCTCTCTCCGGTCGTTTTCGTAAAAAAGGCTACAGGCCGGGTTATTGAATTCGTGAACGCCGCCTTAACAAATGCGCCCGCGATTGACGGCATGATCCCCGTCGTCAACAAAGAGGGTGTTGATGATACTCCCCCAAAAGGCGAGTACGGGACGCACAAAGAGGCCGGATACGCTGATATGGGGTATCAGTCGGACAGAATGCCCAGATACCCGTTAAAGAAGGGCGGCAAATTGGACCCGGAGCGGGTGCGGGCGGCTTGGGATTCCATCAACCGCCAGGAAGACGCCGCCGCTTATACTCCTGAGCAGCAAAAGGAAATCATGGACAAGATAGAGGCCGCATGGAAAAAGTGCATCGACAAGAACGGGCCTCCGTCTACAATACAGGCGCATAAAGAGAACGCACAGGAGGCCCAGGGCGAACTTGAACAGCTAAGGAGAGAGATAGTTGTGCGGGACACTGAAAACGTCATACAGGAGGCTATGCAGGCCGGTAAAATAACGCCCGCTATGCGTCCCTGGGCTGACGACCTGGCCGGGAAGGATTTAGAGGCGTTAAAGTCTTTTATCGCCGTCGCGCCGGTGGTGGTGTCCCTCAGGGAGTTCGGCGCGAGCCGCTTGCCTGAGTCCAACCTGATCGCCGGATCAACACAACAGGAAGTTAATAAGGGCTTCGGAATATCGGCTGAAAGTTTCAAGAAATACAGCAAAAGAGTAGAATAAACCCCGTTTAAAAAAGGTTTTAAAGGAGGCTTTTCGGCCCCTTTAAAACCTTTTTTAAAGCCCCGCCTTGTGATATTATTTCCCAAATGATTTGAGAATTTGGTGTTAGCTTTGAGAAGTATTTCTGACAAATATCTCGGCTATCACACTGACAAATAATGTGGCTTTACTGACACAGATTTTGGTGCGCTACAAGGAAAATCCATCCTGGAATAAAGAGCAGATATATAAGACGCCAATACGTACATTGTTCAGGGCTGTGGTATGAGGTTCCGACAATGGCGGCTATGGATCCCCCGACAGCTGTCAGGCTCCAAGTTATCAACGTCTGTGAGTTATCTGCTATGATTTTAAAATTTGCGGGTGAGGATGCCATAAAAGCCCTCGCAAGAGTAAAAGTAAGCTTTGGATAAGGGCTATATCTACATTTGACTCTACCACAACTCTTGGAATAACTCAAATAAAGGATAAGCAGTATACCAACAACCCAAACGCAGCACAGGCTCTTAATTTTAAGTGCTAAACTAAAATAGCCGCGGAATTAATTCTTCCAAAAACCTCTCCATAGTGCACTAATCCTCCTTGATAAATCCGTACGTGGTGCAGTATTCGACATACCTGCCGCTGAGTCCATGGTTTGCCGTTTCTTCTTCTGTATCCAAACTGATTTAAACGATCCGCTATGGCCCCGCCTGAGAGTCCGTGAGAAGCCGAGGCATAAATTTGATTCACAATATCGGCCTCGTGAGGGTGGACTAAAATTTTCTTATTCTTTCGGACATAGCCATAGGGCAGATTTCCGCCTGGGAAGAGGCCCTTCCTCGTCCTTTCCTGCCGTCCTTTCCAGAGCCGTTCGATGATGTCTCTTCTGTTTTCTTCAGCGATCGCCTCTAAAATCTGCCGAATCAGGATGTCCTTGCGCTCTCCGTTATAGTAGGGCATGTCAGCTATCAGAACCTTCACTCCCAGGTTTTTAAGCTCATGAAAGATGTTCTCGGCGATCCTGACCTCCCTTGAGAGCCGGTCGAGCGACGGCAGGATAATCGTCTCAATCCTGTTATTCCTACAAGCCCGCATCAATAGCTTTAAAGCCTTCCGCTCTTCCTTTACGCCGCTCTCGCCCTCATCTCTGTAGAATTTCTCAATCAATAAACCATGCCTCTCTGCAAATAAAGTAGCGTCCCTAATCTGGATGTCTATCCCATGCCCTTTTTTCTTCTGCTCTAAAGTTGATACCCTGCAATACGCCACAACTTTTTTCTTTTTTTTGCTTTGCATTTCATAGGTTACACCGCCTCCCTTGTTTTAAGCTCCGCTTTGTAAAGAGAGGCTCAGTGCGTTTTCTTCATCATAATTAGGGGTAGAGAATTGTCAAGAGCACAAGACGTAATGGGGTCCGAAAAGAAACAAGGGTTTGATCCTTTCTCGGCTACCAAAAAGCTGGCCGATGCTGTTATGGGTGTTTATCCGGTTATCAGGACGATAAACGGATCACCAGCTGCGGAAGAAATATACGTCGGCGGCAAAAAGATGCTACAGTTTTGCAGCTGTAGCTATCTGGGATTGTCTAATCATCCCGTCATGAAGAAAGCGGCAATAGACGCAATCGATAAATATGGGGTTGGCACAACAAGCTCTGGAATTATCTCCGGATATACCGATATTCATGCCGCAGCCGAAGAAGCAATAGCTAAGTTTATGGGATCCGAATCTGCAATCTTTTTCAACTCGGTAACCTTAACCAGCCAGGGCTTAATAACAACCGCAATTAATCCTCCGCTAGCTTCGCTTTTCCCGCCCCACATGGTTGAACAGTTCGAATTGGCTGGCGGCACGGCAATCTTTTTTGATAAATTAAATCATGCCAGCCTTTTTGACGCGGTGAAGCTTGCCAGGCCCGATAGACTCTACGTTTACAGGCATTGCGATATGAATCATCTGGAAAGCCATTTGAAGAGGTTTTCTCATAAGCGTAAGCTAATCGTGACCGACGGATACTTTTCAATGGCCGCGGACTTGGCACCGCTTCCTGAACTGGTTGAACTGGCCCAGAAGTACGGCGCCTTACTAATGGTGGACGACGCGCACGGCAGCGGGGTTTTGGGGAAAAACGGACGCGGCACCGCCGAACACTTCGGAGTCGAGGATAAAGTCGATTTTATAGTAGGCTCCTTTTCAAAAGGGTTTGGCGTGAGAGGTGGCTTCACCGTAGGGAGCGAAACTTTTATCAAATATCTCAGGGTCAGTTCTCGCGGCTACGTCTTTTCCGCCACTCTCCCGCCCTCCATACCCGCAGCCGCAATCAAAGCTCTTGATGTAGCGGCTCAAGAGCCGTGGAGACGCGAGGCTGTACTCAATAATGCCTCTTATATCAGGAACCAGCTGAAAGCTAAGGGCTTTACAGTTCTGGGTGATTACCACGTGGTGCCTTGGTTGATCGGTGATGAAGAAAAGGCTCAGATGATTGCCCAGGGTTTGGAAGACCGAGGCATACTTGCGCCTGCTGCAAGATATCCGGCAGTGCCGAAAGGTGAAGCGCTGATTCGTTTCATGCCGATGGCGATCAATACTCAACCCCAACTCGAAAGGCTTGTCGAAGCCTGTATTGATTTGGGGGCCAGGTTTGGAATATAGACAATAAAGCATGTCCATTTCTTTGACCGGCTCATATTACGGGGCGGTCTTTTTTGTGTTATAATTTCGTAAGAGAAAAGCTTCTTAAATAATTTTATCTCCTCCGCTCGATTCTATTTCCTGCTTCAGTATTCTTAAATTTATTTCCATCAATGACCGCATATATAATCATATTTACGGGAATCATAAACCTGATACTAGGGATAGTCGTCATTTTTGATTCCCGGGCAGAAAAAGGGAAAATCCCTTTTGCCCTCTTTGCCATTTCCACTTTTATCTGGTCGTTAGCTGATTTCTTTGTCTATAAAACCGGCCATGCCTTCTATGATGAATTAGCGTATTCGACTGCCGCGCTAATCCCAACTTTCTTATTATTCTGGATATACGGTTTACTAGACCCAAAAAGGAAAATAGCCAAAGAGATATTAACAGGCCTTGTCGGGTCTATATTTATCATTTCCCCGCTCATTAATAATCTGGTCATTACAAACATCAAGCCTGATCGCATAACGGGGACTACTGAGCAGGCAGGCCCGTTATTTATCCCCTTCCTGGCCTTCTTTGAACTCGCTTATTTATTCGCGCTTATTAAGCTGGTAGGGCACTTCTTTAAAAGCTCCGGCGAAGAGAAGAAACGTTACCGGACAATACTGACAGGATTCCTGCTTTATGGAGCGGGCAGCATCATGTTTGGTTCTGGTCCTACCGGCTTTGGGTTATGAAAGATTTACCAACTTCGATGTGTCATGCTCTTTGATTTTTGTGGGGTTTACCACTTATGCCATAGTGCAATATAGATGGATGAATATAAAGGTGGTCGCTTTTGAACTATTGTCCATTTTCATTATAGGCGCTTCCTTAATGGAGATATTTGTGGCGGATACAATAGGACAGAGAATTTATAAATCTATAATGTTTGTCGTGCTTACACTATTATCCGTTTTCATGGTAAAGAGTGTTTTAAGCGAAGTAAAGCGTAAGGAAGAACTTCAGTTGATGTCCAATAGGCTCGCTCAGGCCAATGATAAACTCCGGAAACTGGATAACGCCAAATCGGATTTTCTTTCCATTGCCTCCCATCAACTCAAAACCCCGCTTACCGCGATTAAGGGATATGCTTCACTCGCTCTTGAAGGCGCTTATGGAAACGTCGAATCTCAATTACGTGATGCCTTAAGTAAGATATATGATAGCGGCGACCGCTCAGTAAACCTCGTCGAGGACCTCCTCAACATCTCCCGGATTGAATCAGGCAGGATGGAGTTCACATTTGCCAAATGGAAGATGGAGGATCTTTGTCAGGAGGTCATAGATACTCTGGCTTTGAAGGCCAAAGAGCACAACCTGGGCTTGGAATATATAAAACCGGCAAGTCCACTACCCGAAGTCACTATCGATGGCCTGAAAGTTAGGGAGGTGATTTCCAATCTTGTAGATAATGCGATTAAGTATACGCCAAAAGGCGGAGTTAAACTGAATCTTGAACAGGTCAAAGGGAACATCCGGGTCACTGTTTCGGATACCGGAATCGGAATTCCACAGAGTGAGCTTCCGTACCTTTTCGCCAAATTCTCAAGGGGCAAGGATACATCTCGTCTCAATACTGGCGGTACCGGACTCGGGCTGTATGTCGGGAAGCAGATGATAGAAAATAACGGCGGAAGGATTTGGGCTGAATCGGATGGAGAAGGAAATGGATCCAGATTTATTGTTGAAATTCCAGTTTAATTAGAATTGACAAAATTTAATTGTTCTGTTATCCCGAATATAAATATTTACTGGCGCGGAGATTAATTTCACAATTGTCTTTCCATCGATGGAAGTAACGTTAAAGCTGCATTCACAAAATATCCTCAAGAATATCCTCAAAATCTTGAGCGTCGGAGGCTACTATGCCGCATTGTTCTTGCATTTGTCCTTCCGCTATTTTATTGATTCTGTAAATATTTGCCAGCATTCACCTTAAAGCGACCAAATGTCGAGTGTTATACCAGAAGAATTTGCTGGGGGGAGGCCATATTTGATTGTGTTACGAGCGCGAATAGGTAACGGATAGAAAGACTTGTCCAACTGAAATTGGAAGGATTGAATATAACCTAACGCAGAATAATAGGAGCAAAATATGCCGAAAATAAAAGATCTGAGGGAAACTCTTGAAAAGAACAAAGCAAGATGGTCCGTTAATGATAATCTTCTGGATATTCAGGACATTCCTGTACGTACACTAGGCGGTCTAAAGGAGGGTTTAATACGATCGGTAGATGTAAAGCCAATCGACTTTATAAATCTTTTTAAGATCCAACCAAATAATCCTTTTATCCTTCAGCGTAGGATAGCGCATGGCATCATTCCTGAATCTGTCGTCAAAAAAGAGTTTCATTTAGGTTCTCTGCCTGAAATAGAACCCGGAGAGGGAATTTTACCGTCGGGAGGCACAGTGCCGGCAAGCCTCGATTGGCGCAACAGGTGGGGTTGGCCGTGGATTACCAGTTTTCGCGATCAGAATGGTTGTGAGGCTTGTTGGTGTTTCACTGCGGTAGCCCTCGTGGAAGCAATGGCCCGAATTGAGCACTGCGTTTGGCCCTGGATATCAGAAGGAGATGTTCATAAGGGTATGGGTAGCCACTGCTGTGATTGCGGCAACCCTGGCGCTGCTTTGGACTGGATGAAGGATCATGGTGCGGCCGATCCAGGTTGCTTTGCTTGGCCTGTTACATCATCGGGATGTTCAGGCTGCGGTGGTACGGGCGGCGGACCGTATGACCAAGTCGCCTACACACCTACAGCGGATCGCTCAGGCCGCACGATCAAAATACCGGATTATACGCCAATTGGTAATATTGCTGACCAGAAAAAATGGCTGGATACTGTCGGACCCATAACTACTTTTATCGAAGTCTGGGATGATTTCTTTTCATATGGCACCGGTGTTTATCACAAACAAAACATGATAGGGTTTACCCCTAACAAAGCCGAGGGTGGACATTTTATGTTGATCATCGGCTATGATGATTCTCTAAGTTGTTGGATTGTAAAGAACTCCTGGGGGCCTGCATGGGGTCAGGGTGGTTTTGGCCGTATCGGCTATGGTGAATGTGACATTGATTCCTACGCTAAGTTAGGTTTTCAGGGTACAAATCCTGATCCATGGACAAAAAGGCGCATTCACAGTGGCTGCATGATTGAAAGCGGTAATGGAGCCTTGCACCGGAATTTCGAGATGTTGACCGCAGCTCCGGGCAATCAGATCAGGCATTGGTGGAGAGACAACTCGGCTACAGGTTTTCCCTGGCACCAAGGGCCGCTTTTTGGAAATGATACGTTGAAGTCCTGTCCCACATTCATAGGCACTACCTTTAACCGCAATTTTGAGTCTGTCCATCTAACACGTTCGGGACGCCTTCATCATTGGTGGTTTGATCAGTCAAGCCAGAAATGGAACGACGGAGGAATTTTCGGTCCAAGCGATGCGGCAGGAGTTCCTGGATTTATTCAAAGTAATTATAATGCTCCCGGAAACTTTGAAGTCGTGGTACGTACGGCGGACAGCAAGTTGAATCATTGGTGGCGAGATGGGGCGGGTTGGCACGACGGCGGTCGCTTTGCCAGCGACGTAATGCACAGCGGAGCCACACTAATACAAAGCCATTATTATAATAAAGGCAATTTTGAACTGGTATGTGTTTTGAGCTCCGGAAAGATGCAACACTGGCGGCGTGATAATGACCATGGTATGGCATGGAAGGAAGGTGCAAATTTTGGAAGTAGTGTCAGTAGTCCCCCCTGCATGATTGAAGGACAATACGGTGCTAAAGACGAGAACGTCCGTAGGAAACTTTGAACTCTGTGTTGCTACTTCGGGGGGAACCGTACAGCATTGGTGGTGTGCTAACTCCAGCGATATGCTCTGGCGTCAAAGCGCCACCTTCGGCCATGATGTGTGGGCAGTTATCGCTTTGGTTGAGGGAAGCTATGGGTTTAATCTCGAAGTTATTGTGCTCCGTACTGATAATAAACTGCAGCATTACTGGCGTGACGGGAGTGGCTGGCACGAAGGGGTTGTCGTTGGAAACGTATGAGATCAGCCTTCGGCCTGGAGAAAAATATCAGTTGAAGATTGGCGGTTTGGGTAGTGCTGGTTACCGCTGGGAACAGGACATTGAGGGTGAGGTGGGCATTGTGGCAGTGTCTATGGAATCGCTGCCTCCTCCCATCCGCCCGCTGCCCGGAGGTGCAGCTCCGGATTCGTACAGTATAGAACAATTGCTTATCATCACCGCTTTGGCCCCCGGCATAGTAAAAGTCCATCTATCATTGCGAACGTCCGTGGGAACACGATAAACAGCCTTTGAGAGAAATATGGATAAGGGTAACGGTTCTTTAATAGGCTGGAAGGGAGCGACATAGAGAATTATATAAAAAAATCTATAGGTATGGAGGGAATCGTATGGCCACGGAAATTTTAAGTCCGGAATTGATCCAGATTGAACATGATGTAATGGAGGCGGCAAAGAACGGAAAAACAAAAACGATTGTTGTAGATGGTGTAAGTAAAGTTATTCCGTATCCATTCCCTTCCCCCGAAGATTGGCGTGATTGCTGGATCTATTTTTTAATGATGGATCGCTTCAATAATCCCGATGTGCCCCCCCAATTTACATGGAACCAAAGATGTGACGGCTGGCAGGGCGGGACATTTAAAGGCGTGAAGGAGCAGCTTGGCTACATCGAAAACCTTGGAGCGAAGGCTATATGGCTGAGCCCGGTACTTAAAAACGCAAAATGGAGTAACACCTATTACGGTTATGCCATTCAGGATTTTTTGAATTTGGACCCGCGCTTTGCATCCGACCACACCGTTGCTACCGCCGAGCGGGAATTAAATGAATTGGTGGAAGAGGCCCATGCAAGGGGTATTTACATAATCCTGGACATCGTACTGAACCATTCGGCGCAGGTTTTTAATTACGTACTGAATGGTTCTCTCGTAAACGAGTTTGCAAGCCAGCAGATAATGGATGCCCCTTTTGGACAGGAGCCTCCGATAGAGTGGATAGACCGAACTGGAAAACCGCAATCGAATTTATTGAATGATATTCCTTCCGGTTTTAAGCTCTCTCCTGACGATGCAGTTTGGCCGTCGGACTTGCAAGTAAAGGAATTTTTCCGTAGAAGAGGGGACAAACTTACAGATGCTCCTCCGCCCGATGGTTTTGTGCGTGGAGACTTCGGCACAATGCGCCAGCTCGTCGTGGAATACGACGCGGCACAGCCCGCGCAACCGGGCCTACTCAACAAATATGGCAGAAGTCCTGTGCTGAATATCCTTATCCGCATATACCAGAATATGATTGCAAAATACGACATTGATGGTTTCAGGCTCGATACCGTAAAATACGTGGCCCCGGATGCGATACAGACATTTGGCAACGCTATGAGAGAATTCGCGTTGAGCATAGGCAAAAAGAATTTCTTTACGTTCGCTGAAGTCTACGACCAGGAAAGCATTATCGATGAGTTTATCGGGCGACATAGTTCCGCTGTCGATGGTTTCGGACTCGACGCGGCCCTTGATTTTCCGACATTCTATAATTTGCCTTGGGCTGCCAAGGGACTTTGCGAGGTTGAGAAGGTTCGCGCCGTTTTTGAGAACCGAAAAAAGGCGGAGACAGGACTTATCAGCTCGCATGGCGAAGCTGGCAAATATTTTGTAAGTTTCCTGGATAACCATGATCAGCCGGGACGATTTAATAATATAGCTACTCCCAAAGAGCAGGTCAGTCTGGGTTTAACGGCGCTTTTTTGTCTGCAAGGGGTCCCCTGCCTGTACTATGGGACGGAGCAAGGGCTACAGGGGACTATCGATGCCAATGGGAGCTTGGAATCGGTCCGTGAAGCGCTCTGGGGCAAAGGGCCTTCCGCATTCGACCAAACGAACCCCCTGTTTGTACACATACAGGCCATTGCGCGTTTGCGCATGAGCGAGCCCGCCATCCGTTATGGAAGGATATATTTCAGAGAAATATCAGGCAACGGATCTGATTTCGGTCATTCGTTCGGGAAAGGCGGCATGTTGGCATTCTCTCGAATACTTTATAACCGCGAGATAATGATTGCCGCAAATACCAGCCCTACTCAGAACTTCCAAGGCCAAATCCTGCTTGACCTAGACCTGAATCGGCCGCCGAGGAAGATGTCCCTGGTCTATAGCAACCTCGGAACATCCGGTACGGCTACGGCACGGATAATAAACCAGGCAAAATTTTATGACAGTCCGGGTAATTTGAAGGGCACGAGTGACACAGCCGCACTGGATGTAAACCTTGCACCTATGGAGATACAGATTTTTGCACCCGTTCTATAATAAGGCCTCTTTAAATGAGAGCCGTCCTAAATAGCCGGCTCTCATTTGGCATCCTCACTCCAATAACTATCTTGTAGTCAAAAATTAAAGAGGCGATCCAATAGAAGCTGTGGCGAACCGTGCTCCATATAGAAAACCTACTTCAAAGAATCCGCATAATCTGAAGGCCCTTACAACGGAGCCTTTTTCTTTTACAAAATCCTTAATTGAATTGCCTTATATACGGTATCTATACAATTTTTTCAGTTTCTTTACTCTTAATACTTTGGAAGATTAAATGAAATTCAAGGTTTTTCTACTCCTTAAAGCGACACCAATCACCCGACGCCTAACCGACCGTCTCGCCTTTGCCTAAAAGCACATCCGCTTCCCTGAGCTTGTCAACTCTTCTCTGACTATAATCTCCCAATAGACCCACCCCCTTCAAACTGTTTTTTGAAATAAACCTGCAATATCGACAAGCGGGGCTGCTCACATCTGACAGAATATACTTAAAAATGAGCGATAATGCATAATATTGGAGCGTTAATGCGCAAAAAATCATTTTTTGAGGTAATCTAAATGAGAAAAGATTATTAAATAATATCATAAACTTAAATAAAATTTTTAGTTTGCCAAATCTATGTGGCGTGTTTTTTGCTTATACTATTGTCATAGTTTTTGTTTAATAGCCCTTTGCTCTATCCGAGCCCTACGTAATCCCGATATTCTTGCTTTAACAGAGTTCAAATCTTAAGCATCTAAGTATCAAGTTTTATTATTAGTTTTTGCGAAGGAGGCAGAAATTGTTTAGCAGAGAACTATCTTTTAGAGCTTCTATTGTCATAGCTGTTTTATCGCTGCTCTTCCTTCTTTCGCCGCCCTATACAAATTATTTATATGCCGATTCTAAAATCCCCAGAGTAAAACACTCGGTAAAACCCCTTGACCTCACAAATCCAACTGCAACCGACATAATGGCAGCTGGTCAATTAGGCGGGCAGCTCTATCCCACAGAAGATATTATCAAGCCAATTGGAGACAAAGGGCATGCTGCCGATGTAGACAGGGCTAACAAGTCCTTTGCAAAGGCCATGCAGGAATGGAACAAACACAATTACAAGGAAGCGGCTTCTTTGTTAAAGCAGCATCTCACAGAATACCCTCGAAGCCCATGGGCTTCGGAAGCCATGCTGCATTGTGGTTGCGACGCTCAATACAATGGCCGCTACAGCGAGGCCGAAACCTATTTCACTACAATCCTTACCAAGGATAAAGACAATACTTATGACGGGGCGAAGAAAATGGTCAATAAAGCTTCGCTCCGTCTCGGAGTATTAAAGGTTTATGAGAATAACTTTGGCGAGGCCGGTAAACTTTTCACAAAACTTATCAAGAGTGATGATTGGAGGGATAGGACATACGCCAGTCACTGGATTCATAGACTGTCGCTCTTCAAAGCTCATAAAAGAGCCATGCTGAATTGCGGAACGCTTGCTCTGGCGAGCATAATGGAAAAGCAAGGCAAAGTGAAACAGGCAAATGAACTGCGGATGATGAAACCAACTGCGGATTCAGGCTACAGTATGGAGGAACTTAAAGACATCGCTTTGAAATATGGCTATAGCGTCGCCGGCCTTAAGATTACGAAAGATGACTTGAACAAATTGCCCTTACCCTCAATTGTACAGTTAAAATCTCACAATCCAGGAGACGGTGGTCATTATTGGGTATTAGATAAGATAAAAAAAGATAAGAGTCTTGACTTTTTTGATCCACAAGCTGGCAGGAGATTTCATCAGGCGCCCCAAGAGTTTGATAATGAATGGGACGGGAACGTGCTTATTTTACAAGCGAAGGATGCCCCCATCAATATAGGCATTAAATTATCTGCATCAGAAATGGAGGGCTGTACTGGCGGTTGCTGTGGAGAACCTAGGCCCGAAGATGATTTAGGACCACCTAAATGTGAAGAAGGCGACTGTTGTGATAGCGGTGGCGGCGACGGCTGCGGTTCACCAAAGTGGCGGGTTAATAACATAAACATGAATATGTATGTTAAAGACACGCCCATGTGGTACCAAAGCCCCGTTGGGCCTTCTGTTGAAATTACGCTAAGTTATAATTCGCAGTCTGCCATAAACCAAAATGAACCTTTTGGCAATAAGTGGCAGTTAAACTATGGGAGCTATTTTGTTGTAGATACTGGTGGCCAGGTGATTTTATTCATGCCGGATGGAAGACGTGATATTTATTCACCCGACGGTTCCGGGGGCTATATTCGTCCGTTTGGCGTTTTCAATACCTTAACAAAAATAGCTGAAAATCATTTTACCTTGCGCTTTCCAGACGACACGGTTTATGAATACAATATTCCCGACGGAACGAACTCTCTGCAGCCCTTTCTAACGAAAATAACAGATCGATACGGACAGAGCCTTAACTTTGGTTACGATTCGAATGTAAGGCTTGTGACAATTACTGATGCCTTAAATCAAGTAACTACCCTTACCTACCAATCGGGTGCTAACCTTGTTCAGCAGGTAACCGACCCATTCGGTAGATCCGCTTCTTTTGAATATGATACCGACGGAAATCTCGTAAGCATAACTGACATGGGCGGTTATACATCAACAATGACTTACGATAGCAACATAAATATCTCCTCTATAGGCAATTCGCGAGGAACCTGGAGTTTCTATACTGAACTTCCGGATGGAATTCCTAATAATTCAAATGACTATCCCGCGCCCGGTGGGACAATGGATCAGGATTATCGAATTACTATAACCAATCCTGTGGGCAATAAACAGGAATATCAGTACGATGGAAATTTGATTGAAGGTTGGCATGTGAGCGCCAATAATTATATTCCATATGCTGATGGCTCAAATAACAATTTCATGTCCAATGTACCCAAGACCTTATACGACTATGTCCTTGTAGATGAAAAAGGGGAAATTAATTCCGAGCATTATGAATGCGGCGGGGTGAACACTTATCAATATGATTGGGCTACCACTGAGCGTTCATCCATAACGGATTCCAAGGGTAATACCACTTCATTTTCCTATAACAATATGGGCAATAAGACTTCGGTAACAGACGCCAAAGGTAATACAACCATCCTGAATTATGCCGGGAATAATGTAGACCTTACGGGTATCTCTAATGGTCTCGGAACCGTATCTTTTGGCTATGATGGTTTTCATAATGTAACTTCTTTGACTGACCGTCTCGGCAAAAAAACGAGCTATACATATAACAGCTTTGGACAGGTAACGTCAAAGACAAACCCTCTTGGCAACGTCACCACTTATACCTATTACGGTCCGACAGGTGCGGCAAAATACAAGCTTCACACAATTGAACGCGGGGGCCTTGTCCTTTACAGCTATTCTTATGATAGCAAAGGACGTATCCAAACTGTCACCGACACAACAGGACTCATACTCACATATTTATATAATGACCTCGACCAGATAACCAGCATAACCTACCCGGATGGAAAGCAGGAGGCATATACCTATTCTTCCTGCTGCCCCAAAATGATAGACAGCTATACCGACAGGTCGGGTCGCACGACCTATTACACCTACGACGCGACGAAGCACCTTACGCAGGTTAAAAATCCGGACAACACTATAATCAAATATGTCTATGATGCTGACGGTAATATGATGGCGCTGACTGATGCCAATGGCAATGTTACATGGTTCTCTTACGATTCATCCGACCGTCTTGTAGGGAAGTCTTATGCCGATGGAAAAGGCGAGGTCTATGTATATGATGGCGAGGACCTGCTTATAAGCAAGAAGAATGCACGGGGCATAACGGCCAGTTATTCATATGACCCTAATAATAAGCTCACTGGCATTACATATTCAGATGAAACTACGCCGAATGTTAGCTACACCTATGATACTTATAACCGCGTAACAAGCCGGACCGACGGCATTGGGGCATGGAATTATAGCTATGATGCTAATTCCAAGCTACTCACTGTTCAGACGCCTTGGGATAGCAGTCCAAGTCTTACATACTCGTATGATGATAACGGCAGAAGGGCGAACCTGCAACAACAGGGCGGCGATTCCATTACTTACGGATATGACACGATTAGCAGATTAAATAAGATCACGAGCGGCACTCGTGTATTTACCTCCGCGTATTCTACTGGCAGCCCGAGCCCGATTCCTGTTAGTCTTACGAGGCCGAATGGGAGCGTAACCAACTACCAGTATGATCCACTCCAAAGGCTAACAGAAGTATCTAATATGAACAGCGTACCGCAAGTTATAAATGCGGCCGACTTTACTTATAATTCGCCAACGAACGTGGACATGCGTGACACGGAGACGATTACTAACGGACAGCCGATGAGCCTGACGAACAATCTTGTAAATTACAACTACAATAATGTTAATCAGCTTACAAATTCCACCAACCCGGCAAGAACATATACCTATGACGCGGACGGCAACATGACCAGTTGGCTTACGCCTGACGGGTATGCGGCTACAGCGACATATGATGCCGAGAACAGGTTGAGCACTGTATCGTATACGGACTCACAAAGCGTACAGCATAGTTGTCAGTTCTTTTACAGCGGCGATGGTTTGCTTGCAAAACAATTTATTGATGGCGTTGAAACACGCTTCATAAGGGATGACAATTTTAACGTAGTGCAGGAGAGGGACAGCTCTAACGCGGTGTCCCGCTCTTACTTCTGGAATCCAAAAGCTCCTGGCGGTATCGGGGGGTTGTTAGAACTGGCTCAGGGCGGGCAGCATTATAATTATCTCTACGACGGCAAAGGGAATGTGAGCGCCGTGATTGACAGCAATCAGAACGTTGTTGCGGCATATAAATACGACGACTTTGGAAATCTTGTATCGAAGAGCGGGACGCTCGACCAGCCGTATCAGTTCTCGACGAAGCCTTACTATGCGAGCTTGGGGGCGAATTACTACGGGTATAGGTTTTATAACCCGATAATTGGGAAGTGGATGACACGAGACCCATTAAGAGAAAGAGGAGGATTGAACTTATATGGGTTCGTAGGCAACAGCCCTGTGAATAGGATTGATCCTTTGGGTTTAGCTGAAAAAACAATAATCGAACGTGTTGTAGATCCATTATTTAGTCCTTTTATGGCATATGGATTCAGGAATGTTATGCGGAAGATGTTTTGTGAGAAAGCAGAAGAAGAATCTAAGGAAGCCGACAAATTCAAAAATTTTGATTTTCCTAATGCTCCACCTGAATACCAAGAGCACATTCAGAAGTCTTATGAATGGTATGAGTTAAGCCAAGATTATGGGATATGGGATGCTTTCAACGATTCATGGTGGTACGATTACAATGAAACCCTGAAAAAGTATGAGGATAAGATAAACAAGAAATGCAAATGAGGAAACCAATGTTAATAATACGCGAGTTGTTTAGAAACAAATTAGTAATCATCTGCGTAGTATTGTCATATTATTTAGTGAGAGTTATAAGCGCTTTTAATAATTATTTAGGGAAACACGACTACAGGTCCTACCTTGTATATGTCGCTTTGGGCCAATTTTTTCTGTTAAGTTTATTGGCATTCTTGTTCTATAAAAATAACAAAACAGCAAAATGGTTTTTTCTGCTTTATATTGGTCTAAGTGGATTTCTTATGTTTTTCTCGGGCGGATATTTCATTTATGACGGGACTCGAATATTGGTATCCGGTTCTGTGGTTCCTTATAGCGGGATTATTTTCGCCCTGCTTAATTTAATGTTAGGTTTGCTGTTTATTTATTTTACCGTAACTATGATTAAAGGTGGAAAATGAACGCCTTTGCATACAATGCCAGAGCCACGTTGACTTTCGGGACATTAAGACCATGACTAATAAGATAAATTTCTTCGCAACCTGAATGAATCCCGTATCAATGAATCAACGTTACCATCACAGATACGTGACAAATTAGCGATCATCAGAAAAGAGACTGGAGTTAAATAGGTTTTTGGACAGGATAACTGAACTTAGAGTGAGAATAAATAAGAACTTAAAGAGGTAAGTTTAAATTGTAGAGAAAAATAAATCAGAGGACGTTATGACCCCTGTACAGTCCTTGGCAAGATCAATTCACAAGATTATACTAGTTGCCTCAATATGCGCTCTGGCCCTGATAGTTTCATTTCCCGTTTGGGGCACAGCCAGTGACGTTATCCGCCACACCTACGATGTAACCGACCAACTCATAAAAACTACCTTCGGCAATAATTCAACGGCCGCTAATTACACCTATGATAATGTGGGGAACCGTCTTACGCAGGCCACAACAACGCCGGATGCACCAGTAAATCAGCCCCCGAACGTCCCTACGTATACTTCTCCATTCAACAATGCGACAGGCATTAATCCGGCGCAGACACCATTGACCTGGCAGGGCGGAGATCCGGACACTGGCGACACGGTGGCGTATTATGTATATTCCGGAACATCTCCATCTAGCCTGTCTTTGGTCTGGAGCGGCACTACGACAAGTTATACTCTAAACTCTTATCAATCCCATACTACCTACTACTGGCAAGTAATTGCGAAAGACAGCCAAAATTCGGAGTCAGATGGACCCGTGTGGAGTTTTACCACAATGTCATCGCTGCCTCCGAATGTACCTACTTATACTTCTCCATTCAACAATTCAACTGGAATTAACCCTAAATATACCCCATTGACCTGGCAAGATTCGGATACGACTGCGAAATACTCTTTATATTGCGGGACGAACCCTAACAATTTACCTTTGGTCTGGAGCGGCGAGGCAACGAGCTATACACTCGATTACTATCAATTCCATACTACCTATTATTGGAAAGTGGTGGCAAAAGACAGCCATAACGTGGAGTCCGATGGGCCAATATGGAGCTTTACTACAAAGAGCGATATAAATGGCGCAGGTTTTGGTAATGAAAGCGGTGTAGTTTACAAAGTAAGCACCAGCCAGGAACTGCAATCCGCCTTAACCGAGGCGCAGACTAATAATACTAACAATCTAATTTTATTGGCGCAAGGAATATATAAAGTATCGGCAAATCAAAATCAAGCATTCCAATATATTTCAGCGCAACCATATAAATTGGTTTTAATCGGCGGTTATAGTCGAGATTTTACATGTTCTACCCAAGATCCCACAGGTACGGTGCTTGATGGGGAAGGACAAGGCGATGTTTTGTATATTTATAGTTGGTCGGATTCGCCCGATTCTGGGATAACAGTAGAAGGATTGACAATAACGAAAGGAAGCGGACAAGAGGCTGGGCTTTATATATCTTTAGATAACGGTAGTCTTGATTTCAGTAATAATATTGTCGCTCAGAATTTAAGTACTGGTGTTTTAATTGATGGCTATAAAGGCAATTATACGATAAATAATAATATTATTTATGGAAATTCCGGTTATTACGGAGGCATTTTTATTGGTGCCGAGGATGCTACCTTTGATTTCTCTGGAAACACGGTGGTCCAGAATTCTTCAAGTAATGATGGAGCTGGCTTGCATATTTATTCTGATAGTGCTGGATTAACGTTTAATGGAAATACCATAGCAGGAAATACATCGTCAGGAGGTTCGGAGGGTGGTGGTATATATCTCGAAAGTTACGATTCTTCGAATGTCCTGATGACGAATAATGTGCTTTACAATAATTCAGCAGGTAACTTTGGAGGAGGTATCTATATATACAGCGACTACGCAGCCAGCATCAATCTTGTCAACAATACAATTACGCAAAATAATTGCACGTCACCGAATGGGACAGGCGGAGGATTGTATTATCAAAACGAAGGCTCTTCTGTTATCAATGCCTATAATAATATTTTAGAAAACAATACAGCAACCTATGGTGGGGACATCGGTTATTATGATAATGATGCACCATCCATGTATTTCCAGAACAACGATTACGACCCTGCGAAGGTTTACCTCGAAAACGGCACATCTTTTACTCAGTCGAATAATTTTAATTATGATGCAGGATTTATTAATTCCGCTTTTGGAGATCTCAGACTGAATAGTTCTTCGCAATTAATAGATATAGGCAATAATTCTGCACCTAATTTACCGGATACAGATTTTGAGGGTAATCCGAGAATTATAGGTTCAGCTGTTGATATTGGGGCAATCGAATTTCGGGCAGAGCCTTTCTCAACGATAGCCAGTCCTTCATATGGTGCGGTAGTCAATGGAGCAAGCTATACGGTTTCAGGAACTGCTACGGATGTGACTGGCAATGGTATCCAAAAAGTTGAAATCTCAACTGATGGAGGAAGCACCTGGAATCAAGCCACTGGGACGACTAATTGGAGCTACACCTGGACTTTGCCGACGGATGGAACGTACTTTCTAAAATCGCGAGCTACGGATAACAGTGAAAATGTTGAACAACCGACTATTGGAGTAATGGTTGATGTTGATAATAGCACACTTCCAGTAGGCTCTATAATTATTAATAGCCAGGAGGCGTTTACAAACTACCCAACTGTAGCTCTTTCTTTAAACGCCTATGCACCAATAGGTGTAACTCAAATGATGATAAGTAATGATGCGTCATTCGCTACAGGACAATGGGAGCCCTATAATACCACAAAAAGTTGGTCACTAACATCAGGCGATGGCCTAAAGACTGTTTTTGTTAAATATGAAGATAGCTCAGGTTATGTATCTGAAGTATACCAAGCGTCGATAACTTTAGACACCACGCCACCCGTTTCATCAATTACAGACCCGCTTCCCGGCGCACAAATAAGTAACAGTGAGACATATACGATAACAGGTACAGAATCCGATGGCGCTGGCTCCGGGGCATACGTATTAGCGATTTCTACTGATGGAGGAAATACGTGGAATTACACTTTACCTACAGGGACAAATTGGACTTATTTATGGACAGTGCCCCCCGATGGTGGAACCTTTACAATTTTAACAGAAGCCTACGATATAGCGGGAAATATTGAAACACCGGGACCCGGTGTGACGGTCATAACTACAACAACAGCAACCCCGGCCGGAGGCTCATATAATCTTCGACAGGTGGTTAGATTATCTCCATCAACTACTACGAAATATTACACTACAGACGGATCGAATCCCACAACTGCGTCCTCCGTATATCAGTCGCCCATTCCTATTTTAAGCGATACCACATTGAAATATTTTGGGATCGAAAACAATGATTACGTTGAACCGGAGAAAACAGATATTTATCACATTAATCCTATAACAGAATGGACAAAGGTTTTTTCTGATTTTTCAAATCCAAGTATAGAGGGAATTTCTTGCGATCAAAATGCAAGTCTTTATATATCGGGTTTATCTTTTGGGAGTTCTTTTATTTCAAAATATGACACATCAGGGAATAGAACCTGGATTATAACCGGGGCCTACTACGACGACCGGATAACAAATATAGTTGGGGATCAAAATAGCAATAGTTTTGTCTCTATTAATGATGGATGGAATACTTATATTCAAAAATATGATCCAAACGGAAATCTATTATGGTCAAATTCATTAAACAATCCATATCTTTCTTCCCTCGGGAATCGCGATAGATAGTTCGGGTAACTGCTATATTACTGGTTATACCACATATCCTCAAGACGAAACCTCAATCATTAACGTTGCGAGTTTAGTTCTGGCTAAATATGACAATAATGGCAATAATATTTGGACAGAAAATTACGGCATTTCCGGAGATTCATCCCGCTCTTTCGATTATTCTGGGCCGATATGCGTGGACCCGGGAGGCAATGTAATTGTATCTGGAACCATGAATAATCAAAATTTTATGGCAAAATTTAGTGGAAACAGTGCCTTACAATGGAACAAAATGCTTGCTGAGTCCATAAATGCGATAAGAACTGATAAGACTGGGAATATTTATATAATCGGAGACGATTATATTTCAAAACTTGACAGTCAAGGCAACCAATTATGGAAAAATGACCAGCTGGCCTATGCGGGAGATGTTGATTTAGACCTTAACGGCTATGCATACGTCGTAGGATATGATTATGAAGGTAATATGTTTGCATCTAAGTACGACCCAAATGGAAACGAAATATGGCAATACATATTTAGTAACACTTCAGCGGATTCGATAGATGGCATAACGGTAGAAGACGACGGATCAATATTCATTTCCGGCACAAATCAGAGCGATTTTGACGGGAATGTAGGTGCTGGCTATTTCCTTTCGAAACTGACTAATTTCGACCCATCTTCAATAATAAGCTCTCCTCTGAACGGCGCTACCATAAATGGGGCAAACACAATATCGGGCACTGCAACTGATAGAAGCGGTGCGGGGATTAAAAAAGTCCAGATATCGATAAACGGTTCTGACTGGATAGATGCGGTTGGCACCGATAATTGGAGCTATACATGGACACCGACTTCTAACGGACAATTTAATATTAAGTCGAGGGCAATGGATAACCAGGGGAATATTGAATTTCCAGGGCCAGGCATAAATGTGACAACCGTTATTCCGCCAATCTCGGCAATTACAAATCCTGTAAATGGAGCGGTCATTTATTATATTTGCGGTGCCACCGATACCATTGCTGGCACAGCTACAGACCCCGTAGGCTCAGGAATATCCAAAATCGAAATTTCCACAGACGGTGGCGCGACATGGAAGGGCCAGTCGGACGGCGTTCAGGATACATCCGGCAATGGCACCTGGGCTATTTGGAGCTATGCGTGGGTGCAGCCTGCGGTCGGATCATACACTCTAAAGTCTAGAGCGACAGATAGTGCAGGAAATACTGAGATTCCCGGCGCGGGCAATTCAATAATAGTTTCTAAGGCTGGCGGTACGGGTTCAGGCATATTTTGGCTGCCCGCAGGACTTCTGGCATTGGATACCCAGCATCATTATGATGACGCTGATTTGGTTTATGACTCTAATATCAATTATGATGTCCCGACAGCATCTTCAGGCTCATGGACAACTTCTTCCATAGATTTGGGTCAAATACAATCGGTTATAATAAGCGCGCAAGCGGCAACCACGCCAAATCTGACTGTATCATACGAAATCAGTTATAAATCCAATGCCACAGATCCGTGGAGCGATTGGCAACCTTTGACGCAAAATCCCGTAACCTTGAGGTTCTTCCAGATAAGAGCTGATGTAACTTCCTCAAACACATCATCAGCAGGACAGATTTCAAGTTTCACAGCTACATGTTATCCATCAAATTGAAGTAAAAGGAGGAATGAGATATGGGGAAAAGATATTTTATACTGGTTCTTCTAATCCTTTTTATATCGACTGCAACATTTGCCGACTTCCAGGAAAATTATCCCGCCACTGGAGCTTCTGTATCATCTGCTCAGCTTCGGGAGAACCTGAACCAGCTCTGGCAGTTTTCGAAAAGATCTTTTAATCCATATTCCACAAGCGGTACGACTGTAAGCTACAAAGGCGGTAAAACCTGCTTTGGAAATAACGTCTATACTGTCCCTGATGGCAACATCGATTTTTCTAACTATACGGGTGCCTCTGCACATTATGTAAGCATTGTTACATCAGGAGGCACGGCATCGCTTTCGGTAGACTCAGGATCATATAATCCCGCTGGCATTCCCCTTTGGAATGTCTTAAATGCCTCCGGCGTCCTCACAATTACCGACGATCGTACCTGGGCAAGAAATGGTGGTGCGGGCAACACGATTGACCCCGCAACATCGGGCATATTAAAAGCCTCATCAGGCGTAATAAGCGCCGCTTTACCAGGAACCGATTATCTAATACCTAACGGCAGCGGCTCTCAGCTTACGGGCATTACAGCTTCCCAGGTGGGTGCGATACCGGTTCTCAGCAGAGGCCACGATGCCGACACCAAGTGCAATTCCCGTTGCTGACGCAAGCGGTACTTTAAACTCCTGGATTACCAGTCCGACAACCGTTTGCTTACCCCTGTCAGGAGGGACAATGACTGGGGCGATAAAGGGTAGCAAACAGGCTACATTCGGGAATGTTTCCGGTATCTTTTACGGCAATGGCTCACATCTGACAGGCATAACCTCTGCACAGGTGGGTAACGGCCTTTCCTTATATGATATGGTTTGGAATGGCACTCCTCTTCGTATTGGAAATATCTATATTTGGTATGACCCTGATCTGAACAACTGTAGGGTTAAATACTCTGGTGCACCGACATCCTTGGAAGACGGGCCTTTTCTTGTGGATAGTAACCGCTTCTGGGGTAATATGCCTTACACGGCAATGCGCGGATGGGGAGAGAGTCAAGGAGAGTGGTGGGAGGGGAACCCATATGCGCAGGAAGTTACATTCAGGAACGTATCGGGGACCGCTTTCTACGGCGACGGTTCGCACCTTACAGGCATTGGTAGTGGCACGGTAACTTCGGTTTCGGTAACGAGTGGTAACGGCTTCGGCGGGAGCGTAACGAATGCGAATTCAACACCCGCGATAAGCATAACCACCAATGTCAACGGCTTATTGAAAGGTAATGGCACGGCCGTCAGCGCGGCGACGTCCGGAGTAGACTTTGCTCCAGCCACATCCGGTGCATCGGTCCTAAAAGGCGACGGCTCGGGGGGGTTCTCGCTCGCGGCTATTGACACTGATTACCAGTCTCCAATTGCTATTCGCCACAGGACGATGGCTGAAACTACATTCGGCAATGTCACGGGTGCAACTTGGAACGGCTATATTCCGCACAGTTGGGCAGCTTTTTCAGGATATTCGTCAAGGCATGTAGGTGGCGGCGGAAGCGGCACTGTAACATCTGTTTCGGTAACGACTGCCAACGGCTTCGGTGGAAGCGTAGCGAATGCAACATCCACACCCGCGATAAGCATAACCACTAATGTCAACGGGCTATTGAAGGGCAATGGTACGGCGATCAGCGCGGCCGTGGCAGGGGCGGATTATTTGACTCCGACAGGCAACGGCTCAGGGCTTACTGGAATAACTGCCTCACAAGTCAACCTCAACAGCGTGACAAATGATGCCCAGCTCAAACGCTCGGCCAATGATTTCTCATCCTTCAGCCAAAAAACTACCCCGGCAAGTAACGACGTACTTTTGATAGAGGACAGCGCAGCCTCCGGCGCGAAAAAATATATAACGATCGGGAATCTGCCTTCTTCGAGCGGCACATCGGGTAGTCTTTTAAATGTCCAATATCTTACTTCCGGTACGAATGCAACCTATACGCCGACGTTGGGGACGCATTCCATTATTATCCAAATGGTTGGAGGTGGCGGTGGAGGTGGCGGCGCGTCGGGAGCGTCATCTCAAGCGGCGGCTGGCGGGGGCGGCTCTTCAGCCGCATATCTGCTCAAAAGAATAACCGGTTTCTCAGGCACGGGCACATATACCGTAGGAGTTTATGGGACCCACGGCAGTAGTTCCGGGGGTAGTGGCGGCACAGGCGGGAACACGAGTTTTACATATAATGGCATAACCTATACCGCAGATGGGGGTAACGGCGGGGCCGGCATGGCGCATGGAACCTCGGTTGCCATAGTTAACGGGGGCGGGCCTTCGATCGCTGTTAATGGAGACATCAACGACTATGGACATAGCGGGGAGTGCGGAACAAGGTTATCTGGTTCTGTCGCGAAAGGCGGGTTTGGAGGGAGCGGGCAATTTGGCGCGGGCGGCTGGGGTAGTACCACGCAAGGCTCGAATAGTAATGCCTATGGCTATGGGTCGGGCGGTAGCGGCGCGACTTCAACCAGCAGCACCGGGTATGTCGGTTCAGACGGACAACCTGGGATAATAATAGTATGGGAGTTCTCATGATAAAAAGGAGGCTTAGAGTCATGAAGATTCTAAAGATGACTGTTTTCTTATTCTTCGTTTTACTTGCCTTTGACCAGCATTCAAGTTTTCCTGCAACTGTCCCAAGCGCGCCGATCAATGTTCAAGTAACGGCGGGCGACGGGGAGGCTATCGTGAGTTTTGCCGCGCCTGAATCTGACGGCGGCAGTCCTATTAAATCATATTTTGTTATCTCAAATCCCGGAGTTATTACGCTTGTAGCGACTGGGACATCAAGCCCAATAACTGTAACCGGCCTTACAAAGGGGACCGTTTATACTTTTACTGTTATGGCAACTAACGAGGTGGGTACAGGGCCCGCGTCGGAACCCTCGAACGATATAACTCCGACAGAGACATATAGCGACGCCAGCCAATGGCAATGACAAACGTTTCGGCGGCGACGGCAAATGGATTACCAGAACAGACACTGAGAGGCAGTTCGAGTAATAGTGCAAAGAGAAAGAGACAAAACAACTGATAATCGTCAGCAAGGGAGGGGCCTAAAAACCGCTCTTTTGTTTATAGCATTTGCTGGAATTGCAAAGCAGTGTTCATACTGTAGCAAAAATGTAGCAGAATTCTACCGACTATATGGAAAATATGGAAACATTGTAAATATCGGAAGGAAATGAAAGCATATGTATTCCAGTGGGATAGCCGATTTCCCAGACCAGCAGCCCACTTAGCAAGTTTCCCTAAATGAAATTCACACGGCAGGGGTCGAGGGTTCGAACCCCCCATCGCCTACCATTTTAAATCAAGGACTTACGGACTTCCGTGAGTCCTTTTTTTTGCCAGAATCGGCAACTGCAGCAAAATTGCAGCAATTCATTTCAGACATGCCCCGAAACTAAAGCGTTTACGCCACTATAACTTGACATAGGAGGGGAGATTGTGGGAAGTAGCGGGATTTAAAGGGATTAGGTGGGATTAAACTTTACAATTACTTTACAGAAACCCTACAAAACTTTACAGTTTCTTTACTGAAACTCAGGAAAATCGGAAGAGTTAGACGGGCCATATTAGGCAGTTTTTAAAGTGAGATTGACCGGCCAGTTCAGGCCAGTTCCTGCCATTCGGTTTGAGATTTTGTCTGTCCTCATAACTCGCTAAGCTATTTATTTTTTTTGCCTTTTGCCGATTAGCCTTTAAAACCCTGCGTCGCAATATTCAGCCATGTTGCGACATTATCGCGACATCTGTCGCGACACAAAAGGTCGCTTAGCTAACTACCTTTAAATAAGGACTTTTTACTAATTAAGTAGTCTCCGCTTGTCGCAAGATCCACTTGCAATGTCCCCGGCACAGAGGTAGTGTGTGTCCGACTTAACGGCAGTATTGGCAAAGGGTTAGGAGATTTTAATGCCGCATGGAATCAAGACTTGAGATTACCGAGGTAGCGGACCTCCTGGGAATAACGGTCAGGTCGGTCCAGAGGCTCATCAGCCTGGGAAAAATGCCAGCCGAGAAAGTCCCTCGTGGCACATCGGGCTGGAAGTACCTGATCCCTCTCTCCGCCCTCCCACCTGAAGTTCAAGACAACTACCTTAAGTGTAAAACGGACCAGACTCGATCTTCCAATATATGTGCAGCCGATAAAAGGCACCTGCCCGCACGGACCGAAAAATCGGCACTTGCTCGTGCCGACCTGCTTGGTGCCTGGCACAAGGACAAGAAAATCGCTATCGCATCGTGTAGTGTAGGAGACGCTTTGGGCTGTTTCCTGCTCTCATACAATACCGGCCATCTGCTTCCGGAGATATTCAAGGTTTTGGGCACCATCTCGCGCGGGACGCTATACCGGTGGGAGAAGGCATACAAGGACGGGGACAGCGACTACCGTGTCCTGGCCCCAGGACCCACCAATAATCGCGGTGAGAGGTCGAAGGTCACCGAAGACGAGGCCAACCTGCTCCTTACGCAGCTTCTGCATCAGAACCAGGTCAAGGTCGAGACGGCAATAAAACTGACAAAGTATATTCTGGAACGCCGTGGCCTCCCCTCGCATTCATCAGGCATGACCCTTCGCCGGTTTGTCGATAACTTCAAGAAGCGCCATTACGACCTGTGGATTGCGCTCCGTGAAGGTGAGAAGGCGCTAAACGACAAGGTGCTCCCGTTCCTGAAACGTGATTCATCCCTTCTTGATGTCGGCGACGTTCTGGTCGCCGACGGCCACAGGCTTAATTTTCAGGTGATAAACCCGTACACCGGAAAACCTTGCCGTGCGGTACTCGTTGGTTTCTACGACTGGGCCAGCCGTGACTTGTTAGGTTATGAGATTATGGTCGAGGAGAACATCCAGGCCGTTGCTGGAGCGCTCCGTAATGCAGTCCTTGAGCTGGGCAAATTTCCGAAGGCAGCCCTGCTCGACAATGGCAAGGCGTTCAAGGCGAAGGTATTTACAAGCGAGTTGAGCCTTGAGGAGTGCGGCTTCTACGGGATGTTTGCGAGGCTCGGCATTATTACGTCCTTTGCCTGGCCATATAACGCGCAGAGCAAACCGATTGAGCGCTTCTTCGGGACGTTCTCCGATTCGTTTGAGAGGCTAATGCCCTCGTTTACTGGCGCTTCCATAGAGGATAAACCCGGCTACATGAAACGGAATGAAAAATTCCTCAAGAGCCTGCATAACGACTGGGTACCCACAATACCGGAGACTATGGCCATGATAGGCAAGTGGCGGGAATATTACCGCACACAGCCACACGGCGGCCTCGATGGGCACACACCGGGCGAGGTCCTTAATGCAGGACGTGGTAATGGAATAAATGCACGTGAGCTTGATTACCTTATGCTATCCGTTGAGACGGCGTCCATCGGCAGGAACGGCATCAGGTTCCTCGGCAACGAGTACTTCCACGAGGCCCTTTACGGTTTACGAGACAAAGTCCGCATACGCTACAGCTTCTTCGACCTCACTCAGATTTTGGTTTACACAACACGTGGCGAATACCTGGGCGCAGCTAAGCTGGTAGAGGCGGTCCACTCGATGGCAAAGCTTACCGGCAACCCGGTGACTATGGACGCGGTGAAGGAAGGCATCCGCAGGAAACGCTCCCTTAAGCGCCAGACTCTAAAGGTCGTTAAAATGGCCAAGGCCGCCTCCAAGGATGCGGTGCTGCCCTGGCATGAGATTGTGCCCACAGTTCCCAGGATAGCGGAACACGTCGAGGCACTGGAGGCAAAGCTTGCCTCCAGTCATATGACGGTTGCAGACGGAATAGTAAGAAGTAAAAAAACAAAAAGCAATGGCCTATACAAATCAGACTACGACAAATATCTGGCACTCAAAAGCAGGCAGGACTTAAGCCCTGACGAAAGAAGCTGGCTAACCGAATATGAGGCAAGGCTCGCCTCGTATGTCTGATGAAAGGCCCCTCTTGGGGCCTTTTCCATTTAACAAGGAGGTGCATCATGCACAACGTGTTTGTCAAGACTAAGAACGTCATGAGGTCCGTCGAGATGATCGACAACCTGAAAGAGCGCGGCAATGGAGTCCCCGGCTTCGGACTAATCTACTCTGACCCCGGCCTCGGCAAGACAGAGACCTGCACATGGTTCGTCGGACGCAAAGGCTCAAATGCCGTATACGTCCGGGCAAGGGCCGCAATCTCTCATAGGTGGTTTTTCGAGATGATCGTCAATGCCCTTGGAGCCGAGCCATATTACAGGTTTTCAAACTTATTCGGTCAGGCGGTAGAACTGCTCATAGGAAATAACGTCATGCTGATTGTCGACGAGGCTGACTTCTGCTGCCATGACTCAAGGGTTCTGGAATCCTTACGTGACCTTCACGACGAATGCGGTACCCCGATCCTTCTAATCGGTATGGGGTCCGTAGACAAGAAGCTGATGCGCCACCCGCACTTCTTCTCGCGCATAAGTCAGATAAACAAGTTCCAGCCTCTGGATAACGAGGACATAATGAAAGCTGCCAAAGAGCTATGCGAGGTAAGCATGACAGAAGAAGCCTCTGATGCCATGGCAAAAGCATCGTCAGGCTGTTTCCGCTCCCTGAAGATAATAATCAACCACCTAGAGGTCCTCGCCAGGCGAAACAACCTGAAGCAGATAGATGCTTCCCACATCAAAGACCTGGACTGGCGGGCAAAGAAGTGAAAGGCACTACCAAAAACAAGCGGGTTAGAAATACCGCGCGTGAACGCGCCTGGCAAGTGATGAGGATCATTAGAGGCCCATTCGCTATTCGGGACATTGCAAGGCTTTCAGAATCCGAGGTCGAGAATCTGACCCACTATTTGGGCACGCTCAAAACTGCAGGATATATTACCCTAGTCGGCTACAGGAGTAGATCTCCAAAGCCGGGCAGGGAGCGTCTCTTCAGACTTGCAAAAAACACAGGCCCAATACCGCCGATAATGAAAGACATAAACCTCTTGTACGACCCCAACACTAAGAGTTATTGGGCCGATGGCGAGGAGAAGCGCCTTGCCGAGCTCGGATTGCCGGTCATGAAAGAATAGGGCAATGACAATGCGTGAAGCCGTGAAGATGCTGCTCAGATGTTGATAGGCGTGCATTCTTGACCCACCATCGGCATCCCGCTTGACCCAGTCGTAATTTAATTTATCATTTTAATAACAGCAATTTATGGCCCAAGAAGGTGGGTCAATTTTGGGCGCCTATCATCCCAAGTGTGTCATTATTGCATGCCGATGGCAGTCAAGCTTCTGCAAATTCCGACTCCTCGACCTGTTCGCTTGACTGCTTCCTTTCCCACTCCTTGAGTTCATCCATGTTTAGGTAGGTTATTTCGACCTGCCATTTTTCATCCTGGTCGATAAGCAATGCCCGATGATCCGCTCGGCTGACTGCACGGACGGGAATATCTCGATTACGCTTGTCCGGCGCTTTTTCCTTGTTGAGCCGCTCCACCGTATTCGTGGTCCTGAGGCGAATCCGGTGGCCATCCGGCCCCTGGTCAAGCAGATGCCGATGGTGGGTCAAAATTGCTCGCCGATCAACAGCTTGAGGCCCTCAATGACCAACCACAGCTTCAGACGATTGTCGCCATGTATATTTTTGCAGGAATACGTCGAGAAGAAGCTGTATGGCTTACCCTTGAGGATGTTGACTTGAAAGCAGGAATGTTGCGCATCAGGGCAAAGAATATCAATGGAAAATTTTGGCAGCCCAAGACGAAGGCAAACCGCGTAGTGCCTATAAGCACGACTTTAAGAAAATATCTTGAGAGATATACGCCAGCCCCCACTCATGAAGGTTGGTACTTTACCAGTCCGCAAGGTAAAATGGGATGCTGACGACATTTCACAAGCTCTTCCAAATGCAAATGAGAAGGCAAAGCATCAATGGATATGTCCGGATTATAGACATACTTTTGGGAGTCAGCTTGCCATGAAAGGGGAAAGCCTTTATAAGATCGCTACTCTAATGGGGAACTTGTCCTGTGATATGCAGGAGGCATTATGCAGCGTTAATACCTGAATCCTTAATAAACTCAGTTGAATTCTGATTATTTACTTGCCTTTAAAAACATAATATGGCGTAATAAAATTCATTGGAAATGGCTTCTTTCTTGCCCAAGAACTAATACCGACTTCATATATTTATTCAGGGAAAACAAATGGCTACTTTTAACTGGCTACATTTCTCCGATCTGCACTTTGGAATTGAAAATCAAGAATGGCTTTGGCCAACCTACCGCGAAGAATTTTTTAAAAACCTATCGAAATTACATGATCAAACTGGTCCGTGGAATGCTGTAATATTTTCTGGCGACTTAACATATTCTGGGAAAAAGGAAGAATTCGAAAAACTATCAGAAACCTTGGATAAGATTTGGGCCCATTTCCGAAGTTTGGGCAGCTGGCCGCCGCTGATAACTGTACCAGGAAACCATGATTTATTGCGCCCTTCAACTGAGAATGCTGCGGTCAAAGCTTTCAGACACTGGCATGAGGACGCCGATTTACGAAAACAATTTTGGGGCTCTAGTAAAAATGAATATAGAGCAACCATAAATGAATGCTTTTATAATTACACAATATGGCTGCAAACTTTATCTCTTCCCCACCCTAAAGAAATAAAATATGGTTTACTCCCCGGAGACTTTTCCATCGTTCTTGAAATAGGCGGGGCAAGTTTTGGGATTATTGGTATAAATACAGCCTTTTTGCAGCTCACTAAGGATGATTACAAAGGTCAACTCGATATACATGAAAACCAGATTCACAATGCCTGTTCCGGTGATCCGGTCAGCTGGTGCAAAGAAAAAGATATTACTTTATTGATATCTCATCATGGCCCGGAGTGGCTGCATCCCAATGCACAAGCTCGTCTTAAAGGAGAAATTTCTCCGCCAGGAAGGTTTTTTGCCCATCTATATGGGCACATGCATGAACCTTTCACCGCGAGCATAAGTGAAGGTGGTGCAGAGATTCGAAGATATTTGCAAGGACCTTCTTTATTTGGACTGAAAACATATCGAGAAAGGGTAAAACGTATACATGGGTATACCGCTTGCCGGATAGAAATAAACAAAACAGAAACAGAAGGAAGGTTGCAGCTTTGGCCAAGAATATCAGTACAAACATATGCGGGCCATCTTCGAATTGGTCCAGATCAACAATTTGACCTCAACGAAGCAGATTCAATCGTATGGACGTTTGAACCGAAAAAACCCCCAGAAGCTGAAATACAAAAAACTGAATCGTTATCTTTACACTTAGAAGCTCCTACAAATGAGGCTCTCAGAAAAAGAAATCGCATTAAATGAAAGTTTTAAAACTTTATTGAGTGAAGAATCCCCTGACGTTGAAAAAGCAAAATCAAAGCTTCAAGGAATACCACGACTGAAAGTAAATATTGGACCTCAACATAGAGCAATCCGCTTGGAAGACCAGTCGCAATTTGAGACCTTACTTCGTAGAAATCGGTATGCTTGGCTAATTTCAGATTGGGGTCTAGGTAAAGAAACATTTATAGGATGTGTTTTCGAACGGCTGAAAGGTCAATCTTCCTATTTAGATATATATAACCTCCAATGCGAAGATATAACCACTGCTGAGCAACTATTATCTGCCTTTGATGATCAATTCCGATTGCCTTTACAAGAATTTGTTGCCATAAATACGGCCATACCCTGTTCAATACTAATATTAGACAATATAACTCCAGAACTATCAGAATCTACCTTTGAAGAAGGCAAAGGAAACGTTATTGAACAACTCATAAGTTCAATCCTAGATTATTGTCCGGGCATTTATATTATTCTTGTTTCAAGACAAATCACTAAACAAATTTTGGACTTTGTAGAATTAAAACCGCTGGATTTACCGGAAGTCCGTAATTATATGGCTGTTCACCCTGAAGCTAATATGGAACTTCAAGACGCTGAGAGTGTCGAACAACTTTCCAGACTCTCCGGCGGCTTACCAATGCATCTGGATCGAATAATAAAATCACTTAAAATTATATCCTTCAGCGAATTGCTCGATATAGAGCTTGAAACGGGGCAAGAACAGCGAATTGACGCAGAACCTGTCCCGAAGGCCTTGGTACAAGCCGTATCTTCCCTCGCTCAATCGAATGACAGATATTCTCGTCGGAGCTATCGTCTCTTGAAACTGCTAACTGTTCTCTCAAATGGAGAAACATTGGCTACGATTAAGCGTTTTTATCCTACCGAACCTTTTTTTCCAGGGAACGTTATGGAATTATCCGAGCTTTCGCTATTAGAAATAGTGCCTCTTCTATCGCCCGCCCAGAAACCTTTATATTAGAGAAGGCTCTGCTACCTTATCTGAGGCATTTAAATTGCTTCGTATACCAAGGCAGGTTCGTGATTATGTAAGCTCATTAATTACAGAAGAAGAATATTCAGATATTACATATACAGCAACAGATTTGCTTTTTGGTCCAAACTGGCGAGAAGGTAAAATCAAACTTACGAAAATGGCTCAATTAGGAATGAAGTTTGCGATGCCAATTGGCCCTGGTAATGAACATGCGGTAGCTTATCATCTAATTTGGGCGGCACTTCAAAAAAAAGATGAGCTAGCGGCTAAACAGGCTGCCAGTTTAGCCATTTATTATTGCGGTCAATTATTTGATCATGATCGCTTCAAAGATGCCTGTAAAGCTTCAGCTGAAATATATCATTTAATTGAAGGTAAGAATTTAAAAAAAGAGTTTACTGATATAGCCCTTATATACGGGAAATCTCTTCGAATGACGCATAAAAGAAAAGAAGCGGTGCAAGTCCTTCAATCAGTCCTTGGGCATAGCGAAAAATTATTAAACAAGGAAATGAAAGCTTCAGCGTATTTGAATATTGCACTTGCACTTAAAAATATCGAACGAACTTCTGCAATATCGTTTGCGGAACAAGTTTTGGAACTGAAAGAAAAAGAATCCGCCGCTTATATGCATGCGAAAGAAATAATATTGGAATGCAAAGAAACCAGCGCAGATACAAAAAAGGAATTGTTGCAATTGGAGCAGAAGGCTCGCAAGAAAGGATTCACTGTTCTTAGCAATAACACCCTCCTGAATTTAATGAGAAAATCAGATAATACGGAAGAGAAGCTTAGATTTCTTGAGCAAATTCTTCAGACACGTGAAGACGATTATAATCACATTATAGCTATCATCACTAAAGCAGAGATTTTAATAGAAGAAATAAGAACTAATGAAATTAATTCTGAAGATAGACATTTATTATCATTAGCATACACTCATCTATATTATCAGTGGCTCCAAGATTTATTTAATAGATGTCATAATGTTATTTGGAAGTTAATGAAACATGAAAATCAATTAGTCCAATTATTAAGAATATTTCGACATAGCTCATTTCTTTGGCGAATACTTGGCGACAATGATCTAGAAAAGAAATATCTAAAAGAATTAAACGAGATTGACTTGACTTCTCTACAAGGAATCAAAAGTGAAACCTTACATTCCGACCTGAGATATTTGGAACTGCGGAAATCAAATCTATCAGGCAACTGAAAGGCGTATTCAGCAGGATAGCGGTTATAGGCAGGGTTGACTCACAAGGAAGACCGTCTGTACTGCTATCCTTTATTATTGAGTTGGCAGGGAACCTCCATGGAAAAAAAACAAGCCAAGACATTTTTGGAAATACAAACTAAGGGCGGCAAGATTTGGAGCCATAAGCGGCAAAGATGGCTCGTCGAGACGCCGGAAGAACGTGTACGTCAAGAATACCTTCTCGTGCTCATCGAAGAATATGGTTTTTCCTTAGAACCAAATTGCTGAAGAGGAGGAGGTAACAGGTAGGGGATCGGCACACGCGCGGGCCGATTTTGTCATCTGGCGTACCGCTCAGGACAAAACCGAAAACGAGAGTCCTCTGATTGTAGTGGAGTGCAAATCCGATAACGTAACCATAACAGATAAGGATTACCGGCAGGGTGACGCATATGCCCGCTATTCTAACGCGCGTTTTCTTGTAACCCACAACAACAGGGAAACCAAGTATTGGCGCGTCTTGCATGACAAGATGCCGAAGTCGCTGGAAGAGATCGACAACATCCCCCATGCCGACGCCAGCGACAAGGAGATAGACGAACTCCTATCCAAATTGAAAATCTTCAAAGAGGACGAGTTTGCAAAGCTCCTCCAGGACTGCCATAACGTAATCCGTAACCGCGAGAAAAAAGACCCCGCCGCAGCATTCGATGAAATAGCCAAGATACTGTTCGTCAAGGTCTTTGTTGAAAGGGAACTGCGCGCAAAGCGTAAGCGCAAGAACCTCTTCACCACCGTGGTTCTTAATGAGCAGTTCGGCGATAACCCGTTGGACGGACTTTTCCAAGACACTAAGGCATTCTTCAAGAACGATAAAATCTTTGATGCGGATGAACACATCAACCTGAAGCCCGCAACCGGACATGAAATAGTTAGAAGGCTCGAACGCTACAACCTTTCTGAAACCAGCGAAGACATTAAGGGTATCGCCTTTGAGAAATTTCTGGGCCGCACATTCCGTGGCGAAATCGGCCAGTTTTTTACCCCTCGAACCATAGTTGAATTTATGGTTCATATGGTGGAGCCAGAGGAAGGAGATGTTATATGTGACCCGGCAAGCGGTTCTGGCGGCTTCCTTATCCGCTTCTTTGAGGTTGTACGGCAGAAGATCCTTGCAGACGCGGACAAAGCTTACCAGGAGTACAAAGCCCAATTAGAGAACAAGAAGCTCTCTGACGAGAAGAAGGCGGAAGCGCTTCGGCAAAAATACGAAGAGATACAAAAGACGATTGACCCGTCATTAACTGGTTCCCGTCTTTGGAAGCTTGCGAATAAAGCCATATATGGCACGGACGCCAACGACCGAATGGCTAGGACGAGCAAGATGAATATGATAATGCATGGCGACGGGCATGGCGGCGTGCATCATCACGACGGCTTCCTGAATGTGAACGGAATATTTGAAGGACGTTTTGACATCATACTGACCAACCCGCCCTTTGGCGCAAGTGTCGAGCCTTCCGACATTATAAGAGAAGAAGACATACAGGTTCCAAATGAAATGGCAAATAGATACTTCTCTGAGTTCGGAGAGCTTTATGAAGAGGCCCAGGCGAGGGTGCAGGCTGTCAAGGGTAAGCCTATAGCCGCGCTTTTCGAACTGCCAAAGACGACGACAAGCAATATAAAGACGGAAATACTTTTCATCGAGCGTTGCCTTTCGCTCCTTAAGCCTGGTGGACGAATGGGGATAGTCCTGCCCGAAGGCGTCTTCAATAACCCTTCTCTTGCTTACGTCCGAGAATTTTGTGAGGATCGCGCCTATATCCGAGCCGTCGTCAGCCTACCCCAGGAGACGTTCTTCTCATCCGGGGCCAGCGTGAAGGCGTCGTTATTATTCATGCAGAAATTCACCGAAAGTGAAAAGGCCGATTTCGAGTCCAAGAAAACCGTAGCGGAAGAAGAGATACGCGGCAAGTACAGTAAGGAAATGGAAGCTGAGCGGGGGCGTTTAAATAAAGAGATTGAGGCGGCAAAGGACGCCAGAGATACCGAGTCTCGCAAAGCGTCTCAGAAGGAGCTTAAGGAATATGAGAAGAGGATGGAAGCCCTTATCATAGCCAAAGCCCGGGCGCTCCTGAAGGAGAGGTTCCCGTACATGATTTTCCTGTACGACGCGGAGAAGGTCGGCATTACGGCTACGGGTGAAGCCGACCAGAACGAACTTTATCCTAACAACAATATGCCTTCGGGCGTTGAGAAAACGTGTCTGGAGCTTTACGGTGAGTTCCTTGCTAACCCGGAGTCCTTTTTGATTTTAGGGACAGACTAATGATAACGGATAGCATAGATACAAAAGCTTTTGCGGTTACATTTCAAAATTTTGTTTATTGGGATGTTGCCTCACTTCGCCTCTCATTAAGTAATAAGTGCCATTGGCCGACCATACCGTTAGGGCAAGTATGTAATATTCGCTTCGAGATTGTGCCACAGGAAAAACACGAGAAAGTGAATTTCTTAGATCGTATTTCGTTTGATGAAGGGAAGGTTTTCTCCGGTAAGCGTACAGCTACAAAAATGGTTCAATATCGTGCAGTTCCGGGTGATATTGTCGTCTCAAAAATAAATGCAAGAAAAAGAGCTATAGGGATAGTACCCGATGGCCCAGACTTAGGTATCACGATTCATTTTCGTTCGCTAATACCAGATACCTCAAAAGTTAATACTGAATTCCTATGGGCGGCTTTGCGTTCACAATATTGCACGAATCAATTTAATATTGAAACCGGTGGTATAGGCAAAGGCGAAATAAGCGAGGAGCGCCTATTATCCGTTCAAGTACCCTACCCCCCGCCTTCTGTCCAGCAAGCCATCGTTGACCACTGGCACAAAGCAAAGGGGAAAATAGAAGCCGCCAATAAAAGGGTTGAGCAAATAAAAGCGGACATTGACGCCAGGTTCTATAAAGACCTTGGGTTAAAGCCACCAATGCAGGCGCAGTTGCCCAAGTCGCTATCGGTATGGTGGAAAGACTTTCCGCGCTGGGGTGTTGACTTTAACCAGCAAGTGCAAACAGGCTGCGATATCTCCAAGGGACGATTCCCCGTTGTGTCGCTTGGCTCTATCCTCGACATGGTTCAATACGGCACGAGCGATAAGGCGAACATCAACGGGGAGGGTACGCCAGTTATACGCATGAACAACATTGTAAGCGGAACCCTGAATCTAAAAGACTTGAAGCATATTAAACTATCCGAACGTGAGACCGTGAACTTGCTTTTAAGAGAAGGCGATATCTTAATAAATAGAACAAACAGCAAAGAGCTTGTTGGAAAATGTGCGGTGTTTCACGAAGTAGGGGATTATGTATTTGCATCTTACTTGATTCGACTACGTGCCAACGTTAATAAGGCCGACCCAGATTTTATTGCATTCGTTTTAAACTCCACCGTTGGTCGTCAACAGATAGATGCTATGAGCAGACAAATTATCGGACAGGCGAACATCAACACCGAAGAAATCCGAAGTTTGAGCATACCACTGCCAAAGGATGTCGAAGAGCAACGAAAGATTATGCGCCGCGTTGACGAGGGCAGAAAAGAGATTGCCCGTGAGCAAGACGCAGCTAAACTGTTGGCGCGAAATATCGAGAAGGAAATAGAGACAATGATACTTGGAAAGTTACCTGTTAAGGAGACGTGACGTTGGCAACACAATACATATCATTCGAAGGCTACTTTGCCGAAGGTGTGTTAGGCATATTCCGCATCATACGTGGCTTTGCCGATTTAAGAGACTTGGCAGCTATATCCGTTCCTTACTTAATGACAGATGGAGGCCAGCCCCAACGCGTCACCGGACATCAGAGAGAGCTAGATCCGAAGCACGCAGATGATATAAGAAAGTACCTTGAGAAAAGCGATAGTCGTTTCATTCCAGAAGTTATACTCTCAGTGCGCTGCCATGTGGAACCTATTACGATTGAAGATGAAACTGTTGGTGTAAAAACTGTCGATGAAGGTCCTATAGGAATCTATCGTCGATACGCAAGCAGGAATCTTAGAATACTACGTGTTTGGGTTAGGCGCAGCCAACTGGATCAAGTCAAGGCTGAAAAATTATTTAGAAGAATTGACGGCAATCACCGACTTGCAAAGGCTGAAGACCTACAAGAAGACATGTCATTACCAAACAAATACCTTGCGCCGTTTTGCTTAGTATTACTTGAGCCGCCTAATAACGATGCAGATGATTTTGCTGAGTCCCTGATCTTCCATACTATCAACAGTAAAGCGTTACCGCTTGAATCAGAACATGGCTTGAGACTTCTACTTGGTCAAGACCCGACTCACTCCATGACCCCTGACAGAGAGTTTGCATATAGCCCCGAATTACATTTAACCAGACTACTGTCTGAGCGTCTGCAACATTTACCTCAACCTGCCCGAGAACGGTTTGGAGAACGTCCGTTAACAGCTTTGTCGGAAGCTGCCAGCAATCTAATAAAGCTGGATGAGAGTATCACTGAGTCACGAGAAAAGATGACGATATTTTCTGAGGATCTATTTGCAGGACTTTCCGATATACTCACTCGCCTCACGGCGGAACATCCATCACTCTGTAAAACGTATTCTTTTTTAGAGCTAGCGGCACGAGTCTGGCGAGAGGCAAGCGGTGGAGACCATGAAACTAAAATAAGGTGGTCGGTCGATTATCTTAATCGCATAGGAAACTGGCTCGGCTCGCAAGGAATAACGAACCTCCTCAGCCCTGTATCGCCCGCTCAGCAGCTTCTTGAAACATTCAAGGCCGCACAACTTAAAATACCGAAGAAAGTCTTCCTAGCACGATGGTATCCTCCTGTTGATGCGCCGAATGGAGCTTATAATAGAGCAGAAAGAAGGCTTGAGCAACTCAAAGAAACACTTGCTGCTATTGAGAGAGAGAATCGTATAAAACTCGATTTGGAGGATATGGGAACTGAGGAAGGCGGGACTTTTCCTATTCACAAAAAAATGTACGAGGCGATTGCCTCATCGGATATAATCATATGCGACCTTACAGGTCACCGGCCCAATGTATATGTTGAGATAGGGTACGCCCTAAAGCATCATGAACAGAATCGCCTTATTTTACTTTTTGAACCTGTAAACGCCGACGACAAAGTACCATTCGATGTTACAACTTTCAAATATGTAGAAATCTCGCAAGCTGCAGAAATACCAATAAAAGTTAAATCAGAAATTCTGGCAATTTTGAGGTATGCAGGTGCGCAAGTTTAATAATAGTTGCCAGCGGCTTTAAAAAAATGGCACACGGCCAATTCGCTATTACGCTCATAGGCTTGTTGATCGGCATGCAATAATGACCCACTTTGAAGGTAATCGGCGTCCAACATTGCCCCACCTTCTAAGGTCACAACTGGTCGTTATTAATATTATAATTTAAATTAAGCCTGGGTCAAACAGGATGCCCGATGGTGGGTCAAAATTGCACGCCGGCCAACACAAGGCGATCATGGAACCCAAAAGAGAAGGCAGTAGGAGCACTCGAACGTCTTCTCCAATCTATAACTTGTAAGGTCCTGAAAGGAGCTTTTCAAAGTGCCTGAAAAGGTTTATGTTTCCGCAACGTTCGATGACCTCAAAAATATCCGTAGCGCCGTGCGGGATAAGTTAAAAAGATTAAATCTCGATGACGTTGCGATGGAATATTATTGTGCTGAGGAAACGAGGCATCTTGAGAAATGCCTGGGGGATATACGCGAGTGCGACCTATTTATAGGTATTATCGCTTATCGTTACGGACATATTTTTAAAGGTGAAACCAAATCTATCACAGAATTGGAATATGAAGAGGCCGGGAATAAAGGAATTGAACGGCATATGTTTGTGCTCGACGATCCTTTATGGCCCCGGAGTCTTACCGATCATTCTACTGGAGATAATGAACGTGGAGTACTGATCGACGATTTTAGGATGAGGCTTCTTGATCTTCGAGCTCGTACATTTAATAATAAAGATGAGCTCCTTGGCTTAATATCTGATAGCATTCTCAAGTGGAAGAATGATAGGCAAAACGTCAAAAAACCATCGCAACCGGAATCCCCTGTTCAAAAATATTTAGAAAAAATTAAATCTACGTACACGAACAATAAGTTCGAAAAGTACTATGTTCATCTCAGTGGAGGTACTCACATAACAGAGATTAAGGACCGCGATGACTGTTCGGACTTTTTGTGGCCGTCATACGTTAATACCATGGAACAGATTGCGCCACAAATTCCAAAGGCCATCTCACTGTTACAAGTAGAGAACGCGGTGGCATTCCACCGACAATTTGTCATCGTAGGCAGGCCAGGATGCGGGAAAACAGCAGTCCTAAAGCACATTTTAAATGACACCGCTCATCGATATTTGGCTGGTACCACAACATCAATACCGCTTTTTATTGAACTTCAAGCATGGCCAGATAACGTCATAGATCTTGCCACCTTGATCCATAATGAGACCCTTAATCAAATAGGCACTCCTGTGTTTCCTGAATCGTTGTTGCTATTGCTTGATGGATTAAGTCAAATGGATTCAGAATATGCCGCTATCCAGATTGAATCAATCGCAGTATGGCTTTCCAGGCACCCAGGAACCTCTGTAGTCATAACTTCACGGGAGGAAACTGGACATCTAGGTTTGCCGATAGTAAATGTCCTCCCTATGAATGACAAAGCTGTCGAAAAGTTCGTGCTAGAGCGACTAGGCGATCGAAACAAGGGGCTTCTTCATGAAATTGGATGGGAGTGCCGACTTGATGCTGCGCCTCGCGACCTGGTCCATATGGCCCGGAATCCTTTTTTATTGCAAGTGATGTGTCTTATTTATAATAAAGATGAACGAATACCGCCAACTCGGGGAGAACTTATCCGATCTTTTGCTTCTGAATTATACGACCGGGAACAAAAACAATTACGTAAAGAAATGAGGTACCATCAGTTATCTACTGCTATTGATGGTTTCGGAGCATTAGCAGTTGCCATGCTCCATAATAGAACGTCTCAGATGGTTGAAACGAAATACATAGAAAGATATTTACCAAATGGGATTGACGGTAATGCTCTTGTCAGACTTGGCCGTGGTGCTGATTTTATCGTATTAGTGAAAGAGGGTCGTTTTCTGAAGTTCGCCCATCCTCTATTACTTGAATATTTCGCAGCAGAGTATTACCTTACGCATTCGGAACAATTAGGTGCCTTAATTCGAGAACCGCTAATTGAAAACGGAAGACGCATTTTAAGACCCTATGATGAAGTTATATACACCCTACTAAACTTGGGAAATCCTTCTTCCATGCTTCTGGATATTGTTGAGCGCGATCCTTTTCTGGCGGCAGCTGCAATTTCACAGTCGCCAAACGAATACTCCATCGATTGCCGAATACTGGCACAATTGCTAAACCGGTTTATCAGCCTCATTCAAGGTGGTAGCCAAAACTGCCCTGCTGCCCTATCAGGAATGGTTCAACTTGGCAATATGATAGTATCCCAGTTATTACTTCTTCAAAAGAGCAACCTACATTGGATGAGACGTATTGCATTGACAGCTCTTAGTCAAATTCCGGGGCGGGACGCTTTGGAGGGGGTTATTAATTCTCTCCTCGACTCAAACAGGTGGATACGTCGTGACGCCCAAAACGCTCTTCAATCTCTTGACAAGGAATCACGTCCATTAATGATTGCTTTTATTGAGCGTTTGAGCAAGATGGAGCCTGGTTTGCGAAAGCAGTTGAGCCGTGCGCTTATTGAATGTTGGAGGGGTATAGATGATGAACTTGTTGAATTGGTCTCCATTAATGCGGATATTCCGATAAATGAGCTTTTTAGAACAGTTGAGCCTACTTACTGTATGTCGGAAGATGACGGTATTGATGAACAAACAAGTGAGGAACTTGGTAAATGGGGCTTAACTTGGCGTCAATCCTGGAATGGTAATCCCGGCGAGCAGGGACTAGAAACAAGCGGACGCCGATGGCTAAAGGGCGGCCCAAGAGAGCACCCTGCATGGGGACTTGTTTGGACAGCTTTATGGGCGTGGAAGCCAGGCGACAGCGACCTTGAGGCAATTGGCAGAAGATGGCTAGCGGAACAGCCAGTTACAAATGGATCTTGGACTTACCTATGGGTAGCGCTGTGGGTACAACATCCAGGAAATTCCGAATTAGAACAAATGGGTCGCAATTGGATAAACAACGTACCTGCTGGGCATCAGGCTTGGACATTGATTTGGCGTTATCTTTGGCAGGTGGACCCTAAGGATCCAGATCTGGAGAGGCTAGGAATCCAGTGGCTGCAACAGAACGTTCTCCAATTCGAACATTTTTGGGGGGTTATCTGGCTTTCACTATGGGAAGTGAACGTAGGCGATTGCGTTCTTGCGGAACAAGGCCGCAGATGGCTTGAAATAGCTAAACCAGATCACATCGGGTGGGGGTACATTTGGCCTAAGCTATGGGAAGCAGATCCTGGCAATTCGGTATTACAAACAATGGCGCGTGAGTGGCTTGGGCATGTAAAAATCGTGCAGGTGAATTTTAATTTTATTTGGGGGCCTTTATTTAAGAGCAATCCAGCCGACATCGGTTTGAAGGATTTAGGTTTCAAATTGCTTAACGAAATAACAGCTAAAAATGACTCGTGGGGGTATATATGGAAAGCTCTTGCAGAAAGTTCCGATGCGGATGAGGAATTAATAAGCCGGGGTCAGAGCTGGTTAAAGATCGCAGCCTTAGAGAACAAAAGTTGGGCAGCCGTGTGGATTACGCTGTGGAACAAGAAGCGAGGAGATTCTGTCCTGCTGGAACAGGCAATTAATTGGATAGAAAACGCACCGGCATCCCAAGCAGGCTGGCACACCATATGGATGCAGTTAAGAAAGTTTTGCAAGAACGACGGGAGAATTGACAGAATCGGATTAAATTGGCTCTCTGTTGCGCCACCATTTCATGGTGGATGGAGTTACGTCTGGATGGAACTTCATACAGCAAGCCCCGGCGATAACGGACTCATAATTATTGGACGAACTTGGCTTGACCGAGTTCCCATCCTGCACAGGGGATGGAGTCAAATTTGGCAAGTAATTTACGCTACGTCTCCCTTTGACGAACAATTAAAACAGAAGGGGTTTGTTTGGCTAAAAAGGGCTAGACTGGAAGACAAACATTGGCCCTATGTGTGGCGGACACTATGGAATAGAACACCGGGAGATCAAAATCTGGAAAATGAAGCCCGTTCCTGGCTGGCAAGTTCGATTACGCAACGCCCTGGCTGGGGCTACGTTTGGACTGTGCTCTTCACGTATTTCCCCCGAGATAGGCAGCTATTTCAGCTTGGACTGGAATGGCTGGATAACGCTGCGTCTTGTTCTTATAAGGTTGCATCGGGGGATATGCAATGGATACAACTCTGGAAACGTTTGTCCGAAGGGGATTGCTGGGATACCGATCTGTTGGCAACGACCGAACGGTACCTCCGTTTCTATATGATTTTCGACAATAATTGGCTCGACGTTTGGTCGAGGTTGGCAGGCACAGGGAAAATGCCCGATGACATAATGGAAGCAGGGCGTAAGCGGGGTTTTGCCTATTTGGCGGAGTCTAGTCCAACGGAAGAGGAAGCACTGATTAATCGGATTGAGACAGCCCCCATTGAAGAAAATGATAACTGGACTTTCTTATGGAGGCAGGCTTGGGATGCCGATATTGAACGACCGCGACTTGCGTGTTTTGCTATTAATGCAATTGAAAAAGCGGGGTGGATAAAGCAGCTTCCGTTTATCTGGAAGGATATTTTTGATGAGATCGGTCCAGACGAAGGATTGATGCGCATAGGAAAGGTATGGGTCACGGGCGTGGATTCAAGTTCACCCGGCTGGGGGCTTGTGTGGAACGCAATGGTACGGGCTCGAAAGTCGGATTCCGAACTATTGAAACTCGGCCGGCGGTGGATGCAACATGGCTTCTTCACCCGTTCTTCATGGCCAAAGATTTGGCTTGCCCTTTGGGACCTTGATGTAGAAAATCATTCGAAACTGGTGAGACATGCGAAGGAATGGATATATTCGAATCTTAAAGAAGATGACGCAGTCTTGCCCGTTTGGCGTGCGGTTTGGGCAGTTGATTCTAATGACGAGAATCTTTTACGCTGGGGAATTAATTTTTTGGCTTTAAATTCAAAATACCACGAATGGTCAGAAATAGTCTTAGATTTATGGACTGCTCAGAATTCTAGACCAACATTGCGGAGGATGGTTTTGAGCTGGATCAAGGAGAACCGTCAGCATCCTAAGAAGGACACATTGAAGCGCCTGATTAATGTTGACAAGGCCGAAAGCCAGGCCCAAAATGAAAATTTGGGAATATAAGTTTACTTAAGCCCGCTAGGCCGCATTAATAAAAGCCAGTCTAAGTTCTCATGGAATACTGCTAAATGAGATAAATGAATTGATGCTAAGGAGACGCGCTTGGGAGTAAAGATTGGATTTCAAGCCCATCATGCGAGGAGTTGGGAGAAAAATAGAATTTATTAAACTATGGTAATTGAGGACCAATTTAAAATGTTAAGGATTTTTATTAGCTATAGCCACAAAGATCGTCGCAAAAAGAACCAGCTACTTGATCATCTTAAAATTCTCGTAAAAGAGGAAGTAGAATTTTGGGATGATGAAAGAATCGCTACCGGTAAACTTTGGGATGAAGAAATAAAGAAAAACATTGAAAATAGTCAAATAGCTGTTTTGTTAATTAGTAATGATTTTCTAGTTTCACCATATTGCCAAGAAGAGGAAGTAGCCTCTTTCCTCGAACTACGAAGAAAAGCTGGGCTTCGTTTATTCCCTGTGATTCTGTATGCTTGCGACTGGAAGAACCTGCCATGGCTGAGCCAAACCCAACATTTTCCCAAGGAAAAACCATTAGGCGACTATGCTAGTAAAGCAAAGCAAGCCGCGGTTTATAACAATTTACTTGAAGAGTTGCGCAGAGCGATTAGCGATGTCCGCTCAGCTAGTTCTCTAGCAAATCATGCAAATCTATTTCCTAAATCCGATTTCGCTGCCCTGTTTGATGATATTTTTAATCCCGATCCCTTAGTTAGTGTGCCAGCTACTGAAACATTAATATCATCTGAAAATATTGATATTAACACAATAATTGCCCAAATAAAAAAAACAAACTTAAGGCTGATTAATCAGATCATCGTTCGTAATGTGCTCAAGAGATTCCCTAAGGACGCTGCTCCATTAATATTGGAAATCATAATGAGCGCGAGCGAAAATTGGTATGAAGCAATTTTCATGGCTGATTGTTTAGATGTTGTGCATAAGCCGTATTGTGCAAGTAACATCGCGGAAACACTACAAAAGACTTCTGACCCAGATTTAGGTCGTGTCTGCATAGAGGCATTAGGATATTTAGGTGCAAGCGAGTGGGGTTTTGCTATCCTAGATGTTCTTCGTGGAAAAAACTATCCAATTATAGGATATTATACCAGCGAATATGATTTTGGAAAATATTGTATATTCGCTCTTAAGGCTCTATCAAAGATATTTGTACTCGAATGTGACAAACATAGAATTTCAGATGCCTTTGATAAGTTGGAAATGGGATTACATTTTGCGATTAATTTTAAAGCGGCTCTCTCTAATTATCAAAAAATAGATACTGTTAATAACGAACTGATACATTGTAAAGCAAGACATTCTGATTTATTGATATTCTCGTTGGCTTAATTCTGATAAGGCCTATCTTCGCCTACTAGCAGTACGCGCATTAGGCCAAATGAGACTTTCACGAGCAGTCCCACTCCTTAGTGAGCGTCTTTTTAATGAAAAAGAAGAACCAGATGTGGTTGATGCTTCGGCCTACGCTCTAGGGAACATTGGTGGTGAAAAAGCGGTAAACTCACTTTCTCGTAGTAGATATTTATTACCTTTAGCGTTTTCAGTGCATTATATCGAAAATAATGACGAGTTCCGTAGTATAGCTAGTATGCTCCTTAGCTCTTCACTTAGTGAGAAATGCTGGGTTTATCGCGCCATCGGATTGAGAAAAGATACATTTTTCATGAACGAATTAATAAATGCCATTTCTAGTAATGAGAGTCTAAATAGAGGCCATGCTTCCCTTGCATTAGCGCGGATAGGAAGACCTGAACACTATGCTATTATTCAAACTGCTTACCGAGAGTCTTCAGATATTAGCGAACAAGTTTTAACGGCGTTAAGCGTTATTTCAATCGGTATGACAAGTGAGTTCCAGGATTTTTTCGCTACAATACGAAAAAACCTTGCTGTTGAGTCTTTTCTTTACAAACGTCTGACGCGCGAGGATATTATAGATGTACTACGTAACGACTCTAATACAGAATTAAAACATTTAGCTAGTGTGTGGGAACCTATTTACGAAATGATGGCAGATTATTAAAAATAATTTGGGGGGCTGGTTTAAAGTTCCACCCGAATTCACCGCTAAATTAGGAAGCTATTCATGTCTCGTCCATTATGTTTGTACTCATGCCTTTTGGCCAGAAAACTAGCTTTTCTGGGACACAGATCGATTTCGACGTTGTCAATTATATTCCCGTGAGTAGTATTATGCTAACTGTCTTGGCCGAACAAGTTTCATTGTAGTTGGTTTGAACTTTGGTACAAGTTTAGACAGCTTGCTGTTACTGCTGCTGCTGCGGTGGTTGGCGCAACAGAATTAAAGACAATCTTAGCAGTCGATGATACTGGTTGGAAAGGGACTAGAAGATCTGAAGAAGTTGATGGCAAATAGCATAAAAATTTAGGAGGATCGACTGTGTCCGAACAAAACTCTACGTTTGAACGATTGGAAGACCAAATCAATTGGTATGATCAGCGAAGTATAAAAAATCAACGGTTGTATAAACGGCTAAAGGTCATACAAATAATAGCGGCGGCCGTGATTCCCTTTTTGGCAGGTATTGGGGCATCACCTTATATAACCGGTGGATTTGGCGTTGTCATAGTTATCCTTGAAAGTTTGCAACAGTTGAACCAATATAGCCAAAACTGGATTTCTTATCGAACAACATGTGAATCACTGAAACATGAAAAGTTTCTCTATCTCGCGAAAGCCGGTCATTACGCTACAGCAAAAGAGCCAAGTGCTATGTTTGCAGAGCATGTTGAAGCTATTGTGTCGCAGGAACATGCAAAATGGATAAATACGCGGGAGCATGAAGTAAAATCAAAGGATACCGGCGATAAGAAATAAATGAATTAACTATTCTGAACAGCATTTGTGTCGTTAATCGAAACACATGGACCAATTAAGAGCGATCGGGCAAGAAGTATTTAAGAGAAAAGTGCCCATAGTGGATTTTATCGGGTTTTTATCTCCAAAGTTAAACTTCGAAAGCGCCGTTTTTGCGCTAAGTGTTGATCGGCATGCAATAATGACCTGCCCCCTTTAAACCGGTCCAGATTTAATGTTAGAATCTGGACATGATTATTAATAAGGGGGTGTTGTATGGCGAAGCGGGGTTATACTGTTGATCGGCGTGCAATTTTGACCCACCATCGGCATTCTGCTTGAGCCAGGGGTAATTTAAATTATCTTATGAATAACAGAATGTTATGACCTCAGAAGGTGGGGTCAATATTGGACGCCGATGACCCCCCAAAGTGGGTCATTATTGCATGCCGATCAAGAACTTAACGCCGGAGATGTTTGCTCTACAGGAGCAAAATCCAACACTGGAAAAACTTGTTCCTTCATGAGCAAATTTATAGCATTTTCCTCATCCCGGATGGACCTAAAAAGGGGAGCACCTCAAGATGGTAAGTAAAATCTTTATAGCTGGTACAATAAACGGGGGCAGGTCATCCGCGCCAACCATCAATAGAGCACTTGTGTTTTATTCACCCCAATGGTTCTGTGTAGGAGGAACAAAATGAAAGTCATTGCCTTCAATGGGAGTGCCCGCAAAAATGGTAATACAGCGATACTGATTAACCGGGTTTTTGATGAACTGAAGAAGGAAGGCATAAAAACAACGATGGTTCAGCTCTCGGGCAAGAAAATCCAGGGTTGCATTGCCTGCTACAAATGCTTTAAGAACAAAGACCGTCATTGTGCCGTTAAGGATGATGTAGTCAATGAGTGTATAGACAAGATGCTAGATGCTGACGGAATAATCTTGGGCTCACCCACCTATTTTGCCGATATCAGCGCGGGGCTAAAGGCTCTCATTGAGAGGGCCGGAATGACCTCCATGGCCAATGACGATATGTTCAAGAGGAAAGTAGGTGCTGCCGTCGTCGCGGTTCGCCGAGGCGGGGCAATAAACGTATTCGACTCTATAAATCATTTTTTTATGGTAACTCAAATGATAGTCCCTGGGTCTATTTACTGGAACATAGGGATAGGCCGCGAAAAGGGAGAAGTGGAAAAGGACGAAGAGGGGATCAGGACGATGGAGGTGCTGGGGCAGAACATGGCTTGGTTGCTTAAGAAGACTGGCTCAAAATAAAGGCGGCTTTCCGGATATCCCCATAAAACTTACAATACCTGGAAGGGGGAACAATTATGAAATGTCCGAAATGCGGTGGGTTGATGGTCTATCAGAGGTTCGATAACAATTCGATTACTTTCTATGTTGATCGGCGTGCAATTTTGATCCACCATAGGCATCCTGTTTGACCCAGGCTTAATTTCAATTATAATATTAATAACAACCAGTTGTGACCTTAGAAGGTGGGTCAAAATTGCACGTCGATCAACAATGAAGCGCGAGGAAACCAACTTGAGTTCCAAATTCTTTTAGTAAGCAGACTCTCGAAGATAGGCCGCGAAAAAGGAGAAGTGGAAAAGGACGAAGAGGGGATCAGGACGATGGAGGTGCTGGGGCAGAACATGGCTTGGTTGCTTAAGAAGACTGGCTCAAAATAAAGGCGGCTTTCCGGATATCCCCATAAAACTTACAATACCTGGAAGGGGGAACAATTATGAAATGTCCGAAATGCGGTGGGTTGATGGTCTATCAGAGGTTCGATAACAATTCGATGACTTTCTACGGCTGGAAGTGCTTAAACTGCGGTAGCATCGTGGATAAAAGGATCGCACAGAATCGCCGAAGGGCTAACATAATCTAACAGCTGAAAAAAACAAGAGCGTTTTATTTATCAAGGAATCCTATGACAAAAGCAGAACTCACAGATAAACTGGCTAATAAAGTAGATGGAATTAACAAGAGAGAGGCCGAGATCATCGTCAATGCCTTTTTTGACAGCATTAAAGGCGCCCTTGCTTCCAATGACAACGTTGAAATCCGAGGATTCGGCAGTTTCAAATTACGCTCCAGAAAAGAACGCGACGGCAGGAACCCCAAAACTGGGGAGGCTGTCAGTGTTCCAGCGAAATTAGTGCCTTTCTTTAAACCAGGCAAAGAATTGAAAGAGATGGTGGATGGCAAAAAGTAAGGGGCGCTGATTATGTACTATGCCCTCGGGACAGATTTCTTTAACTTTACAGTTGGTACAATAACGGGGCAGGCCGGCGAAGGAGGGCTAAAATGGGCAGACAGGTAGCTATCGTGCTTTACGTGGTGGCGATGGCAGCCGTCAGAAAAAAATGGCGGAAGGGGCTTAATGCCTCTTCCGTTTAAACACAGGGCGTAATGCTGAGGCCATAAATTTATAAATAACCAGGTAACCTTCAATGAGATATCTTACTCAAGATGATTTTAATGCCGTGTGGCCAGATAGCGAAAAAGTTCAAAGTCAAATTACCGGAATTTTGGCTATTCAGGCGGAAGCTTTTATAAAATACAAAATCGATAGTATTTTGGAACTTGCTCATCTGATGGCCCAAATAAGCCATGAAAGCAATACAGCCTTGGAAATGACTGAGTCGCTAAATTACACCCCTCAAGCTTTGCTTAAACAATGGCCAACTCATTTTAACACCGCGCAGGCTTTGCTTTATGGGCGCACCCAGGAACATCCGGCTAACCAACAAATGATTGGCGATCTCGCTTATGGTGGGCGCATGGGAAATCGACCAGGCACTGATGATGGTTATAACTTTAGAGGCCGTGGATTTATTCAAACGACCGGCCACAATGGATATAAAGAATTAGGGGATCTGATCGGTTTAGACTTAGTAAATCAACCCGAACTTGTTAATGATCTAGAATATGCATTTATCTGCTCTGTTGCCGAATTTGCGAACTATCCCGACATGCTTGATTATTGTATGGCAGACAACCTCCTTGCGGTATCTTCGTTAATCAATTTAGGACATGTTGTGCTTGATCCTTCAAAAATAATTGGATATCATGATCGGGAAGCATGGTTGCGGCTATGGAAACACCAACTGGAAGTCAGTACCTAACTTACGCGTATTAGGAATTTAGTGCCGATGTAGCCACCGCCGCCTCCATTGTCGGAGTTACTGTCGCGTAGTCGATGTCGCAATGCAGCCATTTGTTCTCTCCCAAATAAGCAATTCGGTCTTCCTGACCGGCGCGTCCCCATTCAGTGTTGATAGGCGTGCAATTTTGACCCACCATCGGCATCCGTTTGACCCAGGGGTAATTTAAATTATCATTATCAATAACAGAATGTTATGACCTCAGAAGGTGGGTCAATATTGGACGCCGATGACCCCACAAAGTGGGTCATTATTGCATGCCGATCCACACTAGCGGCGTTTTACCATCAAAAAGAAGTTGAAGGGTATGAATTGGCACTTGGTTCACAAAAGGTTCACAAATCCATTTGCAATTTTCTAAGCGATGTATTTTAAAAGATAAAAAAACCTATCAGCGGGTTCAATTCCATCCGGCTGATCACAGCACAAGCTAAATCTTTTTTAAGCTAATCTATCATCAGAATTCCCAGCCGCCGTTTATTCTCTTTTTCCTTAAAGACATATAAGGACAAGGACAACAAATATTTTAAGTTCCAACCGCTGCGTCTATAGAATATAACCAATTAGATACACTAGGAAAATTGACAATTTCAGGAGAGCAAACCGGCCCTTCATTCTAATCTAATCCCTGGTAAAATACCTATATTGGCATTTTTCTCCTAACAATGTAAAGTAATCCTCATATAAGAAATAATATATATAACTCCACGAAAAGGAAGAACCTAGATATTGGTTTTACAAAAAGTATCTTTTCTCCTCACAAAGAAAAATTATTCGCCAACATGCTTAGTATTGAGCTGAGTTTAACAGACTTAAAACCTTAGGCGTTGATAGTAAAAATAAGAATTGATTGAAGATTATTGAAGATCGTATATCTGTTCTACGGAAAATATTCGAACAGAAAAAATGGCAGTACGATGATTACAAGATTGAAAATGATAATGTCTGGGGGTAAATGAAACACTTAAAGAAAGGAATGTAAGAACTATGTGTGCACGGATAGCTATAATCTCAGACACTCACTTTGGCGATCCAAACTGCAAGCTTGTCGCCAACGGTAAGACTACCCCGACATTTGATCGGTTCAAGAGCGCAATAGATAACAAGGGGCCAATTGACTACCTTGTCTTAAACGGAGATACATTAGACTTTTCTATCAATTCCTTTGCTAATTCATGTGCAATTTCAAAACCGTTTTTTGAAGCAATCGTAAAACTGACGAAGAAAATAGTATATATCCCAGGCAACCATGACAAACAGGTCTGGGACGCTACCGAGTGGCAGCGGCATGTCATCATGAAGCTTCAAAAGAACGCCGACCCAGAGGCCTTTATACATACCCAGCCAGGAATAATAAACCTCGAGGCTGGCAGCATAAATCTCCCTGGTGTAACGCCTAACCCTGACGGGGACTACGGCGGTATGTATATAGAAGGATTGCTGCCCAAAGAAAGTAATGTGCCTATATACATAGTCTATCCAAACCTTTATATAAAGTGCGGCGAGAATGCTACGCTTGTCACGCATGGCCATTTCTTGGAATTAGCTTGGGTATTGCTTTCAGAGCTTGCTGAAGGATTTTCCTGGTGGTAAGTTACCCGATGCAACAGATGTCAAGCAAATTGAGGAATATAACCTGCCAATCAACACCATGATATGTACCGGTCTCGGGATGGGAGGCCCGGTAACGGGGTTGTTTCAAACTGTGCAGCAACAGGCAAAAAGCCAACAATCCCAGCAATTGGATCAAGCTATTGATGTCATCAAAAACAACATTAAGGAGATGTTTGGGGCGACCCGGTTAACCGGGGAGACATATGATCTTGTTATCGGCTTGTTGAAGCACTGGGTGGACAGCCAAATCTCGGGCTATGAAGACAGTCGCTACTCCAAGACATTTAAAGATAAACCTGAAGTGCAAAAGAGGTTTGCGCGTTTTTATTCAGCGAGCTGTAGCCAAGCCGCGGGTTTTGGCTTGGCCGTGCCCAAGAGGGTGATATTTGGTCATACACATGAAGCAATTGAAAACCCGCTTTCATATGAACTACCTTTAGCTACCGGTGCAACTAATATAGAACTATATAACACGGGCGGCTGGCTGAAACCAAACAACCCGGTCGAGGATACTGGTGCGGAGGTGTTTTTCTTGGATAGCAATTGCAAGGAGCCTGAAGGTGTTAATATCAAGTGAGGTAATGCCTTGACGGGCGGAATACTATACTCAACTCTGACATCAACCTTTCAACTGTATAATGGTTCAGGCTCAGGTAGTTTATTACCAGCCGATTGTTAGTTTGCTTAAAGTCAAAGTTTTACCTAACTGTAATGATGCAATATGGTATTGCGGTGAAAACTGAGATTGCATGTCCCCCCCCTTTGCTGTTCGTTAAATCTTTTATCAGGAGGATCCATGACCGAATTAGAACACTCAGGCAAGCCGACAAACCACCTGTTTTATATAAAAGCCCTTAAAGGGTTCCACACGCCGCCCAAAGAGGACCTATACGCAAGTATGCTTAGCATAGAGTCGGAGTTCAATATACTCAAGTCCAGATATGTTGAGACCGAAGACATGCATATAAATCGAGCTGCTAAAGCAACTTGGAGAGAGGATCAATCTCCTTAAGGTGTCTTTAGGAGACGGAGAAAAAAGGATATCTTAATAAGAAAATAGTTTTTTTCCGCGAGACGGCGCATCGGCTTGACGAGGATTTCCTGCTGATAAAGGACGGGGATGAGCTTCTTACCGATGCGAGAAGCATCTTGGACAACCTGTCACTTACAAACCTTCCCGAGGACATCAGGAAAACCTGGAGAGCCCAATTAGATGATGTGATAAAGAAACTCGAAGAGAAAACAGTAAGTAATGACGTCCTTGAAAGGTCGAGGAAAACCCTCAAGGCGGCGCTGAATACCATTAATAGGAGCTTGGACAGCAGCTTCCTCGAACTCTACATGGTAAAAATCAACAACGTGTCCCAGATAATAATGGCGTTACTTTTAATCGCGCTGTTTTTTATTTACTACCGCCAGAACGGGTCCACGGATTATTTTTATGCCTGTGTTTTGGGTGCGCTTGGCGGTAGCCTAAGTTCGAATAATGTCTTCCGACAAACAGAGTTTGATAAAGGGAAACTTTACCATAAACCTGACATTAAACGTTTTTGCACGTCCAATTATGGGTGCGGCCACGGCCCTTGCAATACTCCTCTTGGCCGAGAGTCAGCTGCTCTTCGGGATAATAAAAACGGGCGGAAGTAGTTCTGCCGGAATTAAAATTGAGGTCCCAGACGTGTATGTAGCGTATAGGGTGATTGATTTTGCTGCTGGTTTTGCGGGAGAGAAACTGCTGCGTTCTACCATGGATCAACTGCTCAACAGGCTTTCTGCAGCCTCAAGTAAAAACCAGAAGTTCATAGAACCCAATAAGTCAAAAGGATAATGCATTATAAGAACGGGGAAAATTCCGTTATTTACACGGAGGCTACCGGAATATAAATCGTATTAGAGGTTAAAGGTGTTGATCGGCATGCAATAATGACCCACTTTCCGGGTAATCGGCGTCCAATATTGACCCACCCTCTGAGGTCATAACTTGCTGTTATTAAAATGATAAACTAACTTGCCCCTGGGTCAAGCAGTATGCCGATGGTGGGTCAATTTTGGACGCCGATCAACAGGAATCCTAAAGAAAATTAGGATTGCAATTCAAAAATTAGTAAAATAAGGAGGAAAGGAGGCATTATTTGTTATTATCCTTATGGTCTTGCTTCTGCCCGTCCCGATGTTTTGTTTTTATGTTCATTATTTAAAGATGGTTCTACTACCCCGGAGGAGTATCCCATCCACTTTCTTAATTCTTTCTTCAAAGGAGATGTCTGATGAAAAAAGCAGTGTGGGTTTTTTCAGTTTTGACGGCGATCCTCTTCTTAGGTTTCATAGGGACTGTTAGGGCCGAGGCGGGGGAGGTCTGGGCTACTGGCCAGTGGGCTAACAACGGGACTAATACCACTACCCCCGTGGAGGTGCCGTTGACCGATGTAGTCTCAATTTCTGAAGGGGGATGGCATACAGTTGCCCTGAAATCGGACGGCACGGTCTGGGCGTGGGGAGCTAATTCAGATGGGGAGCTTGGTGACGGGAATAACAATCCCACGACTTCACCCATTCAGGTGCCCGGGCTAACTGGCGTAATCTCGGTTACCGCGGGATGTTATCATACGGTTGCCCTGAAGTCGGACGGTACGGTCTGGGACTGGGGAAGAAATGCGGAAGGAGAAGGAGAGCTTGGCGATGGGACGACGACTTACAGGCTTTCGCCCGTTCAGGTGCCCGGGCTTACCGGCGTAGTCTCAATTGCCGTGGGAGATTATAATACGTTTGCTCTGAAGTCGGACGGTACGGTCTGGGACTGGGGATATAACTATAATGGCCCGCTAGGCGACGGGACTACCACTACCAGATATTCGCCCGTCCAGGTGCCTGGGCTTACCGGCGTGGTATCTATTGCCGCAGGGTATCAGCATACAGTTGCCCTGAAGTCGGACGGCACGGTTTGGGCGTGGGGAGATAATCAGTATGGGCAGTTGGGCGACGGGACTACCACTACCGAACATTCGCCCGTCCAGGTGCCCGGGCTTACTGGCGTGGTATCCATTACCGGAGGGTATCTTTTTACAGTTGCCCTGAAGTCGGACGGTACGGTCTGGGCGTGGGGAAGTAATCAATACGGCCAAATAGGTGACGGGACCAACACTAACAGACTTTCCCCCATCCAGGTGCCCGGGCTTACCGGCGTAGTCTCGGTTTCCGGGGGAGCGTATCATACTGTTGCCCTGAAATCGGACGGCACAGTCCGGGCCTGGGGACGTAACGATCTTGGCCAGCTTGGCGATGGAACTACTACCGACAAATGGAATCCTGTTCAGAGCGGCTTCACCGGGATAACTAAAATATCGGCTGGAAAAGGATACTCCACGGTAGCCGTGTCCCAATCTTGTCCTTATCAGCAGACTGTCGGTAACTTCAGCATGGACACGAGCAAGACTGCCTCGGTCACAGACGACGGATCTGGCAGCGGCACGACATCCACTGCTGTATCGTTCACGACCACTGACGCGGGCAACATCACGGTGAATATGTTGGGAATATCAGATACTTACGACGACGCAGAGGTGTTCCTCTACAACTCGGACGGAACAAGGCTTGGCGCCGTAGGTATTTCTTCTGGCGGCGCGTACCAGTTCACGGGGGGGGGAGGATGGGGAGGTCTGATCTACCCCGCCGGAACTTACTCAGTGAAGCTGTTCCTCTCCGCGAGCGACAGCAATATATACGGCGGTAACGACACGTTGACTTTGAACGGCATCGGATACGTCCATTAGGAGGTTCAGTATCAAACCTTTGGTGTGTAACCCCTGACGAGCTGGCGGCATATGGCTGGGGGAAGGTTACTGACCAACCCCAGGCACCCGCGGGGGTGATAGGATTAGGTGGAATGACCCCCGATTAAGTCATTCGCGAATGACTTAATCGGGGAATCCATAATTTGACTTAAATTCCTGGAATACCGGGGCCGGATTGTCCAAACCTGGATAAGGGGGGATTTCAATTGATCTGCCCCCGTTTATTGTACCAGTTGTAAAGTTAGAGTCAACTCCCTCGTTTCTGTGTAGCGGCGCGAGATAACTTTCGCAAAACGGTGAGATAACTCGCTCTCTCGAAAAATTTCACCACGTGAAATCCGATTTTACCAAGCAGCCCACCGCCGCCTCTCTTTTGCCTTTTTCATCTCATGAATGGGATTCCCGCAAGTTGCCCCTTTTCATGCACGTGGCCGCACGGCGGCTTATAATCGCATGGCTGCCAGCAATCGCATTTCCCATAAGGAGCACCACAAAGGACGCATTTCGCGCTTTGTTTAATCAAAACTTCGATAGGGTTAATCTCACCCCTCCTGACAATAAATCTCAAACCGGATGTTAATCAACAGCCACGGCGCAGACTCTCAACATTGTGGTGAGCATACCGCTTTGTAACAGCTAGGGTTTTATGGCCCAGGATCAGACTCACTGAATAGAGGTCAACACCAGCTTGAACCATCCGGCTGCCCGCAGTATGGCGGAGATCGTGGAAACGGACATCGTTAAGCCCTGCCTTTTCCCTTGCCAGCCTATATGCACGGCTCAAATTGTGCCCCTCTATCATCGTGCCCGCCTCCGAAGGGAAAACGTAACCAGAATTTTTCCGCGATGAGACCTTTTCCCTCAAAAGGGTCAGAACCTTTTCATTTATTGGCACGGTGCGCTTTTCCTTATTCTTGGTTATAAGGAGCGTTATCGCCTGCCGCTCTAAGTCCACCTGGGGCCATCTAAGGGATAGTATCTCGTTACGTCTCATCCCGGTATAGATTGCGAAGGTGACTATCTCCCTTAACCATTCAGGGCATTCCCCCAAAAGCAAGACTGTACATTGACAGGGGGGGTGAGATTCCTAACTCTTTGAAATCACGACAAGTCGGCTTCGGAAAACGCCACGGAAACGCCTCAGGATGTTGATCGGCGTGCAATTTTGACCCACCATCGGCATCCTGTTTGACCCAGGGTTAATTTAATTTATCATATTAATAACCGCGTGTTATGACTTCAGAGGGAGGGTCAATATTGGACGCCGATTACCCGCTAAGTGGGTCATTATTGCACGCCGATCAACAGTATACCGGTTCAAACGGACAGCCGGGGATAATAATCGTATGGGAATTCTCGTGATAAAAAGGAGGATAGGAATTATGAAGATTCATTCTTTAAGCGCTATTTGGACTATGCTATTAGTTTTTGCTCTTCTGGTTGTCGGCCAACTCTGTTTTGCGGACTCAACAGTCCCTAGCGCGCCGACCAATGTTCAAGCGATGGCTGGCGACGGGCAGGCTACTGTGAGCTTTGCCGCTCCTATGGATGACGGCGGCAGTCCTATCATTTCATATATAGTTATCTCAGGCCCCGGTGTAGCTACGGTTAGGGCTATTGGGCAATCGAGCCCAATAATTGTAACAGGTCTTACAAATGGAACCACCTACAATTTTGTTGTTATGGCGACTAATTCAGCGGGGACGAGCGACGCATCGGATCTCTCTAACGATGTAACTCCGGTCGGGACACCTGTCGAGACCAGCCAATGGCAATGACAAAACGTTTCGGCGGCTACTTCCGTCCTAGCTATAAGGCAATCAGAGAAGCGTGAGACGGATTGCGTTACGCAAACCAGGTAGTCAAAAAAAGGGGCGAAAGTTGAAAATGCGCAGTTACTTATGTCTAACTCAAAAGTAGTAGTATTTTTACCTTAGTCAATAAGCTGGTAATCTTTATTGACTTTAGGTTCTCAATAATGTAGAAATAACCTTGTTTAAATAGAAAGCCGCAATACGAGCTTTACGTGCTATCCGAGTGTCAGGACTCAGAGTAAGTCGTGGGCTTTTGTAAACAAAGTCCACCTCTGTAAACAGATATGGGTTTTACCTTTTCGAGCAATGTTTTCTCCATCAGTTTATTAATAGAATAGGAGCTACACATGGCTACCGCATTAATTGGGATAGACAGCGTTAATGCTTTTTTTGCATTCGGGCAACACTTTATTTATGCAAGGGGAACCTATCCTGACGCCTGCACAAAGGGCATAGAAATTATTTCAAATAAACTAGATGTAGAGCCGCCAGGGTTTATTGTTCAAAGGAACTTGCCTGACGGCATAGTATGCGCGGCTGTACATAAAGGATACAAGTGGGAACATGTGGAGGTTTTCGACATCGGTCCATGCAAGAAACAGGTCAAAGTATATTTCAATGGTGGAGATAAACTTGTTGATGTCATCGCTTTTGGGGCAACGGAATCGGGAGTCGTAACTAAAACTTTGATAGCTGGCGGAGGTGGGGAGGTACCTGTACCGCTTGGCGGCGGCGGAGAAGTCCCCATACCATTTAGTGTTGGCAAGGGAATGGAGCACTTGTTAACAGATATAATTAACTTACAATCAAGACAGGCGACGGGTCGGTCAATAAAGTTTTCCCTTGAAGATGCCATTTTTGACGCCATCAGGCAGATACCGCCATCCAGATCCGATTATCCAGACAAACTGTATCATTATACTGTCACAAGTATAGGGGCGGCTTTCGGTGGCATCGTAGGGATCAAGGAACTCTTGGTCACGGTCAGGGAAAACCCTTCTGTTTAATCACTTGGTGTTTAGGAAAGCCGCATGAGCCGTTTTATGCACAGTAACGGTTATGAGTGTAAAAAGGCTGTGGGCTTTTGGCCTGCCGGGTAATTTTGCCTCGGCTGAATTTGACGTAATGTCTCAAAACATTTTAAAAGGAGGTTGATCATGCCGACAGTGGATGGTGCGAAGAAAATAATCCTTTATCTTGAGGACTGGCAAAAGCAGATGATCAAGGATTTTCTTGGCGTCGAATGCAATACTTATGAACTCGATGTTCCTACGACGCCGCACCCGGTTTTGCGATACGGTATTCCGACCCATGACAAGTATAAACGGATGTATTTAACCGGCTGGCAGATGCGAGAAATAAAGGATGAAGCAGGAGTAGATTGTGATTTCATTGAACTTCACCAGGACGTAATACGTGCAATGTACATGGTCCGCGTATAAAGGAAAATCTAAGCCTGCGGCGCGGGCAGCGGCCCCGCCGCGCGGCTTATCGAATGGAGGCAGAACGGTGAATTTAACCGAATATGTGCCGGAAAATGCCGTCTGGGAAATGACACTTCAATGCAACATGAAGTGTCTCCATTGCGGTTCGTCCGCCGCGAAGGCACGGCCTAACGAACTGACTGTAGAGGAGTGTCTGCCCATAGTAGATGATCTCCTTCGCTTAGGCTGCCGACAGATCACCTTCATAGGCGGTGAAATTTTCCTCTACAAGGGATGGGAAAAGGTGGCAAGGAGGATGTCAAATGGAGGAGCGAAAACCAACATCATCACAAATGCGTTTTTATTTGGTGACGAAGAGGTAGCCTCGATAAGGGAGGCGGGACTGAACAATGTAGGTATTTCTCTTGATGGGATGGAAAAGAACCATGATCGGATGAGAAGAAAGAAAGGTTCTTTTCAAAAAGTCCTTGCCGCCTTCAATAGACTGAACCGCGAAAATATACCGATGGCCATCGTAACGAGCCTCGTTGACTTTAACGCCGAAGATCTTGACGAGCTATATGACCTACTTGTTGATAACCGAGTGGAAATCTGGCAGCTTCAGATAGTCACGGGCATGGGCAACATGGCTGGGCGCAAAGGATATTCTCCTCGCTCCAGAGAGGGTTGGAGAAATCACCGATTTTATCCGAGAAAAACGTCGGAGGGGCCTAATGCGAATATATGCAGGTGACGATATTGGCTACTTCGACAAGAATGAGTTTTACATCCGTAGTCTACCTGGTACCATCTCAGCCTGGAACGGCTGCAAAGCGGGGATACGGGTGGTCGGCATCGACAGCGTCGGAAATGTCAAAGGATGCGAGTCGATCTATTCTGAAAAATTCATCGAAGGTAACCTGCGCCATGAGTCCTTCGAAGAGATATGGACAAAGGATGGGAACTTTGCTTACAACCGGAATTTCGATGTGAGCATGCTTGCCGGAGCCTGCGCCGGATGTGACAAAGGCCACATATGCCGGGGAGGTTGCAGGGGTTCAAGCTATTTCAACAGTGGTTCCCTTTTTGAGAGCCGCTATTGCAGCTATCCAAATCGACCAAGATGCGACTTTACATAAATATCAGGTAGTAGCCCATTCCAGCAAGAAGACCGTTAACGCCTTTCAAAGGAGGAAGACATGCCGGAAGTGAAACTGGCCGAAATGAGTGTGGAAGAACTCGAAAAGAAGTATGGTACCAAAGCGAAAGTGGGCAAGATATTGATAACAGGTAACAAGGTTTATGTCGCGGTAGATGGGAAAAAGAGCGAGTTGAAGGCTAACCTGAATATCCTCTCCTGAGCCGCTTGAAAAGATGCTTGCGAAAACTACGGAAGCCAAGGTGTTAGTCGATGAGCAGGCCGTCATAGTCGCCGTTATATTTAACCTCCCGAAGTTCCGTTGTTACCACGTCACTTGCTATATAGTGGCTCAGGGTCAAATTCCTGAAATTGACCGTGGCGTTAGGATGGATGCGGTGAAGAAGCTTGTCAAAGACGCTAAGATTCCCGCTGCCCTGGGCAGACAGATGATCAAAGAGATTAAAGGATAGATGTGCAAAAAAGCGGTGAGCCTCGTTTTATAAGTATTGAGCTGACCCCGAAGTGCAACAACGCCTGCCTGCATTGCTACAATTATTGGCGCAAGGAAGGCAGAGTCGTTAGCGGTACAGACTCTGGAACGCTGTCGAGAGAGGAAATACGTATCCTCATAAACAGGGTGAAAGAATCCGTGCCATTACGATATGTTGTACTTTCAGGGGGGGAGCCGTTGCTAAGAAAAGATCTACCCCAGATACTTGGAGACCTTGTTGATGACGGCATTCAACCAACGGTCATTACCAATGGTGCTTTGCTAACAGATTCACTGCTTGCCAAACTGCCATCGGGAATAATGTTCGAAGTCACGCTCCTGGGGCACAATGCAAACCTTCACGACAGACTGGCTGGCGCAAAGGTGTTCGACAAAGTCGTAAGGAACGTTTCTCGTATCAATCGGCACGGTTCCTACCTGACGACGGTATTCGTAGCAACAAGATACAACGCTCTCGATATTATGAATGTATACGAACTCGCCCTCGGGGTTGGCGCGATAGGCTTCATGTACAATCGTGTCAACCTCAGCAGCGGCATGAAGTCCCGTGCAAGGGAATTGATGCCGCCAGTTCAGATGCTTGAGGAAAGTCTTAGTCTTACGCAGGAGGCTGTAAGACAATACGGCATGCCGGTGTTCAGTTCCGTTCCAATTCCGCCTTGTGTACTGGACTTGACAAAATATCCAGACCTAACTTTCGGGTGGTGCCCCAGAGGAGGAACTGACTCCTATTACACGATAGGCTGCGACGGCATGTTAAGGCCGTGCAACCACTCTTCGCTGGTCCTGGGGGACCTGAGGGAAAAAAGCTTCAAGGAGTTGGTGGTTGGAAAGAAATGCAGGCAGTTCTGGAGCGCCGTGCCGCAAAAATGCATCGAGTGTGAACATCCCCTTAAAGATAAATGCAAAGGCGGTTGCACCGCCGCTTCGAAAGAGTTCTACGGGTCTCAGGAATTCATAGACCCGTTTTATGAATTTTCGAATGGCTCGCAATAAAACTATTAAACCGGCCTGCCTGTTTTGATGTGAGCTTTTTATGGTTTCCACCGGGCGGGCTCTCATTGCCATTCTTAAGTTTCTAAAAGGAGTCTCGTTATGCCTGATAACAGAGTATCGGTGAAAGCATACAGAGGGGATGCCATGACGCTGCTCGCCTTCGATATCGATGGCGTGCTCATGAAGGATAATTTCGTGGGTTTCTCTATCGAGATAGGCACACCATCCGGAAGCCGGTATTTCCTGATGAACCGCGTCAACTTCGATGGCACCAAGGAAGAAAAACACTCCAACGAATCTCCATTCCAGAAGTTCCGTTGGATACATGTACCGGGCGATTTTCATCAAAAGCTCAACAATCCGGAATACGGCAATTATAAATACTACGTCACGCCGCGCTATTGGGACGAAGAAAGCGGGAAGCTTGAAGACCTGGATAGTTCATTGACCGCCACCGCCGAGATCCTCGTTGACAGGTTCGCTTCGAAGAACGTTGAACTCGCCTTCACTCGGTCATTTCTGACGTCGCAGGCCTAGCTCAGCCTGGTTCGGCCAGAATGACGCCTTCATCAAGGAAGGTGATGGATGGTTATTCGATACGTCCGAACACTTTTGCTCTAACGACGGGAATGACTTTACCTATGAAGATGTATATACTTGGCTTGGTTTCACTGCGCGTAAAGAAATCCTGGACATATTAAACGAGGTGCTGGCCGACAAATCCCTCAAAGTGGACATGTTCGCTTACGACTTCAACGAGCCTGTCATTGCGGACCTGTGCCTGAAACTTGCCAGCCAGGGCAGGATACGCATGATCCTGGACAATTCAACTTCCACGGAAGACGGCGAAAAAACTGGACACGGGACGGACGACTCGCCCGAGACCGATTTCGAGAAGAGGTTCGAGAAAGCCGCCGGGACCAGCGACTCCAAAATAATGCGTGGAAAGTTCAAAAGGTTTGCGCATGATAAAGTCATAATAGTCAAGAAGGGCGGCAATGCGGCAAAGGTACTCACCGGCTCCACAAACTTCTCCGTCACGGGCCTCTGTGTGAACGCGAACCACGTGGCCGTCTTCAAAGACAAGGATGTCGCCGTGTGTTACGGGAAAGTCTTCGAGGCTTCTTGGGAGAACATGAAGAACTTCAGCGAGTGCGAATGCGCGACCGAGTGTTTTGAATTCAACGGCGGTTCCACTTCGATCACTTTCGCGCCTCATAACAAGGATTTCGCAACAAGCATTCTTGACGGCATTTCTGAAAGGATCGGGAGTCCGAAGACAAAGTCGGTGCTTTTTTCGATCATGTCGCTGGCGGAGAATACCGGGGGTTCCGTGTATCCGGCGCTGAGGGAGATACAAAACAGGGAGGACGTGTTCTCCTACGGCGTTACTGACTCCACGAAGGCCGTTTCGCTTTACAAGCCGGGATCCAGGAGAGGCATACTGGTAAACGCGAAGAGTCTTGCTGGCGCATTGCCGCCACCCTTCGACAAGGAAGAAAGCGTGAAGGCGCACAACATACACCACAAGTTCGTCGTAATGGACTTCAACACCCCTGACAACTGTGTATATTTCGGCTCGTCCAACCTCGCGCTCGGCGGGGAAATGTCTAACGGAGACAACCTGATCTGCATAAAGGACGAGGACATCGCCACGGTCTTTGCGATAGAGGCCGTGAGGCTCGTGGACCACTTCCACTTCCGGGCAAAGACGACTGACAAGGAAGGCAATACAAAACCGTTTGTGCTCAAGAAGACATCAGCCTGGGCTAAGCCCTACTTCAATGAGGACGACGTTAAGTACACAGACAGAAAGCTCTTTGCTTCCTGAGCTTACACGACTCGCTGGTTCAAGACCATAACAAAACCTACAGAGGAGTCGTTTAGAAGGCTCCCTTTTTCCTTACAAGAGAAAAAGGGTGTGCTGAACTGCTACCGGCTCACCATTGTGAACAATAAGGAGTTCCTTGAATTCCGAGTCTTTATCGTATGCTGAGAACTGCTTCTGTGGCCGAAGGAATTGTGGTGTGCTCGTTGGATACCAACAAATACTCCGCGGAGTACCCCAAATCCGAATGGGGATATTTAAGAAAAGGCGCGCTTATTGATTCGCCACAAGCTGGCTTAATTCACTATATAAATCCCAGAACAAAAAATGGGATTACTTCAGCGCAATTGAAATCCTATTTAGCGAAGGGAGGTGCTATTTAGGAAAAAAATTATGAAGCAATCATCCGCAAAGGAGGGGCCAAAAGCCCCCTCTTTTACTTATATGATTTGCCGGGAATACAAAGCAGTGTTCATACTGTATGGAAACATTGTAAATATCGGAAGGAAATTAAAGCATATGTATTCCAGTGGGATAGCCGATCTCCCAAACCAGCAGCCCACTTAGAGGCCCCCCATCGCCTACCATTAAAATCAAGGACTTACGGATTTCCGTAGGTCCTTTTTTTGTCAAAAATTACAATTGTAGCGGAATTGTAGCAGTTTTTTTCGGCTTCTTCCAAACAAACGGGCAATTCTCGTATGTACTTAATCCAGAATTGATGAACACTTTGTCAAGTGACGCCTATTAACCCCAAAGCAGGCTGGTTAATTAAAATAATTTAATTATTTTTAATGCAAATTCAAGCACTTCCACATAAACTAATACGTTTGGGTCATTGACATTTCACGGAAATGAGATTAGCTAATAGTAGTTATGTGAAAAACTCCAGTTTTTCCCAATAGCAGTTCCGATTTGGTAGAGCCATAAGTCCTCTTCATCCTGAATTTATAACCGTAGCGCGTGTAAAAGGAGGGGTTATGGGCCTGTTCAAGAGGCTAATTGTAGTACTGCCGTTATTATCCATTTTGTTCTTTCTATCTTATCTTCCTGCCGGATGGGCCGCCGATCCTCCAGACCCCCCGAAAACCTCTTTAATAGTAAAAACGGTTGCCGGGCTTTCATATGTCGATGTGGGGGCTATAGTAGCACGCGACGGCGGCGTGGAAACCTCATCGATCCCGGCGCTGAGACTGCATGTCATAGAAGTTACGGCTGACCAGTTGGCCACCGTAACCCTCAATTATCAATCCGACCAGCAGGTAGAAAGCGTCGAGGTAAATCAGACGCGCAAGGTCGAAACACTCACTCCGCCGGACCCTTATTACGAAGGCCAGTGGTATCTCCCCAGGATCGGCTGGGACTCCGTTTATGGTGTGTCTCTCCCTTTTTATCACTCTACGGTCGCAATACTCGATACGGGCGTGGACGCCTCTCACCCGGACCTTGCCGGCAATATAGTCCCGGGGACGTCTATAATAGACGGTTCCGGCGGCACGACCGATCCCAATGGACATGGCACGTCGCTTGCGGGCATAGTAGCGGGCGTATCCAATAATATCGGTATCACCGGCGTTTGTTTTTCAGGCGTCAGCATAATGCCCGTTACGGTCTTGGGCGCGGACGGCACCGGCAAGGACGCCGATATCATAGCGGGTATCCTGTATGCGGTGGACCACGGGGCCAACGTTATCCTCATGGGTTTCAGCAACCCAGGCTTCAGTCAGAACCTCCAGGACGCCATAGATTATGCCTGGTCGAAGAACGTCGTCCTTGTGGCCGCCACCGGTAATGATGCGATTTCGGACCCGACGTATCCGGCGGGCGACAGGGGCGTCATCGGCGTTTCCGCGACAGATTCCTCTGACGCGCTTGCCTCCTTCAGCAATTACGGGAAGGACGTCTTCCTTGCGGCCCCGGGCGTCGGCATTGTCACAACCAGCCTTGATTATAATGCCTATGCCGCAGTTAGCGGCACGTCGGCCTCGGCGGCCATAGCCGCGGGTGTGGCGGGCTACCTGCGGGCATACGATGCTACCATCTCAAACGGGGTGGTGGTGTCGAGGATGGCGGCTTCCGCCGACCTTGCGGGCAACTCCACGGACGAAACTGGCAACGGCCGTATCAACATGGCTAATGCCGTTTTGAATACAGGTTCCGACGAGATAGAGCCTGCCGGCGCGCCCGGCGGCGGCCCGTACGTCGGGCCTTATGTGGCGGCAACGTATCACGTTACTTCGGTTTCGGTCGGTAATCAAACAGGCACGCTTACGTACGGGACAGGCGGATCCGTAACTTACGCCATCAGCACGTCGGGGTACAGTAGCGGTACCGGTCCCACCTTGACCATCTCAGGACTGCCTTCCGGAGCCACCGGGGTCTTCAGCCCGGCAACGGTGGACTCTTCCAACAAAACATCGACGCTTACAGTAACGACCACAAGTGCAGCATCGGCTGTCACAAATGATAGTTTCACTGTAAGCGCTGGCAGCACAAACGATACCGGCACGCTAACTATCGCCAAGCGGCTTGTTAGCGTCACCGCGGACGCCAAGAGCAAGACGTACGGCGACTCGGACCCGGCGCTCACCTACTCCATTACCAGCGGCTCGCTCGTGAACGGCGACAGCTTCACCGGAAGTCTGACCCGAGCGTCAGGCGAGTCAGTAGGGACGCATGCTATACAGCAGGGCACGCTCGCGCTGAGTAGCAACTACACCCTGACCTACGTCGGGGCGAACCTGACGATCACCAAGGCGACTCCGACGATCACCTGGAGCAACCCCGCCGACATTGTGTCCGGCACGGCATTGAGCACGACTCAGCTTAACGCGACAGCGTCGGTGCCTGGCACGCTGACTTACACTCCGGCTGCCGGATCGGTCCTGAATGCGGGCAACGGCCAGACCCTGCACGCGGTATTTACCCCGACGGACACCACTGACTACAACGGCGCGACAAAGGACGTAGCGATAAACGTGCTGAAGGCTGCGGCTACCGTAACCTTAAGCGGCCTGAGCCAGACCTATGACGGAACTGCGAAGCCGGCCACGGTGTCCACGACTCCGAACGGCCTTTCGGTCACCGTCACTTATAACAGTTCATCGACCGCTCCGACTGCTGCCGGGAGCTATGCTGTAGCCGTCACTGTCAACGATACGAATTATACAGGTACCGCTTCGGGCACGCTGACTATAGCGAAGGCGACTCCAGTCATTACCTGGAACAGCCCCGCCGACATCACCTACGGCACGGCACTGGGCGCGACTCAGCTGAACGCCAGCACCCCGGTGGCCGGCTCATTTGCCTACACTCCGGCGGGTGGCGTCCTTAATGCGGGCAACGGCCAAACCCTGCACGCGGTATTTACCCCGACGGACACCACTGACTACAACGGCGCGACAAAGGACGTAGCGATAAACGTGCTGAAGGCTGCGGCTACCGTAACCTTAAGCGGCCTGAGCCAGACCTATGACGGAACTGCGAAGCCGGCCACGGTGTCCACGACTCCGAACGGCCTTTCGGTCACCGTCACTTATAACAGTTCATCGACCGCTCCGACTGCTGCCGGGAGCTATGCTGTAGCCGTCACTGTCAACGATACGAATTATACAGGTACCGCTTCGGGCACGCTGACTATAGCGAAGGCGACTCCAGTCATTACCTGGAACAGCCCCGCCGACATCACTTACGGCACTGCGCTGGGCGCGACTCAGCTGAACGCCAGCACCCCGATTGGCGGCTCATTTGCCTACACTCCGGCTGCCGGGGCGGTCTTGAATGCGGGCAGCGGCCAGGACCTGCACGCGGCCTTCACTCCGACGGACACCACCGACTACAACACTGCGTCCAAGGACGTGACGATAAACGTTTCCCAGGCGCCGGCGACGGTAACGCTCGGCGGCCTGAGCCAGACCTATGACGGAACTGCGAAGCCGGCCACGGTGTCCACGACTCCGAACGGCCTTTCGGTCACCGTCACTTATAACAGTTCATCGACCGCTCCGACTGCTGCCGGCAGCTATGCTGTAGCCGTCACTGTCAACGATACGAATTATACAGGTAGCGCTTCGGGCACGCTGACTATAGCGAAGGCGACTCCAGTCATTACCTGGAACAGCCCCGCCGACATCACTTACGGCACTGCGCTGGGCGCGACTCAGCTGAACGCCAGCACCCCGGTGGCCGGCTCATTTGCCTACACTCCGGCTGCCGGGGCGGTCTTGAATGCGGGCAGCGGCCAGACCCTGCAAGCGGCCTTTACCCCGACGGACACCACCGACTACAACACTGCGTCCAAGGACGTGACGATAAACGTTTCCCAGGCGCCGGCGACGGTAACGCTCGGCGGCCTGAGCCAGAGCTACGACGGCGCCGCTAAGAACGCCACGGCCACCACCAGCCCTGTGGGTGGCCTTGCAGTCACGTACACTTATAACGGCTCATCGACCGCTCCGACTGCTGCCGGGAGCTATGCTGTAGCCGTCACTGTCAACGATACGAATTATACAGGTACCGCTTCGGGCACGCTGACTATAGCGAAGGCGACTCCAGTCATTACCTGGAACAGCCCCGCCGACATCACCTACGGCACGGCACTGGGCGCGACTCGAGCTGAACGCCAGCACCCCGGTTGGCGGCTCATTTGCCTACACTCCGGCTGCCGGGGCGGTCTTGAATGCGGGCAGCGGCCAGACCCTGCAAGCGGCCTTTACCCCGACGGACACCACCGACTACAACACTGCGTCCAAGGACGTGACGATAAACGTGCTGCAGGCTGCGGCTACCGTAACCTTAAGCGGCCTGAGCCAAACCTATGACGGAACTGCGAAGCCGGCCACGGTGTCCACGACTCCGAACGGCCTTGCAGTCACGTACACATATAACGGCTCATCGACCGCTCCGACTGCGGCCGGGACCTATACGGTAGTGGGCACGATAAACGATACCAACTACCAGGGCAGCGCGACCGGCCCGATGACTATTGCCAAGGCGACGGCCTCGGTAACGCTCGGCGGCCTGAGCCATAGCTACGACGGGACTGCGAAGAGCGCCACGGTTACCACCAACCCTGTGGGCCTCGCAGTCACGTACACTTATAACGGCTCATCGACAGCCCCGACTGCGGCCGGGACCTACGCGGTAGTGGGCACGATCAACGACACCAACTACCAGGGAAGCGCCTTGGGCACTATGACGATAGCCCAGTGTACGGCCACGGTAACGCTCTGCGGCCTGAGCCAAACCTGCGATGGCACCGCGAAGAGCGCAAGCGCTACCACCAGCCCTGTGGGCCTCTCGGTAAGCTTTACCTATAACGGCACATCAACAGCTCCGACCGCGGTCGGGACCTATACGGTAGTAGGCACGATAAACGACGCCAATTACCAAGGCAGCGCGATCGGCACGATGACTATAGCGACATCGATGTTGACAATAACCGCATCAGCCGGTACTGGCGGCAGCATAACGCCTGGTACAATCGATGTGGTGCAGGGCGCCAGCCAGACCTTTGCCATTGCACCAGCGAGCGGCTATGCGATGGGCAGCACGACAGTCGACGGGACCTCGATAGGGGCAGTGACCAGCTACACATTCTCGAATGTACAGACGGCCCACACGTTAGCCGCGACGTTTATCCCGACGATCACGGCCACAGCGGGCGCAAACGGCAACATTTCTCCTCCCGGCGTGAGAGGGGTGACCAGCGGCGTGGACCAGACTTACACTATCATCCCCAAAGCCGGATATCACGTAGATACACTCACGGTGGACGGAAGCCCTGTGACCACGGCAACTTCCTATACGTTCATTAATGTAACCACGCCCCATACGATATCGGTGACCTTCGCGCAGAATTCGACGATTACCATAACGGTTACCCAGGGCGCAAACGGGAGCATAACGCCTGGGACCACCGCAGTGGTGCAGGGCACCAGCCAGACCTTTGCCATTGCACCAGCGAGCGGCTATGCGATGGGCAGCACGACGGTCGACGGGACTTCCAAAGGGGCGCTGACCAGCTACACATTCTCGAATGTGCAGGCTGACCACACTATAGCCGCGGCGTTTATCCCGACGATCACGGCCACAGCGGGCGCAAACGGCAACATTTCTCCTCCCGGCGTGAGAGCAGTGACCAGCGGTGCGGATCAGACTTACACCATCATCCCCAAAGCCGGATATCACGTAGATACACTCACGGTGGACGGAAGCCCTGTGACCACGGCAACTTCCTATACGTTCATTAATGTAACCACGCCTCATACGATATTGGTGACCTTCGCGCAGAATTCGACGATTACCATAACGGTTACCCAGGGCGCAAACGGGAGCATAACGCCTGGGACCACCGCAGTGGTGCAGGGCACCAGCCAGACCTTTGCCATTGCACCAGCGAGCGGCTATGCGGTCGGCAGCACGACGGTCGACGGGACTTCCAAAGGGGCGCTGACCGGCTACACGTTCTCGAATGTGCAGGCTGACCACACTATAGCCGCAGCGTTTATCCCGACGATCACGGCCACAGCGGGCGCAAACGGCAACATTTCTCCTCCCGGCGTGAGAGCAGTGACCAGCGGCGTGGACCAGACTTACACCATCATCCCCAAAGCCGGATATCACGTAGATACACTCACGGTGGACGGAAGCCCTGTGACCACGGCAACTTCCTATACGTTCATTAATGTAACCACGCCTCATACGATATCGGTGACCTTCGCGCAGAATTCGACGATTACCATAACGGTTACCCAGGGCGCAAACGGCAGCATAACGCCTGGGACCACCGCAGTGGTGCAGGGCACCAGCCAGACCTTTGCCATTGCACCAGCGAGCGGCTATGCGATGGGCAGCACGACGGTCGACGGGACTTCCAAAGGGGCGCTGACCGGCTACACATTCTCGAATGTGCAGGCTGACCACACTATAGCCGCGGCGTTTATCCCGACGATCACGGCCACAGCGGGCGCAAACGGCAACATTTCTCCTCCCGGCGTGAGAGCGGTGACCAGCGGTGCGGACCAGACTTACACCATCATCCCCAAAGCCGGATATCACGTAGATACACTCACGGTGGACGGAAGCCCTGTGACCACGACAACTTCCTATACGTTCATTAATGTAACCACGCCTCATACGATATTGGTGACTTTCGCTGCCGATTAACCCTCCACGAGGCAGAAATAAAAAAGAGGCTGCGGATTCGCAGCCTCTTTTTTGTCGCAGCTTTTCTTTACTGGGCGAGCGTGGTGGTAATTCCGGCTACACCATATTTAAACTATGTCTTAATGTTGCTGGATATCCGATTTCGCGGGTATGAGGATGAATAAGGAAAGAAAAGGAGAAATTCGGAAAAGAGGTTGATGATTTAAGATGTCCTTCACACGGCAGGGTTCGAGGGTTCTAACCCCACATCGCCTACCATTTTAAATCAAGGACTTACGAAAAACCGTAGGTCCTTTTTTTATGCTGGGAGGACCTGATGTCACTCATTTGAGGCAAGGGTATTGACTATAACTCATGAACTGATACAGTGAATATCAACGACAGTTGAAGCAGTAGCAACGGAATAAATAAAAACAAAGAAATGATCATTAAAGAGATAGCTGCAAAGAGCATCCTATCGAAATCCCAGATTTACGATTATGCGCTGAACGCCTACGTCGGCTGTCAGCATAATTGTGTTTATTGTTATGCCAAATTCATGAAACGGTTCACAGGGCACCGTGAAGCATGGGGTGATTTTGTCGATGTTAAGATAAATGCCCCTGAACTATTAGACCGTGAGGTTAAGAAAAAGAAAAAAGGGAACGTCTGGATAAGCGGGGTCTGTGATGCATACCAACCTCTGGAGAAGAAATATCAGCTCACCAGGAGATGCATTGAAATCCTCGTAGGAAACGACTGGCCGCTTACGGCTCCGACTAAATCCCCGTTGGTTCTGAGAGATATTGAGCTATTGAAAAAAGCCAAGGATTCCGAAGTTGGGTTCACCATAACCACGGCGGATGAAAGAGTGAGGAAGATATTTGAGCCGAATGCGCCGCCGATTGCCAAAAGGGTTGAGGCACTGGGTATTCTGCATTCAGCCGGAATTAAAACCTTTGTCATGATCGCTCCCCTGCTTCCCGGTGCCGAAGGACTGGTTGATATGCTTAAGGGCAAAGTTGACCATGTTCTCTTAGACCGGCTGAACTATCATTATGCAGACTGGGCGTATAAAAAACATGGGATGACGTGGGCTATGGATGACGGGTTTTTCGAACAGATGGGTGATGAGTTGAGGGCGGGATTTGAAAAGGCGGGGATTGCCTGTCAGAAGTTATTTTGAGGATAGGACACGGCTGTAATTGTAAATCGACGTTCAGAGTTACCCATCATCGGCACCCTTTCTTGATCCAGGCGTGATTTAATGTATCATATTAATAACAGCAAGATATGACCACGCAAGGTGGGTCAGGTGTGCTTCTAAAGGAGACTGTCATGCCTAAATTGTTTGAACGCACATGCATCAACGGTTTGGAACTGGCTAACAGGTTTATACGGTCGGCCACTTGGGAAGGGTTGGCGGACGAGGACGGATCAGCCAGTCACAAACTCACGGAAATGATGGTAGAGTTGGCCAAGGGAGAGGTTGGTTTGATTATCAGCAGTTACGCATTCGTCAGCCCAGAAGGTCAATCAAGCCGGTGGCAACTGGCAGTTTACGGCGATCGCTTCCTCCCAGGCCTCCGGGATATGGCGCAGGCTGTACATGCGGTCGGCGGAAAGATTGCCTTACAGTTGGTACACGCAGGGGCAAACTCTGACCAGTCGCTGAGCGGGCTGGACCCTGTCGGGCCATCCTCCGGAAAATCCGAGGGGAAACCGACCTACCGTCAGGCCGGTATAGATGATATTGCAGCCTTCAAATCCGCTTTCGCCCAGGCGGCCGTACGCGCGAAAAAGGCAGGGTTCGATGCTGTCCAGATACATGCAGCCCACGGTTTTCTGCTTAGCCAGTTTCTTTCCCCTGTGTTCAACAAACGGACGGACGGATACGGAGGTTGCCTCGACAGCCGGGCCAGACTCCTGCTTGAGGTGGCGCATAGTGTACGGGAGTCGGTGGGACCCGCTTACCCGGTGTTCGTAAAGCTTAACTCAGACGATTTCATGGAGGGAGGGATGACGTCTGAGGAGGCAATAAAAGTTGCGGCCATGCTCGGAAATGCTACTGTAGATGCTGTTGAACTGTCCGGAGGTACAGTGGCTTCGCCCGAAAAACTTATTCCTTCGCGTCCGGGCATTCTCAAAACTCCGGAGAATGAAGTCTACTACAGGGAATCAGCGCAGGCTTATAAACAAAATGTATCCGTACCACTGATGCTTGTTGGCGGCATCCGTTCCTACGAGGTCGCGGACAATTTGGTAAAGAGCGGTTCGGCAGATTATATATCTCTCAGCCGTCCGCTGATATCCGAACCGGCACTAATCAGGCGCTGGCATGAGGGTGACCACCGCAAAGCCAGATGCATTTCCTGCAATGAATGTTTTGGCCCCGCAGTGGATGGCAAGGGGGTATACTGTGTGGCTTTTGAAAATCGGGAAGGCATAACAATAGCGCCCCCACAACTGTAAACCGATGTCGATATTTGATCCATTGGCAGAGAAATCCGCGCTTAAGCCCGGCACCCTTCGTTATATTGTTGCAATTTATCTGGGACAAACAGGATACCGGTTACGGGTCAAAATTGCACGCTGATCAAAAAGTTGAATTTAGCCAGCTATTTTGATATACATAATATACGCGCTTTATCGAGGGATGGGCTTTCAGGCAAGCTGGAGAGAAGCATTATGGCCGGGAGTTGTACGCCAGGAATACGCCGAGGACCAGGACGCCCATGCCCAAGCCCGACCTGATACTCCTCCACCCGCCAAGCGTATTCAACTTCAGGGAAGAGCCGGTTTTCTCCGGCCCAGTAAGCGATGTCATACCCTCATCGTCGGTCTTTGAGATATACCCCATCGGTTTCCTCACCCTCTCGGAGTACCTAACGCGACACGGCACCAGCGTCAGGATAATAAACCTCGCCCTGAAGATGTTGCGGGACCGGTCGTTCGACCCCGGTCCCTTTGTCAGGAAGCTCGACGCGCTTGCCTTCGGTATCGACCTGCACTGGCTCCCCCATGTGGACGGCAGCCTGAGCCTGGCCGCGCTCGTCAAGAAACACCACCCGGGTAAGCCGGTCATCCTCGGCGGTCTGAGCGCGACCTACTTCCACGAAGAGATAATAAGAGACTACCCGTTTGTGGATTTCGTCGTCTGCGGGGAATCCACGGAGGAGCCTCTGCGGCTGCTCATGGAGGCTATCAAGTCCGGTACCGGCTATCAGGCAGTGCCCAACCTCGTATGGAGAGACGCCGACGGGCGCATCGTGGTCAACGAGCGATCCTATTCGCCCCCAAATCTCGACCGCGTCCGTTTTGATTATTCACACCTTATGAGGATGGCAATCAAGTACCGCGACCCTTCTGGCTATATGCCGTTCGAGAACTGGTCCAACTATCCCGTCACGGCGGTATTCTCGTGCAGGGGTTGCAACCACAACTGCGGTTCCTGCGGCGGTTCGATCTCCGCATTCCAGAAAGTCTGCATGCGTCCTCGGCCTTGTTTCCGCTCTCCGGAGTTGCTTGCCGAAGACATACACCGCATATCGGAATATACCCTCGCCCCTGTGATGGTGCTGGGAGACCTGCTCCAGGCGGGCAGAGACTACGGCGAGCGGTTCCTCGACGCCCTCAAAAGGCGCCGCGTCAAGAACGAGATCGCCCTGGAGTTTTTCAACCCCCCTCCGGCCGGGTTCCTGGAGAGGGTCGCGGATTCCATTGAGACCTTCAACGTCGAGATATCCCCCGAATCCCATGACATCAACGTCAGGAAGACGTTCGGAAAATGCTACACGAACGACGAGCTTGAAACCCTGGTCGAGGAACTGTTTCATACGGGGTGCAAACGTATAGACCTGTTCTTCATGGTTGGCCTTCCGCACCAGGACTACCGTTCGGTCATGGAGACCGTGGACTACTGCGGCGAACTCATGGCAAAGTACGGTTCCGGCAACAGGCTCCTGCCGTTTATTGCGCCCCTCGCGCCGTTCATCGACCCTGGCAGCGGCATATTCGAGGACCCCGAGAAGTTCGGCTACCGGTTTTTCTACCGGACACTCAAAGAACACCGGGAAGCCATGCTCATGCCGAGTTGGAAGTACACCTTGAACTACGAGACGAAATGGATGACGCGTGAAGAAATCGTGAAGGCCACGTATCACGCAGCGCTCAAACTGCTCGACCTCAAGGAAAAGTACGGGGCCATAGGAAAGAAAAAAGGTGCGATGGTTAGGAAGCATGCCTTGCGGGCGCTCGAACTCAACGATAAGCTAAACGACCCGGATAACGTCGCCGTCGGCATGCGAGATGAGATAGCCAGCCTTAACACGCTCGACTCGCTGTGCTATAAGCACGAGATCGACTGGCCCATCAAAGGCTGGCGGATTAACCCGTTCAAGATATTTTGGGTAATTCTGGACGGCTGGCTTAAAAGGAACCCCCGGTGGTAATAACGCAGTCAAATAAAAGGGGGGCACCTTCAATTAGCTAAAAAATTGCCCGTAAATTATGAGGGCGAGCAGGATAAGACCGGCAATTATCAAGACATCACCGAAAATAATGCCGGCGGACAAGAGCCATCGGGGCGGAGGGGGGACTGTACGAGTATCCCCTTCTTCCTTGACTATGCGCTCATATTCAAGCGGCTTGTCAAATTTCAATTCCTCCTGGGATAAGCTTCCTGTGAAAATCACCGTATCCATGGGAAACTTTTCCGGTCTTAAGTGGGTGTTGAAAAAATGGATGGTGAAGATGAAGGCAGACGCAAGGAGCGCCTCGTCGCTGTGGATGATAGTCGAAACATTGATAATCCATCCCGGAAGAAACCGCGTAAAGAAAATAGGAAACCATAGGATAAGTCCTGATACGCCGATCATTCCTACGCCCCAGAAAACAGCCCAGTAGTTGAACTTCTCCCAGTAAGCCCACCTGTCAAATCGAGGCCTAGGCCCCAAGCCAAAAAACCATTTGAAATTGCCATAAATATCCCTTGCGTCTTTCCACCTGGGCACCATGGATTCAGGCCCGAAGATCTTGAACTTAAACCTGCGGACGACGACTATGTAGTAAATCACGTAGACTATGTGGGCAAAGAAGTATCCGAATGTCACAACCGCGCAGATGCGGTGCACTACTCCGGCGGTATGGTAACTTCCAAAGACCACCTGCATAAACTTACTGGCCCAGCCGGTCTCGGCATACTTAAGAGGCATCCCAGACGCTACAAGGCCAAGGAAGCTCAGGGCCATGATGATATGGAGAATTCTTTGGTAGGCGTTGAACCGCTTTATGTAGACTGCCTCGCTCATTCCGTTCTCCCCTGTTTTCTGATGCGCTCCTTCAGCGACCGATACCCCCAGAGCAGGGTATGCGGCAGGAAGAAACAAAATACCCCCGCGAGGAGCACAGTCATGAAAATATATGTGTAGTAAAGTACAGGGTCTTTCTTACGGCTATGGACATCAGGATGAGCATGATATTTTGTGAAACCGGCCGTCGCACCTGGATGGCATTTCCTGCAGGTATTAAGGATATTCTCACTTGATATGGAAGATTTCATGTTTCCTTGTGGAAAGATGCCATGCGAACCGTGGCAGTCGGAGCATTTGGCCACGGTGGTGAAACCGAGTTCGGTCACTCGTCCGTGATACGTATCATGATAGGTGTCGAGCTGTTTCCTGTGACATGAACCGCACTCGCCGATTAGCCATAGTTTCCATTTTTTTTCTTCGGGATTAGGAATAAGGTGTTCCTCGTGGCAATCAATGCAGGTGGCGGCTTTCATATTGTTTTGCCCAAGAAATTCAGTGCCGTGAATACTCGTTATATAAACGTCGTATTCGGCGGGGTGGCATCTGGCGCACAGGGAAGGGATCTTCTTCCGGAAAGTTTCGGAACGCGGATCCGCCGAGGGCAGGACATAGTGATATCCATGACAAGTCTGGCAACGCGGCGCATTTTCTATTTCCTTGCTCAATTTACCGTGAACACTCATCACGTACTGGAGCGCCTGCGTCATCGGGGCGCCACTGGCTTCCTTCAAGTGGCATATCCCGCAATCGACTCTTCGGACATTCGTGTGGGGGTAGCTGGAAATTGTTACATGACAGCTCTGGCATGGGAATACGCCGTGGACGGATTCCTTATAGCGCGCCTCATCGATAAAGTAGGGCGATTGTTTCTGTCCGTGGCAGGCAAGACACTCTTGCTGGGCATAGGCGCGGGAAATCGCTCCGGGCACGGTGAGTACAAGGGAAAAAACCGTCAGCACCGCAATGATTATGGGAGAATATTTCTTTCGGATCATAACTGATGTGACCTCAGTCGCTATCAGCTCATTTGCCATTTTGACCTTGCCCGCAACCTGTATACAAGAATAACACCCCCTTAGAGCTGTCAAACCAGCTTGGCGGCTGAGAGTTCAGTGGCTTTTTTGACGCTAACGTACCTTCTCAGTGTAATGAAATCCAAAACATCGTTCAGAGGTCATTGTCCGCCCCCCACCAACAATTATGTAATTGTAAGAACTATCGCGCATTTATTCGTCTCTATTGTAGCCCAAATGTTATAATCCCAAATGTTATAATATATAATATCACTGAAGGTGAAATGCGTCCACGGGTGTGCTGTAATTAAATACATCTATGAGGTCAGGGCGGGTTGATATGAAGAAGATTTTTGAAATACTCAGGAACGAGCATGAAATAATTAGACTGAAACTGGCCGATGCAGAGCGGGAAGGGACCTTCATTGGCGAGACGGGGAAGGTACACAGAGCCACATTTGAGGATTTTCTAGGTTTTTGTAAAGAGTACGTGAACGATTATCATCAGGCCAGGGAGGAAAAGCACCTCTTCAACAAAATGGAAGAGCGAACTAAAGAAGAATACGACCCGGTAGTCGTCATGCTCGCGGAGCATGACCTATGCCGGAAAATGGTTAAATTGATGGCTGAAATCCTTCCAGGGACCGAGGACGCGGGAGGGATGAAAGCAGGCATAAGTCCAGAGCCTAAGGATTCAGAATTCTGCTGCGGCGTGACTCCCCAGTCTTCAGCCGATATGCTGCTGGACAATCTTTCTATTTACATAAAACTGCTCCGGAAGCATATGCAACGAGAAGACGAAATAATTTTTCCGCTTGGGGAAAAGGTTCTCACCCCGGAAGAGTTGGACGAGATCGAAAGCTAAACTTAAATAAAAATTAAACCATTCTGAAACAACCGGAAAATTTAAGGAAATACTGTGCCGGGAATCCTGAAAATCGCATATAAGCTGCTGGTAAACGACAAGGGGAAATTTGCCGCCTTGCTTGTCGGGATAACCTTTGCGGTCTTTCTTGATGGTCATGATGACCTCGATGTTCGCCGGCATTCTGCACCGGTCATCCTCCACCGTCCTCAACGTAGGCGCCAAGCTCTGGGTGATGGACCCGGCGGTCAATACCCCGGCGAACAGCATCCCGATGCCGGATTATGTACTTGGACGCGGTACGGAGCATTAACGGCGTCAAATATGCAGTGCCGCTGTATTCCGGCGGGGCTCTGGTGAAGCTGCGCAGCGGCGCCTATCAATCGGTGACGGTCCTTGGGCTGGACGACTCCAGCCTGTTTGGCAGGCCTGAGCTCATCGAGGGGAATATCGAGGACATCTATGCGGAAAATGCCTTTGTTGTGGTCAAGGATGCGGAATTCCCCAAGCTCGAAAACCCGAACTCGGTACCGAATTTGAAATAAACGACCACCGGGGAGTCATTGTCGGCATTGCCAAAGTCACGTCCAGCGGCCTGTTCGGCGTTCCGACCCTTTACACCACGTATAACAGGGCCATTCAGTATATCCCCTCCATGAGATTCACCATCTCATATATTCTGGTCGATCCCAAGAGCAGCGACGCGGTGCCGTACATCAAGCAGCAGGTGAAATCGCTTGGATATGAGGCGTTGACGAAAGATGAATTTATCCAGAAAATATCCAATTTTTACAAATACCAGACAGGCATCGGCATCAATGTCCTTATCATGACGGTGATAAGTTTTATTGTCGGCTTATCCATTTCAGGGCAGACTTTTTATACCTTCATCCTGGAGAACCTGGAAAAATTCGGCGCATTAAAAGCGATCGGGGCAAAGGGGAAGGAACTGGTCTTATATGATCCTGTTCCAGGCGACCTTTCACCGCCCTTACCGGCTATGGCCTGGGTATCGGCCTGGCCTCCCTGATTATAGCCGTGGCAAGACTCAGGCTGCCAAGCTACGCAGCCAGAATAACTTACGGAAATCTTGGGTTCGCCTTTGTCATGGTCCTGATCATTGCCGGCATTTCAAGTTATATCGGCGTCAGGAAAGTGCTCAAGATAGAGCCGTTCGACATTTTCAGGGGATAATAATGGCCAATCTGGCGGTAAAGGCAACGAACTGGTCAAATGGTTCGGCGAGGGAGAAGCCAAAACTTACGCCGTGAGAGGCGTCAGTTTCGATGCCTACTTCGGGGAAATGCTTTATATTGAGGGCCCGTCGGGGAGCGGCAAAACAACCTTGTTGAGCCTGATCTCGGGAATTCTCAGGCCGAATTCGGGCTCGGTGCAGGTCGAGGACAAGGATATCTGGAACATGACAAGCGACCAGATCGCCGATTTCAGGTTGAACAAGGTGGGATTCGTGTTTCAGGATTACCACCTCTTCCCGCGGCTGACCACGGTCGAAAATGTGGCGATCCCCCTGATCCTGAAAAAGCTTGACTGGAATGAATCCATGAACGAGGCCATGGAGTATCTGGAGATAGTGGGGATCAAGGACCGGGCATACCTCCCGCCGGTCAAATTGAGCGGAGGAGAGCAGCAACGGGTGGCGATTGCGCGGGCGATCGCCAGCCGTCCCGATATCCTGATATTCGACGAGCCGACCGCTTCCCTGGACGGGGACACCGGGAGAAGAATTGTGGATTTCGTCAAGAAAAACATCCTGAACGAAAACCGGTGCATCATCATCGTTACCCATGACAGCAGGATATTTGAATACGCCGACAGGATAATGAAAATGGAGGACGGCAGGATCATCGGCATCGAAAAAGGAGGGAACTGTGAGGAATAAGATTATATTCTCCTTGCAATCATCGGCCTGATAGCGGGCCTGGTGAGCGCCTATATATTCGGCATAGAAAAAAAGCCCCAGCCTCCGGCGTTTAATCCGGCCTCCAATCCTTACGCAAAAGGCATCTATGCCAACGGCATCATTGAAAGCTACCAGAGCAATGGAGAGAATATCAATATATATCCTGAAGTGCTCAGGGAGTAATACACAAATATCCTGGTCTCCGAAGGGGAAGCATGTGCATAAGGGACAGCCGCTGCTGATGTTGGACGATTCCGTCCAAAGGGCAACCGTCGAGCAGCAGAAATCCCAGGCTGAGGCCGCGCTGGCCCTCTTGAAAGAACTTAAGGCCCAGCCGAGAAAAGAAAATCTGGATATTGCCAAAGCCCAGGTGGATTTTGCAAGCGCAAGCCTCAAGACGGCGCAGGACCAGTATGGACAAGCAGAGGAAATCATATGAACTTGACCCGAAATCAGTGAGCAAAGACGTATTGGATAACGCGGAAAACGCAGTGAAAACAGCAAAGGCAAATCTCGAAGTCGCCCGGAAGACAGTATGAACTCACCAAGGCCGGAGCCTGGATTTATGATATTAAAAACCAGGAAAACCAGTATGATGCCTTAACAAAGGCATACCAGGCTTCAAACGCCCTGCTTGCCAAGTACACCATAAAAGCGCCCGTGGATGGAGAGTGCTTTCCATAAATACGGCGGTCGGCAGCTACGTATCGGCGCAAGGGACATATGACACATATACGCAGGGGTTTAACCCGTCCTCGTCATGGGGAGCTCGCAGAACTATTTTGGTGTCAGATGCTATATCGATGAGATACTTGTGCCCAGATTGCCGCAGGCAGCCAAAAATGAATGCGCAAATGTTCATAAGGGGCACCGATATCCACATTCCTTTGGAATATGTGCGGGTCCAGCCATATGTATCGCCTAAAATTCAATTGTCAAATCAAAGGACTGAAAGGGTGGATGTAAGGGTATTGCCGGTAATTTTCAGGTTTGAGAAACCCAAAAACTTCTATATTTATCCCGGCCAGTTGGTGGATGTTTATATTGGAGAAAAATAGTTTAATAAATGAAAATCTTGCTTGCAACGGACGGGTTCAAATATTCAGAGTGGGCGGCCGGGTTTCTCGCCCGGCTCCAGCTTTCATCTTCCGACAGCATAACGATTTTTCACGCCATAGACTGGATACCTTTCCAATACGACGAGGATTTTTATTTCGGCACGCTTAAGGATCTAAAAAATAATATCGCGCCGAACGTGCTTAATCCCGCACTTCAAATTTTAAGTTCGACACAGGCAATTAAAAGCGTGGCGTTTGATGACGGTCCCCCCGAACAGTGCATTCCTGATGCGGCTGACAATATGGATGCGGACCTGATAGTCATTGGCGCAAAAGGCGCCGAGTCGTTTATCTTTGGAAGCGTGATGAAGTCTATTATGGCCAATTCCAAAAAGCCTGTCATTGTTGTAAAACGTCCTCCCGATTTAAAATCGGGCAGAATGAAAATCCTCTTTGCCACGGATGGCTCAGAACATTCGCTCGCTACCGGAGCGTTGCTGTCGTTGGTTCCTTTTGCCGATGATACGGAAGTAACGGTTCTGAATGTAACGGGGACAAATCAAAACATTATGGAATCTGAAAGAATAGCTCAGGAGGCAGCGAACCGCTTAAGAAACCGTTTTAAAAGTATCCATGTGCAATTGAAATCGGGAACGCCATCCAGCGAAATACTGAAATCAGCCGAAGAGACGCAAGCGGATTTAATTGCCGTGGGTTGCAGGGGTTTAAGAGGAATTAAGAAGATGTTGGGCAGCGTATCAAGACAAGTGCTTTCAAATTCAAAATGTTCTGTTCTAATTGGTAAGACCTGCGGATAAAAAAACCCCCTATAGAGCATTCAACCGTTCGCCCTGATACCTAATGCCAAGGCCGCAAGCCGGAGGCAGCAAGCGCGAGAATCACCACGAACAATAGTATCAGCAAGGTATTGTAAAACATAACCTCACCTCTTAATTAAAGTATAAACTAAAAACTCACCAGTTGCAAAGGGCTTCAAATCTCTGGCGGCCGCTCCTTCCTGAGTCAATCCTAATTTTGGTGGCTTTCGGGTGGCCGTAGATTTCAGCAATTTGACGGAATATGGGATTTTTGCTATATTTTACCACAAGTTATGGATGTCGCTAACGCTTTTTATTATCAGTGGAGATCCTTAAACAACATTAACGTCAAGTAGAGGGTTATAATCGCATCAAGGTGGTCCACGGAGGGCGAGATGAAACGTATATTGCTGGGGTTGATTGCCGTTCTGTTAGCGACGGTTATGCTTTCCGGATGTTTTTGGCATGACCGACGCGATGAGGACAGGGGCCGTGACCATGAGCATGGTGAGATGCACGACCGCGGCGACCGGGGCGACTACGACCATGACAGGCATTAAAGGGTAAAGAGATCGCGGCCTGGTTCACCGTCTGCCGACAAGCAAGGCCGTTTTCCCGGCCTTGTTTGTTTCGGGCTCCACATCGTGGACCATAAAAGGAGTGAAATGAAAGCATATACGATTATAGGCATCCTCCTCATTGTTGTAGGGATCGCGTCCCTTGCGTATCAAGGCATTACCTACACGACCAGAGAGAAAGTCGTAGATATCGGGCCGATCCATCTGACGGCTGATAAGACTAAAACGATCCCGCTGACTCCGATCGTGGGCGCTATTGCGCTCGCGGGCGGCGTCGCGCTGGTTGTTGCGGGAAGCAGGAAAGGCTGAAGGGCGAAAAGACCCCTGAAGCTTAAAGGAGGCAACAAAGTGAAGAAGTTATTTTGGGGAACAGTGCTTTTGGCGTTGACAATTGCAGTGCCGGTTCCGACAATGGCGGATGTAAATGTAAGTATCGGGATCCCCCTGCCGCCGCCACTCATATTTCCCGCACCGCCAGATGTGATAGTGCTGCCTGATGCTGACGATGTCTACGTTGACCCTGCCATTGATGCGGACCTCTACTTCTGGGATGGCTGGTGGTGGCGTCTATGGGACGGCCGTTGGTATAGCTCACACTATTATGACCGTGGCTGGGGTTATTATAACGATGTCCCAACTTTCTATTTTGATGTAGACCCGGGTTGGAGGGGATATTACAGAGACCATAATTGGAACGGACACCGATGGAACTATGAACGGATTCCTTACCGACAACTCCAATTGAACTGGAGGGGCTGGCACAGTGACCGGCATTGGACGCAAGGGACTTGGGGCGTCCAGGGCTATCAACCTCGGCCACAACAGCAGAGACAGCAGCTAAGACAACAACGGCAACAGCAATATCAACAGAGGCCTGAGGTTCAGAAACAAAGACAACCCCAGGTTCAGAAACCTCAAGGTCAACAGCAAAGACAACCTCGGGAGAAAGTCCAGCGGCAGCAGAGACAGCCTCAGGAGAAAGTCCAGCGCCGGCAGAGACAGCCACAGGAAACAGTCCAGCCGCAGCAGAGACAGCCTCAGGAGAAAGTCCAGCGGCAGCAGAAGCAGCGACCTCAGGTTCAGCGGCAGCAGAAACAGCCTCAGGAGAAAGCTCAGCAGCCGCGCGGGCAGAAAAAGGAGCAGGGAGGCGCGCCAGATAAAGGGGGCGCGGGCGAGCAAAGACACAGGGGCGAGTGAGCTACTTTAACGAATCCCCCGGACCAAAACCCCGACTTGAGGGATTCATAATACGTGCATAAAAAAAAGGCCCCGGAAAATTCCGGGGCCTTTCGATTTTGAAGCGTTTTTTTAATTACACGTTCATTACATTGACTGCCTGCGGACCCTTCGGACCGTCAGTCACTTCAAACTGTACTTCCTGGCCTTCGTTCAAGGTCTTGAAGCCGTCCATCTTTATCTCGGAGAAATGCACGAACACATCCTTGCCTTCCTCCGGCGTGATGAAACCATAACCCTTGCTCTCGTTGAACCACTTAACCGAACCCTTCAATTTAATACCCCTTGTTCTTTGGCGAACGCCCTGAGACGCTCAACCATTGTTAACCTGTCAAACCGTTTCAAGCCTTAAGTAAATCATTACAATCCAAAAAGCATGAAAAAATTCCAGGCAAAAAAAAAGCTGCAGCATCACGCCGCAGCAACACTAGATACACTCTATACGTTTATTTGCGAGATGTCAAACGTTTATTATTCTTTTGCGTATTAGGTATGGCGATTTATATCCGTCGAATTCTCAATGGACACCTGGTCCAAAATCCCCTTGTTTCAGATAGTTAAAACCGTTTTGCCTTGACCTGACATGATAAAGGGGCTACACTGGCTTATACAAAAGAACCTCACTGTGTCCTGAAATCGCCATACCGAGAAAAAGTTCTCACCTAAGTACACTCTGATATCCTCTCATCAAAAACGGAATAAAACGTGAAGAAGAGTAGCAAAACTATTCTCGGGCGCCTGTCTCATCTGGGTGCGAGCCTCAGCAAAAATATCTTAACGCAAAAACGTGCAAGCGACGAGCAGCCGCTTCGGTCGGAGTTGTTCAGCGCCTATCAGATGGAGCAGCACGGCAAGACGCTCGCGAACTCGCACAGGCTGAGCCCAGGGCCATGCCCCGGAGCAGCTGCTGACGCGCCTGGCTGAGAATGAAAGCGTGCTGTTGGAAACCCGCAACCTGCTGACCGAGGCTGTCAAGACAGACCGCAGGATCACACCTGCGGGGGAATGGCTGCTCGACAATTTCTACCTGATAGAGGAGCAGGTCCGAACAGCCAGAAGGCATCTGCCGAAAGGTTACAGCCGGGAACTGCCTCGCCTGCAAGATGGTCCTTCAGCCGGTCTCCCTCGCGTATATGACATTGCGTTGGAAACTATTTCACATGGAGACGGGCGGGTAGACCCGGAGAGCCTCATCGGTTTTGTAAAGGCCTATCAGACGAGTAACCAGCCTGAAATTAGGCGAATTGTGGGCAATCCCCATCATGCTGCGCCTGGCGCTGATCGAGAACCTCCGGCGAGTCGCGGTCCGGATCGCCACTGACAGGCTCGACCGGAACAGCGCCGATTACTGGGCTGACCTGCTGACCCAAACCGCGGAGAAGGACCCGAAGAGCCTGATCCTTGTGATTGCCGACATGGCGCGGTCCGGCCCGCCGATGGTGAGTTCGTTTGTTGCGGAACTCACGCGCCGGCTCCAGGGACAGGGCCCCGCCCTCGCATTGCCGCTTACCTGGATTGAGCAGCAACTGTCCGAGTCCGGCCTGACGATCAAACAACTGGTGCAGTCGGAGAACCAGCAGCAGGCCGCCGACCAGGTCTCGATGAGTAACAGTATAGGCAGCCTCCGCTTCCTTGGCGCAATGGACTGGCGCGAGTTCGTCGAGACGATGAGCATTGTCGAACAGACCCTGCGGGAGGACACAGGCGGCGTTTACGGCAAGATGGATTTTGTTACGCGCGACCGTTACCGCCACGCCGTGGAGAAAACGGCTAAGAAGAGCCGGCTATCGGAGAGCGAAGTTGCGGCCGAAGCGATCAGGCTTGCGCATGAAAATGCGGTACATGTCGGCTATTACCTGATAGACAAGGGGCGTCAACAGCTTGAGCAACTGGCGGAAGTACGCTTATCCGTCTTTGAGGCCCTTCGGAAATCGGCCTCACGGTTTCCCTTGCTGCTGTATATAGGCGCCATCGTGCTGATTACAGCGGTACCCACGTGGTTCATGTTATCCAAGGCGCATGCCGGCGGGCTATACGGCTGGGCGCTCGGGCTGACGGGCATCCTCTCGCTTCTGTGCGCAAGTCATCTGGCCGTGGCCCTGGTGAACTGGTTGGCCACTTTGCTCGCGGCACCGCATCCGCTGCCCCGGATGGACTTCTCCAAAGGCATACCGCCACAGTCGCGTACCTTGACGGTTGTCCCGACCATGCTCATCAGCGCTCAGAACATCGAGGACCTGGTCGAGGCGCTGGAAGTCAGGTTCCTGGCAAATCGTGACGACAACCTGCACTTCGGCCTGCTGACTGATTTTCGGGACGCAGCCGAGGAAACGCTGCCCGAGGACGAAGCTCTTGTGCTGCTGGCCCGTCAGAGAATCGAAGAACTGAATGAAAAATACGGGAATTCAAAGGGCGACGCGTTCTTCCTTTTCCATCGCCCGCGCCGATGGAATCCCCAGGACCGTATTTGGATGGGATACGAGCGTAAGCGCGGCAAGCTTTCGGACTTAAACGCCTTACTGCGCGCCGGTGAACATGGCGTCGCAAAAGAACGCTTTTCACTCATAGTAGGCGACACGGCGGTATTATCAAGCGTTAAGTATGTGATCACCCTTGACACTGACACGCAGCTGCCGCGCGACTCGGCCTGGCAGCTTGTGGGTGCGATGGCGCACCCCCTGAACCGCGCGCGGTACGACCAGGACAAGCAGCGCGTCTGCGAGGGATATGGCATCCTTCAGCCGCGCGTGGCCGTCAGCCTGCCCGGCACGAACCGTTCGAGGTATGCGCGCATGTTCGGGAGCGAGCCGGGAATCGATCCCTATACGCGTGTTGTCTCGGATGTTTACCAGGACCTGTTCCAGGAAGGGTCGTTCATAGGCAAGGGCATCTATGACGTCGACGCATTCGAGCTGGCGCTGGATGGACGCTTCCCCGAGAACCGTATACTCAGCCACGACCTGCTGGAAGGATGTTACGCGCGCGCGGGGCTTCAGAGCGATGTTATGGTGTACGAGGAATATCCGTCCGGCTACAGCGCGGACGTGAGCCGCCGGCATCGTTGGATTCGCGGGGACTGGCAGCTTGTAAGGTGGCTGCTGCCCGGCGTCCCGGGCAGCCCTTTCCCGCTTTCAAAAGAACCCGCTCTCGATGCTGTCCCGCTGGAAGCTTCTGGACAACCTTCGGCGCAGTCTCGTGCCAGTGGCGTTGACTCTCCTTCTGCTGCTTGGCTGGACTGTCCTGGCGATGCCGCTTTTCTGGACCTTGTCGGTTTTAGGGATCATCCTGCTCCCTTCTCTGATTCCCTCTATCCTTGATCTTCTTCGGAAGCCGGGAGATGTGCTTCTTGGTCAGCACCTCTCTGCCGCGGGGCGTTCTACCGGCATGCGCATTGCCCAGGCTGCATTTACGCTCGCCTGTCTGCCTTATGAGGCGTTTTACAGTCTGGATGCGATCTTGCGCACCGTGTGGCGGATGCTGCTGACGCATAAACGGCTTCTTGAATGGAATGCATCGGGCAACACCGGGCGCACCAGCCTCGCCGCCACCTTCAGGTCAATGTGGATAGCCCCCATAATTGCGACTGCCGTAGCGGTCTATCTTGCCCTTTCAAGGCCGGCCGCGTTGGGAATGGCCGCACCCTTATTGGGCCTGTGGTTTTCATCACCCTTTATCGCGTGGTGGATCAGCCGGCCGCTCGCCCGGCGCGAAGCAAGGCTGACTGCTGACCAGAATATTTTTCTACGGAATCTTTCCAGGAAGACGTGGGCGTTTTTTGAGACATTCGTAGGTCCGGAAGATAACTGGCTGCCGCCTGATAACTTTCAGGAGCATCCCGTTTCCGTAGTCGCCCATCGCACTTCGCCTACAAACATGGGGCTTGCGCTGCTATCGAATTTATCCGCGCATGATTTCGGCTATATTGTAACCGGGCAACTCATCGAACGCACTGAAAACGCGTTTAAGACGATGGAATCCCTGGAAAAATACCGGGGCCATTTTTATAACTGGTACGATACAAAGTCCCTGAAGCCGCTGTTGCCCACCTATATTTCATCGGTGGACAGCGGGAACCTTGCAGGCAGTCTTCTTACATTGCGGCCCGGCCTGCTGGCGCTTGCCGACCAGAAGATACTGGGAGCGAGGTTGTTCGACGGCTTGGGCGATACCGTCCGGGTTCTCGCGGACGCGGCGAATGGGGCCGCTCAAGCCCAGCTCGCCCGCCTTAAACTGGATATGGAGTCAGCGTATAAATGCCCGCCCGATAATCTTGCGGCGGCAAGGCTGTGCCTTGAACAACTGGCAAAGTCCGCCGCGGAAGTGGTCGCCGGCATTGACGCCCAGGGTAGCGCCGGTGCGGTCAATGATGGCCAGGCGGCGTGGTGGGCGCGTGCCTTCGTCGCTCAGTGCCAGGCCGCCCTCGATGAGCTGGAGTTTCTCGCGCCGTGGATATTGCTGCCGGATTCTCCTGATAACTTCCAGGTCGTTACCCGGAATCCCGACGCTGCGCCAACTGGCCGCCCTTGAGGATGAGTTGCCGCCGGCAATCGATGATGAGCTTAAAGGGCTTATCAAAGAGGCAAGCCGGCGCGCCGGCTTGAGGATCGCGGCGATAGAGCGGCTTGCGCTGCAGTGCGGCGAGTTCGCACGCATGGAATATGACTTTCTGTTCGACAAGGCCCGTCATTTATTATCCATCGGATATAACGTCGGCGAGCGGAGGCTGGATGAGAGTTTTTACGATCTATTAGCTTCTGAAGCCAGGCTTTGCAGTTTCATCGGGATTGCGCAGGGACAACTGCCGCAGGAGAGCTGGTTCGCTCTGGGACGCCTTCTCACCGCCACCGGTGGGGACCCGGTCCTACTCTCATGGAGCGGCTCGATGTTTGAGTACCTGATGCCGCTCCTGGTGATGCCGACGTATGAAAACACGCTGCTCGACCAGACATATAAGGCGGCCGTGGCCGCGCAGGTCGAATACGGGAAGAAGCGCAGGGTGCCGTGGGGCATGTCGGAGTCCGGCTTCAACACGATCGATGTGCATTTAAACTACCAGTACCGGGCGTTCGGCGTGCCCGGCCTTGGGCTGAAACGCGGTCTCGCCGAGGACCTGGTAGTTGCTCCTTATGCTTCGGCCCTTGCCCTGATGGTGGCGCCCGAGGAAGCATGCTTAAACCTGCAGCGGCTCGCGGCCGAAGGCCTTGAAACCCGGTATGGCTTCTATGAGGCGATAGACTACACGCCTTCCCGCCTGCCGCGCGGACAGTCAAGCGCGGTGGTGCGGTCCTTCATGGCGCATCACCAGGGTATGAGCTTCCTCTCGCTGGCCTGTTTGCTCCTGGACGGTCAGATGCAGAAGCGGTTCGAGTCCGACCCTGGGTTCCAGGCGACCATGCTGCTGCTCCAGGAGCGTGTGCCTAAGGCCACGGCGTTTTATTCGCAAACCGCCGAGATTTCAGAGATACGGACGGCGTCAAGCGGAATAGAGATGCCCGTGCGCGTACTTGGCAGCCCCAATACGCCGGTACCGGAGGTGCAGTTATTGTCTAACGGCCGGTACCACGTGATGGTCACCAATGCGGGAGGCGGTTACAGCAGGTGGAAAGATATAGCGGTCACACGCTGGCGCGAAGACAGTACCTGCGATAACTGGGGCACGTTCTGCTACATCCGCGACGTGGCGAGCGGAGAGTTCTGGTCAACCGCGTATCAGCCTACGCTTAAACGGCCAAAGAAGTATGAAGCGATTTTTTCGGAAGCGCGGGCGGAGTTCCGCCGTACGGACAATAACATTGAGACGCATACGGAGATTACCGTTTCGCCCGAGGACGACATAGAACTGCGCCGGATCACGATTACCAACCGCTCACAGACGCGCAGGGAGATCGATATAACGAGTTACGCGGAAGTGGTCCTTGCATCGCAGGCGTCGGACGCACTGCATCCGGCGTTCAGCAACCTCTTTGTCCAGACGGAAATCATTGACGAGCAGGGCGCCATACTCTGCACGCGCCGGCCCCGCTCCATCGACGAAGAGCCGCCCTGGATGTTTCACCTGATGGCCGTGCACGGGGCGGACGCCAGGAGAGGCATCCTATGAAACCGACCGCATGCGGTTCATAGGCCGGGGCAATACGGTCGCCGACCCGCAGGCCATGCACGATACTTCAAACCCGTCGGGGACGCTCTCAGGCAGCCAGGGCTCGGTTCTCGACCCCATCGTCGCCGTAAGGCACAGGATAACTATCGAGCCGGACAAGCCGGTCACAATAAATATGGTCACAGGCATTGGTGAAAACCGGGAGGCATGCCTGGGGCTTGTCGAGAAATATCAGGACCGGCGTCTCGCGGACCGTGTCTTCGATATGGCATGGACGCACGGCCAGGTGCTCTTGCGACAGATCAACGCCACGGAAACCGACGCGCAACTCTATGGGCGCCTGGCCAGCTCGTTGATCTACTCCAATTCTTCGCTTCGCGCCGCCCCGGACGTGCTGCTCAGTAACCGCAGAGGGCAATACGGCCTGTGGGGCTATTCAATTTCGGGCGACCTCCCTATCGTGCTGCTGCAGATTGCGGACCTGGCCAATATCGAGCTGGTACGCCAACTCGTACAGGCCCACGCATACTGGCGCTTAAAGGGACTGCCTGTAGACCTGGTTATCTGGAACGAAGACCATGCCGGTTACCGGCAGCTTCTGCAAGAGCAGATAATGGGGCTAATCGCCGCGGGCCTGGAATCGGACGCGGCGGAGCCGGCCGGGCGGCATTTTTGTGAGGCCCGCGGAACAGATATCGAACGAGGACCGCATCCTGTTTAAAACGGTCGCCCGCGCCATCATCACCGATAGCCGGGGAACACTGGTGGACCAGGTCATTTGGACTGTTAACCGCCGCGGTGTCGCCGAGGCAAGCATACCGCGCCTCACTCCGACCCGGGTCTACAAAAAAGCCCCGCATGCCGAGGCGACGCCTCGCGGCGACCTGCTGTTCTCTAACGGGCTCGGCGGCTTCACGCCTGACGGCCGCGAGTACGTTATTACTACCGACGCACGACCAGACGACTCCGGCCCCGTGGGTGAATGTCCTGGCGAACCCGCAGTTCGGGACCGTTATCTCGGAGAGCGGGCTCGCTTACACCTGGATGGACAATGCCCATGAGTTCCGCATCACACCCTGGTATAACGACCCGGTATGCGATTCCAGCGGTGAGGCTTTTTACATCCGCGACGAGGAGAGCGGCCATTTCTGGTCGCCCGCGCCTCTGCCCAGCCGCGGGGCGACGCATTATCGTTAGCCGCCACGGATTCGGTTACAGCGTCTTTGAGCACGTGGAGGACGGCATACGCACCGAGATGTGGGTCTATGTGGCCCTGGACGCGTCGGTCAAGTTCACGGTGTTGAAGGTGAAAAACGAGTCCGGAAGACCGCGCCGGCTATCCGCTACGGGTTATGTGGAATGGGTACTGGGAGACCTGCGGTCGAGGACGGCAATGCATGTGATTACCGAAATTGATCCGGGCAGTGGTGCGCTATTTGCGCGGAACCCATACAGCACAAAATTCGCGGACCAGACCGCCTTCTTCGACGTGGACGAGGCGGCCCGTACCATGAGCGGCGACCGGGCGGAGTTCCTAGGCCGCAACGGAACGCTTAAAGATCCGGCGGCGATGAGCCGTTCACGGCTTTCCGGCAGGGTAGGGGCCGCCCTGGACCCCTGCGCCGCGATCCAGGTCCCATTTGAGCTTGCCGACGGGCAGGAGCGCGAGGTCATATTCAGGCTCGGCGCGGGCCAGGACGCCGACGCCGCCAGCGTACTGGTACATCGCTTCCGGGGGGCCGCCGCCGCGCGCGACGCGTTAGAGAAGGTCTGGCAGCATTGGAACCACACCCTGGGCGCGGTGCAGGTGGAGACGCCCGACCAGTCCGTTAATATAATGACCAACGGCTGGCTGATATATCAGACTCTCGCGTGCCGCCTCTGGGCCCGCAGCGGGTACTACCAGTCCGGGGGCGCTTTCGGTTTCCGCGACCAGTTGCAGGACGTGATGTCACTCATCCACGCGGAACCGCGCCTCGTGCGCGAACACATACTCCTGTGCGCGTCGCGTCAGTTCCAGGAAGGAGACGTCCAGCACTGGTGGCACCCTCCATCGGGCCAAGGCGTCCGTACGCACTGTTCCGACGATTTTCTCTGGCTGCCGCTGGCTGTATGCCGCTACGTTATAAGCACCGGGGATACCGGCGTGCTCGATGAACCTGTCCACTTCATAGACGGCCGCCAGGTAAATGCGGACGAGGACTCGTATTACGACCTTCCACGCCAGTCTGGAAAAGCGGCCAGTCTGTACGAACACTGTGTTCGGGCTATTATGAAAGGCGCCGGCATTGGCGAGCATGGCCTGCCGCTTATCGGCTCGGGCGACTGGAATGACGGCATGAATATGGTTGGCGCAGAGGGCAAGGGCGAAAGTGTCTGGCTGGGGTTCTTCCTTTACGAAGTACTCATGCAGTTTAATAAAATTGCACGGCTGCGCGGCGACGGGCCTTTTGCGGAACGCTGTCTGGAAGAGGCGGCCGGGCTGAGGACGAAATATCGAGGAAAGCGGCTGGGATGGCGGCTGGTACCGTCGCGCCTATTTCGACGACGGCTTGCCTCTCGGTTCGGCAGTCAATGCCGAATGCCAGATTGATTCCATTTCGCAAAGCTGGTCAGTCCTCTCCGGCGCCGGGGACGCCAAGCGTTCGGCAATGGCAATGGAATCGGTGGATAAACGCCTGGTAAGGCGCGACCATAAGCTGGTCCAGCTCCTTGACCCGCCGTTCGACAAGTCTGATTTGAACCCGGGCTATATAAAAGGGTACGTCCCGGGCGTGAGGGAGAATGGCGGACAGTACACGCACGGCGCGGTCTGGGCTGCGATGGCTTTCGCCCAATTAGGCGACAGGCGGCGTGCATGGGAAATCCTGACGATGATCAACCCGGTGAACCATGCGATATCCCGGGAAGAGATGGAAACATATAAGGTCGAACCGTACGTTGTCGCAGCCGACGTTTATGCAGTATCGCCTCACATCGGACGCGGCGGATGGACGTGGTACACGGGGTCTGCCGGCTGGATGTACCGCCTCATCCTGGAATCACTTCTGGGACTGAGGCTCGAAGTAGACAAGCTGCATTTCGCGCCGTGCCTGCCTGAGGGCTGGGAGACGTTCAAAGTCCACTACCGGTACAGGGAAACCATCTACCATATCACCGTGCAAACGCGCCATGAGGAAGGTGAGACAAGTGTCACGGTCGATGGCGTCCTGCAAGAAGGCGAGGCTATTCCACTTGTTGACGACCGTCAGGAACATAGTGCCGAGGTGAGGGTTGCGGCAAGCGTTTGATGTGAGCGCACCGCTTTCTAACAGCCGGGATGGGTCAAAATTTACGCCTATCAACATGCTTCGAAGGCCGATAACGCGACCGTTCTTTACTTCTCCGCGTTCAGCGGGTCTCTCATGAGTTCGAAACCTGCTCTCCGGCTGGTTTGCAGCATGCGAGTCCGGCGCGGCGGTCCCGGGCGTGGCAGCCTCGGTGGCGGCGGATTTGTCGTCGGCCCGCGCAACTGCAAAGGACCCCGCCATTTTGGCAGCCGGCCTGGCCACGGCCGGAGTCGCACATATGCTGCGCATGGGACGGATGCTGTTCTTCGCGAAGCGGGCGGGTGCGGCTGTCAATGGGCGCGGGGTTTCGTCGTTAAGCCTCTTTTCATGGAGACTCAGGACGCCAGTTGTCAACAGGTAGCTGCCCAGGAACGATATGACCACGACGGCGAAGGCGGCGAGCAGACCCCTCAATCTCTTCAATGGCTTTCTTGCAAGCCGGGCCCCGCAGTAATCGCAGAATTTAATTTCCTCGACATGGAAGACTCCACACGCCGGGCATCTCATATACCGCCCTCCTCTTTATCTCCTGCTGGACAAAATGTCTTCATGATTTGTCGGCCCCTAGCGGGTCCCGTACGAGTCTCAGGGTGGACGGGACGTCCGCCTGTTTCCTCTCGAGCGATATAGTGCACTCCTTGTCAACGCCGCTCACGAGGTTCACGGTTATGTTCCTCGTCTTGTAGCCGGGTTTGGTTATCCCGATGACGTGCTTTCCGGGCAGGAGGTCCCTTACTTCCAGCGGCGCATAGCCGCGCATCTGGCCGTCAAAGAACAATACAGCGTCATTTGGTTTAATGCCGATCCTCAGGCCCAGGTTGTCGCTTCCGTCCTCGATAAGCGCCGCAGTGGTCTCGTACTCCCCGCCATCGGTTTTGACCAGGAGGCTCCCGCTCTTTTGCGCCTTGCCGCGCCCGTGTTCATGCCTGAACGTTATATCATCATATTTAGGCACCTGTTTCGACAAGTCGGCCGGCGCCGCGACGTTGCACGCCTGTTTTTCCGGTGTATTGAAGTGGGCGGCAAGCCGCTCGCCGGGAAGGAAGTATTTAACCGAGAATATGGTGCCGGCTAAGAGTATCGCGAATACCGCCGCGAATACGGCAAAACCGGTGAAGAAGGGTTTTTTTCTGAGGTTCTTACCCTGTTGGTCGCTGACGAGGGGTGTCCCGCAGTTGCGGCAGAATTTCTTGTCTTCTCCGAAATGTAGGTCGCATTTAGGGCATATCATTGGAAGCTCCTTTTGTCGCGGCCAGCGCCCTTACGAATGACTGGATGAACTAAAACTTGCGCGCAGGAGGTCTGTTTTGTCCGGCAGGGCCTTATTATTCTAATGGACAATTGTTATCATGTTATTTTCTTTTAAGATTAAATGCAAGGAATTTAATTTATACCCCTGTAAAGTGTGTGGCAATTTTAGGCGCCGATTACCCTTAAAGTGGATTATTATTGCGCCGTTCAGCACTAAGCAAGCACTTTTGAAAAAAAGTGCTACTCTATTAGATACAGTTACTGATAAGGACCTTCTTGCGGAGGTAACCATGAAAGTACTATTGTTGGCCTTTTTTGGTGTAACGATGCTGGCCGCCGGCTTAGCGTTTCCGGCATATGCATCGGAGCCGAACGAGCAGCAGGTGCTGGTCGACCAGGCACAGATAACACTCAGGGATTTTCAAAAAGCCCCTGAAATGGCCTGGTTTAGAGAAGAGTTGCCCAAGGCGAAGGGGGTATTGATAGTACCGAGCCTGGTGAAGGCGGGGTTAATACTCGGCGGCTCGGGCGGAAGCGGCGTCTATTTCTCTGTGGACCAGAAAACCGGCGAGTGCAGGGGCCCGGCATTTTACGGGATGGGTTCCGTCACTTACGGCCTTCAGATAGGCGCCGAGAAGGCGGAGGTTGTAATCCTCGCAATGACTAACGAGGCGGTCAATGCGATGCTTTCGCCCCAGTTCAAGCTCGGGGCGGACGCTTCAATCGCTGCCGGGCCGGTCGGCGTCGGCACGGCGGGTGAGGCATCTCCTTTGACGGCCGCTGCCTTCATCGCGTTTGTAAGGGCCAAGGGCGCCTTTGCGGGCCTGACCGTTGAAGGCGGGGTTGTGGCGGCGAAAGGGGAAGATAACGCCAAATATTACGGAAAGGCCGTGAGCCCTGCGGACATACTTATCTCGGGCGCGGGGCCGTCGAAAGGCGGGCGGATATGCGCCATGATTGAAAGGCGTTCCATGAAGGATTAAGCTTGACTAAGCTCAAGGGGGGGTTGCACATCGCAACCCCTTTTTTTTATAAATTACCAGGACGGGACACTGGGGCAGGACGGGGACATGTAAACCGAGGCCTTGATGGCGAGGATCGGGGCAGAGTACGAAGATGCGGTTTTTTAAATATTATCCAGTGCCCGCATAGCCAAGGTCACTGGTTCGAAAACCAGTATCGCCTGGCATAAAATCCAGAGGTTCCGGAATTTCCGTAACCTCTTTTATTTGAAAAACGTCAACTGAACAAGGGGAGATTGAGTTTGCTCGAAAGCCATTGGATGTTTTTTTATTGGTATACTAATTAAGTGTAACAGCCCGGCAAGACGCACCAATTTCGTGGGGGACAAATGAAAAAATTTCTTATCACGATACCCGTCGCGCTCCTTTTTCTGGGCATGGTCGCGGGGCATACGGCGTGGGCCGACGACTATATCCCGTTCAACGCGGACGAGCTTGACGACATGTTAGCCCCTATCGCCCTCTACCCGGACCCGCTTCTCGCCCAGATGCTGCCGGCCGCGACCTTCATCGACCAGATCGACGAAGCGGCGCGCTACGTCGGGCAGTACGGGAACTCGGCCCAGGTTGACGACCAGCCCTGGGACGTGAGCGTCAGGGCCGTGGCCCACTACCCCAGCGTCCTTTTAATGATGGACCAGAAATACGACTGGACTGTTTCTTTGGGGCAGGCCTTCGTCAACCAGCAAGACGACGTGTTCGATTCGATCCAGCGGCTGCGCGCGCAGGCGCTGGCGGAGGGCAACCTGGTCTCCACCCCGGAGCAGCAGGTGATCAATAATGAAGATGGGACTATCAGCATCGTTCCGGTCGAGCCCGAGGTAATCTATGTGCCCCAGTACGACCCCATGGAGGTGTACTTCGAACCCCCGTCCTACGGGTTCATTACCTTCGGCATCGGGCTGCCGATAGGAGTCTGGCTGAACCGCGACTGCGACTGGCACGGGCACCGCATCCATTACCACGGCTGGCAGGGCGGCGGCTGGATTGGCCGTTTCCGGCCGCACATCCATGACCGGAACAACAGATACATAAACGACAGATACTCCGTCATCGACGTCAACAGGAAGGTGACGCGGCACGATACGGCAGGCTACCGTGAGGGGCTCCGCCGTGATGTGCAGAAGCGCCGTGAGTTTACCGGCAAGGTTGCGTCCCCGGCCAAGGTTACGCAGCCCCGTCCGGCCATTACCGGAAACCGCCCGCCGGTACGCACTGATAACAGCGACGTGTACCGTGGCCGGGACGTACAGACAAAAAAACCTGCGTCAGTTTCGGGTTATGGCGGCTATGGCACCAGCGGGGACGCCGCAACTTACCGCGAGCGCGGCAAGACCAGCCGCGAGAATATGCAGCAGTTTAACCGGCCTGCTCCAAGCCGGCAACCTGCAACTTCAGGCGGCAGTCGTGGCGGCGGCGGCGGTGGCGGGGGCGGTCGCGGCAGTGGCGGCGGGGGCGGAGGCGGTGGTGGCGGTCGAGGCGGCGGTGGCGGCTTCGGGGGCGGTGGGGGCGGCGGCGGCCGGCGGTAGACAGAAACATCGGCTTCAATGGCCGGGCATCCGGCGTGCATGCCTTATTAAGAAAGGGAAGCAGGCATGATGAAGGATATTAAAAAGTTTCTTTCCCGATGCGCGGAATTTTGCTGCATGGCAGCCGTGCTGCTGGTGATGGCGGCGCTTCCGGCCGTCAGCCTTGCCGCCCAGCCCTGCCCTGCCCAACGGGTTTTTTCCTCGCCCGAGGAGGTACGCCAGGCATTGATTGCGGCGGCTAAGGCAAATGACCAGGAGGCCGTGAGGGCGATTTTCGGGCCGGTCGCCTGCGAGCTTGAGCCGGGCGACCCGGTGGAGCAGGCCTCCGAGTTCGAGCATTTCGCCCAGCACGTGCTGGAAGGCGCGGAGCTTGTCAAGGAAGGGCAGACCAGGTTCACCCTTGTTATCGGCGCTAAAAAATGGCCGTTTCCCGTGCCGATAGTAAAAAAAGGAGACACCTGGATATTTGACACCGAGGCGGGCCGCGAAGAGATTTTAAACCGGCGCATAGGCCACAACGAACTGCTTGCGATCAATGCCTGCCGCGCCTACGTGGAGGCGCAACGGGAATATTACAACATGCCGGAGCCGGACGGCGTACAGATCCCCAAGTACGCCCAGCATATGATCAGCTCTCCGGGCAGAAAGGACGGCCTCTACTGGCCGACCGCAGACGGAGAGAAAGAGAGCCCGCTCGGCCCGCTGGTCGCCAAGGCCAAGGAAGAGGGGTACATGGGAAAGCGCAACGCGGGCGAGAGCGGCCCCCGGCCTTTCCACGGCTACTATTTCCGGATGCTCAAGCGGCAGGGGCCAAGCGCCCCGGGCGGGAAGTTCAGCTATATCGTTAACGGCAACATGGTGGCGGGCCATGCGCTGGTCGCCTACCCCGCCCGGTGGGGAGTCTCGGGAGTGATGACCTTCATCGTGAACCAGCGCGGCAGGGTATATCAGAAGGACCTGGGGCCGAAAACCGAGGAGATTGCCCGCAAAATGGAGGAATACGACCCGGACCAGACCTGGAGGATGGTGGAAGAATAGGCCGGGTCAAAATTGAACGCCTATCAAACGATATAGACAAATAATGAAAAAAAGAGGGATACAGCCTTCAAAAGGCTGAGTAATGCTATATACTTATAACTATGTACGTTAAAAAATCGGGAGGATGATATGCCAAGGGAAAAGGCGTTGAGTCATGGCGGGGAAGCGTTAGGAAAGGCAGGCACTACCGTAAAAGGAGAGATTGCGTCCAGCCTGCAAGGGCTGAACGAGATTGAGGCGGAGATAGTGACCCTTGTGCGCGATACGGTTTCAAACACACTCAAAGCCACCGGCGCGGTGGCGGACGATGCCGTCAACGTGACTGCGGATGTCCTGAAAGGGGCGATACAGGCCTCCGAGGAAGTAGGCGCGAACCTTATCAACAGCACGAGAAACGTCGCTAAAGGCGCCGTGATGGGGATAAGCGATATTAGCGGAGACGTTGTCACGGCCGCAAGCCAGACCGCAAGAGGCGCCGTTAAGGGCGCCGCCGAAGTCGGCGCGGATGTCGCCATTGTGGCAAAGGGCGCAGTGGACGGGGTTATCGAGGCCGCAAGCGAGGTAGGCGGGAACGTGGTAGGCGTTGCGGTTTCCGCGGTGCGCGGCGCTATCGAGGCTGCGGGCTCGCTCGGAACCACTGCCGTAGCTGCCGTACGGGACATACTCGTCGGAGTGGAGGGCAGCGTAAAAGAGGTGGCCAGCGCCGCGCTTCCTAAGAGGAAAAGCGCATAAACAGGACGCGGCCAGTGCGGGTCATAGCCTTAGTGAACCTGAAAGGTGGTGTAGGTAAAACTACAACCACGGTAAATATTGGCGCCGGGCTCAGGCAGTTGGGTAAAAAAATCCTTCTGGTCGACCTCGACCCGCAGGCGCAGCTTACCTATTCGCTTGGTATTCCGGCCCATGAGCTAAAACTGACTGTTTACGAGCTCTTAAAAGGCGAATCAAAACTGGATAAAGTGGTTTTTAAGCGTAAAATCCCGGATTCCAGTTCGTTTATCGATGTTATCCCTTCCAGCATAAACCTCTCAGGGGCTGAAATAGAGCTCTCCGGGATGGCGGGAAGGGAATTTTTACTCAAAGAAATTTTGGAAGGGCTCGGCTGGATACGATTTCGTGCTTATGGACTGCCCTCCGAGCCTCGGCGTCCTCACGCTAAACGCCCTCACGTCCGCGCAGGAAGCGTTCATCCCATTGCAGACGGAGTATCTGGCGTTACAGGGTATGGCCAAGCTGGTGGAAACGGTCCAGCTTGTAAAGAGGCGGTTAAACCCGGGGCTTGATATCACAGGCATAATAGGCACGCGGTTCCACCGCCGTAAAAAACTGAACCAGGAAGTAGTGGAGAAAATCAGGGAGAGTTTCGGCAACAAGCTCTTTGGCACCCTCATAAGAGATAATATAGCCCTGGCGGAGGCCCCGAGTTTCGGAAAGACTATATTTGAATACAGGCCTGGAAGCGCCGGGGCGGAAGACTATATGAACCTTTGCAAGGAAATTTTACAACGGGGTAAGCCATGACGGATAAGGCGCGGTTGGGCAAGGACCCTTTCAAGGCTTCCGGCATTAATACGCTCATCCAGGATACGAGGGAAGAGGTTTTTCATTCAGTGAAGAGGTGGGAATACAAAGAGGTCCTGTCTTACGAGGGATTTATAAATATTGGGATGGGCGAGGAGGAATTCAGGAAGCTCGCGAAAGATGCATCCCACTGGATAACCAGTTCACGGAATATTGCAATCAAGGCGATCGGCAAATTCAAGGATAAAGGGCAGGTAAGCGAACTGCCGGAATATATCAACGCCCTCGGCGCGGAGGGATGGGAGCTTGTCAGCGTTGTATACGAACCCAAAGGGGAATTGTTAAAGCTGTTTTTTAAACGCCCGGCCGGCGGATGAGGATCTCGGCTATTTTTTCTTTCCATTAAGGCATGCGCGGTGTCGCGGTCCATAGCGATGCCCTGCCAACCCGCCCCTAAGTCAAGCAACACCACCATTGAACTCGAGGGTTGCGCCATGAGAAAAGGTTTGTTCACGAAGTTCTCAAACGTCTCACAGGCGCAACCATACGGACAGCGCGGTTTGAACGGCCACGAACGGCAGATGGCGGAGCTTTGCGCGGCGCCCATCCAGGAGGCGCTGGCTACGCTCAAAACCACTCTTCAGGGGTTGAGCGCCGAAGAAGCGGAACGCCGCCTGAACGAGTACGGCTCCAACGAGCTGTCTCATCTCAAGCGGTTGAGTTTCGGGGCCGACATGTTTCGCCGCCTGAGAAGCCCGCTGATCGTTCAACTCCTGATAATCGCTTCGGTCTCGGGGCTCATAGGCGAGTGGAAATCCGCCGTCATCGTCGGCGCGATGATACTTCTAAGCGTCGGGTTGTCCTACATCCTTGACCGCCGGTCCAGCCGGGCGGTCGAAACCCTCGGCAAGCGCGTCCAGTCCAGGACCTTCGTCTTGAGGGACGGGGCGGCGTCCGAGGTCAGGATATCCGAAATCGTTCCCGGCGATGTCGTGCTCCTGCAGGCCGGCTCCATCATTCCGGCGGACCTGCGCCTGATCGCCGTCAAGGATTTCTTCGTCAGCGAGTCGACGCTGACCGGGGAATCCATGCCCGTCGAGAAAACGATTGCAAGCGCAGGCTTATCCTGCCAGTCCGCCATTGAACTGCCGAACGCCTGTTTCATGGGCACCTCGGTCACCAGCGGCACGGCTAAGGGCGTCGTGGTGAACACCGGCATCCGCACCCTGTTCGGCGCCATCTCGGAGCGGCTGTCGGAAAAGCGCGAGGAAACCAGCTTCGACCGGGGAGTCCGTTCCTTCACCTGGCTCATGATCCGGTTCATGGTGGTGATGGTCTGCGCGGTGTTCCTGATCGTCGGCCTGACCAAAGGCAACTGGCTGGAGGCGCTGCTTTTCGGTCTCTCCATCGCGGTCGGCCTTACCCCTGAAATGCTGCCGATGATCGTCACCGTCAACCTGGCCAAAGGGGCGCTGACCATGGCCAAGAAGAAGGTCATCGTCAAGCGGCTCCCGGCTATCCAGAACTTCGGGGCCATCGACATCCTTTGCACGGACAAGACAGGGACCCTGACCGAGGACCGCGTGGTCCTGGAGCACTATGTGGATATCGTCGGACACACCAGCGAAGAGGTTCTTAACTACGCCTATCTCAACAGCTACTACCAGACCGGCCTGCGCAACCTGATAGACTGCGCGGTCATCGACCATGCCGACCTGGATGTCGAACACGACTGCCGGCTTGTGGACGAACTTCCATTTGATTTCCAGCGCCGCCGCATGTCCGTGGTGGTGGACTATGAAGGGGACCATGTGCTGATCTGCAAGGGCGCGGTGGAAGAAATTTACGCGTGTTGCAGACGCTACCAGATCGATGAAGAGATCTACCCCCTGATCGACATGATCCGCGGGGACCTGTTCGAGGAAGTACGAGAGGCTCAACCGTGACGGTTTCCGGGTGCTGGGAATCGCTTATCGGGAGTTCCCGCGCGACAAGAGCGTTTTCACGGTCGATGACGAAAGCCAGCTTGATCCTGCTCGGCTATATCGCGTTCTTCGACCCGCCCAAGGACTCCGCCACCGAGGCGCTCGCGGCTTCTGTCCGGAGCCGGAGTACCGGTCAAGGTCCTGACCGGCGATAACGGCCTGGTGACCGAGAAGGTCTGCCGGGACGTGGGCCTCGATGTGGACCGGATGGTTACGGGGGCCGAGCTGTCGCAGCTTTCGCCGGAGGAGTTTTCAAAGACGGTGGAGGAAAGCAACGTCTTCGTAAAGCTGTCCCCGGCGCAAAAAGAGCAGATCGTCAAAGCCCTGCGCAACAACGGCCACGTGGTGGGGTTCATGGGGGACGGCATCAACGACGCCCCGGCGCTGAAAGCGGCCGACGTCGGCATCTCGGTGGATTCCGCCGTGGACGTGGCCAAGGAATCGGCGGACATCGTGCTCCTGGAGAAGAGCCTTCTTGTCCTGGAAGAGGGCATCATGGAGGGCCGGAGGGTCTTCGCCAACATCGTCAAATACATCCGCATGGGGGCAAGCTCCAATTTCGGCAACATGTTCAGCGTGGTCGGCGCCAGCTACCTGCTGCCGTTCCTTCCGATGCGGCCGGTGCAGATCCTTACCAACAACCTGCTTTACGACTTCTCCCAGACCGGCATCCCGACGGACAACGTGGACGAGGAGCTTATCAGCAAGGCCCCTCAAATGGGACATCGCCAACATCAAGCGGTTCATGGTCTTCATCGGGCCGATCAGCTCCATCTTCGATTACGCCACCTTCGCCCTGATGTGGTTCTTCTTCCGCTGCAATGTCTTTCTGCGATCCCGCGGCGAGCCCGTTGCAAAAGGGGTCATTGGCGAAGCTCTTTCAGACGGGATGGTTCGTGGAATCGCTGCTGACCCAGACGCTGATCGTCCACATCATCAGGACAAGGCGGGTGCCTTTCTTCGGAAGCCGGGCCTCCCTGCATTTGACCATGACCACGCTGACCATCATGGCCATCGGGGCGTGGCTGCCCTACTCGCCTTTCGCGGCGGACTCTGGGGATGGTCCCGCTGCCCGGCGTCTACTGGCTATGGATAATGTTGTTCCTGGCGACATACGCCGTATTGACCCATCGGGTGAAAACCTGGTTCTTCAATCGTTATGGAGGTAATTGATAATGGATAGCCTCTTGGATGCCATTCAGGAAGGCAGGCTGTTCGAACTGCCTGAAAACGATAAGGGGCACGCGTTACAGTTTTTAGCGCATATCATCGAAGCCTTTCCGGAAGTTCCTGCCGGGACGGACGTGGTCGGACATGTCATGGACAGGGAGCAGGAGACCAACACCGCGCTCGGCAAGGGATGGGCCTGCCCCCATGCGCGCGTACCGTTCGATGAAGACCTCATGTGCGTGATCGGATGGAGCCCGGCGGGTATCGATTACGGAGCGCCGGACGGAAAGCCCGTGTCGCTGGTCGTCATGTACCTGGTCCCGGATAACCAGAGGAACCATTACCTGCGCGAGATATCCATGCTCGCCAAGGCGCTTGAAACCTATCCCGGCCTCGAAAAATTGCGAGAAGCGAAAGACTTAAACGATATTCGCAGCCATCTGCTCGACTTAATTGACGCCACCAAGGAAACGGCCGGGCCGGATGCGCGGGCCAGGATGATCCGGCTGCAAGCCAAGCCAGCCGCCGAAGCTGTCTCCTTCCGCGAACTTTCGAACCTGATTGTAGAGCCGGTCACCCTGATATCGAGTCCGAATATGAAACCGATTGCCCTTACGCACAATCCCAGACTCGCGGAATGGCTCGACACCGCGACCGGGCTTATAGAGAAGCTGGCCGCCGACGGCGTGTACCAGAACGGCGAGTGGCGCATTCTGCGGCGGGAAAAAGTCTCCTACGAAGGCGGCCGGTTCGCATATGACTGTCTGGCTATCAGGCTGGTCCCCAATAATTCGGGGCGAACAAAATGACACGATTGCCGTCCTGATTTTTCCCAAAAAAAGTTGCATAAGGCCTCTTTTCCCGCTATTATCCACGCATGAGAAAAGACCGCTGGCAGATTAAATTCGGCATTATCCTGCTGCTCCTTGCCGCCGCATTATACTTCCTGCATTACCTCTTATTTCACGACCTCCGTCATATTTTTATTTATCTGGTCGGTGAGCTGGCCTTCCTGCCGGTCGAGGTCCTGGTAGTCACACTGATAATCCATAAGCTATTGGACAGGAAAGAGCGGGAACTGCGGCTTAATAAGATGAATATGGTAATCGGGGTCTTCTTCAGCGAGATAGGCAGAGACATGCTGAAAAAATTCCAGGAGTTCGACCCGGACAGGGAAGGGCTCTCAAAGGTTTATAGTTTATCGTCCGAATGGAAGCCGGAGGATTTCGACTCGCTTTCAAGAAAGATTTCCGCCCATGCGCTCGATATAGATTATAAGCTTGGGGACCTTGGCGAGCTGAGAAATATCCTGCTAGAGAAAAGGCAGTTCCTCCTTGGGCTCCTTGAAAACCCGAACCTCCTGGAACATGAAACCTTTACCGACCTGCTCTGGGCGATTTTTCATCTGATGGAAGAGCTGGCGCGAAGGGGCAACCTTGACGATATCCCGGTTACGGACGGCAAACACCTGGCGGGAGACATCGAGCGGGCTTACAGCCTGTTGCTTGTCGAGTGGGTGGCCTATATCAAGCACTTAAATGAACAGTATCCATTTCTTTTTTCGCTTGAGTTCAGGACAAACCCTTTCGACAAAGAGGCTAAAGCCACTGTAACGGCATAGTTAAGGCGCCTTCGGTATAGGTCCCAGCCACCTGGGATTATGGGCCGTGCTGTCGAACTCGTCGGAAGTCTTGAAAGGCTCGTATTTACCCCCTCTCGCGGCTTCCGCCGTCCGTGCCAGTAATTTCGCCACTTCCGACTCTCGTCATCGGCTTAAAAGTCCTTGCAGCCTCAAACGCCTGTTTAAGAATTTCCATGCTGTCAATACCGGTGATGACGGTTGATGTCGGAAGGTTCATGGCGTAGTGCAGACATTCGATTGGCTTGACCGACTTGCTTTCCAGAATAACGGAAGAGCCCATTGACTTCATCCCCAGCACGCCGATGCCCTTTTGCGCCAGAACGGGCAGGACTATTTTTTCAAAACTGCGGAAATGGGCGTCCATCACGTTCAGGGGCATCTGGACCGTATCGAAATGGAAATTATGCTCCGCGGCCTGCTCCAGCATACGCATGTGCACCATCGGGTCTTTATGCCCTGTAAAACCCACAAACCTTGTCTTTCCCGATTTCTTTGCCTCAGTCAGCGCCTCTATCGCTCCGCCCTCGGCGAAAACCCTGTCGGGGTCTTCGAGCCTGATAACCTCATGGATCTGCAGGAGGTCCAGGTGGTCTGTCTTCAGCCTTTTAAGCGACTCGTCTATCTGCTTCATCGCCTCATTTTTTGTACGTCCATCGAACTTTGTCATCAGGAATACCTTCTGCCGGTATCCGTCCTTGAGGGCCTCTCCCATCCTCTTTTCACTCGTGCCGTCATGGTAGTCCCAGGAATTGTCCATGAAGGTGATGCCCCTGTCGATAGCGGAGCGGATAATCCTTATGCTCTCGCCGTCGCTTTTTACGCCACCGATATGGTAGCCGCCCAGGCCTATGGCCGATATCCTCTCCCCGGTACGCCCAAGCGTGCGATATATCATCTCCCCGTCCTTGATGAAATTTTCAGGTTCTGCCATCGTGGTCTTCTCCGGCTAAGGTTATAAGCGGCTTTCGGCGCTTGCCGCCATCGCGGAAAATTTCATGAATCCCCGCCTGTCCGTGGCGCCCCGGAATATTATTTAAAAGTGTACGCCGCAGATAATTTATGTCAAATCGACATAAAAGCGTTCAGCGGCAGTTGCGAGGTCTCGATGACATCATCGTGATTGAAAATTATTCCGCAATAGGTTAGAATGCCAACGGTGCCTATTAGCGTAGAATTAGTAATTGCCTTTGCGTCTTGTTCAGGCGAAAAGGCTGAACCCAAAGCGAGTACGTTATCATGACCGCCGCCCGCATCCTCATCGTGGAAGACAACGCCAGCCAGCGCCAGATTATTGAAGAGCCAGTTGAGTGACCTTGGGTACGAGATTACCCTGGCGCGCTCCGCGGAAAAAGCAATTGCACTCCTTGGAGAAGGATAGCCTTACCAGCTTATTATCTCCGACCTCGTTATGCCGGGGATGGACGGACTGGAGCTGCTCGCGTTTTACGGGCGAAAAAGGATCCGATACGCCGTTTATTATCTTTACCGCCCAGGGCGACGTGGAGACAGCCGTCAAAGCCATGAAGAGCGGCGCATTCGATTACCTGAAAAAGGATTGCTTCCCGCGACGAACTGGACGTGGTAATAAAACGGGCGCTGGAATTTGGCCGTCTGACGATAGAGAACAGCTCGAATAAGAAGTTCAAGGAATATGTGGTAAGCCGCCACCTTTTCCAGTCTATAATGACCCATTCCCCGGCTATGAGCGAGGCGTTGAAAGCCGCTGAAATGGTGGCGGCCTCGCCGCGTACCACCGTTGCCATCTACGGCGAAAGCGGAGTTGGAAAGGAGGTCCTGGCGCGGGACATCCATTTTGCGAGCGGCGGCATGCCGTCCAATTTCGTGGCGGTCAATTGCGCGGCGGTCCCCGAAACCCTCCTGGAAAGCGAGCTTTTCGGCCATGTCAGGGGAGCCTTCACCGGGGCCGACAGGGACAGGGACGGCAAGTTCGCGCTGGCCGATGGCGGCACCATGCTGTTAGACGAGATAGGCGACATGCCGCTTCCCCTCCAGGTCAAGCTCCTCAGGGTCCTTGAGGAGCGCGTCTATTATAAAATCGGCTCCGACCGGCTGCTGCCGGTTGGCTTCCGCGTAATCGCGGCAACCCACCGGGACCTTGAAGCCCTTGTCCGGCAGGGAAAATTCAGGGAAGACCTGTTCCACCGGTTGAATGTCTTCCCCATCGTTATCCCGCCTCTCAGAGAACGGAAGGAAGACATCCTGTTATTCGTGGAGCAATTTTTGCCCCAATTCCGCCAACACCAGGGAAAGGACCTTCCCGGAATATCCCGCAAGGCCATGGAAGTGATCATGGCATATGATTGGCCCGGAAATATACGGGAACTGCGAAACTGTCTGGAGCGGGCCGCTATCCTTGTAAACGGAGAACTGGTCCGCCCGGAGCACCTCGTAATTTATAAAGACAACAAGGCCGCATCGGATGGCGGCGTGGACTTCCATCTCAAATTTAATGAAGGCGAGCTTTCTCTCGAAGCCGTGGTAAACCGGGTTTTGGAGGAGACGCTGAAAAGCTGCGACGGCAACAAGTCGCTTGCCGCACAGCGTCTGAAGATTAACCGGAAGATGTTCAACCGGAAAAAAACGTCAATGGAAAAAGATAATTAGGACCTGAAGATTTGGGATTATGGCCCAATTTGGGCCAAAACCTTTCCGCCGTTAGTTCCCCCCATAGTCAACTATCTAATTTTTCAGAGAAATTTCCTTTAATTCCGCTCCTCTCGCACCTAATCGGGCATCGTCAAGGCGTACATCGAGAAATCATTGGCCCTGAATGGGCCAGGCCACGTCATCTGCTTTTATAATAACTATTTGAATTTCAAGGTATTTTTTTTTGGCACGACTCTTGCTAATATTAATGTACTAGGAATAACGTTTCTAATCTAATAATCATTAGCTGTTTAATTTAACCGAGGAAAATCGCCATGTCTCAAAAAGCAGTAGAGCAGTTCATCGGGCGCCTTGTTACCGATGCTAGTTTTCGTGAAAGGGCTTCACGTGAATTGGACGCGGTCTGCATCGAAGAGGGGTATGACTTAACCGATGCGGAACGCCATATCGTAGGGTCGCTGGACTTTGCACGTCTGGCACAGGCGGAAGAGTTCTGGCTGGACGACCGGATCAAGCGGTTTAACTCCTGCGTATAGAGATTAAAAGTATGCGAAAGTCAAAAGTTTTAGTCACGGCCATTACGGCGATATGCTTTGCGGCGATGGCGGTCCTTTGTCTCGCGGTCCCGGCGCATGCCTCATATATCACGCGTTTCACGGCGGTCGACACGGGCGCAATGACCTTTACCGGCAACACGCTCGGTCTCGACAAGATAGCGAACCAGAACAACCCTGGAGCGGCGGGCGCCATAGGCGCATTCATAACCACCAACCCTTCTTCACAGGTCGGCACATTATCCGGCCGGGACGACACTCACGTGGTCCCAGAACTCGTCAGCAGCGCAGCTCAACATACCGGCGGGGAGCACCATCCTTTACGCCGAGCTTATCTGGGGCGGCTGTTATGCAGACCGCAAACCAGAACGTGTCGTCGTCGCTGGACAGCAGCGTAACGATGGCGACACCCTCCGGCACTTATTCAGTCGCGCCTGATGCCGCGACGGCAAAAGACGTACCGGGGATACCGGAGGCCAATACTACTATGTCGGCTTCGGCGGACGTGACCGCCTACGTGCAGTCAGCCGGCGCCGGGACATACACCGTGGGCGGCGTCCCAGCGACGAGCGACCCGAATGAAAACAACAGCAACTGCGCGGGCTGGACGCTCGCGGTGGTCTACAGGAACACCACCCTGCCGATAAGGAGCATGTCTGTATTCGTCGGCTGCGAGTTCACGCGGCGAGCGGGTACTCCTCCGCGATACGCGGTGAGCGGCTTCTGCGTGAACAGCGCCGGCACTATAAACGCCCGCCTGATGGTAAGCGCCATGGAGGGCGACTCGTTCATCGCTGGCGACCAGATGCTTTTCGGGCCGGTCGGCGCCATGCAGCCGGTATCCGGACCGAACAACCTTGCGAGCAACTTCTTCGCAAGCCAGATAAACAAGGACAACGGCACCGTCGATACGTCCGGGACGTTCGGCAGCCTGAACGACACACCTACCACCACCACTGGCAGCGGCGCGGCCACAAATGGGACGCGTCATGGCTGGGACATAACAAACGTTGACGTCTCCGGCATACTCCAGCACGGTCAGACCGAGGCCAGCGCCCAGGGTACTTCAAACCAGGACGCGTACACCATAAGCTCCATCGGAATACAGGTGGACGTCGGCGCGCCAACTTTCCCCACAACCGTCATGACCGTCGACAAGACAACGACCCATGTGGGCGATACCCTGACATACACTACAAGGCTCGACAACACCGCCGGCTCGACAAGCGCGCAAAACGTGATATATACATCAGTCCCGCCGCCGTATACATCGTTCATCCCTGGGACCGCGAAAACCAGCACGGACGGCGTCACCTATACCACATTGTCCGGCGCAAACCCATCCGCCGGCTTCAATATCGGCGGCATCGCCGTGGGCGCCCAGTTGTGGGTCCAGTACCAGGCAGCGGTTAATGCGGTGCCGCCCTCGCCCGCGGCTGCGTCTTATGTCACCAATTCGAGCTGGACGTACAATTTTTTAACCAACTGCTCTGTCAGCTCCTCTCCAGGCTACCACGACCTCCAACTACACGACCGCGACGCTGGTAGACAGGCTCGATACCGCCAAGACCGCGAGCGTGAGCACCGTCGGCGGCACGGCGACTATCACATGGACCATAACGGCTTCAAATACCGGCCTGACGAACACTGCCGGGTCGTGGCTTCTTGACGGCATACCCGCCGGCACGGCATATGTAGCCGGGTCCACGAAAATGAACGGCGGCGCCGTCGCCGACGTGGGCGGGAACATGCCTTTTTCGACCCCGGGCCGGCTGATAAACGGCCCGGGCAGGGCATCGGGCGTGGTCAATGCCGGCGATACGGTCACGGTCGTTTTCAAATCGACGTGCCCGACCGCCTCCCTGCCGATAACCAACACGGCCACCATCTATCCCAACGGCACCGCCGGGACGGACCCTTCCGTGCAGGCAATCGGAAGCACATCTCCCGTCAACGCGGACCTCGGCGTAGCAATAACGGACGGCGTGACGAGCATCATACCAGGCAACGCCGACAGCTATACCGTCACGGTCACCAACAACGGGCCGGGCGCCGTTACGAGCCTTACGCTGAGTGTTCCCCTGCCAACTTCGGTACAGTCCCCTTTATATACGGCTTCGACCGGGGCGTACAACTCGGGCACCGGCGCGTGGACCGGCCTGAGCCTCGCGTCAGGGCAGCACGTTACCCTTACCATTGCGGGTACCATAGACCCGGCGGCCACGGGGACGCTCTCTGTTACCGCGACCGTAACGCCGCCGCCGGGAATTACGGACACCAATTCAGCGAACAACGCGGCCACTGACAGCGACGCCCTCACCCCCCAGGCGGACCTGTCAATCGCAATGACCGACAACCAGACGACGGCTCTGCCCGGAAGCGCGGCCACCTATATCATAACAGTCACCAACAACGGGCCGAGCAGCATATCGAGCTGCTGGGTAAGGGACACAATCCCGGCAAACCTCCAGAGCCCGGTCTTCAGCCCGGACAGGGGCATATACAACGGCACGACGCAGTACTGGAGCGGGATCAACCTCGCCTCCGGGCAGAGTGCGGTGCTGACGCTGCAAGGGACCGTACAGGGAGGCAGCCCGACAATCGTGAATTCCGTCACGGTCAATCCCCCGTACAACACTACGGACCCGGTCCTGACAAACAACACCGCCACGGATACCGACGCGATACTTAACCTCTCGGCGGCTAAGACGGTAACCCCGTCCACTGTCCAGACCGGCGGGACGGTAACATACACGGTTACAATGACCAGCGTCAGCAGTTCCGCCACAACTGTCACAAGCGTGGTAGATACCCTCCCGGCGGGCTTTTCCTACAAGACGGGCACGACTACCGGCATGACGACGGCCAACCCGGCCGTGGCCGGACAGACGCTCACGTGGAACGGAAGCTGGACGCTGCCCGCGAACGGCACCCTCACGCTCAACTTCCAGTCCGCCGCGGGCTCGTCCGTGGGGACTTTCACCAACACCGCATCTTACGCAGCCACCGGATACCCCAGCACCTCCACAGGACCGACCGCGCCTGTCAGCGTATTTACCCTAAAAATGGCAAAGACCGCGAGCCAGTCAGCGGTCATAGCGGGCGGTACCGTAGGCTATACGATGACCCTGACCAGCTACAGCGGCTCCGCCACGACAGTTACAAGCGTGGTAGATACCCTCCCGGCGGGCTTTTCATACAAGACGGGCACGACGACCGGCATGACGACGGCCAACCCGGCCGTGGCCGGGCAGACGCTCACGTGGAACGGAAGCTGGACGCTGCCCGCGAACGGAACCCTCACGCTCAACTTCCAGTCCGCGGCGAGCTCTACCGACGGCACGTATAACAACAACGCGTCGTTTTCCGCCACCGGATATCCGGACACTACCACGGGCCCGACCGCCCCCGTTACGGTTTTTCATTTAAACATAGCCAAGACCGCGGCCTCAGCCTCGGTCATTGCCGGCGGGACCGCATCCTATACCATCACGATGACAAACCCGAGCAGCGCGTCGATACCGGTCACAAGCGTAACGGATACGCTCCCGGCGGGGTTCTCCTACAATGCGGGCACGACCACCGGCATGACGACCGCCAACCCGGCCGTGGCCGGCCAGGCGCTTACATGGAACGGTTCATGGACGCTGCCCGCGAACGGCGGCACGCTGACGCTTAACTTCTCCGCCACGGCGAGCGGTACGGATGGCACGTATAACAACAACGCTTCTTTCACCCCGACCGGCTATCCGGTCCAGTCAACCGGGGATACCGCGCCTGTTACGGTCTTCCACCTGGGCATATCCGAGACGGTGGCTCCGGGCGAGGTCGCCCACGCCGGGACGGTAACCTACACGATTACGCTGTCAAACACAGGCCCGTCTGACATACCCGTCACACGGGTGACGGATACGCTCAACTCGACCGGAGGCAATTTCACGTATGTCAGCGGCACGACCGACGGCATGACGACGAACAACCCGACCGGGACGACCGGAACGCTTACATGGAACGGCTCCTGGACTCTGCCCGCCAACGGCACCTTAACGCTCAATTTCGATGTCACCGTGAACAACACGAACGGTACGTATAACAACCCCACTGCGACATTCACGGCGACGGGCTGCGGGGTGCAGACTATCTCCAATACGGCGCCGGTCATCGTCTCCACCTATGACATAAACAAGACCGTCAGCCCTTCGGCGGTACTGCCCGGCGGAGAGGTGGTCTATACCATCACGATGACAAACAACAGCGGGAACAACAGGACCGTCACAAGAGTTGTAGATACGCTGCCGGCCGGGTTCTCTTACATAAGCGGTTCGACCACGGGCACGACGACTAACAACCCGGCCGTGGCCGGCCAGGTGCTTACGTGGAGCGGGAACTGGGCTATCGGCAGGAACGGCGGCTCGCTGACGCTCGTCTTCCACGCATATGCAGGCCCGACAACGGGCACATATTACAATAACGCTACATGGACGGTTAGCGGGCAGACGACTTACCCCACCGGAGACACCGCGCCCGTGACCGTTTTTGCGCTCGGCATAACCAAAAGCGCGTCCCCGTCCACTACCACGGCGGCAGGGACGGTAAGCTACACGATCACCATGACGAACACAGGACCTTTGAGCATACCGGTCACAAGCGTCACGGACACGCTCCCCGCCGGGTTCTCATACCGGACGGGCACGACCACGGGCATGACGACGGCCAACCCTGCCGGTACGACCGGAACGATTACCTGGAGCGGCTCATGGACGCTTCCCGCGACCGGCGCATTGACGCTTAATTTCCAGTCCACGGCGGCTGCGGCATCCGGCACGTATCTCAATAACGCATCGTTCACGCCGACCGGATACCCCGTCCAATCCACCGGCGGCACTGCGGGGGTTACGGTAACGAACCCGCACATAACGCTGACAAAAACGGTAGACAAGCCCACGCCCAAACCGGGTGACACGCTTACGTACACGGTAGACTACAAAAACGACGGCACGGGCGACGCCGCTTTAATAATCATAACCGACAATATCCCTACCTACACGTCGTATGTTACCGGGAGCATGAGGGCCGGGAACGCAAGCTCGACCTACGCCACCGCAACGCCGGTCTCGGACAACCTGTCCGGGGGTAGCGCGGTGTTCATCGTTAGCGGCACCCTGGCGCCGGGCGGCGAGGGCAAAGTCTATTTACAAGTAACTATCAACCCTAACTGACGGAGGGAGGCGACAAATGATATTTATAGTCAAACCTGAAAAGACGGTACTGCACAAACCGCGTGACGCATGCCGGGGAGGCCCGAAAGCAGAAAACGGGCATAGGCGGGCTTTAGTGATGACAATCATAACAATGGAGGGGATGAAATGAGTATTTCAGGCAGAACGGTAAAGGCGGCGATATTGGTCAGTCGCCGCGGTATTCATGTTAACGGGCATATCCGCCTGGGCGGCCGCTCAGGGGCCAAAGTTGAAACTCACTATTTCTATGGCAAAGGAGGTGAAGACAAGCAAGAACGGCAAGGAGGTCGTAACGTTGGTGCCCGCCGGGAAGGTCGTTGCGGGCGACACCGTAGTGTATTCCATAACGTATAAAAACGAGGGTCAAAGCGTTGCCAGGGACGCGAAGATAATCGACCCTGTCCCGGAGAACACGGCATACGTGCCTGGGAGCGCTGAAGGCGGCAATACCGAGATAGCATTCAGCGTTGACGGCGGCAAGACGTACCAAAAGCCGCCGGTGATGGTCAAGCAGAAGGATAAGTCCGGCAAGGTTGTGGAAAAGGCCGCCCCGGCCGAGGCGTACACGCAGGTTCAGTGGACCGTAAAGAAGGATGTCCAGCCCGGCGAGTCCGGGCATGTAAATTTCAAAGTAAAGGTTAAGTAGTAAAGGAGGTGACACATCAGGATTGGGTTAGTTTTTTGGTTTAAAACGAGTTAACCGAAGTTCAACAGAAAAAAGGAGAAAATCATGTTTAAGAAGATTTCGATCACTCTGTCCATCGCCTGCATAATGGCGTTATTCGCCATAGGCAACGCCTTCGCGGCAACCGCGACCTTCAGCCGTAATATCACGAATACAGTTTCAGCGACTTACAATGACGTAAATGCCAACGCCATGACTCCGGTGACCGCCTCGGTTACCGTGTCCGTGACCTATCTCTACGGCGTGACCCTCACCCCGTCCCCGTCCACGATACTCAGCAACAACCTGGGCACGGTGGACTACGCGGTAACTGTCAATAACGTCGGTAACGCGTCGGACAGCTTCACTATGTCCAATACCTCGGGTGGCGCATGGACCCCGACTACGTTTACGTTCTACCGTGACAACGGAAGCGGCACCGAAACGTCCACAGTCCTTGCAGGCTCCACCACGGACGTGATCGCGGCGGGCGGGAGTCAGAAGATTTGGGTGCATATCGTTATCCCGGACGCCGTAGCCCCGACGAGCAACACGGAAGCCATTAAAGCCACGTCCACCACCAACACGAAGGACGCGACGGGCGGAACGGTCGCCCCGGTCTTCGATACCACCACGCTGACCACGACCACCGACTCGGCCAACCTCACCGGCTCTACCAAGGGGGTGGACCAGGCCGGACTGCACTACAAGGCTAACCAGGCCATCACCTACACCATAAAGCTCATCAACTCGGGCACGGTAGGCGCTACCGGCGTGGTCGTAACGGACACGATTCCCGCCGACATCGACACGCTCGCCAGCACCTATGGGACGTTTTCCGGCAACGTATTCACGTCCAGCGCTCAAACGGTGGCTGCCAAGGCCGGCTCGACTAATGGCGAGACCGACATCACCATAACCGGCAAGATCAAAAACACGACCCCGGGAATAGTGGACGGTACGACATTATCTAACGTCGCGTCCATCAATTACAAGTCCGGCACCGATACGACTCCGGAGCCGCAGTTTGACACGCCCGCAGTTGTGGTGACAGTCGACGCGCCTTTGCTGGCAGTGACGAAAACCGCCGACGTGTCCTCCGCCCTCCCCAACGGCACGATCAACTACCACGTTACGGTGACCAACAACGGGCACGACGTCGCAAACGCAGTGGTTATCGCCGATACGCTGTCGGGCTTCGTGACGTTCGGCAAAATATTGCAAGCGTCTGATGGCGCGGGAGCGGATAGCGTACCATTTATAAACCCGCTTAACTGCGCGCCTACTTTTGCTGCCGGCGTCGTATCCGGAAATGTGACCGGAGGCACACTTCCTGCCTTGACCGGCAAAGCGGAGTTCTTCTACAGAGTAACGGTAAACGCGAACTAAGTCGAGTCGGAAGCCGGTCGGCGGCCCAAGGGCCGCCGGCCGGCTTATCTATTCCGAGCACGAGGCAAATCCGAGCTTTTATGGGCAATAGAATAGTCAGGAAACTTTTAACGGTACTGGCGGCCGCCTTCACGGCCACGCTTCTGGGCTATTGCCCGGCGATGGCCGCGGTCGCCCCGCCAGGGCCATTGGTTAACACCGCCAACGTCAGTTACGGGGACAGCGGCGGCAACCCGATGCCGCTGGTGTCGGCGTCGGTAGACGTCACCATACTGCAAAAGCAGGGCGCGAGCGTCCTGATTGCTCCGGCCACGCTTTCCGGGTCAGCCGGGGCATCCGTGGTTTATACGGTAACGGTAACCAACACCGGCAACGCCGCCGATTCGTTCACCCTGTCATCTGATCACGACGCGGGCGCATCCACGTTCAACCCCGGCGCCGTCCAGTTCTTTTCCGACCCGGGCGCGTCGTCTTTGATTACCGCGCCGATCGGGCCTATCGCCGCGGGCGGGTCCATGCTGGTGTATATGAAGCTGCCCATACCCGGGAGCGCGGCGGCAAACACGCGCTCAAACGACGACGCCAGGGCCACATCCACCAGCAATACTTCCGTCCTTGGCGTATCCCCGGAGTCTCAGACGACAGTCGGCGGGTCGGTACTGACGATAACGAAGTCGGTAAGCAATAACAACCCCACGCCCGGCGATGCCGTTACTTACACGATTACGGTAAGAAACGCCGGGACATCCGACGTGACGAACGTCACCGTCACCGACAACATAGGAAGCGTCCTCGGGATATCGACGTTCGTAAGCGGCTCAATCAAGCTGAACACAGTGGCGCAGAACGACAGCCTGCTGTCCGGTAACGTCATCACGGCGCCCGTCGGGACTCTCGGCCCGAACGCGACCGCGACTTTGGTGTTCAGCGTCAATATCAACAGGCCATCGAACCACGCCCAGGCGGTCAGCCTGAGCGGAGCGGGCGCCAGCAACGTGGCGGAAGCCGCCGCGGACGGCGCTTCGCCGGTTGATTCGGCGCCGGTAAGTATTACCGTCCTCTCGCCGGCGATAAGCACTACCAAGGCCGTAAGCCCGGCCTCGGCCAAACCCGGAGATACCGTTACATATACCATCACCGCGCGGAATGCGGGTAATGACGCGGCGGGGAACGTCGTCATAAAAGATGATTTAAACGCACTGCCTGTCACATACAAGGCGGGGACATTAAAGCTGAACGGACTCACGCAGCCCAACCCCGCCGGAAGTCTTATACAGGTCAATATCAACTCGATCGCCGCGGGCGCCACTGCCGCAGTGACGTTCGACGCGACAGTCAACTGATTCGCTGACTGCCGCGGGAACGGCTAATGGACCAGCGGTAAAGGAAGAATGGCGGCAATAACTGCATATCAGGAGAGTTTAAGGCGGCAGGCGGGCATTTTCGTCCTCCTGTTATTCGCCTGCGCCTCCATGTGGGCATTTGCCGCATCCCCGGCCCGAGCCGCTCAAGTGGTCAATAACGCGACCTGCGATTACCAGACGCAAAAGAACGTCGCCATGCCTCAGGAGGGCGCGAGTGCCAGCCTGACGGTAACCGCCCCCGTCATAAATGTAGTAATATCGGCGGCGGACGTGGTATGGGCCGGCGATAACATAGAATACACCATCAACGCCAGCAACCCGGGCAGTGACCCGCTCTCCGCCGTGACTCTGAAGAACACGCTCCCGTCGGGCACGACTTTTGTCAGCGCGGACTCTGGTGGAGCATACGCCTCCGGATCCGTGGCGTGGACGGTTGGCGCCCTCGCTCCCGGCTCTTCCTCGACCGTGCATTTAACGGTGGCGGTGGACAAGCATGCGGCGAACAACACTGTCATACCGGATACCGTGCACGCCTCATGCAGCGAGGGCGCGGCCAGCACCGCGGACGGCGACTACGACGGTCAAGGCCCGGACGCCGGGAGTCGTGATTTTTACTGATTCCTCATACAACAGGGTCTACAGCTATAACCTGGGCGACATCTCATATATAAAAGTGACGGACCCTGATCGAAACATCGACCCGGCGGCCATCGACACCATAACCGTCACCGTGTACCACTACGCAGTCCTGCCCGGCGGCTCCAGGAGCGTTGACGACCAGGAGGCCGTAACGTGCCAGGAAACGGGCCCGAACACGGGCGTGTTCGTAGGCAACCTCCCGACCAATTCCGGGCCCCCGTTGACAGGGGACGGGATACTCTCGATACAGCCGTACACGCCGATAGAGGTTATATACACGGACCCGCTCGACGCCGTCCCCTCACATGACGACAATGTGTTCGTGGACCCTCTGGGCACGGTCTTCGACACGGCTACCGGGCTGCCCGTCGCGGGCGCGGTCGTGACGCTCATAGACGATAAGTACCGGCCTGCCGGCCGCCTTGCCCCTGACGCCGTTTCTTGTGGCGCAGTCAAACCCGATCACGACAGGCGCAGACGGGAAGTTCCAGTTCCAGTACCTGGATGCCGGGACTTACCGCCTCAAGGTCGAGCCCGGCGGCAGTTACATATTCCCGTCCAAAGTGCCAACGCCGAAGCTGCCGCCGGGCTACACGGTTGGCGCCGGGTCTCGTGGCCAGAGTTTTACCCTGGCGGCCGGAATGAGCCCGGTGACCTTCGACATACCGGTGGACCCGCCCAGGACAGCGCTGGGGATTACCAAGACGGCGGACAAGAACATTGTCTCGATAGGCGACGTGGTGCATTATACGGTCACTGTGACTAACAACGGCCAAGACCGCGCTAAACGACGTGCAGGTCAGAGACGGCATGCCGCATGACGTCCCCTATGTCAAAGGCTCCACACTGATAGGCGGCGTCAAGGCGGCGGACCCGGGCCAGGACGGCCAGTCGCTCGTCTGGCATATCGGCGACCTGGCCGCGGGGAAAACCGTAGAGCTCCGTTACAGCGCCATCGTCGGCCCGGACAGCATGAAGGGCGACGGCGTTAACGTCGCCTATGCCGTCGCCGGCGCCTCCGTATCCATGAGGGCATCGTTCAAGCTGACCATCAGCGAGGGCGTATTCACGTCTAAAGGCACGATAATAGGCAGGGTGTTCCTGGACGGCAACGGCGACGGTTTCCGGCAGGCGGGCGAGAAAGGCCTGGGCGGCGCGGTCCTTTACTTGGAGAATGGCAGCCAGGGTGATAACCGACAAGGACGGCAAGTACTCGATACCCTACGTTGACCCCGGCACCCACGTCCTGAAGGTAGACACGTTGTCCCTGCCCGGCGGCGCGGCGCTCGTGCCGACATCAAACCGGTCCATGGGCGACGGCGGCTCGCAGTTCATCGACATGAAGTCGAGCGGGCTGGTCAGGGCGGATTTCGCAGTTACGGCGCCGGCGGACGCGGTACGGGCCGGGACAAATGACAATGCCGGGTCCGCCCCCGCGGCGGACAAGCCCGAAGCGGACGAAAGCATGGCTGAACAGATAAAGGGTTTCACCACCGCCCTTGAGATACTGTCTCCAAAAGAAGGCGAAGTTATAACGAAGGGCGCCGTAAAGGTGGTCGTGAAGGCGGCGTCGGACCGCGAAGCGCTCCTTTTTGTTAACGGAGAGCCCGTGGGCCATAACAGGGTCGGCGAGACGATAGTAGACAAAGCAAATAACGTAACGGTATACGAGTACATAGGGGTCAAGGTCGGCGAGACCGGCAAGACGCTCATCAAGGCCGAGACCAAGGACCCGTTCGGGAACATCCGGGAGACAAAAGAGGTAACGGTCGAGGCTCCCGTCAAGCCGGCCAAACTGCTGGTCAAGCCGGACGAGAGCGACGTCCCGGCCGACGGAGTGTCGAAGCTCCACGTAACCGTCACCGCCTGGGACGCCAAGGGGCAACCGGCGCGGCCGTCCACGTTCATCACCATCGTGACGACCAGGGGAGAAGTCGTCCAGAAGGACATGGACCAGGCCCAGGGGGGCGTGCAGATACCGTATTTCGAGAAGGGCGCCGAGTTCGACATCCTGTCGCCCCGCGGGAGTGGCGAGGCCACGGTCAGCGTCTCCGTCGAGGATATAACCGAGACGTTCAAGGTGTTCTTCTCCCCGCCGAAGCGTCCTGTAATGATTGCGGGCGTCGGCGAGATCAAGGTGGGCTACGGCTCCGCGGGAGGCGCGTTCAGCCCGCTCAGCATGGACGGCTGGTTCGACAAGGGCGCGTTCTCGCAGGAGCGCGGCGCGTTCTTCCTCAAGGGGAACCTGTTCGACAACCTATATGTCACGGCGGCGTACGACTCGGGCAAGAAGAAAACTCCGGACCTGCAGAACGCGGCGGCGACGGACTATCAGGCGGACAACAAATACCAGATATACGGCGACGAGAGCAAGCTGGGGTACGAGGCAAAATCAGCCGACAAGTTATATGTCAAGCTTGAGAAGGACAGGTCGTACCTGCTGTACGGAGACTACGACACCGGTTTCGACGACGTAAAGCTCGCCGCGTATAAGCGGACGCTTACGGGGATTCAAGCCGACATAAACCCCATGTCTTCGCTCAGGGTGCGCGGCTTCGCGAGCTATACGGACCAGACGCAGGTCGTTGACGCCTTGCCGGGCCTCGGCATATCGGGGTTCTACTACCTGAGCCAGTCGCCGATAGTCGAGGGCTCCGAGCAGATCAGCATAGAAACGCGCGACCGCCTGCGCCCGGATATCGTACTCGACCGGCAGACCCTTGCACGCGGGAGCGATTATTATCTCGACATCGAGATGGGCACGATACTCTTCAAGGCGCCGGTCCCGAGCCACGACGCCGACCTGAACCCGGTGTACATAATCGCGGTATACGAGAGCATACAGGACGGGGCGAAGCACTATATCTACGGAGGCCGCGCGACATTGAGTCCGCTTCCCTGGGTCAAGGCCGGAGTCACCGGCGCCGTGGAGGAACAGGACGGCGGGGATTACCGCCTGGAAGGCGCGGACTTGCAGTTGAAGCTTCCGTACAAGACAGACCTGAAGGCGGAATTTGCCAGCACGGATTCGATGATGGCGGCGACAGACGGCATCTTGTCCAGGCGGCAGGGCTCGGCCTATGCGGTGGACCTCCTGTCCACTCCCTTTAAGGATTTTAAAATATCCGGTTACTACCACAAGGCCGACGACGGCTTCAACAACCCCTCCGCGACCGACGTCTTCCGTGGCGCGACCAAGTACGGCGGGGAGGCGAGTTACGAGCCGTGGGAGCGCGTGGTCTTCCGGATGAAGGCCTTCAGCGACGACGACAAACTTAACGCGACAAGCAACAACCTGGTCTCCCTGGGGGCCGAGATGAAGTTCAATAAGTTCAAGCTCACATTAGAGCTTGAGCGCGAGACCTCCAATACAAAGTTCATCCCGCCCACGGACCCGAACAGCCGCCTGCCGTTCGACAGCAGTCCGTACGTCTGGCAAAAGTTCGCCGGTCTTGGGATCACATTGAGTGCCCAGCTTTTCCCGAAGCTGGACCTGGACGTCACCCACAAGCAGGACATCGTGAGCGGCAAGGACTTTGACAACGTCGGCCGGGCTGAAATATCAACTGAGCGATATAAGCAAGTTATACGTGCGCGAGGAATACCTGAAGACCGAAATACAGGGCCAGGCCAGGACCGTCGTCGGCGCGGAGACGCAGTTGATGAAGGGCGTCAGCGGATACAGCGAGTACCGCCTGGACGACGGGGCGGACGGCAGCAGGAACCAGCAGGTCATAGGCCTGAAGAATACCTTCAAGCTTACCGATAAGCTGAACGGGAGTACGTCGGTAGAATACTTAAGGACCTTAAGCGGGCCCCAGATACAGTCCCAGGCGGACGCCGTAGCCGCCACAGCCGGGCTCGAGTACCTGATCAGGGAAGACCTGAAGGCGACCGGAAGGGTCGAGTACAGGCACGAGCTTGCCGCCACGGGTAACGACAGTTACCTGATAGAACAAGGCACGGCGTACAGGCTGGCCCAATCGATGACCCTTCTGTTCCAGGAGCGTTTCAGCAGGGAAGATATCGGCACCGGCGGCAAACGTACCACTAACCGCACTTCCGTGAGCGGAGCCTACAGGCCGGTCGATGACGACAGGCTGGACGGCTTTTTAAAACTGGAATACAAGTACGACGATAACTCTTCACTTACCGACAGCCTGAGGACGTTGTCGTTAATCACATCGACGGAGTGGTGCATGCAGGCTTCCAGGAGACTGCAGCTCACCGGTAAATATGCCGGCAAGCTGACGGGCGACGGCGGCATCAGCTCGTATACGCAACTCGCGGGGGTGGGTATGCTCTACGACCTGACGGACCGCGTGGATGTCGGGCTTGAGTACAGGCTGATGAACAATGCGGAAGCCGGCTCGCTCCTGCACGGCGGTTCCGCCGAGGTGGGCTACAGGGTGATAAAAAACCTCTGGTTCTCGTTGGGATACTCCTTCGACCGGTTCGACGCGGACCTGAAACAGGACAGCTATTGGGGGCAGGGGCCGTACTTCAGGCTGAGGGTCAAGATGGATGAAAGCCTGTTTAAAAAGAAGCAGTGAACCCCGCGGGATGAGAAAAGTTCAAGGAGAACGGGGGCTGGTGCATGGTTTCGACGTTACGGGGATTAATGCCGTCGGCTAAAAAATCCTATTGACGGACATTCTGCTCCAGGACCTCCTGAACTTTTTGAAGCAGCTTTGTCACCTTGTATGGCTTCATCATAATCGCCGCCTTACCGGGCCCATCGGCCATGTCCGCCAGTTGGAGGTCGCTATACCCGCTGAGGAATAAAATTTTTATACCGTCTTTTAATTTCCGCATCTCCTTTGCCGCTTCGTCGCCCCGCATCTGCGGCATTATCAGGTCTATCAGGACTAAAGATATCGATTCGCCGCTCTGCCTGAAAATTTCAATCCCCTGCTGTCCGTCGGGGGCGGTGAGTACTTTATAGCCTGCGGTCTCCAGGACTTTTTTGGTAAGCATGCGGACGCTTTCGTCGTCGTCCACTACAAGTATAGTCCCGCCCCCGGACCAGACGTCCTTTGATTCCTGCTTTTCGACTCCGGCCTGCAAAGGCTCTTCCGGTATCGGAAGGAGTACCTTGAAACTCGTGCCGCGCCCCTTCGCGCTCGTCAGGCCAATCGCCCCGCCATGCCCTTTTACTATCCCGAAAACGGCGGAGAGCCCAAGCCCGCGGCCCGTGAACTTCGTGGTATAAAACGGGTCGAATACCCGCCCCTTTGTCTCTTCGTCCATGCCGCAGCCGCTGTCGGAGACTTCTATGAACAAATACTCTCCCTCAGCCAGGTCCTTCCCCAAGTGCATCGAGTCCAGGTATGGACGCTCAGCAAAGAGCTTCCCGGTGCAGACCTCGATCTTCCCTTTTCTTTTCTCAAGGGCGTCGGAGGCGTTTAAAATCAGGTTCATAACCACCTGCTGGATGTTCTGCGGGTCGGCCATGATGACCGGAAGGCCGTCCGAGAGGCGGAATTCAAGTGCGGCGTCCTTCGAAATGGACGCGAGCAGGAAATGAGACGTGTCCTCCACAGCCTCGTTCAAGCTGACCGGCTCCTTCATCGCCTCGAACTTTCCCGTAAAGCTCATTATCTGCTTCGAGAAAGTGGATACCTTGGCGACCGCCTTCTCGATGCCCTCTATCAGCTCGCGCGCGGGAGAGTCGGGAGCTAACGCCTTAAGCGCCAGCCCCGCGTTCGCATCCACGGCCACCATCAGGTTATTCAGGTCGTGGGCTATGCCCCCGGCAAGGGCTCTGAGGCTTTCCAGCTTCTGCATCCTCGCTTCCGATTCCCAGAGCGCCTTCTCCGCCGCGGCAGTCTTTTCCTCCGCCTTCTTTCGCTCGCGCCTGTCCAGCGCCTCATTTAGGGCGCGGCGCACCGATGGCATTAGCCTGCTCAGGTTGTTCTTAAGGATATAATCCGTCGCCCCCAGCTTAAGCGACTCCACGGCGATGTCCTCGCCCATCTGGCCGGAAACGAAGATATAAGGTATGTCCGGGCATTTTTCATGCGCGAGTTTCAGGGCGGAAACGCCGTCGAAAGAAGGCAGGGAGTAATCGGCCAGGATTAAATCCATGCCGCCTGATTCCAGGGCGGAGGTGAATGCCTGCTCCGTCTCGACACGGGTTATCCCGCATTTCAGGCCGGCGGTATCAAACGCGGCGGCAACCAGCTCGGCATCGAGCGGGTTGTCTTCCAGATGGAGTATGCGAAGCTGATGCTTATGTGCCATTTTAGCTTTTCTCTCTTCTGACGCATCCCGCCGGAGGCTCGTTCAATACCGCCCAGAAGGAGCCCAGGCCCTTTATCGCCTCTACGAAGTCCTTGAAGTCCACGGGCTTTACCACGTATGCGTTCGTGCCCAGGTTGTAGCTGTCAACCAGGTCCCTCTCCTCGTGGGAGGAGGTCAGGACGACGACCGGGACGCATTTAAGAGCCGGGTCCGATTTTATCTGCCGAAGCACCTCCAGCCCGTCCACTTTGGGCATCTTCAGGTCCAGCAGTATAACCGCCGGATCGCCGCCCGTGCGCTCATCGTACGCCCCGCGCCTGTAAAGGTAATCGAGCGCGTCGGCCCCGTCCTTTACCACCATGACCTCGTTTGCCAGGTTATATTGTTCGAGCGCCTCAAGCGTCAGCTCGACATCGTTAGGGTTGTCGTCCGCAAGCAGTATCCTTTTTAATTCAGCGTTCCTTGTCATCGGTTTCCTCTCTTATAACCCGTAAAATCATACGTCATTATAGATTATACATTATCCCCGTCCATAGAAGGCAAGGAAAAATAAAATGCCGCACCCGTGCCTAACGCGCCCTCGGCCCAGGTCCTGCCGCCGTGCCGGCCTATAATCCTCCGGATATTGGCGAGCCCGATGCCGGTCCCTTCAAACTCCTCGATACTGTGGAGCCTCTGGAACACGCCAAAGAGCTTGTCCACGTACCGCATGTCGAACCCTACGCCGTTATCCTTGACGTACACCACATCCCCGCCGCCGGCTTCGGTATAGGAGCCTATCTCAATCACCGCCTTGTCCCGATGCCTTGTGAACTTCACCGCGTTGGATATCAGGTTTACCATCACAAGCCTGAGCAGGGATGGGTCGCCGTAAACCGGCGCGAGGCTGCCTACCTTCCACTCTATATCCCTTTCCCTCAGCTCATACCTCATCTCGTCGATCACGCCGTGAACCAGGTTTTCCAGGTCTATGGAATGCTTCTTTATCTCGGTGCGACCCATCCGGGAAAAGGTAAGGAGGTCGTCCACAAGGTTCCCCATCTGGGATGCCGCCTTGGATATCGTCGTAAGATATCTCTTGCCTTTATCGTCCAGGCTCTGGCTGGAGTTCTGGATAAGAAGGTCAACGAACCCGTGTATGTGCCGAAGCGGGGCCCGCAGGTCGTGAGACACCGAATATGTAAAAGCCTCAAGTTCCTTGTTAACCGCCGTAACTTCCGTCGTCCGCTCCACGACCCTCTGCTCCAGGTCCTCGTTCAGCTTCTTTATCTCGTCCTCGGCCTGTTTCCGCTCGGTAACGTCTCTGGTAATCTTTGAAAAGCCGCGCAGTTTCCCGGACTTGTCCCTGATGGCGTTGATTACGACATTGGCCTGGAAGTGTGACCCGTCCTTGCGCACCCTCAGGCCTTCGTCTTCAAACCTCCCGGTCTCCGAGGCGATTTTAAGCTCACGCCCGGGCTTTCCGGCGCGGACATCGTCTTCGGGATAAAAACACGAAAAATGTTTTCCGATTATCTCAGAGGCGGTATATCCCTTCATCCTCTGTGCGCCCGCGTTCCAGCTCACAACCCGTCCGTCGGTGCCCAGCATTACAATCGCATAGTCCTGCGCACTGTCAACCAGGAGTCTGAACTTCTCCTCGCTCTCCCGGAGCGCCTCTTCCGTAAGCCTGCGCTCGGTGATGTCGTTAAAAAGGATGGCAACCTGCCGGTTTTCCGGCTGGCCGAAACGGAAGGCGTAAACGTCATACCACCGGCTCAGTTGTTCGGCAAGGTTCTGAAAACGGGCCGGTTCGCCAGTTAACGCGATTTTTCCGTAAGTCTCAAACCAAAACTCCTCGTGCTGCGGGGCAAGTTCGCGCATTCTCTTGCCCTGCGCACCGACTAATCCCGTTTGTTTCTCGAACGACGGATTAATCTCCAGAAAGCGGTAATCGACCGGACGTTCGTGTTCATCAAATATCATCTCGACGATACAGAAGCCTTCGTCGATTGTGTCGAACAGCATGCGGTAACGTTTTTCAGATACCTGCAGCGCTTCCTCGGCCCGCTTGCGCTCGGTTATGTCGTTGAAGGTGACGACTACCCCGACAGGCTTGCCGTCTTCCCAGACCGGCGTGCTCGTATACTCGACCGGGATGGAAGTGCCGTCCTTTTTCCAGAACACCTCTTCGGATTCATGGTGGGCGACGCCGTACCGGGACGAGGCATGGATATTACACTCCTCTTCAGGATATGGGCTGCCGTCCGGCCTGGTATGGTGCCATATCGAGTGGCTCTGCCTGCCGATAAGCTCTTCGAGCCTCCCAGCCCAGCATCCTGGCCGCCGCGGGGTTTGCGAACGTGTGCCTTCCAGACGCGTCCATCCCCAATATGCCTTCGCCCGCGGAATCCAGTATAAGCTTGTTTTGGGAAGCGAGGTTCTTGAGTATACCTTCCGCCCGCTTCATCTCCGTAATATCGCGGGCGGCGGCGAACACGCCTATGACGTTTCCGGAGTCGTCTTTATAGACCGACGCGTTGTAAAGCACGGGCGTTATGCGTCCGTCTTTATGCCTTACTTCAAGCGGGTAATCCCTGACCGCGCCCTCGCGGAAAACCTGCTGGTACCCCGCGCGCGCCTTATCCGGCTCCGTGAAATAGTCCGAGAAGTCGGTCCCGATGAGGCGGTCCCTGGAATATCCTGTAACCGTCTCCGTCGCCGCGTTCACGTCCGTCACTTTTCCGTCCGGGCCGATGGTGACGAGCGGGTCGAGGCTCGCTTCCAGGAGGTTCCGGTTATAGCTGCCCGCCAGCCGGAGCGCTTCCTCGGCACGTAGCCGCTCGAAGGTCGTGGCTGCCATGCCGGCTATCGCGAGGTAGGTATTAAGCAGCTCTTTCGAAATCGGCCCGGTAGTCTCGTGGCCTATCAGTATGACTTTTTGTTCCCCCGCGATGGGAAGGAAGGCGGTCATGGATGGCCGAGGGGTGAGGATGACCTCCGTTGCCAGAAAGCCGGTGTCAAGCGCGTCGGCTATGAGTGTCTTTACTCCATCCGTGCGGATGATCAGCGCGGCGGCCTCTTCGGGCAGTGTGCAGTGCTGGACAAAGACCCCGTCCACGGGGTCTTGCTGCACCAGGGCGGTCCAATCCGCGGGAAAGTAAGTCGCTATAAACTTGCCTAAGTGTTCCCAGACGTCCAGCTCGTGAATTGAGGCGGACAAGATACTGGGCCGATTTGACGAAGGCCTCGAACAACTGTGCGCTGTCGTATTGTATATTTTTCATGCCTTGTCCACCTTCATCGGCCGCAGGTACAGGTTCTCCAGGAAAAGCTCCTCGAAATCCGGTATATGTGAGAGGTTGATGATGGCCGTCCGTCCTCTAAGCCGCTGCCAACTCCGCTTCCATTCCGGCGACAGGAGCAGGCTTTCGCATCCGGCCAGCGCGGTATTCCCGCAAAGTTCGATCCGTTCGTCCGGGATATCCGGCAGGAGACCGACTTTCCGTGCGTTCCGGGTATTCAGCCGGGCGCCGAACACCCCGCATACGCATACGCGCCGAAGGCCGTCCGCTCCTATCTGCGCCTTCCCCAAGAGCGTCTTTATCCCGACGCCGATAGCCGCCTTCGCACGCTGAAACATGTCCACGTCTCCCTTGGTGAGGCGGATTGCCGGACCTTCCTTCTGGACGGCAAAACCGTCCCCGGAATCAAACTTCCCGGTGGGCTTCAATTCCCCCGCAGTCGCACAGCAAGGCAATAAGGTCTACCAGTCCTGAACCGCAGAGCCCTTTGGCCTCGCCGCCGCCTATTACCTGAAAATCCATTTCGCCTTCCTGTTGCCGAGTAACGCGGTAGATTGCGCCCGGCTCCGCGGGCATGCCGCACTGCATCCCACAGCTTTCAAACGCCGGCCCGCCCGCGGCGGATGTCACCCATAGCGTCCCGCCGTCCCAGAGCGCCATCTCCGAGTTCGTCCCGAAATCTATCAAAAGGCTGCCCGGCCGCTCCGTCAGGCGCGTGGCGACCACTCCGGCAAGAAGGTCTGAGCCCACGAACCCCGCGAGAGGTGAAACTACATCCACCACCGCCTTTGGACTTAGCCCGATGGCCTCCGCCCAGGCTTTGGCGTAGTCCTGGTTCAGGTCGACCGGCAGTGTCCAGGAATCAGGCAGAAGTAATATCCGGGGGTCTGATCCCGTCAGCAGGGCAAGCATGGCGGTATTGCCTACGATGACGGCCCGGACCACGTCCCGGAGGCCGAAACCTTCCCGTGAGCACATATCCAGTAAGCCCTCGTAGAGGGCGTCGAGCGGCATCCTGGCGATCTTGCCTGCATTTTCCGGCGACTGCCCGGCGGCGATCAAGCGCGTCACCACGTCCTGGCCGCAGATGGACTGGGGGTTTAAGCCAATGCGCCCGGCAAGCCTGCTTCCAGGTTTAAGTCCCAGAGGGAGAGGCTGATATGGGTCGTCCCCAGGTCCACCGCCAGGCCATATGCGGTTTCGGAGGACGCACCGGCCGAAGGGCCGATATCCGCCGGGGTGAATGGGCCAGGGCCCAGGTCCCGCCAATGGGATGTCGAGGCGGAGTCTATAATCCTGACGCGGAGGTCGCCCTCCGGCTTTAACTGGCAGGCAAGTCGCACGTCAGCCGCCAGCTGTTCGGGAGACAGGCTTATGAGTTCGGTTTTGGTCGGCTCGCCAGCATTCCCGGCCTCAACCTGCACAAGGCACAGGCCGCAGGCCCCGTTCCCCAGACATCCGGAACGGACCCTGAGGCCGGCGCCGGATAAAAGTTCGCGGAGAGAGTCCCCTTTATTGAAGGATATCTTCCGCGCTATATCATTTGTAATAACCGTGAGCTGCGGCATCTTAGGTTACCTTGCCCGGACCGAATCGACCATCGCGGCTATATTCTCCGGTCTTGATTCGGGAGGGATTTCGCAGCCCGAGGAAAGGATAAAGCCTCCGCGCTTTTTGAAAGCGCCGAGCAGGTTCACGGCGTCCGATTCGATGTCTGCCGGGTGCCGTCCACAAAAGTTACGGGTTTGATATTTCCGTCAACGCAGACGGCGGGGAGTCCTTCCATCGCGGTCTCGGGGCTTATGCAGTAATCGAAGTTCGCTATAGTGACTCCGGCGGTATTATAATACGGCAGGATCGGACCGACAGGGCCCGCGATATGAAGCCAGTTTGCCAGGGAGCCGCTTTCCATGAAGGCCTTGAATATCCGCCCAAGCCTGGGCAGTTCGAATTCCCGGAAAAATTGCGGCGGGATAACGGCGGGCGATGCGGAAGGGTTGAAGACTATGGGCAGATGCGCTCCCGCTTCGAGCTGGGCCTTGCCGAACCGGATAATAGTCTCGGTTGCAAAATCCATCAGACGCTCCATGCGTGGCGCGTCGTCAACCGCCATATAAAGCGCGTCCTCCATGCCGAGGAGCTGCGTAGTAAGCGTAAATGGGCCCATGACGCAGCCGACCACCAGCGTCTCGCCATTGGTCTTCCGCCTCAGGATTTCCAGCGCCCTTAGCATTTCCGGCATCCGGCCGTCTTTATGCGGGTCCGGGATGGAAAGGCCGTCCCGGTCGCCGTCGGCGGAGAATGCGTATTTCTCGACCACGGGATAATTGTCTTCGGGTAACGCAAGACCGAGCCCGCCGCTTCGGTCTCCACGCTCACGTCCATCACCGAGAAGACCGCGTCATAACCGTACCGCTTGAGTGCCTGTAACTGACACTTCGCAAGCGTTCCGCCGTCGCGTACGTAATCACTCACAGGCACGCCAGAGAGCGTTGCCGCGTGGCCGAACACCTGGGCGATTACCGGCACCCGGTCCGTCTGTCTGAAATTGACGGCGGCGCTCACCCGTTCCAGGCTGTTCATGGCGTCCCCCCGGTCAACCCGTCAAGATAGGGAAGGACGTCAAATGCCGATTCAGCCAGGAAATCGACATTCAGCCTGTCATTTGATGACTGCTTTAACGCCGCGCCTCCGGCGATTACCTTCACGTCGCTTAAGCCCCGGATGAAAAGGAGGTCCTTTACCTGTCTCACCAGCGGGATGATGGGGGTAATAAGGCCGCTGATGGCGACTGCCAGGGGCTGCTCCTTTACCGCGGTCTCGATAAGCTTTTGCAAAGGGCAGTCCTTGCCGCAGTCCACGACATTATATCCCCTGCCGATAAGTACCGTTTTAAGGACGTTTTTGCCTAAGTCGTGGATATCACCTTGCCGGGTGGCAGTTAGGATTGTCCCTTGCCGCCCCATCGCCGGGCCGGCCAGGTTAAGAAATTTCATTATCTCCATGACCGCGCGGCCCGCCAGCATGATCTCCAGCAGGTTGAACTGTTCAAGGGTGCATTTTGCGTTCAACGTGGACATGGCGGCCTCGATGCCGCCCGTGACGATCTGTTTTGGGCTGACCCCCTCTTCGAGCAGGGCTTTGGCCTGTGAAACCGATGCGGCGCAGTCGCCCTCGAGGATCATCGCAATTAAATTATCCATCCCGTGCTCGAGCCATAATAATCTCCCGTGGAGTTCAGGCCTTATTAAATTTATGATTTAATTGATAAGACGGATAATATTATTATATGGGTCATTATTTTGTCCAGTTTAAAGTAAATTAATTAAAACCAGGCGTACGCGATTTCAGGAAAATTTTTATATTCGCCACGGTTGTTATTTTTTTACTTATTATGATACAATTACACAACTTCGCATTAATTGAAAATTATTGCAGTCAAGTCCACGGGGAAAGGCCTTCATACTCGCAACCGTCCACGTACGCCAACTCGTCCCGCAAATCCCCTGACAAAAAATAAAGATATGTAAAACCGAGGTCTGCAATGATGAGAGACAAGGAAGCCGCCGAACAGCTCAGGCAGCAGCGCGAATGGCTCAGCGTAACCCTTGAAAGTATAGGTGACACAGTAATCGCGGCGGACAGGGAAGGCCACGTCACGTTTCCTGAACCCGGTCGCAGAGAGGGCGACGGGCTGGAAATCCGCCGAGGCTGAAGGCCAGCCGCTCGAAAAGGTTTTCCATATCATCAATGAGCAGAAACGCAGAAGCTCACCGAGAACCCGGTGGAACGCGTCCTGCGCGAAGGCCATGTCGTAGGTCTGGCCAACCATAGCTGCTACCCTGATAAGGAAAGACGGGGCGGAAAAAGATCCCCATCGAAGACAGCGCAGCGCCCATCCGCGACTCCGGCGGCGATTACCATCGGGGTAGTCATCGTATTCCACGACGTAACGGAAAAACACAGGGCGGAGGCCGAGCGCAAACGGGCGGAGGAGGCAGTACGCGCAAGCGAGGAGCATTATCGGTCGCTTTTTGAAAACATGTTGGACGGCTTCGCATATTGCAGGATGCTTTATGATGAGCAGGCCGTCCGGAAGATTTCGTCTATCTCGACGTCAATAGCGCATTCGGAAAATTGACCGGCCTGAAAAACGTAATCGGTAAAAAAGTGACCGAGGTCATTCCGGGGGTAAGAGAATCGAATCCGGAGTTATTCGAGATTTACGGCCGCGTCGCGTTGACGGGCCAGCCAGAGAGGTTCGAAACTGAAGTAAGATCTTTGGGAATATGGTTTTCCATCTCGGTTTACAGCCCGGCAAAAGAATACTTCGTGGCCGTCTTTGATAATATCACCGAGCGCAAGCGGGCGGAGGAGCGGGTTGCCCATCTGGCGTCATTTCCCGAACTGAACCCAAACTTCATTATCAAGACTGATATCGAAGGGAATATTACATACGTAAACTCCGCCGCGAAGAAGGCTTTCCCTGAATTCCTGGAAACAGGCAGGCATCCGCTATTAAAAGATTGGCCTTCGGTGATTGCCGAATTTAAAAAAGGCCAAAGGCGGAAAATTGTACGGGATTTCGAAGTGGGCGGATTAGTCTTCAACCAGTCGTTATCTTATGCGCCCGAGATGGGGTTCATACGCGTCTATAATACCGATATCACCGAGCTCAGGCGGGAGGAAGAGGAACGCAAGATAACGGTGGAATTCCTGCGCATAGTAAACCAGAGCACCGGGACGCGGGACCTGGTCCGGTCGGTCGTCACCTTCATAAAGGAGCAATCCGGCTTCGAGGCCGTGGGCATCCGCTTAAAAGATGGAGACGACTTCCCTTATTACGAGGCGCGGGGATTTCCGGCGAAGTTCATCCAGATGGAAAGCTCGCTCTGCGCCAGAGACGGGGCGGGCGAGATTATCAGGGATGAAGTCGGCAACCCGGTGCTTTATTGCATGTGCGGGAATGTCATCCGGGAACGGTTCGACCCGTCGAAACCCTTCTTCACGGAACTCGGCAATTTCTGGACCAACGGCACTACGGAACTCCTCGCCAGCACGACCGAGGCCGACAGGCAGGCCCGCACGCGCAACCGGTGCAACGGCGAGGGATACGAGTCGATGGCCCTGATTGCCCTGCGCGTCGGCCAGGAAAGGCTGGGACTCCTTCAGCTGAACGACCGGCGAAAGGGGCTTCTTACACCCGAAGCCGTCGCCCATTGGGAGAGGTTGGCGGGCTATCTGGCCGTGGCCCTGTCCAAGTTCCGTTCGGAAGAGGCGCTTAAGGAAAGTGAAACGCAGTTCCGCACCTTTGCCGACGCCATACCCCAGTTGTGCTGGATGGCGAACGCCGACGGCTGGATATCCTGGTATAACCAGCGCTGGTATGAGTATACAGGCGCCACGCCAAAGCAGATGGAAGGATGGGGCTGGCAGTCTGTACACGACCCCGTGGCGCTGCCTGGGGTCATGGATAAATGGCGGGCTTCTATTGCGACCGGGAACCCGTTCGAGATGGTTTTTCCGCTGCGCGGCGCGGACGGAGTATTTCGTCCCTTCCTGACGCGGGGAATGCCGGTACTGGATGGGGAGGGGAAGGTAGTCCGCTGGTTTGGCACTAATACCGACATTACCGAGCAGAAGCGCTCCGAGGAGGAACTCGAAGGTCTTGTCCGCGCGCGTACGGCCGAACTCGACGCGATGAACCTTGAGATCCGGCGGCAGAGCGAGCAGCTGAGCGTGACGCTAAAGAGCATAGGCGATGCGGTAATCGCGACGGACAAAGAAGGCCGCGTCACGTTTCTAAACCCGGTCGCGGAGCATGGCTACGGGTTGGGAATCCGCCGAGGCCGAAGGCCAGCCGCTTGAAAAGGTTTTCCATATAATCAATGAACAGACACGTAAGCCCGTACAGAACCCGGTAGTGAAAGTGCTGCAGGAAGGCCATGTCGTGGGACTTGCCAACCATACGGCTTTAATCAGGAAGGACGGAAGCGAAATACCGATTGAGGACAGCGCGGCGCCCATCCGCGACGGCGGCGGCAACATCATCGGCGTGGTCCTGGTATTTCACGATGTAACCGAGAAGCGGCGGGCGGACGAGGCGCTGAGGGAGAGCGAGGAACGCTTCCGTTTGATGGTATCCGGCGTCCAGGACTACGCGATCCTGATGCTCAGCCCGGCCGGCGAGGTAGTCAGTTGGAATGAGGGGGCCGAGCGGATAAAGGGCTATGCCGAGTCTGAGATATTAGGCAGGCATTTCTCGTGCTTTTATCCCAGGGAAGACGTCCTCGACGGAAAACCCGCACGGCAGCTCGAATATGCCGCCTCACTGGGCAGTTATGAGGAGGAAGAAGGCCTGCGGATACGGAAGGACGGGTCCGCGTTCTGGGCCAATACGGTTATTACCGCCATTTATGACGAGGACGGGAGGCTGCGCGGCTTCTCAAAGGTTACACGCGACATCAGCGAGCGCAAACGGCTCGAGGACGAGGCGCTCAGGACGCAGAAGCTGGAGAGCCTCCGGGTCCTGGCGGGAGGCATAGCGCACGACTTAAACAATATGATGGTCGCCGTCGAAGGCAACGCCGGCCTGGCGATAAGGGCCCTGGGCAACGATTCCCTTGTAAAGGAATACTTGACCGGCATAGAAGACGCGGCGGAAAAGGTAGCCGGTTTCTCAAAGCAGATACTGAGCTTTACCGGCAAAAAAGATGAGAATAAAGAGCCGGTCCGGTTGAACGACGTAGTAAAGGAAACCGGCGCGCCTCCTTATAGCCTCCGTCTCTAAAAAGGCCGAGCTTGAATATAGCCTGGCGGACGGCCTCCCCGTGATAATGGCCAACCCGCAGAACATGCAGCAGGTGGTGATGAACCTTATCATTAACGCCTCGGATGCCCTGGGCGAGAAGAAGGGGGCCATAAGTATCTCGACGGGAATTTTAAATGCCGACCGCCAGTACCTGGACACCCTGCATCCGGCCGGGCTCCCGGAGGGCGGATACGTATATGTCGAGGTCTCGGACACGGGCTGCGGCATGAGCCAGGAGACGCGAAAGAGGATATTCGACCCATTTTTTACCACTAAGTTCATGGGCCGGGGCCTCGGTCTCTCGGCTGTATTCGGAATAGCGATCGGGCATGGCGGGGGGATCGGGCTTCAAACCGAGGAAGCTTGCGGCGCGACCTTCCGGGTGCTTCTGCCGGTCCCCGCGACGCCGGTGGAGGCGGCCGCGAATAAGGCCTGGGACCGAAGACATCCGGGATGGCAAAGGCACTATCTTGGTCGTGGACGATGAAGAGGATTCGCGGCTGATGGCGAAAAAAGTGCTTGAGACCGTGGGATATAAAGTGCTGACCGCGGCGGACGGGGCCGAGGGCATTGAAATTTTCAAGAAGAACCGGGACTCTGTTTCCGCCGTGATAATGGACCTGATCATGCCGCATGTACGGGGTGACGAAGCGGCTAAAGAGATGCGGAATATAAGGGATGACATAAGTATCCTGCTTTTAAGCGGCTACCATGAGATTGAAATGAAGGAGCTGATGGAGGGGCTGGGCAGGACCGCTCGTCCTGGAGAAGCCGTATAAGATTAATAAGCTTCTTGAGAAAGTCCAGGATATGCTGAAGGTTTAAAAATTTGCTTTAAGGCGATAGCCGACCCCCGGCTCCGTCAGGATATAGCGGGGGCGTTCCGGCTCCGGCTCCAGCTTGTGCCGCAGGTTGCTGATGGTTACGCGCAGGATATGAGGCTGTTCAAGATAAGTCGGCCCCCATATCTGGCTCAGCATATGGCGGTGGGTAAGCACCTTCCCCGCGTGCATGACCAATAGCTTCAGGACGTCGTATTCAGTCGGCGTAAGCTGTATTTCCCGCCCCCCGACAAGCACCCTGCGCCTGGCCAGGTCCACTTCGAGTCCTTCTATTTTATATGCCGGCTCGGAGGCTTCCTGGACCGAGCGCCTCAGGGCCGCGCGCATCCTCGCCAGCAGCTCTCCAATCCCGAAAGGCTTTGTCAGGTAATCGTCGGCCCCGGCATCGAGGGCGGAGATCTTGTCGCTTTCGCGTTCACGCACCGTTAATACGATTACGGGTATCTTCGTCCACTCCCGGAGCCGGTGTATGACTTCCAGGCCGTCCATGTCCGGGAGCCCCAAGTCCAGGATAATCAGGTCGGGGCGCAGCTGTGCCGCCGCCGCAAGGGCTTCCTGCCCGGTTTCAGCCTCATGCAGCGCGAATTCCCCGCCGCTTAAAGCATTTCTCAAGAAACGCTGGATGGCCTTCTCGTCATCGACTATGAGTATTTTAGACTGGTTCATTTCCAAGAGGCATTTTTCCCTTTCTCATCTTCCTCCGGCAAACCGTGGCCGTGGCCGGCAACTTCTATCTCAAACAGTACCGCTTACTTCTACTATTGAACCTGCCGGGGAATATCTTAATGCGTTGTCCGTAAGGGCACAAGCAGAATTAATCGATCAGGCAAAAAAAAGCCGGATTATTCTGTAACTTCTCTGCCGGACATGCCGTCTTTCTAATTAACTCGTCGGGCATTTGACACCGCTAAATTTCGGAGTTTAACTTAAAAATGGAGGTGTGCGGGAAAATTTAATAAAGATGAAAAGGCGGCCCTCTACACTGATGGCGACATGATACAATCAACCCGGAGGTTCCAGATGAAGAAGCTTACTATGTTTGTCTTTACTTTTCTGTTTGCCGTGTCTGTCCCGATAGTGTCGATGGCGCACGAGGGGCCGGGAGAGGCAGGCCGTCCCGGGGCGCCTGGCATGTCCTGCGGCATGAAGGGCGATCAAGGCGGGGGCATGGGAGGCATGATGCATGGCAGAGGCATGGAACGCGGACGCGGCGAATTCGGCCGCATGGGCGATTTGATGGCCGGCAAAATGCCGCGGTTTTACATCATGCACGCGAAGGAGTTGAAACTGACCGACGACCAGCTGGCTTCCCTGAAAAAGATATCCTTCGATATGAAGAAGGATTTCATATCCAAAGGCGCCGACGTGATGCTGAAGAGGATTGACCTTAAGGAAACCCTGGAGAGGCCGGACTATAAAGTAGAGGACGCGGCGGCGAAGCTGAAAGATGTCGAAGACGCTCGTCTGGCGCTTGAAACGGCCGTCCTGCAACATGCCGCGCAGGCGCGCGACGTGCTGACTCCCGAGCAGCTTAAAAGCCTGAAGGCACCTGCATAAGGGTTGCGGCATGGCCTGCTGCGATAAAATGAAGATGGATAAAATGAAGATGGGTGGGGAAAAGGAAGAAGGGGAGGAATAGTGTCGGGCTTCGATTAGACGGCGTCACGGTCGGGCAGGGAGCCTGCCTTTAAGGCTCCCGGCCTGACTTTTTTATTGATATGCAGGATAAAATTTGCAAAAGACGACAATACAAAAGCGGACGCTGCTCTACCTCATTTCCGCCATAATTCTACTGGTTGGTTTGACTGGCGCCCTTTCTATTTATCTTTCCTCCGGCGGCCCGCCGGATAGCGTGCCGATGCCCGGGCTCGATAATTCCAAGGCGTACCTGCGCGAGGTGGAAATCTACGGCGGGACCGCTAATGTGCTTGCGACGGAATTCATGCAGTGGTTTGACGGGTTATGGCATGGGCAACAGCTCGCATACACCATAGCCTGTATCGCCATCTTTATCTCTTTCTGTTTCGCCTTCGTAGCCTATCGCCTCCCGTCCGATTCAAAATAACTTCTTAAGCCGACGAATACCCCTTTCTGCCAGCGCAAGCCTTTTTAGATATATAACGGAGCAGCCGGATTGCGGCAAATTTGATTACCTCCATATATGTGCTAAAATTATATATAAAGGAGAAAAAGCCTGTATTACAAGGAGGTGCTGGAAATGCCAAAAGCAATACCGGAAGGATATCACAGCGTCACGCCGACGTTGACGTTCAAGGACGCCCGAAAGGCCATCGATTTTTACAAAAAGGCCCTTGGCGCCGTTGAGCGCTACGCCATGCCCGGACCGGACGGCAAAGGGGTGATGCACGCGGAAATCCAGATAGGCGACTCGATCTTCATGATTATGGATGAAAACCCGCAGATGCAAAATAAAAGCGCGGAAACCCTGGGAGGCTCCCCCGTCAGCTTCTATATTTACCTCGAAAACGTGGACGAAGCCTACAAAAAGGCCGTAACAGCGGGCGCCCAGTCCAAGATGGCCGTAGATGACATGTTCTGGGGAGACCGGGTCGGCACGGTGCATGACCAGTTCGGGTACTGCTGGAGCCTCGCCACCCATGTAAAGGACATGACGGCGAAGGAAATCGAGGAGGCTGCCAAAGTCGCGTTCAAAAAAGCGGCATGATGGATTAGCGCCGTTAAGGGCGGGATAAGGGCAGGAGTAGCGTAATTATACCCTTGGTTTCGAGTCCCGGCCCGGGCGGCAAAAATCAATAAGCCACCGTAAGGGTGGCTTATTTTTGGTGCAAAACCATGCTGATTTAAATCATTTATCGCGTGTTTTTTAAATGCACCCCGAGGGCCTCGTATCCGCCGATTATCTCGAGGATCTCTCCCGTGACCTCCTCCTGGAGCGCGTAATTGTAGGAACTCGACAGCTCATCGATGCGCTTCTTGATATTTTTTTCGGCGTAGTCCATGCTCCGCATCCGGCTTTCGTTCTCCGCTATCACCGTCTCGAGCGCGGTGGCGTAAAGCTGGACATAAATATATTCCTCTAACACCCCTTCCATCACGGAGGCAGGCGGGATGTAGAGCATGGGCGGCAAGGCACGCTCCATCTCTTGCGGCTTGAAGGGGGGCGGCAGGACGGGGTGCCGGTTTACCATGAGCGTATCCTGTGCGAACGACGGGTATATGAAGAGCAGCTCTCCAAAAACCTCGTCCTTGTATCTGTTGTAAATCATCGTCAGAAGCTCGCTGACCGTCTCGTCGAGCCCATCTACGGAGCCCGGCGCGTCGATGTCTTCCGCCGGGATGAAAAGGGTGGGTGCCCGGTCCGCTATACGCCTGCCCGTGTAGATTATTCCCGCTATATCCGCCCGCCCAGTGACGGCCTCGGCAACCTCTTCCAATACCCGTTCGTTCAGCGCCCCGCATAGCCCGTACTGAGAGCCGAAAGCCACGATCAGCGTCTTTTCGCCCTGCGGCAGTATGCTGACTCCCGGAAGCGAGGCCGCGACTGAAGCGGCCCGGTCCACGAACTCCCTGTACCGGCGCGTGTGTTCGAGCACGCTCCCGCCTTTCCGGACGTTCGCCGCGGACAGGGCCTTCATCGCCTTGACGACGCCCAGGATTGATTTATTGCTCTTTCTCCGGTTCTCCAGTTCCCTGCTCGATATCATCCGTCACCGTTTTCCTGGCTGTCATCCTTTTCAGGGTTTTTTCAAGCCTGGTCTTCATCCTGGATGTAAGCGTCTTGTCGCCCCGCAACTCGTCTAAGAGGTCCTCCTGCAGCGAGTGAAGCTCTTTTATATACGCGCCGAGAAACGGCCAGACCTCCTCCGGCTTCAGTCCGTCCAGGTATCCCTGCCCGTGGGCATGGAACACGCAGACCTGCTCCTCGGCAGGCATTGGCTTGAACCGCTCCTGCTTCAGTATCTCTCTTAAAAGCTCGCCGCGCCTCAATACCGAGAGCGTCTCACTGTCTAACTTCGCCCCGAACTTGGTGAATACCTCCACCTCCATGAAATGCTCGTATTCTATCTTCAGCCTCTTTGATACCTCGCGCATCGCCGGCGCCTGCGCCTTGCCGCCGACCCTCGAAACCGATTTCCGCAGGTCAATGGCCGGCAGTATGCCCTTGTCGAACAGCTCGGGGTCAAGGTATATCTGGCCGTCCGTTATCGAGATGAGGTTCGTGGGGATGTAGCTCGATATCCTGCCGGACTGCGTCTCGACTATCGGCAAGGCGGTCATGGACGCGCCGCCGTAGTGGCTTGCGAGCTTGGCGGAGCGCTCCAGCAGCCGGGAGTGCAGGAAGAAGATATCACCCGGAAACGCCTCTCTGCCGGGAGGACGCCTCAGCAAAAGCGAAAGCGAGCGGTACGCCTCGGCGTGCCTTGTCAGGTCGTCGTATACGACAAGCGTATCGATGCCCCTGTCGAAAAAAGACTCGGCGATGGCGCAGCCCGCGTAAGGCGCAATGTACTGAAGCCCAAGCGGGGTGTCCGCGCCGGCGCACACGATTAACGTATGCCCCATCGCGTCATGCTTCTTAAGCTGCTCGACCACCCTTAGCGTAGTGGAGACCTTCTGGCCTACCGCCACATACACGCACAGGATGTCCTTGCCCTTCTGGTTGATTATGGTGTCTATGGCGATCGACGTCTTGCCGCTTGCGCTGTCGCCCACGATAAGCTCGCGCTGGCCCCTTCCGATTGGTATCATGGAATCGATCGCGCGGATGCCGGTATAAACAGGCTGGGAGACGTAGTCCCTCTTTACCACGGCCGGCGCGACGCGTTCAAGCGGGTAGTAGCTGGACGCCGCGGGCGGCGCAAACCCGTCGAGCGGCCTCCCGATCGGGCTGATTACCCGCCCGATAAAGCCCTCGCCCACTGGTACCGAGAGCGTCCTGCCGGTCAGCCTTACCGTGTCCCCCGTGCTTATGCCCTCCTCGCCTTCAAGGAGCACCACACGGATCACCTCCGGGTCCAGGTCGAAAGCGATACCCTTGACGCCGCCCGGAAACTCCAGCAATTCGTAAAGGCTCGCGCCGTATAGCCCGCTTATCGTCGCGATGCCGTCGCCCACGGAGAGCACCACGCCCTCCGACTGCCTGACGACCTGCATGGAGGCGCGGCCCGCCGCCTGCCTCAGTTTTTCTATTATCGCATCCACTTCGCTTAAGGCCCCTCCAGGGCGCGTTCCTTGAATGCGGCCAGCTGGCCCTTGATGCTCCCGTCGAGCACGTGTCCGTCCAGCCACAGCCTCACGCCCGCGATAAGTTCCGGCTCGACCTTCTGTTCTATGGCGACCCTTTGCCCGACGTAGTCCTTCAGCAGCGTCTCCATGCTTCTGGACTCCGATTCGTCAAGGGCGTACGCGGACGCCACGACCGCCTTCGCGCCTTCGCCGGGCCTCCCGGCCACGGAAGGCGGATGTTCCTCAAGCTCCTTAAGCATCATCTCCACCAGCTTCCTGTGGAGCGACACGTCCGCCAGGGAGGAAAGGAGCCTTGAAGCCAGCTCCGCGCTGATCTCGGCGGCGTCCATCTTCAGTGAAGACATCATCTCCCTGCGCTCATTCTCTATGACCGCGGCGGCTTTCTCTTTTTCTTCACGCGCCTCGCGCGAGGCACGTTCGAGTATTGCGGCTTTGGCCTCTTCGCCCTGTCCCACCGCCTTTTCCATCTCCTTCTTCTCGAAGCTGTCGATCTCCTTCATCAGTTTTTCGTACTTCTCCTTGAGCTTTACAGCGTCCTCCTTCATCCGCAAGGCGCGGTCGATGTCTTCCATCACGAGCCGCCTGCGTTTCTCCATGATGTTCCTGAGCGGCTTGTACAGGACGCGGTACAGGATGTAGGAGAGCAGCACGAAATTGATTATCTGTATAACGAATGTCGTTATGCTGAATTTCATTTTTTGATGAACTCCAGGAGCGGGTTGGCGAACAGGATGACCATGGCTATAACGAGCGCGTATATCGCTATCGCCTCGATGAAGGCCAGGCCCACGAAGAGCGTCCTCATTATCTGGCCGGACGACTCAGGCTGTCTGGCTATCGCCTCCATCGCCTTCGCGACAGCCTCGCCCTCGGACCTTGCCGGACCGTAACCTCCGATCGCGATGGCCAGCGCCGCCGCCGCGATGGATACGACTACCACGATCGTTTTGGAATCCATTTTAAGCCGCCTCCTTTGTTTTCTCGACCTCAATGGCCTGTACGCCGGCCGCTATGAATATGAGCGTCAGCATCCCGAATATGTATGCCTGAAGGATTGCCACGACTACCTCGAGCAGCGCGAAAGGGACGGGCACCAAAAACCCCGCCACGATAAGGAGCACGCCGGCTATCATCTCGCCGCTCATTACGTTTCCGAAAAGCCTCAGCATCAGGGCGACGGTCCTGGACAGCTCGCTTATTATGTGGAACGGAAAGAGTACCCAGACAGGCTCCATGTAGTGCTTGAGGTAGTGCAGGAACCCTCTGTACCTGATCCCGAAGTAATGGACGGATAGAAACGATATCGCGGCCAGCGCCGCCGCGGTGCTTATGTCCCTCGTGGGTGAAATGAGGCCCGGGACTATTCCCGTCAGGTTGGCGCAGCCAATCATGAACCATATTGTCGCTATCAACGGGAAAAAAGGCCACGGGTCGCGCTCCATGACCTCCTCGATGGCGGAGTTCACGCCGGTAGCCGCGGCTTCGAGCAGGTTCTGCCACTTGCGCGGGTAAAGCTTGAGCCTCTTGCCCGCGATGTAACCCAGGATTATCGCGACCGCCATCCCGGCCCAGGTTATCACCACGGCGTCCGAGATTTCGACAGGGCCCAGCCGTGAAAATGATGTCGGACGATATGTTCGTCATTTCAGTTTACCGCCTCTTCCCATACCCGAATACCATATCCAGAATATCCCGGCCACAATGCCCGCCATCATGAGGCTCAGAGTCCAAAATCCGCCCATGTTCAGGCGGCGGTCCAGGTACCTGCCCAGGTACGCGCCGCCCAAGGCCGGAATGACTACGAGCCACCCAACCGAGACCGACGAGGCGAGGTAATGCCACATCCCCTTTTTGTCGCCCCTCGAGGCCTTCAGCCGCCTGGACTCGTCGTCAACTTCCTTTAAGAAGTCCTTCCTGCTCAACCCGTCACCCTCTTTCAAACTTGACCAGTTTGTCGAGAAGAAGCTTCTCCATATTGCTGATTAAGTCCATGAACGTCGCCTCCTTCTCCGCTTTCTTGCAGAAGTCGCACTCTATAGTCTCCTTAAGCGCGGAGAGCATCTCGCCTTCGACCGCCTCCCTGGAGGCGACGGTCACCGTCCCCTTCTCTACCCTCAGGATGCCGCCGTCAACCGCCACGTAACCTTCCCTGCCGGACTGCGTGTATATCAATATGCATGGCCTGAGGACCGTCAGGAGGTCCATATGACGCGCCAGCACCCCGAACGAGCCGGATAAGTCCTCCGCCCTAAGCGAATCGACGGTCTTCAAGACCCCCCCGGACGGGGTTATGATTTCAAGGGTTAAGCTCATAGACCCCCCGGTAACGCGCCAGTCATGAAGAAGGACTCCTCGCTTACCGCGTCCATCTCGCCGGATATTATGCGCTCGCAGCCGTCTATAGTGTCTGTCAGCGGGACGTTCACGCCCTTGACTCCGGTGAACTTCTCCGTAAGAAAAAACGGCTGGGTAAGGAAGCGTTCCAGTTTCCTGGCCCTGTATACGGTCAGCCTGTCGGCCGGGGAGAGTTCCTCGATGCCCAGCATGGCTATTATGTCCTGGAGTTCCTTGTAGCGTGCGAGGTGCTGTTTGACCGAAAACGCTGCCCTGTAATGGCGTATCCCGACGGTGTCGGGCTCAAGGAGCTTAGACCGGGATGAAAGGGGGTCTATAGCCGGGTAGAGGCCCTTGCCGGCTATCTCGCGGGATAGCACTATGAAGGTGTCCAGGTGCGGGAATACGCCCGCACAGGCCGGGTCGGTTATGTCGTCGGCCGGGACGTATATCGCCTGGACGGATGTGATGGAAGACTGCGCGGTCGAGGTTATCCTTTCCTGGAGTTCCGCAAGCTCGCTTGTCAGGGTAGGCTGATAACCGACCCTTGACGGGAGCCTCCCGAGCAGGGTGGAAACCTCGTTGCCCGCCTGCACGAACCGGAAGACGTTGTCCATGAGGAAGAGCACGTCCTTCCCCATCCGGTCCCGGAAATACTCGGCCATGGTTATTGCGGACAATCCGGTGCGAAACCTTGCGCCCGGCGCCTCGTTCATCTGGCCGAACACCATGACGGAGCGGTCCATCACGCCCGCCTTGACCATCTCCTGCCAGAGTTCGTGCCCTTCCCTGATCCTCTCGCCTATGCCTGCGAAAACCGATATGCCGGAGTGCACCTTCACGGCCTTGTAAATGAACTCCATCAACAGGACGGTCTTTCCCACGCCAGCCCCGCCGAAGAGCCCTACTTTGCCGCCCTTTATAAACGGGGCCAGGAGGTCCACCGCCTTGATGCCTGTTTCGTATACCTCTTTTGCCGGCGCGAGCATCGCCATCGGAGGAGAGGGCTTATGTATGGGGACGTATTCGGTAGCATTTACCTCGCCAAGCTCGTCGACGGGGTTGCCCATCGCGTCGAATATCCTGCCAAGCGTGGCCTCTCCGACCGGGACCTTGAGCGGCGAATTCATGCGCTTGACCGGCGTCCCGCGCTTCAGGCCCTCGGTGAAGCCCATCGCGATGGTCCTGACAGTGGATGAGTTAAGGTGCTGGTGCACCTCCAGGACAAGCTTTCCATTGGCGGATAGCGCCAGGACGGATTCGTTGATGTGCGGAAGCGGATCGTCAAATTCCACGTCCATTACGTCGCCGTGTATGGATACTATCCTTCCATTAGAATTGTCCATATATGAAAGTCTATCAAAGTACTCTGTATTCGGCAACTATGGGGGATTATTTCCGGGCCTGCAAATTCATAATATCTCTCAGTTATTTTCCCCTGTCGAGGCTGAACGGCCCGGACCCGAAGTAAGTGATCATCAGTGCCGCGCCCAGCATCGAGATATTTTTTATGAACATGACCTGCTGGAACTTCGCCGCCGACGGGTCGGCCACGGCCCAGAAGTTATGCATCGTAAAGGTCACCGGGACAAGGAACAGCACCAGGAGCCATGCCCCGTACCGCGCCTTATATCCGAGGATTATGCTGAGGCCCCCCATGAGCGCCATCACCCCCGATAGCGGCACGAGTATGCCGGCCATGGGGACGCCGTGCCCCGAGGCGTATGCGATGGTGGCCGCCTTGAAGTGGTTCGGCGCGGCCATGACGAATATCGCCGCAAAAAGTATTCTTCCCGGCAGGACTATAAATTTCATCATGCCACCTCTTTACAGGGCGCTTAATTAAAACTGTACATCCCGGCGATAATCAGATATAATTATATCAAGTGTTGCAGCCAGCGTTGCTGGCAGCTTTCTTTATGCCTGTTTTCTTGTAGATCTATATTAAATGACATTTTAACAGGTTTACAACTGGCGAAAAGCGCAAATTTGCGCCCGCCAAGGAAAAAGGGGTATTGAATTGAAGGGTACAGTGAAGTGGTTCAATGAGAGCAAGGGCTATGGTTTCATCACTCCGGAAGAAGGCAAGGACGTGTTCGTGCATTTTTCCGAGATAAAGATGGAAGGTTTCAAGAGCCTGAGCGAAGGACAGCAGGTAGAGTTTGAAGTGACTGACGGCCCGAAGGGACCACAGGCGGTCAACGTCAGGAACGCGTAAACTGAAAAACGATTGGTAAATCCAAAAGGCCCCGGAATATTCCGGGGCCTTTTTTGTGGGACCGCAGCGCTAAACTGCGCGGGCTTCCGCTTGCCCCTAAATCTTGATATAAACCATCGGGACTCCTATCCGCTGCCGTTTGTTCTCTCCCCTTAACAGGTCGTCTTTCCTCACGGGCACGTCCCCGCGCTCGCCCTCATGCTGGGCCTGTATTTTAGTCGGCAGGCTTGAACAATGCTGGACTGTATGTTTCCCGTATTTATTCGATAAGGCGTCGATGGCGCTGTATATCTTTTCCATCTTCTTAATCTTCGCGGTGTCGTCGAAGAGGGTATACTGGACCTGGACCTCCGGCATGAGGCCCGCAAGGACGACACCCGTGGAACGGTATAAGACTTTAGATTTGAATACCTGGGAAAATCCCTCCCTTAACGTCTCGAATAATTCGACGGGATACGCCGTGGGCCGTGTCAGCGAAATCTCCAGACCGTCATGACTGAAATCCTGCCTCTTTAAGAAAAGGATTAGCCGCTTGGCGGCGAGGTTATAGCGCCTGGCTTTTATGCATGCGTTTTCCAGGTTTTTCGACAGCTGGGCGTAAACGAAAGACTTGTCGCTTGAGGGCGGGGTAAACGTCCTTGATTTTCCGATGGATTGATAGGTGGTTTTGGTCTCCGTCGTTACCGGGAACACGCTCCTGCCGTTTAACTCATGCCATACGGCCTGATACGGTTTCGATAAGTGTTTCTTTAGAAAAGCCTCGTCTTTTCCGGCAAAGTCCAGGGCCGTCTTTATCCCGAATTTATTAAGATAGGCGGCGGTATTTCTCCCGATGCCCCAGACGCTTTCCACTGGGTAGTTTTTCAAGGTATGTATGGATTTCACGTCCGGGAATAATGGTAATGCCATGGGGTTTATTGTTTTTTGATCCAATCTTCGCAAGGACCTTGGAGAGGCTCACCCCGACCGACACGGAAAGGTCCAGCTCTTTCTGGATTGTCTGCTGGACCTTTTCGGCAATGGACCCGTAGGAGCCGTGGAAGCTCCTCCTTAATCCGGTTAAATCCACGAAGGCCTCGTCGATGCTGTACTCCTCCACGTCCGGGGAAAACCGGCGAAGTATCTCGAACATGCGCAAAGAGAAGAGCCCGTAACTTTCATAATCGGACGGAAGTATCACGGCGTCGGGACAAACTTTCTTCGCCTCGAAAAGCCGCATGCCCCGCTTCACGCCCCGTGCCTTGGCCTCATAACTGAACGCGGCTACTATACCGCGCTCCTTGCCCGTTATAACCGGCCTGTTCTTGTATTCGGGGTGCAGGGACTGCTCGCATGACGCAAAGAAAGCGTCGGCGTCCACATGGAGGATGGCCCGCGGCCACGAGGAAATAGTTAAAGGCTGATTATTCATCTGGCGCTGCCGTGGGGGTTACTTATACTTCCTTATTACCGCGGTTACCACGCCTGCAATGCGGAGTTCGTCTTTTGGCTTTATCGGTTTGTAAGCGGGATTTGCAGGGACCAGCGAGACGCTTTCGCCTCTTTTACGCAAGTATTTCATCGTCCATTCGTTATCGACTTCGGCGATTACTATATCTCCGCTTTTCGGCACCGCGCCTTTATCGACCAGGACCATATCGCCCGGCATTATCCCGGCCCCCGTCATGGAGTCCCCCGAGACTTTTAACATGAAAGTAGCGGCAGGGTTCTCTATGAGAAATTCATCCAGGGATAAAGTGTCGGCAAGCTCCTCTTCGGCGGGAGACGGCCAGCCCGCCTCGACCGTGCCCAGCACCTTCGTCGTATTTTTAATCGAGACGGGGATAAGCCTGCCTTTATCGTCTCTTTTCAGGACATTCGCCGCCTCAAGCCTGCCGACAAGCTTGAATACGGCATTTTTGGATTTAAACCCGACGAGTTCGCCCATCTCCGAATAAGACGGCATCCTGCCTTTTTCGCGGTAAAAGCTGTTTATTTCCACGATATGGGATTCCATCTTTGTCCTTTCTCTCATAATTTCCTCATGCATATAGTGCATAGTGAACAATCGTTTACTTGTCAAGCGGATTCCGCCGCTTCCGCTTTCCCTCTGATTAAAAAATAAAAGATATAATAAAATAAAAGAGTTTCTTCAGGAGGGGAATCGCAATGAAAAAGCTGGCGCTCGTTATAACGCTTTTGCTGCTCGCGGGTTGTGCGCACTACTCCGCCACTACGTATCATGCCCGGGACTACCAGTTCCGCAAGAATACGCTTTTTATCAAGGTGTACTGGAACATTATCCGGCCGGATAAAAATACCGTTACCGCACAGGGGTTCGTCGAACCGTTCAGCCTCGATAATGGACTGCAAGCGGTCAAGCTGAGTCTGGTCGGGCTGGACGAGCAGGGCAAGATAGTGAATTCGGCTGAAGGGATGCCGCGTGATGAAGACATAGAATCACCGTTCTACCCGGCCTCGCCTTTTGCCATAACGATGAAGACAAATGGAGAAGAGAAGGATTTCACGATAATCGGAAGCTACTTCTATTACGGGGTAGGCAAAAAGCCTGCACTGGACTCCGCGCATATCGATTACATACCTTTAACGTCCAGATAACCTTCAGTGAAATAGAAACCGCAGGGGGTTAAACCCCTGCGGCTTAAAAAGGCAAAGTCGTATCGACAACCGCTTATTTAGCCCCTAATTTAGCGGCGGTTTCCTTTGCCAGTTTCAGGTGTTCCTCGTAAGCCGGCAGCGTCTTTGCGGCAAAGTCCTTCAGGTCCGGGTCCTTTAAGCTCCTTAGACGCCTTTTTAAAAGCAGCCACATCGCTTTCATGGCCCTTCACCATATGCTTCATGTATTCCTTGTCGAAGTCCGCGCCGGAGAGCTTGGAGAGCTTATCGACGATTTTTTCATGCTTTGCGTCCAGCTTATCGGGCAGCATTATACCCTTCTTATCTGCGAGTTGTTTCAACGCGGTATTGACTCCGGTGTGGTCGGTTACCATGCGCGCGCCGAAATCCTTCACGTCCTGCGACTGGGCCTTGTCCTTTACAATCTGCCCAAGCTGAACTTGCAGCATGCCGCCGATTGCGGCATCGTGGACAAATTTCATGTCCTTCCGGTCAAGTTTTCTCCGCGGCCTGCGCGAACAGAACCGTAACCATCAGCATGAAGCTGAGTATTGATATTGAAGCTAAAATCTTTTTCATTGTACATCCCTCCTGATTAAAATATCTCATAGCCCTTCTAAAATTATAGCTCCGGGGCACGGGTTGTCAATCCGGCGGCGCCTTTGAAACCGGCGTTTCCGCCATCGTTATCCAGCCGCCTCCCATCGCCTTGTAAAGGTTTATCAGCGCCTGAAATAACGCGCCTTTCGTCTGGGTATAGCCAAGCTCGGCGTCGAAGAGACTGCGCTCGGCGTCGAGCACGTCGATATAGCTCGTGTAGCCGTTATCGTAGCGGAGCCGCGCAACCCTGGCGGAAACCCTTAACGACTCCACCAGCCTTGCCTGTTCCTCAAGCTGCTCTTTCGTTCGCATCTGGTCCACGAGCGCGTCGTCCACGTCCCGGAAGGCGTCCTGGATTGCCTTTTCATACTGGAAAAGGGCCTCCTCCCGGACCGCCTTCGCCGATTTTACCTGCCCGGAAATCAGGCCCACCGTGAAGATGGGCTGGATTGCGGTGCCCATCCAGTTCCAGGCGCGCGCCGGGCCGGTGAACAGGCTCGACAACTGCGTGCTGGAAAAGCCGAACGCGCCGGTCAGCGTTATCGCCGGGAAATACTGGGCCTTCGCGGCCCCGATGCGGGCGTTGGCCGCGATTAAATTCTGTTCCGCCTGAAGTATGTCGGGCCGCCGCTCAAGCAGCTCCGACGGCAGCCCCTGGGGTATGGGAGGCAGGTTAAGACCATTGATGCCTTTGCCCCTCGGTATTGGGCCGGGATTGCGGCCAATCAAAAGGCTTAAGGCATTCTCCTGCTGGGCAATGGCTTTTTCCAGGGCCGGTATGGCCGCCAGCGCCTGCTCGTATTGCGATTTTGCCTGATACAGCTCTAAGTCCGATATTATGCCCGCCTTGTAGCGCTTTTGAAATATCCCGTAATAGTCCCCGCGTGTCTTCGCCGTTCGCTTCGCGATATCCAACTGGTTGTCCAGGTCGAGGAGGTTCACGTAGCTTCCGGCCACCTGCGTTACGAGGGTAAGGATGACGCCTCTCCTTGCCTCCTCGGTGCTTAGAAGGTCCGCGCGCGCCGCTTCGGTCGAACGCCTGTATCCTGCCCCACAGGTCTATCTCCCAGCTTGCGTTTATCGACGCGTTGAATATATTGGCCGGGTTTTTAATCGAGCCGGAAAGCGGTTCCTGGCCCTTTTCGGAGATACGGTTCCTCTGTGCGCTAAATCCCGCGCCCACCTGCGGAAACAAAGGCGCGCGCGTCGTGATAACCTGGCCTTCGAACTCCTCCACCCTGTACGAGGCCACTTTCAAGTCCTTGTTCTGTTGTATGGCCGTTTTTATAAGCTCGTTAAGCGCCGGGTCGCCGAACTGCTCCCACCAGGCCGTGTCGGCCATGTCCTGAGCGTTTGTCTCCGGCGTGCGCCACGACCCCGGTATGTCCACCGTCGGGCGTTTATAGTCCGGGCCGACCATGCAGCCGTTAAACGCGAAAAGGATAAAAATAGCGAAAAGAAGTTTACGCATGTCCTTGCCCATCCGGATTTCGGCGGCGTTACTTTCTTCCCGCGTTCGCTGAATTTCTCAATTACATAGAACATCATCGGGATTAAGAATATGGCGATGCCGGTTGCCGCCAGCATCCCGCCGATGACGTCTGTACCCATAATCTGCCGGGCGATGGCGCCGGAACCGCTGGCCAGCGCAAGCGGCACGCTGCCCAAGATAAACGCGAAGGACGTCATCAGTATCGGGCGAAGCCTTAGCCTCGCCCCGGCCAGCGCCGAGTCTTCCAGCCCTTTGCCTTTTTCATGTTCCGTCTTCGCGAATTCGACTATGAGTATCGCGTTTTTGGCCGCGAGACCTATCAATACGATGAGCCCGATCTGCGCGTAGATATTGAATACCATCCCACGGAGCAGGAGTGCGGCGAACGCGCCGAATACCGCGACGGGCGTACCCAAAAGGACGCTGAACGGCAAAGACCAGCTTTCGTAAAGAGCGGCGAGTATCAGGAAGACGAAAACCAGCGAGAGAGAAAATATAGCCGCGGGAGGGATGCCCTTGCTTGCCAGCTGTTCCTGGTACGACATCCCCAGGTAGTCGTATCCCATTTCGGGCGGCATCGTCTTCGCGAATACCTCCTCCAGGGCCTTCATCGCCTGCGCCGTGCTGTAGCCGGGGGCGGCGGTCGCGTTGATCTGCGCCGAGCGGTATTCGTTATAGCGCATGGTAAACTCCGGGCCCGTCCGCGCTTGACGTCTTTGTCACAGCCGCGAGCGGCACGGAGCCTCCGCTTGCGTTTCGCACGTAAAACTGGCCCAACTGCCTGACGTTGGTCCTGTAATCGCCCTCGGCCTCCACGTACACCTGCCACTGCCTGCCGAAACGGTTGAAGTAATTTACGAACTGCCCTCCCATGAACGACTGGAGCGTGCCGTAAACCTCCCCCAGGTCCACGCCCTGGCTTAAGACCCTGTCCCGGTCCACGTCCACGAAATACTGCGGCACGCTGGGCAGAATGGTCGTGCTGACCCGCGCGATCTCCGGACGTTTCCCGGCCGCGTCTATGAACTTCTTCGTGTTGTCCGCCAGGAATTTAATGTCTTTGCCGGCGCGGTCCTCGAAGATGAACGTAACGCCCCCGGAGGACCCGACACCCTGTATGGCGGGCGGGGGAAACGCCACCGCGATGCCCTGCGGCAGTTTGCTTAAGTCCCGGTTCAGATGGGCCAGGATGTCCGGGGCCTTCTCCAACCGTCCCTCTCGGACCACGGCTTCAGGGTAATGAAGAAGAAGCTGCTGAAGTGTTCCTCACGAAGCTCAAGAGGCTGAAGCCGATGACCGAGGTGCAGGACTTAACACCCGGCGTGCCGAGGATTACCCGCTCGACATTGCGCGCGGCCTCCGACGAGCGCTGGAGCGAGGAGGCGTCGGGCAGCTGGATGACGCTGAACAGGTAGCCCTGGTCCTCCTCCGGCAGGAAGCCGCCCGGGATCTGCTTGCCGAGCAGATATATCCCGGCGGTGAGCGCGGCCAGGATGACAAACCCGATTACCGCCTTGCGGATGATGGCGCGGGATATGCTGATGTAGCCTTCGCGCGCGCGGTCGAAGGTCCGGTTGAACCAGCCGTAAAACCAGCCGAGCGGCCCGCGCGTCTTCTTCTTCGGGCGGAGCAGGACGCCGCAAAGCGCCGGGGAGAGCGTCAGGGCGTTGAACGCGGACAACAGCACCGAGATAGCGATAGTGACGGCAAACTGCGTATAAAGCCTTCCGGTTATGCCGGGTATGAAAAGGGTCGGCAGGAAGACAGCCGCCAGGACCAGCGCGATGGCCGCGACCGGAGCCGCGACCTCCTCCATCGCCCTCTCTGCCGCCTCCTTCGGAGCCAGCCCGTCCTCGATATGCCTCTCCACGGCTTCGACGACGACGATGGCGTCGTCCACCACGAGCCCTATCGCCACCACCATCCCCATGAGCGCGATGGGGTTTATCGAAAAACCAAGTAGCGGGAAAAAGGCGAAGGTGCCTATCAGGGAGACCGGGACGGCTATAGCGGGGATGAGCGTGGCCCGCCATCCCTGGAGGAAGACGAATACCACGAGGATCACCAGCAGCATGGCAATCCCCAGCGTTATCTCGATCTCTTTTATCCCTTCTCTCACGGACTGCGTGGTGTCCAGCGCGACCGCGTAATCGAGGTCCGGCGGGAACGACTGCCGCATCTTCGCCATCGCCTGCTTCACGCCGTCCACGGCGTCGAGCGCGTTCGTGCCCGGCAGCTGGTAGAGGGCGAGTATGGCGGAGGGCTTTCCGTTGAAGCGCCCGATGAGGCTGTAGTCCTGGGCGCCCAGGTCGATCCTGGCCACGTCGCTTAAACGGACTAAAGAGCCGTCGGGGTTCGCCCTTATGACTATCCGCCCGAACTCCTCCGGCGTAACTAACCGCCCCTGCGCCTGGATTGCGTAAGTATATTCCTGCCCGGGCGGTGCGGGCTCTCCGCCCACCTGCCCCGCGGGGTTCACCGTGTTCTGCCTCTGGAGCGCCGTCACGATTTCGGGGATGGTGATGTTCAGCTTTGCCAGGACGTCCGGACGCACCCAGCAGCGCATGGCGTACTGGCCCGCCCCGAAGACGGCGACGCTTCCGATACCCTTTACCCGTGTCAGCTGGTCGTTTAAGTTTATGGAGGCATAGTTGGCCAGGAAGGTGGCGTCGTATGTGCCGTGGGGCGAATACAGCGCGAAGAGCGCGAGCGGCGTGGAATATGATTTCTGCACCGTTATGCCGTAGTTGCGCACGTCCACCGGGAACTGCGGTTCCGCCTGACCCTCGCGCAGCTGGGCCAGTATCTGGTCCGTATTCGGATCCGTCGCAACGTCGAAATTTACCGTCAGGCGCATCAGGCCGTTGTTGGAATTGATGGAGTACATGTAGTTCATGTTGTCCACGCCGCTCATCTGCTGCTCAAGCGGCGTGGCCATCGCCTGCTCTATGGTCTGAGCGTCGGCCCCGACATAAGTTGTCTGGACGAGGATTTCAGGCGGCACGATCTTCGGATACTGCGCGACAGGCAGGCTGGACATCGCGACCAGTCCCACGATTATCATGATAATCGCGATGACCATCGCGACAATCGGGCGTCTGATAAAGAACCGGTACATGGGGCGCTATTTACCTTTTTTCGGCTGTGGTGCTGACGGCAAACGGCCTCGGGTTTACCAATTGGCCCTGCTTCACCTTCTGGGCGCCTTCCGCCACCACTCGCTCGCCCGGGCTTATGCCCCGTCTCTATCACCCAGAACGTCCCGATTTGTTCGCCGGGTTTGACGGACCTGAGAGACACCCTGTTATCCGGGCCGACCACGGCCACCTGATAGCCCCCCTGAAGCTCCGTAACCGCCCTCTGCGGCAGTAAAAGCGCCCCTTTCCTCATGCCGGCCAGCACCCGTACCCTCACGAACTGCCCGGGGCGCAGAAGGTTGCGCGGGTTTGGAAAGAGCGCCTCCACCCTTAACGTACCCGTCCTCACGTCCACCTGCCGGTCCAGTGCGTAAAAGTTCCCTTGTATAGGGATATTTCGTACCGTCCGCCAGGACCAGCTCAATCCTAAGCTTCCTGGCCGCCTTAAGCCCGCGGCATCGGAGCCGAACTGCCGCATGAAGTCGATATAGGCCTCCTCGTTTATCGCGTAATAGATTTTTATCGGCTGGATTGTCGAAACCGTAGTCAACTCCGCCCCAAGGGCGGGGCCGACGAGGTTCCTATCTGCGTGGTGGCGAGGCCCGCCACGCCGCCGATGGGTGAAATAATCTTTGTGAAGCCAAGGTTTATCCGGGCGTTCTCCACGGCCGCCCGTGCGGCTGCGACCTGAGCCTTTGCGGAGCGTTCCGCGCCGGTTGCGTCGTCCAGGTCCTTCTTGCTCAGGGCGTTCTGGGCGACCAGAGGCTTGACCCTTTCCAGTGTGGCCTTTGCATTCTCCCACTGCGCCGTGTACTGTGAAAGAGTCCCCTGGGCCTGGTCCAGCGCGGCCCGGAAAGGCCGCGGGTCTATCTCGAAGAGTTCCTGCCCCTTCTTTACGACGTCGCCTTCCACATAGTCCTGTTTTATCAGATACCCCGTGACCTGGGCCCTGATAGCGGCGTTGACCAGGCCGTCCGTGGAGCCGACCCACTCGTGGATTACGGGGATGTCTCTCTGGATAACGCTCACGACTTCGACCGCCGGCGGAGGCGGCGCGGGCGGTTTTTTCTTTCCGCATGCCGGAACACTCAGGCAAAGGCATGCGAGCGCGGCCAGTAAAGCAGTCGTGAACGAAGAACGGCAAGAAAGCCGGCGGACCTGGGTATCACGCATGGTTTTGTGCTCTCAACAGGGGAGTAGCGGACTCGGCTTTGATTTAATTAAGTATACCAGCGGAAGTGACTACCGCAACCTGGCGCTAATGGCCGGGTGTAGTGTCAGGCGGCTTTGCCTTGTGAGAGTTCGTCTTTCAGCCTTTTGACTTCTTCCTTTAGCTCTATTATCCTGAGCTCCCGGCCGAGGGCGACTTTGGAGAATTTCTTGAGTTCTTCCACTTTTTCGTTCAGTTCTTCCGTCCGCTCGCGCACCTTTAATTCCAGGCTGTCGTGCGCCTCCTGCAGGAGGTCTTTCTGGAGGCGGTTCTCGAGTGAAAGCGTAATGAAAGTGGCGAGGTTGTCTATAAAGGGCTCGTACGGCATAAATGAGCCCGTCTCGTCCGTCTTGAAGACGAGGAAACCGAAAAAATGTTCCTTGGCCTCGAGCGGGATCACCCGTATGCCGGGTTGACCCTCAAGGCCGCATCGGAACGGGGAGCCGTCAGTCGCGTGCCGGGCCATGCATTCGCCGCAGGCGTCGCCGTCGTCCACCTCGCCCCTTTGCACCGATGTGCCGTCAATACAGACGCGGCATCCTTTTATGCCGGGTATTGAGACGAGCGTGTCGCCGAAATATTCCGCGATGCGGGATGCATCGGGCAGGGCGAACAAGACATTTTCCGAAGCGATTATAAGACCCAGGACATGCAGGTCAATGCCGCGCCCCTCCTGGTCCTCGCCGTGTCTTTTCTCTTTCGACTCGGACATTACCGTTACTTCTCCCTGCTGATTCAAGGTCCTTAAGTACCTTCTGCCATGCTCTTAATATGACCTTATCTTGTTAAGTATATATCAGCATCCCGTATATTTCAAATGGCTGTGAGAATAACATTTGACTGCATTGGCTCAACGGGCATATATTTTGATAATGGACAAGCGGCTCCTTATATTCTTCGTCAAATCCCCCGAACGGGGGGCGGTAAAAACGCGCCTTTCGGCGGAGATAGGCAGAGACCTGGCCGTTGAACTCTATAAGGAAATCGGCGCGCGTTCCCTGAAAGCCGTCGAAGGCGGGGACTACGACATACGGATAGACTTTTATCCGCCGGATAAGGCGGCGGAAGTTAAGACGTGGCTGGGAGAGGGGCGCGTGTATTTTCCGCAAGCCGGGGCGGACCTGGGCCAGCGGATGGAAAACGCATTTAGATCCGCCTTCTCGGACGGGGCCGCATACGTCGTCCTGGCCGGAAGCGATATCCCGGATTTAAGCGGCAATATTATCGAAGAGGCGTTTTCGAAGCTTCCTGATAACGGCGCGGCCATCGGCCCGGCAAAAGACGGCGGATACTACCTTATCGGCTTCAGCCGAAAGGGTTTTCTGCCCGAAGTCTTTAACGGGATCAGATGGGGCGCGGATACAGTTTTCACTGATACGATGGCCGCCTTCAAGCGGGCGGGGGCGGCGAGGGGGGCAGGCGCGGCGGGGGGGGCGGAGGCGGAGCCGCACATCCTGCCGGAGCTGATGGATATCGACCGGGTGGAGGATATAGAGATCGCGGGGCTATCCGTCCGCAAGAAATTCTCGGTGATAATCCCGGTCCTGAACGAGGCGGTGAATATCAACCGTGTAATCAGGCACCTGCGCAAAATCGACCGGGGCCGAACCGCTGAGATAATAGTCGTTGACGGGAGCCCGGAGATGGACACTTTGGAAGCGGTTGAATTGGAAGCGGTTGAAGAGGCAGGCGTGATAAAGGTCTCCGCCGGAAAAGGGCGCGCAAGGCAGATGAATGAAGGCGCGGCAAAGGCTCGCGGAGAGGTATTGGTCTTCCTGCACGCGGATACCCTTATCCCCGAAAATGCGTTCAGGAAAATCGACGAAGTCATAAGCTCCGGCAGGTACATAGGCGGGGCCTTCGACCTGCTGATTAATTCAGACCGCCGGTTTATGAAGTTCGTTACCTGGTCCGCGGGTATCCGCTCGCGTATTACGCGGGTCCCGTACGGCGACCAGGCGATCTTCATCCGGAAGGACTATTTCGATAAGATAGGCGGTTACAAAGACATCCCCCTGATGGAAGACGTGGAGCTTATGAAAAGGGTGCGGAGGCGCGGCGGCAGGATACGCATCCTCAAAGAGCGCGCAGAGACTTCGGCAAGAAAATATATTTCCGACGGCATATATTTTTCCGCCGTCAGGAACCATGCGTTAAGGATACTGTACGCCCTGGGCGTGAAGCCGGAGACGCTTGCGAAAATCTATTATAAAGATTAAAACCTTTGTTACCTTTTTAGGAAAAAGGTAACGCCAAAAACTTTTGGGCGTTTAACAGTCCAGCTTTCTTTTGTGTTACTTTTCTTTCCCGCGAAAGAAAAGTAACGGTTTTATACTAACGCGCCTTTGCAGGAAGAGCCGCATCCGGCCGTGCAGCCGTAGCAGTGGGGGCCCGTGGCGATGCTCCGGCGGGCAAGCTTTAAGGCGTCGAAATCCGCTATGGTGCGCGGCGCGTCCCCGGCTATGGGGAGGCCGAGCGCGAGGTTGAAATCGCAGTCGTAGAGCCGCCCGTCCCAGCCGACGCTCACCTGGCGCCTGCACATGACCCCCTCCAGGGTTTCCGGGTTGAAAGACCCTTCCAGAAGCTCCATGTATTCGCGCTCTTTTTCTCCCGGCAGCTGAGAGCGAAAACGCCCGAGCGGCATGTTGGCGATAGTCAGGAGGTTCGAAAATACTACTCCGAACCTGAAGCGAAAGCTCCCTTCTGTAGTCCGCTTCGAGCGCGCCCTGACCAGGCGGCAGATACGTCCCGCCGGGGTTGTAGATAAGGTCGAGCCGAGAGCCCGGATAGACAGACCGGATGAGTCGCCGTATCCAAGCGCGTTCAGTTTTTTTATCGCGGTTATGCTGTCTTCGTATACCCCCGCCCCGCGTTGCGCGCGCACGTTTTCCTCGAGATAGCAGGGCATGGAAGCCGCAAGCCGGACATTTCGCTGTGCCAGAAATTCGGGCAGGTCCTCGTTTCCCGGCAGAAGGAGCGCGGTTAAGTTCGTCCTTACCTGGACAGTAGAACCGCCGTCGCAAAGGGCCGATACGAACCTCCTGAAATCAGGGTTTATCTCCGGCGCGCCGCCCGTCAGATCGACGAGCTTCGGCCGGGCCTGAGTCACCGCGTCAAGGACTAACGACATGGTCGGCCACTGCATCACCTCGTCTCTATCCGGCGAGGCGGAGACGTGGCAATGGAGGCAAGCCTGGTTGCATTTAAGCCCGAGGTTCACCTGCAGGACTTCGATATCCGTACACCTAAGCCCGCCGCCCGTATAGCCCGCTATCTTTTCCTCGAATCTCATTTATTCCACCATTGCCCTTCTGTCGTGCGCGCCGCGCTTTTTGATCCCGCCGTCCGGCAGCCTCCAGTAATCCCGCTGCTTTTCGAACGGCATGAGGTTAAGCCGCATAAAACCGTTATCCCCCGGCGCTGAGTAGGCGGGTACGCCGATAGTGATATCCTTCTGCGGCACTCCCAGGTCCAGGGTGCCGTGAAGCCAGTCCCACCACCTGAAGATAGTGGAGTAGTTCGAGTTGGTCTCCTCCATGACGAAAGAGTGGTGTATGCCGTGCATGCGGGGCGTGACGATTATCTTGTTCAGTAATGACTCTAACCTGACGGGGAGGCGGAGGTTACTGTGATGGAACGCCGTTTCGCAGGCGAAGAAAATCTCGTAAACGGCATAGGTAAAAGGCGACACGCCGGTTATCAGCACCTGAAGCGCCCGGAACCCCGTGGAATAAAGCACCTCGACCAAGTGAAACCTGAACGAGGTGGTGACGTCCATGTCCGGGTCTGCGTGGTGGACGTTATGGAACCTCCAGAGTATCGGCAGTTCGTGGTTTATCCGGTGCCAGTAGTAAAAGGAGAGGTCCATGAGCAGGAAGCCCAGGGCAAACCTGGCCCAGGCCGGCAATCGGGCAATGTGAAGGAGCCCGAAGGGTTTCGCTTCGGCCCACGCCGCAACGGAGAGGCCGACCGTCCGGACGATTAAACCCCCGGCTAAGAATACGAGCGCGGTCATGGACGCGTTTACCAGGAACCGGCCTTTTCGGGGAAGCTTCCTGCCCCTTAACGGGAATAGAGTTTCGAGGACGAGCAGGATTACGTAGGCGGCCAGAATGACCGCAGGCCCCCATTTTATCTGCAATTGTCCCTTACCCCCCGTTTTCTTTTGTTTTCTTTCTCGCGATGACTTTTCGTAAAAGAAAAGAAAAGGTGTTCTAAAAATATAACATAACGAACAAATGTTATAATAAACAAAATATGGAGGACCAGATGAAATTTTCGGCGGCGATACTGGCACTTGCGGCGCTTGCCGTATGCTCATGCTCGGCAAGGCCGCGCCGGTCATGCTTCGGCTGCTGTAAGGCCGCATGCGATAAGGGTTTATTCGGCCGGGAAGAAAGGATATATCATGTCGGAGAAGGTAATAAAATCAAAAGATGAGTGGCGCAAGCTGCTCACGCCGGAGCAGTTCCATGTGGCGAGGGAAGCGGGTACGGAACCGGCGTATGAGAACGCCTACTGGGACAACCACGAAAAAGGGATATATAAATGCGTCTGCTGCGGACTCGACCTGTTCAGTTCCGACGCCAAGTACGATTCCAGGACCGGGTGGCCGAGCTTCTGGCAGCCGATAGCGAAAGAAAACGTATATACGAAAATTGATAAAGGTTTTTTTATCACGAGGACCGAGGTGCTTTGCAGCAGGTGCGACGCGCACCTGGGCCACGTATTCGACGACGGACCCGCGCCCACCGGCCTTCGCTACTGCATGAACTCCGCAGCGCTTATATTCGTGAAGGAATAAAAAAGAAATAAAAACGGACCGGGCTGGATACGCCGGACGCGCACTTGAAGAGATGAGCGGGCGGGATGTAGCCTTGGGAGGGGCCCCGCCCCAAAAAACAATGAGCAAGGAATTTTAATTCTTTCCCTTATCGAAGGTTATTGCTCTTTCGAGTTTTGGCCTCTTTACGGTTCCGAATTTATTCCTTACTCATTATTTCCTATTCTACCACCGTCCCGGAATTTGTCAAATCGGTCCGGTAACTGGTCCTGCATGAACTCCACGGCTTAAATTCGTGAAGGAATAAAAAGGAATAAAAAAAACAATGAGCAAGGAATTTTATTCTTCCCTTTTCGGAGGCTTTTTTCTCTTTCGAGTTTTTGCCTCTTTACGGTACTGAATTTATCCCTCACTCATTAAACTCTATTATACCACTATTAACGGATTTGTCAAATCCCCGCGCCGGGATATCCATCGCCGCAAGGAACTCCTCCTGGAAGTCCGGCTCCATCGCTATCTCCATGTACTTAAGCTTCCGCGCTTCCCTTTCGGCCTCTTCCCTTTTTCCCGATATTTATAAGGGCCATTACCGCGCCGTCTCCCGCCGCGTTCCCCACGGCGTAAATATTGTCCAGGGCGCACTCCGGGAACATCCCGAGCGTCAGCGCCGATTCCTTGTTTATATAGCTCCCGAACGCGCCCGCGAGTATCACCTTATCGACTTTTTCCACGCCCATCTTCCGCATAAGAAGCTTCGCGCCGGCGTATAGCGCCCCCTTGGCAAGCTGGACCGCCCGCACGTCCGCCTGGGTAATGGTTATGTCGGTCTCAAGGGCGGTCTCGTCCTTCCAGGCAAGGACATATTCGGGCTTCCCCTTGGCGTCCCTCCTTACCCTGCCCCCCGTACGGGCCGTGTCCGGGTCCATTACGAACCTGCCGGTCTTGTCGATTATCCCGGCCTTGAAAAGCCCGGCCACGGCGTCTATAACTCCGGAGCCGCAGAGGCCATTGGCCTTCGTGCCGCCGATTACCTTGAACGAGGGCTCCTTTGTCTGCCGGTCTATTTTCACGCTCTCTATCGCGCCTCTCGCGGCCCGCATCCCGAACTTTATCTGTGCCCCCTCGAAAGCCGGGCCGGTGGCGCAGGATGCGGAAGATACGCCGTCTTTGTTGCCAAGCAGCAGCTCCCCGTTCGTGCCGATGTCGATTATCAGCACTTTTTCGGCTGACTTATACGGCTCCTCGGCTATCAGGACGCCGACATTGTCCGGGCCGACAAACCCCGCCACCACCGGGAGGACGTGTATGTACGAGGACGGGTTGATGTCTATACCCAGCTCGCGCGCCTTTACGTTCATGGGCCGCTCCAATGCCGGGATGAACGGGGCGACGCCGATGTTTGCCGGGTCTATGCCAAGGAAAATATGGTGCATGACGGTATTGAAGACGACCGTCATGTCCACGATAGACTGCCCGCCGCCGATGCCGCCGGTCAGCCTGCCGATTATCCCGTTTATGCATTCCCTGATTGCCGCCTGCATAACGGCGAGGCCGTCCGGGTTCGACATGGCGTAAGTGATCCTGGACATCACGTCTTCGCCGTAGACGACCTGCGGATTGATAGCGGACTCCGTCCCCACTACCTTTCCGGTGACAAGGTCGCACAGATACCCGGCCACGGTGGTGGTGCCGACGTCAACCGCGAGCCCGTAAACGGATTCGGGGCAAACCCGGGCTCCAGCTTCACTATCTCTTTCCCGCGCCATACCGTAACGGTAACGTTCCACCCGCCTTTTCTTAACGTATCCTGAATGCCCTTCAGGACGGAATAATCAACCGACAGGCGGGAAAGCCCGTACTGCGCCTGAAGGGCATTTTGAAGGCGTTCCTGGTCTCCCTCGCCCATGTCCTGCAGCGACGGGGGAGCCAGCTGGACGAAGTATTTTCTTGCGGCAGGCTGTACGTCTACCGAAACCTCGCGCGCGCCCTTTCGCACTACCTGCTTCCCGGCCCTGGACGCCTCGGGCACGAAAATCTTCACGTCTCCGTGCACACGGCAAAGGCAGGCGAGCCTCGTGCCGGGGCCGTCCGAGGGGCAGATAAATTTCTTCTCCGCATCGGTCAAACCGCTTAAATGGGACATCTTCGAGTCTATGCCGTCACTCTCGAAATTGCCCTCTTCCACCCGCACCTTGCACTTGCCGCAGACGCCCTTGCCGCCGCAGATACTCTCCAGGCCCGCGCCAAGCTGGCGCGCCGCATCTAACAGGGTGGCCCCGTCGTTTATCTCGCCGCTGACGCCTGACGGCTGGAATATGACCTTATGTTTTTTCATTGAAAGCCCCGGTTGAAGTTACGATAATATCATTTTATGGAAGAACTTAAAAGGCAAAGTCAGACTCTAAAGCCGGGCTTTCCAAAATCGCCCGCAAATGGTACCTTTTTGTTATGGACACTAAATTAATCAGAAAAGAACTGCTCGCGCTGCTGCTGGGCGGCAACGCCCATATGGATTTCGACTTCGCCGTCTCGGATTTTCCCATGACGGACATTAACAAAAAAATCCCGAACGCCAGCTATACCGTCTGGCACCTTCTAGAGCACATGCGGATTGCCCAATGGGACATCCTGGACTTTGTACAGGACAAAGACCACGTCTCGCCGGACTTCCCCGACGGCTACTGGCCGCCGGAGGGCGAGAAGGCGACTCCCGCGAAATGGAAAAAGACGGTACAGGGGTTCAAGGCGGACTTAAAGGCGCTGGCGGCTATCGCGCGGAGCCCGAAGACGGACCTCTTTGCCCCCATACCGCACGCCGAAGGATATACGGTTTTCCGGGAGATACTGCTTGCGGCGGACCATAACGCATTCCATATAGGAGAACTGGCTGCGCTCCGGCGCGCGCTGGGTCATGAATCCGGTAAAAGAGTATTGAAATGTTTTCGGCACTGCATAAGACATATCGCTTCCTCGCGGAGGAAGTCTGGAACCTGGACGAAAGCGCACTCAAAAAGCACGAGGCCTATCTTGTAAAGGCATGGAAATTAATTTATCTGACCGCGCGGCAGTTCACGGATCCCCAGCTCGCCCTGCGGGCTATGAGCCTCGTCTTCACCACCCTTCTCTCCATCGTCCCGTTACTTGCGGTAAGTTTCTCGGTCTTAGCGGCGTTCGGGGTGCATAACCAGGTCGCACCCATGCTGAACAATTTTCTGAAGCCCTTGGGGCCGCAGGGGGGCGGAGATAACCCAGAATATAACTCAATACATCGGCAGGATGAAGGTCGGGGTGCTGGGCGTAATCGGGCTGTCGCTTCTCTTTTATACGGTCATAGGGGTCATATACAAGATAGAAGAGGCGCTGAACTACATCTGGAGGGTAAGGAAGCCGAGGAGCTTATCCAGGAGGTTCAGCGAGTACCTGAGCATACTGCTCGTAGGGCCGATACTGATGTTCTCGGCGATAGGCCTGACCGCCTCCCTTAAGAGCAACACGCTGGTGCGAGAGATCGCCGCTATCGGTCCGTTTGGCGTCGTATATATTTTCCTTGGCCGCCTGATCCCGTACATCATGACGTGCGCGGTCTTCACGCTCATCTATATCCTGCTGCCCAATACGAAAGTAAAGTTCACCTCCGCCCTGGCGGGTGGGATATTCGCCGGAGTCGCATGGGAGATAACCGGATGGGCGTTCGCCACGTTTGTAGTATCTTCCGGCAACTATTCCGCGATCTACGCGGGTCTCGCCATTGTCGTACTTTTCATGATGTGGCTTTACTGGAGCTGGCTCATATTCCTGGTCGGCGGCTCGGTCTCTTTTTTCTATCAATACCCGCGCTACGCGAGCCTGAAAGAGACGCCGGAGGCCTTAAGCGGAAGCCTGAAAGAGAAGCTGTCCGTCCTCGTGATGTACCTGGTCGGATATAATTTTTATTTCGGGAAGCCGCCCTGGACGCTGGCTACCCTGTCTGCCCGGTTGAGGCTCCCGCCGGATATCGTGCAGGACACGGTCCGGGTCCTGGAGGGTGAAAAGCTTATTTATGAAACGGGTGAAGAGGGGGCCGGGTACCTGCCCGGAAAAGATATCGAGAACATAACCGTGAAAGAACTGATTTCGCATGCGAGGAGGGCAGGGGCCGAAGCCTTTGCCCGGCTTGCAAAGGGGGACGCGCACGAGGTGGACGCGCTTCTTATGCAAATGGAAGAAAAAATATCGGACGCCTCGGGCGGCCGGACGATAAAGGACCTGGTTATCTCGGGCCAGGAGACGAAGAAAGGCCCGGCGGCCAAAAATTCAGGGCCGGCAAAATAGCCGGCCCATGCAGAACCGCAAGGGAGGACACGTCGTCCTCCCTTGATTTTGATTTATCTCGCCCTCTCGATTATCATCGCGATGCCCTGTCCGCCGCCGATGCACAGTGACGCAAGGCCCAAGCGAGGCGTCTCTGCGCACCATCTCGTAAATCAACGTCACCAGTATCCTCGCGCCGCTTGCGCCCACCGGGTGGCCGATTGCGATAGCCCCGCCGTTTACGTTCACCTTGTCCATATCCCAGCCCATCTCGCGCCGGACCTGTATGGACTGGGAGGCGAAGGCCTCGTTGACTTCTATGACGTCAAGGTCGTTTACGCCGATCGTTCGCCTTGGCAAGGAGGGCCTTGCATGCGGTGATGGGGCCAAGCCCCATGAACGCCGGGTCGAGCGCGGAGGCCTGCGAGGCCAGTATCCTGAAAGCCCAGGGCGGTTTCATCTCGTCCAGCATCCTCTTCGATACCACCGCCACGGCGGCGGCGCCGTCGTTTATCCCGGACGCGTTACCCGCGGTTATGGTGCCGTCCGTCTTGAAAGCGGGTTTTAACTTCGAGAGGTTTTCGACCGTCGTGCCGAACCTGGGATGCTCGTCGGTATCGAATATCTTGTCTTCTCCGCGTTCCTGTTTTACCCGTACCGGCACTATCTCGTCCTTGAAAATGCCCTCCTTTATGGCGTTCTCCGTCTTCTGCTGGGAGAGCGCGGCGAACTCGTCCTGCTCTTTTCGGGTAATGTGATATTTCTCGGCGACGTTTTCGGCGGTTATGCCCATGTGGCAGTCGTAGAAGTTGTCCCAGAGCGCGTCGTTTATCAGCGTGTCTATCATCTCCGCGTTGCCGAGCCTCTGTCCCCACCTCATCGAACGGGAGATAAAGGGCGCGTTTGTCATGCTCTCCATGCCGCCGGCGATGATGATATCGGAACCTTCCGCCACGATAGCCTGACCCGCCAGCGCCACGGCCTTTAACCCCGAGCCGCAGACCTTGTTCACGGTAAAGGAGGGTATATTCTCCGGAAGGCCTGCGAGTATGGCCGACTGCCTGGCCGGGTTCTGCCCCAGGCCCGCCTGGATGACGTTGCCCATTATAACTTCGTTTGTCTGCTCCGGGTTAATCTTTGCCCGGTTAATAATCTCCTTGACGACTATCGTGCCAAGCTCCACCGCGTTCATGGGCGTAAGCGAGCCGTTGAACCTTCCGACCGCCGTCCTGACAGCGCCGATTATGTATGCTTCCATTATCTCCTCACATAAAGACCGTTACTTTTCTTTCGGAGAAAGAAAAGTAACACAAAAGAAAGCTGGAACAGTTTAACCGTTTTTGGCTCCACCTTTTTCGCAAAAATGGTGGAAAAGGTTTTAAATCCTCATCCCGCCGTCCACTTCGAGGACGCGCCCGTTAAAGAACTCGTTCTCCAGCACGAACCGGACCGCCTGGGAAATATCCTCCGTCTCGCCCAGCCTTCCCACGGGTATGTTGGCGATTACTTTCTCCATCACGTCCGGCCGGACGTCCTTTACCATGTCCGTGTTGACATAGCCCGGCGCGATCGAGCTGACCCGGATGCCGAACCTTGACAACTCTTTCGCCCAGGTTACCGTCATGGCATCGACCGCGGATTTGGACGCCGAGTAGTTCGTCTGCCCCAGGTTCCCCGCGCGGCAGATGGACGAGATGTTGATGATTATGCCCTTCACGCCGTTCTTCACCATGTGATAAGCCGCTTCCCTGGCGCAGAGGAATACGCCCGTCAGGTTGACGTTTATTACGCGCTCCCAGTTGGAGAACGGAAACTTCGCGACTTCGTCGCCCTTCTTCTTGATGAACAGCGCGTCGGCCGTGATGCCCGCGTTGTTTATCACTATGTCCGGGGCGCCGAATTCGGCCGCGTACGAACTGAAGAATTCCTCGACCTGTTTTTCGTCTCCGACATCGACCGCGGCTCCGGGTATCCCGAACTCTTTATGCAGTTCGTCTATATTATCCTGCGTGCGGCCGATGACGTAAGGACTTGCGCCGAGACCTTTCAAGGTCTGCGCGATCTTCTTCCCAAGACCTCTGCTCCCGCCCGTCACAATTGCTTTTTTTCCTGCGATTTTCATTGCCCTGCCCTCCTACATAATTTAGATCCTCATCCCCCCATCCACCTCCAGGACTCGGCCGGTGTAGAACTCGTTCCTGATGATGAACTCCACCGCGTACGATATCTCCTCCATCTCGCCCAGGCGTCCGAGCGGGATGTTCTGGATAATCTTGTCGAGCATCTCCGGGCGTATCTTAGCCACCATTTCTGTGTTGATATACCCGGGCGCGATTGCCCCGACACGGATACCGTACTTCGCCAGCTCCTTGGCCCATGTGACCGTCATGGCGTCCACGGCCGATTTAGCCGCGGAGTAATTCGTCTGTCCGACATTGCCCGCGCGGGATATGGACGAGATATTTATAATCACGCCCTTCACCCCGTTCTTTACCATGTGGTACGCCGCCTCCCTGGCGCAGAAGAACACCCCGAACAGGTTGATCTTTATTACCCTCTCGGCGTTGCCTGCCGGGAACCTGATTACCTCTCCCTCTTTCTTCTTTATGAAAAGGGCGTCCGCGGTGATGCCCGCGTTATTTATCATGACGTCGGGAGTGCCGTTCTCGGCGGTATACTTCTCCAGGAAATCCACGACCTGTTTCTCGTCGGATACGTCCACGACCATGCCCGGTATGCCGGAATCGTTTTTCATGGCGTCCAGGTTCGCCTGGTCCACGTCAAGGATAAAAGGCTTCGCCCCCAGTTTTTTAAGGTCGAGCGCGAACCGTTTTCCCATGCCCCTGCCGCCGCCGGTTATGATTATTTTTTTTTCCGCGATTTCCATTTGCGGTCACCTCCATGTTTTGAAATATCTGCAATATTATATCGCCTGATTTGAATAAGCACAAACCGGGCCCGGGGCGATAATCAATACTTGTTTATAAGTGCTTATAAACTAGGCGTTTTGACAGGCGTTAACCATCGGCTATACTTAAAACGATGGGGACAATATTTGACAACCAGCGGAGGCAAAATGTTCAGTGCCGAGGTCTACAAACAAATGATGGACCTTTTTTCGAACCCTCTTTTCAAGAAGAGTCTTTTCGACTTCAACTCAAAGATGCAGACGGAGGGGATAGAGGCGGCGAAGAAGTTCTGGAACATGAACCCCGCGAAGGACAGTTTCCCTTTCGGGCCGGAGATGTTCGAGAAGCTGGCGGATTTTTATATAATCCTCGGCTTCATGCCCCATTACAAATACGACGAGGTCGTGAAGGAGAAGGAGGGGCTTAAGAAGGAGAACGAATTCTTAAGGGAAACGATCAAGCAGCTTCAGATGAACCTGTTCAGCGAGGCGGGGGAAAGGGCGCAGAAAGTCTGGGAGTCCATCATCTCCAAACAGTTCGAGATGAACAAGGACTTATCACAGAATATCCTCGAGCTATTTAAAGGGCTCAAATAAAACCGGAGGTGGAAAATGGCTAAAGAGTTTGAAATCCTCGATTCATATGTACAGTCCCAGAAAGAGTTCATGGAGACGTGGATGAATACCCAGAAGGAGCTCTGGGAGCGCATGGCTGAATCTACCCGGAAGATGCAGGAGGCGATGCTGAGCCCGCATCTGCTCGACCCAGTCCCAGGGGCATGCCGGGCAGGAGATGGAAGGCGCGCAAAAAGAGGCTTTCAATATCTACAACACGATGGTGGAGACCATGGTAAACACCTCCAAGGCCTATACCGACGAAGTCATAAAGATGCAGGAAGCCTTGAGGCATACCATCGACAAGCAGATGGAGATAGGCCGGAGGATGAGCACCAACCTCTTCGAGATGGGCAGGCACGCGGCCGAAGAGGCGAGCCGGAAGGCCCAGGCGGCGGAGCAGGGCGCGGAAGAAGCAGCCTGACTGGGCCGGGGACTTGAGGGAGGCCGGAGGAATTTTATGGCTACGGATGCGGCGGGTTATTTCGGGGACTGGTTTAAGTCGCAGGAGAGATTCGTCCAGTCGTGGATAGAATCGGCGGGTGAACTGAGGCAGGCGCTTTTCGTGCCGCCGGAGAAGCAGGCCCCGCGCGACGACATCGGCAAGCTCTTCCTGAAACTTTACAACTCATGGCTTCAGACGGCCGCCCATTCCATCCCGGACACGAAATACCCGAACGTCAGCGTCTTGAAAGACGCCCTGCTCAAGTCGTGCAACGGCCAGAACGTCTACCTGAAGCTCTACGAGGTATGGATGCCGCTTTTCCAGGCCATGCAGGAGAAGGCGACGGACCCGGGCGTCTATCAGAAGCTTTTAGACCCGGCCAAGTTAAAGGAGGTCATAGACAATACCTTCGGGTTCAGCCCGGACGGCATAAAGGAACTATCCAGCCAGACCTCCAAGGTGTACGACACCTGGAGCATCGCGGCGACCGAATTCCTGGGGCCCTGGATGGACGGCGTGCAGGAAAACATCAAGAACCTCCCGCAGCTCATCCAGGGCCACCCCGAATCCATTACCAACATCTTCCATAACGCCTTCAACTCCTACGACAGCACCTTCGGCAGGCTCTTCCACGTAAGGCAGGTGGGCAAGGACAGGGAGAAGATAGAGCTTCTGCTCCGCGGGATGGACGACCTGTCCGTCTTCATGTCGAAGGCGGTAAAATACCAGTACGTGATGTACATGACGGGGCTGAAGGCGGCGGAGAGGGTGGTCGAGGTTTTCGCCGGCCGGATCAAGGATAACGAGATACGGGGGTTCAACGAGTTCTTCGACCTGTGGATGGACGTATCCGAGAAGAAATACCTCGAACTGGGAAAGACGAAGGAATACGCCATGCTGCAGGGCGACCTGATGAATTCGGCGGTGACCGTCAGAGGCCATAATTTCAAGCTCATGGAGCTGTACCTCTACGACGTCCCGGTCGCGCTCCGCTCCGAGATGGACGACCTCTACAAGACCATCTACGTCCTGAAGAAAAAGATCAGGGGCCTGGAGAGGCGGGTGGACGAGTTAAGCGCGAAGCCGGACGAGAAGCGGGAGGCGGCATGAACGGCATGGCGGCGGCTTTCGATTCGAAAAACATAATCAAGGAACTGGGCGAGCTAAGCGAGAAGACCATAAAGGGCCTTCAGACGATCTCGACGATCGAGAAGATAGACGTCGGCACGGCGCCGAAGGAGCTTGTATTCGAGGAAGACAAGCTGCAACTGTACCACTACGTACAGGAGGGGAAGATAACGTGCAAGGTCCCCGTGCTCATCGTCTACGCGCTCGTGAACCGGCAGTATATGCTGGACCTTCAGCCGGACAGGAGCCTCATCCGGAAGCTCCTTCAGAAGGGGCTGGACATCTATATCATAGACTGGGGCTATCCGACGAAGCAGGACATGTACGTCACGCTGGACGACTACATCGACGAGTACATAAACGACTGCGTCGATTTTATCACGAAGACGACGCCCGCCAAAAAAGTGAACCTGATGGGGATATGCCAGGGCGGGACCTTCTCCACGATTTATGCCGCGCTCTACCCCGAGAAGGTGCAGAACCTGGTGACCCTGGTCACGCCGATAGATTTCGATACGCACGACGCCCTGCTTTTTTCCTGGGCGGACTATATGGACGCGGACAAGATCGCCGAGGTGTTCAGGGTGGTGCCGGGCGAGTTTTTAAACGCGGGCTTCCTGATGATGGCGCCGTTCACGCTCAACATCCGCAAGTACGTCGAGATGATAGACATAATGGAGGACAGGGAGAAACTCCTGAATTTCCTGCGGATGGAGAAATGGATTTTCGACAGCCCCGGACAGGCGGGGGCCGCGTACAGCCGGTTCATAAAGGAAATGTACCAGCAGAACAAGCTGGTAAAAGGGGAGCTTCAGATTAACGGCAAAAAGGTGGACCTGAAAAATATAAAGATGCCTCTGCTCAACATCTACGCCAGCTCCGACCACCTTGTCCCGCCCAGCTCGACCAAGCCGCTAAACGACCTCGTAGGTTCTGTTGATAAGTCCCTCTACGAGTTCAAGGGCGGACACATCGGCGTCTTCGTCGGCTCGAAATCCCAGAAAGAGCTGGCCCCGAATATTTCCAAATGGCTGCACGACCGCTCGCTGTGCGACGAACCACAACAGAAAAGCCGGGGAGACGGCGGAAGTTGTGGCGGAAGTTGCGGCGAAAAAAGCGGAGACCAGGCCTCCGGCTGCCGCGAGTTATTCCGCGCCGAAGGCGAAAGGGGCGGCAGAAAAGAAAATAGAGATAAGGCGGCCCCCGGAAACCTATTCCGCGCCAAAGGCAAAAGCCGCGAAACCCATGGCAGAGGAACCTCCGCGCGCGAAGCCCGCGAAGAAGGCGGGAAAGAAAAAGAAAAAATAATCCGTCCTATTTGCCGCCGCCTTGCAGCCTGGCATTTAATCAAAAGGCATATTGCATGCCGAGTAGCCACTGGATGTCATTCTCTGCCCTTCCGGGACTCGGATTACTGTCGTGGTCGAGTATATTGGCAAACCTAAGGGCCCATGCGGAGCCTAACGGCGCGGACAGCGCGGCTTCATTGTGGAGAAGGTATCGCCCTACATGGTCGAGGCGGGGATAGAGGATTAAACCGTCAGTGAAAATGATGAAATTTGCGATGTTGTACTTGAAGTTCCCGCCGATTCTCGGCGGAGAGGAAGTCTTCGTCGCTCCTGGTTTCATGGCTCTCGTGGATATACGACAAACCGGCTTCAACACTAAAGGACTTTATCGGGTCGTCCCAGATCTGATATCCAACGCCGGGGCCGACAGCGACCCTGAGTTTCAAGTCGCGAAAAGTGTCGCTCAGTAATTCTGTACCTAAATAACCATAGAATTTCTTGGTGAAAAAATAGTCATAATGTAAATAACCGTAATGATTGCGTGCCGTGACTGCGTCATTCTCTTGGAATAGTTGAACTGATATCCGAGGCTGAATTTGTCCGTCTCCGTTTTTCTGGAGGCCGCGATGGCGATACTTGCTCCGTTTTTGTGTGTGTTTCCGGTCTGGTCGTTGGCCCCGACGGTGACGCTGCCTGTCCATTTGACGGGAGGGGGATTAATCGATGCAACCTTATTCCAGTCGAAGGAGGTTGCCTGCCGCTGGTCACTTCCCTCAACTTTGACCTGACCATCCTCTGTCGTTTGAAGCTGCCCTTTCAAGACCTCGCCGTCCTGCAGATCGGACCTTCTACGGGGGATGACGTGAGACTTTTTTTATCTTCGTTATATCAATGTCGATGGAGCCTGCGTAATCCGTCTTAAGGGTGAGCTTGCCCGCCACGATTTTTTCTATTGTCCCGCTGAGAGAATCGCCATTGTCAGGAGAGGTGACCTGATCAGCCCGCACATCCTGAATAAAAGCGAAAAAAAATAAAGACACGAGACATAACATCAAAGCGCACTGGTGCTTCTTGTTCATGATACCCCCTTTTTTTGGTATCTAACGGTTTATCCTGCGTTATTGAACAAGCTTTACTTAAGCCCCTGCCTTCAACTCCGCCGTACAATGGGCGCAACGAGTTGCCTTAAGCGGAATGACGGATAGACAATGAGGGCATTCTTTTGTTTCGGCAACAGGCGGCGGGGCTTCCTGTTGTCTATGCTTATTTATGAAACGGACAACGAAGAAAACCGAGAACCCGATAATCAGAAAGCTGATTATCGTGTTGATAAAAACGCCGATGTTGAGAGTCACCGCACCGGCGGCTTTGGCAACGGCGAGTGAACTATACGGGCCGGGAAGCCTGCCTTCCTTCAGCAGGATAAAGAGGTTGCCGAAATCGACATTTCCCAGGAGAAGCCCGATAGGCGGCATGATGATATCCGCCACGAGTGAACTGATTATGGTGCCAAAGGCCGCGCCGATAACGATGCCGACGGCCATATCAACCATATTTCCCTTAATAGCAAATTCCTTAAATTCTTTTAGCATGGCAAGTCTCCGTCCGTTATCTTCAATCGTTAATTACAGGGCATGATCTATAAAACGGCGGTGCCGTACTGGTTTTATAAGGAATTTTCATAATATATCACGCAAATATCCTTTTGTCGTGACGCGGTTTTTTGAGCATGGAGCATTTTGGTTCAGCAGGCTTAAGATGTTTTAAATCCAGGCGGGAAAATCAGGGGAAATTAGCGATACGCCGCGCCCGAAACCCGCGATTACAACAACCCCGGAGGTCGGTTCTTGTTAACCATGCTATAATTGAAGTCAAAGCGCAAGGTGGGGCACTATATACAACTCGATAACAAGGAGGTTTGTATGAGGAAATATCTGGTTGCCATCCTGTCCGTCCTGACGTTTGTCGTATTTACCGGAGGCGCCTTTGCCGCCGAAACCGTGAAGCCAGCGCCCGTTACCCCTAACAACCCCTGTGCCGCCAAGAAAAATTGCGGGCTCGAGGGCATTCATAAGGTCACCGGCACGCTTAAGTCAATAGACCACAAAAAGGGCGAGATGGTGTTGACCGGCGAGGACGGCAAAGACACGACCTTCAAGATAAAAGAGATACAAACCAAAAAAATCAAGGCCGGGGACAAGGTCGAGGTGACCTGCATGACGAAGGGCGCAAATTGCTATGCAAAAAAGGTGACGAAGGTAGAGAAATCCCGTGGCGAAAAACTCTGATAGGCTCTTAGAGCGCAACGCAAAATAGATAAGATAGAAAAGGCAGTCTGCCTGAGATGCCCCTCCAGGCCGGCCGCCTTTTCTATCACATAAACCCGTAAGACCCAGCGCTCTTAATAGCTCTTCCTTTAATCGGCCAAGCCGTCATCGGTTCACATTTATTTATATATAAATGGAAAAATCAATAAATTTCATGCGGTATCAATTTCATGACGTCCGCACGGCATTTGAGGCGTTTTTTGGGGGTCCGGGAGGGGTTTTGGAGACATGGTTTTTTGGCGGGCCTAACGCATATTATACCTTATTTTATAAAGGCTTACACCCGTAAATCAGGCGATTTCGGCGGTACGGAAAATCACGGTGTGAACCCTGCAACTACCGGTAAATTAAACGTTTATTTTTTCGCGTCAGTCCAATTTTCCTGTCACGGCAGCCATAAATCAACAACTTTTTATACGAAAAAATCAATTCGCATGCGGCGGCTATGCCGGGAGCGTCCAATAAAATGTTATTGACCTTAAAAACCTAAGAATATATGATACTTCAAGCGCTGTTACCTTTTCGTTTTCAGGCTATTATTTAATAATGAGGTAATCAATGAGTTTTCAGTATCTCAGAAAAATGCCGTCGGTCGAGGAAATATTAAAAACAATGCCGCTGCCTGAAAAGCTGGCGGAGGTCAAGGCGGCGCGCGACCGCGAAATCACTTCGGTCATCAAGGGCGAAAGCGATAAATTCCTTGTCATAATCGGCCCGTGTTCCGCCGATAACGAGGAAGCGCTGATAGAGTACGTTGCGAAGCTGGCACGCCTGCAGGACGAGGTGAAAGATAAGCTGGTACTCATCCCCAGGATATATACGAACAAGCCCCGCACCACAGGAGAGGGCTATAAGGGCATGGCCCATCAGCCGACGCCCACCGAGGCGCCGAACATGGTTAAGGGCCTGAAAGCAATCAGGAAAATGCATATCCGCGCGATGAAGGAAACGCATCTGACCGCCGCCGACGAGATGCTGTACCCTGAAAATTATGCCTATATAGAGGACATTTTAGGTTATGTCGCGGTAGGCGCGCGCTCCGTAGAAAACCAGCTCCACCGCCTGACGGTAAGCGGCATCGACGTCCCGGCGGGGATGAAGAACCCCACTAACGGCGACCTTGAAGTCATGCTGAACTCGGTAAACGCGGCCCAGCTCCCGCACGTCCTGATCTATAACGGCTGGGAGGTAAAGACCACCGGCAACCCGCTCACCCATTGCATCCTTCGGGGCGCGGTCGACCAGCATGGCACCAACATACCGAACTACCACTACGAGAACCTCATGCGGCTCTCGGAGATTTACAAGAAGCGGAACCTGCTCTTCCCGTCGATAATTGTGGATACGAACCACGCCAACTCGAACAAAATGTTCCACGATCAGCCGAGGATAGCCAAAGAGGTGATGCTAAGCCGCGCGGGTTCGAAGACGCTCCGGAGCAAGGTCAAGGGCCTGATGATCGAGAGCTATCTTGTCGAAGGCTCGCAGAAGGTCGGGGAAAACATTCATGGAAAATCGATCACCGACCCCTGCCTCGGCTGGGACGACTCCGAGCGGTTAGTCCGCGACCTGGCGGAGCTTTCCTGAAGACAACGGTCCGAAGGAGCATTTCTGCCGGTCAAATAAAAAGCTCTTTATTAATAAATGCGAAGCAGTGAAATCCGCCTGCAATTCGATTTGCAATTCCTTGGTTTTCAAATACTTACGAGAAGCGAAATGAGAATTCCCGGCATTCGGAAAATTCTAAATTTTGCGGCGTAACCTCCCGTAAAACAAAAGAAAACAGCCTTAAATCCCGTTTAAAAAACATGCGTCTCGTGACCCCCTCTTTTTGTCCAAAAAGCCGCCCCTGTACGGGGTAAAACGGCCTGTTTTCGATACCCGCTAAAATCCGTCCATAAATCGACTTATATATTATTAGCCGCTAATTGGTGCTGGCTTGGCGCGCGAATCAGGAAAAGGTATTAAGAGCGGGATGGAAACGAAAAGGGCGAACCCGGCGACACCCGCTCGGGTGCGCCGAAGAGACGGTTAACCCAGTGAACCCTGCGAACCCTGCGAACCCTGATCGCCGGGCCGAACAACCCGCCGGCGTATTTTTGTTAGCAAGCACTAACAAAAAGGACTTGACAGGGCAGTGATGTTATGTTAGTAATTACTAACAAGAGGGTTGCATGAAAAGAAAAAATACAAAAGTCAGACAGGCGGAAATAGTAAATACGGCCATCGCCATAATAGGCGAGCTGGGAGTAAGCGGCCTGACGACGGCGAAACTGGCCGAGAGGCTTGGGACGTCGGAACCCGCGCTTTACAGGCATTTTCAGGATAAGGAAGCTATACTTTCAGCAATAATCGACGAGATCGGGGCCGTGATAACCGACAGGGCGCTCGAACTGGCCGGGCAGAAGGTTTCTCCAAGGGAGAAGCTGAAAAGAATAATGGCCAGCCACGTAGCCCAGGTGGAGCAGAGAAGCGGGATACCGAGACTGCTGTTCTCCGAGGAGATGCACGTTAAATACCCGGCCTTGAGGGACAAGCTTGTAACGTGCATGGGCGAATATATATCCACGATAGAAAATGTCCTCGCCGAAGGCAGGAAGGATGGGAGCATCAGGCCTGAAGTGAAAATCAAGGAGACGGCCAGGACCTATCTCGGGATGATCCAGTTCGCCGCCATGAGATGGTCTCTAAGCGGCCTTTCATTCTCGCTCTCGGACGAGGGCAAGCGTCTTTGGCTGAACTTCTGCACGATATTGAAGGTCTAAAAAATGAAGATTATCTCGATACTCGCATCCCTGACGCTTCTGATAATTTTTGCCGCGCCGCCAGCCACGCGCGCGGAAAATATTCCTTCCGGGCTTAAACTGAGCGAGGCCATAGATGCCGCCCTGAAAAACAACCTGTCGCTCCTCTCGGAAGGCGAGAAGCTGAAGGCATCCGAGGCGGGCGTCGGCGAGGCCGCGTCGGCCTTCCTGCCCAAGGCGAATATATCCGAGACCTTCGTCCGCTCCGACAACCCCGTCACGGTGTTCGGTTCGAAGTTAAATCAGCGGAGCTTTCAGCAGTCCGATTTCGCCATAAACAGCCTCAACAACCCCGACCCGTTGAACGATTTCAATTTCAGGGTGCAGGTCATCCAGCCGCTTTTCAATGGCGGAAAGGAGTACCTGGGCTTAAAACGCGCCAAACTCTCTTTCGAGTCCGCGAAAATGACGCACGAGCGGGCGCGCATGGAGACGGTGTATGAAACTGCGCAGGGCTACTGGGGAGTGGCGCTCGCAGCGGAATATGTCAAGGTGTCGGAAATGGCGGAAAAGGCCACCGGGGAGCACCTGAAGCTCGCGCAGTCGCTGTCCGGCCAGGGGATGCTGATAGGCTCCGAAGTGCTCCTGGCGAAGGTACACCTGGCGGAAATACAGCAGATGCTGATCAAGGCGAAAAACAGCGAGGCGACGGCGAAGGCCGCGCTTAACAGGATACTCGGACGGCCCCAGGACACGCCGTTTGAGATCATCGACGGACTCGAATACCGCGCATTTCCGGGCAGCCTTGCCGACCTCCAGGCCGAAGCGCTCAAGCAAAGGCCGGACCTGGAGGGCATGTCCATGGATGTGCGGAACATGGACGAAGGCGTCCGCCTGGCGAAGACGGACTACCTGCCGGACCTGAACCTGACAGGCCAGTACGACAGGGACAGCCAGGATGCGTTCGGCCGGGGCGGGGACTCCTATACTTTAATGGGCCGAATAACCTGGAATGTGTTCGACGGTTTTTTAACCACGAACAAGGTACGGGAAGCAAGGGCCGAAAGAAACGCCACCGCCTATATGTATGACGGGATGCGCGAGGGCGTGCTTTTCGAGGTGCGCAAGGCCTATAACGACCTTGAAGAGGCGAGGCAGCGTATGGCGGTATCATCCGCGTCGGTGAAAGAGGGCGAAGAGGGCCTAAGGATAATCAGGAAGCGCTTTGGGGCCGGTATGGCGAAGACCCTGGACGTTATCGACGCCGAAACCGCCCTGACACGCGCTCGCACGAACGACGCTCAGGCACTTTATGATTATAACGTTGCGGCCGCGGCGCTGAGACTTGCCATAGGCAGGAAATACTAAGACCGTACCTTTTCTTTCAGGTGAAAGAAAAGGTACCCAAAAGAAAGCCGGGGGTAACAGCCCAAAAGTTTTTGGCGCTACCTTTTTCCAAAAAGGTAGCAGACTTTAAGGGGTGCATTTAAATGAAAAAATTTTTACTTCTCCTGCCGTTGATTTTTATCTTCTCAGGATGTTCAAAAGAGCCGCCCAAGGCGCCCATACAGCCGGCTGTCCAGGTCCGCACGGCATTCGTGCAGTCCAGGGAAATAACGGACACGCTCCAGGCGGTCGGGACGGTTGAGGCGAAGAGTGAGGCGGTGCTTTCATCCAAGATAATGGGCCAGATAACGGCCTTTCGGGTCGATGAAGGCAGCCCGGTCAGGCGGGGAGAAGTACTCGTCACCATAGACGCGGCGGATATAGCCGCTAAGAGGCAGGAAGCGTTCCAGTCCAGGGCGGAGGGCCAGGCGGCGCTCAGGGAGGCGGATGCGGCGATGAGCGGGGCGAAGGCCGCGCTTGAGAATACCCGGATAAATTACGGACGCATGGACAACCTCTATAAAGAGCAGGCGGTCACGAAGAAGGAACTGGACGACATGTCCACCCAGCTAAAGATGGCGGAGGCGAAGACGGCGCAGGCCGCGGCCATGCGCGGGCAGACGGAGGCCAAGATTGCCCAGGCCGACGCCGCAATCAAGGAAACGGACGTGATGATGGGCTATGCAATACTGCGCTCCCCATTGGACGGGGCCGTATCCGCGAAGATGGCGAACACGGGCGAGATGGCGTCGCCGGGCAGACCGCTTCTGAAGATAGTCGATAACTCGCGGTTAAGACTTTCATGCACCGTACAGGAAAACGGGGTCGCAAAGATTAAGAAGGGCGACACCGTAAAAATTACCGTCGATGCGCTTGGCGGCAGGGAACTGGAAGGCAGAGTCGCCGAGATACTCCCGACGGCAGACCCGTCCACGCGCTCCTTCACCGTGAAAATCGATATCCCGCAGACCGCGGGCGTAAAGCCGGGCATGTTCGGAAGGGCATGGCTACCCACCGGGAAAAGAAGTGCAGTACTGCTGCCCGGCGCCGCGCTGGTGGACAAGGAGGGGATGCAGGGCGTTTACGTCGTGACGCCGGAATCGACACTCCGGTTCCAGGCGGTACGGCTGGGCGCGCAGACGGACGGCGAAATGGAAGTGCTCTCCGGACTATCAGGCGGCGAGAAGGTAGCGGTCGGCGATTTGAATAATCTGCGCGCCGGGAATGCGGGTAAAATGAAAAAATCGTTCTTTTCTTTCACGGGAAAGAAAAGTAACCAAAAGAAAGCGGGACTTTAAGTACGGTTTTCTTTGGTTACTTTCTTTTTTCCAAAAGAAAGTAACGGAGGTTTTCGCATTGAAGTTGAACTTAGCGGGCAGGATAACCGAGTATTTCATCAACTCCCAGCTCACCGTGCTTTTGATGGTGGCGGTGGCGGCGCTTGGGGTGTTTGCGCTTTTTTACACGCCGAGGGAGGAGAACCCGCAGATAGTCGTCCCGGCGGCGAACATCTACGTCATGTACCCGGGCGGAAGCGCGAAGGAAGTGGAGGAGCTTGTCGCAAGGCCCCTGGAACGGCTGATGCGCGAGATAAAGGGCGTCGAGGACGTATATTCCGTCTCGACGAACGGGATGGCGGTCGTTACCGTGAAGTTCTACGTCGGGCAGGACCGCGAGAAGAGCCTTCTGAACCTTTACAACAAGGTGATGTCCAATTTGGATTACGCGCCGCCCGGCGCGGTAATCCCCCCGCTCTTCAAGCCGATAGAGGTGGACGACGTGCCGGTAGTGGCGATTACCCTCTCCGGCGGCGGATACGACGACTACCAGCTGAAGCGCGTGGCGGACAACGTGCTCGAAGAGCTGCAGAAGGTGCCGGGCACTTCGACGTCTTATGTAGTGGGCGGACGGAACAGGCAGGTGATGGTAACGCTCGACCCGGTACGGCTCGCGGCATATAGCGTATCGCCCCTGCAGGTGCAGGGGGCGTTGACTTCGGCGAACGCGAACTTGAAGACGGGCAGCTTTGAGACCGCGGGCAAAAAATTTTCTATCGAGACCGGAGGGTACTTAGGCTCAGCGTCGGACGTGAAGGGCCTGGTCGTGGGAAGCTCCGGGGGCAGGCTCGTTTACTTAAGAGACGTGGCGGAGGTCGAGGACGGGGTCCAGGATACGACTCAATTTACGCGGATCGCTTTTGGCCGGGGGAGCGCCGCGCCGGATAAATCCGAACATTCCGCGGTTACGATTGCGGTAGCCAAGAAAAAGGGCGAGAACGCGGTCAAGGTCTCGGAAAACATACTGAGGAAGTTGGACGAGCTGAAAGGCTCTCTCCCGCCGGGCATAACGGCGACAGTCACGCGAAACGACGGCGAAGCGGCCAACCGCGCCGTGAACGAACTCGTCGAGCACCTGATACTCAGTATTACGATTGTCGTCCTGCTCCTGCTCGTCGCGCTCGGATGGCGGGACGCTTTAATAGTGGCGCTTGCGATACCCCTCACGCTTTTCGTGACTCTCGGGGCGGGGATGCTCGCGGGGCAGACGATAAACCGCATCACGCTCTTCGCGCTCACCCTGTCCCTGGGGCTCCTTGTGGACGACGCAATCGTCGTGGTGGAAAATATACACAGGCATTACCAGGCCCAGAAGATGCCGCGCCTCCAGGCCGCCATAACGGCGGTTAACGAGATCGGCAGCCCGACGGTGCTCGCGACGCTGACCGTCATACTCGCCTTCCTGCCGATGTTCTTTGTCACGGGCATGATGGGACCGTACATGGCCCCGATACCGTTCAACGTCCCGGTCGCGATGCTGGCGTCGCTGATGGTCGCGTTTATCGTCACGCCCTGGGCGGCTTTCAGGCTGGTGCAGGTAAGGCACGCCGGGGAGGGGAAGTTAGAGGATACCTGGATATTCAAACTGTACAAGAAAGTACTCGGACCGCTCCTTGAAAGCAAATCGAAAAGACGCCTCTTCATGGCTGTCATCGTCCTGCTGTTCGCGGCGGTTATGACGTTCCCGCTCCTTGAGTGGGTCCAGTTCCGGATGCTGCCGAAGGCGAACAAGAACACGTTCCTGATTACCGTGGACATGCCCAAAGGGACCGCCCTGGAAGAGACGGACCGCGTGGCGAGAGCCGTGGGGGAATATCTGTCCGGCATACCGGAAGTGAGCGACTACGAAGCCTTCGTGGGAGTCCACTCCGTCGTCGACTTTAACGGGCTTCTCCGGGGAAGCAGTTTCCGGGACGCCCCCCAGTACGCGGACGTAAGGGTAAACCTTGTCGATAAATCCAAGCGCTCCATATCGAGCGAGAAGCTTGTGCTTGAGATAAGGCCGGATATCGGCGGCGTTGGCAAAGAGATACGGCGCGAACATCAAAATAGTCGAAGACCCGCCGGGGCCGCCCGTGCGCGCGACGGTTCTAGCCGAGATATACGGACCGGATTATGACACGCTTCGCGGACTTGCCGGCCGGGTGCGGGGGCTTTTCCGGGGGACGGACGGCGTGACGGACATAGACGACAGCCGGCAGGAAGACTCCACGATGTACCATATCCTGGTGGACAAAACCAAGGCGGCGGAGAACGGGATTTCGACGGAAGACGTAATCGGCGCGATGAAGATTGCCGTGGAGGGTGTTTCGGTAACGACCCTGCACGCGCCGGGTGAGAAGAACCCCGTGGACATATTCCTGCGCTTCCCGCGCAAGATGAGGGCGATGCCGTACGACCTGGCCCAGGCGTACGTGACGGGCAGGGACGGAAGGCAAGTGCCGCTCACGGAGCTTGCCCGCATCGTGCCCGGGCAGGAGGACAAGCCGATATACCACAAGGACATGAGGAAGGTGGTGTACGTCTACGGCGAAATGGCGGCGAGGCCCCCGCTTTACGCCGTGCTCGACATGATGAAAACGCTGCGCAAAAATCCCTTGCCCCAGGGGTACAGCCTGAACTGGGACGGGGAGATGAAGCTTACCCGCGACGTGTTCCGGGACCTGGGCGCCGCCATGGCCGTGGCGCTCATCCTGATATACCTTCTGCTCGTCGGAAAGTTCAGGTCGTTCATCGTGCCGCTCATCATAATGGGCCCCATACCGCTTGCCATGATCGGCATAATGCCCGGGTTTGCCCTTGCCGGGGTTTATTTCTCGGCCACCTCCATGATAGGCATCATAGCGCTCGCGGGCATAGTCGTAAGGAACTCCATCATATTGATCGAGTTTATCCAGGACAAGAAAAACGAGGGCATGCGAATTGAACGGGCGCTGATAGAGGCGGGCGCGATACGCACGAGGCCCATAGTCCTGACTGCCCTGGCCGCGATACTGGGCGCGTCGGTAATCGCTTCCGACCCGGTATGGAGCGGGCTTGCATGGGCCCTGATATTCGGCATGGCGGCGTCCACCGCGCTGACGCTGGTCGTGATACCCGTCCTGTATTTCATATTCCAGAGGAAAAAGTGGGAGGAAATCTGATATGGCCTACGTGACGTTTACAAGCCCGGAGTGCATCGGCGCGATAGTCCTGAACGACCCGCCGGACAACCACATCTCACGCGCGGTGATGGCGGACATAAACCGTTTCATCCTGGAGGAGCTAAGGCCCAAGATAAAACTCTGCAGCGTGGTGATAACCGGGGAGGGCCCTAACTTCTCATCCGGCATGGACATAAAGGACATGGTAAATGTCGGGCGCGAGGAAGCGAAGTTACTGTCCCGCATAGGCCATAAGGCAATGCGGGGGCTTGAAGACCTGCCGGTCCCGGTTATCGCGGCTATAAGCGGCAAGGCATACGACATAGGTTTTGAGCTTGCGCTCTCATGCGACATAAGGATATGCACTGAAGACGCCGTGTTTTCGATGAACACGATAAAAATAGGAGTGCCGCCCTCCTCCGGCGCAACCACCCGGCTCCCGGCGATAATAGGCGCGGGAAGGGCGAAGGAGATACTGTTCACCGGCAGGGAGGTAAGCGCGTTCGAGGCGCTCGACATCGGGCTTGTGAGCAAGGTGGTACGGAACCAGCACGAACTTATGGACGCCGCGCGCGAGCTCGCGTTTGCAATCGCCAACAACGCCCCTGACTCAGTGCGGCAGACGAAGACCTTGATAAACTTCGGCCTGGACAAGGGCTATTCCGAAGTCCTGGAAGAAGCGGAGATAAACGCCTTCGGCGAGTCCTTCGGCCCCGGGACCGAGCAGAGGGAAGGGATGGAGGCGTATCTTTCCGGCAGGAAGAGTCCCTGGAGCAAGGATAAGGTGGAGTGGTGCAAGTTTAAATAAAAAAATCGCCGGAACGAGCGGTGTCAAGGCTTGGCCCAAGACTTGGATAAGTGCGGCCGGGAAGGTATAATATAAAGAAGAACAAATGTATTTCCCGGAGGCGGATTTTCCGTTTTTAGACCGGGAAGGAGGGGAAGATGATTAAAAAATCCGAGACCACAATCTTAGTTACCGGCGCTACGGGGAGCCAAGGGAGCGCCGTGGCCGATAAACTATTCGATGAAGGCTGGAAGGTGCGCGCGCTTACCCGAGAATACAGATCAGCCCTTATGCGAAACATCTGGCCGAAAAAGGCATCGAGGTGGTGAAGGGCGACTTGAATGACCGGGGCAGCCTGGATAATGCGCTTGACGGAGTCTGCGGCGTATTCGCGGTACATACCTGGGCCGAGGAGGGCATGTAGCGGCGAGGTAGCGCAGGGGCGGAATTTAGCGGACGCCGCGAAAGCCGCCGGGATAAGGCACTACGTTTACAGCTCCGTCATCGCGGCGGACAGGAAGACCGGCATCCCTCATTTCGAAAGCAAGGGCGAGATTGAAGAGCACATAAAGTCCACCGGGCTAAGGTACACTATTTTAAGGCCGGGGTTCTACATGTTCAACTTTGAAAGCGGCCAGATGAAAAAATCCATAATGGACGGCGTCCTCTCCCTGGCCATAAAGCCTGACAGGGTGCACCAGATGCTGAGTCCGGAGGACTTCGCGTATTTCGTCGCCCTGGCGTTCGACAAGCCGAGGGAGTATATCGGCAAAGAGCTCGATATCGTGGGGGACGAGATGACTCTGCCCGAGGCCGCGAAGGTCTTCAGCCGGGTAATCGGAAAGCCGGTGGAGTACAGGGAACTGCCGGTTGAACAGATTCTAAGGCTGAACGAGGACATGGGCAGGATGTTCAAGTGGTTCAACGAGACCAGCTATAGGGTGGACCTTGCTTCGCTAAAGAAGATTCATCCGGAGATGTTGAGTCTTGAACAATACCTCATTAAGCACGGATGGAAAGAGGCGGCGGCCAAATACAGGAAGGCGGCGTGAATACGTCGCCTTTCAGCTTATAACTTGTTGGCGCTGTAAAAATCGCGCTCACAGTGTTCGATTTTTTTTGAGTACCTGATATACTTTTTCCATGCAGGTACTCTATGCCGTTATAGGCGTGATATTGGTTCTTATCGTGCTTTGGGACGGGTTTGAGACCGTAATCCTCCCAAGGCGCGTCACAAGGAGGGTGCGCCTGGCCCGCTTCTTCTTCCGGGCGACCTGGAGGATATGGACCTTCGCCGCGGACAGGATCTGCTCGCGCAAAAGGCATGAAGCGATGCTCAGTTATTTCGGGCCGCTCTCCCTCATACTGCTACTGGCTATCTGGGCCGCCGGACTTATCTCGGGCTTCGCCCTGATTTACTTCTCCGCCGGCCTGCATCCAGGTTTCCGGCAGAGCCTGTTTTTCAGCGGCAGCGTCTTTTTCCCTTTAGGCGGCATGGGAAATATACCGAGCGGCATGGCCGGGAAATCCTTGGCCATCGTCGAGGCCGCGCTTGGGTTCGGGTTCCTGGCCATACTGATAAGCTATTTCCCCCCGCTGAACGAGTCGTTCGCCAGGCGCGAGGTCCGGATATCCCTCATGGACGCGCGCGCCGGTTCGCCCGCGACCGCGGCGGAGATGCTGAGGCGCCACTACGGGCAATACGGGATGGAGGAGCTGAGGCAGCTTTTCGCGGACTGGGAGATATGGTCGGCGGAGCTTCTGGAGAGCCATCTCTCATATCCGGCGCTTGCCTTCTTCCGCTCCCAGCACGACAACCAGTCCTGGCTATCCTCCCTGACGACGATACTCGACGCGGCCGCCCTTGTCATTGCCGGGCTGGAAGGGGCTTGTGAGCGGCAGGCGCGGCTGACCTTCGCGATTACCCGCCACGCGATAGTGGACCTGGCGCAGGTGCTTTCCGCGCCGCCCATAGAACCGGCGCAAGGACCGTCTGCCCGGACCCGAACTGATAAAGCTCCGCGCCCTGCTCCTGGAGGCCGGGCATCGGCTTGGCGAGGGCCCGGACTATGAAGTGAAACTGTGGGAGCTAAGGAGCATGTATGAGCCGTACGTCAACGCGCTGTCCAAACGCCTGCGGCTCCCGCTCCCTTCCTGGATTCCGGCCGACGGCGGAGCGGACAACTGGCAGACCAGCAAATGGGAGGTGGTATAGGTATTTCTCATTTACCTTTTCCCGCTTTGTGATATAATTCCGCGGTCTGCTATACTGTCTCGATACGCCAACTCGCTTTAAAAAAGGAGCCTGGTATATGAAAATTCTGGCAGCAATCCTTGTACTGACCCTCATCCCCGCCGCCGCCTTCGGCGCGAAAAAGAAAACCGACCAGTCCCACGGGCCATCCGCTCCCCAGGAGATAACCGTCCAGACCCCGGACGGCTGGCTACTGCGCGGGACCTATTACCCCGGCAAGCCGGGAAGCCCCGTAATCCTCCTCATGCACAAGCTGGGCAGCAACCGCTCGGAGTTTACCGGGCTTGCGAAGGCGCTGAACGCGAAAGGCTATAACGTCGCTTGCGTACGATGCGCGCGGTCACGGGGAGAGCACCCATGCTTGACGGGAAGAAAGTTACTTACGAGAGTTTTTCGGATAAGGATTTCGAGAATATGACCATAGATATAGACTCCGTGTTGAAATATCTCCATCAGAAGGGAGTGGGGAAGGGCCGATAGGGCTGGTGGGGGCTTCGATACAGTCGTCCACCGGGCTATTGTATGCCTCAAAGCACCCGGAGGTGAAGGCGCTCGTGCTGCTCTCGCCAGGGCTTGGTTATCACAACATCGATACGACCCGGCCGATGAAGGAGTATGGGGCCAGGCCGGTGTTCATGGCCGCGTCCACGGAAGACGAGGCGTCGTACGAGACCGTCAAGACGCTGGAGAAGCTTGCGGCCGGGCCGAAGAAAACGGTTATCCTGACAGACGCCGGGCACGGCGCCCAGATGTTCCAGAAGGACCCGAAGCTTCTCGGGCAGGTAGCGGATTGGCTGACTGCGAACCTGAAATAGCTAATAACCGACCGGTCCGGCCGAAGAGTAGTTTAACATCGCGAGACCGACGAAAGCGACAAGGAGCACGACGAATACAATGATTTTCTTGAGCATCGTTAAATCCTCTGAAATTATATATAATATGAATATTCCAGCCGCGATTGCGGCGACGGCTGAATTATAATTTACGATTATTAAACGGCGGTTAATTTTAGATTAATTTTTTTTAACGCGCAATATAAAACGAGGAGGCGGAAAATGAAGATAGTCATCATAACTCATGCGAAGACCGCGAACAGGCCGCCCAGGAGGCTCAGCCTCACCGGGAGGTACGAAGTGGAGCAGGTGGTGGACATGGTGAAGGGGAAGCTTGGCGAAAGATACCGGGTCCAGAAGGCGGTATCGTCGCCGGCGGCCCGGTGTCTCGACACGGCGCTCCTTACGCTGGAAGAGCTTGGTTCGGACGACGTATCGAAGGTGGATACGGACAGACGGCTTGGCCGCCTGGACAAGGCGGACCAGCTTGAGTCCGTGATACGGGAGAACGCCCAGGAAGGCCTGGCTATTTTCTGCCATGCGGACGTGGCGGGGATATTGCCGCACAAAGAGACCATAACGAAGGTGAAGGAGGGCTGGTTCGAGGTGAAGCCCGTGCTGGTGATAATGGACTGGGGCCCCTCGCGCAAGTGGGAAGAGAACAGCATAGACGCGGTGCTTACCGTGCCGGAGATGACGTCGCTGATTAAGGAGTAGAGGATAAATTTCAGGGGGGCGTTACCGGCCCCCCTCGTTGATTTTTCCATTTATGTATCCCTTAATTTCCCCTAATTTTCCAGGGAATGTTGATGAAACCTTTAACGGGTATTATTGCAGCCGCGATTGTTTTCGTTTCGCTCACGTTCACGTCCGTCATCTCATGGGCGAATATAAACGGCGATCTCGTCACCGCAGCCCGTAAGGGCGATATTGAAGCAGTAAAAAGCTATATTGCCAAAGGGGCGGACGTAAACGCAAAGGACTCCGATGGCCTTACGGCGCTGCAGTTTGCGGCTCGCTGGGGCCACCTGGACTGTGTAAAGGCCCTGCTTGCCAGCGGCGCGGATGTGGATGAAGCGGATTCGCTTGGCTGGACCGCGCTGATGCTTTCGGCTGTTGTCGGCCATGTTGACTGTGTAAAGACTCTAATAGACAATGGCGCGGACGTGAACGCGAAGAATTCCGAGGGTTGGACTGTGTTGATTCTGGCGGCTACTTACGGCCATGCTGACTGTGTACAGACTCTAATAGACAATGGCGCGGACGTGAACGCGAAGAATTCCGAGGGCTGTACTGTGTTGATTCTGGCGGTTATTTACGGCTATGTTGACTGTGTACAGACTCTAATAGACAATGGCGCGGACGTGAACGCGAAGAATCCGAGCGGAGCCACGGCTTTGATGGCAGCGGCCGATAAAGACAATGCAGAGTGTGCGAAGATACTGATTGCAAATGGCGCTGACGTTAACGCAACGGATTCCAATGGCAATACCGCGATGAAGTTCGCGGACGATAAAGGCTTTAAGGATATTGTAGAAATACTTCAGGATGCAGTGAATAACTTAAACTCAATAGAAAATTATACTGAAAAAATACAAGCTAAGCCCGATGTTACGAGTAATTATTTTAACAGAGGAGAATGCTATCGCAGGATCGGCCAATATGATAAGGCATTAAATGATTATCAGAAATATATTGATATGGCGCCGAAGAGTGCGGAAAAGAGTGCGGAAGGCTATGGAGGAAAGGCGTACACTTTTTACGAGATGAGAAGATATGAAGAGGCAATAGCCAATGCCGATAAATGCATAGAATTAGAGTCTCAAAAAGACGTTTGGGGCCTCGTCCTTGCCTATGGCATAAAAGGGGGGGCGTACCTGGGGCTTAAAGAATATGCCAGTGCATTGGATGCGTATTACAAGCAACTGGAATTGAGACCGCAAGCGGAAGACCAAAACAGTTTAATGTTTGAAATGGCTTACATGAACGTAGCCAGAGTTTATTATAACATCGGTGTGTACGAGGAAGCCCTTTGTTTTGTCAATAAGTCTATCGATATGTGTGTATTAAATGACGCCCTGCTTTTAAAAGCTAACATTCTGATAAGGATGAAAAGATTTAAGGAGGCTTGGAAAGCCTATGATGACATGCGGAATCCGTATCCAAGTCAAGCAGCTTCTGCTTATAACGGCAAGGGATGGTTATTTGGAAAAGCAGGCGGTTTTAAAGAGGCATTCGCTGAATATGACAAGGTATTAAAGATATACCCGAACAAATATACCTATAACTATAGAGGATATGATTACATCATGTTAAAAAATTATGACGCGGCGATAAAGGATTTTAAACAGACATTAAGCATGCGATAGTAATTTTGCGCCTGCTTCAATCAATTTATCAATTGCATTGCAAAAAAGAAACAAAGGAACTGACCGGAGATGAGGCAAAAGATATTTTAAACTCTTTGCGAGCGTCCGGGGTTTATCATAATACAGATATTGAAGCGGAGGTTTACGCCTTGCTCGGTAAAAAGCGTCTTATGATTTCGGCTTTAAAAAATCTGGTTGGAACAATGCCGGAAATAATTGTGGAAAGCTTTCCGCTTCAAGAAGATTTAGAAAATAGACCGGCTTTTGAAGCATATCGAAACAACCCCGATTTTATTGCACTATTTAAGAAAGTTGAGAAAGGAAGGTATTATACCGTAAAGAAAAATGATACTCTCCGGGACATTGCAGGTGCAGAGCTATGCGACCCGCTCTTATGGAGGAGAATTTGGAAGAGGAATCGCTTTATTAAAAATCCAAACCTTATATATCCGGGGCAGAAGTTAGTATTGCCGCTGAATGCGTATTAAAAATATATTTCTTCCCTTTTTCGCGGGTTTCGCGCGCGGAGGCCTCTCTTTAATATTTCCCCTGCGCACGGAAGCACCGCACCCAGTGGCCCGGCTTCACTTCGGTAAGCTCCGGCTCGCTCTCGGCGTATTCCGGCTTCGCGTACTGGCACCTCGGAAGGAACTTGCAGCCGTGCGGGAGTTCGGTGATTTTCGGCACCATGCCGGGGATTGCCCTAAGCCTGTCCGGCTTTTCGCCCGGCTTCGGGATGCTTGCTAAAAGCCCCTCGGTATATGGGTGCAGCGGGTCGTAGAATATGTCGTCCGTCTTCGCCTGTTCCACTATCCTGCCCGCGTACATCACGGCGACCCTGTCCGCCATCTGCGCGATTATACCCAGGTCGTGCGTGATGAGCATGATGGCCGTGCCGGTCTTTTTCCGGATGTCGTCGAGCAGCGCCAGTATCTGCGCCTGAATCGTCACGTCCAGCGCGGTAGTCGGCTCGTCGGCTATGACGAGGCTCGGCCCGCAGGAGATGGCCATCGCTATCATAACCCTCTGGCGCATCCCGCCTGATAGCTGGTGTGGATAATTACCAAGAAGTCTTTTCGGCTCGGGCAGGCCCACCATATCGAAAAGCTCCGCCACCCGCTCAAACGCTTTTTCTTTCCGCATCCCCTTATGTACGATAAGCGCCTCCGCCACCTGGTCGCCCACCGTGAATACCGGGTTCAGCGAGGTCATCGGCTCCTGGAAGACCATCCCGATCCTGCCGCCCCGTATCTTTCTCATCTGCGGCTCAGGCAGCGTAAGCAGGTTCGCCCCCTCGAATATCACCTCGCCGCCCGCGACACGTCCGGGAGGGTCCGGGAGGATGCGCATGATGGAAAGGGCCGTGACGCTCTTGCCGCACCCGGACTCGCCGACCAGGCCCAGCACCTCTCCCTGGTCAACGTGAAAGCTCACTCCGTCCACGGCGAAGAAGTTTCCTTCCCTGGTATGGAACTCAGTGCGGAGATTTTTTACTGAAAGAAGCGGGGGCATAAAACCCTTGTTACTTTCTTTTGCGAAAAAGAAAGTAACCAAAGAAAACGGGACAAAAAAACAGTTTAAAAGTTTTTGGTGTTACCTTTTTACTAAAAAGGTAACGGTTTCCCAGGTTTGCGGCTAATCTTCGCCAAGGTTGGTCAGGTCTTCTCCGCCTGCCTGCTCGCTCTCGACGAACTTCAGGTACATCATGGCGTCCGTGCTCTCCGGGTTCACCTCCAGCGCCTCGTTCCATTCTCTGACGGCCAGGTCGATGAACCCCTTCATGTAGTAGGTTATCCCCAGGTTGATCCGCGCCGGGACGTAGTGCGGGTTAATCTCCTTGGACTTCATGAACTCGCGGATGGCCTCGTTGTACATACCTTTTTCGCGGTATGCGATGCCTATTTTGGTCAGGATGTCCACGAACGACGGACGCAGGCTTACCGCCTTCTTGTATTCCTCGACCGCCTCTCCGAAAAGCCCAAGGTCATAATATATGTCCGCTATCTTCGAATGTTCGTTGGCGAGCTTGCCTTTTATGTACGGGTCCATCGAGTAGGGGGTCGCGTGCGCTATCTTCGCGGCCTTTCCGAATATCTCGTTTGCCTCGTTGTATTTGCCCATGTCGTTTAAGGTGACCGCCAGGTTTAAAGAGACCTCCGTATAGCCGGGGTTTACGGCGAGCGCCTTTTTGAACGCCTCCGCGGCCTTCGAGAGTTCGCCTTTTCCGTGATATATCTGGCCCAGCTTGTTGAATACGTCCGCGTACGGCCTTATCGCCACTACCTGCTCGAAATAACTCTGGGCCAGGGCGTAGTCTTTACTGTCGAACGACTCTCTGCCGCGCATGTACAGCTCGTCGACGGATTCGGGCGTTTCGGGGCTCTCGGGGCTCTCAGGTTTCTCAGGCATCTTCTAACTCCTTTTCCGGGTTGTGCCGGTCGGCTCCGGAGAGCTGGCGCGCTATTGCAAGGTTCTTTTCGCTTAAGGTTTTCTTCTGCGCAAAGACGTCCTTGAAAGAAGTGGAAACCACCTCGTTGTTTATAAGCCCCACCATAAATCCGCGCTGCCCCTTGACCAGCCGCTTTACCGCCGCCGCCCCGAGCCGCCTCCCCAGGAGCCTGTCGAAGACCGTCGGCTCGCCGCCGCGCTGGAGATGGCCGAGCACGGTAATCCTGGTCTCGAAGCCGGCGAACGATTTAAGCTTAAGCTCCACGGCGTAGGCGGAGCCCGCCCCTTCGGCGACTATCACTATGCTGTTCGTCTTGCCGCGCCTTTTGGCTTCCAGCAGACGCATCCCGATGGCGTCAAGGTCGTAAGGGATCTCAGGTATTATCACCGCTTCCGCGGCGCATGCCAGCCCTGAAGTATAGGCCAGGTATCCGGAGCTTCTGCCCATGACCTCCAGGATAAACGCCCGGTCGTGCGACGACGCGGTATCCCGGAGCATGTCCACGGCGTGGACGATGTTGTTAAGAGCTGTGTCCACGCCGATTGCCATGTCCGTGCCGTAGATGTCGTTGTCGATCGAGGCCGGTATGCCGGCGACCGGGATGCCCAGGTCGTGCAGGACCTGCGCACCGTGCAGGGAGCCGTCCCCGCCGATTACGATGACGCCGTCGACCGAATTTTTTGAAAGGTTTTCAAGCGAGGTCCTCTGCCCCCAGTCGCTTTTGAACTCGCCGCTCCTGGCGGAGCGCAGTATCGTGCCGCCGCGCTGGATTATCCCGTCCACCGAGTCGGAGTCCATCTCCATGAAATGGTTTTCGATCAGCCCCTGATAACCCTGGATGAAGCCGATCACGCGCAGGCCCATATCCAGTCCGGTATGCACGACGCTCCTGATGGCGGCGTTCATCCCGGATGAATCACCCCCGGAGGTAAGTAAGGCGATTGTTTTCATATCTAGTTTATTTCTACTCCGTCAGCCGAAGAAAATCTTGGCCGTCTCGTAGAGTTCCATGTCCAGGGTCTTGGTCTTGCCGACCGCCTCCTCCAGGGGCACGGCCTCGATCTTCGTCCCGTGGATTGCCACCATTAACCCGAACCTGCCCTCATGCACCAGTTCCACCGCCTTTACGCCGAAACGGGTCGCAAGCACCCGGTCATAGGCGGTGGGCGTCCCGCCCCTCTGGAGGTGCCCCAGGATGACGGCCCTCGTCTCGAACCCGGTCCTGGTCTCTATCTCCTTGGCGAGGATGTTGGCGATCCCGCCGAGGCGTACGTTCCCGAATGCGTCCTTGTCCGCCGTCTGAAGGACCACCGAACCTTCCACGCCGGGCGCATCGGAGAACACCGCACCCTCGGAGACCGCGACGATATTGAACTTCTTCCCCCTTGCCGCGCGCTTCTTCAGGACGTTGCAGACTTCGACGATATTGAATGGCTCCTCCGGGACCAGTATCATGTCCGCGCCTCCGGCGATACCCGACGCGCAGGTTATCCAGCCGGCGTGGCGGCCCATCAGCTCCACCACCAGCGTCCTGTGGTGGGACTCCGCGGTGGTATGCAGCCTGTCGATGCACTCCGTGGCGATGGAGACGGCCGTATCATACCCGAACGTGACGTCCGTCGCGGAGAGGTCGTTGTCTATGGTCTTGGGTACGCCGACGGTATTAAGCCCCATCTTCGACAGCTTGTTGCAAACACCAAGGGTGTCGTCGCCGCCCACGGCTATCAGCGCGTGCAGGTCCATCTTCTTCATGTTTGCGGCGACAGTCTCGGCGCCGTTTCCCTCTTGAACGGGTTTGTCCTGGAGGTGCCGAGTATCGTGCCTCCGAAGAGGTCAATGCCGGAAACCTGCTGACGCGACAGGGGTTCGCACTCCATTTCCAGCAGTCCCT
>CAVTDB010000002.1:0-96389 GCA_963733375.1 Nitrospirota bacterium | reverse complement strand
TATGCGACGATTACAAAAATTTTTATTGGCGTTTTCCCGGCGTTTTATTACCAGCCCCGCACCAATATCTGGAGTATCATCCAGTTCGATCGCGGTGCAGCTGGTCATATCGACCCGACCACGGATTATATAACCGTATGGTGGCACCAGGTCCTTTCCATGCCGGACGTGGCCGGGCTGTCCCGGTCCCTGGTCATCCTTTTGGTAATAACCCTGTTCGCCGGGTTTCTCTTCTTCGGGAGCAAGGCCTACAGGATGGCCCTGCCGGACAAAAAAAGCCGCCGACAGCACGGATACAAAACGCACTGCCGACAACATAGGAGAAATATTCTTGAAGGTGCTGGTCCTTAACCCCCCATACGTCGATGATTTCTGCAGAAGCGCCCGCTGGGCGGCCAAGTCCAGGGGCCGCGTGCAGAGGCACCCGGACGGGCTGCTGATTACTGACTGCCGTACTTGAAGAGGCTGGCCACAAAGTGAAATTTGTCGACGGGGCCGCGCTGAACATGAAAAAGGACGAGGTGGAAGAGATCGCCCGGCGAGTTCCGCCCGGAGCTTGCAGTCCTGCACACCACGACCCCTTCCATATATAACGATATCGACTACGCCAGGGCGATAAAGGACCTCACCGGGGCGAAGACCGTGCTGGTGGGCCCGCATGTCAGCGCCCTGCCGGCCGACACGCTCCGGATAGATAAGGGCGCGATAGACGCGGTGGCGCGGGGCGAATACGATTACACCATCCGTGATATAGCTTCGGGGGCCTCACTTGCGCGACGTGGCCGGAATCGACTGGCTGGACGGGGATGAGGTCCGGCACAACCCGGACCGGGAGCCTCTGGACGTGAAGGAGCTTCCCGTTTCCCGCATGGCATCATATCAAACCCGAATGGTATTACGACGCCGGGAAAAAGTTCCCGTTCCTGACGCTTATCTCCGGGCGCGGCTGCTTCGGCAAGTGTACGTTCTGCAGGGATACCCAGCTCATGTACGGCAGGAAGCTCCGCTACCGCGACCCGGTCCAGGTCGTGGACGAGATGGAGTACGACATTAAGCTCTTCCCGCAGTTAAATGAAATCATGTTCGAGACGGATACTTTCGCCGCCTCCCGCAAGCACGCCCAGGGGGTCTGCGAGGAGATACTGAAGCGGGGACTAAAAATATCCTGGTCGTGCAACGCCCGCGTGGACATAGACCTGACCCTCCTGCCCCTGATGAAGAGGGCCGGCTGCAGGATGCTCATGGTGGGTTTCGAGTTCGGGACCCAGGCGGGGCTGGATTCCGTGAAGAAGGGTGTAACCTTGGAGCAGTCCCGGAAATTCGCGGAGGAAGCGGCGAGGCTCGGCTTCGTCATCCACGGATGCTTCATGGTGGGCGCGCCCGGCGAGACGGAACAGACCGCGCGCGAGACGCTCAAGTTCGCCCGTTCGCTCCCGCTGGACACCATCCAGGTCTCCGGCATCTGCACCTATCCGGGGGACGGAGCTGTACGACTGGGCGAAGGAACGGGGCTACGTCGTCGCGGAAGACTGGACCGAGTGGGTGAGCAAGGACTACGAGCAGGTGACGCTCCTTTCCTACCCGCAGCTTTCAAAAGAGAGGATAGACCAGCTTATCGATGAGGGCCTGAAAAAGTTCTATCTCCGGCCCAGACAGATGCTCCGGATGCTCCTGAACATAAGGAGCGCGGCGGACCTGAAAGGGAGACTTTACGGCCTCAAGGCGTTCATTGACTACTTCGGGAAGAAGAAATGACTAAGGCGCAGCCGGAATTCGACAGATATAAAGAGCTTCAGGAGGCTTATGCAAATCCGGGTCACCTCATGTATAAGAAGATGAGGATGGTGACTGAGGCTATAGGGGGAGGCCGCGCGCTCCTGGATTGCGACTTCGGAGAGGGCGAGTTCCTGAGCCGCATGGAAGGCAAATTCGAAACCCTTGCCGGCATTGACGTGACCGACGAGGCTATCGAGACAACTTCGGAAAAGGCTCGGAGATAAAGCCGTTATATATAAATACGATGGCGGGATGCCGGATGTCCCGGGCGGGTTCGACTGGGTCGCCTGCCTGGACGTATTTTGGAGCACCTGCCGGACCCCTGCCGCCGTGCTCGCCGAGCTGTACGCGCTGATGGCGCCTGGCGGGCGCATGGTTGTGACAGTCCCGAACTGGTACGACATCATAAACGCGAAGATACTCGGGCGCAACAAATTCCATCTCCACGCGCACACGCCCTGGGGCTGGATGGCGATATTGAAGAAAGCGGGTTTTACCGTGGAGTCATGCCGCGCCGTTTCGTTCCCGGTAATCAAATCCGACTTTCTGGCGGCTGTACTTCCTTGGCATGTGCATAATGATAAGGGCCAAGAAGTCTTGAACGGGGCCTGCAAAACGATGAGCGCGGCAAGACGGTTTAAATAACCGGAGGGTATATGGGTGTTCTCCGAAGAAGCGTACCCGGATTCATAATGAATAGCATGACCGTATTTTCACCCATACTCGATCTTGTCAAAGATGGTGAGATACGGTTGAGTGATCCACCTCCACTGGCGCGAATTGCTGGCAAAGTTAAAATCCAGGAAAAGCATAATCATAGCCAAGAGTTATATCAACGCATACGGTAGTCGAATAGAGATAGGCGACGGGTCTGAGATTTATGAAGGTTGTCGTATCTATGCGCACGCGGATGTTTCTATCGGCAAAAATGTTATGATGTCACGGGAATGTGCAATAGTAACCGGGCAACATCTCTATAACGACTTGGATAAGCCCATAAAATTACAGAAGACAGTCTATGAAAAGGTGGTAATTGAAGACGATGTATGGCTTGGTTATAGGGTTATAGTGCTTCCAGGAGCCAGAATCGGAAAGGGTAGCGTTATAGGCGCTGGCGCTGTAGTATCAGGTGAAATACCGCCCATGAGCGTTGCTGTAGGCGTCCCGGCAAAGGTTATAAAAAGGAGAGGCCTGCAAAACGATGAGCGCGTCACGACGGTTTAAAAGCTGGGCGAACCTGGCCGCCCTCGCGGCGGGCGCGTTGATATTCGTGGGAGTATTATATTCTCTCGGGCTGAAAGAAACATGGCACGCCCTCTCCTGCGTCCGGCCGGGCTGGCTACTCGTAACCGTCGTATTTTATTTGTTGTCCGCGTATCTCCGGATATACAAATGGACCTTGATGCGGGACAGGATGCGCTCTCCTTTGACCTTCTCCGAACTCAGCTCGGCCTACTTCTCCAGCAGCTTCTGGGGGATGGTCTCGCCCATGAGGAGCAGCGGCGGCGTTCCGGCATTCCTCCGCGGCAACAAGCAGGGCAACCTCCCTCTCCATAATACTTTACGACAGGGTGATAGAAACCTTTCAGAGCCTTATGGTCTTCACCGCCGTCTTCTTTATTTTTTACGGGACGTTCTGGGGCATGCGCTCCGGCTTCGTGCTGGCGGGGGATATTCGCGGCGCTCGGCATATTCGTTTTTTTTCTTGTGGTGCGGAAGGCGGGCGAGAGGGTTTACGGATGGGCGGACGCAGTACTTGTAATTATTGGAGGACGGAAAATAGCAGCCCGGCTCAGGCGTTTTCTTCAAGGGCTGACGGGCGGGCTGGACGAGTACTATAAGGCCACCGGGAGCTACCACACCCGTCCGGTTCTCTCTTTACAACCTCTTCCTGACGTTTGTGTGCTGGGCGCTTGACATGGCCTGCTGGGTTGCGCTCTTCAGGATGATGAACGTGCATACAGGCCTGCTTATAACAGTCGCCTCGATTATGGTCTATTCCCTGGCGGCAGCACTCAAGCCCATACCCGGCGGGCTCGGAGTGGCGGACTTGAGTTTTGCCCTTGTTCTAGGGCATTTCGGCTTCAAGGGCGAAGTGGGCGCGCTGATAGTGGCTGCCAGGCTGTTTTTTTCAGGGCTGTGCGTTCCTCAGTTACGCGGCGACAAACCCGGACTTGCGCCGGGCGAGGGAGTAGGCATGGATAACTGCCCGGTCTGCGGCGGGACCGCTTTAAAAAGGGTTACCTTTTCAGCGTCCCTTCGCGCTATGACAAGAAAAAATATCCTCTTTGCAAATGCCTCGGATGCAAGCTGGTCCGTCCCAGGCCGCTTCCGTACAACGAGCAAACCAAGTACGATATATACGACGAGGAGGGGTTGACCAAATGCTACAACCCAGCATAAAAAAAATAGACTTCGAGTCGCGGGAATACAAGGACTACTTTAAAAATTTCAGAACGTATGCGCGCTATATCAAGAAGCTCGGGATAAAGGGGCGTCACCTGGACATTGGCTGCGGGAGCGGACACCTGATGAAGATTTCGGCTTCCCTCGGCCTATCCCCCGAGGGCGTCGAGCTTAATGCGGGCATCCTTCGGGCAATGCGCGAGGCGGGGTTTATCGTGCATGACCGGGAAATTGGCGACCCTTGTTATGCTGACGGCTCGTACGACCTGGTCACTATGAACGCCGTGCTGGAGCATCTTGACGAAACTGGACGGTTTCATGAGGAACGTGGTCCGGATAACTAAGCCCGGAGGATACGTCCTCCTGGCGGTGCCGTACATATTCGGGCTGATGCCGCAGCTGTTGAGGACGCACTGGTATGGCCACGGCTCGGGACAGCACCTGAATTTCTTTTCGAAAGAAAGCATGGTCATCCTGCTGGAGAAACACGGTTTCGAAATAGAAGACATGGTAATCGAGAGTATGGATTATGCGCCGTTATGCCTGCCGGATGTTGCGAGGAAGGCGATGACGATTCACACGGCGTGCGCTCGTTGCGTGCGGCATGGGAGAGTAACTTGTTTGTCGCGGCACGGAAGAAACCCGATGCGAAGTAGGTGGTTATGAAGTTATGTTACGTCACCCAGCCAGGGCGGACACCTCATGGAAGGGACTATTCTGGCCGAAGGACTGTCAGACAAGCACGAGGTATTCTTTATCACGGACTCGGACAGGGAAGTCAATGTGAAAGACTACAGGGTATACCCGGGTAAAGAGTTTCTTGAGGAACCCGCTTCGCGTCTTCATCACGTTCTGGCAGATATTCAAGATACTGAGGGACGAGAAGCCGGACGTGGTGATATCCACCGGGGCGGAGGTGTCAATACCCGCATTCGTGCTGACCAGAGTTTTCTTCCGTCGTCCGCTCGTTTACGTCGAATGTTGTAACCAGGTGTTCCACCCCTCGATGACCGGGCGGATTACATACCACCTGGCGGACATGTTCCTCGTACAGTGGGAGCCGCTCCTAAAGCACTACGGCCCGAAGGCCAGGTACAGGGGCGGCTTCGTATGATATTCGTAACAGTTGGCAGGGGGATGCCGTTCGACCGGCTGGTAAAGGCCGTGGACAAACTCGCGCCGACACTCGGCGAGGAGGTCTTCATACAGTTGGGTTCCTCGGCCTATCAACCTGTCCACGCGCGTTATAAAGACTTCCTGACATTTTCAGAGGCCGAGGAGATGATGGGAAATGCCTCCATAGTCATCGCCCATGTCGGTATCGGGACGATCATCGCCGTGGGGCGCATTGGCAAGCCGCTGATACTTGTTCCGAGATGGGTTAAAGGAGAGCATTTTAAATTCGACCGGCAGGTTGAGCTTGCGAAGGCGCTTGAAGGGCGTCCGGGCGTCGAGGTCGTGTATGACATGGAAGACCTGGCGGGGGGCGATTAAGCGGCTGAAGGAGCATCCGGCAGTCCTCAAAATAGACAGCCCCGGGGAGGGCATAATCGGGGCGATCGAGGAATTTTTAGAATCAAAGGCCGGGAGATGAAGATATCGGTAGTCATACCCGCATATAACGCGGAAAATACCATAGGCCGGGAGGATCTCCGCGCTCCTCGCTATCGGCATGCCCGAGGATAGTATCATAGTGGTTGACGACGGATCAAAAGACGGGACGGCTGAGGCTGTAGGGCAATACCCGGCGGTTAAATATATATATCAGAAAAACGCCGGCCCCGCATCGGCCAGGAACACCGGCTGGAGGGCGTCCGCGACCCCTTTCGTCGCATTTACCCACCCCGACTGCGTGCCCTGCCCGGATGGGCGGAGTCTCTGATGGCCGGATTTAATTCGCCGGATGGCGCAAAAACGGGCGCGGTGACCGGCCGTCTGATATAGCCAACGGCGACTTGCTGCTGCAAAACTTATTTCACGGGGAGATCAAGGAGCGGCACGAAAGCTACGGGCAGTTCATCCGGTTATTCGGGTCGTATAATGTGGCGCTTAAAAGGGAAATCCTGGAGAAAACCGGAGGGTTTGACGAATCCTACAGAATGGCATCGGGCGAGGACAACGACTTAAGCTACAGGGTGCAGAAGCTGGGCTTTAAGATAGCCTTTGCGCCGGACGCCCTGGTAGGCCATTACCATACCGTATCGCTGAGAAAATATTTGAAGGAACAATACACTCACGGGTATTGGCGGATAAAGCTTTATAAGGCCCACCCGGATATGCGGGGCGGTGACAACTACACAAGGAAGAAAGACATAATCGAGCCTCCGCTTTCGTTACTCAGCCTGGCGCTTATCGCGGCCCTCCCGCTTTCCTACGCCCCGTTTCTTATTTCGGCGGCGGCCCTTTTCGCAATGCAGGTTCCCTGGGCTGTAAATATGGCGACAAGGGAAAACGATTTGACGTACCTCTCTTTGCGCCCGTAGGTTTTTTAAGGAGCTATGCGAGGGGTATCGGGATGCTCGCCGGCTTTTTTCGATTCTTTATAATGGACAAAAAATGAAGTTCCTCGCCATCGTACCCGCATATAACGAAGAGGCGACCGTAGGGCAGGTCGTGGCGGAGATATATGCCGCCATCCCGGAAGCCCATGTCGTGGTCATAAACGACGGCTCCGCCGACGGGACCTGCCGAAGCCGCATCCGCCGCGGGCGCGGCGGTGGTAAACCTGCCTTTCAATATGGGGATAGGCGCGGCGGTCCAGGCCGGCTACAGGTTTGCCGAGCAGGGCGGGTACGACATCGCGGCCCAGGTGGACGGAGACGGCCAGCACGACCCGTCCGAGCTGATGAAGATAATCGAGCCGGTCAAGGCGGGGAAGGCGGACATAGTGGTCGGCTCCCGGTTCCTGGGCGGGGACGGCTTCAAGTCCACGGCGATGAGGAGGGTCGGCATCTCTTCCTTTGCCCGTGTGCTATCGGTGATTACCGGCGGCAGGCTTACCGACCCGACCTCGGGCTTTCGGGCGTGCAACAGGAAAATAATCCGCCTTTTCGCCCAGGAATACCCGGAGGACTATCCGGAGGTGGAGAGCCTGCTGCTGGCCCACCTGGCGGGGCTTAAGATATCGGAGGCGCCGGTTAAGATGAGGGCCAGGGGAGGCGGCCGTTCTTCCATCACGCCGCTTAAATCCGTTTATTACATGGTAAAGGTGATGATGGTGCTTTTTATATGGCTGGTCAGGAAGAAGCCTGTATCTGGCCTGAACCTGGAGGGGTGTCGATGCATGCGAGGGTAGAATTTTTCGCAATCCTCGGAAGCGTGGGGCTGCTCGCGCTGATTTTCGAGCTCGTGCGGCAGAGGAAGCTGAAGGAAAAATATTCCCTGGTCTGGCTCCTGACCGCCCTGGCGCTACTCGCGGTCTCCGCAATCCCGGGACTGCTGGACGGCTTCGGGAAGTTCCTCGGCATTTACTACTCCCCGACCGCGTTTTTCCTGATCGCGTTTTTCTTCCTCATGCTCATCGCGCTCCAGTTCTCGGTGGTCATATCGAAGCTCTCCGAGCGCAACAAGACGCTTAGCCAGGATGTCGCGCTTTTGAAGCTGAGGATGGAGGAGTTGGAGAAGAAGGGGCCGGGGGCCAGTGAACTAGGGGCTGGCAGGCATAAAGATAAGGCCGGAAAATGTCCGGCCTTTTTTATTTTAAGTTTTAAAAGTTTGCTGGCCCTGACGCCGGCCCATTCCTTACGCCGCCTTCGCAAGCTCGGCCGACAACGGCACCGCCTCCTGGACCATCTTCTTCCAATCATGCTCGCAAAACGCGCGCATCGTCTGGGAAGTCACGTTACCCGTCGCGTCTATCATCAGGTTCAGCTTCGTGATGACCTCCTCGTTCGGCGCCTCCGCGATTATCATGGTGTCGAACTGGCCCATCAGCGCGTAGAACTCCTTGACCTGCGCCCCGGCCTTTTTGAATTCCTCCTTTATCTTCTCGACCCGCTTGGGGGAACCCTTGATGTTGCGGACGCCCTGCTCCGTGAACTTGTAAAGCGTTACATACACTGGCATGATGCACCTCCATTGCAAAGGTTGTTCTCTTTCAAGTCTCATAAGTATACCAGAAATCTTAGAAGTACGACAGGACGGTCAGGACGGCGGCGGACACAAGCAGGAAGGCCGCGACGAGCGCGGAAGGTATTCTGTCCCGGAGCCTCCGGGAAGGAGTCTTTTCTAAAAATGGCAACGCGAAAATCAGGAACACCACGGCCGCCGGAATCACCGCGACGCCAAGGAACGCGAGCCTTCCGGGGAAGTATTTAAACATCTGGTACAGAGCGAGGAAGTACCATTCCGGGAGCGGCGTATAGTTCTGCGAGAAGTCTATCGGCCTCGCCGTCACCGGCGGAAAAAAATACGAGATTACCAGCGTCCCTTCCAAAACGAAGAGGCAAACGAGCAGAATCTCGAATAGGTAGTCGGGGTAGAATTTCTTTTGGCTTTTTCATTTTTCAATACGTTCAATTAAAGTTTGGATTCTTTCGCCATCCATAAATTCACTATTTTTTTTCAATGAATTCCTTTCCATATTTTTTCAATAATATCCTTCGAATAGCATTTTCCGTAAACCTTCCTGAAATTATGTAATGCCATCTTTGATACTTCTTTAGCTTTCCACGAGTATATATATCACTAGAGAGGCATTTTAAATGTATCTTTCAATTTGTCCTAATATTGTATCTATCTCTCATTAACTCCTCCCCTGATATCGCCATTTTAACTTGAGCCGCCCAATGTTCTTAGTCCCCCAATATACTGAGACTGTCTTGCAAAAACTATACTCTTTGTCTTTATTTTCTTCTGGCCGTGGTTATATCTAACGTTATGAAAACCCAATTTCCGAAGCAACTTTAGGCAAGCACGGCAATGAATTATCAATTCCTGTTCATTAACCGCCAATGCCGATTTCAAATAATTCACCGCCTAATCTAACTTCAACTGCTCCATCTATTTCGCCAATCCTCTTGTTCGGCTAATTCTATAGCTGTTTCACAATATTCTGCCTCAATAATAGTCCCTATAAGAGGCAAATATCAGCTCCGTCATCTTCAAAAGATATAAATTTAATATCACCAACTTCTTTAGTACGTTCTTCGATCATTGCTCGTTTGGTTAACATAACCTCTCCAAATCCAAATTTGCCATTCCAATATTTTCGTGTCCCAGAATCTTCAATGGTAAATCTAATTTTATTTTTTTCAATTCTGCAAAGTCTTAAGGGTACAGAGTCCATGATCACTGTGCCGTTTTCAATTCTGTTACATAATTCAAATTCTACATTTTCCGGCAGTTCATCAACTTGTATTCCACGAAGTAGCCCTTTAGGACAAAACCAAACTTCACCATCATCGGAATGATTGCTTCTCCGTTTATTGTTATTGAAGAAATCTCATCCTCGTCTTTGAAAATCTCGTTCGAATTTTTCTTATCCATTAATTAATCCCCCCGAAATCCCCTGCCTGCGAATCATATGAAAATGCGCCCATAATAGAAATATGGAAATTACCGGCAGGATGTACACGTGCATGACGTAGAACCGCAGAAGCGTTATGCCCGTCACGTCGGGGCCGCCGCGCAGTAGCTGCATTATGAAATTGCCGACGACGGGGATTGTGCGGGGCATGGCCGTGCCGACGGTGGTGGCCCAGTACGCCTTCTGGCCCCACGGCAGCAGATACCCTGAGAACCCGAAGGCCATCGTGAGGACGAATAACGTAGAGCCTACGACCCAGTTGAATTCGCGCGGCGGCTTATACGAGCCGGTCAGGTAAACGCGTATCATGTGCAAAAGCACCGCCGCGACCATGCCGGAAGCCGCCCAGACGTGCATGGAGCGCATCAGCCATCCGCCGGGCAGTTTGTCGTCTATGAAGCGCAGGGTGGAGTACGCCTCGTGGCCTGAGGGGACGTAATAGAACGAGAGGACGACGCCGGTGAAGGTGAGGATTAAGAGGAAGAAGAAAGCGATGCCGCCGAGGCAGTAGAAATACGTCACGCCCTTCGGCAGCGGCCGCTCGAATATCCGGCGGTAGTGCCGCCTGAGGCTGAGGCGCTGGTTGATCGTGGAAAGCAGATTACTCATAGAAACCTGACATTCCTCGTTATGTTTTAGAAGGAGGACGGCTTCTCTATCCCCACCTGGATGTACTCGCCCACGATTTGCACCGGGAGCTTCGTGAGCGGCGTCGGCGGCGGGCCGGCGATGTTCTTTCCGTTGCCGTCGTATATCCCGCCGTGGCAGGGGCAGATGAACTGGTCTTTCAGACGGTCGTAGTTCACGACGCAGCCCAGGTGCGTGCAGACGGCGGAGAATGCGGTGAGCTTCCCGTCCGGACCGCGTTTGACAAATACGCGCGCGTCCGCTTTGGCCCGCCGGGGTAAAGTACAGCGCTATCTTTTTAACGCCGACCTCCGGCATATCTGAAAGCAGCAGCGCGTCCGCGAACATTATCGGTTTCGGGGGCGTACTGCGCTCCGCCAGCCCGACCAGCGGATAAATTGCCGTGGAGGCGATTATCCCCGCCGCGCCAAAAATGCCAATTTTGAGAAACGCACGGCGGCCCGCCGTTTTTTCCTCATGGCCCGGCGTTTTTTCCTCATGCCCGCCCCGCGCCAAATCAAAAGGGCGGACATTTTCGCCCGCCCCATCCGCTTTTAAAGCTTCCGCGGAATTCTCTTCCATATTACTCGTATCTCCTTACTTCGAACCGGTGAAGCGTCACCGGCTCCGTTAAACCAATCCCTGCCTTGCGCTTGGCTATTGATACCTGCATATCTACCGTGTCCACGCCGTCTAAGTCCGGGAGCAGAAGGCCCCGCCTGCCGCCGGAGGAGACGATGACGCCGTATTTTTTCGGGTCAAGCTCAGAGAGGCTCTTTACCGGCTCCGGGGCGGACAGCACGTCCACGGAGTAGTCGAGGCATTCGAGTTCGCCGCGAGTCCACGCAGTTAAAACGCGGGTCCTCCGTGGCGGCGGATATAGAATTTTTTATTATCTCGGCGGCGACATTTTCAGCGGTAGGTAAAAACGTCCCGATGCAGCCCCGCAGCTCGCCGTCCTTTTTCAGGCAGACGAATACCCCGGCCTTGTCGGCCATTTCGGGGGTTGCCTCTTCGGGGGGCTCTATTACCCGGCGTTCCTTTATATATGTTTCTATGGCTTCTATCGCGAGCTTCACCAGCGGGTGGTGCCCGTGGCGGTTATGGCAGGACTCCATTCCTTACATCTCTCTTTCAACCACGTAATCGGCGACGGCGTAGAGCGCGTCCTTGTGAGGGGAGGCGGGGAAGACCGAGAGCCTTGCTTTCGCGCGTTCTATGTAGCTTAAAGCCCGGTCAACCGCGTATTCGGTGGAGCGGCAGGCGCGCATCAGGGAGAGGATATATTCCAGGTCTTCCTTCTTCTGGGACTGTTCCTTTATTATCTTCCTTATCCTTGCCGTCTCCTCGGGGGGGCAGCTGCGGACCAGGTGGATGAGCGGCAGGGTAAGCTTCCCCTCTCCCAGGTCCTTGCCGAGGGCTTTGCCCAGCTTGTCCTCTTTCGCGGTATAATCAAGCGTGTCGTCTAAAAGCTGAAAGGCGCGGCCCACGTCCATGCCGTATCCCGCCAGCGCCTCTTCCTTCTCCGGAGGCATCCCGCCCAGCACCGCGCCTATCCTGCAGGCGGAGGATATGAGGGCCGCGGTCTTCGCCTCGATTACTTCCATATACTCTTCTTCGGTAATATCCGGGTCGCCCGCTTTCAGGAGCTGGAGCACCTCTCCCTCGGACATCGTCTGGGTAGCGAAAGATATGGACTCCAGGACGCCCTGGTTCTCAAGGGCCACCGAGTCGTGCAGGGCCTTTGAGTACAGGAAATCTCCGATTAAGACGACGGCCGGGTTCCCCCAGAGGTTATTTGCCGCGGTCTTGCCCCGGCGGACCTCCGCCCCGTCCACCACGTCGTCGTGCAGGAGGCTCGCGGTGTGGATAAACTCCACCATGGCGGCCATCTTGACCGCTTCCGGGCCGGGGTTCCCGCAGAGGTTGGCGGAAATCATCAGGAGAAGGGGTCGTATTCTCTTGCCTCCACCCTGGAGGAGATAATTGCCCACCTGCCTGATGAGGTAAGCCTTGGACTGAAGACCCACCTGTATCTGGGACTCGACAAGGGTTAAATCGCTTTTGTAGCTCTCGAATACGTCGGTAATTGTCATTTTCAGGGCCCCGGAAACTAACCAGAATCATAGGTTAGGGCCCCAAATTTGTCAAGTTATTTTTCCTTTTGCGCGACCAGTATCTGCCTTATCCTGGAAGGCGTTATCCTGTATTTCCGGGCCAGTTTCACGACGTTCGTCCCGTCGAACTCGACCTTGATGTTCTGGTCGCGCCACTTCCTCAGAGCCGTCTCGATCTTCGGGAGGTAGAGCGACATCCCCCCGAACTCCTCGCCCAGGGCAAGGGCCGCCTTGAGCCCCACTTTGTCCACCACGTCGCGGTAAATTTCCGGCAGGTATGATACCGGCAGGTCTTCGTACTGCATTGCCATTTCTCCTCCTGATGCTAAAAAAGCGTTAAGATAAAAAAAATTGGTTGAAAGGAGCTTAGTGTATTTTTTTTACTCTGTCAACAGAAAAAACATTAAAACTTTTTTACCTTTCTCCACCCGGCGTTTATCAATAATTGCTCTTGCATAAGGCCGGTAATGCTGATAAAATAACGGGGTTTTCAGGAAAAAGACGATTGGGGGGATTAACCCCCATTTCTGTTTTTTCATAGGGTTTTCCGCTTTGGCTGTTGACTTTCATACCGGTTTTATATTATAAAAACGGATTCGTCCGGATTTTTCCAGGAGAGATGGCCGAGTGGTCGAAGGCGGTTGACTCGAAATCAACTGTGGGGGTGACTCCACCGGGGGTTCGACTCCCTCTCTCTCCGCCACTGCTAAAAACTGGCGTACCTTTTTGAAAGAAAGTAACTGATTAAACGGAGAGGTGACCGAGTGGCCGAAGGTGCGCGACTGGAAATCGCGTGTATGCCCAAAAGGTGTACCGTGGGTTCGACTCCCACCCTCTCCGCCAGACAATAAGGGGTCAATATAGGGACAGGGACCGCAGGCTTTAAATCCTGCCGGTCCTTATCCCTGACCCCTGCTTCAGCCATTATATGGGTCGCCGGGCCGGGTTCTGCGCGGCAGGAAACCGTGAACCCCGTCAGGTCCGGAAGGAAGCAGCGGTAAGCGGACCTTCCTGGGCGCCGCAGGCCAGCCTGGTCCGGCGCCCCTTGTGATGCCTGAAGCAAACAGGAGCCGTCCCTGGCCCCAATGGTTTTTGGAGTTTAGATGAACTACACGGTACTTGCCCGAAAATATCGTCCGCAGAGGTTCGAGGACGTGGTTGGACAGGGGCATGTGACCAAGAGCCTGATGAACGCGCTCTCCATGGAGAGGGTGGCGCACGCATTCCTCTTCTCCGGCACGCGCGGGGTCGGCAAGACCACCACCGCGAGGGTCCTGGCGAAGGCGCTGAACTGCGAAAAGGGGCCCTCGCCCTCGCCCTGCGGGGAGTGCGACTCCTGCAAGGAGATTACCCAGGGCTCGTCCGTTGACGTGATGGAGATAGACGCCGCATCCAACACCGGCGTGGACAACGTCCGGGAGCTGAGGGAGAACGTAAAGTACGCGCCCGCCCGCGGACGGTACAAGGTATATATTATCGACGAGGTGCACATGCTCTCCGGGGCGGCGTTCAACGCCCTTCTGAAGACCCTGGAAGAGCCGCCCCCGCATGTCGTATTCATCCTGGCCACGACCGACCCGCACAAGCTCCCGGCGACGATACTCTCAAGGTGCCAGCACTACGACTTCCGGCGCGTGCCGAAGGCCGCAATCCAGGCCCACCTCCGCTCGTTGTGCGACGCGGAAGGCATAAACGCCGAGGAAGGCGCGCTGGTCCGCCTTTCGGCGCTGGCCGAGGGAAGCGTCCGGGATAGTCTGAGCCTGATGGACCAGGTCATATCTTTCTGCGGCGAAGGCGGCGTCCGCGAGGCGGACATAGACGAGACGCTGGGGCTGGTCGGCCGCGCGGCGGTGCGGGAGGCGGCGGAAGCCGTCATATCCCAGGACCCTGCCCGCGCGTTCGAGCTTGTTGACTCCCTGGTGGACAAGGGCCACGACTTAAGAAGGTTCGCCGCCGAACTGATGGGATTTTTCCGGGACCTTCTGGTCTGCCGCATATCCAAGAAGCCTGAGCGCGCGCTCGACCTTCCGGCGCCGGACGTGGCGGAGTACCGGGAGATGGCGAAGCGGATCCATCCGGAAGAGCTGATAAGGCTCCTGAACCTCCTGACGCGGACGGTCGAAGAAATAAAGGACGCGTCGAACAAGAGGATTACCTTGGAGCTGGCTTTAGTGAAAGCCGCTTCCCGGCCGATAGGGTCGGTCGAGGACGTCATCAAAGGCGTGAAGGGCCTGAAAGAAGGCGGATACCAGGGCGCGACGGCCAGCCGGCAACCGGTTTCAGGCGGGGCGGCCGGGGCGGCAGGAATATCCGAAGCCGCCGTATCCGATAGCCGGAAAGTGAAAAATTCCGAGGCCGGTAAACCGGCTCTGACGGCTGACGACGCGGAGGCATATTACAGAAACCCCGGCGAGCCTTTGAAGCCGGCGGGGGAACTCTCCGCGCTGGACCTCTGGGACCGTATCCGCGAAGAGATAAAGAAATCCGGGAAGGCGCCTTTAGCGGCGAAGATGAAAGTCGCGGCTCCCAAGGAACTGAGCAATAACGTCCTGAGCGTCTCCGAGTCCACGCTGCCCTTCAAGCCGGAAGAGCTTGAGGCGATAAAGGGCGCGGCGGAGGCGCTGGGCGGCTTCAAGGTAAAGGTTATAAGCGGGAGCGGCAAGGAAAAGACGCTCGCCGACCACAAGAAAGAGAAAGAGCATTCCCGCAAGGAGAAGATGCGGCAGGAGGCCATGAGCGACCCGCTTGTGAAGGCGGCGGTGGACCTTTTCGGCGCGGAGATTGTCGAAGTCGAGGACACTAAAACTTAAAACGCTGATAGCTGGAGGATAAATGTCGAAAAAACTCTTGGGCAACCTGATGAAGCAGGCCCAGATGATGCAGGAGAAGATGCAGAAAGTCCAGGAGGAGGCGGCGGCGAAAACCGTCGAGGCATCGGCCGGGGGCGGCATGGTAACCGTGACCGCGAACGGCAAGATGGAAATCCTCTCCATAAAGATAGAGAAGGAAGCGGTGGACCCAAACGACGTCGAGATGCTCCAGGACCTGGTGGCCGCCGCGGTAAACGAGGCGCTCCGTAAGGCCCAGGACATGATGAACGAAGAGATGGGCAAAGTAACCGGGGGCCTTAGCCTGCCCGGCATGGGCGGTATGGCGGCGGCGGCAGGGGATTCCCGGGGCTGTTTTAACTGATTTTGAAGTATGTCTGAATCACTAAATAGACTGGTAGAAGAGCTATCCAAGCTCCCTGGAATCGGCAAGAAGACCGCGATGCGCCTCGCGCTCCATTTCGTAAAGACCGGAAGGGGCGAATCGGAGGCCTTAGCCAGGGCGCTGACCGATTTGGGCGAAAAATCCCGCCCGTGCAGGCTCTGCAATAACATCGCCGAGGGCGAGCTCTGCCTGATATGCGGGAGCGGAAAGCGGGACTCCCGCAGGGTGCTGGTAGTGGAGGAGGTCTCGGACCTCATGGCGGTTGAGGCCACCGGCAGCTACCAGGGCAGGTATTTCGTCCTGATGGGCGCGCTCTCGCCGATGGACGGGATCGGGCCGGAGGATACGAAGGTCGGGGCGCTGGTGGAGCTGGTCGAGAAGGGCGGCGTCGAGGAAGTGATCATCGCGACGAACCCGAACTTGAAAGGCGAGGCCACCGCGCTTTACGTGGCGAAGAAGCTCAGGCCCCTGGGCGTGAAGCTCACGAGGATAGCATACGGCGTGCCGGTGGGCGGGATACTGGAATACTCCGACTCGGGCACGCTTACGAAGGCGTTAGAGGGAAGAACGGAATTGTGATTGGAAGAGGGTAAATCAGGGGCGGCAGGTAAAAGAGCAACATGGAGGAAGTAAAATGGCCGGCATACTTGAAGTAAGATGGCACGGCCGGGGCGGTCAGGGTACCGTCACGGCGGCCAAGGTATTAGCCGAGGCGGCCATGGCCGAGGGCAAGAACGTCCAGGCCTTTCCGGAATACGGTCCGGAGAGGATGGGCGCGCCGCTTCGGGCATATAACCGCGTAAGCGAAATGCCAATGACGATCCACTGCCAGGTGACGAACCCGGCGGTGGTCGCAGTGGTGGACCCGACGCTGCTGGACACGGTGGACGTGACCGAGGGCACGACGGACGACGCCGTATTCATCATAAACACACCCCAGGCGCCTGGCGAGTTGCGCGGGAAGCTGAAGCTCTCCGGTACGCAGAAAATCTTCTGCGTGGACGCGAACGGGATAAGCATCGATACGATCGGGCGCATCATGCCGAACACGCCGATGCTCGGCGCGGTGGTGAAGGCTACCGGAGTGATAAAGCTGGCGACTCTGCTGGAGGACATCCGGGCGAGCTTCGGGAAGAAGTTCTCCGAGAAGATTATCCAGAGCAACCTGGACGCAGCGAGCAGGGCTTATGAGGAGGTGAAGGCGGAATGAGCAAACCAAAAGGCTGGAAGGACCTGCCGGAAGGCGGGCTTATAAGCGAAGCGGGCAACGCCGAAAAATATAATACCGGCGCGTGGAGAAGCGACCGCCCGATCTGGATAAAAGAGAACTGCATACAGTGCATGTTCTGCTGGGTGTTCTGCCCGGACTCCGCCGTCACGGTCGCGGCGGAAGGTGAGCGCGGGGAGTTCGACTACCTGCACTGCAAGGGCTGCGGCATCTGCGCGATGGAATGCCCGTCGAAGGTGAAGGCCATCGTGATGATGACCGAGGCCGAAGGGGCTGACAGCCCGGCGCGCTTGAAAAGGCGAAGGCAAAAGCCAAGCAGATGGCCGATGAGAAAAAAACTGGGAAAGTGAAAGTGTAAAACCGTTACCTTTTTGGAAAAAGGTAACGCCAAAAACTTTTAAACTGTCCCGCTTTCTTTTGTGTTACTTTTCTTTCTCGCGAAAGAAAAGTAACGACTTAAAGGAGAATCTTACGATGGCAAAGAAAGTTGCAATGACGGGAAACGTGGCGGTGGCAAATGCCATGCGCCAGATAAACCCCGACGTATGCGCCGCGTATCCGATTACTCCCTCCACCGAAATAATGCAGCAGTTCGCCACCTTCGTCTCAAACGGACTGGTGGACACCGAACTGGTAACGGTGGAGTCGGAGCATTCGGCGATGAGCGCTTGCATTGGGGCCGCCGCCGCGGGCGGGCGCGTTATGAACGCCACCTCCGCGAACGGCCTCGCGCTCATGTGGGAGATGCTCTACATTGCCTCCGGCAACAGGCTCCCCATAGTGCTCTCATGCGTGAACAGGGCCCTGTCCGCCCCCATCAACATACACTGCGACCACTCCGACTCCATGGGCGCACGCGACTCCGGCTGGATCCAGTTATACGCCGAGAACGCCCAGGAGGCGTATGACAATACCGTCCAGGCGCCGCGCATCGGCGAGCATCCGGACATCCACCTCCCGGTGATGTCCTGCATGGACGGGTTCATCATCTCCCACTCCATCGAGAACCTGGAGCTTCTGGAAGACCAGCAGGTGAAGGACTTCATCGGGCCGTACAAGGGCACGATGAACCCGCTGCTCGACCTGAACCACCCGGTGACGTACGGCGCGCTGCACTTGCAGGACTACTACATGGAGTCCAGAAAACAGCTCCACGAGGCGCAGAAGCGGGCGAAGAACGTAGTCATAGAGGTGGGCAAGGAGTACGGCAAGCTCTCCGGCAGGACGTACGGTCTTTTCGAGACTTATAAGATGGACGACGCGGAAGTGGGCGTGGTCGTGCTGAACTCCGCCGCGGGCACCGCGAAAGTCATCGTGGACGAATTCAGGGCGAAGGGGATAAAGGCGGGCTTGCTGAAGCCCAGGCTGTTCAGGCCCTTCCCGTACCTTGAGATAGCCGACGCGCTGAAGGGGCTTAAAGCCCTTTGCGTGATGGACCGCGCCGACAGCTTCGGCGCGGCGGGCGGACCGCTCTTCCTCGAAGTAAGGAGCGCGCTTTACGACCTCCCGAACCGGCCCGTAACGATAAACAAGATATTCGGACTGGGCGGGCGCGACCTCGGCCTGGACGACATCAGGAAGGTCTATTCCGAACTGGTTACGCTTTCCGAAAAGGGCCCGGCGAAATCACTTTACGAGTATATAACTGTAAGAGAATAAAAGGAGACGGCGATGGCGGTATTAAAACTGAAAGAACTCTCAAAGAAGGCGGAGCAGCTGACCGGCGGGCACAGGATGTGCGCCGGCTGCGGGGCGCCCATCGTCGTGCGCCAGGTTTTGATGGCCATAGACGAGCCGGTGATTATCGCGAACGCGACCGGCTGCCTCGAGGTCGCCACCACGATATATCCTTATTCCGCATGGAAGCTGCCATGGATACACAGCGCGTTCGAGAACGCGGCGGCCACCATCTCCGGAGTGGAGGCGATGTACCAGTCCCTGAAGCGCCAGGGGAAACTCCCGGTGGACCAGAAGATAAAGTTCATCGCGTTCGGCGGCGACGGCGGCACGTATGACATCGGGCTTCAGTCCCTTTCCGGGGCGCTCGAGCGCGGGCACGACTTCATGTACGTCTGCTACGACAACGGCGCGTACATGAACACCGGCATCCAGCGCAGCTCCGCGACCCCGTTCGGCGCGGACACCACCACCTCGCCCGCGGGGAAGGTAGGGCAGGGCAAGACCCAGAAGCGGAAGGACCTGACGAAGATCGCGCTCGCCCACGGCGTGCCGTTCGTGGCGCAGGCCTCGCCTCATAACTGGAAAGACCTGATGTCGAAGGTCCAGAAGGCGATGAGCATCGAGGGCCCGAAGTTCATGAACATCATCGCGCCCTGCAACAGGGGCTGGCGTACCCAGACGAACGACGCGATTGCGCTCAGCAAGCTCGCCGTCAACACCTGTTACTGGCCGCTCTATCAGGTGGTGGAGGGCGTGGCGACGGTTACGTACAACCCCGGCAAGAACCGCAGGCCCATCGTGGAATGGCTGAAGCCCCAGGGGCGTTTCAAGCACCTCTTCAAGCCGGAGAACGACTGGATGCTGAAGAAATTCCAGGACCTTGTGGACGAGAACTGGCGTTCGGTGGTGCTGATGCACAACGACTCGCATCCCGATGAGCATATAGACCCCGAAGAGGGAAAGAGCTGGTAGAAACCGGCGGCAGGGACTAAAAAATCAAGGCCCGGAAGGAGAAACCTTTCCGGGCTTTTTTTATCAAGCTTTTTCATAAGATCTACACGGAGCTTGCTTTTTGACCTGCGCGGCAGGCACAACGCCCCTTTTACTGATTTATAATCAGCGCCAAGACCACCATCCGCTCCCCTTCGGAGCGGAAGCCGTGCTGCTCGTTCGGGCGGCAGAAGACCATCTCTCCTTCCTTTAGCTTAAACTCGTTTTCCCCGACTATAAAAGTCCCTTTGCCCTTGTACAAGAACATCATCACTTCCGCCGTCGATACGTGCCGGGGGACCGCCTGCCCCTCCTCCAGGCAGAAAAGCACGGCGCGGTACGCCGGGGAGTCGAACAGCATCTTGGTGCGCGCCCGCTCCGGGTTAAACTCTATCTCTTCGTCAACTTTTGTCGGCAGCATTCTTATCTCCCTTTGAGCCCTGCGCGCGGAAGCCGTTGTCCCGCGCATGATGACATCCATTATACCAGAAATAAGTCCGCCCTTAAAAATTACGGATCGGGGTGATTTCATCTTAAAAAAGATGAAATAGCCGCGCTTTTATGTTAGATTTAACTTCCTTGGAGGAAACTATTGGCAAACCGGAGGATCTTCAGGTTTTTTACGCCCGTCATCGCGATGGTTCTTCTATCCTGCGCGCACGGGTACGATGTCAAAAAACCGGTGCTTCAATCGGATAACCTGAAGATAAACAGCATCTTATACTCTCCAAGGCCGACTGGTCCCGGGTAAGAAATATCCGGGGATCGTCTTAAACCACGGCGGGATGAAAGGCGCCGAGTTTCCTTGCCGGGCATGGAGTGAGGAGCTGGCGTCCAAGGGCTTTGTGGTGATAGTGCCGCAGTTCCGGGGGCAGGGCGGCTCCGAAGGGCACTTCGAGTTCGCCAGGGGCGAGGTCGACGACTCGCTCTGTGCGCTGGAATATCTGGAATCGCTCCCTTACGTAGACCCCGGAAGGATCGGCATGGCGGGGTACAGTCTGGGCGGTCTTGTGACGCTCCGGGCGGCGGAGAGGGTGAAGGGTCTTAAGGCGATAGTAGTTATGTCAGCGCTATCCGACCCGGTTAAATTCTTTGAAGGCTTGGGTGATACGCCGGAGAAGAAGAGACGGGCCGAGAGATACATGCCCGAGATAGAAGAAGCCTCGCCGCTTCCTTCACTGGATAAAATCGACGCCCCTGTGCTTGTGATGCACGGCGAGGTGGACCACAAGGTCAACGTAAAAGAGTCCAGGGAACTCTACGAGAAGTTGAAATCCGCCGGAAAGGATGCCAGTCTGAAAATCTACCCTTACGCTAACCATGGATTGCTATGGAACCAGGCGCCGAGGGAGGACGCCCTGAAATTCCTGGAGGAACGGCTTCTTCCATGAAATTGGCTTCCATAAAATTATGGGCGTTCCTGCTGTTTATATTGGCGGCTTCTGTTGCCCTCGGACAGGAGGGTGGCCAGGTCGAAGTAAAATATCTGGGCGCGAAAAACTATTACGCCTTTACGCGGGTGGTCTTCGATACCGGAGGGGAGAGGCCGGAAGGGTTTAAGATTAACTATGACCCTATGCAGAGACAGGTGGTCCTGTACCCGGAATCCGGGACGCTCTCGCTTTCCTTCGCCCCGGTAACGCAGGTCGGCGATATTGTCCGGGAGGTGAATTTCACCGATGGCGGGGGCCGCAGGGGATCGTGATAAGCCTGTCGCCTGTCGCGGCGCTGGGGTACAGGGTATCGTACCTGAGCGAGCCGGGCAGGATCGTGCTGGATTTCTATGACAGGGCCAAAAGCCAGGACGCCGGGTTCCTGCCGCTCGTCAGGCCGGTGCGGACGGTGGCTATCGACCCGGGCCACGGCGGCCGGTCCTTCGGCAGCTCTAAAGATGGAGGGCATGCCGGAGAAGGAAGTTGCGATGGACGTGGCGTTAAGGTTGAGAAATGTATTGACGGCGAGAGGGTTTAAGGTCGTTCTAACCAGAGAGGGCGATGCGGAGTTGAGCCCCGCGGACCGCGCGGGTACGGCGAACGCGGCAAAGGCGGACCTGTTCATCTCTATCCACGCCTCCGGCTCGTATGGAAGAAAAGGGATGGGCCAGGCATTTTATACTTTGGATGCCGGGGACCTGGACGGTGAAGGCAAAACGAAGGGGCCGCTGGTATGGGGAGAGCAGAACGCGCCTTTTCTGCCGGACAGCCTGCGGCTGGCTAGGGCGTTGATTGCTGATATGGGAGCCGAAAAAGGGCGTCAGCCCGCGCTTCATGAGGCAAGGCTGTCGGGCTTCGACGGGCTGGCGATGCCCGCCGTGATGGCGGAGCTTGGGGACCTTGACGACCCGGAACAGGCCCAGCAGCTCTCGGACGACGCCTACAGGGGTAAGATAGCGGCAAAGATAGCTCACGGGATAGAGGATTTCGCCAGGGGGGTGGTCCATTGAATGAAAGGGTGAAGCACGACGGGGCGGTATGGCCCTGGATAGTGGGTGCGGCCATTCTCGCGTCGGCGCTCTCCGTGGGGACGTATTATTTTTTCCAGATGACGAGCCAGCCGCCGAAACCCCCGGTCCCGGCCGCGCCTGCCCTCAAGGAAGTTACAGCCATGCAGGGGGCGAAGGTTGCAATGAAGGTCTATTTCCCGACGCCGGACGGCAAGGGCCTTTCGGCCGAGGAAAGGGAGGTCGCCGAATCGGCGGATAAATCCCAGGAGGTGAAGGGACTTATTGCGGAATTGATACGCGGGCCTCTTTCCCCTGAACTCACACCCGCCCTGCCCGCCGAGACAAGGGTTAAAAGCGTGTTCATAGACCCGGCCACCGGCACGGCGTACATAGATTTCTCGCGCGAGGTGCAGACGCAGTTCCCCGGCGGCGCCTGGACGGAGACGCTCGCCATTTACTCCATCGTAAATACCCTGACCGAGGACTTCCCGGATATCAAGCAGGTGCAGTTCCTCGTCGAAGGTAACGTGACGGAATCGCTTGCCGGGCATATAGACACAACAAGGCCCTTCGCGCCTAGAACTGCGCTGAATAAAGATTGATGAAATCTTCCAACCCCATCGGCATATTCGACTCCGGAATCGGCGGCTTGACCGTCCTGAAGGAGATACGCCACCATATACCGGGCTGAAAACCTTATCTACTTCGGCGACACCGCGCGCGTGCCGTACGGCATAAAGTCCGCCGAGACGGTGCGGCGCTTCTCGAAGGAAATAGCGGATTACCTAGTCCGGCAGAATATTAAAATGCTGGTCATCGCCTGCAACACCGCGACCGCCGCCGCGCTTAACACGCTTCGGGAAAGCCTGCCCATCCCGGTGGTCGGCGTGCTGATGCCCGGCGCATACGCCGCGTCCCGCGCCACGAAGACCGGCAGGGTCGGCGTCATCGGCACCGAGTCCACCGTCGCCTCCGGCGCTTACGAGCGCCTCATCCGGAACATCCGGCCCGGCACGGAGATATTCGCCGCCTCATGCCCTCTTTTCGTGCCGCTGGTGGAGGAGGGTAGGCTGACAGGCGAGATAACCGCGCTGGTTGCGAAGGAATATCTCCTGCCCCTGAAGGAAAAGGATATCGATACCCTCGTCCTGGGCTGCACGCACTATCCCGCTTCTGAAGCCGGTGATAGGCGAAGTGATGGGGGAGAAGACGACGCTAATCGACTCCGCGCACGAGACGGCGCAGGAGGTAAGGCGGGTGCTCGGCAAGAACGGCCTTGAGAACGGCCCCGGCGGCGACGGCTACATCAGATACTTTGTAACCGACGCGCCGGAGCGTTTCAAAGCAGTCGGCGAACGCTTCCTCGGATACGATATCCCGGAAGTGGAGAAGGCCGAGTTATAACGGCGACTTAGTCCCGGTCGTGTCCGCGGCCATGTCCATGCCCGCGCCCATTCCCGTGTCCATTCCCGTGTCCATCCTTGTCGTGGCCCTTGTGTTTGCCCATGTCGTGCCTGGCGGGGCTCCACCTGCCGCCCTCGAGATAGAAATGCCTGCCGTCATTCACGAAGCCGTGCCTGCGGTCGTAATGCGGGTGGCGATACCTGTCGTAGTAGAACCACGAACCCCTGTCCCCGTCCCAGAACCAGTACGATGGCGAACCTATCACCACTCCCGGAGGGGGCGGCGGCATTACCACGACCGGCACGGGCGGCGGTGGCGGCACGAACACCGGGATGGCTGGCGGGGTGATGAACACGTGTACTCCCGCGAATGCCGGGACTGCCGAAAAGACGGCCGCCATTGCGGCCGCGACTACCAGATGTCTCTTCATTTAGCTGTACCTCCTGTGCGAACAGCAAGGATAGATTAAATCCCGCTACTAAGCAAGACGGAAGTAACGGGGAAAAGGTTTAAGAAATACTGCAATTATATTGGAATGTTTCGAAAAACATAATAATATTAATATGTTACGGATTGACATTTTGCGGAAACGAGGTATACTATATAGGTGGTAGGGTTAAATTCCTCTAATAGTACGGCTTTTCCCCAGGACGCCGCGGAGTTCCGGGATAAATTGGTTTATGGAGGTGTAAAGATGTTCCCGCTGACAAAATGGAACCCTGTCAGGGAGCTTGGTTCGCTCCACCGGGACATGGACGACCTCTTTAACAGAGTGTTCGGCCGTGCCGAGCGCTGGGCGATGATGCCTTCGATGATGCCTTCATTGATTGGCGGCCTTACTTACCCCGCCATAGACGTGGTCAAGGAGGGTAACGACCTTATCGCGCACGTCGAACTGCCCGGCGTGGACCCGAAGGACGTGGAGATTACCGTAACCGGAAACCTCCTCACGGTCAAGGGCGAGCGCAATCTTGAGAAGGAATACAAAAACGAAGATTACTTCTCCAGGGAGATATCCTACGGAAGCTTTGAGAGAAGCGTTATGCTGCCAGTGGAGGTAAACCCGGATAAAATAAAAGCTACTTATAAGAAAGGCCTGCTGGAGATCAGGATGCCGGCGGCAGCGGCTATAAAGGGGAAGAAGATCGAAATAGAGACCACGGAGGAGCATAAGAAGATCAAAGAAGCGGCATAAGTCTTTGCCGCATGAAGAAATGCATATATTTAAATTAAAAGGGCGATATTTGGGCCCTTTTTTTTTGTGTTAAAATAATTTGACTATGAATGCCCTTTTTGTTAAACTTCGCATTTAAAATTTCAATCGCCCATGAGGGCAAGTGGAGAGGTGGCCGCGAGATGGAGCGCAATATCGGCGATTTAAAGAAAAAGCTCGAAGAACAGAGGACGGAGCTCCTGGTTGAAGCCGGGATGACCATAAGCGGCGGCTTGAAACCCGACAAGGAAAACTACGCCGACCTGGGCGACCAGGCCAGCGCGGAGTCGGACAGGAACCTGTTGCTTCGGCTCCGGGGCCGCGAGCAGAGGCTGCTCAAAAAGATCGACGAAGCCCTGAAGAGGATAGAGGACGGCACGTTCGGCATCTGCGAGTCCTGCGGAGAGAAAATCGGCATTAAGCGCCTGCAGGCAAGGCCTGTCACCACGCTTTGCATAGAGTGTAAGACCGCCCAGGAAGAGGAAGAGAAGCTCCGCAGATAAATTCCTGGATTCCCGCACCGCGGGATTGACGATTCAGACACCCGGAGGTGCGGTTTGCCGAAAGTTCTGATCCTGTACTATACCAGGACGGGGAATACCGAAAAGATGGGCCGGTTTATAGATGAGGGCGCGAAATCCGCCGGGGCCGAGACGGCCCTCAAGGCGGTCGTGGACGCCACCCTGGACGACCTGCAGAGCTCTGACGCCATAATCGTAGGCTCCCCCACATACTACGGCCTTCCGGCCGCGGAAATAATAAAACTCCTGGACGAGTCCGTTAAGCTTCACGGCAAGCTGGAAGGCAAGGTCGGCGCGGCCTTCTCCTCGTCCGCGAACATCGGCGGCGGTAACGAGACGGTCATCATAGCCATACTCGAAGCAATGCTCGTGCACGGCATGGTCGTGCAAGGCGCCCCCAAGGGCGACCACTACGGCCCGGTCTCCATCGGCGCTCCCGACGAGCGGGTGATGAAGCAGTGCCGTGCCCTGGGCGAGCGGGTCGCAAACCTGGCGAAGAAGCTTGCGGGATAAAAATTCATATTGCATACATGGGGGCCGGCCATCGTGCCGGCCTTTTTTATTTGGAAATTCCGGCTTGACGAAGTATATTCGCAGCGAGGTAGGCGGGCATAATTTGAAAAAATGTGTATCAATGTGTATAATATAAAATATGCTATTCCCAATTTTTATATTCAAAGATAAAACCTCAGACTACGGCGTCATAGTACCCGGCCTGCCGGGATGCTACTCCGCAGGGAGCACTCTGGACGCGGCAATAGAAAATTCCAAAGAGGCGATAGAGTTGCACCTTGAGGGGCTAATCGAGGACGGGCAGGAAATCCCGGAGCAGGGTAAAATAGATGATTATAAAAAACATCTTAAAGAAGGCGGGATAGTCGCATTGGTGGAGGTCGATACCGCTCCATTCGAAGCGAAGCAATCCGAGAGGGTTAATGTAACATTCCCGAAGAGGCTTCTCAAAAAAATAGACAAGGCCAGCGAGCAGTTGGGCATGACGCGTTCAGGACTTCTTCAGACCGCTGCCAAGAAATATTTAATTGAGACCGGTGCGCAGAAAGAGACAAAAAAGGCCGCGCGGTCCGTGAGAGAAGCCTAAACCTGAATACAAAAAGAGGGAAAAATGAACAAGGTGACGCTTGGCCCTTCCACGACGATATATCCCATGCCCGTTTTTTTAATCGGCGCGATTGTCGAAGGAAATCCCAACTTCATGGTGGCCGCATGGAGCGGGATCGCGTGTTCGGAGCCGCCGATGATAACGGTGGCTTTCCAGCCGCAAAGGCAAACGCTGAAAGGCATCAGGGAGCACCGTGCCTTTTCCGTGAATATCCCGGATGTCGCGCTCATGGAGGCGACGGACTACATCGGGATGTTCTCCGGCAAAAACGAGCCGGACAAGACATCGACCGCCGGGTTTGAAATCTTTTACGGGAAGCTTGGACACGCGCCGCTCATAGCCCAGTGCCCCATAAACCTTGAGTGCACGGTGGTAATGACCCTGGAGCTTGGCAGCCATCACTTGATAATCGGCGAGATAAAGGAAGTACACGCGGACAAAGACTGCCTGGACGAAAACGGCCGCCCGGACGCCGCAAAGATAGACCCGCTCATCTTCACCGTCCCGGACAGGAATTACCGGCGGCTTGGCGAGGTTGTGGGGAAGGCGTTCAGCGCGGGGAAGGGACTGAAGAAGTAACGCCGGGGGGCGTGTCCGGGAGTTATCTTGCCGTCTATGCCGAAGCCAAAAAAAGGGGTGTTCTTCTTGAAAAGGATTCTGTTATTATCGCTCTTCCTTGTTATCATAATCGGTCTTGCATCGTGCGCGGAGGTGCATCCGATAACAAAGGCCGAATTGAGCGAGACGAATATCGGCCTGTTTACCATCATCGAGGATACTACATGGGAAGGCCGGATAAGGATAACCGGCGACGTGTACGTGAAGCAGGGCGCGACGCTTACCATAAAGCCTGGGACGGTGATAAGGTTCAACAGGATTGAACCGAAGCTGGAGGAGGAGGACGGGCGGAACATGGTTGGCCTTGGCTCTCCTTACTTCCCGGGCGCGGAGATAATCGTACGCGGCAAGATCATAGCCGTCGGGGAGAAGGACAAGCCCATAACCTTCACATCCTCGGACCCCACTCCCAGGGCCGGGGCATGGGGCGCGGTAAACCTGCTGGGCTCAAGCGGCAACGTGTTCGAGTACTGCCGGATATCCTATGCCGCATGCGGAATCCAGAACCGCGCGTCAGAAGCGAAAGTGACCAAGTGCATATTCAACGATAACGGGACCGCGCTGTTATTCAAGAAGGCGGACTTCGACAGCCCTTGCGTAATGGACATCGAGTACAACACCATCGTAGGCAACAAGTCCGGCATTGCCGCGGGGAACGCGGCGGCCGTGATCTCGCACAACGATATATCGGGTAACCGGTTCTATGGGATTTGGGTGCACGCGGGTCTGGATGCGAAGGTCACTTACAACGACATAAAGAAAAACGGCTATGGCATTTACCTGGACAAGGCGGCGCCGCTTAAAATAAGCCGGAACAATATATCGGGTAACGAGGAATACAATATAGCGATGGCCAGGGAAACCGCATCCGGCGTTGACGCCCTTGATAACTGGTGGGGTACGACGGACCCTTTGAAGATAGAGAAAAAATTTTTCGATAAAAGGACGGACGCGAGCCTGGGGCTGATAAAGTACCAGCCGTTCCTCAAGGTCAAGGTCGCCGACACCGTAAAATAACTCATGCGCACTATATTACATATCGACATGGACGCCTTCTTCGCGGCGATAGAAGAGAGAAGGCGCCCGGAGCTTGAAGGCTGTCCGCTGGTTATCGGCGGGAACGGAGACCCGAATACCCGGGGCGTCGTGTCCACCGCGAACTACGCCGCGAGGAAGTTCGGCATCCACTCCGCAATGCCGCTAAAAGAGGCCTTCCGCCGCTGTCCGAAATGCGTCTTCCTGCCCGTGGACTATGCCGAGTATTCCCGCGTCTCGAAAGAGATAATGGAGGTCTTGAAAGAGTTCAGCTGCACGATTGAGGAGGTCGGCATCGACGAGGCGTTCATGGATATCACGGACAGCCCGATGGGGACCCCTTTGGAGATAGGCGGGAAGCTTAAAGCGCGGATCAAGGAGAAGACGGGCCTTACGGCGTCCGTGGGGATTGCGCCGAACAAGCTGGTGGCGAAGATCGCATCCGACCTGGAGAAGCCGGACGGCCTGACGATAATCCCGGAAGACGAGGTGCGGGAGAGGATTGCCCCCTTGAAGGCCGACAAGATATGGGGCATCGGCGAAGTGACATACGCCCGGCTCCGCCAGATGGGGGTCGAAACCCTGGGCGACCTGGCGGAGGCGGACGGCGAGAAACTCGCAGGCGAGTTCGGAGAACGCTGGGGGCACTGCCTTAAAGTCCGCGCGCGCGGCATTGACGACTCTGCGCTGGTCACGGACTGGGAGCCGAAATCGCTCTCGCGGGAGACGACGTTCGAGAAGGACACGGCCAAGATGCTGGAGATAAAAAAAGAGTTCGAATGGATGGCCCGGGACCTCGAATACCGGCTGAAGAAACGGAAATTTTTAGCAAGGACCGTGACCGTGAAACTCCGCTATTCCGACTTCACCACATTAACCCGCGCAAAGACGATGCAGCAGGCGGCTTCCGGGCATGAACCCATTATGCTTGCGGGCTTAGGGCTTCTGCACAAGTTCCCAGCGGAGCTTCCGGTGCGGCTCGTGGGACTTAGGGTATCTAATTTTATAGCGGAAGGTTCCGATGAGGCGGGGTGCGCCGAGGCCACGCTTTTTTAATAAAATCTTTTCGATTGAAAATCTTTTTTTACAGTATATTATATCGGGCAGGGAGGGCCTTAAAACCATGTTCAATAGCCGCGCTGTCCTGTTATCTTTCATAACCGCCGCAGTCGTTCTTCTAAGTTCCTGCGCCGGGCCGAAGCAGGCGGAGGTTTTACCCGCGCCCGGAAAACACGCGCCCGCGAAAGTTGCTCTCGTACTCGGCGCCGGGGCCGCCAGGGGTTTCGCGCATATCGGCGTAATCAAGGTCCTCGAGGCGAACTCCATCCCCGTGAACATGGTTGTCGGGACCAGCGCCGGGAGCTTCGTAGGGAGCCTTTACGCCTCGGGCTATAACGGGTTCCAGCTCCAGAAGATAGCCCTGGACGTGGACAAATCGGATATAGCGGACCTGGGCATACCGGATAACGGCTTTATAAAGGGGGACAAGCTGGAGGCGTTCGTGAACAAGATGGTGAAAAACGTCCCACTGGAAAAGCTGAGGCTGCCGTTCTATGCGGTAGCGACGGACATCCAGAGCGGGCAGGAGGTCGTATTCGCCACCGGCAACACCGGCGCGGCGGTCCACGCGAGCTGTTCCATACCCGGCGTCTTCCGCCCGGCAACTTTTGGCGGCAGGACGTATGTGGACGGAGGCGTGGTCAGCCCCATAGCGGTTGACGCCGCAAGGGCGCGCGGGGCGGACCTTGTAATAGCGGTGGACATATCCTCCGACTTGGACCACTCCAAACCCCAGGGGACCATAGACACGATACTCCAGGCGGTGAACATCATGTACTGGAAAATATCCACGATACAACTGCCGAGGGCGGACGTGGTCATACGGCCGAAGGTGGGGAAAATCGGCTCCAGCGACTTCGACAAAAGAAACGAGGCCATCATGGAGGGTGAGAAGGCGGCCATCGAAGCCATGCCAAAGATAAAGGCGGCGATCGGAAAACTGCGGGCCGAGGGCCGGCTGTAAATTACGCTTGACACTCAAACGATCTGGTAATAGCATATAAAGCGATTTGAATATCTCAGCAAAAGGGGGTAGGGAATTGGAAAAGATTATACCTGTATTCAAGGCGATGGCGGATGAGACGAGGCTCAGGATTTTGAAGCTCCTCGCTTGCGGGGACGAGGTCTGCGTGTGCGACCTGACCGACGCGCTGGAGATGACGCAGCCGAACGTCTCTTTTCACCTGGGGATACTCAAGGAGGCGGGACTTATAAAAGACAGGCGCGAGGGGCGCTGGAGCTTCTACCAGCTCGACATGGGGGATATGTTAAACCGCGTCCTGGTCCCTACGTCGCTTGAAAGGGTGACCGGCAAGAAGCTTGACGGGGACAAGAAGCGCCTGGATACCGTGCGGAAATCGAAGGAAGCCGCGAAGACGATCAAGATAAAAATCGAGAAGCCGAAAGCGAAGAGGGGCCGCAAGCCCAAAGTCGCCCAGACGAAGTCTTCAAGGGCGGCAAGGCTGAAGTCCGCTAAACGAGCAATTTTTAAGAGTAGTTCTCCTCAAAATAAATAGAGTTTTTTTAAAATAAATGGGCGTTATCTTCCTGATGTGTTACGGGAAGGCTAACGCCCTCTTTTTTTCACTTGACATCCGTGGCGGCTGCAAAGTAACATATAAGCAGTTATTTGGTTGAAGTGAGAGGCGTAACGGGGATGGATGAGGGCATGATGGAGGGTGAAATGGAGAAGACCGCCGCGCGTTTTAAAGCGCTTTCGGAGGAAACGCGGCTTCGGATATTGAAGCTGCTCGAAGAGGGAGAGCTATGCGTATGCGACATAGCGGCGGCCCTGGATATGACCCAGCCGAACATATCCTTTCATCTGGCGATACTTAAAGAGGCCGGTTTTATTAAGGATTGGCGGGAGGGCAGGTGGATACATTACGAGCTTGACCTATCCTCCATGTTCAATAAAATCCTGCTTCCCACCGCCCTTGGCGGGGTAAACGGGAAGGTGACAGAAGGCGACGTGAAGCGGCTTTACAGGTTCAGGCAGTCAAAGGCCCCAGGGAATTCCTGCGCGACATTAAATTAAGGAATCGTTTATATGAAGATCACCGGCAAGCTCTCGTTTCTGGACAGATACCTGACCCTTTGGATATTCCTCGCCATGGCGGCGGGCGTAGGCTCGGGATACTGGCTTCCGGGCTGGGTGAATTTCATCACCCGTTTCCAGTCCGGCACGACCTCCATCCCGATAGCCGCGGGGCTGATACTGATGATGTACCCGCCGCTTGCCAAGGTAAGGTATGAGGAGATGGGCCGGGTCTTCCGCGACTGGAAGGTGCTGTCGCTCTCTCTTGTGCAGAACTGGGTTATCGGCCCTGCCCTGATGTTCGCGCTCGCCGTCTTTTTCCTGCGGGACTACCCTTCATACATGGCCGGAGTCATAATGATCGGCCTCGCCCGGTGCATCGCGATGGTCATAGTCTGGAACGACCTTGCCTGCGGGGACAGGGAATACGCCGCCGGGCTGGTCGCCTTCAACTCGATATTCCAGGTCCTGTTCTATTCCGCGTACGCCTACTTCTTCATGACGCTCCTCCCGCCGGTATTGGGCCTTAAGGGCGTGGCGGTGGAAGTCGGCATGGGCCAGATAGCAAAGAGCGTCTTCATCTACCTGGGCGTCCCGTTCATCGCCGGAATGCTCACGCGGCTTATCCTCGTGCGCAAAAAGGGCAGGCAGTGGTACGAGAATAAATTCATCCCGAAGATAAGCCCGATTACCCTGACCGCGCTCCTGTTCACGATAGTCGTCATGTTCTCGCTCAAGGGCGACTATATCGTGCGCCTGCCGGGTGACGTGCTCAGGGTGGCGATACCTCTTTTCATTTATTTTATCGTGATGTTCCTGGCCTCTTTTTACATGAGCAGGAAGGTCGGCGCGACTTACGAGCAGTCCGCCACGCTTTCTTTTACCGCCGCCTCGAATAATTTCGAGCTTGCCATCGCCGTCGCCATCTCCGTATTCGGCATTAATTCCGGCGCGGCGTTCGCCGCGGTAATCGGCCCGCTGGTCGAGGTCCCGGTCTTAATCGGCCTCGTTAACGTGTCTCTTTATTTCCAGAAGAGATATTTCGCACCCGCCGCTTGCAGGGTAGTGGGCACGGAGCCTTTATATATGAGACTCGCGATATTCGGCGACATACACGGCAACATAGCGGCGCTTAAGGCGGCTTATAAAGCGGCGGTCGCGAACACGGCTTGAGAAGGTGTATCACCTTGGCGACCTCGGCGGCTATGCGCCTTTTATAAACGAGGTCGTCGATTTCCTTGCCGAGCACCAGGTCGAAGGCGTCCAGGGGAACTACGACGAGACCGTATCGCACGACAGCGAGCACTGCGGCTGCCGGTACGAAAACGAACTTCAGGCGAAGATGATGGACCTGGGCTTTAACTGGACAAAGGAACATGCAACTCCGAAAACAAAAGAATACCTGAGGGGCCTGCCGTTTGAAATAGCCTTCACCTGCGAGGGGTTCAGGGTTAAGTTATTTCATGGAACGCCGACCAAGAATAATCTTTACTGGACCGATGACAGGGACGATGATTTCTTCAGGCAGATGGCCGAAAAAGCAGGCGCGGACATTATGGTTTATGGGCATACCCATAAGCCTTACAGAAAAGACCTGGACGGCAAAATATTCATCAACGCCGGAAGCGTGGGCAAGCCGAAAGACGGGGACGTCAGGTCATGTGTCGCATTGGTTGACATCAGGCCGGGCATTGTCGAGACGGAGTTCCTGAGGGTCCCTTATGACGTCGGGAAAACGGCGTGGTCCATAGTAGAAAACGGATTGCCCGGCTATTTCGCGGAAAGGCTGCTCGAAGGGAAATAAGGTCTGTATGAAGAAGACAAAGCTTGCCGTGCAGAAGGCCTCCCGCAGAGATGCGCGGTAACGTGGAGTAGAATTGCCGTGATTCAGCTGAAGTTGCATAGAGGACCTTCCGCCATTTGCCCGTCCTGCGGCGCTGCCGGAGGGCAGTAAAGACGGACACCGTGCGCTCCTTAATCCGCAAGGAAAAACTTGGCGATATAATAGAGGGCGGCTATTTTTTCTGCAAGACGAAAGAGTGCGAAACGGTTTATTTTACGGAAGACGGACGCACCTTCTCCAAGGGGGACCTGAGTGTACGCGTAGGGACTCAAGGAAACTTCCGCCCCCAGGCCGATATGCTACTGTTTCGGCCATACCATGGAAGGGATAGCTGAGGAAATACGGCTTACGGGAAAAAGCTCGGCCGCACAGGACATCAAGGCGCGCATGAAAAGAGAAGGCTGTTCGTGTGAAACAAGGAACCCGCAAGGCTCCTGCTGTTTGAAGACGGTGGAAGATTATATCGCGGCTGAATTACAAAAGAGGTAAATCATGGACAAAAAAATCAAGCTCAGCGTTCAGAAGACGTATTCAGGCATTGCAAAAGGCGAAACCGGCGGCTGCTGCGGCTCGGTCAAGCCCAAATTCGCGCACGAAGAAAAAATCGGCTACGACGTAAATGAACTCCTCGGCCTGCCGAAAGGCGCGGTCCTCGGCGTCGGCTGCGGCAACCCCGTCGCCCTTGCCTCCCTTAAAGAGGGCGAGGTCGTGCTCGACTTAGGCTCCGGCGCGGGGATAGACGTATTCCTGGCCGCAAACCGCGTCGGCCCTTCAGGCCGGGTAATCGGCGTGGACATGACGCCGGAGATGCTTTCCCGTGCCATGAGAGAATGCCGAAGACGGGAAATTCACCAACGTCGAGTTCCGCCACGGCGAAATCGAAGCCTTGCCCGTGGTTGATGGCTCCATAGACTGCGTAATCAGCAACTGCGTGATAAACCTCTCCGTGGACAAGGACAAGACCTTTTCCGAATCATACCGCGTCCTTAAGAGCGGCGGCAGGCTGATGGTATCGGATATCGTGCTGACCAAGGATTTGCCGCGCGCGGTAGTGGAAAACGTCGAGGCATATACCGGCTGCGTGTCGGGCGCGGTAAAATACGACGATTACGTATCCGCGGTTAAACGCGCGGGGTTTACCGACGTGACCGTTATCTCGATGGACGACGCGTCGTTTCTTGCGGAGACTACGTGCGGCTGCGGGATCGTCACGAAGGATAACGTGAGCGACCTGGGACTTCGGAGCTTGAAACTGCTGGCGAAGAAGTAAACCTTTGCTACCTTTTTGGTAAAAAGGTAACGCCAAAAACTTTTGGACGGTTTTAACCCGGAGCTTTGATGGTTAAGGTTATGTTTCTTTTCACCCGCAACTCCTGCCGGAGCCAGATGGCGGAAGGGTTTGCAAGGCGTTACGGCGGGGATGCGCTGGAAGTTTACAGCGCGGGCCTGACCCCTGCGGGCGTCAACGAAAACGCCGCCAAGGTCATGGCGGAGTTGGGGATAGATATTTCCAGGCCAGACTTCGAAGGCCATAGACCGCGAGCTTTTAAACCGCATGGACATCATAATCACGCTCTGCGGACATGCGGAATCCCTCTGCCCGGCGACTCCCCCGGAAATCAAAAGGCTCCACTGGCCTGTCGATGACCCGGTAAGGACGAGGGGGAGCGAGGAAAAAGTGCTGGCCGAATTCCGCCGGGCCGAGAGACGAGATAATGGGTAAGGTGGTTGAATTTATACGAGAGGATTAAAAACAGCATCCTTTGCCAATAATGATTAATTGTTTAAAATGGTTAACTGGATTTTTCAGATATTTTAATGTATTAATATATTAGGTTCATCCGGAAATGATTGCCAACCTATAACAGTAAAGGAGGCAGCATGAAGAAGATCGTTTTATCCGTCCTGGTAATCGTTTTTCTGGTATTTCTTTCATTGACAGCCTTTGCAGGGCCGCACAGGTCGATATTCAGTAACTCCACCTCAACCCTGTTTTTCGACGGCGCCATTGAAGACCGCAAACGTCTCCGTGTTGAACGTCGGGACCGACACGCCCCCATAGAATCCTGCACCGCATCGCCAGGAACAGGCGGGGACCCAACAATATGACGGTGGCATTCAACAACCTGTCCGGCACGACGGCAGGGACGGTAAGCTTCCCCGACGGCGGCGTCTGGCTCGGCTTTAACGGTACGTTCATGCTGAGGCGGGCCGAGCACGTGCTGGCCGCCCAGACCACGGGCGTCGGCGTCATCAGACTGAATAACAACGATAGCGTGACCTATGACCCCGCAACGGGCCTGTTCACCGGGAGCGGGACCGTGGTGCAGTTTACCGGGGCCGTGGACATGGCGGGCGTGCTGAGGAGAGACGGCAACAGGGCCATGATTAAGGCCAAGATACACCCGGCGACCGCCAGCAAGATGGTATTCAGTAACGGCTCGTCCATCCCGTTCATGTATGGGGGTTCCCTCGTGACTTCCGTGCCGGTGATTGTAAAGTTCCGCGCGCCCGCCTTGCAGATGAGGAGAAGGCTCCCGTAGCTGACTGAAGCGCCGGGCAATATTCACCGGTCGCGATAAACCAGGCATCCGTCAAAAAAAGCGCCCCCTTAAAGGGCGCTTTTTTTACTCTTCGGTAACTTTATCTCCCTGGTCCGCCTCCTCCGGCATAAACCCTCGTCGTCCCCGGAATTGCCGTCCTGGTCCGCCGCGTCGACGGATTCATCGCCCTCTTCGCCGTCTTCACCTTCTTTATCCAGGAACTCTTCCACGGTCATATCGTCACGGCGGGCTTCACCCCTTCTTCCGGCCCCGCCTCCGAATCCCCTTCGTCGACAGCCAGTTTCCGCAGCGTGTCTTCCCCGGAATTTTGCGGCCTGGTTCCGGGCGTTGCGGACGGGGGACTGGACGGCGGCCCTGGCGTCGGATGAAGGCGGGAGCAGGTTTTCCACCAGTGCCGCCCCCGGAGATGGAGGCGACCAGGGAGCGGGGGAACGAGGCGCTGCCGCCTTCCATTTTCAGCTCGATTGTTCTGTCATTGATTTTATAGTCTTGCGCGCTTATGGTCTCCCCGTTGGTGAGGGTTACCACGTAAGCCGCGCTGGCGGGAGCCGGCCGCAGCGACGGCCATGCCGGTTAAGACTAAAAATACAGCATTTCTAAAAAGTTGCATCATATTCCTGATCGTCAACGCTATAAATAGACTTGACAATGATACACTAAAGCGACATAATGGTAAAAAGCACAGATACAGTATACCATCTTCCGGAGGATGTGAAAATGAAGATAATCAAATGGGACCCGTTCAAGGACATTATGACGGAAAAGCCGAGCACCTGGTCTCCCGCCGTGGACGTCTATGAGACGGAGAAGGAGATAGTCCTGACGGCGGAGCTTCCGGGGGTGGACCAGGAGGATATAGCGTTGACCGTAACGGACAACGTCCTGACGCTTAAAGGGGAAAGGCGGTTTGAGCGGGACGTGGAGCATGAGAACTTCTACCGCATAGAGAGGAACTACGGCCACTTCCACAGGAAATTTTCCATGCCCTGCGACGTGGATTCGGCAAAGACCTCCGCCAATTTTAACGACGGGCTCCTGAAAGTGGTGATACCCAAGGTGGGCAAGGTAAGGAAGGTCCAAGTGAAGGTGGAGCGTTAAAATGGCCCAGAAAAGGGATTACTACGAGGTCCTTGGAGTCCCGAAGACCGCGGACGAAAAGGAGATAAAAAAGGCGTACCGCAAGCTCGCCCGGAAGTACCACCCGGACGTGAACCCCGGCGACAAGGAGGCGGAGCGCAAGTTCAAGGAAATAGGCGAAGCAAACGACGTCCTCTCCGACCCCAAAAAGCGCGAGATGTACGACCGTTTCGGCCACGCCGCCTTCGACCAGACCGCGGGCGCGGGGGCCGGCGCGGGGGCCGGGACGGGAGGGTTCAGGTACGAATACAGGCCCGGCGGCGGCGGCGGCGGAGGCGGGTTCAGGCCGGAGGACTTCGAAGGCTTCCAGGGCGGCGGGGGCGGGTTCGAGGATATCTTCTCCGGCCTGTTCGGCGGCGGCGGGCGCATGGGCCCCATGAAGGGCCAGGACACGACCACGACGATGGAAGTGGACCTGGAGGACGCCCTCTTCGGGACCAGCGCCCAGTTGAACCTCCGGCGGGAGGCCCCGTGCACGGCATGCGGGGGGACGGGCACCATGCCGGGAAGTACGCCCAGGACCTGCCCGGACTGCGGCGGTACGGGGCAGATAAAGGCGGGACGCGGGCCGTTCGGCGTAAACAGGACCTGCCCGCGCTGCGGCGGAGCGAAAAAGATTAAAGACCCATGCAGAAACTGCGGCGGCAGCGGTTACGTCCCGAAGACGGAAAAGCTTACCGTAAAAATCCCAGCCGGTGTGGACAACGGCTCGAAAGTCCGGCTCCAGGGCATGGGCGGGCCCGGCGTAAACGGCGGGCCTCCGGGCGATTTATATATTATTACGAAGGTGCGGAAGCACCCCTATTTCGAAAGGCGCGGGGACAACCTCCACAGCGAGATACCCATAACCTTTTCGGAGGCCGCTTTAGGCGCCAAGGTGGACGTGCCGACGAAAGACGGAGTCGTTACGATGACCATCCCGCCGGGTACGCAGTCCGGCCAGGAGTTCCGCCTGCGCGGCAAGGGCGTGCCGCACTTCGGCGGCTCAGGCGTGGGCGACCAGTACGTGCGCGTGAAGGTGGCGGTGCCGCCGCACTTAAACGAACAGGCGAAATCCGCGCTCAAGGATTTTATGAGCCATGTGCCGCATGACCCGCGTTCCGGCATAACCTTCAGCGGGTTCAGGCGCGGAAAAGGAGCGGCATGTTAATGATCATGAAGAGACGCGAACAGCGCCGTTTATATGATAAGCGTGTGTCTCGGAGATGCTTGGGGTCCATCCCCAGACGCTGAGGCTCTATGAGCGCGAAGGCTTCGTCCAGCCGTCCCGGACCGGGGCGGGCGTGCGGATGTACTCGGAAGAGGACGTGGAGCGCATCCGGACGATACTGAACCTGACCCGCGAGATGGGGGTGAACCTGGCCGGCGTGGAGGTTATACTCACCATGCGGGAGAGGATGCAGAAGCTCCAGGAGGAGATGGACCGCATGATGCACGATATGCGCGAGGAGTTCATGCGGGAGATTGCCCGGCGCGAGGAAGAGATGAAACATCCGCTGGCGAAGGCGCCGGAGGGAAAATTATAAAAGTGAAAAAGAGGTAAGTTTAAAAGTTTTTGGCGTTACCTTTTTACAAAAAGGTAACAAAGGTTTTAGGAGGTCTTATGCGTCTTGATAAATTTACAGTAAAGGCACAGGAGGCGGTGCTGGCCGCGCAGGACGAAGCGGGCAGACGGGGGCAGCAGCAGGTGGATGTGGAGCATCTCCTTCTGGCCCTTCTGAAACAGCCGGAAGGCGTGGTGCCGCCAATACTTAAGAGGCTCGGCGCGGACTTGGGTGCGCTTGAAGGCGAGGTAATCTCGGAGCTGGAGCGGATGCCCAGTGTCTCGGGCGCGGGCCAGATGGGACAGGTCTATGTCACGCCCCGGCTGAACAAGGTCTTGGATAAAGCGGCGCGCGAGATGGAGGGCTTAAAAGACGAGTACGTCTCGACCGAGCACCTGCTTTTAGCGATGGCGGAAGACGACGGCGCGGCGGGCCGGGTACTTAAGTCGGCCGGCGCGAGACGCGACCGTATCCTCTCCGCCCTGAAGGAGATAAGGGGCTCGGAGCGGGTCACGGACCAGAACCCGGAGGACAAGTACGAGGCGCTGACGAAATACGGGCGCGACCTGACCGACCTCGCAAGGAAGGGCAAGCTGGACCCTGTAATAGGCCGGGACGAGGAGGTCCGCCGGGTGATACAGGTGCTCTCCCGCAGGACGAAGAACAACCCGGTGCTGATAGGCGAGCCGGGCGTCGGCAAGACGGCCATCGTCGAGGGCCTCGCCCAGAGGATAATCGCCGGAGACGTGCCGGAAGGCCTCAAAGACAAGCGCGTCGTCGCGCTCGATATGGGGTCGCTTATCGCCGGGGCAAAGTTCCGGGGCGAGTTCGAGGACCGGCTGAAGGCGGTGCTGAAGGCGGTGGAGGAGTCGCAGGGGAAGATCATCCTGTTCATCGACGAGATGCATACCCTTGTGGGGGCGGGCGCGGCGGAAGGGGCGATTGACGCCTCGAACATGCTGAAACCGGCGCTGGCCAGGGGAGACCTGCGGTGCGTTGGCGCGACCACCATAGACGAGTACAGGAAGCATATCGAGAAGGACCCGGCATTGGAGCGGCGTTTCCAGCCCGTCATGGTGCAGGAGCCGAATGTCGAGGATACCATCTCGATACTGCGCGGCCTGAAGGAACGCTACGAGGTGCACCACGGCGTCCGTATAAAGGACTCGGCTCTTATCGCCGCGGCGACGCTGTCCAACCGCTACATAACGGACAGGTTCCTGCCGGACAAGGCGATCGATTTAATCGACGAGGCGGCGTCCAAGCTCCGGATGGAGATCGATTCGATGCCCACGGAGCTTGACGAGTTGGAGCGGACCATACGGCGGCTCCAGGTGGAGGAGCAGGCGGTTAAAAAGGAAAAAGACCCGGCGTCGAAGGAGCGGCTGAAGAATATCGAGAAAGACATAGCCGAACTCGGCGAAAAGCGTTCCGTGCTCCATGCCCGGTGGATAAACGAGAAAGAGGCCATAAAGAAGATACGCGAGCTTAAAGAGAAGCTGGAGCAGGCCAGGGGCGAGGCCGAGCGGGCGGAGCGCGAGGGGAACCTCGGGCGCACGGCGGAGCTTCGTTACGGGACGATAGTGGAGCTTAACCGTGAGCTTGAGAGGCAGAACGAGGCCCTTGCCGCCTTGCAGGCCCAGGGTTCGCTTCTAAAAGAAGAAGTGGATGAAGAGGACATCGCGGATATAGTCTCGAAATGGACGGGCGTGCCGGTATCGAAGATGCTGGAAGGCGAGATGGCCAAGCTGACGAAGATGGAGGAGCGCCTCAAGGAGCGGGTCGTGGGGCAGGACGAGGCGGTGGTCGCGGTATCGGACGCGGTGCGCCGGGCGAGGGCGGGGATACAGGACCCGGACCGTCCCATAGGCTCGTTCATATTCCTGGGCCCCACCGGAGTCGGCAAGACGGAGCTGGCACGGGCGCTCGCGGAATTCCTTTTCGACGACGAGAAGGCGATGATACGGATAGACATGTCCGAGTACCAGGAGAAGCATACCGTTTCGAGGCTTATCGGCGCGCCTCCGGGGTATGTGGGGTTCGAGGAGGGCGGGCAGTTGACCGAGGCTGTGCGCAGAAGGCCCTACTCCGTGATACTGTTCGACGAGATAGAGAAGGCGCATCCGGAGGTTTTCAACGTCCTTTTGCAACTGCTGGAAGACGGCAGGCTCACCGACGGGCATGGGCGCACGGTGGACTGCAAGAACACGGTCGTCATCATGACCTCCAACATCGGGAGCCAGTTCATCCAGGAGGCCAAAAACGAAGAGGAGATGCGAAAGCTCGTGTCGGAGGCGCTGCGGCATCATTTCAAGCCGGAGTTCCTAAACCGCATCGACGACATCATCATATTCCACCCGCTCACCGAAGAGCAGTTGAAGAGGATAATCGATATACAGCTAAGGCTGCTCCAGAGGCACCTTGCCCAGAAGAAGATAAATATAACCCTGACCCCGGCGGCAAGGGAGATGCTGGTGACGCTGGGATACGACCCGGCATACGGCGCGAGGCCGCTTAAGCGCACCATCCAGCGGGAGATACTGAACCCGCTCGCCATGAAGATACTGGAAGGCCAGTTCAAGGAGGGGGATACCGTACAGGCCGACGTGGAAGGCGGAAGGCTCGTTTTCCGCCGTATGGTGGAGGCGGAAGCGGCGTAAAGGCGTAAAGGCGTAAAAGCTAAACTTAAACGGGTTTCAGTCTGGCTTTTCTTTGTTACTTTCTTTTCACCTGAAAAGAAAGTAAAGATTGGTTTATCTTGAAATTTTGCGCTGAAAATGGTACAAAGGTATGTGTAGCCAAAGGTTTGGGAGGATGAGTTTTGGCAATCCTTGAAATAAGAAAATATCCGGACCCGGTCCTCCGGCGGAAAGCGAAGCCGGTGACGGAGATAACCCCGGAAATTCAGAAGCTTATAGACGACATGATAGAGACGATGTATGCCGCGCCGGGGGTGGGATTAGCCGCTCCGCAGGTGGGGATATCGCTTCGTCTTACCGTGATAGACGTCTCGACCAGGGACGACCCGCACCCCCTTCTCGTCCTGATTAACCCGGCTATAATCTCCAGGGAAGGGGAACTGAACGAAGAGGAAGGGTGCCTTTCCGTCACGGACTTCCAGTCCAACGTAACCCGCTATGCGAAAGTCCGCATCCGGGCGACGGACAGGGACGGAAAAACCTATGAGGCGGAGGGCGAGGAACTCCTGGCCAGAGCATTCCAGCACGAGCTGGACCACCTGGACGGGATACTCTTCATAGACCGGATAAGCCCGCTGAAGCGCGACCTCTTCAAACGCAGGATTAAAAAGAACATAAAAGAAGACAAGGCGGAGGTGGGTTGAAAATTGTCTTCATGGGGACGCCGCAGTTCGCCGTCCCTGTCCTCGAAGCCCTGGTGAAGGCTGGTCATGAAGTCCGGCTTGTGGTTACCCAGCCGGACAGGCCCAAAGGCCGAAGCAAAAAGCCGGTCCCGCCGCCGGTGAAGGCCCTTGCGGAAGCTTTAGGCCTCCCCGTATTCCAGCCGGAGAGGGTCAGGAGGCCGGAGGCAATCGAGGAAATAAGAAAGGCCGGCCCGGACGCCCTGGTAGTTGCCGCGTTCGGGCAGATACTCCCCAAGGCACTTCTTGACATCCCACGGCTCGGCAACTTCAACGTACACGCATCGCTCCTTCCGAAGTACAGGGGCGCCGCGCCGATTAACTGGGCGATAGTGAACGGCGAGGCCGACACCGGCATCACCATAATGCTTATGGACGAGGGGATGGATACCGGCGCGATGCTGACGGCGGCCGTGGAGCCGATACTGCCGGAGGACACGGCACAGACGCTGACCGCGAAGCTGAGCCGGGTCGGGGCCGAACTGATAGTGAAAGCGCTTGCCGAGTTCGAAGCGGGCAGGCTTAAGCCGGTCAGCCAGGATAATTCCCAGGCGACGTACGCGCCGATCCTGAAAAAAGAGATGGGCCGGATAGATTGGGCAAAGCAGGCGCGTGAGATTGAGAGGACGGTACGGGGTCTTAATCCATGGCCCGGCGCATATACTTATCTAGCCGGGAAGATGCTGCATATCTGGAAGGCCAAAACAGCGCCCACCCGGCTTTTAGAGCCACCCTCCCCCGCGGGTGAGAGTCATTTCAGCCGATAAGGACGGCATTATAGTTGCCGCGGGCGAAGGCGCGCTGATTATAGAGGAGCTTCAGCCGGAAGGCGGACGCAGGATGGCCGCGCACGAGTACCTTGCGGGGCATAAAATCGCTTCGGGCGAGATTCTGGGATGAAAGAGCCAAAAAAAAGAGTTTTCATTACCCTGCTCATAATAACCATGGGCCTGCTTGCCGGGGCCGGATGGCTTTTGTGGTACATCCCGCAGGTAGGGCTTCGGAACATCAATCCGCTACCTTCCGGCGGTTTTCACCGCGGTTATCTTCGGCGTCGTCGGTTTTATTGCATTCGGCGTCTTCCTCCTTATCCTCACGCTCGTCAGGGGCCATGAGATATTCCTCGCCCAGCGCCTCCGGTTCGTGGTGGTAAAGGTGCTCTTTCCCCTGATGGTTATTGTCGGCAGGTTACTCGGCATCTCGCGGGATAAAGTACAGCAGTCCTTCATCGCCGTGAACAACCAGCTCGTCCGCTCGAACGTGGGGAAGGTAAAGCCGGACAGGCTGCTCATCCTGCTGCCGCATTGCATACAGATCAACGACTGCAATATAAAGATCACCGGCGACGTCCACCGGTGCAAGGGCTGCGGGAAGTGCGAGATAAAAGACCTGGTCGCCGTCGCCGACAAATACAGGGTGGCCCTGTCCGTCGCCACCGGCGGGACGCTGGCCAGGAGGATAATAAAGGAAAAGCGCCCGAAGGCGATAATCGCGGTCGCCTGCGAGAGAGACCTGACCAGCGGCATCGTGGACAGCTATCCCCTGCCCGTAATCGGGATACTGAACGACCGCCCGTTCGGGCCGTGCATGAACACCCGCGTGGACATGCAGGACGTGAAAGAGGCGCTGGAAATGTTCATAGCATCGCCGGTCGATGCGTAAGAATTCTTGTAAGGAGGATAAGCCCCCACCCGTAACACCTCCCGAGGCGGGAGAAAGAGACAACGTCTCCGTGCGCGAGGGACGCCGCGTTATACGTCCTGTCCGTCTCGCTTGCATCGTTTTATCTCCCTTCGACGGGCGTCATCCCGCGCGGAAGTCCTCCTGCAGCAATCTTTCCATAAATATTCCCTCGACCACCGGGACAGGCGCCTTCAGACCGAGCTTGTTTACGGCGTCATACGGAACCTTATCTCGCTCGACCACTCGCTTTCGTTCTATATAAAGGAACCCCGGAAAGTCCAGCCGGAACTGAAAAATATCCTCCGGCTCGCGGCGTACCAGCTTTTGTACCTTGATAAAATTCCGGCGCGCGCGGCGGTGGACGAGGCGGTAAAACAGGCCAAAAAATCGGCGGGCAGGGGGGCAGGGGGGCAGAGGGTGGGCAGTGGCGGGGGCCGGGCGGCTTCGTGAATGCCGTGCTCCGGAATATGCTCCGGGAGCCCGGGAAAGTAAAATTCCCCGACCCGGAGAATAAACCTCTCGACTACCTGTCCCTGAAGTTCTCGTATCCTCGCATGGCTTGTGAAGCGGTGGGCAGAGCGGTTCGGTTTCGATGGCGCAATGGCCCTGATGGAGGCCGGGAACGGCAGGCCGCCGCTCGTCCTCAGGGCGAATAGGCCCCGGGTGGACAGGGACACGCTCGCCGGGCTTTTCAATAAAGAGGGGCTGGAAACCGCGCCTGGCAAGTATGCGCCGGACGCGCTTATCGTGAACTCGCACGGGCCCGTCCCGGAGCTTCCGGGATATGACGAAGGGCTGTTCTCAGTGCAGGACGAGGCGGCCCAGCTCGTATCGCTTCTTGCAGACCCGAAGCCGGGCGAGTTCGTGCTGGACGCCTGCGCCGCGCCGGGCGGCAAAAGCGCGCACCTCTCCTCCATCTCCGGCGGCCTGGCGCATATCGTCTCCATGGATATCTCCCTTGACAAAATCAAGCTTCTGAAAGAAAATAGTCTGCGCATGAAAATCGGGAATATCTTTCCCGTCGCAGCGGACGCGGCGGGGCCTCTGCCGTTTAAAATAAAGTTCGACCGGGTCCTTTTGGACGCGCCCTGCACCGCACTCGGCATCATCCGGCGGCGGCCGGAGATAAAGTACTTAAGGAAGCCCGCGGATATAGCGCGGATGGCGCGCCTTCAGCTTTCGATGCTGGAGAATGTTTCCGGCCTTGTGGCGCCTGGCGGCGCGCTGGTTTATTCCGTATGCTCGACGGAGCCGGAGGAAGGCGAAGGCGTCATGGAAAAATTCCTCTCTCTCCATCCGGAGTTTGAACTTGACGACCCGCTGCCGCTTTTGCCGGAGGCGGCGCGCGGACTTGTGAAAAATAAATTTATCCGGACCTTCCCGCATCTGCACGGGACGGACGGGTTCTTCATGGCAAGGATGGTATGCCGGTAACGGTTAAAAAATTCTTTCAGATGCTCCTTATCGTACTGGTGTTTCTGGGCCTGGCGATGGCCTCGGCGGTCATAACCATGAACGCCTTTACCTGGGGCCATACCATCACCGTCCCGGACGTGCGCGGCAAGGAGCTGACGGCCGCGATAAACCAGATAAGGAACTCCGGCCTGGACATAAAAGTGGAGCGGCAGGAGCACCACCCCACGGTGCCCGAGAACTATATCATCGGCCAGAGCCCCGCGCCCGGCGAGCGCGTAAAGGGCGGCAGGAACGTCATGGTCGTCGTAAGCCTGGGCTCGGAAGAGGTGGCCGTGCCCCCGGTGACGGACAAGGTATTCCGGCTTGCCCAGGTTACGCTTAAGTCGGCTGGGCTCGAACTGGGAGAGGTGGCGCGGGTGAACTCGCCGTCGCCCGCCGAGACGGTAATCCTTCAGTCTCCCGCGCAGGGTACCGTGCTGCAGAAGGGCTCCGAGGTGGACATACTGGTGAGCGCTGGCGGCAAGGGGACCAGGTACGTTACGCCGGACCTGAAGGGCATGACTCTCCCGCAGGCCGGTGACGCGGTGAGGCCGATGGGCGGCAAAATATTGTATTCCGGAAGGGGCGGTGTTATCGCAACCCAGGGGCCGAAGGCCGGATATCAGCTTCCGGCGAACGGGCAGGTTATCGTTGCGCTTGGGGAACCGGCTCCCCCGAAGCAGGACATTTCGCCGTTTCCTCAGCAGGCTAAAAAAAATAAAAGCCCCGGACTGAAGCCGCCGCAGCAGGATATTTCGCCGGTCCCTCAGCAGGCTAAAAAAAAAATTGACATCCCCGGGCTAAAGCCGCCGAAACAGGATAAGTCCGCACCGAAAAAGGATAAGTCTGAGGCGAAGCAACCGTTAAAACATGTTATAAACCCGATGGGCAAGTAAACGAGTACGGTCTTAAATCATGGGAGGGGATGAGATGGTAAGTATTGCGCCGTCCATACTGTCGTCGGATTTCGGCAGGCTGGAGGAGGAGATAAAAGCGGTAGAGAAGGCGGGCGCGGACATCATTCACGTGGACGTCATGGACGGGCGGTTCGTGCCGAATATTACCATCGGGCCGAAGGTCGTGCAGGCGGTCAGGAAGGCGACTTCGCTCCCGATAGACGTGCACCTGATGATAGTGGAACCGGAGAAATTCATTCATGAATTCGCGCATGCGGGCGCGGATTACCTGACGGTCCACTCGGAGGCGTCCATACATTTGAACCGCACGCTTGCCCTGATAAGCGAGCAGGGTGTGAAGGCCGGGGTCGCGCTCAATCCTTCGACTCCGCTTTGCGACCTGGACTGGGTATGGGAGTACATGGATTTACTGCTTATCATGTCCGTAAATCCGGGCTTCGGCGGGCAGGAGTTCATCCCGAATTGCATGGAGAAAATATCCGGCGCGCGGGTGGAGATAGACATGCGGGGCATGGACGTGGTCCTGGAAGTGGACGGCGGGATAAAGATAGGAAACGCAAAGGAAGTGGCCGAATCCGGCGCGGACATCCTTGTCGCCGGGAGCGCGGTTTTCGGTACAAGTGATTATAAAAAGACGATAAAACAGTTCAAGGACCAGGTGAAGGGGATACGGGCGGAATAAATTTTCCGCCTCAAATAAATAGTTGCTTATTATATGGCGCAGGGATAGGGAAACCCGGCGAAACCGCGAAAAAAAGTACTTAGATTTCAATCAGTTGCAAAAATGGTCGAGTGATTTTTTCGTCCCGCGAAAATGGGTAAATATTTAATGTAACTATTAGCAAAATAAGGTTTAATCCGTTCACGTCCACTTTAAAATGGGTGCCTCCAAAACCCCTCCCTTACCCCCTAAAACAGCGTCAAAAGCGGTTAAATTGGCCGTTTTTCGATACCCGCCGAAATTCGCCGGATAAGCCATTTATATGTGGATTGGCATTAAGAAATGATGAGTTGGCGCGCGGAGCAGGAAGAGCTATTAAGAGCGGAATTAGTGGACCAGTTTTACCCCGGGCACCTTCTTGAAATGCGCATCGGAGGTGAACACCGAATAACCGCGCTCGATCGCGGCGGCGGCAATAACTATGTCCGACATCGGTATGGTAATTCCTCTTTTCCTGAGGGCCGAGGAAATTTCCGCCGCCTTTATCCAAAGCTGGGTATTTATCGCCACCATCGTTACCCCGAGGAGCGCGGAGAGTACGACCTCCTGCTCATCCTTCGAGCGCGTGCCCTGCAAGACCTCGTATAAAATTGGCCCGGCGATGGTGGCCCTGCCATCCTCTATAAGACCCGCCGCTTTCCGGGAAATTTCCGTGTCTTTATTGAAGAACTCTATCCAGATGGAGACTGTCTATTATTACCGGGTCCACTTATCTTCCTTCAGTTCCGCCGCCTCAAGTTCTTCCGTGAAATCCGCCAGAGACAGTTTACCCTTAAGACCAAGGAGGTTCTCCCGGCGTTTTTGCATCAGGTATTGTTCCAGGGCGTCGCAAACCACGTCCGTCCTAAACCTGGCCCCGAAAACCGATTTTATCTCGTCCAGCAGTTCATCCGGTATGTTTAGAGTTGTTTTCATATGTATTCTCCATACATACAAATTATATGTCTCACAGAGAAATATTTCAAGTCCTTTTTATGCCCCGCGTTTTTCTTGACATCGCAATATTCGTGCGAGTAGTATCAGGCAAAACAAATTTCCCTTTGTCACGCTTATAAGGAGAAGGATGAAGAAGCTCGGCATTTTGTTCGCGGTGTTTTTTGTTATGGTCTTCGCACTTCACTACGCGCATAGTGCATTAGCAAAAGAACCTGCGCCTATTAACAGAGACGACCTCAAAGCGTTTGAAGAGCGGATTAATAGAACTATGGATTCAAATCTTTCTCAAACGCGGCGTGAAACTGATTTCTATAAGACAATTGCAACTCAATATCACGACTCTTCGGAACGCGACTGGACTATCATACTTGGGATTATTGCAGTATTGACCTTGCTCAATGCGTATTCAATTGTAAAAGTAGGGAGAACTGACAAAGAAGCGAAGGAATTACTATCGATGGCCAGGGACGAGTACGACCGGATTAGGCGAATCCGTGAAGAAGCAGAAGCCTCGGCGAAAGAAGCCAAATCATCCGAAGAAAAATCTAAAGCAATCGAACACTTACTGGAGGGCAACCGCCTCGGTGAACAGGGCAAATATGAGGAGGCAATCGCCGAATACGACAAGGGCCTCGCGCTCGATTCGAAAAATGCGGCCGCATACTTCAAGAAGGGCTTCGCGCTTAGCAAACTCGGCAAACACGAAGAGGCAATACGCATATGCGGCTTGGGCGGCGACAGTGCTGACGCCGTTGAATGCTATGAGAAATTGTTGGAACTTGAACCTGAAAACCGCCCTTTGAGATTAAATATTGCCCGTGCTCGTCAAAAGAGAAATGGATCAGGCGATGCGGACAAAGCGAGGGCAATCCTGAACAACCTTCTTAAAGAAGACGACAAGGACGACTTCGCCGCCGGGGCATACGCATTGCTCGGCGAGCGAGACAAGATGCTCGCACTGGTCAGGACATTGGTTGCGGAAAAACCTGAGCTTAAACAAATTCTTAGCACCGTACATACGTTTGAGGCTTACCGCACCGACCCGGAGTTCAAAGCGATTGTTGGCGGGTAGCAGTCTATTCACTCCAGCCGCAGGGCGGTAATCGGGTCGAGCTGAGACGCCTTCCAGGCGGGGTAGAAGCCGGAGGAGACGCCGACTCCGATTGCGAATAGTGGTGCGACTATCAAGGCTTCCGGGGGGATGGACATGGCCCATCCGAAGACATATCCCAAGATGAAAGAGCCCGCGACACCTGCCAGGACTCCGACCAGGCCGCCGAACAGGCCCAGCATGACTGCCTCCGCCAGGAACTGAATCTGTATATCGCGTGTCGTGGCCCCGACGGAGAGGCGTATGCCGATTTCCCGCGTCCGCTCGGCCACCGACGCAAGCATCACGTTCATGATGCCTATACCGCCGACAAGAAGCGCAATCGAAGCGACGCTGATTAGGAACATTTCGAGAGTCTGTTTGGCGGCAAGCAGGGCCTTTATCGTCTCGTCCGGGTGGCGGATGTTGAAGTCGTCCGCTTGGCCTGGCTGGATGTGATGCCGCTGGCGAAGCAGGGCGGTAATGCGGTCAATAGCCGGTTCGGCGTCTTCTCTTGAGACTGCCGAACAAAAGATGTCGTCCAGCCAGGTGAAACCCTGGCCCCGCAGTTTCCTCTGCACCGTGGTATAGGGCATGATGACGGCGTCGTCCTGGTCCTGCCCGGTGCTTGTCTGGCCCTTCACGGACAGCACGCCGACTACCGTGAATAACATTTTATTTATCCGGACATGCCGGCCGACCGGGTCGTCCGCCCCGAAAAGCTCCTCACGCGCCGTTTGTCCGAGCAGGACGACATTGGCGCTATGCAAGACGTCCGAGTCCGTGAACGGCGCCCCTTCCGCAACCGGCCAACGCTTTATATCAAAGTATTCCGGGGTGACGCCTCGGTAATGCGTGGTCCAGTTCTTGTCTCCCGCGATGATGCCCACGGTCCCGTCCACATTCGGGGAAACGCTTTTGATTAGCGGTATCTGGCTTGCGATTGCCTCCACGTCTTCCATGTTAAGGGAAGTCATCCCGTGAGCTGCCGGAGCGCACCCCGTTCACGTTCCGGGAGCCCGCCTCGATCCATATGAGGTTATCCCCCAGGTTCTGGAGCTGCTGTTCGGCTTGCTGCGAGCCGGCCGAGCCGATGGCGACCACGCAGACTACGGCGGCGATGCCGACGGCAATCCCGATTGCAGACAGCGAGCTCCGCATCTTGTTCCTGTAAAGGGAGCGGAAAGCCGTGCGTCCGAAGAGGCTTAGCGGGAGATCGGTGATCCTTTTTGTAATGCCGGACATAAACATAATTGGACGTCTTTTGCGGTTATTTCATGAGAATTAGATGTTGCCCCATATGAGGGCCCCCAGTCAAGAATAAAAAAACAGGCATCGTGTATATTAAGGATATGCCGGCCGGCGTTTTCCATTATCTCCTTGACATTTCCCCCGTGCTCTAATAAAATCCATTTTTCCCGTATCAGGGGTAAAGGGCTTCGTGCGCCCTTTTGCGGCGTGTGCGCAAGAGTGATATAATACTTAAGTTCAGGTGATTACGGATGTTTGAGAGTCTTTCCGAAAAACTCGAAAATGTATTTAAAAAGCTGAAGGGCAGGGGGTTCCTGACCGAGGCGGACGTATCGGAAGCGCTCCGCGAAGTACGGATGGCCCTGCTCGAAGCGGACGTTAATTTCAAGGTTGTCAAGGAGTTCGTCGAGTCCGTCCGCGTGAAGGCGGTAGGCGCGGGTGTGCTGGAGAGCCTCTCCCCCGGCCAGCAGGTCGTAAAGATAGTTTACGACGAGCTGGTAACGATGATGGGCGAGACGGTTACCCGCATACAGCTCGTCCCGAACAGGCCGACGGTGGTGATGATGGTGGGCCTTCAGGGCTCCGGCAAGACCACCACCACCGGCAAGCTCGCGCGGATGTTCAAGAAGGACGGCCGAAAAACCCTGCTTGTCGCGGCGGATACCCAGAGGCCGGCGGCTATCGACCAGCTGGTCACCCTTGGACGCCAGCTCGGGGTAGAGGTCGAGGAGTCCCAGCCGGGCGAGGACCCGGTCTCCGTCTGCAAGCGGGGGCTGGACAGGGCAAGAAGCGGCGCGTTCGGCGTGGTAATAATGGATACCGCAGGGCGTCTGCATATAGACGAAGCCCTGATGGACCAGCTAATCCACGTCAAGGCGGCGGTGGTCCCGGACGAAGTGCTGTTCGTCGCGGACTCCATGACCGGCCAGGACGCGGTGAAGGCGGCGTCCGCCTTCGACGAGAAGCTCTCGCTTACTGGCGTTATCCTGACCAAGATGGACGGCGACGCCAGAGGCGGCGCGGCCCTTTCGATACGCGCGGTTACCGGCCGGCCAATAAAGTTCGTGGGCATGGGCGAGAAGCTCGACGCCCTGGAGCCGTTCTACCCGGACAGGGTGGCCTCCCGGATACTCGGGATGGGAGACGTCCTCTCGCTCATTGAAAAGGCGCAGCAGGAAGTAACCGTAGAGGAAGCCAAGGACCTGGAATCGAAGCTCCGCCAGGGTGAATTCACGCTGGAGGACTTCCGGGTACAGTTGCTGCAGGTAAAAAAGCTGGGGCCGCTAGACCAGCTCATGGGTATGATACCCGGGCTGGGCAAATTCAAAAGCGCGATGGCTAACGTGGACGACCGCGAGGTGGACCGCATCGTCGGCATAATAAACTCGATGACGGCAAAAGAGCGCAGGAACGCGAATTTAATCAACGGCAACAGGCGAAAACGCATAGCAAAGGGAAGCGGGACGCAGGTGCAGGAAGTGAACCGGCTATTAAAGCAGTTCGCGGAGACCCGCAAGATGATGAAGATGCTCTCCCGCCCCGGCGGAAAACTCCGTCTTGGCAGGGGGATGTTCGGGTAGTATTTTTAACTCAGGAGGTGATTTGGATGGCGGTAAGAATTAGGCTCACGCGTAAAGGGACTCACAAGGCGCCGTTTTACAGGATGGTGGCCGCGGACTCGCGCTGCTCCGCGCGACGGGCGCTTCCTGGACATACTCGGCACGTACGACCCTCTGGTCAAGCCGGCTTTAATCGAGCTTGACCGTGAGAAGATCGTATCGTGGCTTGCTAAAGGCGCGACTCCCTCGGATACGGCGAAATCGCTCATAAAGCAATCCGGAATCCTGAAGTCCGAAGATACTCCCAAGGCTTCCTAAAGAAAAAGGACTGCGATCTGACGACACGGCCACTACCAGCGGAGGTGGGATATGAAGGACTTAATCGAGATCATCGCGAAGGCTCTGGTCGATAACCCGGAGCAAGTCAGCGTCGCCGAGGTCGAGGGAGAGAAAACCACCGTAATCGAGCTGAGGGTCGCCCAGACGGACCTGGGGAAGGTGATAGGCAAAGAGGGCAAGACGGCCCGCGCCATGCGCACCATCCTCAACGCCGCTGGTACGAAGATTGGAAAAAGGTGCGTCCTGGAGATACTGGAATAGAAACCCGGGTCCTGGTCGGTATCGTACTGAAGACTATCGGGCTGAAGGGGGAGCTTAAAATAAAGCCCCTCACGGATAACCCGGACCGCTACTCCGAAGGGGCAACTGTCTGGGCGGGCGGGCCGGCGGAGAAGGCCCTGCCGCTCACGGTAAGGGCCAGCAGGGCCGCTGGCCGTGACATCGCCGTATTTTTCGATGGAATAGACTCTATCGAGAAGGCGGAAGGTTTCCGGGGTAAAGAGCTGTTCGTCCCGGAATCGGACGTGCCGCCCCTTCCCGAAGGCGAGTTTTACCAGTTCCAGGTGCTGGGCCTAGAGGTCTATACCAGCCGCGGAAGGTTGCTGGGAAAAGTCAGCGACATAATAGATGCGGGCGAAAAAGACGTCTACGTCGTAACCGGGCAGGGGGTCGAAGGCGGCAAGGGGGCCAAGGGGGACAGGCGCGAGGAGTTCCTTATACCCGTTACCGACGAAACGGTGGAAGAAATAGACGTTAAAGGCGGGAAGATTAAACTGCGCCCGATGAAGGGCTATATCCCCGAATGAATTGCGAGGTCCTTACCCTTTTCCCTAAAATAGTGGAAGCCGCGGTCGGCGACAGCATATTAAAGCGCGCGGCGGAAAAGGGTCTTGTAAAAATAAAAGTAACCGACATCCGCGATTTCACCAAAGATAGACACAAGACGGCGGACGACGCCCCGTTCGGCGGGGGGCCGGGCATGGTGATGAAGCCGGAACCCGTGTTCGAGGCGGTGGAAGCGGCGGCGCAGGGAGCAGGGGCAGTAAAAGTTGTGCTGATGTCGCCCCAGGGGCCGGCGTTCAACCACGAAAAGGCGCTGGAGCTTTCAAAAGAGACGCGGAAGCTCATATTCATATGCGGACGCTACGAAGGGATTGACGAGCGGGTCCGGTCGCTGGCGGACGAGGAGTTGTCTTTAGGCGATTTCGTCCTCTCCGGCGGAGAGATTGCCGCCGCCGCTGTAATCGAGGCCACGGCAAGGTTAATCCCGGGGGTGCTTGGGGACGAGGAGTCCGCGGGGCTCGATTCGTTTTACGACGGCCTTCTGGACTACCCGCACTATACGCGCCCGGCGGAGTATCGGGGCCTACAGGTGCCGGACGTGCTCCTCTCCGGGAACCACGCCGAGATACGCCGCTGGCGGCGCAAAGAGGCGCTCCGGGCCACTATGAGCAAGCGGCCCGACCTTTTAGAGAAGGCGACGCTGACGGCGGAAGATAAAAAGCTGATTGATGAACTGGAAATTGAGGATTGCTGGAAAACGAGGGATTAATTAACTGCGGAGATTGTGTTCGTCATACCCGTGAAGACGGGTATCCAGGAATTTTAAAACTCTGGATTCCCGCCTTCTGTCTTCGCTGTCGCTCTGGACAGGCAAGTCATTTCGCGGGAATGACGGCGAATAAATTTTGAACTTATACATTGCACTGCTCCACTACCCCGTCAGGAACAAAAACGGCGAGATAGTGTCAACCGCGATAACTAACCTCGACCTGCACGACATGGCGCGGGTCGCGAAGACATACGGGCTGGCCGGATATTACATAATAAACCCGATGCCCGCGCAAAGGGAACTGGCCGGGAAGATAATCCGGCACTGGACGCATGGTTTCGGCGCGGGTTACAACCCCAACCGGGGCGAGGCCCTGCAGATGATAGAGGTCGTGCCGGATTTATCCGACGCGCTTGCGGAAATAAAGGGAAAGACGGGGGCCGTCCCGAAAGTCATCGCAACTGCCGCGCGTGAAGGCCAGGGGGCCGGAGGCACGATAAGTTTCGACGCGGCGCGTGAAATTATAGACAGCGGCCCATGCGTCATAGCCTTCGGGACGGGCTGGGGCCTGACGGAAGAGTTCATCGCTGGCTGCGACTACAGGCTCTCGCCCATCCGGGGCGGGAAGGGGTATAACCACCTGCCGGTGCGTTCCGCGGCGGCGATTATACTTGACAGGCTGGTTGGGGAACGGTAATATGAACGGCTCTTTTCGCGAGTAAACCGTTACCTTTTTGGAAAAAGGTAACGCCAAAAACTTTCAGGTTAAAACAGCCCAGCTTTCTTTTGGTTACTTTTCTTTCTCGAAAGAAAAGTAACGAACTTAATTTTATAAGGAGGTTTTAGAAGAAATGAATATCCTCGATTCCATAGAAAAAGAACACATGAGGACGACCCCCGATTTCGCCATCGGGGACACCTTGAAGGTTTCCCTTAAGGTAAGAGAAGGCGAAAAAGAGCGCATCCAGGTATTCGAGGGCGTCTGCATCGCCAAAACCGGCGGCGGAAGCCGCGAGACTTTCACCGTGCGCAAGATCAGCTACGGCGAAGGCGTCGAGAGGATTATACCCCTCCACTCCCCGCTGATCGCCGACATCAAGGTCGCCAAGCGCGGCAAGGTGGCCAGGGCGAAGCTCTTCTATCTGCGCGAGCTCTCCGGCAAGGCAACCAGGATAAAAGAGAAAGAGTATAAGCCGGAAGGCGCGGGCAAAGCGGCGGCAACGGCAAAGAAAAAGGCCGAGAAACCCGTGAAGGCCGAAAAACCCGCTAAGGCTCCGAAAGCTCCGAAGGCTCCTAAGGCTCCGAAGGCGGCAAAGAAGTAAATTAAACCTGTTACCTTTTTGGAAAAAGGTAACGCCAAAAACTTTTAAACGGTCCGGAAGCAGGTAATATGTCGTACAGTAAAATGCAGTCCGGATTCGATTTCGGGGAGGGCCTTGTGCCGTCCCTTTATTTTTTTGAGACGGACCTGGCGGGGCAGGGCTACCTCCATATCGCCGGAGTGGACGAGGCGGGGCGCGGGCCGTTGGCCGGTCCTGTCGTCGCGGGCTGCGTGATACTCAAGCCCGGCCAGGTAATCCCGGACGTCAACGACTCCAAGAAGCTTACCGAACGCCAGCGCGACACGCTGTGCACCCTCATTTGCGCCGAGTCTTACGATTTCGGGGTAGGCATAGTCGATGCGGGCGAGATAGACAAAATCAATATCTTGCAGGCCGCGAGAAAGGCGATGCTCCTGGCCGTGCAGGACCTGATAAACCCGCCGGATTTCATCTTACTTGACGCCATGAGCATTGATCTGGACATCCCGCAGCGCTCGGTAATAAAAGGCGACGCAAGGAGCGCGACGATAGCCGCCGCGTCCATAATCGCAAAGACCACCCGCGACCGCATGATGGTCCGCTACGACATGGAATATCCCCAGTACGGCTTCGCCGGACACAAGGGCTACGGCTGCATGACGCACCTGGAGGCCCTCAAAAAGCACGGGCCATGCCCCATCCACCGCCTCAGCTTCAAAGGAGTGTGCACTCGTGAGCTATAAGGACTCCCGCTGGGCGGACCCGGAATTTTCGGACCACTACGCAAATAACGCCGAAAACATGATCCTTGAGCGTCAAAGGCTCATCGGAGTCCTGAAATCCTTTTACGGGCATTTCCTGGCGGACAGGGAGCATGTGGACGTGCTCGACCTGGGCTGCGGGGACGGCACGCTGGCGCACGAACTGATGAAGGAGTTCTCAAACTTCTCCGTGATGCTCATCGACGGCTCCGAGGACATGCTGAAGAAGGCGAAAAACGGCCTTCACGGCAAACGCGTGGAGTTTGTCAATGCGAGCTTCCAGGAGATCATCGGCGGGAAGCACGACCTGCCGGAGTTCGATTTCATATTCTCCTCGCTCGCCATACACCACCTTACGTATGAGGAGAAGGAAGACCTCTACGCTTATATCAGAGACAGCCTTAAAGCAGGCGGATACTTCGTCAATATAGACGCCGTCCTTTCCCCCTCGGAAGAGCTTGAGAAATGGTATCTCGATATATGGCGCGAGTGGGTGGACAGGACGGGGTCCGAGGACCGCCTGAACTTCGTAAACATGTACAAGGAAAACCAGGACAACAAGCCCGACACCCTCAAGAAGCCAGCTTGACATGCTGAGCCGTCTCGGCTTTAAAGGCGTGGACTGCTACTACAAAAACGGCATCTTCGCCGTATTCGGCGGCGGAAAATAAATACCCCCCTTTCCGGCAACATGCCCTCCCGTAATTCTTCGTCCGATAATTTGCCATCGACACCTTTATTTGTTACAGTTTAGTTACGGTTTCATTACGGTTCCTAAGCCCCCGAAGGGGCTGCTTCAGGGGCGCGGGGTGCAGGACAGCGCCTGGAGCGGGAAGGCTCTATGACAATAAAACGGCTTGTAATTATATGCTTATTTCTGTTTGCCGGTCCATACGCCGCGCATGCGGAACAGGCGCCGACTATTACAATCAAAGCGTCTCAATCGACTCAGCCAGACGGCGCCACCCGGTACGAGTACCGCGTCGTTAACAGCGGTCCGCACCGCATTGCCGCGGTCGATATTGGTTACGACTATTATCACGGCGTTTTTGAGCTTCAGGTCGAACCTAAGGGATGGAGCTTCGACAGCGGCCTCGGTCAAGGCAGCGCAACATCGCCGCCAGGCTGGCATGTCAATGTCGTCACCCAGGAGGAGAGTCAATTTATTGATATCGAGTGGCGCGTTAATGATCTGACGACTGACATCGCACACGGAGGGACGCTTACAGGGTTCTCGATAATAACGCCGCAGCCTGATGACAAGTATCTCCACGGCCACTGGACCGCATACCTGACTGACGCCAACCCCGAGTCCGCCGCATTGGATGCGGAGAAAATTATCAATAAATTTGAGGGTGAATGATGGAGTATTTCGAAATTGTGAACGAAAAGGGCGAGGTAATCGGGAAAGCTCCCCGGAGCGAGTGCCACGGGAACCCGGCGCTTGTCCACCGCGCGGTGCACGTGCTGGTTTTCAATAAAAAGGGAGAGCTTCTCCTTCAGCTCCGCAATAAGGACAAGGACATACAGCCCGGCAAATGGGACACCTCCGTGGGCGGCCACCTTGGCGTGGGCGAGAGCTACGAGCAGGCGGCGCTCCGCGAGATGGCGGAGGAACTGGGGATAGAGCCGCCGGAACTGAAATATCTCTACGACTACCCGCTCCGGAACGAGATCGAATCGGAGAACATCCGGAGCTATCTCGCCACGCACGACGGGCCGTTCACGCATCAGGCGTCCGAGATAGAAGAGATAAGGTTCTGGACCTTGGAAGAAATAAATTCGAGCCTCGGAAAGGGCGTATTCACGCCCAATTTCGAGACTGAATTCCGCATGTACCGTCATTCCCGCGCAGGCGGGAATCCAGGAATTTAAATCAAGCCCTGGATCCCCGACTAAGGCATTCGGGGATGACATGTCGAGGGAGATGCGATAAATGAGTTCCGCATACCTGGGGACGCTGGAGACGGCGGACCCGCTTTATTCGTACATGGTGAAGGACGTGATGCCGAAGGTGGAGCTGGAGGTGAAAAACCCCACCTTCCATGTCAGCCGACTTTTCGGGTCCAACCTCGTGTACCGCTACCAGGAAAGCGCTTCCCGCGTAAGCTTGATCGGCAAGTTTTATACTCCGGCTGATGCGAAGGGGCCGAAGTTAATCGGCGAGTACCATAACCTGCGCAAAGCGAGGGCGCTGGGCCTTGCCGGCTTGCCGAACCGCGTCGTGCGCCCGCTGGCAAGCGAGAAGAGCCTGGGGCTTGGTCTCATGGAGGAATATGTCGAGGGACAGGACCTGGACCACTACATCAGGCGCGCGGCCTTTGAAGGAAGACATGACAGGCTTAAAGGGCGGCTTAGTGACCTCGCTTTCTTCCTCTCCGAGTTCCACAAGAGGACCGCTTCCGATTTCCCGGCCTCGCCCATGCGCTCGTCGGACTATTTCGACCGCATCCTCATGAAGCTTGCCAAAAAAGGGCTGGTGGACGAGCACCTGAAGAAGGTATTAATAAAGCTGAAAGACGCGTGGATGGAGCGCGATTACATGAGGGAGGACCGCCGGGTGCTGGTGCACGGCGACGCGACTCCCACAAATTTCATATTCCCGGCAGGCCGGGGCTGCATAGCCATAGACCTGGAGAGGATGAGGCCGGACGACCGGATGATGGATGTCGGGATGGTATGCGGCGAACTGAAACACTCCTTCCTGTGGCGCACGGGTAACAAATATATCTCGGAGAGGCATATCGGGCATTTCCTCCGCGAGTACGCGGGGCGGTTCAAACACCAGGAAAAAGTCTACAAGAGCATAATGCTCAGAAACCCCTTCTACATGGCGTTGACCGAGCTTCGGATTGCCAGCAATTCCTGGCTCGACCGGGAGCACAGGAGGAGGCTCGTTACCGAGGCCAGGGAGTGCCTTGCGTGGGGGCTGAAGCTCTCATGAGCATAAAAGCCCTGATATTCGACCTCTACGGCACACTCGTGAACATCCGTACGGACGAGCAGGACCCGGCCCTTTACTGGGAACTCAGCAAGTTCCTCTCGTACAGCCATGTGTTTATCCCTCCGGACGCACTGAAGGATGAATATCTGAAGGGCGTGAAGCGCAGCCTCGGCGCCGGAAAAGAGCAGTATCCTGACGTGGACGTGCGGCGCATATTCACCGGGATAATCGGGGCGAGGCGGGAGGGAAAGGCGGAGCCAAAAACCGCCCTGATGGCCGCAAGGCTTTTCCGTTCGCTTTCCAGGAAATATTTCGAGCCGTTCCCTGGCATTTACGGGATGCTGGAGCGTCTCCGCGAGCAGTACCCCATGGCGCTCCTTTCCGATGCGCAGAGGTGTTATACGGAGCCGGAGATAAACCAGCTTAAGCTTGGATGGTTCTTCGAGCACATCTTCCTGTCCTCCGATTACGGCTTCAGGAAACCGGAGGCGAAATACTTCAAGATGGCCCTGGACGCGCTGGGGGTCAAGCCCGGTGAGGCGGTATACGTGGGAGACAACGCCTTCAGGGACCTCTGGGGCGCCAAAAAAGCGGGGATGCGCATGGTCCTGGTCAGGAGCGACGTCCGGGAATATGAGGGGGTCCGGCCGGATTTTTACATAGACGAGATAGCCTCCCTCGAGCGCGTCCTTGCGGATATGTTATAATTACAGGGACAAATTAAAAACCAGCGGATATGTTATACTTAGAGAAAAAGGATTAACCGGAGGTAGAAAATGGTGAGGTCAATTAACCGTGACGAGCTGAGGCGAAAACTTCAGGAAGCGCCGGGCAGGGTTGTACTGGTGGACGTCCGGGAACGTGACGATTACGAGAGGGAGCATATAAAAGGCGCCATCTCCGTACCCATTTCCGAACTGTCCATGCGCGTCCAGAACGATTACGGCAAGGACGTGGAGGTCATAGTCTATTGCGGCGGCTTCGAGTGCACGCTAAGCACCAAGGCTTCGGAGATGCTCCTGAACATGGGATATGAGAAAGTCCTGGAATACGAGGGCGGCCTTAAAGACTGGAAGTCAGCTGGCTTTTTAACCGAAGGGCCCGAACGCCTGGCCGCATAAATACCTTAAAGGATTAAAAAAACCCGTCCATTCCCGGACGGGTTTTTTTGTTGCTCTCCGGACCGTCATTCCCGCGCAGGCGGGAATCCAGGAATTTAAACCCTGGATCCCCGACTAAGGCACTCTGTCTTCGCTGCCGCTCTGGACAGATAAATCATTTCGGGGACGACGGAGACGACGGATATATAAGCCCTCCCGCAAAGAATAATCAATAAAATTAATATGGACAAAGACCGGACGGAGTGATAAATTACCGCGTTATCGAAAAAACCGCTTTAATAGGAGTTTTGCCGTGTCCGCTTCACGCCTGGTAAAAGTATTTATTCCCTTCCTGGTTATAGGTGCAATGCTCGCGGGATATTGCCATGCCGCCATGGCGTTTCGGAATGTGGCGGAAGGCCAGAGCGCCCCTGATTTTACACTGAAAGACGACAAGGGACAGGACTATGTCCTGTCTTCCCTGGCCGGGAAGGTAGTGGTGGTAATCTTCGTCAAGCCGGACCAGCCCAACTCCGTGCTCGCGCTCCGCGACCTCCAGAAGATATATCCCGGACTTTCGCCTAAAGGCGTGGTTTTCCTGGCGGTTGTCTCGGAGGCGGACGAAAAGGACAAGGCCCGGGAAGTGGCCGGCCAGGAAAAGATAACGTTTCCGATGTTATATGACGACGGGCGCAAGGTCTACGGGGAATGGGGCGCGTTCCTTTACCCAACTACCGGCGTGGTGGGCAAAGACGGGAAACTGGCCGCGCAGGTGCCTTCGCATGACCGGAAATATCAGGATGCGGTGGAAGGCAACGTGCTGCTCGCGCTGGGCGAGATAACCAGTGAGCAGCTGGAGGGCAGGCTGAACCCGAAGGAAAATGAAAAAGCCTCTCCGGGCATGGCAAAGGCCGAGCGGCACATGATGCTGGCGGGCCAGTTGCTACAGCGTAAATTGACCGAAAAAGCCTGCGCGGAGCTTGCCCTGGCGGTGGAAGCGGCGCCGGAGTTGACCGCCGCGCATATAAAATACGGATACGCCCTTCTCGGGAAAGGCGACACGGCAAAAGCCGTTGAACAATTCCAGACGGCCGTCCAGCAGGACCCCAGGTCGAGTGACGCCAAGACGGGGCTTGGTGCGTGCCTGGTCGCCGGGGGAGAAATAGACAAAGGTATTCAACTGTTAACTGAATCGGTTAAAGATAATCCAAGACCGGCGCGCGCGAATTTCGAGCTGGGCCGCGCCTTTGAAAAGAAGGGGACTTTCGACAAGGCGGCCGAGCATTACAGGAAGGCCGCGGAGGAGCTTGCGACCTGGTAGAGTACTTGAAAGAGAGGTTTACCCCGTATGCCCAGCAATAAGCTCGTCTTCGCCTTATGCGCGCTATCGCTCTTCTTGATTGCCGCGTCCATTCCGCTCAAAAACTCCACGGCGGCCGCAACCAAAGAGCCGGTCTGGGTATCCGTATTATCGTGCCCGAGGGCCACGCCGCACCCGTCTCCGTATCGCGGCGATCGGTTGATAAGCGCAAAGCGACGGCTTCCCAGCCCGCCGAGACGAAAGTTGCCACCACCGAGAATAACTTTATGGTTGTCGGCGTGGCGAAAGACGGCGCCCAGACGGAGATAGAGATAATAAACAACGGGCAACCCGCGATAACCCCTGTTTTTCACAATCAGTACTTCCACGCGCATGTGATGTTGTCGCCCGGCGTAAACAAGATAGAAGTGCGCTGGCGGCGAAGGGGAGCCGGCGGGCCGGCCTCGGGGGACTGGGATGTCAAGGCCATTTCCATATTCCGCTACTTACAGGCCGAGGGCCCCCCAGGCGCGGAATATCCGCCATATTTGTTTCACACTCCTGAAAAAGAGAAGCAGTGCGAGTGGTGCCACCAACTTACCTTGACGCCCGAGGAGCTCGATTCGGGTACGGACAATACCTGCCTTGTCTGCCATTCGGACCTGCAAAAAAGTGTCCACGTGCATGGCCCCGTGGGCGTCGGCATGTGCGCCGCATGCCACGACCCCAAGAGCAGGCCCAACAGATACCGCATAGGGAAAGACGACAATGTCCTTTGCTACTCCTGCCACGATGACAGGAAAGAGACAGACACGAAGAAGAAGTTCATGCACGGTCCGGTGGGGGCCGGGATGTGCACGGTCTGCCATGACCCCCACGGCTCGCCCAACGAGTATCAGCTCATCAAAACCAAAGGACGAGCTATGCGTAATGTGCCATCAGGAAGACGCGGACCGCTGGCTTGACAGAGCTTACCTGCACCCGCCTTTTGTAAGAGGGGAATGCTACAAGTGCCACGACCCCCATTCGTCCGATTATCAATATAATCTGAGAAGCGGACGAGAAGGACCTCTGCAAGCTCTGCCATACAATCCCGGTCCCGGGCCATTGGCATGATAACCAGGTCCGGAGACCCCTTTTTGGCCTGCCGGACGACCTCCCCGTGGACGGCCAGGGAAAGATTATGTGCCTGACCTGCCACGACCCGCACGGCGCGGATGGAATACACTTAACCCGCCGCGGAGGAAGCTGCCGCAGCTGCCATGGGATAACCAGTTTTCAATAGCCCGCCCGAGGACCCCGCCCGCGCGAATTTGCCCCCCACTTCTTACTCCCCTCGCCACGGGGCACCCAGTCCGACGGGTCGATGGGAGAGGGGCCGGGTGCGAGGGTGCGTCCGTCCTAAATATAATCAGATTTGTTAAGAACAAGTATTAAAGATATGGATGCGCAGCGATAATATTCGCGTTTTAAAGCAGCCGGAAAACGGCGGTGAGTGCTTTTGCGCATTAAAAAACGCAAAAAGATTTGAGAAAGCGGTTATAGCGTTCTTCTGAAGATAAAAAATATTTATTTAAAAAAAAATCTTTATAAAATCCGGGCACTTACCGCCATTGGCGGGCTGGCAAGCGGCCGCTGGCACGGCGGATGCATATTTAGTTTGGCGTAGTGGGTTGGTTAGTTCTACAGTTTGCGGATGTTCAGCACTGGGAAACGAAATGAAGTTTAGATACCTCCATAAAATCCTCTTATTATCGGCCATCTCAATAATAGCCTCCGCTTCGGTCTGCTCCGCAGACTCCCAAAAGGCTGAATTCCTTTACGACCTCTCCAACTTTGGCGGGCCAATTCCTTACAGCTGGACAACACTGTTCGTGGACAAAGCCGCGGATGAGGTTTATGTATGCGGCAATGTTATCTCAATATTTAACAGCGACGGCATGGAGGTTTACAAATTCGGCGACGACGACCGTCTCGGCCGGGTGCTGGATGGGGCTGTGGACGAGAACGGGGACATCCTGCTGCTTTCCGCTTCTTACGACAATTCAATATAAATTTAGCGTGGTACGCTGCGACTACCGGGGCGAATTCAAGACCACCATTGATTTTAAAGGCATTCCCGCCGAATACGCCGGTTTCAAACCCTCCGCAGATGTGCCTTAGGGACGGCAAGTTCTATCTCACGGACTTAAGTGCGATGAAGGTCGTGGTACTCGACAAGACCGGGAATTATCTGGAAAGCTATGACGTCGCCTCCCTCGTGAAGAAATTCGATCAGGGGCGGGAAGACGCCTCTGGGGACAGCAAGAGAGGTCGAAGGAAAGCTCGGACGACAATGACGCCTCTATGTTCGGCTTCACCATGGACGACAGCGGCAACATGTACTTTACCATAGCAACGAATTTTGCAGGCCTACAAACTGACCCCGGACGGCAAGCTCGCGTCCTGGGGCTCCCCGGCAGCACTCCCGGCAAATTTAACGTCGCTTCCGGGATGGCGGTCGATGGAAAGGGCAATATCTACGTAGCCGACACCCTGAAGTGCGGCGATAATCGTCTTCGATAAAGATTTCAGGTTCATGTACCGAGTTTGGAGGACGGGGTTAGGCCCCGGCGAGCTGATCGCGCCCCGTGCTATTGCTATTGACAGCAAGAACGACTTATACGTGACCCAGAGCGCGGATCGGGGAATCAACGTTTTCAGGATAAACAATTAGGATTCCCTGGCTTTTGTAGAGGGATCAGGAGCAGCACGATGTGTCGAATCTCACAAACAGGGAGGTGTTCAAGGGGAGATAGCTTGGTTGAGCTGGTTGGATTTTTAAGTGTCTGTTTTAGTAAGTCGGTCCGGTAAAGCGGACCCGTCCTTGATGGCAAGGACGGCAGAGGCAACCGGAAAAAAACGGAGGGTAAAATGAAGTTATTCAAGATTAGTTTTCTGGCCGGTCTAGCGGCCGTGATGGTGATGGGACTTACCGGCAGCGCGTTCGCGTTCCATGACGGCGGCGTCGCGGTCTGCGAAGGTTGCCACTCGATGCACAACTCGTTGGGTGGTGAAAATAATACAGTAGCTGGCAGCGACCAGTCTGGCGCCTCGACTTTAAACGGCCCCGCTGATACCGCAACCCAGTCGAATACCGAGTTCCTCTTGAAGGGCTCCGACCAGTCCTCTACCTGCCTGAACTGCCATGGCAGCAATGCGAATGGCAGCTACCACGTGTTGACGACCCAACTTACCAAAGGCACCGGCCTCCCGCTCAACTACACCCCGGGCGGCGACTTCGGATGGCTGCAGGCTATTGCTGGCAGCGCAAACACCGCAAACACCGAGATAATCAGCAATGGTCACCACATTATTGCCAAGGATTTCGGCTTGACCGTTTCCAGCATGGCTACAGCGCCGGGCGGAAACTACCCCTCAGGCTCGCTCGCCTGCTCCAGCTGCCATGATCCTCATGGACGTTACAGGCAGGACACGACGACCGGCGCAATATCCGGCCCCAGCACCCCGGGCGCCGCGATCGGCGCGATCGTAGCCTCCGGCTCCTATCCTTACGCCACGTCTGATGGAACCACGGTTGGCGTTTACAGGCTTCTTGGCGGCGTTGGTTACGAGCCGAAGTCTATGAACGGTTCCGGCGTGACGCCGTTCGGCGCTGCTTCTCCGATAGCGGTCGCACCGAAGACGTACAACTTCACCGATGGCGAGGCCACCGCAGAGGTCAGGGTCGCTTACGGCTCCGGCATGTCTGAATGGTGCGCGAACTGCCACCCCGGCATGCTGAATTCTGGCAAGACTTCCGGCGCCACCGATAAGCACAGGCATCCGGCAGGCGCGGGCGCGACGATGGACGGCCTTGGCGGCGACGTTGCTGGTTCTGGCGGCGGCACCTCCACCATAGCTGACAACTACAACAGCTACGTTAAGAGCGGCGACATGTCGGGCACCAAGCAGTACACCAGCCTTATCCCCATCGAGTTGAATAACGGGGCTAGCAGGAACTCGATTGGCGCCTTCGCTTCCAACAACAAGGCGGTTGGGGCCCAGGACACCAACCTGGTCGCGTCCGCGTCCACCAGCGTCATGTGCCTTTCCTGCCACAGGGCGCACGCCACCGGCTTCGACAGCATGACGAGGTTCGACGTGCAAAACGAGTTCATCGACCAACGCGACTGGCAGTTATTGCTATGATCGGCTCGGACCTTGCCGAGCATGACGACACCTCCGGGTACCTCCAGGCCGCCTATAATAGGCCTGCCTTCCACATTCTTCGGGTTATCCCAGCGCATGCTCTGCAACAAGTGCCACGCGAAAGACTGACTAAGTTATCATAACAAGGGGCCTCTTCGGAGGCCTTTTTTTTCAGTTTGACAGTTATGTAATAACTGTTATAATCGTTATAGTAAACATGAGTATTTCACATTGCAGGCCTCGGTCTTCTGCCTGAGCCTGGTGGGCCGATTGCCACCCATTTTTTCATGATTATTATCTTTCTTACTTGATAACTTTAATTAGATGTATTATCTATCACACCGTCAGGGGCGCGGGGTTAATTAACTAATTTTAATAAGCTTTTTTCCAGTTCGCACCAGAAAAAGGCAATAATAGATCTTGAAATTCAGATCCGGGAAACTCATTGGCCTTTTGATAATCCTTTTGCTTGCGTCCGCCGGATGCCAGCAGAAACTGTCGCTCCTGAGGCCGCCCCTTACGGACGAAGGGGAGCTCTACATCTACCTCCAGCCCATGCCGAAAGACTCTGACAAGCTCCAGTTTACCGTTTCCGAGGTTAAAGCCGTAAAGGACGACGGCACCGAGACCCCGCTTAACCTCGCGTTCACGGAGATAAAGGGTGCCGACCTGAAATCACAGAGGCTGTTCGCATACGGGCGTCTGGCGCCCGGGGATTATGTGGGCATCCTCATGAAGGTCGATAAGGCGTCCATAAAGACGGAAGACGGCGAGGCGTCGCTTTTAACCCCGGAAAAACCTGTAAATCATCGATGGCCACTTCACTATTTCAAAGAAGGAAGCGTCCCTTCTGACCGCGGCGTTCGACTACGGGAAATCGGTAAGCCCAAGTTTCAGTTTCACCCCGGGGTTCACTTTCCTGCTGCCTGAGAAGACCCTTGAAAGCCTTCTCGGCTACGTATCGAATTACGGCTCCGACAACCTCACCATATTCAACAAGCTTTCAAGACAGGTAGTCGGCGTTTTGGCCACGGGCCGCGGCCCTCTCGGGCTCGCCATCGACCAGGTAGGCGAGCGCCTGTACGTTGCGGCATCGGGCGACGACGAGGTGGAAATCATCGACGTAAGGGCAGGCAGGATAATAAACAAGGTCAAGCTGAACAACGGGGACTCGCCGCAGGAGCTTGCCCTGACCCCTGACAAAAGGCTGCTCCTTGCGACGGACAAAGGCTCCAACACCGTGAGCGTAATCGATACGTCCTCCATGATTGAGCAGAGCCGCATACCGGTCGGCCAGGGGCCTGTCTCCATCATCATGGACAGCGCCGGCAGGCGCGCCTACGTTTTTAACAGCATATCCAACACCATTTCCGTGATAGACGTCGCCAACAGCGCCGTGGCCGCAACCATAGCGACCGACTCAAGCCCCATCAGGGGACAGTTCAACCCGGCCGGCGACAAGCTCTATGTCATACGAGTCCGCGTCCCCGTATCTCACGGTTTTAGACGTCGCCTCTCTTTCAGTCACCAACAGGATTTTCGTGGGCCTTGGGCTGTCCGGCATAAAGGTGGACCGGAACACGGGCCTCATTTATGTAGCCAAGAAGAACGAGAGCAGGATTATTCATCCTGGACCCGGTCCTGCTGATACCGCTGGACTACATGCAGACCGCCAGCAACGCTTCCTTTATGGCGATCGACGACGAGAACAACAACCTGTTCCTTCTTTTGCCGGACGAAAAAGCCGTCCAGACCGCACGGATAACGGGCAAGCAGCCGCTCCCGGAGTTTGACGTGCTTGAATCCCCATACTTCATCACCATGATGGGAGAACGTTTTTGAAATTGCGTCTTAGACAGTCCGTCAGTCTAGGATATATAATATCTAGCCGCATTTTTTTTTATGGTTGGCGGTCCTTGTCCCCGATACGGTTTTGGCCGACAGCCTGGGTTGTTCACCATCCGAGGATTATAACGTTGGCAGCCTGACTACGACCGACCTAATCGGGACAGAAACCAAGACGAACATCAGAAATTTCGACCAACTCTACAACCTTTATATGGATAAAAATATTTTCCCCAACCTTGTATTCAACGCCGGCGGTCTGTTCAGAAGGAACCAATTCCACCCTTAAAAGACGATACCGACCCGTGCATTCGGCGGAGAATCAATTTGTACATTTTTTCAGACATCAGGTTTAACGCCAGGCCGTTTTACTCCGCTGTAGGCTATTATAAGAGGACGATGCTAGAAGACGATCGGATCACCTTAAGCTAAGACTGATGAGAGGTATAGTGGAACCTTTCGTCTGGAAGCCCGATCCGGAGCCTTCCTCTCATTTGACCTTAATTATTCGAAAGATTTTATTTATGACAGCACTCAGCTTGTTACAGATATTGCGACTGACGAGCCTGTCGCTGGGTATTAGATTCAATCCCTTAAAACAGGTTCAGCCTCATGTATGATCTGAATTACATAGACTCACTTGATAAACTCAGGAAATCGTGATCAACACTTCTTTGCAGCATAGCGGCCGAGAATCAGCTACGGCGATATCTTTTTCAATAAAAGGGTCAATGGTCGGCGCGGACCTATAATATTTCGAGCCAAACCTCTGAAACGATAGCGCGGGAGGCGGGATAAACGCCGTGCAAATCCAGCTTTTTCCAGTCCATGGGCTCTCCGGCATAAGCGATCTGACCAACCCGAATCAAACGCCCGCGATGATAACGCTGAATGAAAACCCGCCGCTTATAGACGGCAACGATGACCGCCTCGGCGGGAATAAATCTGGGCCTCAAGTTCCGGGCTGGCAACCATCCCGCCGCCGCCGCGGCAAGAGTGGAACATCGGCATCGACTTCGTTACGCCTACGCAGTTAAACTCTCTTAGTGTCTGGGTGGATAAGGACCTGACCAAGATATCCGACTTATTTAAATGGGACATTTATACAAGCAATGATAATATTACCTGGACCAAAAGGTTTACGGTCACCGTGGCTCCAGCCGATTTCTCAACTCTGCCGCACCCCACATTTCATTATCAATTTCCCCGTCCGCGATAACGTCAAGGTTTGTCAAGGTGGTGGTAAAACCGCTTGACAACATCGACCAGACCACTATCATTGTACGCGGGCTGACACCCCGCCAACTTCAATGACATTGCCGTGACAGAACTACAAGCGTTTATCAGCAGAACTTCACGTCGAAGTCCAAGAGCCAAAGCCTTCGCAATCTCGGCCATTACCCAGCATCTTAACCTTAACGGCAGGGTCAAAATACTCGAAAGCCGGAACCTTTTCTATGACGTGTCGCTGTTTCTGTCAGTAAATTCGACCCTGGACGCGCTAACTACCTCGTTCCTGTTCAAACGGTCTCTCATTCAGCCAAAAATTCGGCGGCATTTTCACATTTAACGCGAGGGCGGCAAGGGAGGATAACTACCTTGACGGCCGGGCACGCGGTAGACTATCAATACTCAGCGCGCCTTAAGCGCCACACCGTTCGCCACCCTGAACGACTCTTTATTATACAGCGGACATTACAATACCGAATTCCCGGACGGGCACCAGGCCAGACACTCCAGAACTCAATCTTCCTTTACAATACGGCGACGCTTTATCCCGGCATCGACAGCCTCTTTGAACGGAGGGGTAACATTCGCCGCGCTGAGACCGGCCAGAACACCGATACACTGCAAGGCAATGCCGGCCTTACCCTTGTTCCTAACCCGGAATTGAACGTAAACCTGATCTATAATATCACAAGCTCATCCTCTGTCGGGCGGAGGGCAAGCCGGCCTTTTCGACCACCAACTATTTCGGCGACTCGCAAGCGCTACATATACGCCGGTAACAGCGCTTTATCTGTTCGCCTCGATACAGTTGAGCGAGTCCAATAACATCCTCCAAACCACGTCAAATTACGGCGTCAACTTCTCGCCGTTCCCGGGCGGGACACTCCAGTTTCATTTCGTCATACAATGAGACCCTCGGGCCGGCGAATGGTGAAAAAAGCAGGCTGATATTCTCCGAGCCTCAGATGGAATATCAGGCCCGGGGCATATCTGGATCTGGTTTACTCGATCCAACAATTCGAATATAGCGGTTCAAACAAATGATTCGAAAATATTGAGCGCAAGCCTTAAATTGCACTTTAACTCAGGAACCTAAGTTTGATGTCTGGAGACCCTCTATGGGAATGAAAAAATTTTATTGTGTTATCTCTTCTTTTCCTTTTAACGTCCTGCGCTCACGGGGCGGAAACGTTCCACGATTCCAACATGGACTTTGCTTCCATAAAGACAGTCGCGGTCATGCCGTTTGCGAACTTGACCCATGACAACCAGGCTGCCGACCGCGTGCGCGACGTTTTCTCCTCAATGCTTCTGGCTACACGGGCGATATGTATGTTTTGCCAGTCCGGCGAGGTTTCGAAGGGGATCATCCGGGCGGGCATGGCCAATCCAACCGCTCCCTCCTCCGATGAAATCGTCAAGCTCGCAGGAGCGCTGAAAGTCAACGCCATTATTTCGGGAGTCGTCAGGGAATACGGCGAGGTCCGCTCCTCCAGCTCCACTGCCAACGTAATCTCGGTCAGCGTGGAGATGACGGAGACGCAGACCGGAAAAGTTGTCTGGAAGGGCGCATCCACGAAAGGCGGCATAACATTCATCGGACCGCCTTTTTGGAGGCGGCGGGGAGCCGATGGACGTTGTGACGGAGAAGGCGGTAAATGACCTGCTCAACCAGTTATTTAAATAAAATAGCCGCCCTGTCCGCTATTGTCTTTCTGGCTCTTTCAGGTTGCGCGGCAACCCGAAGCAGGCCTCTGCGCCTGCCCCCGGAACGACGGAGGAGAAGGCGATTATCCCTACGCCGCTAAATGAGGGGATGCTGAGGGCCGCGGGTGCGTCAGAGGAATATATACGAACCCATGCCGTAAGGCCGGCCGATGCCGGATTAAAAAACGCGCTGGTTGCGGTTCTGCCGATCGAGAACCTGAGCGGCACCTCGCGCCGCTTGAAGGAAATACGGCGGGAGTATATTGAGAAGCTGAAAGCGCGCGGTATTGCCGTGCTGGGCGACGATGTCCTCGACGGCTTCATGGCGAAGCACAGGGTCAGGTTCACCGGGGGGATTGACAAGAATATCTCATCCCTTTTCGACAGAAGAGATAGGGGTGCAGGGCGTTTTGATAACATCCCTTGAACTTTACAGCACCCCGGTCCCGCCAAAAATAGCAATTGTGTCCAGGCTGGTGATGACCGGCCCGGAGCCGACAATAAAATGGATGGACGATTGCGGGAGGTCGGGAGACGACCAGCCGCGGACTTTTAGACCTTGGATTCATATGCAGACGCAGGGAAGCTGATGGACAAGTCCCTGGAGCGGCTTTCGGACTCCCTGGCGGCAAGCATGGCCGGGGCTGCGCCGGCGAAGGACGGCGGCAGGAGGAAGTTCAGGCCGAAATATTATTATAAATCCCCCGAGTTTGACATGGACCAGCGATACAAGGTCGCGGTCGCCCCTTTCTTTAACAGGAGCGGAAGACAGAACGCCGAAGAAATAATAATGCTCCAGTTCATCGAGCACCTGTACGAGATCCCGGGCATGGATGTGGTCGAGCCCGGGGTCGTCCGGGACCAAATGCTGAGGCAAAGGGTTGTGATGAATGATGGGCTGACGATGTCCGATGCCGAGGTAGTAATGATCACCCTTGACGCGGACCTGATTTTTATGGGCAGGGTTTTCGACTATCAAGATTATCAGGGACCCGCGGGTACGCCTACAGTGGATTTCACCGTACAGGTAATCGAACGAAAAAACATGCGTCAGGTCTGGTCCTCGAAAAGCCGGAACGAAGGGAGACCAGGGCGTATTCTTCTTTGATGCAGGAAAGGTATACACGGCGGAGAAAATGTCTTCCGAGATGGTTGGAAATATTATCAGGTAAATGAAAGAAAAATAGATTAATAAATTTGTCGGCTAATGTCCCCATTATCACCGCATAAGGAGAAGTAAGATGAACCGGATCTTGACATTGGTATTTTCCACATTTCTCTCGTTCAACATCGTAACCGCCGCCGCGGCGGAACTGCGCAGAAACAGCAGGCCGAAAAGCCCGCGCCCGCCAAGACGACGGCAGCCAAGCCCGAGGCTGCCAAGGCTGAGACCAAGCCCGAGACCAAGCCCGAGACCAAGCCCGCGGCTGCCAAGACTGAGATCAAGCCCGCAGAATCTAAGCCCACAGAAGAGACGTCTGTCCTCCTGAACGCGCCCCTCTTTTCTCCCATTTTCAAGGACGTGCCCATAGCCTCGGTGGACGATGAAATAATATCACTCCAGGAACTTAATGAATCGCTCTCCGCCATGCACGAAAGCAAAGAGGAGGGTGACAATACTGCCTCCAAGGACAATTCTGCCTCGAAGATGGATTATAAGACTATTCTCGACAGGCTTATAAACATGACGCTGATTAATATGGAAGCAAAAGATATGGGCCTCGACAAACTGCCGGACGTCCAGGACGACGCTCAAGAAAAATGACGGACCGCACTCTGCGTGAGTATGCTCAAGGAGAGGCAGACCGAAAATATTGTCCCTGATAATGATGTTGTAGAGAAATTTTATAAAGCAGGCCGTCAAGGAATGGAAGATAAAGTCGGTTATGTTTGATAAAGAGGAAGACGCGAAAAAAATGGCCGCCGAACTTAAAGGGGGTCAAAAATTTCGATGACCTCGCTAAGAAAGGCGCTTACGGATAAGACCGCCAAAGGTTCTGCCGAGGACCAATATGTCAAGGCGGTAAAGCTCCTTCCTCAAGTGGAGGCCGAGTTGGAAAAGCTGAAGACCGGAGAAGTCACTCCTGTTATCAAGGTCCCGGAGGGATATACGGTAATGAAGGTGGAAGGAATCCGCTATCCCGAAGACGCAAGCGCCAGAAAGGAGGCTGAAGCGAGGGCTTATGAGATAAAAAAGAGCAATCATTTTACAGGAATATTACAGGGGTTTACTGAAAAAATATACCGTTTTTAATAGAAAGCTTTTTAATAGTTTGACATTTCGAATCAAGCGTCGGCCAAATTTTCAAAGCTTCTTCATGATAAGCGAATTCTTGTTAAAATAAAAGGTGGAAAAGTCTATCACTGTCGGCCAATACACCGAGGCATTAAACGGCGAAATTCTTTCATGGCATAGATCGGGCCATCAAAGAAAAGAAGGTGAACCCGGTAAAGAATGCCGTCCTTGAAGAAATACTCGTATCGCAACTTGTTCCTGGAAGAGGCAAAACGCCAGGGTATAGACAAAACAGACGAGTATAAAAAATCGATTGCAGACTATGAAAAGTCGGTCTTTTCGGGCTTTTTGTCGAGAAAGCAGTTGCTCCTGATATAAAGATTACCGAGGAAGAAAACAAGAAATACTATGAAGACCATATCTCTGACTATACCGATCCCGAAGATGATGACACTTATACAGCCTGGGATTTTATAATGTGAAGGACGCCGCGGATACTTTGAAGAAGCTTCAGCAGGGAGATGATTTTGGCTGGATGAAATCAAATGCGTCAGGCCAGATAAAGGATAACGAGCAGGGCGCCCTTTCATTTAACGGGAATGTCTTTACGGTAACCGGGCTGGACGAAGGGCTGAGAAAAGTATTGACCGGTGCAAAGACTGGGGACTACCGGCTTTATTCGGACGGCAAGTTTTCTTATGTCATCAATGTACGCCAGGATATCCCGACGAAGAAGCAGGATTATAAAGAAGCCAGGGATACTACTGCGAGGAAGGTTTACGACGGGAAACTGAACAAATCGGTCCAGGAATGGGCCGAGAAGCTCCGCAAGGCGCACAAAGTAAGGGTTTATATAACGGGATTAAGCACCGCCAAAACCGAATAATTCTATATAACGGGATTAAGCACCGCCAAAACCGGATAATAAGGAGGGGCAGTAAACATGTTACATGTAAAGAACAAGCCTTTTATATTTGCGGCCTTAGGCGTGGCGCTTTCCTTATCGCTTGTCGCCCTGATGATAACGCCGTCAACGGCCGCAAGGACGTTTGCCAAGAAGGAATGCCTTGACTGCCACACGAAGTTCAAGCGACAAGTACATGTCCATGAAAAACGTGCATCAGCCTGTCAAGGACAAAAAATGCGAGGACTGCCATTTACGTCACGGCATTATACCAGCGCTCATTCTTAAGATAAACGGAAACGACCTTTGCCTGAAATGCCATACGAAGGAAAAAATCGGGCTTAACAAGCCAAATGTTCATGGCGCTTTAAAAACCGGCCTGTGCACCCAGTGTCATAACCCCCATGCGTCAAATTCGCCGAATCTGCTGCAAGCGGAGGGGAACGAAGCTTGCTATCAATGCCATAAGAGGGAGAGCTTCGAGAGGAAATTCGTCCATAAGGTCCTCACGACCGGGGGCTGCCGCGCCTGCCACATGGCCCACAGTTCGGACTTCAAGAACCTGTTGACGGCGGCGGACCCGAAGTTATGCCTTGGATGTCATAAGAGCACAGACGACGCCCTTCAAGAAGGCGCACGGCGGATATCCCATGGAATCCAAAGCCTGCACGTCTTGCCACGACCCGCATTCTTCGGACCTGCCGAAGCTGGTTAAATCGACCCTGCACAACCCGGTAGCCGAGGGCGGCTGCAACAGCTGCCACAACCCGGCCGGACTCGAAGGACCCGTTCGGCGTGACCCAGAAGGTCCCGGAGCTTTGCCTCCAATGCCATGACATCTCCACGCTCAAGGCCGGAGAAGTCGAGCACCCGCCCTTTAAAAAAGGCGAATGCCTGTCATGCCATGACCCGCATACTTCGGATAACCCGAAGCTCCTTTTAAGGCCCGGGAACAAGCTCTGCGTCGGCTGCCATAAGGACAAGGACGTCAAGGTAGCTGCGCCGCATGGCGCGGTGACGAGCGGAGAAGGCTGTCTGTCCTGCCACATGCCCCACGCCTCGAAGAACGAGAAGCTGCTGAAGGCGCCCGCCGAATCCCTCTGCCTTACCTGCCACAAGGACAAGGAAAAGGCGATGTCCGCGAAAGACGTGCATCCTCCGTTCGCGGGCGGGATGTGCGCTTCGTGCCATAACCCCCACGGCTCAAATTTCCCAGGGATGCTTAATGACCGGACGGAAACCGTCTGCTACTCATGCCATACGGATGAGGAGGCACGGTTCATTAAAACAAGCACGCACGACCCGGTGCAAAAGGGGATGTGCACTGCCTGCCATAACCCGCATTCTTCCGACAATGACAAGCTTCTGAAGCAGCCGGTGCCCAAGCTCTGCTCGACCTGCCACAGCGGAGCTGATGAAGCCGGTCGAAGGAGGCATCGAGCATAAGCCGTTCACCCAGGGGATGTGCCTGACCTGCCACGACCCGCACGGCAGCAACAAGCCCGCGATGGTCGTAGCTGACCAGCAGACCCTTTGCGGCACCTGCCACAAGGCGCTCGTAGATGGGGCGAAAGCGGCCAAAAGCGCGCACCCGCCGGTACTAGCCGGGGAATGCACCAAGTGCCACAGCCCGCACAAATCCAAGCTGAAGAACCTCCTGCTCGCGCGAGTCGCCCGACCTCTGCCTTACCTGCCACAAGCCCATGAAAGATAAGATGGCCTCGGAGAATGCGCACTCGCCGGCCGCGGAACGACTGTTTCAACTGCCATAAGCCGCATTTCTCATCGGAGCCGCACCTTGAGATTCAGGCAGTGCCGGGCCTCTGCAGCCAGTGCCATGACTTCACGGCCGACGATTTCAAGAAGGCCCACCTGGGGATAAACCCGGCCGAAATAAATTGCGTGAGCTGCCACACGCCGCATTCCTCGAAGGACCCGAAGCTATTCAAGGAGAAGCTGCACCCGCCGTTCGAGTCGCGCGACTGCGGCGAGTGCCACGAGACGGAGAAAAAGACGGATGCCAAGTTTAAACTGAAGCCGGGCGGGAGAGGGCCGGTCTGCCTTGGCTGCCATAGCGACTTTGAAGACAAATTAAAGAAGCCGTTCGTCCATACCCCTGTAAAGATCGGGGAATGCGTTGGCTGCCACAACCCGCACACTTCCGCCAACGACAAGCTCCTAAAGGCGGACGTCTCCAAGGTATGCCTTACCTGCCATAAGGACATACTCTCCGGCAAGGCGAAAAGCGTACATAAGCCCGTGCTGGAGGGTTCCTGCGTAAAGTGTCACGACCCGCATTCTTCGGACAACAAGTTCAACCTGCTGAAGGCGGGCAACGAACTCTGCTTCGGCTGCCACAAGGACATGGCCAACTCCGTGGGCAATGCCAAGTTCAAGCATAACCCGGTCGAGAAGAACTGCCTGAACTGCCACAACCCGCACGAGTCGCAGACGTCCGACTTCCTGCTGAAGCAGGAAGTCCCGGGGCTTTGCAAAACCTGCCATCGCCGGAGAAGCCCTTCTTCGTCCAGCAGCACATGAACTTCCCGGTGGCGAACGCAAACTGCGTCATGTGCCACAACCCGCACGGCTCCGACAGGAAGGGGATACTCTACAACAACGTCCACAAGCCGGTCGCGGAAAAGATGTGCACCCAGTGTCACGAAGGGCCTGGCGCGCCAGAGCCGCTGAAGTTAAAAAAGCCGGGATATGAGCTGTGCCGCGGCTGCCATGCCACATAAGGTAAACGACATCCTAAGCAAGAGCAGGGTGCACTGGCCGGTCCTCGATAAAAGGGGCTGCCTGGACTGTCACAACCCTCACGCATCGACCGAGCGGAGCCTTCTTAAGTCTGACATGATTACGCTTTGCGGCAAATGCCACGCGGATACCATAGCCAGACAGGAACACTCACCGACCAAGCACGAGCCCATAGCCGACGGGTTCTGCACGGCATGCCACGACGCGCACGCCTCCGACAGGCCGCTGATGTTTAATATGACGTCGGTTATACCCCTGTGCGGCAAATGCCATGACTGGGAGCAGCACGCATCCCATCCGATAGGGCCTAAATTCAAGGACAAGAGGAACCCGAACCTGATTATGGTGTGCCTGAGCTGCCACAGGGCGCACGGGACCGAGTACAAGCACCTTATACCGTACGCGACCATTTCGGATCTCTGCGTCAAATGCCACCAACAGTATAAGAGGTAAAATATGAAAAAAGGCTTATTTCTTACTGCGCTTGTAATACTCCTTTCGTTTCCGGCGGCCGGGTTGGCCGCCGGAAGGATCAGCCTTTTGCCGAAGCTTTCTATTTATACGGACGATAAAGAGGGGGCATTAACCAGCCCCGAGGGTATAGCCTGCAACGATAAGGAAGTTGTCGCCGCGGATACGGGTAATGGCAGGCTTGGTATCCTTCCATTACGATGATTCGGGGCTTAAAATCGGGGTGCCGATAAAACTTCCCCAGATAGCAAGCCCGACCCGCGTCCAACTGGACGCGAAGGGCGATATTTTCGTCCTCGACAGTAAGCTTAGGAAGGTTGCGCACATAGACCCCTCCGGCAAATTTGTGGGCTATATCGAGCCGCAGGGCCTGCCTGCCGGCTTCGGAAGCATCAACCCTGTCAGCTTCAAGCTCGACTCTTCAGGCAATATCTACCTGGCAGACAACACATCGACGAGTGTTGTCGTCCTTGACCCGGCTGGGAAATTTCAGAAAAAAATAGATTTCCCTAAAGGCGCGGGTTTTATCGCGGACCTGTGCATCGACCCGCAAGGGACCATTTATATCGTCGATTCCATAAACTGTATTATCTATTCCGCTCCCGCGGGAAAGGAGTTCTCGCCCTTCACGAAAGACATGAAGGATTACATGAACTTCCCCATCTCGATCACCATGGACGAAAAGGGTACCTTCTTTGTGGTGGACGAGCACGGCGCAGGCGTAATAATACTCGGTCAGGATGGCTCCTTCCAGGGGACGGCAGTTAACCCTCGGCTGGAGCGAAGGACTGCTGTATTATCCCGTCCAGATGTGCGTCAGCCCGACGGGTTATGCCTTTATTGCGGACAGGGGCAATAACCGGGTAGGAATTTTTTCAATTGCTAAATAAAACCTTTTACTCGTAATGAGTGAGAGTGTAGATTTAATCATGGGAGGCAGAATCTGACCCTTTGCAAAATGCTGATTATAGTATTATTTTAATGATAGCTTCGCTGGCCAACTCCGGTTTAAACTTTGAAAAAGACAGACCTATTCTTAGTGATAATTACAGTTGCATTGGTGGCCATTTCCATCCTCGGGAGAGGCTTTTCATGATGGCGGCGTCGCACAATGTGATGGCTGCCATACGATGCATTATTCTCAAGCTGGTCGAACACATATCCTGGAAGCCCGATAAATACCTGCTCCAGGGCTCCGACGGCAGTTCCACCTGCCTGATTTGCCATTCCGTCTTCCACGACCGACAATTATGCGGTGGCTACATATCCACCTCCGCCCCGGGTTCCCGCCCGGCGCAGCTTACCCCGGGCGGAGATTTTGCCTATATTCAAAAAAATTATAGCTGGATAACCTCGAAAGGGGTCATGCAGAACAGCCCCGGCGACAGGCACGGGCACAATATAATCGCGACTGATTATAATTATTTCCAGGACGCGACTTATAATACTTCGCCTGGCGGCTATTACCCCTCGGCCAACCTCTCATGCATCAGCTGCCACGACCCTCATGGCCGCTTCAGGATAACAAGTAGTGGAATGAGTCGGGCCGAGCCAGGGGGGCGGCGATACCACCCATTGCCGCGTCCGGCTCTTACGGGATGCTGCCTACAACAGACGACCGCGGTCGGCGTCTACCGGCTCCTGGGCGGGAAGAATTATCAGCCCACATCTCTTTCAGGCAACTATGCTTTCGTATACGATCCCTTTTACGCCGTTTCCCCGTCAAATTACAACAGGTCCGAGGCCACTTCACGGATACGAGGGTCGCATATGGGCAAGGCGTGAGCCAATGGTGCGAGAACTGCCATGGAGCCTATCATATGGCGGGCAGCGGCAGCACGTTCAGTCATGACTCCGACATGATTTTCGGTTCGACGTACGCCAATAATTATAACATCTATGTGATGACCGGCGACCTGTCGGGCACCCAGGCCACGGCATATACCTCGCTCGTGCCTTTTCAGACCGGCAACTCTACTGACTTGGCAACCCTTTCTAATATCGTGGGCTCAACGGCGGGGCCGGACCCAGGCGACATGGTCAACTGCCTCTCCTGCCATAGGGCGCACGCTTCCGCCTGGGATGGCGCGATGAGATGGGCCAACTATTCCTCGACCCTGATAACCGTAAACGGGGCGTACCCAGGGACCAATGCGGCGGGGACGGGAGCATACGGCCAGTACGCTACCGGCAAGACTCAAGCTGAGTACCAGCGGGCCATGTACGGCCGCCCCGCCGGCAAGTTCGCGGCAAACCAGAAGACCCTATGCGATAAATGCCATGTGCATTAAACTTGACGAAAATCTATTGCTTATTATATAGTATTTATAACAGGTACGCAGCCGTTGTCATGACGGATGCGTACAAATTTTAAAAAACTTCTGATCCTGAGTTCTCAAGAAACACTTTCCAGAGCGCACTCAACCTTAGCCCTCCGGTTCGAACACAAGAAATTTCGAAAAAGTTCCCTGCATCCCCCTACGAAGTTTCTTATTACGATGGCCAGACCGTCCCTTGAAAGGCAAGGAGGCGAAGGCGATCGGAAAACAAACGGAGGGTAAAATGAAGTTATTTAACATTAGAGCACTGGCCGGCCTGGTGGTCATGCTGGTGATGGGACTCACCGGCAGCGCGTTCGCTTTCCATGACGGCGGCGTCGCGGTTTGCGAAGGCTGTCATTTAATGCACAACTCGCTGGGTGGAACAAACAATACCGTACCTAATAGCGCACAGAGCGGCGCATCGACTTTAAACGGCCCCGCTGATACCATAACCCAGTCGAATACACCGTACCTCCTGAAGGGCTCCGACCAGTCCTCTACCTGCCTCAACTGTCATGCCAACTCTGTTGCGCGCAGCTATTCCGAGATGACTTATCCTATTTCCGTCGGCGCCACCCCGCTCAACTACACCCCTGGCGGCGACTTCGGATGGCTGGTGGCTATCAATGCCAGCTCAAACACCAGCAATCCGTGGACCAGCAATGGTCACCATATAGTGGCCTCCGATTTCAACTTGATCGTTTCCCAAATGGCCACGGCGCCGGGCGGAACCTACGCCTCAGCCAATCTCCACTGCACCAGCTGCCATGATCCCCATGGACGTTTCAGGCAGGCTGCGGATGGCACTATATCGGGCCCCAGCACCCCGGGCGTAAATATCGACCCGATCTCCAACTCCGGCTCCTATCCTGTCAGCTCGGGTTACCCGGCTGCGGTGAATGGAACCAACGCAGTTGGCGTCTACAGGCTTCTTGGCAGCTCTGGCTATCTGCCGAAGTCTTACCCCACCGGTCCCGCGTTCATCAATAATTCGCCGATAGCGGTAGCACCGGTAGCCTACAATCAGGACGAGAACCTCAACGGTGAGGTCAGGGTCGCCTACGGCTCGGGCATGTCCGAATGGTGCGCGAACTGCCACCCCGGTATGCTCAATTCCAGCGATACCTCCATTACGCACAGGCATCCGAATGGCGCGACCGCGACAATGAACGTCCTTGCCGGCAACGTCATTGGCGCCGGCGGCGGTACTTTCACCATAGCTGAGAACTACAACGCCTACCTTGGCAGCGGCAATATGACTGGCACCAACCAGTACACCAGCCTCATCCCAATCGAGATGAATGGCACCCCTACCAGGGCCACGCTTGGCCCCATGGTTAGCGGCAATTTAGCGGTTAACACCCCCGATACCAACAACCTGATCGCGTCCGCGACCACCAGCGTCATGTGCCTCTCCTGCCACAGGGCGCACGCCTCCGCCTTCCAGCAGAGCGGCAGGTGGGACTTCAACGACGAGCTCATAGTCAGTGCTGGCGTCTACCCCACGGTGATCGATCCGCTTGGGGTAGATATCGTGATGGTGACCGGCCAGTACAAGGCGGGCATGTACGGCAGGCCAGAGACCGTATTCTCGGCATACCAGCGCCAGCTGTGCAACAAGTGCCACGCGAAAGACTAAGTTTAGGCGGCTTTCATAGGCAGGTCTAATTATTAAAAGGGCGCGGGGCCTCTTCGGAGGCCCCGGCTTTGCTTAATAAGGCATGCATTGGAAAAAATGCAGGTTCTAAGGACTTGCGCTATTTTTTTTGGTGAGATGGTTCTTTTTTAAGCAAAAGGGCCGCCTGAAGACTGCTGCGAGCTTGCCCAAAGTCCGGCTTTATACTGACAGCCTCTTCAAAATGGTATATCGCCTCGTCAAGCCTGCCTACCCGAAGTAACGAAACCCCAAGGTCATAATGGGCCTCCGCGAGGTCGGGGTCTAATTGCAGGGCCGCTTCAAAATGCTGTATAGCTTCATTGGTCCTTCCCCGCTCGCCTAACGCACGCGCGAGACTATACTGAACATCGGCTCTATTGGGGTCAATTTCGGCTGCTTTGGAGAATTGACCTATTGCATCGTCCACCCTGCCTATTCTTAAGAAACTGTTTCCCAAGCCTAAAAGGGCATTTATGTGGTCGGGTTTTATATTAATAGCTTTCTGAAAAAAGGCAATCGCTTCATCAGTCTTACCGAGTGCCATCAAACAAAAACCCATGCCTGAGAGGGCCTCCGCATCTTTGCCCTCAGGCGTACTGCGCAATGCCTCCGAGAAATTACTCGCAGCTTCGTCATATTTCTTTTGGCTTAAAAAGTCATATCCTAAAATTTTATAAGCCACATAGTTGTTATTGGTAACGTCCGCGGCATGCCTGAAAAGCGTCAGGTCGCTTTCCCAGAAGGCCACTTGATGCCTGGTTGCGAGCGCGCACGCTAAAAGAATAATTGCCGCAAGGACTGTAAGCGCGCCTTTACGGTGTTTCCAGGTGGCCAGGAGAGCCGGGACTCCCCATGCTATAATGATAAAAATGCCTATAAGCGGCAGATACGTATAACGGTCGGCCCTTGCCTGCAGCCCTACCTGGATAAACCCTATGACCGGCAGGAGAGTTATTAGATACCATAACCAGCCGGTTAAGAAATAAGGCGCTTTCCGGGCCAGCATGACGGCGCCAACAGTTACGGCCAGGAGTAAGGCGCCTGCCGCCAGGCCCTGCCAGATAGTCAAGTTAAAAGGCAGGGGATAGAAGACGGCAAGCCGGGCCGGCCAAAACATCTGTCCAATATATGTGACATATGAAATCGAGGCATTTACGCTCCGGAAAGCTGCCGGGACCGCCTTCATCGGAATGACCGCGCCGCCTGATTTCTGGGCATAAATGGTAATAGCGCTTGAGGCCGCCGCAAGTACGAAAAAGGGAATTTTTTCTATGATGAGTAATGGGAATTTTATTGCCTTTGTTTTACCTGGGGTTTGACCGGAATCCCCAGCTTTGGCTTCAATTAAAGCAGTCCGTTTTAAAGGCCAGTAATCCAGAAGAAGCATTACCACCGGGAGAGTAACAAGCATGGGCTTGGCCATAAGTCCCAGGGCGAAGGCAAATAAAGTCAGAAGGTATCTTTTGAAATTCGGGCGCTCCGCATAATATGCATATCCCAGCAGAGTCAGCATCCAGAACATGCCGCTTAAAACGTCCTTGCGCTCCGCGATCCATGCAACCGATTCCACATGCAGCGGGTGAAGCGCGAATAAAGCAGCCACAAAAGCGCTCTGCCATCTGGCGCCGGTAATCTTAAGGAGAAGCAGAAACAGGAGAACAGTGTTTATTGCATGAAATAAGACATTTGTCAGGCGGTGCCCTCTCGGATCCAGTCCATATAGCTGGCAATCAGCCATATGGGATAACCATGTCAGAGGATGCCAGTTAGATTGATAGCTGTTGGTAAAAGCCCAGACGAAATTTCCCTTGGTCAAGCCTGTTGTAACATGGATGTTTTTTGTAATATAATCGAGGTCGTCAAGGCTTATAAAATAGCCTCCAATATTCCAGTAAGCCAGGGCGATTGCGGTAAGCAACACCAAGATAACAATGATTTTAAATCGCAACTTCCTTCACCCTCACGTAATTTTAATTATTAGCCATTCAGCGGCCCGCAACGGGGCCGAATATCCTGGACCGGCAGATCCCCCATTTTTGAAAGCGAAATTGGATTGCGGTCCGCAAAACGCCGAAACCATAAATTACGCTGCGGCGGAAGTTTATGGATGAGGCGTCCGTGAAATATTTTGTAGGACAGCTCAACTCCCCGATACGATAGCCAAACCAGATAATCTGGGCGATCATCTGGTTATCGAAGACGAAATCGTTGGAGTTGTTTTCGAGCGGTAGCCGATTCAGGACTTCACGGGAAAAGGCCCTGTATCCGGTATGGTATTCGGACAGCTTATGGCCGAGCAGCAGGTTTTCGGCCAGCGTGAGAAAGCGGTTAGCCAGGTATTTATAAAACGGCATCCCGCCTTTTAAGGCGCCAATGCCAAGTATACGCGAGGCAAGTACCGCATCAAATTCCTCGTACGCGATCATCGACGCCATGGCCGGTATCAGCTTGGGGGTGTACTGGTAGTCCGGGTGGAGCATTATTACGATGTCCGCGCCGAGCCCCAGGGCGGTCCGGTAGCAAGTTTTCTGGTTCCCGCCGTACCCGATGTTTTCTTCATGGACTATGGTTTTAATACCCATGTCCCTGGCGGTAGCGGTGGTCCGGTCGCTGCTGGCGTCGTCGACCAGGATAACGTCGTCCACGATATCAAAAGGGATCTCTTCATAGGTCTTGGCAAGCGTTTTTTCCGCATTGTAAGCCGGCATTACGACTATGATTTTTTTGCCGTTTAACACTTCATAAAACTTTCTCTTTGCCAAGAGAGGAGCGAGCCGTCTGGAGCACAAGGCTGCGGGCGCCTCTTAATGAGTTACGGAACCGGCTCTTCCTGTCAGCAGAATGATTCGGTCAGCGGCGGCGCCTCCGCCAGCACCGCTCAGAGGTTTGGTTTTAATCTCAACTTGCTGTCCGCGCCGAACGCCAGGTCGATGCTTAACCCGCCGCAAAAGGCTGCAGGCGGCTGACATCCTGACAAACTATCAGGCCATCTTGCCGATCTTGAACATCTTCGTGCCGCACACGGGACATATCCCTTCGACCGCGGGCTTCCCGTTCTTCATGGTAATTTCCTTGGCGTCCTTCATATCCCTTTTTTCCTTGCACTTGACGCAATAGCCGCTTGTCATCTTTCCTCCTTCAATGTTAAATCCGCGTTTACAGATTTAATACTACCATTAATTTTTTAGAAATCAAATCAATTTCCATAGCCCCTCCGGTGACAAAGGCGGCTTAAAGGACGATATAATTACTTATATATATTGCATTTTAGCAGGCACCGGAGGTGCGGCGATGAAGATTTTCGTTTCCGGTGCTTCCGGCTTTCTGGGCAGCGCCGTGACGAACGAGCTTGCCCGCCGGGGGCACGAGGTTATAGCCCTGGATAACGAACTGAAGCAGTCCGGGGAGGAGGCGTACCTGGAGGAGGTCATACTGGAAAGGGAAGACCTCATGGAAGAAGGGGAACTTCAGACAAGCACGAGACTTTCGTGCCGGAGGAGGAAGAACCCTCCGGGGAAACCGCGAATCTGCCAGGGAATATCAGGTACTTTTTCGGCGACATATCCGACGCAAGGCCGGAATGGACGAAGGAACTCAAGGACTGCGACAAGATTATAAGTCTGACCAAGCCTTTCAGCGAGGAAGAGGACATCACGGAAGACGAGATAAACGAGCGTGGGAAAAAGCACGCGCGTGGACGTGGCGACCCTCCTTAAAAATGCCGCCGGCGGGAAGGCGAAAACGGCCATAATCACCTGCCATACCCTCTGCCTGGGAAACAGGGGAGGAGCGGAAGCGAGCGAAGTGGACGCGCTGGACCCGGCCGGGTTCTGCAGGCCGCTGGAAGGCTCTTTCGAGTCCATAACGCAGGCGGGGAAAGAGGCGGGGATAAAGCTCATCAGTCTGTACCCTTCGATGGTGTACGGGAAGGAAGGCTGGTTTAAGAACCTGGTCAATAATATCGTGTACGGCAAGGCGAAGCTAGTGGAGCCGGGGGATAACTACCTGAGCTTACTCCACATTGACGACCTGGCCGGGCTATATGCGGAAATAGCGGAGAGAATAGACGAGGACGCTATGTATACGCTCTCCGACCTCGACGCCGGTCACGCAGAAGGAGATGGTAGTCCATATTGCCGGGCTGCTGGGCGCGCCGGTGCCCCAGATGGTAGATTTCGAAACCTATGCCAGGAAGTTCGGCAGGCTTGAGGCCGAGAGCATGAGCGCGTCCATAAAGGTCAATGCCCAGAAAAGTGCTTGAGGATACCGGATACAGCTTGAAGTTCCCGAATTACAAGGAAGGGATACCGCAGGTCCTGAGGGACATGGGGTTCGAGATTGGAGGACAACAGTTCAAGAGAGCGGCGTAAAGTGGGGGGAGGTCAGGGGGCGGGGGAATACAGTTTCTTGTACATGAAATAATTCCTCAGCACCTTCTTTACGTATCCCCGCGTCTCGGCATAATCAATGTTCTCGATGAAGTAATCGTCCGGCATATCCCCGGCTTTCCACTTTGCCAGGCCCCCGGGCCCCGCATTATACTCGGCCAGGACGAAGGCGAGCCTGCCGCCGTGCTTTTTTAAAAGCTGCCTGAGATAAAAAGAGCCTATAGGGATATTGAACCCGCAATTTTTAAGACCCTCCCCGCCGGGGGACGCGACGTTCATCTTGCGGCACATGGCGTCCGCGGTACCCTCCATAAGCTGCATCAGCCCCACCGCGCCCACGGGCGACACCGCATCGGGAGAGCAGTGCGACTCTTCCCGGATGACGGCGCTGATTAGCCACGGGTCCATGCCGTAGCCCTTAGCCTCCAGATAGATGGCGTCCCAGTCCGGCAGCGGGAACAGGGTCTTCAGATGCCTCCGCCGGCAGGTTTCTTTCATCGGAGGAGTGCCGTCGCCACGAGGAAGAAGTAAGTTCCAGCGGCCTTTTATATTCCCCTATGAAATGATAGGCGTCGGTTATTTTATCCGCTTCTTTGGAAAACCTGAATAAACGCTCCGCGTGCCGAAGCTCTTTCCGGGCAAGTCCGCACAGGCCCTGCTCACCCAGCTCATAGACGGCCTGAAGCCTTGCGTCGGGCGAAGCCGGAGGCTCGTCTATATAATCCTCTTCGACCTCTTCCGGGCCCGGCATCATTCTCTTCCGCCGGTTTTGCTGAATATATCCGGGACGGAAGGCCCGAGATAAGGCCGTAAAAGGAGTACGGATAAGACGCCTGCAACTGATCTATCAGAAGCCGCGCGTCCTTCTGGTTGCCGGCCTGGCCCAGCGCCTTTGCCCGCCAGTAAAGCGCCTGCGGCGCAAGAGAAGAGTCGGGATAGTCCGAGTAAAGCCTGGAGAAACTCTCCTGGGCCGCGGAATAATCCTTTTTTTTGAACTGCGCCCAGCCCGTCTGCCAGAGCGCTTCATCCATCCTGGACCATGCGGGAAAAGCGCTGGAAAGCTTTTTTAACGCGGCCAGCGCCCCGTCGTAGTCGCCCTTCTGCGAGAGGACCGTGCCCATGAGGTACAGTGCATTGGCGGTACTTGACTCGTGCGGATATTTTTCCGAGCACCGGCCGATGGTATCGCTGAATTTCGAGTTATCGCCTTCCCGGAGGTACATCCGGGCAAGAAGGAGATATGCCTCCGAGGCCTTGTCCGCCGGAAGCTTCCTGTCCAGCGCCGCGCGCAGGGCTTTCTCGGCCTCCTTGTTGTCCTTCAGCCGGAAATAGCACTCGCCCTCGCCGAAAAGCGCTTCCGCGCGGAGCTTCGATTTCTTATCCAGCCCGCGATAAACCTCGTTGTACGACTTCCAGCGCGTCCTCGTTCATGCCGCGTTTCATGCAGGACTCCGCCCTCGCCATATGTTCGGCGACGCCGAAGGCGGGTATTTTTATGTTCAGCTCCCGGAGGCGCTTTTTTGCCTTCGGCTCGAAGGACAGCCCGGGATAGTCCTGCCACAGGATGCGGTAATATTTTATCGCGCCCTTGGAGTCCCCGGCCCCGGCCAGCGCCAGCGTCAGAAGGTAGTCCGCCCTTGCCGCGCTTCCGCTTGCCAGGTCTTCGCCGGCAAGGCCCTTCAGCAACTCAGCCGCCTGCGCGTAATTTCCAAGGAGAATATCTATCTCACCCGCCTGCAGGACGCTTTCAACCGATACCGGCCTTGCCTCCCTTGCCGCGTCCAGGTAAAGTTTCAACGCTTCCTTGTAACGGCCCGCCCGCTGCATCGGCGAAGCGAGCAGGTAATCCGCATAGCCCGAAAGGCACGGCAGTTTTTTTTTGGATAACTGAAAGAATTCGGACGCTTTATTTAAATCGCCCGCCGCCCCGTACGCCCGCGCGGCTAAAAATGCGCCCCGGCCTCCCCAAGGGGTGCCTGAGTAGTTTTGTAGAATTATTTCCGACGCGGATGCGGCCCCGTTGTAATCGCCGTCCTGGAAGAGGCCCAGCGCTTCCTGAAAATTTTCGGAGCCGCCGTCTTCTTCCGGAGCATCCCCGGCCGTCATCGAACCGGAATGCGGAGGCGGGGGGTATGGAGCGGCCCCGCAGCTGGGACGGGGTGGAATAGTTCTGTAATGGGGACGGGGGCGCGGGAGCGGCTTGAGCGTCCGCGCCAAAGGCGAAAGACGCCGGCAGCATCGACGCGATAAGCAATAAAGAGAGAAAAAACTTCATGGGAGGGGGTCCTGCAAAATAAAATTCGTATAAGTGATTATCTTGTAAAAGCGCGCCCGTGTCAATGAGATTCTGGGAGATTCTGGGAGATTTTGAGATTCCAGCATGGGAGATTTTAGAAAACTTGACTAAAATCCCGCTCCGGCATAAAATAACTTCTCTTAACCAAGGGAGTCTTTTTTTGTTAAAGAAGTTTTTTATTTTTGCCGTCTTGTTCGCCGCGGTTCTCATGCTTGTCCTCATGGTCTCCTCCTGCGGGAAAAAGCCGCGAAAGGCCCGAAGGAAAACAGTCCCAAAACCGCCCGCGTCAGCGCGGGTTGCACAAACCGCACGCGCCGACACCGAAACCCGTCCGACGCCCGCACGCCGCCCCCCGGAAAAAGAGGTACGGGTAGTGATAATCATAGACGACATGGGCAATGACATGAAGGCGCTGGACGAAGTCCTGGCGCTTCCCGGGCCGGTCGCCGTGGCGGTGCTTCCGCTCACCCGCCACTCCGCTGAGACGGCAACCCGGGCGGAGTCCCGGGGAAGAGAGGTGCTCCTGCACCTGCCGATGCAGCCTAAGGGGACTCTTCAGGGCCTGGGGCCGGGGGCGCTGATGTCCGGGATGGGGCCGGAAGAGATAAAGGAAAATCTAAACAAGGACCTGGCGAGCGTGCCCGGGGCGGCGGGGGTGAATAACCACATGGGTTCACTTCTCACGGAGGACCCGGCGGCGATGGACGCCCTGATGTCGGACCTTAAGTCGCGGAATCTGTTTTTCGTGGACAGCCTCACCACCGCCGGGAGCGTCGCCTGCCGGATGGCGTCCGAAGAGGGCGTCCCCTCCGCGTCCAGGAGGGTATTTCTGGACGACTCTCCGGACGAGGCGGCGATAAAGGCGCAGCTTGAGCGGCTGGTCAAACTGGCGAAAAAGTACGGGACCGCCATAGCGATCGGCCATCCGAGGCCCTCTACCTTAAAGGTACTCAAAGAGGAAATTCCAGGGCTGTCCGCTCGCGGCGTGCGCGTGGCGAAAATTTCCGAGGCGCTGAAATAAACCGTACCTTTTCTTTCAGGTGAAAGAAAAGGTACCCAAAAGAAAGCCGGACAGTTTCGCTTTTCTTTGTGTTACTTTCTTTTCCCGTGAAAAGAAAGTAACGAATTGGATTTTATTTTATGTATATCCTTGGCATTGAGACTTCTTGCGACGAGACGGCGGCGGCGGTCGTTGAGGACGGCTCCGTCATCCTTTCCAATGTCGTCTCGACCCAGATAGAACTGCACAGGAAATGGGGCGGCATAGTGCCGGAAATCGCCTCACGCGCGCACATAGAGAACATCATGCCGGTCCTGCACGAGGCGCTTTTAAATTCCGGGAAAAAGCTCTCCGATATGAGCGCGGTCGCGGTGACAATGGGGCCTGGCCTTATCGGCGCGCTGCTGGTCGGAGTGTCGGCGGCGAAGGCCCTGGCGTACTCGGCGAAGCTGCCGCTTGTGGCCGTGAACCATATCGAGGGACACCTGGGCGCGGCCCTTTTGGGCGCGCATGACATAAAGCTGCCGCTCGTGATGCTGGTGGTTTCCGGCGGGCATACGCACCTCTATTATGTCCGGGGATTCCGCGACTATGAAAAACTGGGGCAGACCAGAGACGACGCGGCAGGCGAGGCGTACGACAAGGTGGCCAAGCTTCTGGGCATGTCATATCCCGGCGGGCCGGTAATAGATAAGATAGCGAGCGAGGCGACATCATTGGCTAAGGTCGCGGGGCGTATGCCTGCGCCGGGCGCGCCGCCAAAACAGGCGACACAAGCGCGGCCCTTCGGCGGAGGGTCATGCGTCTTTTGCGGGCCGGTCGAATGCGCCCCTATAAAATTCCCCCGCGCATACCTTGAAGCCGGGTCGTTGGATTTTTCCTTTTCCGGGCTGAAAACGGCGGTGCTGAATTTTGTCCGCGGACAAAAAGAGGCGGAAATCTCCGATGAGCTTCGCGCGCGGATCTGCAAGGAGTTTCAGAACGCGGTGGTAGATGTATTGGTAAAGAAATCGGTGCAGGCGGTAAAAAATAAAAATGCCGGGACGCTGGTGGTGACAGGCGGCGTCGCGTCTAATTCGGCCTTGAGAGGCGCGCTGACGATTGCTGCGCGGGAAAATAATTTCCGGCTCGTCGTCCCCGGCCCGGACCTCTGCACGGATAATGCCGCAATGGTCGCGGCGGCGGGCTATCATTTATTCAAGATGGGAGCGACGGCGGGGCTGGACTTGAACCCGCAGGCGAATCTGCCGCTGGAAAAGATGAAGTAAATGAAAATCGGAAATGTTGACATACACGGCAAAGCAGTCCTCGCGCCGCTCGCGGGGATAACCGACCTGCCGTTCCGCATGATATGCAAGGAGATGGGCGCGGCGCTCGTGTTCACGGAAATGATAAGCGCGGAAGGGCTTATCCGGGACCAGAAGGCCACGGCGATACTCACTGAGTCCTGCCCCGAGGAGCGGCCTGTCGCGTTCCAGATATTCGGCAGGAACCCTGAGTCCATGGGCGAGAGCGCGAGAAGGCTTTCCGGTATTGCGGACATCATAGACATCAACATGGGCTGCCCGGTGAAGAAGGTGGCAAGGGGCGGCAGCGGCTCGGCGCTCCTTAAGGACCTCCCGCACGCGGAGAGGCTGATAAGGGCGGTGGTCGAGGCGTCGAAGGTCCCGGTGACGGTGAAGATGCGTACCGGCTGGGACAAAGCGGACGCGAGCGTGGAGCTTGCCCAGGCCGCCGAGGCTTCGGGCGCGGCCGCCGTTACGGTCCACGCAAGGACGGCAAGACAGGGGTTTTCTGGGTTTGCCGACTGGGCTGAAATAGCGAAAGTGAAGCAGGCCGTTTCGATCCCCGTAATTGGAAACGGAGATATTTACTCGGCCGCAGACGCGGCGCGGATGCTGTCGTGAAACCGGCTGCGACCTGGTGATGGCGGGACGCGGGGCGCTTGGCAACCCCTGGCTTTTCAGGGAGATAAACTCGCTGCTTACGGACGGGGCGATAGCGGATAAGCCGACGCTGGAAGAACGGGGCGAAGCGCTGGTAAAACACCTGCGCATGCAGATGATGCAACTATCCGTGGCGCGTGAGTTGACCGCCGTGAAACTGATGCGCAAGCACGCCGCATGGTACTCCCACGGCATCAAGGGCGCCGCGGAATTCAGGCGGACGGTTAATTATATCGAAACGGCGGCGGAATTCGAAGAGGCGGTAAGGAGTTTCTTCAGGCTGGGATGTTTTTCCGCTTTTGAAGAACAATCAAATGGAGTGCTGCATAAATTTTAGCCCGCTATAGTAAATCATCTTTTGCATTCTTTCAATCGAACTCCAGCATCGCAATACCTGTCTTCTCGTTGACTTTCTTCCCGGCCTTTATGCCCGTTACCTCGACCAGCATCGCCTCCACCACGAGGAAGACTTTATCGTCCTTGCGTATGCAGCCGGTCAGCGTCGTCCCGCCCTTGCCCACCGCGCCGTGCAGGTGTATGGCGGGTTCGCCGTCCTTTAAAAAAACGGAGCCGATACCCGCTACCTCGCGCCCGTCGGTGAAGCTCTGCCACATCGGCTCCGGCGGGAGCACGGGTTCCTTCGGGCCGCAGACCATCGAGGCCTCGCGCATTCCGCCGAGCAGGAAGAAGAAACCCGCGGTCACTTTCTCGTCTTTCGCTACCTTTATGACGCCGTCTAACAGGCTGTCCCCGTCCTCGTATTTCAGGATGAATACCCTGCCAATGCTGCCGGACCGATATTGCATGAAGCTCCTTTTATATTGATTACTCTATCTTCTGCCCCTTGGCGACCACGACCACTCCGCCGGGGGAAACGGTGAAGCGCCGCCTGTCCTCTACCGGGTCGTAGCCGATGGTCGTCCCCGCCGGGAGCTTGACGTCCTTGTCTATTATCGCCTTCTTTATCTTGCATTGCCGGCCTATCTCGACCCGCTCCATTATGATGGACTCATGGATTTCGGAGTAGCTGTTTACACGGACCGCGTGGGAGAGCACGGAGTCCTGCACCCTGCCGCCGGAGATGATGCAGCCGGAAGATACTATGGAGTCGAGCGCGACGCCAAGCCTTCCGCCCTTGTACTCCTGCGCGAAGACGAACTTCGCCGGCGGATACTGCCTCTGGTATGTCCTGAGCGGCCACCGCTGGTCGTAGAGGTTGAAGAGCGGCATGATGGAGGCGAGGTCCATGTTGGCCTCCCAGTACGCGTCTACCGTCCCCACGTCGCGCCAGTATTTTGAACGCTTTTTGTTTTCGTCGATGAAGTTATACGCCAGGACCTTGCGCCGTTTGAACATCGTGGGGATGATGTCCTTGCCGAAGTCGTGCGAGGTGGCCAGCTCCGCGTCCTCCCGGAGCATCTGGGTGATCGTCTCCGTGTTGAATATGTATATCCCCATCGAGGCGAAACATTTGTCCTTCTTGCCCGGTATGGTCTTCGGGTTCTTCTTCGGCTTCTCTTCGAACCCGACGATATTGTAGTCCTTGTCCACTTCGATTATTCCGAACTCGGAGGCCTCTTCCTTATTCACCTCTATCGCGCTTACCGTGGCCTCGGCTTTCCTGCGCCTGTGGTACGCGAGCATCTTGGTGTAGTCCATCTTATAGACATGGTCGCCGGAGAGGACCAGCAGCTCCTCGGGGCGCTCCTTTTCAATGGTATAGATGTTCTGGTATATGGCGTCCGCGGTCCCCTGGTACCAGTGCTCGTCTATCCTCTGCTGGGGCGGGAGCGTCATTATGTACTCGCCCATCTCCGGGTTCAGGAAATTCCACCCCAGGCTAATGTGCCTCTCAAGCGAGTGGGACTTGTACTGGGTGAGGACGATGATCTTCCTGAGCTTTGAGTTGATGCAGTTGGAAAGCGTGAAGTCGATTATGCGGTATTGGCCGCCGAAGGGTACGGCGGGCTTCGCGCGGTGCAGCGTCAGCGGAGAGAGCCTTTCTCCTTTTCCCCCGGCCATTATCATTGTCAGTACGTTATGAGGCACTTTATTTTAGTCTCCTTTGTCCGTAAATATTAACAGGAGCGATGTTGCGGGTCAAGCGCGGAAGGAGGTTTTATTAAAAAAAAGAGATGAGGCTAAAGGGGGCGGTCATTGAATGACGGGAACGATGGCCAGGGGCATCCTCAATGTGACGGTAGTGCCTTTCCCGGGCGCGCTCTCTATATCTATTTTCCCGCCGTGGGCGCGCAGTATGGATTCCACTATCGGAAGGCCCATGCCCGTCCCTTCTTCCTTGGTGGTAAAGAAGGGGTCAAAGAGCCTGTCCATGCAGTCGCCGGGTATGCCCTGCCCGGTGTCCTTGAACTGGATATAAAAGCCGGTTAAATCCTTCTTCAGCCCGGTTTTTACGGTCAGGACCCCTCCGGACGGCATCGCCTGAAGGGCGTTGATTATGATATTTAAAAAAGCCTGCTCCATCCTCTTCTCGTCCAGGAGCACCTCGCACACCTTGTGGTCGTATTCCCTCGATATGCTGACGCCCATGCTCATCCCCTGGTATTCTATCATCTCGAGCACGGAATCGAGCACCCGGTGCGGATGCGACGGGACGAGGCACGGCTTCGGCAGCTTTGGAGTAGTTCAGAAACTCGATCACCGTACTGCTCAGGCGTTCCGTCTCCATCTCCACCACCTCCAGCAGCTTCCGGACCTCCGGCTGGGTCTTCCGCACTTCTTCCTTCAGGAGGTGCATGTTGATGAACAGGGAGTTCAGCGGATTTTTTATCTCGTGGGCGACTCCGGCGGCTATCGCGCCCATCGATGCCAGGCGGTCGAGCTGCATGATCTTTGCCTGGGCGTCCTGAAGCTCCCGGTTTACCCTCTCTAGCGTCGAGACTTTCTCCTCGAGGTCGTGATAGAGCTTCGAGTTCTCCAGGGCTATCGCCGCCAGGTTTCCGAAGACGGTAAGGGTACGGAGGCGTTTTTCGTCTATGGAGCGGTCCCCGCCGGGCGACTCCACCGCTATTACCCCCATGACGTGTTTTTTTGACAGCATCGGGATGAACGCCACCTGCTTAGAGGAGAGGATTTTCTCAAATTCCGGGTGCAGGGGCTCTTTCCCGCTTTTAATGTCCTTTAAAAGCTTTGGACGACGGCTTATGACCGTCTGGACCGGGTGCCCCTGCCCCCTCGAAACAGGCACGACAAAAGCGCGCACCTTTATGTCGAACGGCGCGCGCTCTAAAAGTTCGGAAATATTTTTCCGTCCCGGAGCGGTATCTTCCTCCTCCAGGGCCGTTACTCCCTCCCATATCTCCCTGGCCTCGTCGCCTTTCAGCGGCCCCACCCCAAGCCAGCCCTCAAGAGTGTTCTTCTGGTCGTTCATGAGCAGCAGGTATGCGCGGGAATAGCCGAAGGCGTCGTCGGCGGTAAGGGAAGTCAGGATTATATAGAGTTTTTCTTCGGTTGGAAGCTGGGTCTGGAGGAGGCGGTTGATGTCGTAAAGAGCCAGGAGTTCCCGGTTAGCCCTTTTCAAGTCCTCTATAGAGTCCTTTTCCTTAGAGTCTTTGTCCTTCACTTCTACCTCTTCTGGAAAGGCTTTAAGCTTTAAATTAAGTAATTAATATAGCATAAATAAGTAAGGATGTGTCATATTTTTATCCCACTTCGTCGTATTCCCGGACCCTTAACTTTACCCCCAGCTCGTCCGCGGCAATCCTCTCGCATTCCTCTATATCCACACCCGGCATGGCCAGGGCCGTCACGGTTATATCCGGGACGTACGCCTTCGCCCGGACTACGAACTCCTTCAGGGATTCATACGCGCCGTCAATCTCGGGCTTGCAATATTCTTCATACTGCGCTCTCGTGGGGAAGTTCAGGCTGACGGAGATTGCGTCAACCAGTCCCTTGATTTCGGGCAGAAACTTATCCCCGTGGATAAGCAGGGCATGGCCGTTCGTATTTATCCGTACCTTTACCCCCTTCGCCTTTACCGCCTTCGCCACTTCCTTAATCGCATCCAGCCGCAGGAATGGCTCTCCATACCCGCAGAACACCACCTCCCGGTAACGCTCGAACCCCAACCCCTCCATCGCGGAGAGTATCTCTTCCACGGACGGTTCGTTTTTGATGCGGAGGTTGTGGCCTTTGACGAAATCGGTGGTGTTCCTTACGCAGAACACGCAGGCGTTCGTGCATCGGTTGGTGATGTTCAGGTACAGCGAATCGCGGATGGGATATGCGATCTGGCCCTCGGAGGGCGGCTCGCATATGCCGAAGAGCCTTGTTGCGTTCAGGCTCGTTATCCGCATCACGTCTTCCGGCGAGAGGCCCTTCAACCGGGCAAGCGTATCTACCACATACTTCAGATACGACGGCTCGTTCCGCTTTCCGCGCAGCGGCTTGGGAGCGAGGTACGGGCAGTCCGTCTCAAGGAGGATCCGCTCTATGGGCACGGTCTTTATCACGTCCCGAAGCGGCGTCCGCATTATTAAAGGTGAGGGTGCCGCCGACCGATATATACATGCCCAGGTCGAGGGCCCGCCTAGCCATTTCCGGGCCGCCGGAGAAGCAGTGAAGGGTGCCGCCCGCATCCGGCAGGCCCGACCGAGGAGATGATGTCCATCGTTTCTGTTTCGGCCTCGCGGGAATGGATTATTACGGGCTTATTTACTTCGCTTGCGATTTGAAGCTGTCTTTTAAAGTGTTCCACCTGCGTATCCCTGGGCGAGAGGTCGTAGTGGTAATCGAGGCCGATCTCGCCTACGGCGACAGCCTTCGGATCCTTCAGGAGTTCAAAAATTTCCGCGTAGTCCTCCTCCGTTACCGACTTCACGTCGTGCGGGTGGAAGCCCGCGAGAAAAATATACGTTGTCATATTTTTCGGCAAGCAAGCGTGCGGCCCGGCTGGATTTTATATCCGTGCCGATGGTGATTATATATTTAACGCCGGCCTCTTTTGCCCTGGCCAGCACCTCCGGGAGGTCTTCTTTAAACTGCTCCATGTCCAGATGCGCGTGGGTATCGATTATCATGATTTCACCGGAATCCTCACCGTAAATTTGCTCCCTTTGCCGAGTTCGCTCTCGACTGATACCTCGCCCCCGTGGGCGTCCACCAGGGACTTCACGACCGCCAGGCCCAGGCCGGTGCCGCGTATGCCGGAGATGGACTTCGATGCGGTAGTACCGGTCGAATATGTGGGGCAGGTCTTCCGGCTCCATGCCGTATCCGTTATCCGCCACCGATATCTCCACCGCTTCCGCGGCTGGTTTGCCGGCCTCGGCGCTTTCCATCCCGGCGCTTCTTGCGGAGACTTCCACGGTGCCGCCGCTCATGGTGTACTTGATGGAATTGGATACCAGGTTCGTAATCACCCGCAGCATTTTTTCCCTGTCCACCGTGATAGCTGGCAACCCATCCGGAGCGTCCAACCGGATTTTAATATTCTTCTCCATCGCCTGGACGTTAAGCGCGGAGACGCACTCCTCCAGGAGCCGGGCCGGGTCTGTCTCAATCAGGTCCAGCCTCATCATACCCGCCTCGATCTTGGTCAGGTCCAGATACTGCTCCACCATGTCCAGGATTCTCGCCCCGTTGGATTTTATGGAGGTTAAATATCCTTTTTCTTCAGTCCCCAGTTTCCCGGACGCTTCTTCCATGAGCAGGTCGGAATAGCCCAGGATGCTGGTGAGGGGGGATTTCAAGTCATGGGTAATCAGGGAGATGAAATCCGACTTGCGCTTTTCCAGGAGCTTCTCCCCGGTCACGTCGTAAAACGTCTTTATCTCGCCCATGACTTTATTGTTCTCGTCCAGCACCAGGGAACTGCTTATTTTGAACTGCCTGCCGCTTATCTCCGTCTCGATCACCTGCCCGTACCGTTCTATGACGTCTTTATAGACCTCGCAGTTGCTGCATATATCTTCCAGTCTTGCGCTTCACGCTTACCTGGACGCCGGCATGGCAGAACGTCCCGGAGATAAGCCAGCACCGCATGTCGTCTGACATATAGGCGGGGCAGTTCTTCTGGATGCAGTTGAACGTCTCCCAGCACCTCTTGCCGCCGCGGGAGCCGTTGCACCGGAAGATCAGGGACTCTTTGACAGGGCCCTCCGGAAGCTCGCTTACCGTCTTCCCCTTCAGCTCTTCCGCCGGGATTCCCCATATAACGCTCATCATGGGGTTCACTTCCATTATCTCGCCGGAGACGGAGAGGAAGATGACCCCGTCCGGTATGCTTTTGAATATCGCGGAAAGTTTCCCGTGCTCGATAGTCAGTTTGTGCGTCCGGTCCTGCACCGTCTTTTCAAGGTTTGCGTTCGCATCGAGGATCTGGCGATAGGAATAGTCGAGCTTAGTTACCATCGCGTTGATGGTTTCGGCTAGTTCCCTGATCTCCCGGGGCTTGGTTACGTTTGCCCGCGCGGAGAGGTCGCCGGATATTATCTTGTATGCCGCCTCCCGTATTTTGTCGAGCGGCCGGAGCACCTTCCGGCGTATAAGGAAAAACGGCACGAGCAGAAGGTCGCGGTTACGACTGCCTCGACGATTCCTTTCTCCCGCCTCTCCAGCCCGAGATAGTCCATAATGAAATGGGCCGAGACGACGGCAATGACCGCGAGAAGCCACCAGATGACGAGCCTTTTGTCGAGGCTGAACCGCATCGTTTTACCTCAGGTAAAGTCCGCCGACGAGCCTGTATATGAAATTGCCGGTGATGGTGAAATTATGTATTTTCCAGTTGTCGGGAAGGGGGTTGAACGGGCTGGCGTCGAACAGGGCCTTCTTTGCCGCCTCGTCCAGCATTGGGTAGCCGGAGGATTTCACTACCTCCACGTCCGTTACCTTTCCCGATTTCTGGATGGTGAACTTCATCAGGAGGTCCCCCTGCAAGCCGTCCCGGCGCGCGATCTCCGGGTACTCCCATCCTTCCTCTATCCGCTGTTTTAACCCGTGCAGGTACGACGTGTAATTAAGGTCTTCGGTATCCAGCGTGATCGTCCTCGTTTCCTTCCGTTTCACGTCTTCGTCCACCT
>CAVTDB010000001.1:0-107070 GCA_963733375.1 Nitrospirota bacterium | reverse complement strand
CCACTTCCAGTTCCGGATTTCCGGCATGTCCTGGCCGTACTTGTCGATGTATTGCTTGTGCTCGATCAGCTTGTCCTTGAGCTGCTGCTTCAGGTAGATGCCCTTGTCGCCGGTCTGCGGCAGGCGGTCGATGGTGTCCATCACGAGATGGAAGCGGTCCAGATCGTTCAGCACCGTCATGTCGAAGGGCGTGGTGATGGTGCCCTCTTCCTTGTAGCCGCGGACGTGGATGTTGTCGTGGTTGGTGCGGCGGTAGGTCAGCCGGTGGATCAACCACGGGTAGGCATGGAAGGCGAAGATGACCGGCTTGTCCTTGGTGAAGAGCTCGTCGAAATCCATGTCGCTCAACCCGTGCGGGTGCTCGGTTTGCGGCTGCAGCTTCATGAGGTCGACGACGTTGACCACCCGGATTTTCAGGTCGGGCAGATGCTCGCGCATAATGGAGACGGCGGCGAGCGTCTCCAGCGTGGGCACGTCGCCGCAGCAGGCCATGACCACGTCGGGCGCAACGCCCTGGTCGTTGCTGGCCCACTGCCAGATGCCGATGCCCTCGGTGCAGTGCTTGACGGCGGCGTCCATCGTCAGCCACTGCGGCGCCGGGTGTTTGCCCGCGATCACGACGTTGACGTAATGGCGGCTGCGCAGGCAGTGGTCCATCACCGACAGCAGGCAGTTTGCATCCGGCGGAAGGTAAACACGCACGACCTCGGCCTTCTTGTTCACGACGTGGTCGATGAAACCGGGATCCTGGTGCGTGAAGCCGTTGTGATCCTGGCGCCAGACATGCGAGGCCAGCAGGTAGTTTAACGAGGCGATCTTCCGCCGCCACGGCAGGTGCGACGTGACCTTCAGCCACTTGGCGTGCTGGTTGAACATCGAATCGACGATGTGGATGAACGCCTCGTAGCAGTTGAAGAGCCCGTGCCGCCCGGTGAGCAGGTAGCCCTCGAGCCAGCCCTCGCATTGGTGCTCGCTGAGCATTTCCATCACGCGCCCAGTGGGCGCGAGAAATTCGTCGTTCGGCACGGTCGCGGCGTCCCATTGGCGTTTGGTCACTTCAAAGAGGGCCTCCAGGCCGTTGGAGAGCGTCTCGTCAGGGCCAAAGACCCGGAAATTCCGCTGCTCACTGTTCAGCTTCGCCACATCGCGCAGGAAACGCCCGAGCACATGCGTGTCGCCGATGCCGCGCACCCCCGGCGAGGGCACGTCGACCGCGTAGTCGCGGAAATCCGGCATCCGCAGGTCGCGGAGCAGAATGCCGCCGTTGGCGTGGGGATTCGCGCCCATGCGTCGTTCGCCCTTGGGCGCAAGTTCGGCCAGTTCCGGTTTCAGGCGGCCCTGCTCATCGAAGAGTTCCTCCGGCCGGTAGCTCCTCAGCCAGTCTTCCAACAGCTTGAGGTGTTCGGGATGGGTGGCCGGGTCGGAGAGCGGCACCTGGTGCGAACGGAAGGTGCCTTCAACCTGCAGGCCATCGACCATCTTCGGCCCCGTCCAGCCCTTGGGTGAATTGAGGACGATCATCGGCCAGCGCGGACGCGTCAAGGTTGCCGTGGATGCGGGCGTCCTGCTGGATTTTCTTGATCTGCTCCACCGCCGTGTCGAGCGTCGCGGCCATGGCCTCATGCATCAGCTCGGGCTCGTGACCCTCGACGAAGTAGGGCGTCCACCCGTAGCCGCGGAGCAACTGTTCCAATTCCTCGCGGGTGATGCGGGCGAGGATGGTCGGGTTGGAAATCTTGTAGCCGTTGAGATGCAGGATCGGCAGCACCGCGCCGTCGGTGGCCGGATTGAGAAACTTGTTCGAATGCCACGCCGTGGCCAGCGGTCCGGTTTCCGCCTCGCCATCGCCGACGACGCAGGCGACGACGAGATTGGGATTGTCGAACACCGCCCCGAACGAATGGCTGAGCGAATAGCCCAGCTCGCCGCCCTCGTGGATCGAGCCCGGGCACTCCGGCGATGCGTGGCTGGGAATTCCTCCGGGAAACGAAAACTGAATAAAGAGCTTCCGCAGCCCGGCCTCATCCTGGCTGATGTTGGGATAGATCTCGCTGTAAGTGCCTTCGAGGTAAGTGTTGCCCACGACGGCCGGGCCGCCGTGCCCGGGGCCGGAGACGTAAATCATGTCGAGGTCGTATTTTTTGATGACCCGGTTCAAGTGCACGTAAATGAAGTTCTGCCCGGGGGTCGTGCCCCAGTGTCCCAGCAGCATGTGCTTCACATCCGCGAGCGTCAGCGGCCGCTTCAGCAGCGGATTGTCGTAAAGATAAATCTGGCCGACCGACAGATAGTTGGCGGCGCGCCAGTAGGCATCCATCTTGTGGAGCAGTTCCGGGGAAAGAGTTTTTGTCTTCATGGTTCAATTCTCCTTTTTTCCGTCAAGGCCGAGAACGCGGCAAACCGTCTTGGCGATCATGCATTCTTCGTCCGTGCGAATGACGCGGACCGCAACCCGGCTGGCATCCGCGGAAATCACGCCCTCATTGGCCGCGTTTCGCTTTTCTTCGAGTTCGATTCCAAGGAATCCCAGCCCGTCGCAAATCCGGGCGCGGACCGTGGGCGCGTTCTCTCCGATGCCGCCGGCGAACACCAGCGTGTCCAGTCCGCCCAACGCCGCCGCGAATGCGCCGATCCATTTCTTGACCTGGTAGCAAAACAGCGCGACCGCTTCAGCCGCCCGCACGTCCTGCGTTTCACGGTCGAGCAAGTCGCGCATGTCGGAACTGGTCTCCGACACGCCGAGCAGCCCGGACTGGAAATTGACCATCTCGTTGAATTGCTTCGCGGTCATTTTTTCAGTGCGCGCCAGATACCAAACCAGTCCGGGATCGAGATCGCCTGAGCGGGTGCTCATCGGCACCCCGGCTGTCGGGGTGAAACTCATGCTTGTGTCCACGGGTTTGCCGTCACGCACCGCCGCCAGGCTCGCGCCATTGCCGAGGTGGGCGAGGATGACCCGGCCTTGTGCCGCTTCCGGTCCGGCCAGGCGGGCCAGTTCTCCCATCAGAAACGCATACGACAACCCGTGAAACCCGTACCGCCGCACCCCCTGCGCTTCGTAGCGGCGCGGGATCGGCAACAACCGGGCCACGCGCGGCAGGTCATGGTGAAAAGCCGTGTCGAAACACGCCACTTGGGGCAGGTCGGGAAATCGGCGATGAAACGCCTCGGTCAACAGGATCTCCTCCGGCAGATGCTCAGGATCGAATGGACTGAGCCGGCGCAGCTCCTCAACCATTTCCGCGGTGATTCGCTGCGGCTTGCTATACTTCGGCCCGCCATGCACCACGCGATGCCCCACCGCGGTCAATGCATCACGCCCGCTGCGCTCCTCGATCCAATCCATCAGAGCGCCCACCGCCACCGTGTGATCCGGCGCCGTCACCAACCGCGAAAAGTTGTCCGCCTGGTTCACGCCTTTCACCCGCAAGGTGGCCTCCGGCAGTCCAATCCGCTCAATCCCGCCCTCCAGAATCCGTCGGAGCGAGTCACCGGCCTCGAACAGCGCGAACTTGATGCTCGACGAGCCGCCATTGATCGTCAGGATGCGTGGGTTAGCTGGTTTCATGGGCACTCCTTCGTCATCCTGCAATCCGAACGAAGCCAACTTTGCGCACGTGGACCTGTAATCCGTGTGAAGAATGCTTCGAATCCCCAGACCTTCCGCGACCTGGACGAACATCGGAGTGTTTTCGATATAGACTACCTGCTGGACCGGAACCTGGGCGATGTCCAGCGCAAGCCGAAAGATGTCCGCGTCGGGCTTGCGGAAGTGGACGAAGCAAGATGAAATGAAAAAATCCACAAATCCGCCGAGCTTGAACTTTCGAATTCGATGCGAATTCAGTTCCCGCGCTTCGTTGCTGACCACGGCGATCTTCAATCCATGCCGTGCTTTAATCCGGCGGACCAGCTCGATCATCTCGGGGTAAGGCTTCGATTGCGCGAACATGAAGCGCCGAAACTGCGCCCGGGTGAACGGTCGCTTTTGGTAGAAGACCACCCGGCCTAAATATTCTTCAAGCGTGAGCTTTCCCTCCTCGTAGGTGTCGAAGGTCAGATGATGCCGGTCCTCCATCTCGGCCAACTCCAGCTTGAAGTTCGTCGCCGCCCGTTTGCGGGCATTATGGTCCCATCCGTCGGTGAGCAGGACGCCGCCGATATCCAGAAACAGCGTCGTAATCGGGCTCGCTCTTTTCATTTGGTCTCCGTCAAAGGCGTTATGGGCAACTGTCCCGGGTCGTTATACGGGAAGCCAGTTCGGCAAGGGAATCGAACCCCTCGATTTCCGTGGGTAGAAAATTGTATATCGGGTGGCTGACGCGGGTTTGTTTACTCAAGTTTTTCCTTCAGTTTTTGCACGGACGCTCCGGTTGACGCGGGGACGCCAGAACATCGCTGACGATCGTCTGTGCTTCCTCCAGGATGCGGCGCAGATGGTCCGCTCCCCGGAAACTCTCCGCATAAATCTTGTAGATATCCTCGGTCCCTGACGGACGCGCCGCGAACCATCCGCTCTCGGCCGCCACTTTCAACCCGCCGATGGACGCGCCGTTGCCCGGCGCGTGGGTGAGGACGGTCTGGATTTTTTCGCCCGCCAGATAGGTGAGCTTAACCTGCCGCGGCGAGAGTTTCGCCAACAGTTCCTTTTGATCCGGAGTGGCTGGCGCCTCAACGCGGTCATAGGCGGGATCGCCGAACTCGCGCGTGAGTTCGCGGTAGATTTCGCCGGGATCGCGGCCCATCCGGGCTGTCATCTCCGCCGCCAGCAAAGCCGGGACGATTCCGTCTTTGTCGGTCGTCCAGACGCTGCCATCCAGACGGACGAAAGACGCACCCGCGCTCTCTTCGCCGCCGAAGCCAAGCGAACCGTCGAACAGGCCATCGACGAACCACTTGAATCCGACCGGGACCTCGTAGAGTTTGCGGCCAAGCTTCGCCGTGACACGGTCGATCATCTGGCTGCTCACCACAGTCTTGCCGACAGCCGCCCCATTGGGCCACTTCGGCCTGTTCTGGAAAAGATAGAAGATCGCTGCGCAGAGGTAGTGGTTGGGGGGCAGCAATCCTTCGCTTCTGGTGACAATACCGTGCCGGTCATGGTCGGTGTCGCAGGCGAAGGCGATATCGAAGCGATCCTTCAGGCCTATTAAGCCCTCCATCGCATAAGGCGAGGACGGGTCCATGCGTATCTGGCCGTCCCAATCCACAGTCATGAAACGGAAGGTAGGATCGACGGCCTCGTTCACGACCGTGAGGTTCAACCCGTAGCGCTCGGCAATCGGCGCCCAGTAGTGGACCCCTGCGCCGCCGAGCGGATCAACCCCCAGGTTGATATTCGCGCCGCGAATGGCGTTCATATCGAGCACGTTGGCGAGGTCGGTAATGTATGCATTGAGGTAGTCGTGCCGGTGCGTCGTGGGGGCGCGAAGAGCTTTCTCGAAAGGGATCCTTTTCAAACCCAGAAGGCCTTTATCGATAAACTCGTTTGCCTTCGCCTCGATCCAGGCGGTGACAACGGATTCCGCCGGCCCGCCGTTTGGGGGATTGTATTTGAAGCCTCCGTCATGCGGCGGATTGTGTGACGGCGTGATGACGATGCCGTCGGCGAGTCCTGTCTTGCGCCCGCGGTTGTATGTGAGAATCGCGTGGGAAATGACCGGCGTCGGGGTGTATTCATCCTTCTCTGCGATCATGACTTCCACCCCGTTTGCCGCCAGCACCTCAAGCGCGCTAGCATAGGCCGGCACGGAAAGCGCATGCGTGTCCATGCCTAAAAACAGCGGGCCATCGATATTCTTCTGCTCCCGGTACAGGCAAATGGCCTGACTGATGGCAAGGATATGCCATTCATTGAAGGCCTTTTCGAATGCGGAACCACGATGCCCCGAGGTGCCGAAGGCAACCCGCTCTGCCGGGACCGAAGGGTCTGGCAGCTCGGTATAATACGCGGTGATGAGCCTTGGGACGTTAACCAGCATCCGCGGCTCCGCTGGCTTTCCAGCAAGAGGACTTACATTCATGGTTTTCTCTCCTCCAGTGCCGCGGCGAAACAGGCTCAAACTTGACCACCCTTCAAGCCGTAACGCATTGTATATTATACCAGAATTGGAAAATGGCCTTGTTTGAGCGCCTGAGCCGCTGCTTTAACAGCGTTAAGATGTGGTAAACTATAGTGAAAGGAGGCCGGGAAATGACAAACATAAGAAAGATTATGGTACCGGTAAGCTTTGCACCCTCGAACGATAAGGCGATGAAAATGGCGGCGGATATTGCCGCTTCTTCCAAGGCGAAACTCTATATACTTAACGTATACAAGACCTTGCCGCAACTTTTTTACAGCGTAGGCGGAAACTTGTTCTCGAAGTCGATGGAGCAGGAAAGGGTAGAAAAAATCGAAAAATTAGACCAGTTTGTTAAGAGGGAGGTGAAGAAGCTGAGACTGTCGCTGGACATTGAAGAGATCGAGATAAAAGACAAACACCCGATAGATGCCATAATCGAGGTGGCAAAAGATAAGAATGTGGACCTGATCGTGCTCGGCCACCACGAAGAGTCGAAGCTTGAGCACTTTCTTTTCGGCAACCGCCTTTACTATTGCAAGGCCCAACCCCGTTCCCTTTATGCCGGTCTTCTTTGAAGTGCTATAGTACTTGTCGAAGATTTTATCTTCATCCTTCCCCGCTATGCCAGACCCGGTATCCTGCACGGATATGGCTATAAAGCTGTCCCGGTTTCTCCGGCCCCCTGTTTCCCTCTGCCCTGCCTCCGCCTTCAAAATAATTTTACCCCCAGCCGGGGTATGGTTGAGGGCGTTCTGTAAAAGGTTTGTAACTGCCCTTTCGATGTATTTCTTATCGAGGGAAACCATGTTCAGGCCGGTAATTTCAGCCTCCATGGAAATGTTTTTCTTTGCGGCCGAAGGGAGAAAATCTGTTTTAATACCGTTCAGGACAGTTGCCAGGTTGAACGAGGCGGGATGTAACTCCATTCTGCCCGCTTCAAGCCTGGCCATGTAGAGGAATTCTTCCACCATGTCCGCGAGCTTGTTGCCTCCGGCTTCTCTAGCCTCTATCATTTGCAATAAATCTTTATCGTTGATTGCACCGTTGTTGATTAACATCCGCTTTGAGATTTATTGCCAAGAGGTGTGAGTATTGATTGATAAGCAGTTCGAGATTTTCTGGCAAATTTTGGGCGAGACCAATAGGTGCGCTGTACACAATTTGACAGTCCCAACCCCAAAAACTACAATTTCAATATGAATGGTATTTTTAGATTTCAGATTATGGAGTACGACATGGAAGCACGGATTAAAATCGAAAAAGCAGCACCCGGCGCTGTTAGGGCCATGCTTGACCTGCAAAAATATGTGGACAGCTGCGGGCTGGAAGAGTCCCTTCTTGACCTGATAAGGCTCAGGTCGTCGCAGATTAATGGTTGCGCCTATTGCATAGATATGCATACCAAAGATGCAAGGGCAAGGGGTGAAAGCGAACAGCGTCTATATGAGCTTGATGCGTGGCGAGAAACACCTTTTTACACTGAGCGTGAGATGGCGGCCCTCGCATGGACCGAGGCCGTGACCCTCATAACCAGCGGACACGTGCCCGACGAAGTCTATGAGCAGGCCCGGAAACAGTTCAGTGAGAAAGAACTAGTAGAACCTCACGCTCGCCATCGCATTAATAAATTCCTGGAACCGCATGAGTATCTCGCTCCGCACTGTTCCCGGGACATATCAGACGCGCAAGCGTGCAGCGTAGATACTAGAGGTGCCCGGGTTTGTTTAGACAACAAACTGGGTTTTTTGAAGTGATAGGCTGCCCGTGTTCATGCACGTTGAGCAGTATAAGAAAGACCTCAAAAATCTGGAAACGCACCTGCTCGACACCGGGCACTTCGCTCTCGTGGAAGATGGCGACAACATAGCCTCCCCGATGAGGGACTTCCTTCGCAGGAGCATCAACGTCCATCCGACATGGCTGCAGTGATTGATGAACATCGGATTAGTGCTATTGCTGGCCTTTGGCAACATGACGACAGACGCGCTGCTCGCGCCGTGCCCGGACAAGCCCAACTGCGTTTCGAGCCAGGCGGCAGAGAGCGACAAGCAGCATCACATCGATGCGCTCACTTACAGCGGCGATCCGGCGCAGGCGCGCGAGCGGCTTGAGCGAGTCATTGCCGGCATGAAGCGCGCACTAATTGTGACGCGCGAGGCCAATTACTGGCGGGCGGAGTTCACGAGCGCGCTGTGGGGGTTCGTCGACGACGTGGAGTTCCTGTTTGACGACAATGCGAAACGAATCGACATCCGCTCAGCCTCCCGGGTGGGCAAAAGCGATTTCGGCGTGAATCGGCGGAGAATGGAAGAAATTCGTCGCCGGTTCTCCGGCCAGTAGAAACCAGGAAGATGGAATGCAGAGTCTTGCGATGACCAAGCAGTATGTGAACATCACTTCGACGATAAGAAAGGAAACATGACGGTCAGATGGGCTTGCTCTGCGCGTTATACGGCCAGGCGAAGGACGTAATAATGCCGAGCCTTGCAAACATCCCGTAAAAACCGCACTCCTCAAGACTCAACTCGCTCGTGAATACCTTCGCCTTAAACGCCTTGCCGTTATCGAGCAGGGCTGCCTTCGGGAATTTGCCAAGCTCCAGGACCGCATTACGGAGGGCACCGGCAACGGCCTGTATATTCTCCTCCACCATAATCTCATAACCTAACAAGTCACGGCTTGCCCAGTCGTAGAAGCCTACGAGTACCGCACGGCAAGGTTTTCCCGTATATGGGTTTATCACCTGAAAATTGAGTCTGTGGCCGTCGGCGACCAGGACGTCGCCGACATCAAGAAGGGACGAGTCACGCTTCAGGAACGGGAGTACCTTGTCGTTTAGCGCCTTCTCGCCCTCTCGAAGCGCGATCCACAGGTCATAATGGCGCTTCTTGAAGTTATCGACAAACCGGCGAAGGGTCATGCCTGATGAAGGAGAGGGGATGCCACGACGTTCTAAGATATACTTTGTCAGCTTTATTGCAGTCTCGACCTTGACCTGGTTCTGGTGCAACAGCTGCGTAAGGAGCAGGTTGGCCTCGTCTTCAGTGACCTTCGACCTCTCGCCTTGTTTTGCAGGTTCTCGGAGCCAAAGCACGGTAATCGCTGTCTCCGTCCTTGTATGCCTTCTCCCACCGGTAAAGCGTACCGCGCGAGATGGTGCCCAAACTCTTGAATATCTCCGGCAACAGATGCCCGGTATTGTATGAAAGCAGGAAACAGCCCAAGGCGTCTGCGACGCTACCTGATGCGATAGCGATTTCCTTGTCCTTGTGCCAGGCAGCAAGCAGGTCGGCACGAGCAAGTGCCGATTTCTCGGTCCGGGCGGGTAAGTGCCTTTTATCGGCTGCACATATATTGGAAGGATGGGGCTGGTCCGTTTTACACTTAAGGTAGTTGTCTTGAACTTCGGGATGGAGGGCGGAGAGAGGGATCAGGTACTTCCAGCCCGATGTGCCACGAGGGACCTTCTCCGCTGGCATTTTTTGCAGGCTGATGAGCCTCTGGACCGACCTGACCGTTATGCCAAGGAGGTCCGCTGCCTCGGTAATCTCAAGTCTTGATTCCATGCGGCATTGAAATCTCCTAACCCTTTGCCAATACTGCCGTTAAGTCGGACACACACTACCTCTGTGTCGGGGACATTGCAAGTGGATTTTGCGACAAGCGGAGATTGCTTAATTAACAAAAAGGTATTGATTTCAAGGGACTTAGCTAAGCGACCTTTTGTGTCGCGACAGATGTCGCGATAATGTCGCAACATGGCTGAATATTGCGACGCAGGTTTTTAAAAGCTAATCGGCAAAAGGCAAAAAAAATAAATAGGTCGGCGAGTTATGAGGACAGACAAAATCTCAAACCGAATGGCAGGAATTGACCCGAGTTGGCTGGTCAATCTCGCGCTTTAAAAATCCACGCAAGAGGCCAGTGAATTCGTTTATTCCCAAGAAAGGCTACTCATTTTATCTGATGAAATCTTATTGCGCCTGTTGAAATTCCCAAATGATTTCAAAATAATGCCAGTATAATTCCAGTCGGGTTCCAGTGGGGTTTCTGTGGCGTTTTATCCCACCTAATCCCTTTAAATCCCGCTATTTCCCGCAATCTCCCCCCCTATGTCAAGTTATATCAATCTCGCGCTTTAAAAATCCACGCAAGAGGCCAGTGAATTCGTTTATTCCCAAGAAAGGCAACTCATTTTATCTAATGAAATCTTATTGCGCCTGGTGAAATTCCCAATGATTTCAAAATAATGCCAATTAAATTCCAGTATAGTTTCGGGATAGTTTTGGGATAGTTTTTTGAGAGCGAGTTGTCGAGATTTCAAAGACTTCCGAATCTCACCCCCCCTGTCAATTTATAACACCCAAGCGGACATCTCTGGGAAACATTCGGAGAAAAGTACAGGAAGTATACCGAGAGAACGCCGATGTTCGTACCACTACCCGGAGAGTTTGAGGGATGGAGTCGAGATGCTGGATAAAATTAGCACAAATTTAGCACAATCGGAAAAAAAGAGGTTACAGCGTGTGCCGTAACCCCTTAATTTTATTGGTAGCGGGGGCAGGATTTGAACCTGCGACCTTCGGGTTATGAGCCCGACGAGCTACCGGACTGCTCCACCCCGCGCCGACAACTTAAAGATTATATTATACTGGCCGATTGAAGTCAAACATTAAATGCGCATAATTACGCGCATTTTTCGACTCCGCCTTTATTTCAGGCTCTGCATATAATCCGTAAGCTCAGCTAACTGCTCCGGGGTCAGGTAATCGAACTTCGGCATTATGCTGCCCGGCGACATCTTCTGCGGGTCCTTGAAATGCTCTATCAGCCACTGCCTGTCCCGCTTTGCAGACTCCTTGTCCAAAGGCGGGCCGACTTTTCCGCCGACGCCGTTGATGCTGTGGCACGATGTGCAGCCAAGCTTCTGATAGAGCTGTCTTCCCTTTGTAACGGCAGCACGGTCGCTTTGCCTCCGCCAGGGACGCCGCTCATGGCGCCTAAAGTGGTGAGGGCGATGTAACCGATTACGCATGCCACGATGGCGGCCATTGCCACGGGACGTTTCTTCGGGGACAGTTCCGGGTTACGGTCATAGAACGGCAAAAGCAGCATCGCTATAATGAACAGGTTCGGCAGGATTATCGTCCCGACCATCTCGTAGCGGCCCTGGAAGTATTTCAGGAGCTGGTAAAGGAAGAAGAAATACCATTCCGGGCGCGGGATGTAAGACTTATCCGACGGGTCCGCGATTGCCTCAAGGGGCGCGGGAGAGAGGTTCGCGAGCGCAACCAGCGCCACGAACACCAGCAGGATCAGCACCATGTCCTTGAATACCTGGTCCGGATAAAAGGGTGCGGTTACCTTTGCCTTCGCCGGGTTCCAGGGCGGGGTGTGGTCAACTATCTGGAGTACGGTAAGATGTATTCCGGCGATGATGACCAAAAGCCAGGGCAGTATCTCCACGTGTACCGCAAAGAAGCGCGTAAGGGTCAGGTTGCTGACGTCGGTCCCGCCGCGGGCCAGGCGGACGATAAAGTCCCCGCCGGGCATCGTTCCGGGAATGCTGGTCCCGACGACAGTCGCCCAGTACGATTTCTGGTCCCAGGGAAGGAGATATCCCGTGAAGGCGAACCCCAATACGAGCAGGACCAGGAACGTGCCGCTAACCCACATTATCTCGCGCGGTTTCTTATAGGCTCCATAAACAAAGACCCGGACAATATGGAGCAGGACCGAGACGACCATGGCGCTTGCGCCCCAGTAGTGCATGCCGCGCACGAAATAACCGAAGCTGGCCTCGTGCTGGATCCATTTAACGGCATCCCAGGCGTGGTCGGGCGAGTTGACGTAGTACATCATCAGGAAGATGCCGGTCAGGACCTGGTTCACGAACAGGAAGAGGTTGACCGAGCCGAGGCTGAACTGAAAGCGTGCGCCGCCCGAGAGAGGCTTGTACAGCAAAGGGGCCACAAGGCGGGACAGGCCGATACGCTTATCAAACCATGACTGAACAGCCGGGATGTAGCCCATTATGCAGACACCTTTTCAGGTATTCCGAGGCGGAACTTCTCGTATTTCACGTAAAGTTTTCCGTCGGCGATTTTTGTGGGCAGGGTATCCAGCGGCCTGGGTGCAGGTCCGGCAAGCACTTTTCCGTTTATGTCATAGACGCTGCCGTGGCATGGGCAGATGAAATGCTTCGCCTGCTCATTCCATGCATACCCGCAGCCAAGGTGAGGGCAGACGGGCGAGAACACGGTGTAGCTTCCATCGGGTTTTTTAACTACCCAGACATCCTGCTGGACGCGCTCGGTCTGCCATGCGATTTTCAGGTTGGAGTAAAAGGTAATCGATTTCGGCTCGTCCACCTGCATATCCTGCAGACAGCACAGCAAAGACCACTGCTCCTCGGTCTGTTTCATCGCCGGTTTTACGATATACTGCGCGAGCGGTATCGCGTAGCCGATGGCCACCGCACCCGCCATCCCGGCAATCGCATAGCCCAAAAACTTCCTTTTGGAATCAGAAAAATCTTCGGCCAAGAAAGCCTCCTTTTTCAGTCTGGCACTTCCTGTTCTTCCATGGTTATCGCGCCGGTGGGGCAGGCGCTGACGCAGGCCTCGAGGTCCTTGCAGGCTTTCGGCCTCACGACGACGGCAAGTCCGTCCTTCATCGCCAGCACCTCGTAAGGACATGCCGCGCAGCACAGCCCGCAGGCGGTGCACAGGTCCGGGTCTATCACGGGCAGAAGCATCTTCATGGAACTAACCTCCGTTTTTTTTAAATGACTTTACCGATTCTCCTATGGCGGAAGGGTCTTTTATTATTTTAACACCGGCGTCAGCCAGGGCGTCCACTTTTTTCTCAGCCGTGCCCGAGCCTCCCGAGATGATGGCCCCGGCATGGCCCATCCTCCGGCCTTCGGGTGCGGTCAGTCCGGCGATATAGGCGAAGACCGGTTTTGTGAATGAGCCGTTTTTTATATAATCCGCCGCCCGCTCCTCCGCCAGCGCCGCCTATCTCGCCTATCATCAGTACGGCCTCCGTCTCCTGGTCGTCTTCGAAAAGCCGAAGGCAGTCCACGAAATCCGTGCCGATAAGGGGATCCCCCCCGATGCCTATGCAGGTGGACTGGCCAATACCCAAAGCCGTCAGTTGAAAGACCGCCTCATAGGTGAGGGTGCCGCTTCGCGATATGACGCCGATATTCCCTTTCTTGTGGATATAGCCGGGCATGATGCCGATTTTGCACTCACCCGGCGTGATAATGCCGGGGCAGTTGGGGCCGATTAACCGGCAAGGAGAATTTTCCAGCGCCCGGACGACTACCAGCATGTCGTGCACCGGTATCCCCTCCGTTATGCACACGACAAGCCCGATACCCGCATCCGCGGCCTCAAGTATTGCGTCGGAGGCATACGGCGCCGGGACGAATATCACCGAAGCGTCCGCTCCCGTCTCCCGCACCGCCTCGTGCACCGAGTCGAATACCGGGAGGCCCGATACGTCCTTCCCGCCCTTGCCCGGCGTAACTCCACCTACCACGCGCGTGCCGTAGTCCAGCATCTGCTTCGCGTGGAAGGAGCCTTCGCGCCCGGTCAGTCCCTGTACGATCACCCGGTTATTTTTATTTACGAGGACGGCCATTAACTGTCGCTCCTATGCGTTGCTTCTTATCGAATGCACCGCCATCTCGCCGGCCTCGCGCATCGTCGCCGCAAAATGAATCGGAAGCCCGGAACTCTTCAGTATCTTCTCGCCCTCCGACTTGTTCGTCCCTTCCAGCCGCACCACCATCGGGACGGTAAACTTCAGCTCACGGGCCGCCTGGACGATCCCTTCCGCCAGGACGTCGCACCTGAGTATCCCGCCGAATATATTCACCAGGACAGACTCCACATGCGGGTCGGCGACCAGTACCCCCAGCGCCCTTTTTATATGTTCCGCATCCGCGCCGCCTCCGACATCCAGAAAATTCGCGGGCTCTCCGCCAGCCGATTTTATCAGGTCCATCGTGGCCATCGCCAGTCCCGCGCCGTTTACCATGCAGCCGATGTTGCCTTTCAGTTTTATGTAATTTACCCCGGCCTCGCGGCCTCGTATTCCTGCGGGTCCATGTCCAGGGGGTCGGCCAGTTTTTTAAAGTCGTCATGCCGGAAAAGGGCGCTGTCGTCCACAACCATCTTCGAGTCCAGCGCCACGAAACGCTCTTCCTCCGTCTTCACGAGCGGGTTTATTTCCGCGAGTTCCAGGTCCGAGACGAGGAAAATTATATGGAGCTTCAAAAGGACGTCCACGAAGGCCTGCGCCAGGTTTCCATGGATGCCTAGCCCGTAGGCTATTTTTCTGGCCTGGTACGGCTGGAGGCCGAATACCGGCTCGATATATTCCTTGACCACCTTCTCCGGCGTTTTTTTCGCCGCTTCCTCTATGTCCATGCCGCCGGACGCGCTGGCTATTATCACGGGCTGTCTTCGTTCGCGGTCGATGGTTACCGCAACGTAATACTCGCTCTCCGCCGGCACGCCTTCCTCGATTAAGAGTTTTCGCACCGGCGTGCCTTCCGGCCCGCTCTGGGAGGTGACCAGCCTGCGCCCCAGCATCTGCGAGGCGGTGTGCTGGGCCTCTTCCGCGGAGTGCGCCGTCTTTATCCCTCCGGCCTTCCCGCGGCCGCCGGCCAATACCTGCGCCTTCAGGACGACCAGGTGCGACCCCAGGTTTTCATAAGCCGACTTGGCCTCGCCCGGAGTGGAGGCGAGAAAGCCTCTCGGCACCGGGATACCGGTCTTCTGCAGTATTTCCTTTGCCTGGTATTCGTGCAGGCGCATTATTTCTCCAGCCATCTGCGGAGGCCGTCGATTATCGCCTCCCGGTTAAGCCACGCTATCGAATCCACAAGCGGTATCTCCTTCGGGCAGACTCTCGCGCAGTTCTGGGCGTTCCCGCAGTCGCCGACGCCCCCTTTAGCGCGCACTGCCGCAAGCCTTTCGGTCCTGTTCATGTAGCCCGTCGGGTGCGAGTCCATAAGCGTCGCCTGGTTCATGACCGCCGCGCCCATGAAAGGCGAGCGGTTATTTACCTGCGGGCAGGCCTCCAGGCAGTTCCCGCAGGTGATGCAGCGCGAAAGGGGATATACCTTCCTCTGGGTCTCCTGGCTTACCCTCGGCCCCGGACCCGCGCCGTATGTCAGGTCCACCGGGATCCAGGCATGGATTTTTTTGAAGTTCTCGAATAGCGAGTGACGGTCCACGACCAGGTCCTTCACCAGCGGGAACTTGGTCAGCGGCTCTATCATAAGCGGCGTCTTAAGTCCTTCTATCAACGTGCTGCACGCCTGCCGGGGCACGCCGTTTATTATCATCGCGCAGGCCCCGCATACTTCCTCAAGGCACGAGCATTCCCATGAGACGGGCTTCGTCTTTTTGCCTTCACGGGTGACGGGTTTTTTCTGTATGTCCATTAGCGCGATGATGACGTTCATGCCGGGGCGAAAGACAAGCTCGAACTCCTCCCACCAGGGCCTGGAGCCGGAGTCTTCCTGCCGTTTTATCCTCGCTATGAACTTCTCGCCCGGGTTCATTTTCACTTCCGTTTTATTCGAGTTCGTAATGCCGCTCGCGCGGCTCTAAAAGCGATATGTCCACCGGCTCGTACTCGAAACGCGGCCCTTCAGGCGTATAAAAAGCCTTCGTCGTCTTCAGCCAGTTTTCGTCGTCCCGTTTTGGAAACTCCGGCTTGTAATGCGCGCCGCGTGATTCGTTACGTCGACAGCGCCGCGAGCGTTATCGCACGCGCGAGGGTGAGCATGTTCCAGAGCTCCCGCGCGAACACCAGGCACTGGTTTACTTCGACTGGAGTCGTCCAGCACGTTTATATCATTATACCGTTCCATTAGCTCATTTAGCTTCGTATCGGTAACCCGGAGCTTGTCATTATGCCGTACGACCGTCACGTTCTCCCGCATCACCTCGCCCATCTCGTGGTACAGGGAGTAGAGGCTTCTCCTTCCCGTCTTTTTTGAGCAGCCGGGAATTTATTTCGGATTGCCTTTTAACCTCCGCCTCGAAAAGCGATGCGGGCAGTTCCTCGGAGCGGGTTTTGAGTCCGGATGCGTACGCGACCGCCGAAGGCCCGGCCACGATGCCGTCGTAGATGCATGAGACGAGCGAGTTCGCGCCCAGGCGGTTTGCCCCGTGGTGCTGATACTCAGCTTCACCGGCGGCAAAGAGGCCCGGTATATTGGTCCCCATGTCATAGTCCACCCAGAGCCCGCCCATGTTGTAATGCACTCCGGGGAATACCTGCATCGGGACCTTGCGCGGGTCCGCCCCGGTATATGTCTGATAAATTTCCATTATCCCGAAGAGCCGTGTTTCCAGCTGCTCTTTCGGGAGGTTCGAGATGTCTAGATAGACCAAAGGCTGTCCGTCCACGCCGAGTCCCATCTCGTACACTACCTTGAATATCGCCCGCGAAGCCACGTCCCTGGGGACAAGGTTTCCGTAGTCGGGATACCACTCCTCCAGGAAGTACCAGGGCTTCCCGTCCTTCGGCACCCATATCCGTCCGCCTTCGCCACGCGCGGACTCCGATATCAGCCGGAGCTTATCCTCGCCGGGCATGGCCGTGGGATGCACCTGCACCATCTCCGGGTTAGCATATACGACGCCTGCCTGATAGAGGATGGACGCGGCGCTCCCGGTGTTGACGATGGAGTTGGTGCTCTTGCCGAATATCGCGCCGATGCCCCCCGTGGCCGCGATTACCGCGTCGGCTGGAAACGCCTTTAGTTCCATCGTATATAAATTGAGCGCGACAATCCCTCGGCAGGTACCTGAGTCGTCCAGTACGGGGGAGAGGAACTCCCAGTTCTCGTATTTCTCCACCAGGCCAGCCGCCTCGAACCGCCGCACCTGCTCGTCCAGCGCATAGACCAGTTGCTGGCCGGTAGTGGTGCCCGCGAACGCCGTGCGGTGATATTTCGTGCCCCCGAAACGGCGGAAGTCGAGCAGGCCCTCCGGCGTGCGGTTGTACATCACGCCCATCCGGTCGGTCAAGTCGATAATAAACGGCGCGGCCTCGCACATCTTCAAAACCGGCGGCTGGTTGGCCAGGAAATCCCCGCTATATACGGTGTCGTCGAAATGCTTCCAGACGGAGTCGTCTTCGCCCTTCAAGTTCTTTGCGGCGTTTATCCCGCCCTGGGCGCAGACGGAGTGCGAGCGGCGGGTCGGCTGGATGGCGAAAAGCTTCACCTTATTCCCCGACTCCGCGACCTTTATCGCGGACATCAAGCCCGCGAGCCCGCCGCCGATAATCGCTATGTTTAATTGTTGTGTCATTTTTTTTGTTTGATGTTTTCTTTTATTTCTTTCAAAACTGAATCAACTATCAATTTGTCTACAGTAAGTCTTTTCCCATTCGACAGAATATGTTTGTCACTGGTTATATAGATAATCTTCCCATCTTTATCTCTTTGAATCTTCACCCTCAAACTTTTCATATCTTCATTTGAAACAATAAATTTAGAATTTTCGTTTTATTTTATTATATAAATCAGTCAACATGTTTGACTTTATTTGAATTTTAGTCCCATGCTTTTCAATATACTCCGGGGTTGGCGGGACATAAAACTGTATTTCAAGAGGTACATAATAGATTGTGAAACTATCAACTTTTATAGTTGTTTGAGATACGTTCCCAAGTGAAAAAGATAATATAAAGCCGCTCAAAAATATTTTTAAATAATTTGTCATCAAATTATTTTTTGAAGAGAACTTTGGAAGTGATTACTTCCTGGTTCTCCCTTTATCCCTCTCCACAAAATTATAAAAAATTTACCAGCGCCCGAATCCCCACCGCGCCGAGCACTACCCAGAACGCCGTAAAGGCAATAGCGGTTATTTTCTGGCTCCTCTGGCCGGAGGTGAAGCCCCACTTGATGAGCGCGTTCCAGAAGCCGTTCCCCAAGTGAAACGCCGCCGCGCTGACGCCGATTATATAAAACAGAAGGAACATCGGATTGTGCAGAGAGCCCGCCACGTTCTCAAACGACGGCGAAGGCCGGAGGCGCTGGTCGATCACGTGGAAAACCACGAATAGCAGTGTGATAATGCCCGTCCACCGCTGGAGCGTATAGAGCCAGTTGCGGCAGTAGCGGTATTGAAGGATGTTGTTCTTGTTCGTGGACCAGATATATACCCCGTAAAACGCGTGGTAGGCGAGGGGGATATAGATGACAATAGCCTCTATCAATAGGAGGTAGGGGATTTGCCTTAAAGGGCGCACGTGTTCGTTGTAGAATGCAGGCCCGCCGTACGAGTAGGAGTTCTCGTATAGGTGGAACAAAAGGAACCCGCCGAGCGGGAGAATGCCCGTAAATGAATGTAGCCTGCGCCAGAAGAGGTTGTCGGAAATGGCCATAAAAGCCGTATCTCGTGTTCGTGGTTGGTGTTCGTGTAAGGCTTTTACTGAAATTAAATATCAAGTATAACAAAAAAGCCGCGCCCGCGCCCGCTTTTCATGCTTTTTTAACACGATAAACGGAACACGGACGCGGCTTTTGCCTTATTTCCCTGGCTTCTTACTCTGCCTTCACCAGATCCTCGAACTTCATGTCTATGCCCAGCACGCCTATTATGTCGTCCTCATGGTCCCTGATGGGCGTGGAGACGGTTATGGCGAGCGCGCCTGTTATCTTCGAGGTGTAGAAGTTCGTCACGAAAGTCTTTCCGTCTTTCATCGGGTTTATGAACCAGCTCCTGTCGGAGAAGTCCTCGTCCAGGCCGTAATGCTCATAGGTGGCCCGGTCGATTATCTGGGTAAGGTTCTTTGTGACCTTCTTGCCGTCCGTATTCACTACGTATGCGAACTGGATGAACGGGTTCTCGTCCAGGAGCTTCTGGAGAGACTTCTCCATCTCCTTTTTGTCTATCCTCTTGAAGGCCTCTTCCGCCACCACGGCCTCGATTAAGTGTACGGCTATATCCTTCGCCTTCTGCTTTATGACGTCTAAGTCCGACACCATGAACTCGGACAGGTATTTTTTTACCTTCTCCGCCATTTCGTCGCGGGAGATGTTGGTCGTGCGTCCCTGGGCGTACTGCTCCATGACCCACTTGTGTATCTTCGCTATGCCGGGATGGCGCTTGTCCACCGCTTTCTCTCCCGACAGGGCAAGATGTCCGTTGACCCACAGCGCGATTCCGGCTATGCCGGACTTGTCCGTGATGATGACGCCCATCGGCCTGTTCAGAAGCTTCGTGGTGTCGAAGATGTTATAGATCTCCTCGTTCTTCATCGCGCCGTCCGCGTGTATGCCCGCGGCGGTGTTATTGAAGTCCGCGCCTACAAACGGATAGTTGGTCGGGATATGGAACCTCAGCTCGCGCTGGAAGTATGACGCCATGTCGGTTATGGCGGAAAGGTCGGCGCCGTTGGTCGCGCCCAGCAGGCTCGTGTATTCCACGAGGAGGGCCTCCACGGGAGTATTGCCGGTGCGCTCGCCGAAACCGAGGAGCGCGCCGTTTGCCGACGAGCAGCCGTAGAGCCATGCGGTCGTGGCATTGATAAGGCCCTTATGGAAGTCGTTATGCCCGTGCCATTCCAGGAGTTCGGAAGGGACGCCCGCATAATGCCTGAGGCAGTACATTATCTCCGGCACGCCCCTCGGCAGCGCCGCGCCGGAATACGGGACGCCGTAGCCCATGGTATCGCACGCCCTGATTTTGATGGGTATGCGCGCTTCCTCCGAGAGCCTCATCAGCTCCTGGGCGAACGGTATCACGAAACCGAAGAAGTCCGCGCGGGTGATATCCTCGAAATGGCAGCGGGGAACGATGCCGGAATCGAGCGCGGCCTTTATGACGGAGATATACTGCTCCATCGCCTTGCTTCTGGTCATGTTCAGCTTCAGGAATATGTGATAGTCCGAGCAGGATACCAGGATGCCGGTCTCCTTGAGGCCCATTTCTTTCACGAGCTGAAAATCGCTCTTGACCGCCCGTATCCAGCCGGTTATCTCCGGGAAACGGTAGCCGCGCTCCATGCACAGCCTGACCGCCTCCTTGTCCTTGTCCGAGTACAGGAAGAACTCCGTCTGCCGGATTACGCCGTTCGGGCCGCTCATACGGTGCAGGAAATCGAAGATCGTGACCATCTCCTGCGGGGTATAAGGCGGGCGCGACTGCTGGCCGTCCCGGAACGTGGTGTCGGTTATGAAAATATCCTTCGGGAGCTCTTTCGGCACGACCCGGTCGGAAAAGGGGAGTTTCGGCACCTCCGAATACGGGAAGTATTCCCGGAACAGGTTAGGCTCCGATACGTCCTGGAGCTCGAACTTCATGTGCTCCTTAAGGAGCCTGTTCCTGCTTTCACCCTGCTCTTCGTAATACAATATCAGCCTCCAGCCCCCACTTCAGTCCCCCGTCCGACCCGTCTTTGACGGGTGCCCGGGAAGGATTAAAGTGATTGAAAATTATCCCACTATCTCCAGCGCATTGAAAAAATAAGATATCTCGAACTTCGCCGTCTCCGGCGCGTCCGAGCCGTGCACGACGTTCTGCTCCACGGAGGTCGCGAACTGCTTCCGGAGCGTCCCATCGGCTGCGTTGGCCGGGTTCGTGGCGCCCATCAGCTCGCGGTTTTTCGCTATGGCGCTCTCGCCTTCAAGCACCATCACGACGCATGGCCCGGAGGACATGAAATCGGTGAGCGAGCCGAAAAACGGCCTCTCCCTGATGCACGGCATAGAAACCTTCCGCCGCTTTCTTATCCATATATATCATCTTCATGGCCGCAATCTTGAGGCCGTTCTTCTCAAATGTCGAGACGACGCCGCCGATGTTGCCCTGTTTGACTCCGTCCGGTTTTACTATCGAAAGTGTCCGTTCAATTGACATGCCTGTCCAAAGCCTCCTGTAAATGTTTTGGTAAAAGAGTTTTATATCATGAAAATCGTAGTGATGTCAATAGATTTGGAGTGTTGGGATGTTTTTAAAGACGTTTTCGGGCATGCCGCGTCCATTGCGCGGCTTAGCAACACGTCAAAAGTCAAGCCCGGCGGGCTACCTCTCCCACTCCCTGTTTATCACCCTTCTGCCGGACAGCATCAAGTTCATGTAGTTCGCATAGCTCCAGAAAGGCGAGGGGAGACGGAGTTTCGTGCCCATCCAGCGAAGCGCGCCAAGTGACGGGAAGTTCGTATCGCTAAGGAAAATAACTTTGCGGCTGTCCGTGAGGCGGCTCTTTATAATGCCCCTCATCTCTTCGGGCGAGAGTTTTTCAGTAAAATAGAAAGTCGGCATAAGCAACGAATCCGAGGGTGAGACCACTCCCTCCTTCAGGGCCCGTTCGTGCATCCCGGTGTGCGGATAAATCCGGATGCCGGTCGTCAAAAAAGCCTTGTCCTTCGCCGGGATCCTTCCGTTTATAAAATCGAGCGTCTTTTTTACGGTCAGTTCGTCTTCTTTGGGGCCGCCCATGAGGAAGCACCAGAGCGCCTTGATGGACGAGTTTTTAAGCAGCTCCGCCGCATTTTGCACCTCGGCTTCCGTAAACCCCTTCCGGAGGGAGGTGAGCGTTTCGTCGGCGGCGGATTCCGGCGTTATGCCCACCGCGGTTATGCCGGCGCGTTCCATCAGGGCGACCTGCTTTTTCGTCAAGTCCCTTCGGAGTCATGGACGAAACGTGGAATTTCGCCTTCAGGTCCCACCTGATAAGCTCCTCCAGGAGCTCCTCCATGTAACCTTCGGGCTGGTTGAATATGCTGTCCACGAACTCGAACGTCCGGGCGCCCGTGCGCAGTATCAGTTCCGAAATCTCCTCCGCCACCGCCGACGGCTCCCTTAACCTCCAGGACCGTCCCTCGATGCGGTTATACGTGCAGTACAGGCAGTTGTTCGCGCAGCCCCTTTTCCCCTGCACCGGCAGCACGGGCTCGAAATTAAGATACCTCTTTACGTCCACCCAGCCGTGGAGCTTAGGCCGGACCGTGTCCGGGCTTATCCACTCCTTGCGCTCATTCCACGCCAGCAGGCATTTATTAGAGACGATGCCCGGAAAATCCGCGACGTCTTCGGGTTTTTGAGCATTGAAAAACGCGACCACCGCCTCCTCGCCCTCTCCCATGCACGCCCAGTCCAGCCCGAGGTAGTCCAGCATCTCGCGGGGCATTATACTGACTCCCGGCCCGCCGATGATGATGCGCGCGGAGCTGTTCTGCTTTATGGCTTCCGTGATTTCCTTTACGTCCGGCAGAAAGCTCCTGGGAGAGAGGAAGTCGCCGTTATCGGCGTTGCGCACGGAGATCCCGATACCTTCGGGCTTCCAGTCGTTCAGCGCCTTTATTACGCGGCGAACAGGGTCCTTTTCGAAGGACAGGTCCAAAAGCCGCGTATCGAAACCGGCCCCTGACAGCGCCTCCGCGATCCATGCCGCGCCCGCCGGGGCCACCGGCTGGGGTGACATCTCCCGGTTGGTGCTGATTATAAGTATTCTGGATAACATTCGAAACCGCCCGTATTAGAAAGGATTATTCAGGATTATATACAGGTGAAGCCCGGTTTGCAAGAAATTACTTATCGAATATCGCGCAGCCGATAGCCCCGTTGAATAACGGGTCGGGGACGGTCACCAGGTCGCGGCCCGTCTTTGCCTTGATGAAATAAGCTACCGCCGCATTCCTGGCCACCCCTCCGGCAAAGACTACCGGCCCCTCCGGGTACCGGGCCAGCATCGGCAGGACGCGCTTCACGACGGTCAGGTTTATTCCCGCGGCGATATGCTCCGGAAGCTTCCCTTCGGTCATCTTCTGGATTATCTCGCTCTCCCCGAATATGGCGCAGGTGGCCGAGAGGTGGACGGGACTTCGCTGAGTAACGTGAAATTTCGTCCAGGGGCATGGCCAGGACGTTCGCCATGTTCTCTATGTAGCGCCCGGACGAGGCCGCGCATTTGTCGTTCATCGTGAAGTCTTCCATCCTGCCGCCGGATACCTTGACCACCTTGGTGTCCTGGCCGCCGATATCCAAAAGGACAAAGCCCATAAGCCCGGTCTGGAATACCGCGCCCAGAGCGTGCGCCTTCACCTCGGAGATGACCTGCGCGCCCTTTACCTTTACGGCGTTTCTGCCATAGCCTGTTACCGTAAGCGGGACATCCTCAGGCAGGCCGAGCTTGAGATAGCCCGACGGAAAGTTCGCCGTCCTTAGTCCTCCCGTATTCGCGGTAAAACGCGGCGGTGTCGAAGCTTTTTTTGAGTACGGCGACGCCGTCCTCGATCAAGACGAGCTTCACCTGCCTCGACCCTAAATCCATCCCGCAGCGTTTCATTTTAGAAGCCTGTCCCTTAACATTTCGATAAATCCTTCCAGCCTGATGCGCGTCCTCGCGTCCACCGGGCCCGGGCGGTCCCCTTCGATTGTCAGCACCGGGATTTTGACTTCCCGCCTCAGTATCAGGTCTTCGATTGCCCGGAAGCAGAAGCTCTGGCAGTAATGTATGATGCCGTCCATGCGGCGAAGCGTCATCTGCTCCTTAATGTCCCGGATGCGCCCGAAGACGTCGTACGGGTATGTGTACCGAGCGTACTGCTCATATATATCGCCTGTTTCATACGGCATGGAGAACTGTCTTTGCACCTCGTTTAAAACTACCCGCGCACCCGCCTTTTCCGCAACTTCGTGGAGGTCGGAAAAAATCGGCGGCACGCCGATGTAACCAAGCCGCACGACATTTTCAGGCAGAGGCTCGCGGCGTCCGGCCTCGTCTAAAAATGTATCCAGCCGCGCCTCGAACTTGCCGGGGTCGCCGTCGAAATCGCTTGCCGACACTAACCAGACGTGGTTCTCCGCGCCAGTGACTTTACCGTCCCTCCAAGTCATCTCGTCCAGCCGCGCGGAGTTTCCGCCTTAACGGAATCAGCTCACGAAAAATTTTCAGCGTCCGCTCCTCGCTTGCGCCCAAAGCGTCCATGAGCTTATGTATCTGGAGGCGCAAAAGGTCCGCGTCCCGGTCGTACGGATAGGCGAACGGGATAATCTGTAGTCCGTCCGCCTGCCAGAGTTCCATCAGGGCATGGGTATTCGAGCAGTCGCCCTGCGTGACGGCGACGATTTGCTCTATGCCCATCTCCTTCGCCGAGAGGTACAGCCCCTTTATCCAGCCGCAGGTCGTCCTCGGGAAGCCGATAGCCTCCGCGCGGTCAACGGTATCGCCGGGGTCGTCGGAGGTTATGAAGACGTTATTTAAATCGACCGGTATAAGCCCTGCGGCGAGGATTACTTCCACGGGGACGGTAGTGGTGAAACCTGCTCTTTCCATCCCTGGAAGCATACGTGAAACCGCGTTTAAAGTCAATAAAATTGAGGGGATAATCAAAATTATGTTGCGAATGGGGGAGGGAAGGAGTATAAAGTTGAGACATCATTAAATTAAAGGGCCGACACGAATGGGTCGGCCCCTACAGAACTGTAGGGGAGGACCCGCGTGTCCTCCCTGATTTTTTTGGAGAGGTATTAAAATGACTGGCCGTCCCACAACCGCACATATAGACCTGTCCGCCCTGGCGCATAACCTGGGCGAAGTGCGCCGGTGCGCCGGTGGGGGCAAAGTTCTGGGCGTGGTGAAGGCGGACGCATACGGGCACGGCGCGGTCGAGTGCGCGAGGCGGCTCGTTTCCGAGGGCGTGGACATGCTTGGCGTGGCCCTTGTAGAGGAGGGTGTCGAGCTTCGAGCCGCCGGGATAAATTCGGAAATACTCGTCCTGGGCGGAGTGTTCGAGCACCAGGTGGATGACCTTCTGGAATATAACCTTACCCCCGTGATTTATACCGCGGTACTGGCGGAAGCGTTCTCCGAGGCGGCCACCCGCGCGGGCAAAACCCTGCCCGTGCACGTGAAAATCGATACGGGAATGAGCCGCGTCGGGGTCATGCCGGAGGACTCGGTGGATTTCGTCCTGCTCATATCGAAGATGCCGGGGCTGAGGGTAGAGGGTCTTATGACGCACCTCTCGGACGTGAGTGAGCCGGATAAATCTTTCGCCGAGATGCAGGTGGAGCGGTTCAAGATGGTTGTGGAGCGCCTCCGGGCAGAGGGGGTAGAGATACCTCTCGCGCACGCGTCCGGGAGCGCCGCCGTGATAGATTTCGCCGCCGCGCATTTCAACATGGTGCGCCCCGGCATAATGCTCTACGGCTGTTATCCGTCCGAAGAGATGCGCGGCAAAGTGAACCTTCAAGCCCGTGATGAGCCTGAAGACGAAAATCATGCACATAAAAAAAGTCGGGCCGGATACGCCGATAAGCTACGGCCGGACGTTCTACACGAAAAAGGAAAGCTTAATCGCCACTCTCCCCATCGGGTACGCGGACGGGCTTAACCGCAAATTAAGCAACCGCGGGAGCGTGCTCATCGGCGGGAAACGCTGTCCCATCGTCGGCACCGTCTGCATGGACATGATAATGGTGGACGTAAGCGAAGTCCCCAATGCGAAGGTCTATGACGAGGCGGTAATCATCGGCCAGCAGGGCAATGAACAAATCACCGCCGAAGAAGTCGCCGGGCTTACTCGATACGATTTCGTATGAGGTGCTTTGCAGTGTGAGCAAGCGGGTAGGGAGGGAGTATTAAAGAAATTAAGGAAAATAATGTCTAATAGATTATCAATTTTAAGTGAAGAGAAAAAATCGAGCAGTAAAGTCAAATCAATAAGTATCAATTTAGATGATAGTGTTAGCAATTAGAACTAATTGAAGATTTATGCCCAATAGGTTACATTTGATTTATAAGTTATATAATTGAAATCATACTATTCGACTATTTGGTAAATTCATGATAAAAACAGCACTTAGCCAGTTATATTTATGATCATTTTCGATTCTAGTCATATAAGCAGTAAATGCATCTAGAAAAAGTATCTTACTTAATTAATTTTAAGTATTTAAATATATTTTGCTCCATTACTTAAAATGTTATATAATACGAGACGAAGCATGAAAGATAATAATGATAATATTGGCAATGTAATGAAAATGCGAAATTTACATTGTGAAAATTAGAATGCGATTTTCAAAATATATTTGAAAAATCTGATAAAAGAATTAAAGCTCATCAATGAAATCAGATTAATTTAAGAAATAGTATCATATCACAAATTCCTTGTTTTTAAAAATCTTTTGTCCACTGAATTCCTTAATTAATATCGATGATTTTTTAAAAACTTTCCATTGAGTAAATTAATAAGATTCGTTTATTAATTAATCGAGTAGTTAACATATTAATCGAACTTGTAAATCTCCTATTTGTAGAATCTATATGTACGAAGAAGATTATGTCGATCATCTGCTATAATAAATAAATTTATGTTTCCGACATTTGTGAAGTTGACCAGTTATGTATGCATTTAACTGATCTAGGCTTTCATTTTATGATAAAGATATCCGAATGGTCATTTCATGAAAAACCCATTAGAACACTTGATAGACTGTAGTTAAAAAATCTATAAGTAATTACATTTATTAGATTCACAGTTTTCATTTCATCGTAGCTTTGGCAGTTCATGAATATAGATCTAATTACTGAGGATGGTTTCCATTAGTATTGTTATAAAATGTAGCGGAAATTGCGAATGCATAAAAATTTACCAGAATGAGATAATGAAGCTTAATGTTGTTTGCCAATAAAGACATGATTTTAAATATATAATAGATTTCGATACAGAATTTGAAGTATTTCAAGAAATGATTAAAGAAATGGCGACAAGCTATAGGAAAACATAATGCCTAAAGAAAAAACATTTTTCGCGTGTCAGGCCTGCGGCTCGATGTCCCCGAAATGGATGGGGAAGTGCCCGGAGTGCGGCGGATGGAACACGATGGTCGAGGAGCGCGAAGCCCCGCCACAGCGCGGGATAGCGGCGCAGTATATCGACACCGCGAAGGGCCGCCCCACGCCAATCGGAGAGATACATAGCGAGGGCGAGCACCGGGATTCCGTCGGCATCGGAGAGCTTGACCGCGTGCTTGGCGGCGGCATCGTGAAAGGCTCCGTCGTGCTGGTCGGAGGCGACCCCGGCATCGGGAAATCTACGCTGATGCTACAGGCGATGGACGAGCTGGCGAGGCGCGGGAAGCGCGTGCTGTACTGCTCCGGCGAGGAGTCCCCGCGCCAGATAAAGCTCCGGGGCGAAAGGCTCGGTTGCAGCTCGGACGGGCTATACGTCCTTGCGGAGAACAACCTTGAGGACATTTTGCGCCACGCGGCGGACGTGAAGCCGGACGCATTCGTGGTGGACTCCGTCCAGACGCTTTACACGGCAAGCATCTCGTCCGCGCCGGGCAGCATATCCCAGGTGCGCGAGGGCGCGGGGCAACTGGTCGCGTTCGCAAAGAAGACGGGGACGCCGGTCTTCATCGTGGGGCACGTGACAAAGGACGGCTCCATCGCCGGGCCGCGCGTGCTGGAGCATATGGTGGACACGGTGCTGTACTTCGAAGGCGACCGTGGCCATGCGTTCAGGATACTCAGGGCGGTTAAAAACCGCTTCGGCTCGACCAATGAAATAGGCGTGTTCGAGATGAAGGGCGCGGGCCTGAAAGAGGTGAAGAACCCCTCGGAGATTTTCCTGGCGGAGCGAAGGAGCGACGTGACCGGCTCTGTCGTGGTGTCCACGGTGGAGGGGACGCGGCCCATCATGGCGGAGCTTCAGGCGCTGGTTACGCCCACGACGTTCGGCAACCCCCGCCGCACGGCAATCGGCGTGGACTTCGGGCGCTTTACGCTTCTGCTTGCGGTGCTGGAAAAGCGTGTCGGCCTGCACCTGATGGGGCAGGACGTGTACGTGAACGTGGTCGGCGGCCTGAAGGTGGACGAGCCGTCCGTGGACCTGGGGCTGATGGCGGCTGTGGCTTCGGCGTTCAAGGACGTGCCGGTATCCGCGCGGACCGTGGTGATGGGCGAGGTGGGCCTGGGCGGAGAAGTGCGGGCGATAGGCCAGGCGGAGATGCGCGCGTACGAGGCGGCGAAGCTTGGGTTTGAGCGGTGCGTCCTGCCCGCGGCGAACCTCTCGAAAATGCACAAGGTGAAGGGGATTGAGCTTATTGGCGTCGAGCAGGCCGACGAGGCCCTGGAGGCGGTGCTGCAATGAAATATTTAATTACGTTTATGTGTATTGCCCTTTTTGCCACTGCCGCTTTCGCGGACAAGGCGCCCGAAGAGCTGCAACTTTCCGGCACGGTGCGGCAGGTGATGGCCATCGGCGGAGAGACGACGGGCTGGGCGCTGGTCCTGGATTTCGAGACGGCGGTGGGCGGAAGGATATTCAAGCAGATAGAGCTGGACCCCGGCGACACGAATATGCGGCAGTATAAAGGACAGCGGGCCGTTGTAACCGGGACGCTGAAAGAGAAGACCGGCGTCGAGCGCGGGAAATATACGGTGCTTCAGGTCAAGACGATCAAGAAAGTTGGAATAGCTTAATGCATTCCCGCCGGGCCCTCTCCCTTCGCGCGTTTCAGCAGAAGCAGGAACGGGATTACTGAAACGAACGCGATGCATAATATAAAAAATACGCGGTTATATGCCAGCATCCCCGCCTGCCTCTGGATCTGCGCGTAAAGCAGGGCCAGCGTCTTGGGTCCCGCGGCCGTCGGCGCTACGCCCTTCGCTATAAGTCCCGCCTTCATCTGGTTGAAATTCCGCTGGAATACAGGGTTGTACGGGTTCACGTGAGTTACCAGCACGTTCTGGTAGAACTGCGAATACCTCTGCAGGATCGTCGCCGAAATGCCAATGCCGATGCCGCCGCCCATGTTCCGGAGCAGGTTAAAAAACCCCGTCGCGTTCCCCATCTCCTCTTTCGGGATGGACGCGAAGGTGAGGGTGGTAAGCGGCACGAATATCATGGCGAGCCCCATGCCGAGCACGACGCGCGGCCATACGAAGGTCCAGTAGGACGCGTCAAGGGTAAACCGGCTCATCTGGAAAAGCGCGGTCGAACCGATAATAAGGCCGGCAAAAACTATCTTCCTCCCGTCGTATTTCTTCAGCGCCACGCCCACTATGGGCATCGTGAGAAGAGTCGCGATACCTCCGGGAGCCAGCACCATCCCGGCCAGCGTCGCGTCATAACCCATCAGCGTCTGCAGCAGGAGCGCGATGAGCGTGATGGTGCTGTACAGGCAGAAACCGAACATGAACATCAGGAAGTTTCCGGCCGCGAAGGACCTGTCCTTGAAAAGCCTCAGATGGACTATCGGGTGCTCGTGGTGAAGCTCGTAATATATGAGGCTGATAATCGCGATAATAGCCGCGGCCGCAAAAATAACGATGAAAGGCGAGCTGAACCAGTCCTCCCGCTCGCCCTTGTCCAGCACTACCTGGAGCGCACCCATGCCCACCACTAAAAGACCGAGGCCGATGTAGTCGATGCTCATGACTTTCTTCTTTATGTACGACGGGTCGAACACGAAGTACTTCGCCATGATCACGGCTACGAAGCCTGTCGGGATATTGATGTAGAATATCCAGCGCCAGCTTATGTTGTCCGTTATCCAGCCTCCGAGCGCCGGGCCGATAATGGGGCCGAACATGGCGCCTACGCCGAATATGGCCATGGCTAATCCCCGCTCCGATGTCGGGAACGTCTCCAGCATTATCGCCTGGCTCATCGGCTGAAGCGCCCCGCCCGCCGCGCCCTGGAGCACGCGGAAGAATATCAGCATGCCGAGGTTCGGGGCCGCGCCGCAAAGAAAAGACGCGATGGTGAAAAGCGTGATGCAGGAGATGAGGAACCTTTTCCTTCCGAAGACGCTGCCCAGCCAGCCGGTCATCGGGAGCACCACCGCGTTGCTGACAAGGTAGCTGGTCAGGACCCACGTTATCTCGTCCGCCCCGGCGCTGAAACTTCCCTGCATATGCGGCAGGGCGACGTTTGCGACGGAGGTGTCGATGATCTCCATCAGCGTGGGGAGCATCACCGCGAGGGTGACAAGCCACTTATTTACTTTTTTGGGCTCAGCCATTAATTTAAGTCCCGGCTAAATGCCAACCGCGTCCCGCAGGACCTGCATAATGGATTTGCCGGTGTTTATCGTAGGTACGACGCTCATCCCGACCCGGAGAAGATGGTTCGGGTCGCTCGCCTGGTCTATAAGGATTTTTACCGGTATTCTCTGGACGATCTTTACGTAATTGCCCGTCGCGTTCTCCGGCGGCAGGAGTGAAAAAGCCGCCCCGGTGCCGGCCATTATGCTGTCGACTTTGCCCCTGAACTTCATATTCGGATAGGTATCTACGGTAAAATCCACAGGCTGGCCCGGACGGACGTAGGTGAGCTGGCTCTCCTTGTAGTTTGCGGTCACCCAGGTATTATTGAGTTCCACGACGGCCAGAAGCGCCTGCCCCGGCTGCACGTTATTGCCCGGTTCGACCGATTTTTTTGTAACATAGCCGTCCGCGGGAGAGACAATGGAGGTGTAGTCCAGGTTCAGTTTCGCCTGCGCAAGCTGGGCCTCCTTCTGCGCTATCTTCGCCTTGTCGCCGCCCGGGACAAGAAAACCGGCGGTAGCGGCGGCTTTCTTCAGGGCGTCCTCGGCGTCTTTCAGCGATGCCGCGGCGACCTTTTTATCCGTTGCCAGCGTGTCCAGGTCCTGTCTTCGCGATTATCCCTTTTTTAAACAGGATTTCTCCCGCGCGCATCATTCTTCCGGGCCAGGTCTAACCGGGACTTCGCCAGGTTTACCGCGGCCTCGGCGGAGCCGACGCTTGCCACGTCCCCGTGAGTTTCGTTTTTCGCAAGGTCCAAGGACGCGGCTGCATCGTTGACCGCGGTAATATAATCGGACCGGTCCAGCAATACAAGCAGGTCCCCCTTTTTCACCATCTGGTTGTCGTCCACGTTTACCTGCTTCACATATCCCGATACCCGTGCCGAGACCTGGTAAACATGCGCGTCGATGAAGGCGTCGTCGGTGTTCACATGGATTTTGGAAAGTGCATATACCCTGATGCCGATGAAGCCGCCTATGACGATCAGCGCCAGCAGTATCACGGCCGCACCACGCTTTTTCTTGTTCCCGTTGCCCGGTTTTTTTCGCCGGGACTTCGCTTTTCTCTTCCGGCATCATTACCCTCCGTCAACGCCTGATCTTTGAAAGTATTTTTTTAAGTTCCCGGACTTCGCTCTCACCGAGTTTTGAGGTGAGACGCCCGGTTACCTCGGCAGCGATGGAACATAGCTCGTCTTCGAACGCCCTGCCCTTTTCAGTGAGGCAGATGCGCCAGGCGCGCCGGTCCGAGGCGTGTTTCTCGCGTTTTACCAGCCCCTCGTCCTCCATTCGGTCCACCAGCCCCACCATGGTCGCCCGGTCTATCTGGCTCTTTTCCGACAGCTCCGTCTGGGACAGGCCGTCCTGTTTCCACAAGAACGCCAGGAGCGAAAACTGCGGCGGGGTAATGCCGTAGCCCGGAGCCTGTCGCGGAACATGGCAAACCCGCGCTGGTATGCCTTCGCCAGGAGAAAACCGATATTTTGCTCTATATCGTATTTGGGGTAATCGGTGTTCGCGGACATTTTTCCGGTCCTTCAGTTGAATACGAATAGTTCGTATACGAATTATATCAAAAACGAAAGGCTGGGGCAATATTTTTTAGAGGGGGGAGTGTTCTCGGAGAAAAATTATCGTTGAACGTAAAATAGAAATATGCGGTTGACGCGTAATTGTGAATAATAATTTTTCGCCAGAGAATGCTCCCCCCGAAGCAACCGGACGGAAGAGGGAACCCCGCCTCTTTTATTATTTTTTTACGGATTCCATCAGCTTGCGTACCGTCGGGAACTGGTCCGCGTGAGTGTGGGGGAGGAAAAGCGACGATACGTATTCGTCCATGAACGACCGGGAGACCGAGAGTTCAAGATACGTCATCTTTCTGGCTATATCTTCCACGTCCTTCCGGAGTGTCTTCGACAGAAGCGCCATGTACGCTCCCATTATGGACGTATTGCCCAGGAACTCGAACCTGCCGAGCGGCATGTCCGGCAAAAGCCCGATAGTTATGGCGCGCTCGACATCCAGATAATTTCCGAACCCGCCGGCGATATATACTTTTTCCACGTCAGCGAAGGTGTAGCCGACTTCTTTCAGCAGGGTGGAGAAGCCGGCGTAGATTGCTCCCTTGGTCCGGACGATATTGTCTATGTCCGGCTCGGTGAGCGAGATGTCCCTCTCGGAGCCGGATTCCCCGGCCCGGACGAGCACGAACTCGGGGCCGTCCTCGCCGACCCGCACCCTGTCGCTCCCCGCGTCCATGTTTATCTTCCCGCGCTGGTCGATTACGCCGGTCAGGAACATCTCCGCCACGGCGTCTATCATCCCGGAGCCGCAGATGCCGATAGGGGCGCAGCTCCCTAACGGCGGGCAGGTCCCGATTACGGCGACTTTTACCTCGAACGTGACCGGGTCTATCGATACTTTCTCGATAGCGCCGTTCATCGCCCGCATCCCGAACTTCACCCCGCCGCCCTCGAACGCCGGCCCGGCGGAGCACGCGGCGGTAACCATCCAGTCCGAGTTCCCAAGGACTATCTCGCCGTTCGTGCCGATGTCTATGAACAGGGTCAGCTCCGGCTTTTTGTATAATTTGGATGCGAGTATCCCGGAGGTGATGTCGCCCCCGACATATGAGGCTACGCACGGCATGGCGTATATGACGCCGAAGTCGTTTATCCCAAGCCCCAGCGCGTGCGTGCGCATCATCGGAAAAAATGTCGCCGTGGGGATATAGGGTTCTTCCCTGATATGGGAAGGATCAATGCCATAGAACAGGTGCGTCATGGACGTATTGCCGGAGACGATTATCGTATCTATGCAATCAGGTTCGATTCCCCTTTTTTTCGCCATGGAAATCAGTAGATCGTTCACCGCGCCAACGGCGAGCTCTCGCAGCTCGTCAAGGCCGTTCTTTTCCGAGGCGTATATCATCCGGGAGATTACGTCCTCTCCGCAGCGGACCTGCGGGTTATAAGATGACGCGATATCTTCGATCTTGCCGGTACGGATATTCACTAAATAGACTACGAGGGACGTGGTGCCAATGTCCACGGCGGCGCCGTAACGCGGTTTTACCGCGTCTCCCGGCTGCACGTCCATCACCTCGATGACGTTACCCATCGAAAGAAGCGTCAGCGTCACAGCCCAGTCCTTCGCGCGCAGGGCGGCCCCCATCTTCCTTAAGATGTGGAGGTTGAACCTTATCTCCGCCGCCGCGTGCCCCCGTTTCAGGAGTTCGCGCTTTATCCGCTCGGTATCGGAGATGTTGTCGTCCAGGTTCGGCGGCGGGAGCCTCAAAAATATTTTTTTCGTTATGGCCTTGAACTCGCCTTCACAAGTCCTCTGAACCGACTTCTGGATCTCTTCGATCTTCGAGCCGGCGGCTATCTTGCTCCCGCGCCGCATCTGGGAGGAAAGGGGGATTTCTACTACAAGGTCCGTCTCCGGAAAACTCTGGCAGGCCAGCCGAACGCCCTGGGAGTGCTCTTTTTCGGTCAGGAACCCGCTCTCTTCGGAGTGGACTCTGCCTTCCTTCAGGATCACCCGGCACTTGCCGCAGTTGCCTTTGCCGCCGCATGTGGCATTTATATGGATGCCGTGGGTACCTGCGGCCCGGAGGATGGACTGGCCCTCTTTAGCCTCCACGGTCTTGCCGTTTGGTTGGAATGTTATTTTATGCATAGCCTTGAATCTTACACTGAATAAACCAGCTGCGTCAATAGTATAAGGGGGAGAGGCCTTTGATAGCGTCCAGACAATGCGTCCAGCCCCGCATTTGATCCCGGCCGCTTTCTGAAATTTCCCGACCGCCTGCCGATTATCAGTCTACGATGCCGGCGCGGCCCGGGGCGTGGCCGTCCGTATGGTTTGCCTGAGTGCTTTCGTAGGCCCCCCCCGCTGCCTCGCGGTTTGACGAAAGGGGTTTCCGCTGATAGATTCATAATAGTATGTATTTTTTTTAAGAGGGGTCAAAAAAAAGGAGGCCCGGATGTTAAAAAAAATTGTCCTTCTCCTTTCCGCATCGCTCTTTCTGACCTTAATGGCCTATGCCTCGGCCCATAGCGGTTTATAATAGATTGACATTCGCCCGGTTTTTGGTTACAAAAAGGAATGTTGACACTCCTCATCCTGTCCGTCCTGGCCGCGGGTATTATCCTTTCCTGCGTTTTCATCATCTATGAGCACCAGAGTCCAGCCGCCACCATGGCATGGCTGCTCGCGATGGTGCTCCTCCCGTTCATAGGGCTGGGCGCATATTTCGTCTTCGGAAGACGCAAGGTGAATATGCGCATCCGTCTCCTCAAGGCGATAAGCGAGGCTTTCGGCGACGTCAGGCAAAAGCTGAAGTTCGACAAGACTTTCAGCAAATCTCTCACCGCGATAATCAGGCGGCACCGGGGCCTGATGCGCCTCGCCTACAGCTTTCCCGGCCCGCCCCCGACCACCGGGAACATAGTCGAGGTGCAGAACGACGCGAAGGAATCTTATCCCGATATGTTCGAGGCGATGGCGAAGGCCGAAAAATACATCCACGCCATGTACTACATATTCCGCCCGGACGAGACGGGGATAAAGTTCCGGGATATGTTGATCGAGCGGGCATTGGCGGGCGTGGAGGTCCGGCTCATGTACGACGACATAGGCTCCTGGTCCACGAAGCTTAAATTTTTCGAGCCTCTAGTAGAGGCGGGAGGCCAGGTGCGGGAGTACAGGCCGGTGCATTTCTCGCGTCTGCGCGGCGCGTACGCGAACTTCCGTAACCACAGAAAAATATTGGTGGTGGACGGAAAGACCGCGTACACCGGCGGGATAAATATCGGGGACGAGTACCTGGGCCGCGACCCGCAGCTGGGGTACTGGCGGGACTCGAACATAAAACTTACCGGCCCGGCGGCAAGCCATCTCCAGCTCATATTCGCGGAGGACTGGTTCTACGTCACGAACGAGATGCTCGCGGCTGAGTACCTGGTAAAGGACTGGCCGGATGACGCGCAGGGCGAGATAGTCCAGGTCGTGCCGTCCGGCCCGGACAGGCAGATAGACCAGGTTGCGAAGCTCTATTTCACCGCCATTACATCCGCGCAGGAAAAACTGTATATCACGACGCCGTACTTCGTCCCGGACGAGTCCGTGCAGACCGCGCTTGTCGCGGCGGCGCTCCGGGGTGTGGACGTGCGGCTCCTCGTCCCCATGAACTTCGACCGGAAGATTATCAAGTACGCCAGCATGTCGTATTTCAAGGAGCTTCTGGAGGTCGGCTGCAAGATATACCAGTATCAAAAAGGATTTATACACTCAAAGACCATGAGCGCGGACGGCGAGCTCGGAATCGTCGGGACGGCGAACATGGACGTGCGGAGCTTCCGGCTGAACTTCGAGGTCTGCGCGGTCTGCTACTCCAAGGCCGTCGCGGAGCACCTCAACGAACATTTCTTCGAAGACCTGGAAAACTCGATGGAACTGAACCTGACGCGCTACAAGAAGCGCGCGCGCCTTGAGAGGTTCCTTGAGAATATGGCGCGGCTGATGAGCGCGGTTTTATAGAAAGGATTTTTTTATGACTTGGTTTATTGCTATAGCTGGGAATATGGGTAGCGGTAAAACTACTTTAGCCCGTGCTTTGTCAAGTAATATGGGTTGGAATTATTTACCTGAAAGCCCATTAGGCCTGAAATATCTTAATGATCTTTTTGATAATCCTAAACGATGGGCTTTCGAAACCCAAATATCATTTTTATGTCAAAAAGCTATAGAAATCAAAGAAATGACAAATAGGTATGATTTTATATTAGATAGGTCTTTTTATGAAGACATTTATATATTTGCGGAATATTTCTATCGGAATGGATATATAAATGATAGATCATATGAAAATTATAAAATCTTAGCTGATCATTTTATATTAGAATTACCGAATCCTGATTTAATCATATATTGTGATTGCCCGTTAGACATAATTAAGAAAAGAATAGCAACTAGAGGAAGAGATTTTCAAAAACTTTATCCTCCTAACCATTTAGACGATATAAATGAATTATATAATAAATGGATTAACTCGTATAAATTGGGACCGTTTTATAGAATAAATAGTGAGGTGGTAGATTTTCGAAATTCAACTATACAAAAATCGATACTGGAAGAAATATTAATTATTTTGCGCAGATCTGTTAGCATTCCAGAACAGATTAATTTATTTGAAAATTCGGTTGAAGAAGAAAAAATAAAAATTTTAAGTCCTATTTATGCAGCAAAAGAAAAAACAGCAGGAGAAAGAAAATATCCTGAAATTATAAAATCAGAAAGTAAAAAAACAGAAGCTAAGACTTATCCATTAGCGTATATAGCTGCGCCCTTTACAGCTGTTGCAATAGAAAAGGAGTCAGATAAAGAGGAAATATTAATTAAAGCATCTTCCGCACATGGCAAAATTTTACGTGGTGAATATAGAACAATGTTAAATGAAATTGGAAATAAATTAAATAAGGTAGGGATAGACAATATTTTGCCACACAGAGATGTTAATAAATGGGGAAATAAAGAACTAACTTCGAAGGAGGTTGTCGAAAAATGTACCGCGCACGTTGCTGCTTGTGATTTATTTATATCAATTTTGGGAGAAAGTCATGGTTCTCACTATGAATTTGGATTAGCATATTCATTAAAAAAGCCGTGCATTATTATTAAGTGTAAAGAAATAAAAAATTCGTTTATTGCTGAAGGAATAAATAATCAAATGAAAAACATTCTGATAATTGAATGTAGCACAATAAAGGAAATTCCGAATTACATATTAATACCGACTACTATAAAATTTATTGAAAAGTATATCCCTTTAACAAAGGTGGAAGATGGAATCACTCATAAAAAAATATGATGCTCTACCAGTTTTCCTTCGTATATTTATTGGCGGTCTTATTACTGCCGTCCCCTTTTATTTTGCGGCTTATTTATCTTTTTGGATAGGCGAAATTGCTAAAGTAGGAAAACCTATATGGGTGCATGCCATAACCTTTACTGTATTATTTGCTTTTTTAGTTGCTATTACTAGATATATCATTTTCATCCGCGATAGATTGCATCATGAAGAAGAAGAATTACAAGCCGTTGTTTTACATGCCTACACATATTTAGACAGGTTGTTATCACACAGATTATCTTCTTTGAAAATTGAGAATATAAATAAAGAAAAATTTATTGAAGCATTCAGTACTTCAATAGAATATATTCAAAATACTGTTGAAGCTGCTTATAATACTTTTGAAGCGGCTTTTGGAAAATCTAGCAGATTTCAAAATCGAATCGATTTTGAAGTTACGTTTATGACAAAATCGTATATTGATGGAAAAATTACAATTCCTGCTTGCGCAAACAGAGAAGGACGCGCACCCCGCAGTATGATATTAAGAAAAGATAACCCCGATGTTTATAATAATACCATTACGGCGAAAATTTATGAGGAATCAAAACCAAGTATGAAAATAATAGAAAATACTTCAACGAACAACGATTATAAAGAATTATATAATAATCAAAAAGAACGCATCAAATCGTCGATTATATATCCAGTATTATCTGATAAGAATGAACTGCTCGGCACTCTTGTTGTTCATTGCGACCAAGCTAATTTCTTTTCGCGAGGTTCATATAAATACTGGAATGATTTATTCGAAATTTTTGCAAAGGATATAGCTTTGGCTAAAGCACGAATGGATTTATTAATAAATTACGGAAAACAAATAAGGAAAAAAGAAATAGAAATTAAATTACCAAATAATTATTTTTGAGATTTATCGCGGCTCGGTATTGGCCATGCGGAGGTTGAAGCGCCCGTCGGGGAACTCGATGCTGACGCCGTCGGTATGGTCGATGGAGACCGCGCCGGGGGCGTAACGCTCTTCCTTAATTTATAAACAATCGTGGCCCGAAGATGAAAAGAAGCCATTTGTATTCAAGCAAGAAAATCGATGGGATTAAGATTAAAAGAATCAAACGGTTTTTATGCAAGCCCAACCAAAAGAATAATCCTATTATTGAATAAATTAAAACATTAACCTATTGATGTAAAGAGATTTATTAGATCACTGAAGGACCAGGTATATATAACCGTCAGTTGCGAGGAACTCGGCCACAAGGCGAGTTTAATTTTGTCGAAAATGATAGGAGCATTTGGAATACTAACAGAAATAGAAAGCAATATAAGTGGCAATATAAATCCTGCTGATGCAAAAGATAATATGAATTTCTTCATTTAGTTTACCTCGTTAGAGAAATTCAAGCAGCTCTTCCGTCTTCTGCTCCATTAATTTCCTGTCCCCTCGCGCCTCCACATTCAGCCTCACCAGCGGCTCGGTATTGGACATGCGGAGGTTGAAGCGCCACTCCCGGAACTCGATGCTGACGCCGTCGGTATGGTCTATGGAAACCGCGCCGGGCGCGTAATGCTCTTCCACTTTTTCAAGAGCCGCCGCCGGGTCGGCTATCTCGCGGTTTATCTCTCCGCTAACCGGATATAATTTCTCCCGCTCCACGACAAGCTCGGAAAGGGTTTTACCCTTTTTCGCCATCTGCTCAAGCACCAGTAACCACGGTATCATCCCGCTGTCGCAGTACGCGAAATCCTTGAAATAATGATGGGCGGACATCTCGCCGCCGTAAACCGCATCCTCGGCGCGCATCCGTTCCTTTATGAACGCGTGGCCCGTCTTACTCATGACGGGAATCCCGCCTGCGGATTTTACGATGTCATGGTGTTCCATGTCAGGCGCGGGTCGTGGATGATTTTTGCGCCGGGATGTTTTGCCAGCATCGCCCTAGCTAACAGTCCCACGATATAATATCCCTCGATGAATTTCCCTTTCTCGTCGAACAAAAAACAGCGGTCGAAGTCCCCGTCCCACGCCACGCCTATATCCGCGCCGGATTCGATTACCGCTCTTGCGGTCGCGTCACGGTTCTCCGGCAGGAGCGGGTTCGGGATGCCGTGCGGGAAACTCCCGTCCGGCTCGCTGAATATTTTTACGAATTGTATCCCTCGCCCTAGCGGAGGGACGGGGAGATGGGGAATCCGCAGCCGCCTCTCCAGCATGTCGATTACCGGGCCCGCACAGCCGTTGCCGGGATTTACCAGGACCTTGAAAGGCGGGAGAGAGAAAGGCTCGATGTATGATAAAAGCTGGCTTATATATGCTTCGGAGGTGTCGACGGTATTTAATCTCGCCTCGCCGCGCCGCATCCCTGAACGTCCCATTCGCGGCGAGCGCCTCTATCTCTTTAAGTCCGGTGTCTCCGCTGATTGGCTTCGACTGCTCGCTGACGAACTTCATCCCGTTATCGCTTTTGGGGTTGTGGCTTCCGGTGACCATCACTCCGCCGGACGCCCGCCGCGCGCCAAGGTGGGCGGTGGAGAAATAGACCTGCTCCGTCCCGCATAGCCCGATATCCAGCACGTCCATGCCGGAATCCATAAGCCCCTCGGGAGAGAGATTGCCGCCAGCTCCGGGCTTGAGAGCCGCACGTCCCGCCCGACCACCACGGCCCCCGGATTCAACACCTGTGCCAGCGCCCGGCCAATATGGTATGCCAGCAGCTCGTCAAGCTCTTCCGGCACCTTGCCCCGGACGTCGTAAGCCTTAAAACAGGATAGTTTCATAGGGGCAGATTCTTCGTTCCGCTCAGAATGACAAATTTTCTTAATCCCTCGCCCCATGCTACTTGGGACCCAGGGCTTGGTTTTAACCTGGATGCCCGCATGAGGGGCAGGGGTGAGGGCTGCATCAACTCCCGTTCCAGCTTTATATGGTCCGCCTCTATCTCCGCGAGCGCGAGGAATACCTTTTTTACCCGCGGCTCGTTTGCCTGCACGGAAGACTGGGCGTAAAATTTCGATGCCTCTATCTCCCTTTCGTGCGCAACCCGGAGGTTTTCGGCGTCGTCACCCGTCGCGGTGGAGTGCGCGGGGTCCGGCGGCGGGAACTCGCATTTCAAAATCTTCCGGACCACGGTAGCATGTTCGTTCTCCACCTTCGCCAGCCCCTTGAACACCCCCTGGAGCTTCAGGCTCGATGCTTTCGCGGAGGCGTCGCGGTAGAAAGGGGTATTGTCCACTTCGAGCTGGAGCGCCCTCTCAAGGTTTTGCCGGGAAACGTCCGACAGCTTCGTTATGGTAAGGTTTTCATCGACCCACTGCTCGGGCGGCACCAGATATTTGGCCTTTGCGCCGCAGTACGGGCAGTTGGACGGGGCCATGAGTCCCGATGTAAACGTCGCCGCATATCTGGCATCTGAAGAATTGCATTCGAGCCTCCATGGAAGTAACGCCCCCTCTGCCCAAGCGGCCCTCTTAATGCGACCCATAAGAATGGGTGCCCCGGAGGGGGATTAAGGGAGAGTTATGAGTATTTAAAATGAATGCGCCGCGCTTGTCAACAAAAAGCCTTGAATCTCTTCCATTATTTAGTTATTATTCCTCATGGCTTTTCAAGATGTCCAGAAGTTAAAGAAGGGCCGCCAGGAAACCCTGCCCTACCATATCGTAGCCACAACGCTCATGCCGGTGTTCTTCTGGGCCATACGGAACTGGCCGCTGTGGCTGTTGAGGGCGTTCTCCTGGATTGTCACCTCCATATATTACCCGTTCTTCATCACCAGAAGGCATAACTACCAGGATAACCTCAAGCACATCCTGGGAAAAGAGGTCTCCAACTGGCGGCTCTTCACCACCAGCTTCCGGATGTGCGTGAACTACGGGTACTATCTTGTGGACCTTTTCCGGATGAACGACAGGCGGGAGGAGGTCCTTAATACCATCCTCTCCCATGCCGAGGGGTATGACCACATAAAAGACGCCATCTCTCTCGGGAAGGGGGCGATACTCCTTACCGCCCACCTGGGGAACTGGGAGATGGGCGGCATAGTACTGTCCAAGCTGGGGCATCCGGTGAACATAGTTTATTTCCCGGACGGCCACGAGACGATAGAGCGGGAGAGGACCAGGAAGCGCCTGATGCGGGGCGTGAAGGAAATCCGGCTGGACCCGTCAAAAATTTCACCACTGGAAATGCTGCGCGCACTGCAAAAAGGGGAGCTTGTCGCCATGCAGGGCGATAAACTCTTCCACGACAGCGGCGTGAAAATAAAGTTTTTCGACGCGGAGGCATATTTCCCGCGCGGGCCGGTGCTCCTGGCGATGCTCTCCGGCGCGCCCATACTGCCGTCTTTCATCCTGATGGAGAAGGACGCCCGGTACAGGATAATCGTCGAGGAGCCGATTTACGCACAAACGACGGGCGACCGCGAAAAAGACACCGAGGAAAATCTAAAGAAAGTGGCGGCGGTATTCGAGAAATATATCGGCAAGTACTACGACCAGTGGTACTGCTTCACGAGGTTCTGGAAATAGAACAATCACCCTCCCTCAATCCCTCCCATGGAGGAGATAGAAAATTAAAACTTGATTATCTACCCCTCGTAGAGAGGGGCAGTATGAATTAAACTTATCTACCCCGAATGGGGCAACTTCCCTTTAAAGTACCGCCGGTACATCCACACACTCGGGCTGATAACCGTCGCGGGGCTGACTCCGCCTGAGATCGAGCTTTCCTTCACGGACGAGCGGATCGAGCAGATTGATTTCGACGAGCCGGCGGACATGGTGGCCATATCCGCGATGACATGCCAGGCGAAACGCGCCTATGACATAGCGGATAAATACCGCGAAAAAAATATACCTGTCGTCCTGGGGGAATCCACCCGTCGCTCATGCCGGAAGAATCCGCCCTTCATGCGGACGCGGTAGTGGTGGGCGAGGCGGAGGGGACGTGGGAGGAACTTGTAAAAGATTTTATTAGCGGCTCGATGAAGAAGCTGTATAAATGCGTCGAGCGGCCCAAGATGGAAAATGTCGCCTGGCCCCGGCGCGACCTGCTGGCGGGGAAGGGATACATCCCCATGCAGTCCATGCAGGTGTCGCGCGGCTGCCCGGTAAACTGCGAGTTCTGCTCCGTGCCCGGTATCTACGGCACGTCCTACCGGGGCAGGCCCATAAAAGAGGCGCTGGCGGAACTGGAGAAGATGGAAGAATATATCTTCTTCGTGGACGATAACTTCCATCTTGCCAAGCGGCGGACGTATGAACTGTTCGACGGCATGGCGGGGATGGGGAAGAAATGGACGGGGCTTGCCCCACTGGCCGCCGCGCAGGATAAGGATTACGTTGACAGGCTGGTGAAATCCGGCTGCTGGCTTCTGTATGTGGACGTCGGCCCGTGGATGGCGGCCTCGTTCGGCGAGAAACGCGCCGGGTTTACCACGGCCGAGAAGCATCTGGACAATATAAAGAGGTTCCATGACGCGGGTATAAAACTCATCGCCTCGTTCGTGTTCGGGTATGACTACGACGACAAGGGAGTATTCGAGAGGACGGTGGATTTCGCCAAAAAGACCGGCATAGAGGAGTGCGAGTTCCTGATCCTTACCCCTTATCCAAGTACGCGCCTGTCATGATAAGCTGGAGGCCCAGGGAAGGATTATCGACCGCGACCTCTCCCGCTACACCACCACGAACGTTGTTTTCAAGCCCGCGCTCATGACGCCGGACGAGCTGTACGAGGGATACATTATGGCGTGGAAGGAATTTTATTCCGAGGACGTTCTCGAAGAGACCCCGCAGGGCTTAGTCGTCAAGACCATGTCCCAGTTCCCCATAGACCCCGCCGTTTTCGACCGGATGATAGATGAGCGCTACCGCCCGGAGGACAAGTGGGTGGAGAGCTTTGTGCGGCGGGAGAGGCTGGAGATAAATAACCCTATCGCGCCTAACGCCATCTTCTTTTTCTGAGATATACCCATGCATTAAATGCGCACAGGGCGGCGGTGAGCAGGAATATCGCGTAATCGGGCAGGTCGATATAGATTATCTTTTCCATGTAATGGGCAATGAACGAGCCCGAGTATGCCCCGGAAGGGGAATATCTGGATTGCAGCCATGTCTCAAGGTGGGTTAAGGGGCAGTAAAATCCGAAAAGGTTTATGATGAAGGCGTATCCGAGGCCAAGGATATGCACCACCCTTACAGCCTTATGCCGCACGCCCCAGAGCGAGCCGAATATCAGGAACAATATCCAGAGCAGATGGATAAATATAACCGAATCTGCCAGATACGCGTAAATTTTCATAAGATATTATATCATGGACAAAAGCCTTTATCTGTTATAATTACAAAGAGATAGAAAGAGGAGGGAGATGGACGCTCAGGAAGAGAAGAAGACAAAAAAGCCGCGTAACAGAAGGGTGCACCTGGCGAACGAGAGGACGTTCCTTGCGTGGATAAGGACGAGCATCGCGTTGATGGCGTTCGGGTTCGTGGTGGAGAAGTTCGCGCTGTTCCTGAAGGAGGCGGAATATTTCCTCATGAGGACGGTTCCCGGCGTCCCGTCCTCCCTGCCCAAAAAAATACCCGGCCCGGGATATTCGTCCGTCTTTGGAATAGTACTGGTGGCGATGGGCGCGGCAATCGGTTTCCTGTCGTTTATCCGGTACAGGAAGATTGAAAAAGAGATAGACGAGGATACCTTCCTGCCGTCCCCTATTCTGACGTTAATGACCGCGCTCGCGCTTCTTGCCATAGGGATGTTCCTGCTGGTGTATTTAATTCACAGCCTTTAAAACTCCTTCTTTTAAAATTATTACTTTTCAGATATAATCCGGCCCATGAAATATTTTCTGACTACCGCGCTAAAAAACCTCTGGGAGAGCAAGATAACCAGCTTCTTCACCGCCGTGACGCTGGCGGTCGCCCTGGGGTTCCTGGGGGCATACCTCGCCCTGTTCCTGAATTTACAAGGGGCCTTGTCCTCTGTCAACGAGAAGTTCCCTTTAACCGTCTATCTGTCCGACGGGATTACCACGGCCCAGATGGACGCCGTCAATAAACGCCTTAATGCTGACCCGCTGGTGGCCTCTGTCGTGTTTACCTCGAAGGATAAGGCCCTGAAGGAGTTTTCGGATACCGCAAGCTGATGAGACGCCCCTTATCAAGAGCATCGGGATGAACCCGCTCCCGGCCTCCTTCGATATACGTCTCAAGGGGGAAGGCGCGGCGGGTTCGCCGGACGACCTGGTAAAGGCCCTGCGGACGATGGCGGGCGTGGAGGACGTGCAGTACCTCCGGGAAGAGGCCGGGCGTCTGAAAAGGATGCTGGATTCTTTCAAATTCGCAGGGCTTGCCCTGGGCTTGGCCGTCCTGGTCGGGGTGGTTTTTATAAGCTACAGCACACTGCGTCTCGCGGTGCTCCGGCACCAGGGCGAGATAGAGGTGATGAAGCTCCTTGGCTCGACAAGGCCGTTTATCATGGGGCCGTTCCTTGCCGAAGGGGCGCTTCAGGGGCTAATGGCTTCCGGGCTTTCGGTGGGGCTCCTTTACGCGCGCCGTGCGCTGGATATCCGTCTCGAAAGCCATGCCTGTCATGGATGGCGGGATACATTTCCTGCCGCCCGCGGCATGGCTCGGCATAATATTCGTCGGGACTTTCCTCGGGTTTACCGGAAGTTTCCTGGCGTTCTTCCGGACGTGATGTAAAAATTGTGGAATTTGATGCGGAGAGAAAATGAATAAGACAACCGAAAAAATTATCTGCCCCAAGTGCGGCTCATCTGAAAAAATAATACCGATTATCTACCGGTGCAAGCCGGGGATTACGAGAAGTACCGCGATGCGGAGAAGCGGGGCGAATGCATAATGGCCGGATGCGTCCTCTCCGTCGAGGTCCCGAAATGGTTCTGCAAAGCCTGCCGTCTTAATATCTGGGAATCCGACCTGCACGCTAGCCCGGCCAGAATGGATTCTCCCAATAGAAACCTTACTTCCGCCTATATTGTTATTAACGATTATGATGGCTGCCGAAATAGGGACGTCGGCATTTTTAGGGTCGTTGGCATATGCATCTAATGCAGATTCATACTGACCGACGCAGTAGGGTAAATTATACATTTCCTTCTTTGTTACAGAGTAAACTGCGCGGTAAGCGTTAATTAATCCGTTTATATATGCTTCCTTTTCCCTTTTGGCCACAACCTTAGACGCTTCATAATAAAATTGGGTCGGATTAACGCCGTCCCTTCTCATGCCTCTCTCGACCCAGTTCGCACAATCATCTACATAGGTATTCCAGACCTTGCAGGTACAATTTATTACGGTAGGACGCACATCGTCAGCAGCGGCAGGGGCCGCGTAGCTTATTGCCAATAAAGCGCCTATTACAACTACTATTGCAACAAACGATAGTAAATTTTTTTTCATGGCGTCTCCTACTGAAAACATACCATGCCATGGATTTTCTCGCAAATATCTCACTTAGAACATTTCCTGACGATTGCAAATCTTTTGCCAAGCCAATGCATACATGCCGATGCCTGCGACGCAGGCAATCTTCAGGTATAATTATATTATTAAGTAACGCTAAATGCAGGGAGGTTCGAGATGGATAAAGAGAAGAAAAAAGAGGGCAAGATGGACATGGAGTCGATGATGGAAACGTACAAGAAGCTGGCAACTCCGGGCCCCGTCCACAAGCTGCTGGAGAAGCTGACCGGGAGCTGGGTTACCAGGACCAAAGCGCGGATGGACCCCAATAAGCCCCCGATGGAAACCACAGGCACCTGCGTGCAGAAGATGATACTCGGAGGACGTTACCTGCAGCAGGAATATACCGGCGATATGATGGGAGAGACGTTCAACGGCATCAACCTCATCGGGTACGACAACCAGACCGGGAAGGTCGTATCGATCTGGTACGACAATATGAGCACCGGTATTAATTATTTTGAGGGTACCGCCAGCGCCGACGGCAAGACTCTTACGCAGGAGAGCACCCTTGACGACCCCGTCAGAGGGCATCTGCGTTGGCGCAGCGTAACCAAATTCCTGGATGACAACACCCTGGGGTATGAAATGTACATCACTCCTGAGGGCGGTAAGGAAACGAAGGAGATGGAGATGACGGTCACCAGGAAGGAGGCGGCGAAAGCAGCGCCAAGCAAAGCAGCCTGACCTCAAATTGACTCCGGAAATTCAGGGACACATCTTACGGGATTGTGTCCCTTATTTTACCCTTCACAATAAACTTGCCGGATGCGTTATCGCCATCGAAGTCCCCAAATGGTTCTGCAAGAACTGCCATATCTGGGAATCCGACCTGCACGCATAGTTCCATGCTAAAATTAGGAAGTGTATCTGATTTTCTGCTAACTCTAAATATACAGCATATAGAAAACTATTGACAAGCTACGTCAATATGTGGTAGTTATGACTTGTTGTAATCTTAGTTTCGGGCCCCTTTATCTTAAACCCAAAGCAAAAGGGTGGATATGAGTGAAGAAAAAGAAGACGATTTAGAAAGAGTAGTTGGTTCTTATAATTACAGTGAATTGGTCAAGCAAATTAAAATAGGAGGCGGAGCCATGGGTAGAGATAATAGTTCGGATATAACAAGAAGTTTTAATCACAGCAACTTAGTCAGTGAATTTGTACAATCCTCAGGCGATTCTGCAACTACGTCTTCTCCTGCTTCTTCACCCGTTGCCGCTACTCCTATCGCGTCTGCCCCAACTGATAGTTCGCCTAATGAATAAATGATTGCTAAACTAAGCGTCGAATTTTGGAGTATGATTGGGGCAGTAGTAGCTGCCCTTGCAGCAGTAAGTGCCTTGTTTTTTAATTATCTTGCCATAAGAGAAAATTCCCGTTCTAGAAATATTGCTACCTTTCAATCCTTCTTCTTAGAAATCAGAAATTTAGAAGAAAAATATTATAAAGAATATCAAAGCAAAAAAGATATCGCTGAAACAAGAAAATGGTTAAGTCTTTTTTTCAATACTCTGGAATATTTTGCGTTTCTCGTGAATAATAATCTTCTCTCAAAAAAACTGGCGAAATTTTATAATGACGCTTTTGTTGGATATTACGAAGGTATTTTCATTACTGCAGCAACACCGGAACAACAAAGTAATCCAAAACAATATGAAGAAATGAAAAAGTTGTACAAGAAGCTCATCAGTAAATAAAATCCCCGATTTCCATCTGCTCTTAATAACCCTTCCTGCTCGAGCGTTCCAACTCATCGTTAATTTACCCCTATTCACATATAAATGACTTATTCGTCGTTTTTTTATCGGGGTATGAATTTACGCCATTTTTACGGCCTTACAGGCCGATTTTGGGGGTCTGGGGGCGGTTTTTGAGACATGTGTTTTTCAGGCGCCGGAGGGATTTTTAATCATATATTAGAAAGAGTTACGGCCTATTTTCGGTTAATTTCGGCGGGCCGGAAAATCCGGGTTCTGGTTTTGCAAGTATTTGAAAGTTAAGCATAATTTTTTCCAGCATTCACCAATTTTTCATATCCTGATGAAGTATATACGTATTTTATTTATATTAAGCTAAAAATCACCCTCTCCCGGCCCTCTCCGAGTAACGGTCGACCCCCCCCCCGCAGGTGGGGAGGGTTATAAGGAAGGAGGCCAAGGGAGCAAACCCGTTGACATAGCCCCTTCACACCTATAAAATCCTGTCATGCCGGACTTCCATAAAAAGCTGTCGATAACCCTGCTCTGTTTTTTTATTCTCTCCGCCTGCGCGCACGCCCCGGAAAGGGAAGCCCAATCGCCAATGATAAAGCACCGCCCGCTCCCGAAGGTGGACAGGAACGGGATGCCCCTGACGGATACCGGCCCGGGCAAACCGCCCCCGCCCGCCGGTACGGTTTACCAGGCGATTGCCTCCTGGTACGGGCCGGGCTTTCAAGGGCATCGCACGGCGTCCGGAGAGGTATTCGACCAGGACGGCCTGACATGCGCGCACAAGACGTATCCCTTTGGAACCAAACTGAAAATCAAGCACCCGAAGACCGGGAAAGAGTGCGTAGTGACGGTAAACGACCGCGGGCCGTTTGTATTGGACGTGGATTTGGACATCTCGCGCGGAGCGTCGCGCGCTATAGGCCGGCTGGACACCGGGCCGGTAATCGTCCAGGAGATAGGACGCGACATCTCATATATCAAGGAAGTAAAGATAGGTGACGTCTCGGGAAAGGGATTTTACAGGGTGCAGGTCGGGGCATTCTCGGACCCGGAGAACGCGGAACACTTGAGACTGGGGCTGGAACTCGGTTATCAGGACGTCAGGATATCGAAGGCACAGATAAAGGGAGTAATATATAACCGGGTGCAGGCGGGTAGTTTCCGGGAGAGGAAACCGGCGATGGAACTGGCTGATAAGCTGGCCCGCGAGGGATATCCGGCATGGGTGGTCAGGGCCAGGTAAGCACCAATTTATATTGACACAGCGCCGTCGTTCATGCTATTTCTATAGGCTCGATTTTTATTTTTTTAATAAGCATTTAGAGGATTTAGTGGCACTCGTAAATTACGCGACAAGGGAGATAAACGCCAAGATAGTCTATTACGGCCCCGGTCTCTCCGGAAAGACCACGAACATCCAGAGCGTGTACGAGAAGATAAGGCCTGAAAACAAAGGGAAGCTTATCTCTCTCTCGACGCAGGGTGACCGGACGCTGTTCTTCGATTTCCTGCCCGTGGAACTGGGCAAAATCAAAGGCTTCAGGACCCGCTTTCACCTGTATACCGTGCCGGGCCAGGTATTCTATAACTCCACGAGGAAGCTGGTTTTAAAAGGCACGGACGGCGTCGTCTTCGTTGCGGACTCGCAGAAGATGATGATGAATGAGAACGTCCAGTCCTTCGAGAACTTAAAACAGAACCTCACGGATATGGGCATCGATGCCGCCGATTTTCCCTTAGTTATCCAGTACAATAAAAGAGACTTGCCGGGCGCCGCGACTGTCGAGGAGATGGAGGATTATTTAAACCCCAAAGGACTTCCATACTTTGAGGCGTCCGCCGTAAAAGGCGAAGGCGTGCTCCCCACGCTTACCGCAATGGTGAAATTCATCCTCCATAGTTTAAAGCACGACCCGGAAGGGCACCAGATCAATTTAGACGAATTAAGCGGGGAAAAGGCGAACGACAAAGCGTCCGGGGAAGTTGAGAAAGATGTAATAAAAATCCGCTCATCCGTCTCCGCGCCTGCTATCTCCATACCGGACGAGGAACCGGAACCGCCTGAGGCGGCGCAGAGACCTGAGCCTCGCCGGAACTGGAGCCGGAACCGGCCTGAGGCGGCGCAGGATGCCAGAGCTCCAGAGCCGGTCCATTCTCCGGTACTGAAGGAAATCGAGGAAGACGAAGAGTACGAGGATTTGTCGGTCGAAGAAATGGTTGCCGAGCTATCTGAAAATGATTTTATTCAGGAGCTGGATGCGCTAAGCGGCCCGGTGCCGGCCGCCAATGACCTTTTAACTTACGATGAGCCGAAGAGCAGGACGCTGGGAGGGTCGAAGCTTTCTTTTTCGCTCCCGGTACGTCTTACTACCCAGGGCGGGATGAAAGAGGTCACGCTGAAGGTATCCCTGGACGTGGAGCTTTCCGGCGAAGGCGCGGAAGCGATAACGGCCGTGGAGATACTGCCGCCGGGGCCGAAGCCGGTCGACCGGCCAAAGGAGCCTCCGAGCCTGCCTCAGGCAAAGCCTCCGGAGGAGGGGAGGAAGCTTCCGGAGCCGGTATCGGAGGGTTTGCCTGAGAGGCCGCCGGAAAGTCCGGTGGACAAGGCATCGGCGAGGGTGCTTCAGAAAACCAAGAAAGAAAAAACCAGCGTGTTCCAAAAATTTTTTGGGCATTAAATAAAAGGCGGAGGACAGATGTCGGGACATTCAAAGTGGGCTACCACAAAGCATAAAAAAGGTGCGGCGGACGCCAAGAGGGGCAAAATATTCACGAAGATAACCAAAGAGCTTACCGTAGCGGCGAAGCTTGGCGGCGGCGACCCGGGCGGCAATCCGCGCCTTCGCACCGCGATTGAAAAGGCCAAGGAAGCGAATATGCCCCAGGACAATATCAAGCGCGCGGTCCAGAAGGGCACTGGCGAGCTTCCGGGCGTGTCGTACGACGAGATAACGTACGAGGGTTACGGCCCCGGCGGCGTCGCTTTGCTGATCGAGTGCCTGACGGACAACAAGAACCGCTCCGTCTCCGAGGTCCGGCACGTATTAAGCAAGAACAACGGGAGCATGGGCGAAACGGGATGCGTCTCCTGGATGTTCACGCAGAAAGGCTATATCCTCGTGGACAAGACAGGGCGCGGACGAGGACACGCTGATGACCGTCGCCCTCGACGCGGGCGCGGAGGATATGAAGTCGGAGCCGGATGAATCCAATTACGAGATCATAACCGCGCCGCAGGATTTCGAGGCCGTGAAGAAGGGACTTCAGGACAAGGGCGTGAAGTTCGAGAGCGCGGAAGTTACCATGATACCCCAGACGTACGTGAAGCTCGAGGGCAAGGAGGCGGAGCAGATGGTGCGCCTGATGGACGCCCTCGAAGACAACGACGACGTGCAGAACGTGTACGCGAACTTTGACATCCCCGATGACGTGATGGAGAAAATAGCCTAAAGTGGGCAGTATTTCCGATAGCCCTCTCTCCTTGGGGGAGGGTGCCGTCTCTGGTCGCCGGGTGGGGGTAAGCATTTGCGTATCCTTGGTATCGACCCTGGAAGCGTCGCGAGCGGTTTCGGAGTCGTGGACGAAGAGGGGAACCGGATTTTTTTTGTGGAAGCCGGGCGCGTCACGGCCTCTTCCCGCCTGTCTTTTCCCCACCGCCTGAAGAAAATGTACGAAGGGCTGGGAGAGGTCATTGCAAGGCATAAGCCGGACGCGGTGGCGGTAGAGAATGTCTTTTTCGCCAAGAATGTCCAGTCCGCGCTGAAGCTCGGTCATGCCAGGGGCGTTGCCCTTCTCGCGGCGGCGAACCTCGACCTTCCCATTTTCGAGTACACGCCGACTGAGATAAAGCAGTCCGTGGTGGGATATGGCGGCGCGGATAAGGCGCAGGTCCAGCAGATGGTGAAGACCCTCCTGAAACTGACTGAGCTCCCGGCGCCGTTCGACGCCTCGGACGCCCTTGCCTGCGCGATCTGCCATATCCACAGCGCGAGGATGAAAGAGACATTGCTGGCCCGCCCGTCCGGCAGCGGCGGAAAAAACCGCAGATGATCGCCCGCTTAACCGGAAACCTGCTCGTGAAGGACCCCGGCAGTGTCGTAATCGACGTCCACGGGGTCGGCTACCGGGCTTCGATTCCGCTGTCCACTTTCTACGGCCTGCCCGATGTCGGAAACCAGGTATCTCTCCATATCCACACCCATGTCCGCGAGGACGCGATACTGCTCTACGGCTTCCTCACGCAGAGGGAGAAAGAGCTTTTCCTCGCGCTGACTGCCGTATCCGGCATCGGCCCGAAGGTCGCGCTCGCCATCATCTCAGGCCTTCCCGCCGGAGAGCTTGCCGACGCGATAGCGCGCGGAGACCAGAAGAAAATCTCCACCATACCGGGCGTGGGACCGAAGACCGCCGCGCGGGTTATCCTGGAATTAAAGGATAAAGTTGCCGCCCTTGGCGCGACGGAATCCGGCCCGTGCGCAGCGGGAGCGTACAGCCGGCAGAGGGACGAGGCCGTATCCGCGCTGGTTAATCTCGGCTATAAAAAGAATATGGCCGAAGACGCGGTCAAAAAAATCTGCGCCGTGGGCGGCGAAGATATGGCGCTGGAAATTCTGATAAAAGAGGCGTTGAAAGCATTGGCAAAAGGATAACTCCGCAGCCCTGCATTATCGTAGCCGAAATAGTATTTTATAAAAATCTTGTAAAATTTCCCGCCAAATCCCATCCAGATAAGGCTAATTCCGAGACTTAGATAACTACTTGGTAAGTTCTATCATTAGGTCATATCCCCCATTTCCGCTTTCACGCTATAATATATATATAAGAGTCGCTCAAAAAAAGGAGGCGAACCATGCGTGTGAAGTCCCTCTTCCTCATGGTTTTTTCCGCTATAGGGCTGATAATAGTCCAGCGGGCTTTCAGCGACGATGTTTCGGACAAGCTTCAAATATATCAAGCTTCCCCCCGGTTTCCATATAACCCTTTTTGCCGGAAAATGCTGCAATGCCAAGGGCGCCCGCTCGATGGCGATGGGAGACAAGGGGACGCTGTTTGTGGGGACGAGGAACCACACGGTATATGCCCTTACCGACCCGGACAACGACGGGCAGGCGGAGGGGATATATACGATCGCCAAGGGCCTGAACGAACCTAACGGAGTCGCCTTCAAGGACGGCTCGCTCTACGTCGCCGAGATAGGCCGTATCCTGCGCTATGACAACATCGAAGCGCACCTGAAGGACCCGCCCAAGCCGGTAGTGATATATGATAAGTACCCCGCGAAGACGCACCACGGCTGGAAGTTCATCCGGTTCGGCCCGGACGGATACCTCTACGTCCCGGTCGGCGCGCCCTGCAACGTCTGCGAGCCGGGCGACCCCTTCGCCTCGATAACCAGGATAAGGCCGAGCGGGGGCGGGTTCGAGATTTTCGCGCGCGGAGTAAGGAATACCGTGGGGTTCGACTGGGACCCGGTTACTAAAGAGCTTTGGTTTACGGACAATGGCCGGGACCTGATGGGAGACAACGTGCCGCCGGACGAACTGAATCACGCGCCGAAGAAGGGGCTTAATTTCGGCTTCCCGTACTGGCACGGCAAGAATATTCCCGACCCTCAATACGGCAAAGGGCATAAGGCGTCCGAGTTCACCCTGCCGGAGCTGGAACTGCCCGCGCACGTGGCAAGTTTAGGGATGACGTTTTATACCGGAAAGATGTTCCCGGAGAAGTACAGAAACGGCATATTCATCGCCGAGCACGGCTCCTGGAACAGGAGCAATAAGATCGGGTACCGGGTAACTTTCGTCCAGATGAGCAGAGCGAGGCATCCGGTCAAGTACGAGATATTCGCCCAGGGATGGCTCCAGGGAGATAATCAATTGGGGAAGGCCTGTGGACGTCCTGGTAATGCCGGACGGGGCGCTTTTAGTTTCGGACGACTACGCGAGCGCAATTTACAGAATAACGTATCATAAATAAAAGAAAGGAGATGTCCGCATGGTAAAGATAGGCGAAGTGATCCCGGATTTGGAGGTGGAGGTTTACCAGGACGAGGAGACGAAGAAGGTAAAGTTTTCCAATTACCGGGACAAGTGGCTCGTCCTCATTTTTTATCCCGCCGATTTTACGTTCATCTGCCCGACGGAGCTAGAGGAGGCGGCGGAAATGTACGACGAGTTCAAGTCGCTCGGCGCGGAACTGATGAGCATCAGTACGGACACGGTCTTCGTGCACAAGGCCTGGCACGACAACTCGCCGTCCATAAAGAAGATAAAATACCCGATGGCCGCCGACCCCGCGGGGAAGGTATGCCGGGAGTTCGGGACGTATATCGAGGGCGAGGGGCTGTCGCTCCGGGGGAGCTTCATTATCGACCCGGACGGGGTCCTGAAGGCGTACGAGATGCACGACAACAGCATCGGCAGGAGCGCAAAGGAGCTTTTCCGGAAGCTCCAGGCGGCGAAGTTCGTCCGCGAGGCGGGCGGAGAGGTATGCCCGGCGTCCTGGGAGCCTGGAAAGCCGACTCTCCGGCCAGGGCTGGACATTGTGGGGAAGATATAATTTATTCAGGCGCGTAAAAGCCCGCGGAAACGCGGGCTTTTTTTATTCTTATAGAAATAAGGATCTTTTTTTGCTAATATTTGAGGGTCTTGGAGAAGATATTTCAGCAGCCGCACCATTACAGGTATAAATTTTGGACGAACGAGTAATCGGCCCGGAAAAGAACACGGAAGATTTAAACCTCGACCTGGCGCTTCGGCCGCTGTCGTTTGACGAGTACGTCGGGCAGGACAGGGTGAAGGACAACCTCAAGGTCTTCATCCAGGCGGCCAGGGAGCGGGGCGAGGCGCTGGACCACGTGCTTTTCTCCGGGCCCCCCGGACTTGGAAAGACCACGCTTGCGCATATTATCGCGCGGGAGATGGGGGTTAATATAAAGACCACCTCCGGCCCGGTTATCGAGCGTCAGGGCGACCTCGCGGCCATACTTACCAACCTGGAAAAGGGCGACGTCCTGTTCGTGGACGAGATACACAGGCTTAACCGGGTAATCGAGGAAGTGCTCTACCCGGCGATGGAAGATTACCAGCTTGATATAATTATAGGGCAGGGGCCGTCCGCCCGCTCCATAAAGCTCGACCTCCCGCCGTTTACCCTGGTGGGGGCGACGACGAGGGCGGGGCTTTTGACTTCTCCGCTTCGGGAGCGGTTCGGAGTGGCGGCGAGGCTGGAATTTTATCCGCCGGAAGACCTGCAAAAAATAGTCATACGTTCGGCGAACCTTCTGGGAATAGGCATCGACATGGAAGGCGCGCTGGAGATTGCCCGGCGTTCCAGGGGGACTCCAAGGGTGGCTAACAGGCTTCTGCGGCGGGTGCGGGATTTCGCACAGGTGGACGGGAAAAAAATCGTGGACGCCGATGCGGCGAGGAGCGGCCTGAAGAGGCTGGAGGTCGATGAGCGCGGACTTGATTTCATGGACAAGAAGCTCCTCCTTACCATAATCGACAAGTTCGGCGGCGGGCCTGTCGGAGTGGATACTCTTTCCGCCGCCGTAGCCGAGGAGCGGGACACGATAGAAGACGTTTACGAACCTTTCCTTATCCAGGAGGGACTGATAGAGAGGACGCCCAGGGGGAGGCTTGCGACGCCGGCGGCCTATAAACATTACGGCAGGGAAAAAGGCGTCCAGGGGAGGCTTCTATGAGAATCCTTATGCATATATGTTGCGGTCCCTGCCTGGTCTTTCCGCTGAAGTCGTTGCGGGAGGAAGGGGTGGAGGTGGATGGATTTTTTTACAACCCGAATATCCAACCGTACACCGAGTTCAAGAAAAGGCTGGAAACCCTGGAAGACTATGCCCGTTCGCAGGAAATGGCGCTTGCGAGCGAGGTAGGATACGATATCGAGGAATTTTTCAGGAGAGTAGTCGGGCATGAGGGAGAGCGGTGCGCGGCCTGCTACGAAATGCGTCTCAGGAAGGTCGCCCAGGCGGCGCGTGACTCCGGCTACGACGCCTTTTCCACTACGCTCCTTTACAGCAAGTACCAGAAGCACGACCTGCTCGTTCATGTCGCGGATGTCATCGCCCGCGAGCTGGGCATTAAATTTTTGTACCGCGACTTCAGGCAGGGCTGGAAGGAAGGGCAGGAATTATCTCACGAGATCGGCATGTACCATCAGAAATACTGCGGCTGCGTATACAGCGAAAAGGAACGGTACTTAAAAGAAAAAAAGCCGGCTGCCGTGCCGGGGAAGGCGGAGAAATAATCCATGGACCTTATGGAGGCGATTCGCAGGCGGAGGGCGATAAGGAATTTCAAGCCGGACCCGGTCTCGACCGAGCAGATTGACTTCCTGCTGGAAGCCGCGCGGCTTGCCCCGTCGGGGGTGAACTCCCAGCCCTGGAAGTTCAAGGTGGTTACGGACCCAAAGCTCAAGGAGCAGGTATTCCTGGCCTCCAAAAACCAGTACCACATCAAGCAGGCGCCCGCGGTGATAATCGTCTGCGGAGATACGCTGTCCTATTCCAAGACCCTCAAGGAGAGGTTCAGGGAGCTATTGGATAACGGTGTGATTTCGCAGGACGATTTAAAAAAGATGGGGCTCAACCTCCTCACGAAAGACGAGGAGGACGAGCTTATGAAATATAAAGAAAACGCCGCATTCAATACCGCTATCGCGACGGAGCATATCGCGCTTGCCGCGGCGTCTCTGGGCTTGGGGACCTGCTGGGTACACCTCTTCGACAAGGAAAAGATTTCCTTGCTGCTGAGCCTGCCGTCATGGATATTCCCGGTGACGCTCATGCCTGTCGGCTATCCGGCGGAAGTGCCGGAGCCCAGGCCCAGGAAGACAATTCAAGAGATACTTCTATAAACAGAGCCGCTAGATACCCGCAGTGACTTCAAGCCTGATTTGTCTATTGAAAATCAGGCTTTTTTGCTATATAATCATTCGATTTAAATCCGAAAATCAAATCAGGAGCGTAATTGTCGCTGGAGCAGTTTCTGGAAAAAGCAAGGGGCCTCAAAAGCACTCTGGAGGGCGCGGGGAAGCTTACGGAGCTGATACCTCGCATCTCGGACGGGCTTGGCGCGGAAGAGGTCATAAACAAATATGCGTCCTCCACGGACGACCTGAAGGCCGTCGAGCTTGAGCTTTTCGGCAAGAAGGGCATAGTCTCCATCCTCCGCAAAAAAATCCCTCAGGAAGCCCCGGAAGACCGCAAAGAGGCGGGGCGTCTTTTAAACGAGACTGGCTGGCCGCTATGAGGCCGCGCTCAAGACGAAGGGCGAGGAACTGGCGGCGAAGGAGCGTTCGGAAAAACTTACCGCGCAGAGAATAGACATTACTCTGCCCGGCAGGAGGCCGGGCGTAGGCAGGCCGCATCCCATAACTTCAGTCACTATGGAGGTTGTGGAAATTTTCCGGGACATGGGGTTCTCGGTCGCGGAAGGCCCCGAAGTTGAGCTGGATTATTACAACTTCGAGACCCTGAACATGCCGAAGGACCACCCCGCCCGCGATATGCAGGACACGTTCTACGTGTCGGACGAGGTAGTTCTGCGCACCCATACCTCCCCGGTGCAGGTACGGGTGATGAAGTCGAGCCGCCCGCCGGTGCAGGTTATCGCGCCCGGAAAAGTCTACCGCTGCGACGCGGACGTATCCCATACGCCGATGTTCCACCAGGTCGAAGGGCTGATGGTGGACAGGCATATAAATTTTTCGCACCTGAAGGGCGTGCTGGAGACCTTCATCTCCCGGATGTTCGGCTCCGGTACGGCCACTCGCTTCAGGCCGAGCTTCTTCCCGTTTACGGAGCCTTCAGCCGAAGTTGACATCCGCTGCGTGATTTGCGGCGGGAAGGGATGCCGCGTCTGCAAGAGCACCGGGTGGCTGGAGATACTCGGTTCGGGGATGGTGGACCCGGAGGTTTTCCGCGCCGTGGGTTACGACCCGGAGGAATTCACGGGCTTTGCCTTCGGCCTTGGAATGGAGCGGATAGCGATGCTGAAGTACGGCATCGACGATATCCGTCTCTTCTATGAAAACGACATGCGTTTCTTAAGGCAATTTTAATGCGCCACGGCCGGATGTTCCTCTCCCAGAAGAGGATGAACGAGGTCATCTTTTACTGCGTCGGGGCGGATATCATCCTGGGCTACCTGCTGAAGAGGTTCCACGGGCCGTATACCGCCGCACCTCTCGCGCTTCTCTACGTCCTGAATGTCATCGTAATAGTTGCAATCTACCGGTTCTGGAAGTTCCCGGTTTTCGATTGGAATGAAAAAAATTTTACGGTTTACGGCGTAAACCCCTGGAAAAGGGAACATTGCGAATGGGACAAGGCGCATAAGGCCGGTTTTAAAGCCGTGCGGGACAAGAAGGGACGCGCGCGGGAGTTTTTCCTGATCGACTACTCCACGCCGAAAGGGGCCCTGAAGACGGGCGTGATACCTATGGACATGGTAGGTTTTTCAAATAATATTAAAAAAGACCTGGAAGACTTCCTCAAGGAGAAGTCTGTAAAGCCGTATTAGAGGACACTAAAATTGCGGATAAGCTTTAACTGGTTAAAAGAATTCGTCGATATCGAGCTGACGGTACAGCAGATCTCCGACAGGCTGACGATGGCAGGGCTGGAGGTGGAGGGCCTTGAATATCTGGGCGAAGGCATCCAGGGTGTTGTCGTTGGCCGGATAATGTCCATGAACCCTCACCCGGGCGCCGATAAACTGACGCTCTGCGAAGTGGATAACGGTACGGAGGTACTGTCCATAGTCTGCGGCGCGAAGAATATGAAGGCGGGGGACAAGGTCCCGCTGGCCCAGGTCGGCGCTACGCTCCCCGGCGGGATGAAGATAGAGAAAGCCAAGCTAAGGGGTATTGCCTCTTTCGGGATGTTGTGTTCGGAGAAGGAGCTTGGGCTGGCCAAGGAAGCCTCCGGCCTGCTTATACTCCCCGAAGACGCGGTGGTGGGCGAGGATATAGTCAAGGCGGTAGGCCTGGACGACTGGGCGATGGAGATAAACGTCACTCCGAACCGCCCGGACTGCCTCTGCACCCTTGGCATTGCGAGAGAGGCGGCGGCCCTGACCCGCCAGCCGCTTAACGTTCCGAAATTCAAAATAACCGAGGCGGGCGCGCCGATTGGCGGGCGGATGAAGGTCACGGTAGAAGACGATGGAGCTTTGCCCGCGCTATGCCGGAAGGCTCCTTGCCGGGATCAAGGTGGGGCCCTCTCCGCTATGGATGCAGAGGCGCCTCCAGGCGATTGGGGTGCGCAGCATAAACAACGTGGTCGACGCGACGAATTTCGTGATGATGGAGATGGGACAGCCGCTCCATGCCTTCGATTACCGGCTTTTAGCAGGCCAGGAGATAATCGTCCGCAGTGCACAGAAGGGCGAGATTTTTACGACCCTGGACGGCGTGGAGAGGGAGCTGTCCGAAGGCATGCTCCTTATCTGCGACGGCAAAAGGCCGGTCGCGCTCGCCGGAGTAATGGGAGGCCAAAACTCCGAAGTGACGGAGGAGACCACCGATATTTTCCTGGAATCCGCGTATTTCAACCCGTCGAGCGTCCGGAAGACCTCCAAAAAACTCGGACTCCATACCGAGGCGTCACACCGTTTCGAGAGGGGAACGGACCCGGAAGGCGTTATTAACGCTTTAAACAGGTTAGCCGTCCTTATTGCTGACCTTGCGGGCGGGGAGATAGCGACCGGAGCGATAGACGAATATCCGAATCCTGTAAAGATGCCGACAGTCGCTCTCAGGACTTCCAGAGTGAACGCCCTTCTCGGGGTGGACCTCGAAAAGGATGAAATTGCCGATATAATGAAGCGGCTCCGGATAAAGATTCGCGAGGAAGGGCCGGAATCGCTCCTGCTCCAGGCGCCCACTTTCAGGCCGGACTTGACGCGGGAGATAGATTTTGTCGAGGAGGCCGCGAGGGTCCACGGCTACGGTAAGATCAAAAGCTCGATGCCGGAATACAAGATGGCGGCGGAAGAGCAGGACAAAGCGCGTGCCGCGTCTGAGCGGGCCAGGGGGGCAATGTACGACTCCGGCTTTTCGGAAGTCATCAATTACAGTTTCATGGACCCGCGGGACTTCGACAAGCTGGGCCTGCCGGAAGACGACTTCCGTAGGAAGACCGTAAACCTTCAGAACCCGCTCTCCGTAGAGCAGTCCGTTATGCGCACCTCGCTTCTGCCGAGCTTGCTGAATAACCTCTCCTGGAACCTGAGCCGCGGGGTGAAGGACCTTAAAATTTTTGAACTCTCCCGCGTATTCCTGCGTACCGGGACGGGACTTCCGACCGAGCCGCTTAATATCGGCGGGCTGGCCTGCGGAATAAAGTCGGCGGAGCTTTGGGAGGGCAAAGACAGGGATATAGACTTCTATGACATGAAGGGCGCGGTGGAGCAGCTGCTGGACGCTCTGAGAGTGCCGAACATAGTATTTACCGCCGCGGAGGACATGCCTTTCCTGCACCCGGGCAAGGCGGCAAGGCTGATGGTCGGCGGAGGCGTGGCGGGATATATAGGGCAGGTCCACCCCGACGTCATCAGCCGGTACGACCTTCCGCCCGAGGTCTATGTATTCGAGCTGGACCTCCAGTCGCTGGTTGAGGTCGGCCCGGAGGAGGTATCGTACAGGCCGCTTCCCAAGTATCCGGCCGTGGAGCGCGATATTGCCGTAATAATCCCGGCGGATATCACTTCGTTTGCCGTTTTAAAGACGATCGAGTCTTTGAAGCTGGGCTTGGTCGAGGGCGTAAGGCTGTTCGATTATTACGAAGGGAAACCGATACCAGCCGGGATGAAAAGCCTGGCATACAGTATCACCTATCGTTCACCGGAGAGGACATTGACGGACGAAGAGGTCAACCTCGTTCATAAAAAAGTCGTCGAGGCGCTTAAAGACCGTCTCGGCGCGGAGATCAGGGAGCAATAAACACGTGAAAAAAATTCTGGCGATAGTCTTCATCTCCTGCTTTTCTATTTTTACCGGTACTTTCGCATGCCCAGGGGAAGATAGAGCACCCGAAGTTCATGAAGGAATATTCTACTTATATTGTCGACAGGCTGAACCACGAGGCCGAGATCCGCGGCGCGTTGCGGAAATATATAGAAGAACACCGGGCCCAGCTTTCGGAAGGCTTCGGGATTTCACCCGGAGCTTATGCCGGATATGTTCAGGATCGCGGGCGCGGAGAGGCTGAACTGCATATCCGGTAAATATTATGAAAAATTCCTGCTCGAACTGAACAACGAAGAAAGGCATACGTTCTACGAGACCGCCCAGGAGTTTGCCTGGTGGGTGGTCTGCCTGGCCGAGGAAGAATCGGACAACATGAACGTCAAGAAGATGAACCCGCCCGTCTCATTCCGCCAGCACGGCGACAACCCGCTTTATATCAAGCAGGACTTGAAAGACGGGTTGTCCACTTACACTATAGAGAATACCTCCGGCGATAAAGGCCTGAGCTTCACCGGCCTGCAATGCGATGACTGAAAAGCTCACGGTGCTTATAACCGCTCCGGACGAGGAGAACGCGGCGATGATTGGCCGTGCGCTGGTGGAGGAGCGGCTGGCGGCCTGTGCCAATATCATCAGGGGCGTCCGCTCCATATACAGGTGGAAGGAAGAAATATTCGACGAGCCCGAGTGTATGCTGCTGATTAAGACAGCCGCGGATAAATTTACGCTGCTTGAAAAGAGGGTCCGCGAACTCCATCCGTACGAGGTGCCTGAGGTTATTGCCGTCAAGATATCCGAAGGTTCAAGAGCCATACCTCGACTGGATTGAAGAAAATACCCGCCTTGGTTGAACCGGTTTTAAAACATCCCTGGCCTAAAAATTACAAGGACGCCGTCCGCGTTCAGGAAAGGCTTAAATCGCGGCTTGTCATGGAAGACCGTATCGGCGATGTCCGTCTTGTCGCCGGCGCGGACGTATCCTATGACAAGGGAAGCGAGTATTATCACGCGGCGGTAGTAGTGCTGAAGTTCCCGGAGATGGAGACCGTGGAGGAAGTACATGCCTCGGGAAGAGCCCCGTTTCCTTACATCCCCGGCCTGCTTGCGTTTCGGGAGGGGCCGATAGTCCTGCGGGCGTTCAGAAAGCTTAAATTGAGGCCGGACGTGGTGCTGATAGACGGCCACGGCGTCGCCCATCCGCGCGGCTTTGGACTGGCGTCCCACATGGGCGTCCTGCTCGGCATCCCGACCGTCGGATGCGCGAAGACCGTCCTGGTGGGGGAGTATAAGGAACCGGCAAAGAGGCGCGGCTCACAGTCTTCGCTTGTTTATAAAAATGCCGAGGTCGGGCGCGCGCTCCGGACGAAGGACGGGATAAAGCCGGTATTCGTGTCCGTGGGGCACATGGTGAGCCTCGATAAAGCCCTGCAAGATTGCCCTTGAATGCTGCACGAAATACCGCCTCCCGGAGCCTGACCCGCAGGGCGCATATACTGGTGAATAAAATTCGCAGGGAAGCCCTCGATTTCAGCCCTCGCCCCGAAGCGGCCTCTTCACCGTTACCCTCCCCACTTGCGGGGGAGGGAAGGCAGAAGGCCGGGGAAGAGGCGGTAAAGGGGGAATTAATCGATATTTTTAATATTCTGCTGAAACATTTCGGCCCCCAGCACTGGTGGCCGGGAGAGACTCCTTTTGAGGTAATGGTCGGCGCGATACTCACGCAAAACACGAACTGGACGAATGTCGAGAAGGCAATCGGCAACTTGAAACGGGCCGGGGCGCTGGCGCCGGAGACGATATACGCCATGCCGGAGGGCAGGCTCGCGGAGCTGATAAAACCGTCAGGTTACTTCAACATAAAGGCAAAAAGGTTAAAATCCTTCATATCGTACTTCATGGAGAGCTACGGGGGAAGCATTAAAAAAATGAAACGGCGGGAGCCCGCGGAACTCCGGGAGGAACTTTTGTCCGTGCCTGGAATCGGCCAGGAAACGGCGGACTCAATCATGCTCTACGCCCTGGACATGCCAGTATTCGTCGTGGACGCATACACAAAACGAATTTTTTCCCGGCATGGCTTTTTTTCGCCGGATTCGGACTATCACGAGGTGCAGAAGCTGTTTATGGATTGCCTGCCGAAGGATGTGAAGCTGTATAACGAGTACCACGCGCTCATCGTCCGCCTCGCGAAAGAGCGCTGCGCAAAAAAAGCCGGAGAGTGCGAAATCTGCATCTTGACCCGCACAGAAATTCCTTGACATCCGCTTCTTCCCTGTGGTAGAAAATCTGCGAGTTTTACGAAAGGAGGGCATCTTTTTGCTCCAAAGACTAAGGGAAAAGTACGAGCTTTTCAGGAAGAACGCAAGCGCCAGGAAAAAAGAGTACTTCACAATCGTAATCCTGCCCGGGCCGAACTCCAGGGTCCGCAAGTTCAGCATATCAAAGTCCCTGCTCAGGAACTCGCTGATTGCCGCGGCTGTCCTTATCCTGCTCTCCACCGGGCTTTTCGGGGAGTATGTCAGTATGGCCGGAAAGGTGATGGAGCTTAACTCGCTCCGCCGGGAGGCCTCCTCGCAGCGCGCCCAGCTCATGCAGATTGCGGCGAGCGTAGTGGACATGAAAACCCAGATGGCAAGGATAAAAGGCCTTTCCGATAAATTAAGTTCGGCCGCCGGCAATGCAGCCGGAAAGAGTTTTGGGGTCAAAGGGACGGGCGGAAGCTCCGGGGTAGGCGCGGTGAGCCTTGAGGAGTTCGGCAGGAAGAGTCACGAAGAGGTTGCCGCTCAGATGTCCCAGGAACTTCAGGGCCTCAAATCCGACGCCTCTTCCGAGGAGGCGAGGATAAAGAAGCTGATGGGATATTTCGAGCAAAGGAATTCCATCATCGCCTGCACCCCCAAGCATCTGGCCGGTCAAGGGCTTCATAACATCGGATTTCGGGTACCGCAACTCTCCCATGTACGGAACGACCGAGTTCCACTCCGGGCTTGACATAGCGAACGACGTCGGCACGCCGGTCCATGCGAGCGCCGACGGCACGGTCTCCGAGGCCGGCCTTTCGTCAAGCTACGGCAGATATATAAAAATACAGCACGGCTATGGTATGGCTACGATGTACTGCCACCTTTCAAGGGCGGACGTGCACGCCGGGCAGCGCGTAAGGAAGGGCGATGTAATCGGCGCCTTGGGCAATACCGGGAATTCCACGGGTCCCCACCTCCATTACGAGGTATGGGTGAACGGCGTCCCGGTAAACCCGAGGAAATATATATAACGTGAGGTAAGGGAGAGCGATGGGCTCTCCAAATCTGTACAAGGCATCATTGAAAGGGGTCTTAAGCATGGCGACGGGAAAAGTAAAATGGTTTAACGCCTCCAAGGGCTACGGTTTCATTGAGCAGGAGAACGGCGAGGATGTTTTCGTGCATTTCTCCCAGATCCAGGAAGACGGGTTCAAGTCGCTTAACGAGGGGCAGGACGTCGAGTTCGAGATAACCCAGGGCGACAAGGGCCTTCAGGCAAAAAACGTAGTAAAGCTATAATCAATAATTAAAGAAGAAAACCCCGGCCGGGCGACCAGCCGGGGTTTTGTTATTTGGAGCGGGGGATGATTGGTAAATAAACCTTTGGAGATTTGCCGGTTTTTATAGTATAATCCCACATTTGATTGAACTTGCCCGCTTTGGGCTAATCCTTAAAAAAATCAGAGAAAAACAAAGAAATGTTATCAACGATATTCAGCAAAATTGTAGGCACGAAAAATCAGCGGGAGCTCAAGAGGATGCAGCCGCTGGTGGACCGGGTAAATTCTCTTGAGGCGGAAATATCCAGGCTCACGGACGCGGAGCTTCGGGGGAAGACGGACGAGTTTAAAAAACGCCTCTCCGCCGGAGAAGCGCTGGACGACCTCCTGCCGGAAGCGTTCGCCGTGGTGCGTGAAGCGTCGAAGCGGACGCTGGGGATGCGGCATTTCGACGTCCAGATAATCGGCGGCATAGTCCTGCACGAAGGCAAGATTGCCGAGATGAAGACCGGCGAAGGAAAGACGCTGGCGGAGACGCTCCCGGTATATCTGAACGCGCTGGAAGGCCGGGGCGTGCATGTCATTACAGTGAACGATTACCTGGCGAAGCGCGACTCGCAGTGGATGGGGGAGATATACCGCTTCCTTGGACTTACCGTGGGCGTTATCACCCATGAACTGGACGACCGCCAGCGCCAGGAAGCTTACGGCAGCGACGTCACCTACGGCACGAACAACGAGTTCGGTTTCGACTACCTCCGGGACAACATGAAGTTCGACCTCAAGGACTACGTCCAGAGGGAACTGAACTATTCCATCGTCGACGAGGTGGACAGCATACTTATAGACGAGGCCAGGACGCCTCTTATCATTTCCGGACCGTCCGAGGAATCCACCGACCTCTACTACCGCATCAACGAAATAATCCCGCGCCTGACTAAAGAAGAAGACTATACGATCGAAGAGAAGTCCAAGACCGCCGCGCTCTCCGATTCCGGAAACGAGAAGGTGGAGAGGATGCTGGGGGTGCAGAACCTCTACGACCCGGTAAATATCGAACTCGTCCACCATGTAGTCCAGGCGCTTCGCGCCCACGCCATGTATAAAAGGGACGTGGACTATGTAGTGAAGGACGGCGAGGTCATCATCGTGGACGACTTTACCGGGAGGCTCATGCCCGGCAGACGCTGGAGCGACGGGCTTCACCAGGCGGTCGAGGCAAAGGAAGGCGTCAAAATCGAGGCTGAAAACCAGACCCTCGCGACGATCACGTTTCAGAACTACTTCAGGATGTACAATAAGCTCGCCGGCATGACCGGCACCGCCGATACGGAAGCCGGCGAGTTCGCGAATATATACAACCTGGACGTGATGGTCATCCCCACCAACCAGTCGATGGTAAGGGTGGATTATCCCGACCAGATATACAAGACGATAGGCGAGAAATATAATGCCGTCGTGGAAGACGTCATCGACTGCAACAAGCGCAATCAGCCCGTCTTGGTGGGCACTATCTCCATTGAAAAATCCGAACACATCTCCTCCCTCCTGAAGAAGAAGGGGATAAAGCATAACGTCTTAAACGCAAAGAACCATGAAAGGGAAGCGGAGATCGTTTCCCAGGCCGGACGCTCGGGCCAGGTGACAATCGCAACGAACATGGCCGGCAGAGGCACCGACATCCTCCTTGGCGGAAATCCCAACATGCTGGCAAAGCATGAGCTTATGAGCAAAGGGGTGAACCCGGACGAGATAGACCCCTCAGCCGTGCAGACCGAAATAGACAGGTGGAAAGCCATGACCGACGAGGACCACAAAAATGTGGTCGAGGCCGGCGGACTGCATATAGTCGGCACGGAAAGGCACGAGTCCAGGCGGATAGACAACCAGCTCCGGGGCCGTTCCGGCCGCCAGGGAGACCCGGGTTCTTCCCGCTTCTACCTGTCGCTGGAAGACGACCTGCTCCGCATCTTCAACTCCGAGCGCATCGCCAGCATAATGAGCCGCCTCGGCATGGAAGAAGGCGTGCCCATCGAGGCCCGGATGGTGAGTAAGGCCATAGAGAACGCCCAGAAGAAGGTCGAGAGCCATAACTTCGAAATACGCAAGCAGCTTATCGAATACGACGACGTGATGAACAAGCAGAGGACCGTCATATATGAGCAGCGCAGGCAGGTCCTGGCAAGCGACAACCTGAAGCAGGACGTCCTGGAGATGATGGAAGAGGTATCCGCCTCTCTTGTGGACCCCTTCTGCGAACAGGGAAAGCATTCCGAGGAATGGGATTATGACGGACTCGCCGACGCCGTCAACAAACATTTCGGCGTCCGGCTGGACTCGGCGAAGCTGAAAGGCATAGGAGAACTATCCGAGCTGAAGGATGCGCTCTACGCCACGCTCCAGGAGGCGTACGAGAAGAAGGAGCAGCAGGTCGGGACCGAGTTCCTCAGGTGGCTTGAGAAACGCGTCATCCTTGATATGATAGACACGCTCTGGAAAGAACACCTTCTCAATATGGACCACCTGAAAGAAGGCATAGGCCTTCGGGGCTATGGACAGAAGGACCCTCTGGTGGAGTACAAGAAAGAGGGGTTCGAGATGTTCATGGAGATGGTGGACCGCATAAAGATGGATACCCTGGAGCGGCTTTCGAAGGTCCAGGTAGTGCAGCAGGATGCCATGACGCACGAGACAAGGCGGCGTCCCCAGAAGATCGTGATGAACCGGGGCGAGGGCGACGAGCCGAAAACGCCGGTTAAGTCGGAAAATAAAGTTGGCCGTAACGACCCCTGCCCGTGCGGCTCGGGGAAAAAATACAAAAAGTGCCACGGAGCATAAATGAGATTTAAAATTGCGGGTATACAGATGTCCTGCTCGGATAATACCGGGAAGAACATGAAAAAGGCGGTGGAGATGGCCCACTACGCCCTGGAGAACGGGGCGAAGCTGATAGTCTTCCAGCAGCTCTTCCACCTGCCGTGGTTCCCTGCCGAGGCGGACGAGAATGCCTTTTCGTTTGCGGAGGCAGAGGACGGCCCGGCGATATCGAAGATGAAGGAACTTGCGCGGGAAGGCGGAGCGGTCCTTGTCTGTCCCATTTTTGAAAAATCGCCCGACGGAAAATTTTTTAATACCGCTTTCGTAATCGACGCCGACGGGAGCGTCGCCGGGAAATACAGGAAGGCGCACGTGCCGGACATACCGCTCTGGCGCGAGAAATTTTATTTTTCCCCTGGCGACACGGGGTTTCCGGTCTTCGATACAAAGTGCGGGAAAATCGGCGTCCAGCTTTGCTGGGACGTTTTTTTCCCGGAGGGCTTCCGGGCGCTCGCGCTCAAAGGGGCCCAGGTTGTCGTGGCCCCGACGGCGGCGGCTTTCGCCTCCGCCTCCAAATGGGAGAAGATGATAACTTCAGCCGCGATAGCGAACGGGATATACGTGTTCCGTGTGAACCGTGTCGGCGGCGCGGAACGCCAGCGTTTCTACGGCAAGAGCTTCCTGGCAAACCCCTTTGGGGAGCTTGCCATAGAGCCGACGGGGAAGGGTGACGCGGTAGTCATGGCGGAAGTAGACACGGACGAGGTAGGGGAGGCTCGGGAACTTTGTAATTTCCTTGGCGACAGGCGCCCCGAGACGTACGGAGATCTTCTGGAAGGGGCTTAAGTCAAGTGGCCTGGTTTAAAAAAGTTAAAGCCCCCAAGGCCCAGCAGCCGGAGAAGAAGGTGAAGATCCCGGAGGGCCTGTGGGTAAAATGCGACAATTGCAAAGAAATTGTCTATAAGAAAGAGATCGACAGGAACCTCAAGGTCTGCCCGAAATGCGATTATCATTTCAGGATAACCGCGAAAGAGCGCCTGGACCTGCTCGTAGACGAAGGCAGTTTCACCGAGATATTTTCGGACATTTCGCCGAAAGACTTCCTGGAGTTTAAGGATACTGTCCGGTACAAGGACAAGCTGAAGGCGTCGCAGGGCGCGACCGGACTCAAAGACGCCATAATTTCGGGCGAGGCGACAGTAGGCGGTTATCCTGTTACCGTCGCGGTCCTGGACTTCGGGTTCATGGGCGGGAGCATGGGTTCCGTCGTCGGAGAGAAAGTCTGCCTTGCGGCGGAGAATTCCCTGGAGAAGGGCATTCCGTTGATTACCTTTTCGTCGTCCGGCGGAGCCAGGATGCAGGAGGGGCTGGTCTCGCTTATGCAGATGGCGAAGACTTCGGCGGCGGTTGCGAAGCTGGGGGAAAAGGGGATACCCTTTATATCCGTCCTTACGGACCCGACCTTCGGCGGCGTGTCCGCGAGCTTTTCAAGTCTCGGCGATATTATAATCGCGGAACCGAAGTCGCTGATTGGTTTCGCGGGTCCGAGGGTAATCGAGCAGACGATAAAGAAGCAGCTCCCGGAAGGTTTCCAGCGCGCGGAGTTCCAGTTGGAGCACGGTCAGGTGGATATGATCGTGGACAGGAAAAACCTGAAGGAAACGCTGGTGAAGATCCTGGCCTTCTTCCGCGGGAACGGGAAGTGATGGATTTCAACCAGACGGTCGATTTCCTCTTCGGCCTTCAGAAGTTCGGGACGAAGCTGGGCCTGGAGAACACGCGCCGGCTCCTTGAAATCCTGGGACACCCTGAAAGCGGCAGGAAATTCCTGCACGTGACCGGGACCAACGGCAAAGGCTCCGTATCCGCGCTGTGCGCATCCGCGCTGAAAGAAGCGGGATACCGGACCGGCTTATATACCTCTCCCCATCTTGTCAGCTTCACCGAAAGGATGAGGCTTGGACGGGGATGAAATATCCAGGGAAGAAGTTGTTGCGCTCGCGGACAGGCTCCGGAGGCTTTTGGAAAACCATGCGCCGGAGATGAAGCCCACATTTTTCGAGTTCACCACCGCAATGGCATTTGACTATTTCAGGGATGCGGGGGCGGAGGCGGTCGTCCTGGAAGTCGGGATGGGCGGACGGCTTGATTCGACTAATGTAGTGGTCCCGGAATGCGCCGTGATAACTAACGTGGAGATGGAGCACCGGGAATATCTTGGAGATACTATCGACGAGATAGCGCGCGAGAAGGCGGGGATTATAAAGGCGGGCGTGCCGCTTGTGACGGCGGAGAGAAAGCCGGAGGTCATCGATTATTTAAAAGGCGTCTGCCGTGAAAAAGAGGCGCCGGTTTTCATAATAGACAAAGACTACGGCTACCGCTTCCTGGACTATCACTGGAAGGATGGCGCGGTTATCCAGGGTTTTGACTGGTGGGGGCCGGGCGGCGAGATAAAAGGACTGACCTTGCCCCTTGCCGGCGAGCACCAGCTTGAAAATGCGGCGGCCGCCGCTTGCGCGCTATCCGTGATATCCCAAAACGGCATGACCGTCCCGGAGGAAGCGCTAAGGAAAGGTTTTGCGGAAGTCAAATGGGAAGGCAGGCTGGAGACGGTATCGCAACATCCCTCTGGTAGTGCTTGACGGGGCGCATAATACGGATTCGGCGGGAAGGCTTGCCGGGGCAATACGAAAATATTACTCCGGCCGGTATAAAAAATTAATCCTTGTCATGGGGATTCTGGCGGATAAGGATTTCCGCGAGATGGCGGATTTCCTTATGGCTCCCGCGGATAAGATAATAATTACGCAGGCGGACTATGGGCGGGCAGTGCCTGCCTCGGAGCTTGCGGAAAAAATCGGCGGCGGAAGGGAAGTCGAGGTCTGCCCGGACGTGCCGGGGGCGCTTAAGAAGGCGCTCTCGGAGGCAGGACCGGACGATATGGTGCTGATAACCGGCTCATTGTATGTGGTCGGTGAGGCGAAGGCCTGGCTATCAAAAAGGGAGCAGTTCCTGAAGGCATGAAAAGTCTCTTCGGCGTCCTCATGGCGATGGTAGTCCTTTCGTCTATTTATTTTGTTCCGCCCGCCGCCGCGGATGAGGATAAAATTGGCGGCAGGATGAAATCCATAGCCGACTCAAAAGAGCCCGTGACGATCCAGGCGGACAGCCTCCGCTACGACCGGAAGACCAATACCTACTTTGCCGACGGCAACGTTAAAATTTCCCAGAAAGACTATACGCTGACCTCCCTGAAGGCGACTCTTAATGAGGAAACCGGAGACGCCGAGGCCATGGGCAAAGCGAGACTCGTTTCGCCTGACAACGTCGTTTTCGCGGAAGTCATAAAAGTAAATTTCAATACGAAGCTGGGCGTCATCGAGCAGGGCAATATATTCGTCAAGAATGGCAACTACCGCATCAAAGGAAACCCACTGGAGAAGGTCGGAGACCAGGAATATATAATCACCGGCGGGGGATTTACCACCTGCGACGCCGAAAATCCTTTCTGGTACATGAGGGCGAAATCCCTGGATGTCCGGATGGACAGGGACGTTTACGCCAAGGGGGCCGTTTTTTACATTAAAGGCATTCCCGTTCTGTATATGCCGTATGTCTGGCTCCCCATGCTGAAGCCCCGGACGAGCGGTTTTATGATCCCGTCAGGCGGATATAACACGAAGGACGGCGTCAGGCTTATCGAAAGCTATTATTGGGCGCCGGTCGATAATTTCGACAGCACCCTGACCCTCGATTACAGGGCACTTCGGGGCCTTGGCGTCGCCGACGAGATCCGCTATGCGCAAAACAAGGACACCAAGCTGAGCCTGTATGGCTACTATATGAGTGACCGTTTGATCGATGCCGACAGGTACAACCTGTCCTTAAAGTATCAGGAGGTATTTGCTCCGGACATTTCCGGCCGGGCCGATATACGCGTGAGCGACAAGAATTTCTTCCGGGACCTGACCGATGCCACGCTCGAGAGGACACAGAGGGCCCTGGACTCAAATGTCTGGCTCACCGACCGCTGGGACTGGGGCAGGGCGTATCTGTTCGGCCAATATACCGAGGACGCTGGACCCTACCCAGAACAATGAAGCTGTAGTGCAGCGCCTCCCGGAGGCCGGTTTCAACGTGGTCAAAAAACAGTTGCTGGGCCAGCCGTTCTATTTCAGTTTAGACTCCTCCGCCACGAATTTTTATAAATTAAAGGGCGTCTCCGGCGCGCGGTTCGACGCGTTCCCCAGCCTCTCGTACGACTTCAATCTGGCAGGAATAAATTTTGAGCCGAAGGTCGGGTACCGCGAAACGGCGTACAATCTGGACGATAATAATCCAGCCACAAAGTTTGATCCCGCAACGGGCAAAAATGACGTTTTAATCGATAAAAACGACACTGAGCGCGGGATGTTTGGAGCGGGGATAAAGCTCCAGACGGATTTGAACAGGCTGTTCCTTTTCAGCGGCGGCCCCCTGGAAGGCGTGCGGCATACCCTGGTCCCAACCTTCGCCTACAATTATGTCACAAGTCGGGGAGGTAAAAATTTACCCGATTTCGACGACGTGGACACGCTCGACAGCGAAGAGGTCCTGCCCGCAGGCTCACGTATTATAAACGTGCTGCCCCCCAGACGGAGCATGATAACCTACTCCCTCGCTAACCGGTTCGTCTTGAAGTACAGAGATGGCAGCTAAAGAGCCGAGGGTGGATTACCTGACCGTCAAACTCAGCCAGTTCTACGACTTCTTCGGCGATACGTTCATAGGCACGAAGAGGCGCACCTTTTCCAGCCTCTACAGTGAAATCAGCTACAGCTCCAGCCTGCGCCTTACGTTGAATAACGACTTCCGCTACGACTTCTACCAGGGGAGCCTGCGCTCCGTGGACACCGACCTCCGGTACGACTCCAAGGACAAGCTCTGGCATGTCGGCATCGGTCAGAGATACTCGCTTGACGCGGAACAGACTTTCATGTCCCCTTCGCGTTTTGATTTCTTCACGCCCAGCACGGACTTTTTCAACAATTTTAATATTAATAAAGCGCAGGAAGAGAGCACCGTAGATTTTCTGACTGTTGAAGGCGGCGTCAAAATAGGCAGTCATTGGGATATTACAGCAAAACTGTGGTACGACTGGCACACCGGCAATTTCCGCGAGACGGACGGGACGGCGACTTACAGCTCGCAGTGCTGGGGAGTGAGCTTCGACTACTTCAACGGTCCAAGCAGAAAACAATATATGGTAATGCTGAACCTCAAGGGCATGGGGAACGTCAAGTTCTAAGACGGAGGATGCTTATGAAGGGGCTGATACTTTCCGGCGGCAAGGGCACGAGGCTTCGACCGATAACCTATACCAGCGCGAAACAGCTCGTGCCGGTGGGGAACAAGCCCGTGCTGTTCTACGGTATTGAGTCCATAAGGGACGCAGGCATCACCGACATCGGCATTGTCGTCGGGGATACAAAGGAAGAGATAAAAGCGGCGGTAGGGAACGGCTCCGATTTCGGCGTCAAGGTCACTTATATCGAGCAGCCGGAGCCGCTGGGCCTCGCCCATGCGGTGCTGGTCGCGGAGGAATTTTTAAAAGACGACCCGTTTGTAATGTACCTCGGAGACAACCTCGTTCTGGGCGGCATCAAAGAGCTTGTCGGGGAGTTCATGCGGGACAAGCCGAACGCGCAGATACTCCTGGCCAAGGTATTAAACCCGAACCAGTTTGGCGTCGCGGAATTAGAAGAGGGGAAGGTAGTCCGGCTGGTGGAGAAGCCCCAGGAGCCTAAAAGCGACCTCGCGCTGGTTGGGGTATATATGTTCGACAGTAATATCCTTAAAGCCGCAAAGAGCATAAAACCTTCGGCACGCGGGGAACTGGAAATAACCGACGCGATCCAGTACCTCATCGACCAGGGGTACGCCGTGCACCCGCACATGGTCAACGGCTGGTGGAAAGACACCGGAAAACTTGAGGACATGCTGGAGGCGAACCGGATGGTGCTCGACAACCTGACGACCCGTCTGGACGGGCATGTGGACACCTCTTCGAAGGTAGAATTTAAGGTAGTGGTGGAAAGCGGGGCGGAGGTAATCAACAGCGTCGTCCGCGGCCCGGCGATCATCGGCAAGGGCGCGCGAATCATAAACTCTTTCATCGGCCCCTTCACTTCTATAGACAAGAACGTGCAGGTGCTGTCGTCCGAGATAGAGCACAGCATCGTCCTTGAGGGGAGCATAATCAAGGAAGTGGACAGGCGGATTGAGGACAGCCTGGTGGGCAGGAACGTCGAGGTGGGCAAGTCGCCGCTGAAGCCCACGGCATACAGGTTCATGCTGGGAGATAATTCCAAAGTCGGATTACTATAGAGGAGAATCAGTAAATGATCGACGGCGCAAAGGTGAAAAAGCTTCGGGCTATCCCCGACGAGCGAGGGCGGCTTATGGAGGTCATGCGCGCGGATGACCCGGAATTCATCAAGTTCGGCCAGGTGTACGTAACCACCGCGTATCCCGGCGTCACAAAGGCATGGCATTACCATAAGAAGCAGACGGACAACTTCTGCTGCATAAAAGGGATGATGAAAGTAGTGCTGTACGACGACCGGGAGGGCTCGCCGACGATGGGCGAGGTCAACGAATTCTTTATGGGCGAGCACAACGAGATATTGCTTCAGATCCCGCCTTTTGTCTGGCACGGGTTCAAGTGCATAAGCGATACCGAGGCGATGGTAATGAACTGCTCCACCGAGCCTTACAACGCCGCCAGCCCGGATGAGTTCCGCAAACCTGCCCACGAGAGCGACATTCCATACGACTGGGCGAGGAAGGACGGATAAATGCGGACCCCCAGGAAAATAATGGTAACGGGAGGGTGCGGGTTCATCGGCTCCAACTTTGTCCGGTACGTAATAAATAACTATCCGGAGGCGGAAGTCGTAAACCTCGATGCCCTTACCTACGCGGGTACCCTGGAGAACCTGCGGGACGTGGAAAAAAACCCGCGCTACAAGTTTATAAAAGGCAGCGTTTGCGACCCCCATGCCGTCGCGGAGGCGATGGATAAAGCGGACGCGGTGGTCCATTTCGCCGCGGAGTCTCACGTGGACAGGAGCATCGAGGACCCGTCGGTTTTCGTGATGACGAACGTAGTCGGCACTCAGGTGCTCCTCGACCGGGCCGTGAAATTAAAACTCGAATTCTTTGTACAGATATCCACGGACGAGGTTTACGGCTCTTTGGGGCCGGAAGGATATTTTACGGAGACCACGCCGCTTTCCCCGAACAGCCCTTATTCTGCGAGCAAGGCTGGAGCGGACATGCTGGCGCTGGCCTACCATCACACGTTCGGCCTGCCCGTCGCCGTCACCCGCTGCTCAAACAATTACGGCCCCTACCAGTTCCCGGAAAAGCTGATACCGCTCTTTATAAACAACGCCCTGAAGGACAAGCCGGTCCCGCTATATGGCGACGGCCAGAACGTGCGGGACTGGCTGCACGTCTCCGACCACTGCAAAGCGGTGGACATGGTGATGCGAAAGGGCGCGCCCGGAGAGGTCTACAACATCGGCGGGAACAACGAGAGAAAGAATATAGAGATAACGGGGCTTATACTTAAGGAGCTTGGCAAACCCGATAGCCTGATAAACTATGTTACGGACCGCCTGGGCCACGACCGGCGGTACGCGATTGATTCTTCCAAAATCCAGCGCGAAATCGGCTGGAAGCCGGAGGTCTCTTTCGAAGACGGCATCAGGGACACCATCAAATGGTATACGGATAACCAGGAGTGGTGCCGCCTGGTGAGTAAAAACCAATAGGATACCGATGAAGATAATAGTGACCGGCGCGGCGGGTATGCTGGGCAGCGATCTCGTCCGAAGGCTTTCGGTCGGGCACGAGGCAATCGGGGTGACCCGCCGGGAGTTCGACATAGTTGACGAGCTGAATATCCTGAAGACCGTCGCCGAAATCCAGCCGGACTGGGTGATACATTGCGCGGCGTACACCAATGTGGACGGCTGTGAAAAAGAGCCGGATAAAGCATTCAGCGTGAACGCCGAGGGCGCGAGGAACGTCGCGAAAGCCTGCTGGGGCGCGAAAGCCAAAATGCTCTACGTCAGCACGGACTATGTGTACGACGGTCAAAAGAAGGAGCCTTACGTCGAGACGGACCCTGTGGGGCCGCTGAACGTTTATGGACGGTCGAAGCTGAAGGGGGAACAGGAAGTTTTAAAAGTCCTCCCTGATGCGCTGATCGTTCGGACTTCCTGGCTCTTCGGCAAGAACGGCCCCAATTTCGTGGAGGCCATACTCTCGCAGGTAGGGAAGAAGGACGAGCTGTCCGTCGTTTCGGACCAGGTGGGGAACCCGACATATACGGTGGACCTGGCGGATGCCCTGACGAGGCTTGTCGAGGCGGACGCCTCCGGCATTTTCCACGCCGCCAATAACGGGCACTGCTCATGGTTTCAGTACGCAAAGGAGATACTTAAGCTCCACGGGGCGGAGGGGATAACGGTGAAGCCTGTTACCACGGCGGAACTGGGAAGGCCTGCGCTCCGCCCGGCATATTCGGTCATTTCCAAAAAAAAATACGAGGATGTCACCGGGCACCGCCTCAGGGATTGGGAAGAGGCCCTGAAAGATTATTTGAAACAAAGAGACATTTAAAAGTTCAGAAACACAGATTAAAACACTTAAATTTTTTAATCTGTGCTATTCTGTCTTAGAACCTGCGGTTAATTATAGTCATTTCTTTTATCGGAGGGCCTTTTATAGATGAATATCTGTGTCGTTGGTTCCGGCTACGTCGGGCTTGTCACAGGCGCCTGTTTTGCTGAATTCGGACTGAAGGTAACCTGCGTCGATAACGACGAAAAGAAAATAGCCGACCTGAAGCAGGGCATAATACCGATATACGAGCCGGGGCTTGAGGAGATGGTCAAGAAGAACGTGAAGGAGGGGCATATCTCCTTCACTTCCAACCTGGCCGAGGCGGTACAGAAGGCCCTGGTGGTTTTCATCGCCGTGGGGACGCCGCCCAGGGATGACGGCTCCGCGGACCTCTCATACGTGGAAAAAGTGGCCGAGAGCATCGCCCAGAACATGAACGGCTATAAGGTGGTGGTAACCAAGAGCACGGTACCCGTCGGGACGGGGGAGAAAATACGCGCCATAATCAGCCAGAGCCAGCGCGAGAAAGTTGATTTCGATATCGTATCAAACCCGGAGTTCCTTCGCGAAGGTTCCGCGATAGAGGACTTCATGCACCCGAACAGGGTAGTAATCGGCGCGGACTCCGACCAGGCGATGGCGATTATGAAGGACCTGTACAGCCCGCTCTACCTCATCGAGACGCCTTTCGTCCTGACGAACGTCGCGACGGCCGAGATGATAAAATACGCCTCCAACGCCTTCCTTGCCACCAAGATATCTTTCATAAACGAGATAGCCAACATATGCGAGCTGGTGAGGGCGGACGTGCACAAGGTGGCGGTGGGCATGGGGCTGGACAACCGCATCGGCTCAAAGTTCCTGCATCCGGGCCCCGGTTTCGGCGGCTCCTGTTTTCCGAAAGATACCCAGGCCATCGTGCAGATAGCCAGGGAACATGGGTATGATTTCAAGATAGTTCAGGCAGTGCTGGACGTGAACTACGCACAACGGATGAAGATGGTGGATAAGATACGCGGCGTGCTGGGCGGCAACCTTGCAGGGAAAACCATCGCGGTGCTGGGGCTTTCGTTCAAGCCGAACACCGACGACATGCGGGACGCGCCTTCCGTGGCCATAATACAGGCCCTTCAAAAAGAAGGCGCCTCCGTCCGCGCATATGACCCGGTGGCGATAGAAGAGGCGAAAAAATTCCTGCCGGACATCACGTACTGCGACGGCTCTTATTCGTGCGCGGAAGGGGCGGACGCCCTGGTGTTCATGACCGAGTGGAACCAGTTCAGGATACTGGACCTGCAGAAGCTCAAACACAGCATGAAAAGCCCCATAGTCATAGACCTGAGGAACGTCTACGAGCCGTCGAAGATGAGGGCGGAAGGTTTCAGATACGCATGCGTCGGCAGGCATTAAAACGCTAAAAGGAGGCTAAATTGGCAAGGATACTTATTACCGGCGGGGCGGGCTTCATAGGCTCTCACCTGGCTGACCGGTTTCTGGCGGACGGGCACGAGGTAATCTGCGTTGATAATTTAATCACTGGCGACGTCGCGAACATCTCGCATATCAAGAGCGACAGGTTCACCTTTATAAAGTACGACGTCACGAATTACCTGTTCGTGGACGGTCCGCTGGACTATATCCTGCATTTCGCTTCTCCGGCATCGCCGATAGATTACCTGGAACTGCCCATTCAGACGCTGAAGGTCGGTTCCCTGGGCACGCACAAGGCCCTGGGGCTGGCAAAGGAGAAGGGCGCGGTATTCCTGATTGCTTCCACCTCCGAAGTCTATGGAGACCCCCTCATCCACCCGCAGACCGAAGACTACTGGGGGAACGTGAACCCCATCGGTCCCAGAGGGGTCTACGATGAGGCAAAGCGGTTTTCCGAGGCCATGACGATGGGATATCACCGTTACCACGGGCTCAAAACCCGCATCGTACGGATATTCAACACCTACGGCCCCAGAATGAGGATAAGGGACGGCCGGGCGGTGCCCAATTTCATGTGCCAGGCCCTTAACAATGAAGATATTACCGTTTACGGCGACGGCTCTCAGACCAGGAGCTTCTGCTACGTTTCAGATGAAGTTGACGGGATTACAAGGCTTTTATTCTCGGACGTGGACACGCCGGTAAATATCGGGAACCCTGCGGAGATGAGCGTGCTCCAGATGGCGGAGACGATTGTTAAAATCACCGGCTCCAAGAGCAAAATTATATTCAAGCCTCTGCCGGAGGACGACCCGAAGGTCCGCCAGCCGGACATAACCAAGGCAAAAGAACTGCTTGGCTGGGAGCCGAAGGTGGGGCTGGAGGAAGGTTTAAGCAAGACGCTCGATTATTTCAAGAAAAAATTGGGAGTATAGGGGACGGTGTTCAAACACTTTATGCGAAAAATTTTTTTAATCGCACTTCTTTTCGTTATTTCGGCGACTCACGCCTTCGCCGCGGACCTGGATTCTAAAGACATCATCCTCAGAAGCCCCTATGAAATCGGCTTCCTGGCCGGGTACGGCTGGGCTATGGACCACCATGCCGTCCAGCCGTGCATAGAGCACGCGGTATTCATGCCGTCGCTATCCATTCTCCTGACAAAAAAAGAAATGGGGAGCTTCTTTTTTCCGGGGACTGGTCCAGTACCAGGCGGAGCCGGTGGTGGGGGTGATAACGCACCCGAACGGAAAGGTCGAGGCGGGGCTTTCGTTTGCCGGTTTCAAGTATAACTTCACCGCTCTTCAAAGCAGGTGGTCGCCTTATTCGACCTTTGGCTTTGGGGCGATTTACGAGCCGATAGGGCACCGGGTGCAGGGGACGGATTTCAATTTCATAATCCAGACCGGGCTCGGAGTGCAGTATTTCTTGGACGATAAACGGGCCATAAACATCCAGTGCCGCTACCGGCACATCTCCAACGCCACTATAAAAACCCCCAACTCGAGCATCAATTCGATCTTCCTGCTTGGCGGGCTTTCCTTCTTTTGATCCTGGCGTTCGGGAAAATTATGACGATGTTATTTAATGGGCCTATAAATATCTGCAGGTTCTCCTTGTAAAATTTCGCCACGCCGTTAACCATGCCCTTAAAGAAATAATAAGATAGGTTTTGCCGCTCATCAGTGCCGACGCAACTAAGCATCAGTGTGTCCTTGCCCTTCCATTCATATCCAAATACCGGATGGTCTTTATTAGACGTAGCCATCGCAAAATACAGTTCGTTCAGCCTTGTCAGCAAAGATTTTGAATTATTGATGCGGATACCTTTCAAGGAAAGCATACCGCTCAGGCGGCATTGGATCCAATACTCTCCGAATACTTCGGCGGTATCATATAAGTTCATGTGGATTTTATTGCATATTCTTTCCAGGAGCACAAGAATAGTCTTGGTAGAGGCTTCTTCAGGGCATTGAAAAATTGAATAATTCGCCCCCGTCTCCTGTAAGATTTTTTCCAAAGATTCTTTTCCGGCCTTTTCAACTGCTATCTCTTTCATTCCGTTTAGCATCTCACACATAAGTAATTTCATATTACTCCTCCGCGATTATAATTACGTATTACTCCTCCCGCCGTTATAACCGTTAGATGCAATTGTGATACCCAATTTATAACACTTTGTTTTTTTGTTATCTTTACTATTTATTTTATTTTTGTCTGATTGAAAGCGCTCATAAAAAGAGCGCATTAATACTCTATAGTATCAATTTAAGCTTCCTGCTTGTCGGGCTTGCCTTCTTTTGATTTCGCATTCCGGGAAAATTATGATGAAGGTATTCGAAGGGCCGGTAAATATCCGCAGGTCTTCATTATAGAATTTCGCCACGCCGCTGACCATGCCTTTAAAGAGATAGTAAGGCAGGCTTTCCCATTCGTCGAAGCCGACGCAGCTCAGCATCAGCGTGTTCTCATCCTTCCAGCTATAATGAAAAAACGGAGGGGTCTCGCTGCCGGCAGGGGACGGCGAGTGTATTTCGTTTAATTTTAATAGAAAAGATCTGGAGTTATTTATATCCGCTCCGAGATAGGGCGTAATCTTGGGGATATAATGCCTGAACCAGTGCTCGCCGTAAACCTCAGCAGTTTCGCCAAGTGGAATATTTAATGTTCTGCAAAGGTTTTCCAGTACTTCCATCAGGGTCTTTGCCGGGATTTCAGACGAGTCGAAGACTGAAAAATTGGTTATGCCGGAATGTATTAATATCTTCTCTAATGAACCCTCGCCGGCTTTTGCGGCCAACACGTCTTTCATCCCGTTCAGCATTCCTCCGAGTAATTCCTTCATCGTTCTCCTCCTTTGGCTTTTTGGGAATTAAAATCGATAAAAATAAATTAATGTTATTTTCTTAGAATATAGTACATTTAATATTTTTGTCAAATAAAATAAAAATATTAATTTTATTTATTTTTACATATTTCATTTGATAATATGTAAAAAGATATGCCCGAAGGTATTTTTTTATTAAAAAAATTATGTTGTTATGCTATAATTCTAAAATCGCGGCAAGGGATGGGGCGTAAGATTTTGCGCCCCTTCGTTTTTAGGAAAATGGCAAGAGGAGTAAATGGAATCGCTGGCAATCCCCCCCGTTCTGAGTATTGTAATCATCATAATATGCGTTTTGTTCGTTGCCTTTTTCTCCAGTTCCGAGGCGGCGTTAATCTCGGTAAACCGTCTTCGGATAAGAAGCATGGTGGAAAAAGGGAACCCGAACGCCAAATCGGTCCAGAGGACTCAGGGAGGAGCACGGCAGGCTTTTCGGTACCATACTCCTTACGGAAAACTTCTTTATAATCCTGGCGTCCTCCCTGGGCACCGCCCTCGCTATATCTCTTTTCCCGACATACCGGCCCGTGACGGTGATCGCCTCGGTCGTAATGACGGTCTTCATCGTCATGTTCGGCGAGATAACTCCAAAGACATTTGCCGCCTCCAACGCCTCGAAGGTGGCGCTTATGGTTGCGAGGCCGATGGAGTTTATCATATCCCTGATGCACCCCATCGTCTGGGTTTTTACCAGCGTTACCAATGCTATTATCAGGCTGTTGGGCGGAAAGGTGGAGAAATCGCCTTTCGTGACCGAGGACGAGATAAAGGCTATAATATCCATAGGGCAGGAGGAGGGTGCGCTGGACGTGGAGGAGAAGGCAATGCTCCACAAGGTATTCGAGTTCGGCGATACCCTGGCCCTTGAGGCCATGCGCCCGAGGACGGAGATAGTCTCTATCCCTAACGACGCGAAGGTCTCGGAAGTGCTTTCCCTCGTGGCGGAGCACGGGCATTCACGTTATCCGGTAATCGAGGAATCCGTGGACGCGGTGCAGGGCGTCCTTTATGTAAAAGATCTGGTTATCGCATTATCCCGCGGCGAACTGGATGAAAATGATACAATAAAAAGGATGGTCCGGCCGGCTTATTTCATCCCGGAGACAAAGAGGGTCCGGGAACTCCTGACGGAGATGCAGGACCAGAAGATACAGATGGTGATTGTGATAGACGAGTACGGCGGCACGGCCGGGCTTATAACGCTCGAAGACCTGCTGGAGGAAATAGTCGGCTCCATCCATGACGAGTTCGACAGGGAGGAGAGCGAGGTCCAGATAGTCGACGAGAAGAATTTCGTAGTATCCGGAGCCGCCGACCTTGACGAGGTAAGCCAGGAGACGGGGATAAACATCCAGTCGAAGGACTTTAATACCATCGGAGGCTTCGTCTTCGGGCTTTTCGGCAGGATGCCCCACCCGGGCGAGACCCTGAAATACAAAGAACTGAAATTTGAAGTGCTGGAGATGGACGAAAGGAAGATTGGAAGCGTAAAAATCACGAAACCGTAAGTCAAAAAGGAGGCGGCTTTGCAGAAAAGAAACAAAATAACGGTAATCGGCGCCGGTAATGTCGGAGCCACGGTGGCCCAGAAAATTCTGGAAATGCGCCTGGGCGACGTGGCGCTGGTGGATATGGTGGATGGATTGCCCCAGGGAAAAGGCCTAGACCTACTGGAGTCCGCGCCGATTGTGGGGATAAGCGGAGATATCGTCGGGACGAACACCTATGAAGAAACCGCCGGCTCGGACCTTATAATCATCACGGCCGGGATGGCCAGGAAGCCCGGAATGAGCAGAGACGACCTGCTTGCCGCGAACGTAAAAATTGTCTCCGAAGTTACGAAGGCCGCCGCGCCTCTCTCACCCGACGCCAAGATAATAGTCGTGACCAACCCCATGGACGTTATGGCATACGTGGCCTGGAAGGTCAGCGGCTTCTCCAAGGAGCGCGTCATCGGGATGGGGGGCGTGCTCGACGGCGCAAGGTTCCGGACATTCATCTCCATCGAGCTTGGCATCTCCGCGGACAGCATCCAGGCGTTCGTCCTGGGCGGGCATGGCGACCAGATGCTCCCGCTTCCCCGTTATACCACTGTCGCCGGAATACCTATTACCGAACTGATGGACAAGGAGTCGATCGACTCCGTAGTGGAGAGGACCAGGAACGGCGGAGCGGAGATAGTCTCGTTGCTCAAGACCGGCAGCGCCTATTATGCCCCGGCCGCCGCCGCCGCTGCCATGGCGCAGGCTATACTCCTTGACCAGAAGAGGATACTGCCCTGTTCCGTACTCCTGGAAGGAGAGTATAAGGTCTCCGGTGCGTTCACCGGCGTGCCGGTCATCCTGGGCATGGACGGTGTGGAGGAAATACTCCAGGTTGCGCTCACGGAAGAGGAGCGCGAGGCCTTCGACAAGTCTGTCGAGGCGGTCAAGAAGGGCCAGGAAACTACCGGCTTCTGATGTTCGCGCCCCGCAGGCGTACAGACCCGGAACTACTCGACCTGCCGTTCGAGGCGCAGGATGAGCGTCAGCTTTCAGGCAGTCTGATGGACATCCGGCAGGTGAACCTGCGGCTGGGAGGGATTAATTCCGCCCTGCGCGATTTAGGCCTCGTCCTCGACCACATGGAAGTAAAAAGGAAAAGTGGGGCTGAATGGCTGAGTTAAAGGGCAAAAAATAGTACCAAGTGGGGATTGGAAGGCAAAAATGAGGCCGGACGGGATCTGAAAATTCTGGATGTCGCCGCTGGCTCGGCGGACGTAACCGCCGCGATGGCAAGCCATGCCGGGAAGAGGGGCTTCAAGGTACTTGCCGTGGCGGCAGATTTGAATTTAGCCGTCCTCGGGCAAGGGAAGGCCTGGAACCGTGAGTTTCATGAAATTTCATACGCTCTGGCGAACGGGCTCAAACTCCCTTTTCCCGACAATAGCTTCGATATAGTCCACTGCTCTTTAGTGCTGCACCATCTGAGCGAGGAAGACGCGGTACATTTCCTGAGGGAGATGGCGCGGGTTTCACGTTTTGCCGTAATCGCGGGGGACCTGCGGCGAAACCTTATCCCCTGGGCGCTTATCTGGATAATCTCCAGGCTATTCACCAGCAATAAGTACACCCGCTATGACGGGCCGTTATCCGTCCTCAGGTCCTTTACTCCCGGCGAGATGAAAAGGCTCGCCCAGGCTTCGGGATTAAAGGAATTCAGGGTCAGAAGGCGGCATTTCTGGAGGATGTCCCTTGTGGGGTTCATCTGATGCCCGACCTAAAATTTTCCGTCGCGGCCTGCTTCGATGAAGGATTTTTAGAGGGACTTTCCGGGCTGCCGGTCTCGGAGCTTTTCGGCAAGCTCCCCTCGGACCCTGTCGGCGGCGGCAGGGCCTCGTTCATGCTCTCTCCCCTCTCGGCCCGCGCCCTTCGCAAGTATATTGAAACCGCGAAGAAAAAAGGCATCGGCTTCAACTACCTCTTAAACGCCGCCTGCATGGACAATATGGAGTACACGCGCAAAGGCCAGAAGGCCCTGCGGGGTGCGCTGGATTTCGCGGAGTCCATAGGCGCCCGGAGCGTCACGATATCCCTGCCATCGGTCCTGCCCGTGATAAAGCGGCATAACCCCTCCCTGGCGGTCAGAGTGGGGGTTTATGCGCGGGTGGATTCCATTGCCAAGGCGAAGTTCTGGGAGGAGATGGGCGCGGACTGCATTACTCTGGAGTCCATCTCCGTGAACAGGAACTTTAAGTTATTGGCGGCAATCCGAAAAGCGGTTACTCTGGAGCTTCAGCTTATCGCGAATTCCAACTGCCTGATGTTCTGCCCGCTATCCGGCCAGCACATGGTAAACCTGTCCCACGCCTCCCAGAAAGGGCACCGGAGCGGCGGGTTTTATGATAGACTGGTGCGCCCTCAAGTGCTCTTATCTGAAGCTCCGTGACCCGGTGAACTACCTGCGTTCGGAATTCATCCGCCCGGAAGACCTGGGACAATACCGGACTTTAGGTTATAATAACTTTCAAGATACTAGAACGGGGCGCTCCGGCGGCGGCTATGTTGAAAAGGATACGGGCATACGCCGGGGGGAGCTTCGAGGGAAACTTGCTGGACCTCATCCAGCCCTATGGCTATAAAGACAAGCCGACGGGCGGCATTAAAAAGGCCGCGCATTTCTGGAAATATTTTTTCCGCCCCGGAGATGTCAAGCTCACGAGGCTTATGAAAATAAGGGAACTCGCGTTAAAGCGCGGACTCCTTGGAACTCCGGAAGGCGAGCCGGTTTATATCGACAATAAAAAACTGGACGGTTTTTTAGATGGGTTCAGGGACAAAGACTGCCGTACGACCGACTGTTCAGCTGCCGTCACTGCGAGCGTTTCATGCATAAGGCCGTAAGGGTAGAAAAAGAGTTCAGGACCGGAGTTCTGGAGGAGTACGGCAAAATTTTTGACGATATGGATTCCGGGCGGACTTGGGGAATAGAGCGTGGGTGATGGGCGAGGCGGAAAGAACGTGGAGATGAGGGGAGGATGCCGTGTTCACTGAAAATTCCATCAGCATAAACGCGCCGGCGGAGGATGTTTATAACCTTGCCTGGGACGTTCTGAAATGGCCGGCGAGACTCCCGCATTACCGGCGGGTGACGCTCCTTAAAGAAGAGGGAGACCACCGGGTGGTGGAGATGGCGGCGAGCCGGGACGGCATACCCGTAAGCTGGATATCCATCCAGAAACCTCTGCCGGAGATGGGTAAGATAATCTTCCGGCATATCGGCGGCCCCACCATCGGGATGTACGTGGAATGGATTATCAAAGAGAAGACGACGGAGCGGGGAAAGGTAACGCAGGTCAGGATCATCCATGAGTTCGACCCCGATTGGGGGCCTGTCCTGGGGAAGTTTGTAGCAAAATATATCGTCGGCCGTTTCTTCGTCCATAACATCGCTTCAAAGACACTGAAAAAAATAAAGGAAATCGCCGAAAACGGCAGGAGACAACAAGTTGGCTGACGGCAGGATAAGGGTCGCAATTACCGGCATCGGCGCGTTGACGCCAATCGGGTTCGGCGTTTCCGGGCTTTGGGACGGTATCCTTCAGGGCCGCTCCGGGATAAGCGGGATAACCTCTTTCGACGCTTCCCTCTTCAGGACGAAAGTCGCGGGCGAGATAAAATCTTTCAGCGCCTTCCGATTTCGTAAGCGGAAAGGTCTTGAAAAGAATCGACCGCTTTGCCGCGTTCGCCGTCGCATCGGCCCGGATGGCAATCGAAGACGCTAATCTCGACGTCTCCCGCAATCCCGAAACAGGTATCGTAATAGGCTCTGCCCTGGGCGGCCTCGCATTCGCGGAGAGCCAGCACGACGTGTACCGGGAGAAGGGCCTGAAGGGCGTAAATCCTGCCCTTGCCACACTTGTCTTTGGCGCGTCGTCCTCCTGCCATATAGCTATCGAGCTTGGGTTGACCGGCCCGAACATCACTAATTCAAACTCCTGCTCATCGGGGACGATGGCCGTGGGCGAGGCGTTCGAGATGATCCGCGCGGGCCGTGCGGACGTGCTTATCGCGGGCGGGGCGGAGGCGCCTCTGTCTCCGCTTACATTCGGCTCGTTCACGTTAATCAAGGCAATGACAACAAGGAACGACGACCCGGAAGGCGCGTGCCGTCCGTTCGACGGCGGACGAGACGGGTTTATAATGGGCGAGGGGAGCGCGGCGCTGATTCTGGAGGAGATGGGTCATGCGAGGGAGCGCGGCGCGAGGATATACGCCGAGGTCCTTGGCTACGGCCTCACGAACGACGCCTACCACATGACCTCATCGCGTGACGACGGCGAATGCGCGGCGCGTGCGGTGACAATTGCGCTCGGTCAGGCGGGTATTAAACCGGAGCAGATAGGCTATGTCAACGCCCACGGAAGCTCTACGCAGATGAACGACAAAAACGAAACGACCGCCATAAAGAGAGCCCTTGGCGAACACGCATATAAAGTCCCCATCAGCGGGACAAAGCCCTTCCACGCACATCCACTGGGCGCAACCGGCGCGATAGAGGCCGCCATCTGCGCACTCGCCATAAAGAACGAATACCTCCCGCCGACCCTGAACTTAACCGACCCGGACCCGGACTGCGACCTGGACTACATCCCGAATACCGGACGCAAGGCAAAAGTGGATTACGTCCTCTCCAACGCCTTCGGCTTCGGCGGGATGAACGCGGCGCTGGTTATCGGGCGGGTATAAATTCTAAAGTACCTGTACGACCACTTCGTCGCCCTTTGTGCCTTTGTGCTTGAAAATGGTTCCTGCTTCCTATACCATCAACGTATATGAAAATTTTAGGCATAGACACCTCCACCATGATGGGCGCGGTGGGGATAGTGGACGATGAGCTGCTCGTCGCGGAGATGCGGACGAACGTCTCGCTGACCTATTCGGAGCGGCTGATGGAGCACATCGACACGCTCCTGAAATCCGCGCGCCTGACGCTTGATGACATCGACGGCTTCGCAGTGAGCGTTGGCCCCGGTTCGTTCACGGGCCTTCGCATCGGGATTGCGGCGGTTAAGGCGATGGCGTACGCTTCGGGGAAACCTGTCGCGGCGGTGAACAGCCTGGAGGCGCTGGCGGATAACCTGCCGTATTGCCGCCATCAGGTCGCGCCGGTGCTGGACGCCCGGAAGAAAATGGTGTACTGCGCAATTTACAAGATAACGGATACGGTGAGAAGGGTCGTCCTGCCGCCGTCCGTGATTACTCCGGACGAACTGGTGGACGCGATAGAGGAGCCGACGGTTTTCCTTGGCGAGGGTGCGTACGTCTACCGGGAGCTTCTGGCGGGGCAGTTATGCTGTCAGGCGCTGTTCGCCCCGAAGGCATACGGATACCCTTCGGGCGCGACGGTGGCCTTCAGGGGACTGAAGGAGATCAACGCGGGGAATGTCGCGGACCCGATGTCGCTCACTCCGTTATATATACGGAAGTCGGACGCGGAAGAGAAGACACCCTCACCCCCTGCCCCTCTCCCGTGAAGGGCGAGGGGTTAGGGAAGGCCGTCATTCCCGCGAGGCGGGAATCCAGGAATTTTAAACCCTGGGTCCCGACTAAATCATTCGGGGACGCCGGATAATTTTAGTCATATTTCGGTTCTATTTAATTAATTTGGAAATCGCCTTGAATTCCTCCGTCCCCGCCTCTTTCAATAGCTGAAAGAGCGCCGCCTCCGTGCAAGTGATTACCGCTCCGGCGTCGCGCATCATCTCTATACCGGCCTTCCAGTTCTCTTTCGTACGCGAGCATACGGCATCCGATACGACGTGGGGAATATAACCGGAACCAAGCAGGCCCAGGACGGTCTGGAGTACGCAGATGTGGCTCTCCATGCCGGTGACGATTATTTTCTTTCTCCCGTGTTTTTTAATCTCGGAAACAAAGCCCTTGTCGCCGCAGCAGTCGAAGGATATTTTCTCCACCGGCGCGTAAACGGGAAGCGTCTCTTTTATTTCGGCAACCGTGTGCCCCAGGCCTTTCGGGTACTGCTCCGATACCACCACCGGGATATCCAGCATCTTCGCCAGCTCGACAAGCAGGTTTACGTTCCTTGCCACCTGCTCGCGGTACTTCATTACGGACGCCAGACGTTCCTGGATATCCACGATGAGGAGGAGGGAGTCGTCCTTGTTCAATATGAAATTTGATAATGTCCATGAATTTAGAATGCCAGATTTCGTTCTCCTTTTCAAGGCCCTTGAACATTCCCGCGTTTTCTGGTAGGTATATCGCATGGAGATAACGATAACCGAGATGGGGCCGGACGACCTCACGGAGGTCATGGAACTGGAGCGGGAAATATTCTCCTGGCCCTGGACCGAGGAACTGTTTCTTGACGAACTGAACAGGGATTATTCTTTTATACTCCTTGCGCGCGAGCCGTCCGGCCTCCTGGCCGGTTTCATATGCTTCTGGATGCTTATCGACGAGATGCACATCCTGAACCTTGGGGTCCGGACGCGGTACAGAAGGCTGAAGGTAGCCTCAAAACTGGTGCGGGAGGGTCTTCAGTTCTGCTATGAAAGGGGCGCGCGGGCGGCTACGCTGGAGGTCCGGGAAAAGAACGAGGCGGCTATAGGCCTTTATAAATCAATGGGATTCCGGGAGGCGGGCCTAAGGAAGAATTACTATGAATCGCCAAAGGATAACGCCGTTATCATGTGGCTTTACGATATCCGGTCCGCCCTGGAAAAAAGGCCTTGAACTTTGGTTACAGATATGTTACATTTCCAACTATAATATAGGCAGTGAAAGAGCCTCTAACCTTCAAGGACAACATTGAGGAGGAAAGATGGAGGACAGCGAAGAATTGATTGGTTATGCCAGGCGGGAGAACGAAGAGTACCGCCGCCTGGAAAGAGAGCACAGGGAGCTTGACGAGCAGATTCAGCAGAATTTTGGAAACGTGAAACACCTCACCCCAGTCGAAGAAGTCAAAAAGAAAACCCTCCAAAAGCAGAAATTAGCCAAAAAAGACAGGATGTTCGAGATATTGCACGACCTTAAGGCAGCCGTATAAAAAATAGGCCCGGCACGAACCGGAAGGAAGGGAAGAACCCGATAGGGCTCTTCCCTTCTTTTTTTATTCGTTGACTTAAGTCTTTTAAGTATGGTAAAAAGTAAATTCCCGATTTTTTTCAAATAGAAAGGTATCAAATGAGGAGCGACAGGATAAAAAAAGGAGTGGAGAGAGCTCCAAACCGCGCTCTCCTTTTCGCCACAGGGATAACCAGGAAGGGTCTGGAAAAGCCGCTTATCGGAATCGCGAGCAGTTTTACGGACCTTATCCCCGGCCATATAGGCATGAGGGACCTGGAGCGCTACATAGAAAAAGGCGTACATTCCGGCGGCGGATACTCCTTCATCTTCGGCATACCCGGCATCTGCGACGGCATAGCCATGGGACACGGCGGGATGCACTACTCCCTGCCTTCCCGCGAGCTTATCGCCGATATGGTGGAATCCATAACCCTGGCCCATGCCCTTGACGGACTGGTGCTCCTTACGAACTGCGACAAGATTACGCCCGGAATGCTTATGGCCGCGGCGAGACTGAACATTCCGTCGATAGTGGTGACGGCCGGGCCGATGATCTCCGGCAGGCTCGGGATGGAGAGGCAGAACCTGGTATCCGGCACGTTCGAGGCGGTCGGCCGCTTCCGCAAGGGCGAGATAAACGAGGCCGAGCTCTGCGCGCTGGAGGAATGCGCCTGCCCCGGCCCCGGCGCTTGCCAGGGGCTCTACACCGCGAATACGATGGCATGCGTCACCGAGGCGATAGGGATGTCGCTTCCGGGCTGCGCCACGGCGCTCGCGGTATCCAGCAAAAAGCGCAGGATAGCCTATGAATCGGGCGAGCGGATCGTCGAGCTGGTAAAGAAAGACATCACGCCTGACAAGATTCTGACAAGGGCGGCGTTCGAGAACGCCATAGCCGTGGACATGGCGCTTGGCGGGTCTACGAATACCTGTCTGCATATACCCGCCATAGCGCATGAGGCCGGTATAGACATAACGTTATCGGCGATAGACGAGATAAGCAAAAAGACGCCGCACATCACGGACCTTCTGCCATCCGGCAAATATTATATGGAAGATTTAGACGCGGCGGGCGGCATCCCGGCTGTGATGTCAAGGCTTATCTCGCGCCTGAAGGACGGGATTACCGTATCCGGATTCAAGGTAAAAGAGATAGCAAGGAGCGCGAAGCCGGAAAGCGACGAGATAATCAGGACGGTCGAGCGCGCCTATCATAAAGAAGGCGGGATAGCGGTCCTTGACCGGGAACCTCGCGCCCCTGGGCTCCGTCATAAAGCAGACGGCCGTCTCTGAAAAGATGATGAAGTTCAAAGGCCGGGCGAAGTGCTTCAATGCGGAAGAGGATGCGATGGCCGCAATTCTTGGCGGGAAGATAAAGTCTGGCGATGTGGTCATAATCCGGTACGAAGGCCCCAAAGGCGGCCCCGGCATGCGCGAGATGCTCTCTCCGACCGCGGCCATAGTCGGCATGGGGTTAGCTGATTCGGTAGCCCTGATTACGGACGGCCGCTTCTCCGGCGGGACCCAGGGCCCCTGCATCGGGCACGTGAGTCCGGAAGCGATGGAGGGCGGGCCGATAGCGTTTGTAAAAGACGGGGACGAGATAGCCATAGACATCCCGGCCAGGAAGATAGAGTTAAAAGTGACGAAGGCGGAGCTTGCGAAGCGCAGGAAGGCGTGGAAGAAGCCGGAGCCTAAAATAAAAACCGGGTGGCTGGCCAGGTATTCCCGCAACGTCACCTCGGCCAATACCGGCGCGGTAATGAAATAAAACGTCCTTTTCTTTCAGGTGATTGAAAGTACCCAAAAGAAAGCCTTGCAGTTTATCAGTTTAAAAGTTTTTGGCGCCACCTTTTTACAAAAAGGTGGCAGGTCTCGCGGTTGATTTGCAGTTGATTTCGACGGAGGTTTTGATTTGAAACTTTCAGGCGCGCAAATACTGATAGAGTCCCTGAAGAAAGAAGGCGTTAAATATATATTCGGCTATCCGGGAGGGGTAGTCCTGCATATCTTCGATGTGCTGTATGACGAAAAGGACATCCAGCTCATCCTGACGCGGCACGAGCAGGGCGCGGCGCACGCGGCGGACGGATACGCCAGGGCGAGCGGCAAGGCCGGCGTATGCCTGGTAACTTCCGGCCCCGGCGCGACCAATATCGTCACCGGCATAGCGACGGCATACATGGACTCCATCCCGATGGTGGTGATCACCGGGCAGGTGCCTACCATGCTGATCGGGAACGACGCCTTCCAGGAAGCGGATATCGTCGGCATCACCAGGCCGTGCACGAAATACAACTTTCTGGTCAAGGACGTAAACGACCTCGCCCGGACGATAAAGGAGGCTTTCTATATCGCCACCACCGGCCGGCCCGGCCCGGTCCTGATCGACATTCCGAGAGACGTATCCACCGGCAAGGCGGATTTTAAATACCCGGACAAGGTGGAGCTCCGGAGCTACCGCCCGACCTTTAAAGGGAACCTCTGGCAGGTGAAGCAGGCGGCGGAGGCGATAGCCAAATCCAGGAAGCCCGTGATAATCGCCGGCGGCGGGGTGATAAGCTCCGGGGCGGCGGCGGAGCTTAAGGACCTGGCCGAGACGGCGAAGCTCCCCGTTACGATGACCATGATGGGCCTTGGCGGGTTCCCCGGCGACCATAAGCTCTCACTCGGCATGCTGGGGATGCACGGGACGTATTTCGCCAATATGGCCGTGCACGAGTCAGACCTGCTCATCGCCATCGGGATGCGTTTCGATGACCGGGTGACCGGACGGGTGGAGGATTTCGCGCCAAACGCGAAGATAATACATATAGACATCGACCCGACGTCCATACGCAAGAACGTGCGGGTGGACGTGCCTATCGTGGGCGACGTGAAGAACGTGCTTAAAGATTTGAACAAGACAATCCACGACGCGGCCGGGCAGGTCAATCCGCACCGGAAGGTCTGGCTGGACAGGATAGAGGACTGGAAGGCCGAGCATCCGATGGACTACGACCAGTCGGACGTGATAAAGCCGCAGTTCGTGGTGGAAAAAATTTACGAGATAACCAAGGGCGACGCCATCATCACGACGGAAGTGGGCCAGAACCAGATGTGGGCGGCGCAGTTCTTCAAGTACAAGAAGCCTCGCACCTGGATATCCTCCGGGGGCCTGGGCACGATGGGATACGGTTTCCCGGCGGCCATCGGCGCACAGTTCGCCTTCCCGAACAAGCTTGTATTCGACATCGCGGGCGACGGCTCCATACAGATGAACATCCAGGAGCTGTCAACGGCCGTGCTCCATAACCTGCCGGTGAAGGTGGCTATACTGAATAACTGCTTCCTCGGCATGGTCCGGCAGTGGCAGGAGCTGTTCTTTAATAAACGCTACTCGTCCACATGCCTCACCGGGACGCCTGATTTCGTGAAGGTGGCGGAGGCTTACGGCGCGGTGGGACTTAGGGCTCAGAAGCCTTCGGACGTGGAAGGCGTGATACGCGAGGCGATAAAGGTAAAGAGGCCGACGTTCATGGACTTCGTATGCGACCAGTCGGAGAAGGTCTTCCCGATGGTGCCTGCCGGGGCGGCGATTAACGAGATGATGTTCCGGCCCCGTAACTGCCCGCCCGGCGAGACGCTGATATGCAGCACCGTGAAGCAGGAACTCAAATGCAAGTGCGTACGCGTGAAGAGGGGGAAGTGAGATGCGCCATATAATATCCATAATGGTGGAAAACAAGTTCGGCGTGCTCTCCCGCGTATCGGGGCTTTTCTCCGGCCGCGGGTACAACATCGAGTCCATCTCCGTCGGACAGACGCTGGACCCGACGGTCTCGCAGATGACTATAGTCACGTCGGGCGACGACAATATTATTGAGCAGATAACGAAGCAGCTCAATAAGCTCCTGGACGTGATAAAGGTGACGGACCTGACCGAGTTCGACCACGTCGAGCGGGAGATGATCCTGATAAAGGTGCAGCCGAAGCTCGAGCACCGCGCGGAGGCGCTCCGCGTGGCGGATATATTCAGGGGCGTGATAGTCGATTCATCGGCTAAGACTTATACGATACAGGTGACCGGGGACGACAAGAAGCTGGATGCGATAGTGGACCTGCTGAAGCCCCTTGGGATAAAAGAGGTAGTCCGCACGGGGAAGGTCGCGATAGCCAGGGAAGCGAAAAATTAGCATTTATTTATAAACCGCAAGAGAGGAGTTCAAAAATGGTAAAGCTGTACTACGATAAGGACGCGGACTTAAAGAACCTTAAGGGGAAGAAGGTGGCTATAATCGGCTACGGAAGCCAGGGCCACGCCCACGCGAATAACCTGAAGGACAGCGGCATCGACGTCATAGTGGCCGAGGCCAAAGGGTATCCCAACTGGGACAAGGCGAAGAAGGCGGGGTTTTCCGTAATGACCGCCGCCGAGGCCGCGAAGCAGGCGGACGTGATGATGATACTCCTCCCGGACGAGTACCAGGGTTCCATATATAAAAACGAGATCGCCCCGAACATGAAGAAGGGCGTCTTCTTAGGCTTCGCGCACGGCTTCAATATCCATTACGGCCAGATCGTCCCGCCGGCGGACGCGAATGTCTTCATGGTGGCTCCCAAAGGCCCGGGCCATCTGGTCAGGAGCGAGTTCACGAAGGGCAGCGGCGTGCCGATGCTTATAGCGGTGCACCAGGACCCCTCCAAGAAATCGAAGGCGCTTGCAATGGCCTACGCCTCAGCGGCAGGCGGCGGAAGGGCTGGCATCATAGAGACGACCTTCAAGGAAGAGACGGAGACCGACCTCTTCGGCGAGCAGGCGGTCCTCTGCGGCGGGCTTTCGGCGCTTATCACCGCCGGTTTCGAAACGCTGGTCGAGGCGGGCTACTCGCCGGAGATGGCGTATTTCGAGTGCCTGCACGAGACGAAGCTTATCGTTGACCTGATGTATGAAGGCGGCATCGCCAACATGCGTTACTCCGTCTCCAACACCGCCCAGTACGGCGACATGACCCGCGGACCGCGCGTCATAGACGAATACGTCAAGGACGAGATGCGCGAGATACTGCGGGAGATACAGGACGGCACTTTCGCGCGTGAATGGATACTTGAGTGCCAGGCCAATAAGCCGGTGTTCAACGCCCTGACCAGGATGGGCGAGGAACACGAGATAGAGAAAGTGGGAGGGAAGCTTCGCTCCATGATGAGCTGGCTTGGCAAGTCCAAGCTCGTGGATAAGACCAAAAACTAAAACCTGTTACTTTTCTTTCGGAAAGAAAGTCCACGTACCGAGGTATTTCCGAGGTTAGCGCGGGGAGCTTGTGTTACTTTCTTTTCCACCGTGAAAAGAAAGTAACGGTTTTGAGAATACATTGGGACAGTAGCATAATAGCATTGGAGGGCCTGCCGGTAATCGGCGTATTTGCGGCGATTACCGTGGCCCTCTGGATAGCTGGATGGTACAAGGCCGCCGTAATAATGACGGCCTTGACCGTTTTTGCCCTTTCTTTTTTCCGCAACCCTGAACGGCATCCTCCGGCGGGAGAGAACCTCGTGGTCTCTCCGGCGGACGGGGTGGTGATTTTCGTGGGCGAGGTGGACGAGCCAAGGATACTGAAGGGCCGCGCGATGAAGGTGTCCATCTTCATGAACGTCTTCAATGTCCACGTCAACCGGATGCCGGAGAGCGGCAGGATTACGGAAATACATTATAATAAAGGCAAGTTCATCTCCGCGAATAAGGAAAAAGCCTCGCTGGATAACGAACAGAACGCGCTCGTGATGGAGACGGACAAGGGCCGGAAAATCATGTTCGTGCAGATTGCCGGCCTAGTCGCGCGCCGCATCGTCTGCTGGGTAAAGCCCGGCGACCGCTTGAAGCGAGGGGAGAGGTTCGGCCTTATCATGTTCGGCTCCAGGTTGGACATATATCTGCCGGTGGGGAGCGAAGTGAAGCTGAAATCAGGCGACAAGACGAAGGCGGGCGAAACCATTGTCGGGGTGCTGAATTGAGAAAAGGGATCTACATACTCCCGAACCTCCTGACGGTCGGGGGGATGTTCTTCGGTTTTTTCTCCATCGTGTCCTCCATAAAAGGGGACTTCGACATGGCCGCGTGGGCCATACTTACCGCCACGATTTTCGACGCGCTGGACGGCTGGGTGGCGAGGATGACCAAGACCACCAGCCGGTTCGGAGTCGAGCTGGACTCGCTCTCGGATTTAGTCTCGTTCGGCGTCGCGCCCGCCGTGATGTTCTATATCTGGGCCCTGATGCCTTTCCATCGCTGGGGCTGGGTCGGCGCGTTCACTTTTGTCGTATGCGGGGCGCTTCGGCTTGCGCGGTTTAACGTGCAGATGGTGGGTTCGGAAAAGAAATGGTTCACGGGCCTTCCGATACCCGGAGGCGCGGCGGTCCTGGCGACATTCGTAATATTCTGGACGGACATTGTTTCCACAATAGCCGCCGCAGAACTTCCTCGTCCTCCTGATGATTTATTTGGTCGCATTACTTATGATAAGCACCGTCCCGTTCCATAGCCTAAAGGAACTGAACGTCCGGGACAGGCGTCCTTTCTGGATGCTCCTGGTGGCGGTGGTCATTTTAGTGGCTGTGGCTGCGAACCCGCCGGTGGTGCTTTTTATCCTGAGCATGGGATACGTCGCCTGGGCTCTGGCGGAGTGGGTATTGACATTTCGAAAAAGACGCGTTAAGATGAGGCCACAAGCGTAAAGGCTGAGAAGAGGAGTAGTAGGCGGCAAGGGCGGCCAAAGAGAGCCGGTGGGTGGTGCGAACCGGTGCCGACTTCCGCTGAACTCGCCTCATTAATTCTCCGTGAGTCTGCGTAAAAGACAAATCAAGTGCGGCGGCAATTAGCTCTATTCGCCGAATTAGGGTGGTACCGCGGGGGAAAATTTATCAGCCCTCGTCCCTTACTTTATCAAGTAATGGACGGGGGCTTTTTTAATTATGGACGTTTCTGTAAAAAAAGCGAGGTTCATGGCCTTCAGGCGATCCCTGTCGGCCTGCGCGCTTGGTTGCCCTCACCCCCTGCCCCTCTCCCTAAGGTAGAGGGGTTAAGGAAGGATGTTTTCTGAATACGGTTTTCTTTGTGTTACTTTCTTTTTTCCAAAAGAAAGTAACGGTCAAATCTTTCGTCACTTTCTTTTTAAAGAGAGTGACTGTTGAAATAAGGAGGCATTTAATGTCCCGCATCATAAAAATATTCGATACTACCTTGCGCGACGGCGAGCAGTCTCCGGGCTGTTCCATGAATATCGAGGAGAAGCTGATGGTCGCCCGGCAGTTGGCCCGGATGAAGGTGGATATAATCGAGGCCGGGTTCCCTATCGCGTCCGAAGGCGATTTCGAGGCGGTGAGGCGTATAGCGCAGGAGGTAAAAGGGCCGGTGATATGCGGTCTGGCGCGGACGACGGACAAGGATATCGACCGGGCGGCCGAGGCGATCAAGCCCGCCGGGCGCGGGCGGATACATACGTTTCTCGCGACCTCGGACATACATCTGAAATTCAAACTCAAGAAAACGCGCGAGCAAGTTCTGGAGATGGCGATTGCCGCGGTGAAACGGGCGCGCAATTATACGGACGACGTGGAATTCTCCGCCGAGGACGCGACACGCTCGGACATTGATTATCTCTGCAAGGTGGTGGAGGCGGTGATTGCGGCAGGCGCGACGACGATTAATATTCCCGATACCGTGGGCTATGCGATACCGCAGGAGTACGGCGACCGCATAAAGGCCCTGTTCGACCGCGTCCCGAATATCGACAAAGCGGTTATCTCGGTGCATTGCCATAATGACCTGGGGCTTGCGGTTCGAACTCTCTGGCGGCCGTGCTTTACGGAGCCGGGCAGGTGGAATGCACCATCAACGGCATCGGCGAGCGCGCGGGCAACGCTCGATGGAAGAGGTCGTGATGGCGCTGCGGACGCGGGAAGCTTATTTCGGGGCGCGGACGGACGTCGTGACGGAAGAGATAATGGCGGCGTCCCGCCTGGTCAGGAACGTCACGGGAATGACCGTGCAGGCGAACAAGGCCATAGTCGGGGCGAACGCCTTCGCGCACGAATCGGGCATCCACCAGGACGGGTTCCTGAAGGAGAGATCCACCTACGAGATAATGACGCCGGAGTCGGTGGGCCTGACGCAGAGTACCCTGGTATTGGGAAAACATTCCGGCAGGCACGCGTTCCGGGACAGGCTGACTCAGCTTGGGTATTCGCTTTCCGAGGACGAACTGAACGGGGTGTTCGAGCGGTTCAAGAAGCTCGCGGACCAGAAAAAGGACATATTCGACGAGGACCTGGAAGCGCTGATTGCGGAGGAGGTATTCCGCATACCTCAGGCGTACGAGTTGAAGAAACTGTTCGTGCGGAGCGGGACGGATACGAAGCCGCAGGCGGATATAGTGCTGGCAGTGGACGGGAAAGAGGTGGAGACGCCTCCACTGGCGACGGGCCGGTGGACGCCGCGCTCAGGACTATCGCGGAAGTGGTCAAAACCGGAAGCACCATGCTCGCCTACGAAGTAAAGGCCATCACCGGCGGGACGGACGCGCAGGGCGAGGTCGTGGTGCGCCTGCGGGAGGGTGATTTTACGGTCATGGGCCAGGGCTCCGACACGGACATCATCGTCGCATCCGCGAAGGCTTATATCAATGCCCTGAACAAGCTCGAATATCTGAAGAAACGCGGCGAAAAAACGGTTGAAAAGATGTGCGAGTATGCTAAACATTCACGTGCATTAAATAACTTTCCCACCTTTTTGGTAAAAAGGCGGCCCAAAAACTTTTAAACTTTTTAACTTGATTTTCTTTGTGTTACTTTCTTTTCTCGCAAAAGAAAGTAACGGTTTAAGGAGTTTGACTATTATGCCGATGACAATTACCGAAAAAATACTGGCCGCCCACTGCGGCAAAAAAGAGGTCGTGCCGGGAGAGCTGATCAACGCGAAACTGGACCTGGTCCTGGCGAACGACATCACCGCGCCCATCTCGATCAAGGAGTTCCGCAAGTCGGGGGCGAAGAAGGTGTTCGATCAAGACGCGCATCGCGCTCATCCCGACCACTTCACGCCGAACAAGGACATCGCAGTCCGCCGAGCAGTGCAAGCTCCTCCGGCAGTTCGCGAGGGAGCACGCCCTGTCGAACTACTTCGAGGTCGGCAGGATGGGCATTGAGCACGCGCTCCTTCCGGAGCAGGGCATCGTGGTACCCGGCGACGTCATGATCGGCGCGGACTCCCACACCTGCACATACGGCGGCCTCGGCGCCTTCGCGACGGGCGTCGGCAGCACGGATGTCGCCGCGGCGATGATAACGGGCGAGATATGGTTCAAGGTGCCGGAGAGCATGAAGTTCGTGTACTTTGGCAAGCTCGGGAAATGGGTCTCCGGGAAAGACCTCATCCTGCATACCATCGGCGACATCGGCGTGGACGGCGCGCTTTATAAAGCGATGGAGTTCACGGGCGAGGTGATCGACAGGATGCATATGTCGGGACGGCTCACCATCGCAATATGGCGATCGAGGCAGGGGGCAAGAACGGCATCATCGCGCCGGACGACATCACCGAGAAATTACGAGAACGGCAGGGCGACAGCGCAAGTACAAGTACTATAAGTCGCGACAAGAAGGCGAATACGCCGAGGTGCGCGAGTACGACTGCTCCAAGATAGAGCCGCAGGTCGCCTGCCCGCATCTGCCGGAGAACACGAAAGGCGTAAGCCAGCTGTCCCATATAAAGATCGACCAGTCCGTCGTCGGCTCCTGCACCAACGGCAGGATCGAGGACCTGCGCGATAGCGGCGAAAGTGATTAAAGGCCACAAGGTCCATCCGTACGTGCGGATGATCATAATCCCGGCCACCCAGGCGATATACAAGCAGGCGATGAAAGAAGGACTTTTCGACATATTCATCGACGCGCAGGCGGCGGTTTCAGCACGCCCGACCTGCGGGCCGTGCCTCGGCGGGCACATGGGCATCCTCGCCAAGGGCGAGCGCTCAATCGCAACGACGAACAGGAACTTCGTCGGGCGCATGGGCCACCCGAGAGCGGAGGTATATCTCTCCAACCCGGCAATCGCGGCGGCATCGGCGGTGCTGGGGCGGATCGGCAGCCCGGAAGAACTTTAAATACGTTACTTTCCTTTCACAGAGAACAGAAAGTAACCAAAGAAAGCGAGAATTTAAGTACGGTTTTCTTTGTCCACTTCTCTTTTCCGAAAGAAAGTGAGGATTTGGAGGCATTTATGAAATTCAAAGGAAATGCCTGGAAGTTCGGGGCTGATATCGACACGGACGCCATAATCCCCGCGAGATATCTGAATACGTCGGATCCGACGGAGCTTGCGAAGCACTGCATGGAAGACTCGCAAACAGCCGGATTTCATGAAAAAGATGAGGCAAGGGCGACATCATCGTGGCCGACAAGAACTTCGGCTGCGGCTCCTCGCGCGAGCACGCGCCGATAGCGATCAAGGCGGCGGGGTCTCCTGCGTCGTGGCGAAGACCTTTGCCCGGATCTTCTACCGGAACTCGTTCAACATGGGTCTTCCGATATTTGAATGCCCGGAAGCCGTGGACGGAATCTCGGAAGGCGACGCAGATCGAGGTGGACGCGGAAAAAGGGATGATAAGCAACCTCACGACAAAAAAGACCTTCAGGCCAACCCCGTCCCGCCGTTCATGCAGGAACTGATTGCCGCGGGCGGGCTGATGGAGTGGGTAAAGAAGAAGGTCGCGTAATAAAGGGTGAGGGGATACCTAATCGAAGGGAGAAATTTCAGGATGCCAAAGAGCTATAAGATTGCGCTCATGCCCGGCGACGGGACGGGGCCGGAGGTTGTCGCCGAGGCGGTAAAGGTTGTCAAGGCGGCGGCAAAGAAGGGCGGTTTTTCGCTCAGTTTCAAAAGCTTCAATTACGGCGGGGAGCGTTACAAAAAGACCGGCGAGACCATCAGCGACAAGGAAATAGACGGGCTGAGAGAGTTCGACGCGATCCTCCTCGGCGCGATCGGCCACCCGGACGTGAAGCCCGGCATCCTTGAGAAGGGCATCCTGCTCAAGACCCGCTTCGCGCTCGACCTCTACGTCAACCTCCGTCCGGTGAAGCTTTTCCCGGGCGTCGAGACCCCGCTCAAGGACAAGGGGCCGGAAGAAATAGACTTACGTGGTCGTGCGGGAGAACACCGAAGGGCTTTATGCCGGCGCGGGCGGAGTGCTGAAGAAAGGCACGCCGGACGAGGTCGCCATACAGGAATCCATCAACACGCGGAAGGGCGTGGAGCGCTGCATCCGCTATGCGTTCGAGTACGCGAAGAAAAACGGCAGGAAGAAGCTCACGCTCTGCGGAAAGACGAACGTGCTGACGTTCGCGTTCGACCTGTGGGAGCGGGCGTTCTATGAAGTGGCGAAGGAGTACCCGAAGATAAAGGCGGATTACGCGCACGTGGACGCGACGACGATGTGGATGGTGAAGAACCCGGAATGGTTCGACGTTATCGTCACGGACAACATGTTCGGCGACATCATCACCGACCTAGGCGCGATGACGCAGGGCGGCATGGGCATCGCCGCGGGCGGCAACATCAACCCGAAAGGCGTCTCGATGTTCGAGCCGATCGGCGGCTCCGCGCCGAAGTATACGGGTCTGAACATCATCAACCCGCTTGCGGCCATATGCGCCGGTCAGATGATGCTCGACCACCTGGGCGAGACGAAGGCGGCGGGCTGGATAGAGAAGTCGGTTATAAAGGCCATCTCGAAGATGGACAGCCTTGCCGCGGGCAAGATGGGCATGGGCACGAGCGAAGTCGGCAGTATGGTGGCGAAGTTCGTTAAAGAAGCTTAAAACCGTACTTTTCTTTCAGGTGAAAGAAAAGGACCAAAAGAAAGCCGGACTTAAACCCGGTTTTCTTTGGCCGCTTTCTTTTTTCCAAAAGAAAGTGGGAACTTAAAAAGGGGTTTAAGGAAGATGCTTAAGAAGAAGGAAAAATATGTCGTTGCCGTAGTCGGCGCGACCGGCGCGGTCGGCGTCGAGATGCTTGCCACTCTGGAGGAGAGAAATTTCCCCGTAGCGGAGTTGAAGCTTTACGCTTCGGAGAAGTCCGAGGGGAAAAAGGTCGAATTCAAAGGCAAAGACGCTGACCGTCCACAAGCTGGATAAAAACTCCTTCAAAGGCGTGGACATCGCGTTATTCTCCGCCGGGGCTTCGAGGAGCCTGGAGTTCGCTCCGATCGCCGCCGCGGATAATTGCATCGTGATAGACAATTCAAGCGCGTGGAGGATGGACCCGGACGTGCCCCTCGTGGTGCCGGAGGTGAACCCGCACCACTTGAAATCCATCCCGAAAGGCATCATAGCCAACCCGAACTGCTCCACCATACAGATGGTCGTCGCGCTGAAACCCCTGCACGACGCGGCGAAGATAAAGCGGATCGTCGTCACCACCTTCCAGTCCGTCTCCGGCACCGGCAAGAAGGCGATGGACGAGCTGATGGAGCAGACCGTCGCGCTGGTGAACTTCAAGCCGGTCCAGAAGAAGGTCTATCCGCACCAGATAGCGTTCAACTGCCTTCCGCACATCGATTCCTTCCTGGAGAACGGCTATACCAAGGAAGAGATGAAGATGGTCAACGAAACGCATAAAATGCTCGACCCCAATATCAAAGTAACCGCGACTGCCGTACGCGTCCCGGTCTTCAGGAGCCACTCGGAATCGGTGAACATCGAGACGGAGAAGAAGCTCACGGCGAACGAGGCGAGGGCGATCCTCTCCACCGCTCCAGGCGTGATAGTGATGGATGACCCGTCCAGGAACATCTACCCGCTCGCGCTCGACGCCATGGGGCATGACGCGACGTACGTGGGCCGCATCCGCGAGGACGAGTCGATAGACAACGGCCTGAACATCTGGGTCGTTTCGGACAACCTGAGGAAGGGCGCGGCGCTTAACGCGGTGCAGATAGCGGAAGAGCTGATAAAATAAACCGTTACTTTCTTTTCTGTCTTCGCTATCGCTCTGGACAGATAAATCATCCGGGTGAAAAGAAAGTAACCAAAGAAAAGCCAGTTACGGTTTTCTTTTGGTACTTTTCTTTTTTCCAAAAGAAAAGTACGGTTTTATGTTAGAATTGGGGGGATAAATTTTATCCCCCTTTTTTCATGGCAAACGAATTGGACTATTCAAAAATATTAAAAGCCGCCCTCTCCAGAGGAGGCGAGTATGCCGACCTGTACGTCGAGCATACAGTCCCCACGGCGATTGCGCTCGAAGACGGGAAGGTGGAAAAGGTCATCTCCGGCGTCGAGTCCGGCGCGGGGCTGCGTGTCATTACGGGCTTCAGGACGATCTACGCCTATACGAACGACATGACGGAGAAGGCGCTATTGGCGCTTGCGGCCGAGATAGCGCGCGCGTGCGGCGGCAATGGGGGCAAAGACATCGTCCTGGACCTCCGGGAGAAGCGGCCGCCGGTGGTGCATAAGATAATCGATCCGCCGGAAGGCGTCGCCGTGGAGCGCAAACTTGCGCTCGTTAAGGAGGCGGACAGGGCGGCGCGGGCGGTGGACCAAAGGGTCGCGCAGGTCGCCGTGCAGTACCGGGATACCTTGCAGAAGGTGACTATCGCCTGCTCCGACGGGACGCTCGCCCATGATGAGAGATATTATCTGGTGGCGGCAGTGAATGCGATTGCGAAGGATGGCGGCACCGTCCAGACCGGATTCGAGTCCGCCGGCGGGAATATCGGTTTTGAGCTGTTCAAGGATTTCCCTGCCGTTTCGATTGGGGAGAAGGCGGCTAAGCGGGCGGTTCTGATGCTCTGCAGCGCGTCCCGCGCCCGGAGGCAGGATGCCGGTGGTGCTGTCATCCGAGGCTGGCGGGACGATGGTGCACGAGGCGGTCGGGCACGGCCTGGAGGCGGACCTCTCGCAGAACGGATTATCCGTTTATACGGGAAAGGTAGGCCAGCAGGTGGGCTCGCCGCTCGTAACGGTAGTGGACGACGCGACCCTTCCGAACAGGCGCGGCTCATTCCGGTTCGACGACGAGGGAGTGGAGGCGCAGAGGACCGTGCTGGTAGAGAACGGGGTCCTGAAAGGCTTCTTGTACGACAGGCTTACGGCGATGAAAGACGGAGCCTCCTCCACCGGAAACGGCAGGCGCGAATCCTACATGGCGCGGCCCATTCCGCGCATGACAAACACTATGATCGTGCCGGGCGAAAGCGAACCCGCAGACATACTGCGCTCGTGCGATAGCGGCCTGCTGGTGAAGAAGATGGGCGGCGGCCAGGTCAACACGGTGAACGGGGATTTCGTATTTGAAGTCAGCGAAGGCTACCTGATAGAGAAGGGCAAGATGGGTGAGCCGGTACGCGGCGCAACTCTCGTCGGGAACGGGCCGCAGGTGCTCTCCAGCATTACGATGGTCGGAAACGACCTGGGATTTGCCATCGGGACATGCGGCAAGGACGGGCAGGGCGCGCCGGTCGCGGACGCCCAGCCGACGCTTTTGATAACGGATATAATTGTAGGCGGTACGCACGGATGAGATATGAGCGGGACGCGGTAAAGAAGACGTTTAATTTTTTCGAGCGAAACAGACGTTTAATCACGGGCGGGTTCCTGCTGGTCGGGCTTCCGCTGATACTTTTTATCCGGCACAGCTGGCCGGAGGGCGGGACGATTGACCGGGCATTCGATTATAGCGGAATAGCGCTGATATTTGCAGGCCTTGGGGGGCGGGCGTGGTCCACCATGTACATAGGGGGCCGCAAAAACAGCCAGTTAGTCCAGGACGGGCCGTATTCCATGTGCAGGAACCCACTTTATTTTTTCTCTTTCCTGGGGGGCCTGGGCGCGTCCATTGTCTTGGAGAACCTGGCGGTAATAATCCTTTACCTCGCGGTTTTTTCGTTTTATTACCCGCTGGTTATCAAATCGGAGGAGAAGCGTCTGGAACTGCTTTTCGGGAGCGCGTTTACCGCATATAAAGAAAAAGTGCCGGCCTTTCTGCCAAACCTGTTCGGTTTCCATGCGGGAGAGAAGGCAAAGGCCCAGCCGAAGCTCATGGCCAAGACGCTCCTTGATGGAACTATGTTTTTGCTTTTTATTCCGCTGGCGTATGTTATCGAGAGGCTCCAGGCAAGCGGGATATTGCACGCATACTGGAGAATACCTTAGAAAAGGTCTTGACTAAAACCCCTAAATATAGTATAAATTTCGAGCTTTTCGGATTTTGATATAAATTCCAAGTTGGGGGACGTAGCTCAGTTGGTTAGAGCGCCTGCCTGTCACGTAGGAGGTCGCGAGTTCGAGCCTCGTCGTCCCCGCCAACAAATCAAAAAGCCCCTGATTCCTTCAGGGGCTTTTTGATTTGTTGCCTGCTTTTAGTCCTCTAAATGCCTGGCCGGATAAAAGCGGGTCATTGTTGCATGCCTGGTAACTCTCGGGTAAAATGAATAATGGACAGCATTGGACATTAGGGGGGCTATTTCATGGATATCATCGATGCTTTAAACTCACGGTTTACGGCCCGCGCTTTCAAGCCTGACCCCGTTGACCGCAACACGCTCGAAAAAGTCATGGAGGCGGCGCTCAGGGCTCCTTCCTGGGCCAATACGCAGCCGTGGGAAGTCTACCTGGCCGGCGGCGAGGTCTTGAACAGACTGCGCGACGCCTATATTGCAAGCCTGAAAAACTGCGTGGCGCGTAATCTCGACCTCGCCGCGCCGACCGAGTGGCCGCCGGCGCTCCAGAAACGGATGGAAGTCCTGCGGTCCGAGCGTTTGGCGGCCCTTGAACGGGTCTGTCTGGACAAGACTGAAATGAAGGACTTATCTGAAGTGAATTATCATTTCTTTCATGCACCGGTGGTCGCATATATCTGCATGGACCGCACGCTTACTTCCTGGTCGCTTTTCGACCTTGGCCTTTTCTCCCAAAGCCTCATGCTGGCGGCGCGTCACTTCGGCCTCGATTCCGCCCCGGCCGTAACCCTTGCAGCCCATCCCGACCTTATCCGCAAGGAACTGGATATTCCGGACGATCTTTTAATAATAATCGGGATAGCGCTTGGGTATGGAGACGCCGAAGACCCTCAGAACAAGTTTCGAAGCCCCAGGAGGTCCGTCCGGGAAGCGGTCACGTTCAAAGGGATTTAGACGCAAACGCTCCGGCGTCAGCCGAGTAGTCGTGTGACTAAAAACAGGTGGGTATGATAAAGAAAAAACAACGAGGTAAACCTCCAGACCCGCTATATAGAGCTAAATCCTGCGCCGGTAAAAAGAGGTACAGGTTTGAGTCGGAAGCCGTGGCCATGATAAATACCCAGCAAGAGTACGGAGAAGAAATGGACGAGGTTCAGCCGTACAAATGTGATTTCTGCAAGCAGTGGCATCTTGGACACAAGATGATATAATCATATCTTTATAGTTCACTGCGTCAGCCTCAGCAGCTCGCTTGCTATCAAGTCAAAGGCCTGCTGGAGTTCCGTGCTATCCGCCGCATAGGCATAAAGCCCGGCCGGTTGGTCCGTGCCATGGTTGGGCGCCGATGGGTCGTTGGCCATGTTCTTAAGGACGGCGTCGCCTTTTTCGTGGTTCCCCCAGCTCTTCGCCGTGGTAAGTTCGGAACCGAGGCCGAGCGTGTAGACGTATATGCCCGAAGCCCTTGCTTTGTTCGCCATCTCTTCCGGGAGGTTCCTTGCCGCATCGTTCAAGTCTTCAAAGCCACGATTCGGCGAGTCGCCCACGTAATTTGTTGTGTTAACGGGTTTCGCGGCCATGCCCGTCCCCGACGGCGGGTTGGCCACGTGGTACAGGCTGTCGCCGATACCTGCGCCCAGGTTGAAATAATCAGGCAGGTTCGTTACATAGGGGTAAACGTGGTTCTTGTCGTAGTGCCCCGGTAGCGAAGAATCAAGAACGCCTGACTATAAAGGCCAAAAGGGTCTCCGGGTTTGTCATCGGCGGAACAAATAACCCCTTTTGTCGGTGCAGATCCCCATGTGAAGGTGGACGTGAAGGAGTTTGGCGAGCCGTCGGAGAAGAACACTATGACCCTGTAGCTGCTCCGCACGGGTATGTTGTCGAGCTGTGCCCTGGCCTGATAGAAGGCCTCGGAGTAGTTGGTGCTGCCGTTGAAGCTCATGGAATTAATGTGGTTATCAAGCGACAACCTATCAAACCCCCTGCCCGAGGTCTTTATCAGGTCCGTGATAACGGCGCCCTCGGCGAATTTTATCAGGCCTATCCTGTCCGTGGACGGATTGAATTTTTCGATGAAGGGTATAGCCGCACTCTTAACCGAAGTACCGACAGGGGCCAGCGAGCCCGTGTTGTCGATCACCAGGACCATGTCAAGGTCCCTCTTGACTGTTTCGCCGTGCAATCGCGTTCACCTTTTTTAGACCTAAGACCTGCATCAAATATGTTGGCGCCGTCGCGCTTGCGGTTACAGTGACCTGTATCTGCCCGGCTTTGGGGTGTCGGGCTCACGTTTATTGTCTGAGTGGAGGGGGTGGAAGAGAGGTTCCTCAGGGTAATTGGCGTTAAAACGCGCCGTGCCAGCGGCTATTGCGGCTTCGTAGCCGCCTGAGTTGTCGCCAGTCGCGTTGGCGGCCGCCAGGGCGGCCGCGTCCATGGCGCTACTCAGCTTCGCCTTTACCCCGTAGGCGATCCCTCCGTCTATGGCTAATCCTGCAATGGCCAAAAGACCTACCTTTGTCAGGGCTAAGAAGACTATACCTGCCCATCTTCTCTTCCTTTTGTTTTAGTGATTCTCCTTTTTGCACCTTTAAAATCTCGCAACGGCAAGTCTTTCACCGAATTTGTTGTTTATAATGTACGTTCTCCCGATAATAAAATATCAGAAATAGTCATTTTTGTCAAATTGGAATTCTTATATAATATCGGTTATTTTGATGATTTGATAAAGTCCGAGTGCGTAGTTACTATATGAGCTAACATCATGGCAATGCTAAATTTGAGTAAGAACCACCCGAGTAAGAACCATTTGAATCCACAAGACGCTTACCATGACCCTGCGGTATGCCCACCTTGCGCCCTCTCACTGCTAAAAGCCGTTTGAGATGCTTGAGCAAAAATCAGGCGATTGCGGAACTATTTGAAAGAAGAATATTAACGAAAATGTTAGCTGAATAAAAACGGGGTTACGGGAAATACCGTAACCCATTGTTTTTTATGGTAGGCGGGGAGGGAATTGAACCCACGACCTACGGCTTGTAAGGCCGTTGCTCTCCCAGCTCAGCTACCCGCCCATTTACTGTTTCCACCCCTGTAATCCTCGCCATCCCCGGGGAGGGGAAGCGGTGAAAACCTGGCCGCAGGGGTGGGTAACTTATTACCCCGCCGCCTCTTCGCTCTTCGGCTCTTCAGCCTTCGGCGGCTCCGCCTTTGCCTTCACGCGCTTTAACTTCAGGTTCACCTTCTTCCTCTCTTCCGCGCGAGCTTTACTTCTTTTTGTCCTTCTCGCCCAGGGCCGCGTCCCGCTCGCCCTTAAGCCCTTTAAGTTTCGCCTTCAGCCCCTTCTTTTCCTCCGCCGGGACCTCTGTCTTTTCTGTCTACCTCTTCTTTTCGCTCTTTGCCATTTTCCCTCCGAAATAAAAAAGCGGCCCTTTCACTTGAGCCGCTTATTTTATAATGTATCCGGGACTTTTTGTCAATTAAAAAAATTAGCACAGGCCCTTAAGCGTAAGGGTAGATGTGCGATTTATTGAGTTCATATCGGTCACCATCGAGAAATGCTTGCGCTCGTCCTCCAGGATATACTTGAGCACCTGGTTGATGACGAAGTGCCTGCTGTCCGCAAAGCACTTCTCCGCCATGGATATGGCGTCGCGCTCGAACTTAACATGTGCCTCAATGAGGTCGGAGGCCGTCGCCAGGTCCTCCGGGGTGAGGGTGATCGTCCCGTCCAGGCACTGCTGCACGAACTGCAGGAGCTCCTTGTG